>NZ_JBQSVA010000002.1:0-1027989 GCF_052375995.1 Ewingella sp. AOP9-I1-14
GGTTGAGTCTCTCAGTATAGTGGTACAACGTCCCTCTTCCACGTGTATGAGGGTTCGTTTGAATCGCGCCATGTATTCCACTAAACAGAGCAAGTTCTAGTAAAGGTTCACCATTGATTTTCGCAATAGATTGCGAAATTTCGCCATTGGACAATTGCTGAGCGAGTGCTGTGTAAACCTGCTCCATACTGGAGAATTTGTGATCTAGCGACCCCGTTAGTTTCTCCGCGTAAAGCAGGAAACACGCCATAGCATAGAGATTATGCTCGACTTTATTCTGGTTGGACATCATGAGATTGGCACAGAATAAATTAATAATTTTACCTTCAACGCTTATATCAGCTCTAGCATTGAAATTAGTCTGCGCCACAGAGTGATTATTAATATTGAGTGCGGTGTCATTGAGCAGCACCTTGCGCGTTGCTTCCGGGCAAGAGAGGCTGAGACTCTCAATACGCTCTTTTTTATATAATACATATTGTCGCGGGTAGGCAGAACAGGTATCACTCAGCGCTTCCGGCCCCATAGTTTTATGGATTTTACATAGATTATCGGACTCTAAGTATGAACAGTTACCCTCCCCATTGAGCTTAACCAGCGCCCAATTACTGTGGCTTTTTTTAGTCTTGATAATGCTTTCAACCGCAATATTTTTAACGCCGGGGATTTCACTTTTTAGGTACTTATTATACGTGGGTTTATCCAGCGTGATATTCCATTGCTTACAACAGTGATCTTCACATGCAGAACCAATACAGCGGAAATTCTGCACATACTCAGGTTGGCTCACCAGAATCTCTTTCATCGCATCATACCTCCAATAACCAACCCGCAGTATGCCCCGCGAGTCTTACTTTCAATCAAAGAAAAAGGCGGCCAAATGGCCGCCTTTATAAGCGTTAAAACTGAGAAGCGATTAGCCCTGCAGCAGAGACAACACTGACTGAGGAACCTGGTTAGCTTTAGACAGTACTGAAGTACCAGCCTGTTGCAGGATCTGCGCACGGCTCATGTTGGAAACTTCGGTAGAGTAATCAGCATCCTGGATACGGCTACGTGCTGAAGTCAGGTTATCAACAGTGCTGCTCAGGTTAGTGATGGTAGATTCGAAACGGTTCTGAGAAGCACCCAGAGCTGAACGTTGAGTATCAACCGCTTTCAGAGCAGCATCGATGTCAGCCAGTGGGCTTGAACCTGCTGCAGTACCATCATTCTTAACGGTACCTTTCAGAACGTCGAAGCCTTCTGCAGCCACTGTACGCGCGTTGCCGTTTACCGCTTCTTTAGCATCGGTAGAGGTTTTCAGAGCGGTAGTTACTGCAGTATTTTTAGTGTCTAAGTCAGTTTTAGCAGTTGCAGTGTTACCAGCTTTAGTTGTATCAGTTGGATCTGCGTCAGAAATTGCTTTAGCTGCCAAGTAAGCAGTGTTAGACGTGGTTGCTGCAGTTTGTGCAGTTTTCAACGCAGTCAGCGTAGTTGGTTTGTAAGTGTTGATGTTGTCGCTAGAAGTGCCGTCACCGTTAGAAGCAGCCAGGTTCCAGCCAGCGCTTGAACCGATACCGATGCTGATTTGCTCGCCATCTTTAGAACCAACCTGGAAATCGTAGTTGCTGGTAGCAGCAGTACGGTTGTCCAGAACTTTGATGCCGTTGAAGTCAGTTTGCTTAGTAACGCGGTTGATCTCTTCCATACGCTGGTTAACTTCAGACTGGATGGAGTCGATGTCAGATGCGGAGTTAGAGCTGTTCTGCGCTTGAACGGTCAGGTCACGAACACGTTGCAAGTTGTTGTTGATTTCGCTCAGTGCGCCTTCAGCGGTCTGTGACAGAGAGATACCGTCGTTTGCGTTACGGGAAGCAACGGTCAGGCCATTGATGTTAGAAGTGAAGCGGTTGGCAATCGCCTGGCCCGCTGCATCGTCTTTTGCGCTGTTGATACGCAGACCTGAAGACAGACGCTCAATGGCGGTGCCCAGGGATGCTTGAGATTTGTTCAGGTTGTTCTGAGTCATCAGGGACAAGCTGTTAGTGTTGATTACCGCCATAGTATGATTTCCTTAAATTCTGTTATTTAGGTTTAGGCTTTCGGCCTACGGCTTTATCACCGTCCAAACTTGTATCGGCGCTACACCCAGAACCTTTAGTCAGAATTTAAAAAAATTATAAAATAATCCCCGAAAGCAAATTCCTTCCTTTATTGCACCTGCAAATAATGGCGCAAATTGCCCCTAATATGCGCGGTTATTCTTGCCATAAAATTTATCCAGCCGGGTATAAACTTCGTGCCATCCTTGCCGATAACACTGGTAACACCCTTCTCTCTAAGGAATATAAATAATGGCTAGTGTAAGTTCTCTCGGTGCAGGTACCAGTCTTGACCTTAACAGCTTGATGGATTCACTGACCAAAGCTGAAAATGACCGTCTAACACCGCTGACCAATCAACAAACTTCTTATAAAGCGAAACTGACCTCTTTCAGTATTTTGCAAACATCATTGGATAAGCTGAAGACTGCCGCCACCGCGCTGCAAAACGCCAGCCAAATCGCGGGCACTTCTGTTACCAGCACCAATACCTCTTTTAGCGCAGCGTTGACGCCAAATGCTTCTGCTCCGGCAGGCTCATACCAAATCAATGTCACGCAGTTGGCGCAGGCGCAGTCTCTGCTGTCGGCTGCAAAGTCTGACCCAAAAGCCGCGTTAGGCACCACGGGCGCAGCTAACCGCTCTATCACTATTGCGCAGACGGGCAAAGATCCGGTCACTATTCCGCTGACGGATGATCAAACCAGCCTGAACGGTATGCGCGATGCCATCAACGCCAAGCAGGCCGGCGTCACGGCCAGCGTGATTAAAGCGAACGACAACACCTATTATTTGTCTATCACCGCAAATGATACCGGCGTAGCGAATGCCATGACCGTCAGCGTATCTGGTGATGACGCGCTGAACAGCGTAGTGGGTTACAACCCCTCTTCCAGCACCAACGGCATGAAAGTCACCACGGCAGCGCAAGACGCCAAATTCACTATCAATAATAATGTTGAAATCACCCGTAGCAGCAACGTGGTTTCCGACGCGCTGGATGGCGTGACGCTGACCTTAAAATCGCTGACCAGCGCCAACGCCAACAGTTCTGGCCCTGAGACCTTAACGCTGACGCAAGATCCTAGCGCGATGACCAAGGCGATTCAAAACTACGTTGATGCCTATAACTCATTGCAAACCACTATCGCCAGCCAGACTACTTACACCGCGGTTGATAAAGGGGCTGATAGCCAAAACGCCAGCAACGGCGCCCTGTTCGGCGACGGCACCGTGCGTACTATTTCTACCCAGCTGCGCGGCAGTATTGCGTCTTCCCAGCCAAATACTGACTTCTCAACCTTAGCCAGCATGGGTATCACCCAAGACGTCAATGGCAAATTGACGGTAGACAGCACCAAATTAAACAACGCGATCACTAAAAAGCCGGGCAGCGTGGTGCAGTTCTTCGCGGGCGACGGCAAAACTACCGGTTTCGGTACGCAAGCGACCAACATGCTGACCAAGATGCTCGACCCAACCAACGGCACAGTGCAAGCCGCTGAAGACGGTATCAATAAATCGCTGAAAAACCTGTCAGATCAAATGACCAAGACCCAAGCCAGCATCACGCTCAATCTGACTAACTACAAAAACCAATTTACTAACCTATCCGTACTGGTTAACAAATTAACCAACACCGGTAGCTACTTAACGCAGCAATTTGCCGCGATGAGTGGAAGTCAATAAGGACTGATTATGTACAAGAACTCCGGCGTTAAAGCCTATGCGCAAGTCGGTCTGGAAAGTGCGGTAATGAGTGCATCACCCCATCAGCTGGTGGTGATGTTATTTGACGGGGCGCGCAGCGCCCTTATCCGCGCCGGTATTCTTATCCAGCAGGGGGATATTCCAGGGAAAGGCAATGCGCTGTCGAAGGCCATTAATATTATCGATAACGGACTCATTGCTGGCTTAAGCCGTGAGAAAGGCGATCCAGAATTAGTTGATAATCTGGAGGCGCTCTATTCCTACATGGTTCGCCGTTTAATTCATGCCAATTTGCATAACGATCAGCAGGCTATTACTGAAGTTATGGCATTGCTGGAAAATATAGCCGATGCCTGGCGGCAGATCGGCCCTAACTATCACCCCTCGCAGGACCAATATAATGGATCGACATCAGTACCTGGTTAATGAGTATCAGATGATCCTGACGCTAAGCGAACAAATGTTGCTGCTGGCGAAAGACGAAAAGTGGGATGAATTGGTAGAACTTGAAGTCAGTTACCTGAAGGCGGTAGAGGCAACCACTACACTGCCGCTGTCAGAAGAGACCTCATTAAATATCCAGAATATTATTCGTCAGAGTCTGCGACGTATTCTGGATAATGAAACTCAGATTAAAACGCTATTGCAGGCACGAATGGATCAGCTGGCTGAGCTTATTGGCCAGTCCGTAAAACAGCAGGAGGTCAATTCGACCTATGGGCGTTTTACCGACAGAGCAATCGCTATGCGCGATCAATAATAGTTTCCCTAATACCATTGCTAGCCACTTTCTTAGCTTCTTGTGTATATTAAAGGCTTCAGAGACAGAGAATAAGCCGCCCTTACCCGGTGTCTTTTCTCTGTCGCCCTCACTAATATCGTTTTCACCGACGAAAATATCGGCAACTGTTCAAGGGTAATTAAACTCTGGAACAACGTCGGCAATATGACGTGCGGCTTCGGGCAAAATCGCGATGGTTCGTAAAATAAAAGTATCTCCAGGGATTGGTACATCCTCACTGCTTATTCAGCACAGTGAGCTGCTTACCAGCGATATTTTCGTCGATAAACCCGAACTCATATTAATCCTGCAGGGGCATTCCACACTGCGCCACGGCATGCAAGAAAGCCGCATTCAAAGTGGCGAGATGCTGGCGGTCAATAGCGGCCACTCGCTGAGCATTACCAATGTTCCCTCTGATGAGGGCATTTTCAGCTGCGCGATTATGGCGTGGGACAGCTCGCTTTTTTGCGATTCCCGCCTCTACGTCTCGCCATTTGAAGGCGTACTGACCACGGTCGAAGACATTCGCGTCATCCCGCACATTCCGCCGGCCTTTAGGCAATCGTTTACTGATACCCACCATTCGATGATGTGGCATAAGAGCCTGCCGCCGACCATTGCCCGCCATCGCATGATTGAGCAACTGCTGTGGCTGTCTCATCTGGGGATCAGCTACTCGAGGCAGCATAGTGAAAGCATCACTCAGCAAGTTCGCGATTTACTGGTCAACAATCTGCACAAGTCATTTACGGCTGCCGAAGTGGCTGAAAAATTGATGATGAATGAAGTGATGCTGCGCCGCAGGCTGGCGACAGAGAACAGCGTGCTGCGTAATTTGATGATAGATGTGCGCATGACCCACGCCCTGCGCCTGCTGCAATGCACGGATTTAGCCATTTCCCACATTGCCCATCAGGTTGGCTACGAAAGCAGCTCACGCTTTGCCGAACGTTTTCGCAAACGCTTTGGCTTTGCGCCCACCTCGATCCGCGGCCACCTGCGCTCGCTGTAAGCTTTCAGGGCGGAACGTTAACGCCCTGTTATTTCAACGCGTAAATCTCATGTGCAGATGTAAACTCTGTAAAAATGTGACCTAAAACACACATTATTTGATTACCAAATGTTAACGCCCTAGAATATGCCCTGCTTTATCTATTTTGGCTGTATTAGGGGTATGTCGTGCACGTGTGGTGGGAAGTCATTAAAACAATTTACTGGGGTGGTTTGACGCTGGCAGCGGTGTTTACCCTGTTGGTCAGCCGCGATACGTTCAAAATCCGTCTGTTAACCTCGGCGCTGATCGGTTTTACGTGGCCAATGAGTTTGCCCGTGGTGGTGCTGTTTTCTCTGTTCTAACGACTGAATTGTTCAGAAATAGTGACCCGGCGTCGTGCCGGACAGTTTACGAAACACCGCGATAAAAGCGCTGGCGTTGTCGTAACCCACCTCCAGCGCGACGTTCTGCACCGCCATCCCCTGAGCTAAAAGCTCCATCGCCCGCATCATCCTGGCCCTCTGCCTCCAGGCGGTAAAAGTTAGACCGGTCTGCGCCGGGAATAGCCTCACCAGCGTCCGAACAGATAATCCTGCATACTCTGCCCACTGCTCTTCCCGCAGTTGCACACTCACGTCACTCAGCAATCGCCGCACAAGACGCATTAAACGCGGATCCTGGGGCATCGGCAGTTCCAACGCCGCTGCGGGCAACGTCCTGATTTCGTGCAAAATGACCTGCGTCAATGCCCCTCTGGCCTGCTCTGGGACACTCTCTTCGCCCCAGCTTTTTACGCGCTTTAACGCTTCGCGCAGTAACCCTTCCACACGAAAGGTTTTCGGCGTTTGCGGCAGCTCGTGGGTCAAATCTTCACGGATGTAGAGGCTCCAGCCGTCAAAAGCGCCGTGCGAACGCATACCGTGAGGATAGCCAGAAGGCACCCAGACGGCGTAGCTTG
The DNA here is from genome assembly GCF_052375995.1 of Ewingella sp. AOP9-I1-14. Lineage (NCBI taxonomy): Bacteria > Pseudomonadati > Pseudomonadota > Gammaproteobacteria > Enterobacterales > Yersiniaceae > Ewingella > Ewingella sp. AOP9-I1-14. The sequence goes on from NZ_JBQSVA010000002.1 coordinate 6,531, forward strand.
AAGGGATAGCCCGCTGGCTATGCTCAAAATCCAGACTCAGCAACCCCCGATGAGTGCCCAGCAGCTGGCCGTCAGCGTGGTGATGTACAGGCGTGGTTTTTCCTTGCGGCTCGACGAAATCTGTCCAGCGCAATCCGTTCCCCATGTCAGATTCTGAGATCATGGCGTAATCACCGTATAAGTTGGCCTGATAGCAGTCATGACGCCAAAAATAACCCTCTATAGTCAACCTCGTCAATGCAACCAACGCGAGGAACATCCTATGACACACACTCAGGCACGCCAATTTCTCGGCCAGATTTTCAATTCGCTGTTTGATCCTGCTGAAACGGCGGAGCAGACGGGCCGCTATTTCGCCCCGGAGTATCAGCAATTCGCCGATGGGAAAGTGTTAGATCACGCCTTATTCGTCGAGCACGCCCGCACCTTAAAGGCCACGCTTCAATCCGCCACCGTCATTTTTGAAAAGGTGATCGCCTGCGGCCAGTCACTGGCTAGCGTACACATCGTTGATGCCATCAAACACAATGGGCAGAGGTTAAAAGTGAAAGTCGTGGCGCTGTATGAGGTGGAAAATGGGCTGATTCGTCGCGTGGATGAACTCAGTCATTTGCTCGAAGGGGAGGATGAAGACAGGGATTTAGGCACGCGCCACCATTAGGCTTAGGCCAAGGCCCCTTCCGGCAGATTGCTCTCTGCCGGAAGGGTGTTATTACTCGTGACTCAGATGAAGGTCATTTTCCTGCGCGCCCTGCTGCGACAGGGCCGCCAGCAGGCGATAACCCGTCAGCATGGCGACTAATGCCACACCGCCGCCCACTACCGCGATCCAGAATCCGTTTGAAGCGCCGAAGTTATCGATAGTCCAGCCCGACGCGGCCGATCCGGCGGAGAAGCCAATCAGCACGCCGGTCATGGCGTACGTAATACCCTCGGTTATCTGCGTGGTGGGCACGATACGCTCGATCAGGGTCATGCCGGTAATGAAGGTGGGAGAACTGATCGCCCCGCCCACAAACACCATCAGCGTCATCATCCACAGCGACGTGACGAAAGGCAGAGGCAAGGTAGTCAGCACCGCCACCACGCTTGCGATTAACAGACGATTCGCCAACGGCTTTTTGAATTTGATGGCGCCGAATACCAGCCCAATGCCGCAAGAACCTAGAGCATAGGTGGATAAGATATAGGTCGCGGCGCCCTTGTTACCTAGATCCTGCGCGAAGGCAATGACCGCCACTTCCACCGTGCCAAAAATCATGCCGATACCCACAAACACCGTCACCACGTACCACATCGCGCCGTGCTTCATTACCGACTGCGTGCGCTTCTGCTTGATAGGATTCACTTTTGGCTCAGTGGATTTCTGTACCACAAACAGTAATGCCCCGACGGCGAGGAAGGTCGCCGCCGCCAGCACGCCCGCCTCGGGGAACAGCGCGATGCTCAGGCCGATGCCAAACACCGGCCCGGCCATATACACCAGCTCATCCAGCACGGATTCAAAGGCAAAGGCCGCGTGCAGCTGCGACTTGCCGCGATAAATCTCGGTCCAGCGCGCGCGCACCATGGAGCCAATGCTCGGCATTACGCCGGCGATTAACGCCAGTATAAACAGCATTTCATTGGGTGCATTGAGCCACGCCGCCAGGCATAAACCGATTAATGCCAAAAATGCCAAGGTCACCATCGGGATCAGCACTTTCGCCTGCCCTTTGACATCCACCCAGCGCGAAATCTGTGGAGCGATAAAGGCATTGGCCATGGCAAAAGTGGCAGACACCGCGCCGGCCAGCCAATATTCACCATGGGTTTGGGATAACATAGCCACAATGCCAATGGTGGTCATCGGCAGAGGCAGACGAGCAATAAAGCCTGCGGCAGAAAAGCCTTTGGTTCCTGGGCGCCGGAATATCTCGGCGTATGGATTAGACATGAAAGTTCCTTATTTCACAGAGAGGCATGATTTCAATTAAAAAGAGCAGCCGAATACCCTGCCCAATGCACGCGGCGGCTAACAAAAACATCAATATAAAGCTCAATTTAGAGGCGACATGATGCCTGAGAGGCAATAAAGAGTCTTTTCGTTTCGTGTTAAATGTTTGTGATATTTAGGCAATAAAAAACCCGACCTATTGGTCGGGCTTATGAAATTGAGGAACTTTTAGGCAAAAAGCGCCTTAATTTATTACTTACGCGTCTGGATCCAGAATGCGTGGATCAAACCTGGCAAATAGCCGCACAGTGTCAGCACAATGTTCAGCAGGAACTGCAAGCCAAGGCCGTTACCAATCAACACGCCCAGCGGCGGTACCAAAATCGTAATCAAAACTCTCCAAAAACCCATACTTCTCTCCTTTTCATGATTGCTGAGTTAAAAGTAGCGCAGTAAATCCGACCTAACAATCAGATAGTTCGGGAAAAGTTGCCGAGCTTCCTGATAGATAAATAATCAGTCAACAAACAGCAAGGGTGACAATAATAAGATATCGGTTTCTGGCATTTCATCCTAAGGTGACTCTTATCAGCACGCTACTCAGCACCTACAAAGGAAGTATTTATGCAGCCCATCTCTTCAGATACGCCAGCCAAAAAACGCGACCCCTTCCGTTTTCACCGTAAACATTCCCATTTAGCTCCGACCTTCGGCGAGGGCTGGTTTGCGCTGAAAGCAGAAGCTTTCGCCCGGTTCTTCGGCACGCCGCTGTTTTTAGGCGCACAAACTCTGGTGGTGGCCGTGTGGATCATCATCAACGTCACCGGGCTGGTGAAGTTCGACGTTTACCCGTTTATCTTACTCAATCTGGCCTTCAGCCTGCAGGCCGCCTATGCCGCGCCGCTGATCCTACTAGCGCAAACTCGCCAGGCGGAGCGGGATAAGGCCCATGCCGATGCCGATGCCCAGCATCGCGAAGAGTTAGCTCAGGCCAATGAGCAGCGACAGGAGATGGCGGCGCAGCACACTCAGCAGATGCTCGAGCTGTTAAAACAGAATACTGACCTGACCAATATCACTAAACAGCTAAGCGAACGGATTGAAATTCTGACCTCGCAGCTACATAAGAAAATGCTCGAACAGTAATTGTCGCCCTTCTACTGCCAAAAACATTTTGTGATAGCGATCACATTTAAGTTTTTGCTTAAGTCGTGTTCTCAGTCCTGCCCTATAATTTATACCAAGCTAATTATCTGCCATTCAGGCAGGTAATTGGCGGGTTGCTTGATGTCCTGTTTTTGCTGCGCGATTTCATTCATTGTTCGCAGCGCCTCATTTGAGCGTTCCCGTGTGGGAGAAAGTGCTTGTATCATCAATCACTTATTTGGAGGAGTAATAATGTCTGAATACCATTATTTGCTTCTGGGAGGAAGTCGGCATGGACAGAAACATGTCGACCGTTGTCATCAGTTTTCACTCTATTTCTGGGCAGACAATCGGCTCGAAGAGCGTCAGTCTGACTCAGCAATTTTTGCAGTGCAAAACGAGCGTTATAAAGTATCTCCAGAGAAATGTGCTGACGGCAATTGGTATCTGGTCGGTTACTGTGGGGCAAGACCTGAGATCCCCGTGGATGAACTGACTGATTTGATACTTGATAACAACGTTAAGCCCATGATGTAACACAGCGGCTGCTAAGTTCTACTCTCATCAGCGCTGTGAAGTGACGTTCAATGAAGTAAAAACCCCGCCTGCGCGGGGTTTCTTGTTTTTAGCGGGTCGGAATGCTTAATCTCACCCGGCATTGCCCTGAATATGCGCGGCGCGGAACTCCACTACCGTCCCGGCTTCGAAATGGCGTTTTGCCGAGGCTGGAATGCGCCCTACCGGCGCGGCTTTAATCACTTCCCCTTCAAACTCGCCATCGATGATTTGGCGAATGGCGACATCCAACTGGTAGCTCGCCGAGTCATCACCCACGGGAAAAGTCAGCAGTTTCACCTTATCCCCAACTTGCCAGCGGGTCAGCATCGGCAATGGGGCTTGTTCGAAAATGTCCTCATTCATCTGGCTTTTCCTTATTTTCAGGTTGATTAATAAGAGGATAGAACAATTCCGGTGCCGCCGCTTGAAAATGAAAGTCTTCTGGAATCCGTGTCGCAGACCGTCGTGGATTTGCACCGCGAGCCGCTGCGTAACCTGAGATTGACGCCGTCGACCTATACTGAGAATGGGTGATTGCATGGCATAGCCATGGCCGTAATAATGACGGCATCCCTGACAACCCGAGGGCGGAGTGTTGATCTCTGCTGATGGAAGATTTGTGAAATGAATGTCCTGTCGATGGCCCGCTACCGTCAGCCTGAAACGAAACAAGGAATTGAAATGCAAAAGTTAACGCAAGAGCAGTGTGTGATCCTCACCGGGTTTACCGGCATTCTCCACGGCGAGTTTGAGTGGTTCCACGCTGATCTGGAAGCCCGCCTCGGCCGCGAAGTACAAACCTCTGAACTTGGCTATCCAGAGTTTATGGACGAGTGTAAAGCACTGTATGAAGAAGATTTTAATGGATTGATGCCGGAGTAAGCATCACGCTTTTTTCGCCCCCGCCCACAGGCCATCGCTGCATGTGGGCAAAAAGCTTTCTGAGCAATCAGACGCTCATGTTCATGACGTCCTGATACGCCGCCACCAGCTTGTTACGCACCTGAATGCCCAATTGCAGAGAAATTGATGATTTCTGCATATCGACCATCACGTCATTTAAGCCTACGCCCGGCACGCCGAGTTCGAATTTCTGCGCCTGCAATTTGGCGGTGTTTTGCGTTTCGCTGATCTTGCCCAGCGCGGCTTTCATCTCGCTGGCGAAACCGGCTTCCTGTAGGGGTTCAACAGGTTGCTTCATTCCTGCCTGCAGCGCGGTGGCCTGCAACTGCTGCAAAACACTCTCAATGCCTTGAATTGCCATAGATTCCTCAATTTTCGCACGGTTCTGAATGGGGGATGAAACCGATTTGTGTTTCATGGAACGACACCCTATCACATAGGAATTTCCCTAAACGCGCTAATTGACCGCAAAAACCATGGCTTATCGGGCCATTAACTTTGCATAAAGCAGCAAATAATGGCTCACCTGAAAAATCAGGTTCTTCTCTTATTGTGGAGAGGGGCTAAAAAAATGACACGCTTGTCTGTTTTACATCAGCAGGATTGCGCACTTGGGAGTCTGTTTTGTCACGACACAACACGAACATCAACGTTCAACAGCTGAATAGGGATCTGGTATGAGTTCTGCAATTGCTGGCGCAGAAAACCCTGAAAGCGGATTGACAGCGTTTATCAACCGCCTGCGTGCGAATCCAAAAATCCCTCTGGCCATTGCCGCAGCAGCCGCAGTGGCCATTGTTGTTGTCCTGACGCTGTGGGCCAAAGCGCCGACATATCGCGTACTGTTCAGCAATCTGAACGACAAAGACGGTGGCGCCATCGTCACCCAGCTGACCCAAATGAATATCCCTTATCAGTTCTCTGATAACGGCGGTGCCATCTTGATCCCGGCGGATAAAGTCTATGAAACTCGCCTGAAACTGGCCTCTTCCGGCTTGCCAAAGGGCGGCGCGGTAGGCTTCGAACTGATGGACCAAGAGAAGTTTGGTATCAGCCAGTTCAGCGAGCAGATCAACTATCAACGCGCGCTGGAAGGCGAACTCTCGCGCACCATCGAGACTCTGGGGCCGGTACAGAGCGCCCGCGTTCACTTAGCTATCCCTAAACCTTCACTGTTCGTGCGCGAACAGAAGAACCCTTCAGCTTCGGTGACGTTGAATCTGCAATCCGGCCGCGCGCTGGATGACGGCCAGATCAACGCCATCGTTTATATGGTATCGAGCAGCGTCTCCGGCCTGCCTCCGGCCAGCGTTACCGTGGTTGACCAGAGCGGCCACCTGCTGACTCAGGCCGACGGCAACGGGCGCGACCTCAACGCCGCGCAGCTGAAATACGCCAATGAAGTCGAAGGCCGCCTGCAGCGCCGGATCGAAGCCATCCTGCAACCCGTGGTCGGCAGCGGCAACGTGCATGCACAAATCACCGCGCAGATTGACTACGCCGTGCGCGAGCAGACTGACGAAAACTACCAGCCGAACGGTTCGGCAGATAAAGCCGCAGTGCGCTCCCGCCAGTTGAGCACCAATGAGCAAATTGGCGGTTCAGGCGTCGGCGGCGTGCCGGGTGCCCTCTCCAACCAGCCCACGGCTCCGGCGACAGCGCCTATTACTAATCAGGCGACCAACGTTAATAACCCGAACGCCGCCAATGGCCAGCAGGCGAATGGGCAGAACAACGCGGCTAACCGCAATGCGGCCACCGCCGCGCCGTCCGGTCCGAGCAGCAATCGCCATGATGAAACCACCAACTACGAGCTGGATCGCACCATCACCCACACCCAGCACAGCGCGGGCGGCATTCAGCGCCTGTCGGCGGCGGTAGTGGTTAACTACCAGCCGGGTGTGGATGGCAAAGCCAAGCCACTGACCGACGAGCAGCTGAAGCAGGTTGACTCACTGGTGCGCGAAGCGATGGGCTTCTCCACCGAGCGTGGCGATACCCTGAACGTGGTTAACACGCCATTTAATGAAACCGCCGATGAATCCACCGAACTGCCTTTCTGGAAATCTCCGGCCTTCTTCGACCAACTGCTGAACGCCGGTCGCTGGTTGCTGGTGCTGATTGTTGCTTGGCTGCTGTGGCGCAAGATGGTTCGCCCTCTCCTGCTCAAACAGCAGGCCGACCGCGAAGCTCAGGCTGCGGCGACCGTCGCGGCAGCCATGCCAGCGCCGGAAGGCACGCAGCCAGCCAAACTGTCTAACGACGAGCTGGCGAAGCGCCGCCGTTCACAGCAGCGCGTCAGTGTTGAAGTTCAAACCCAACGAATTCAGGAGCTGGCGGATAAAGATCCTCGCATCGTCGCCCTGGTTATCCGCCAATGGATGAGTACAGAACAACCATGACTATGACCGGAACCGAAAAAAGCGCCATCCTAATGGTCACGCTGGGTGAAGACCGCGCGGTGGAGGTGTTCAAGCACCTCAACCCGCGTGAAGTTCAGCAAATCAGCGGCGCGATGGCTAACATCCATCAGATCTCCAACAAACAGCTAAGCGACGTGCTGAGCGAGTTTGAAGATGAGTCCGAGCAGTACGCCGCGCTGAGTGTCAACACCAGCGAATACCTGCGTTCGGTCCTGACCAAAGCCTTGGGCGAAGAGCGCGCCGCCAGCCTGCTGGAAGACATTCTCGAGTCGCGCGAAACCACCACCGGCATGGAAACCCTCAACTTTATGGAGCCACAGATTGCGGCCGACCTGATCCGCGACGAGCATCCGCAGATCATCGCCACCATTCTGGTGCACCTGAAACGCGGCCAGGCAGCCGATATTCTGGCTCTGTTCGACGAGCGCCAGCGTAACGACGTCATGCTGCGTATCGCCACTTTCGGCGGCGTACAGCCAGCCGCGCTGGCCGAGCTGACCGAAGTGCTCAACAACCTGCTCGACGGCCAAAACCTCAAACGTTCGAAGATGGGCGGTATTCGTACTGCGGCGGAGATCATCAACTTGATGAAAAGCCAGCAGGAAGAAGCGGTTATCGAAGCCATGCGTGGCTACGACGGCGAGCTGGCGCAGAAAATCATCGACGAAATGTTCCTGTTCGAGAATCTGGTGGACGTCGACGACCGCAGCATCCAACGCCTGTTGCAAGAGATCGAGGGCGAGTCGCTACTGGTTGCACTAAAAGGTGCCGAAGCGCCGCTGCGCGAGAAATTCCTGCGCAACATGTCCCAGCGTGCTGCCGATATTCTGCGCGACGACTTGGCAAACCGTGGCCCGATGCGCATGTCGCTGGTGGAAAACGAACAGAAAGCCATTCTGCAAACCGTGCGTCGTCTGGCCGAATCTGGCGAGATGATGATTGGCGGAGGCGAGGATACCTATGTCTGATGCCCTGACGCCACAAGACCCGCCGGCCGAGAAAAAGACGCTGGCCGAGCGCAAAGCCGAACAGCTCAACGCCCTGCCGTGGCAGCCGTGGAAGCTCAACGACCTCAATACGCCCTCTTACTCCAGTAAAGAGTATAAAAACGCCATCGAACCGCTGCTTGGTGAAGAAGATGGCGAAGAGCATGACACTGAGAGCAGCGAGCCCCTGAGCCAGTTTCAGGTTGATCAGAACGAGCTGCAACGTCTGCAAATTCAGGCACAGCAGCAGGGTCATCAGCAAGGCTTTGAGGCGGGCAAGCAGCAAGGTTATCAGGCTGGCTATCAGGCCGGTCAGGAAGCGGGCCAGCAGCAAGGTCTGCAAGAAGCCCAACAGCATCAGGCGGTGCTCACCGAGCACTGGCAGCATCTGGTCACTGACTTCCAGCAAACGCTGGACGCGCTGGACAGCGTGATCGCCTCGCGCCTGATGCAAATGGCGCTGACCGCCGCCAAGCAGGTGCTCGGCCAGCCGCCGATTTGCGACGGCTCCGCCCTGCTGACCCAAATTCAACAGCTGATCCAGCAAGAGCCGATGTTCAAAGGCAAGCCGCAGCTGCGGGTTAACCCGGCTGATTTCGAACGCGTTGAGCAGCACCTTGGCGTCACCCTGAGCCTGCACAGCTGGCGTCTGCTGGCTGACAGCCAGATCCACGCCGGCGGCTGCAAAGTCAGCGCAGAAGATGGCGACATGGACGCCTCGCTAGCCACTCGCTGGCACGAACTCTGCCGCCTCGCGGCGCCGGGTGATCTCTGATGACCGCCCGCCTTAGCCGATTGCTGAAAACCCTCGATGACGCTGAAAAGCGCATGGAGCGTACTCCCGCGCTGCGCCGCTACGGTCGCCTAACCCGCGCGACCGGGCTGGTGCTCGAAGCCACCGGCCTGCAACTCCCTCTTGGCGCGACCTGCCTGATTGAACGCCATGACGGCAACGTCGTGCAGGAAGTCGAAAGCGAAGTGGTCGGTTTTAACGGCCAACACCTGTTTTTAATGCCGCTGGAAGAAGTGGAAGGCATTCTGCCGGGCGCGCGGGTGTATGCCCGCATCTCGCCAGAGGGCCACACCGCCGGTAAACAGCTGCCCCTCGGGCCACAGCTGCTTGGCCGCGTGCTCGACGGCAGTGCCAAGCCGCTCGACGGCCTGCCGCCGCCGGATACCGGCTATCGCGCCGCGCTGATAACCCCTCCTTTCAACCCATTACAGCGCACGCCAATCACTGACGTGCTCGACGTCGGCGTGCGGGCGATTAACTCCCTGCTGACCGTCGGCCGCGGGCAGCGTATGGGCCTGTTCGCCGGCTCCGGCGTGGGTAAATCGGTACTGCTCGGCATGATGGCGCGCTACACCCAGGCCGACGTGATCGTGGTCGGGCTGATTGGCGAGCGTGGGCGCGAAGTTAAAGACTTTATCGAAAATATTTTGGGTGACGAAGGCCGCGCTCGCGCGGTGGTGATCGCCGCCCCGGCCGACGTGTCGCCGCTGCTGCGTATGCAGGGCGCGGCCTATGCCACCCGTATTGCGGAAGATTTCCGCGATCGCGGCCAGCACGTGTTGCTGATCATGGACTCCCTGACACGCTACGCCATGGCCCAGCGTGAGATTGCCTTGGCCATCGGCGAGCCTCCGGCCACCAAAGGCTATCCGCCATCCGTGTTCGCCAAACTGCCCGCGCTGGTTGAGCGCGCCGGTAACGGCATCAGCGGCGGCGGCTCGATCACCGCCTTCTACACGGTACTGACCGAGGGTGATGACCAGCAGGATCCGATTGCAGACTCCGCGCGCGCCATCCTCGACGGTCACGTGGTGCTGTCGCGCCGTCTGGCGGAATCTGGCCACTATCCGGCGATTGATATTGAAGCTTCTATCAGCCGCGCCATGACCGCCTTGATTGACGATGCCCAGTACGGGCGCGTGCGCGATTTCAAACAACTGCTGTCGAGCTACCAGCGTAACCGCGATCTGGTGAGCGTCGGCGCTTATGCCGCAGGCAGTGACCCGATGCTGGATCGCGCCATTCGGCTCTACCCGCAAATGGAAGACTTCTTGCAGCAGGACATCATGGAGCGCAGCTCCTACGAAGATGCCTGTTTGCAATTGAAGATGATGTTACCGAGCTAATAACCAGAGGACTTGTGTATGGAAAGTTCATCACCTTTAGTCACTCTCTGCTCTCTGGCGCAGAAAGCCTTGGATCAGGCGACCAACCATTTAGGTCAGGTCCGACAGTCGCACAGTCAGGTGCAAGAACAGCTGTCGATGCTACTCAATTACCAGAATGAGTACCGGCAGAAGCTCAACACCACCATGACCGGCGGGATTGCCGCCAACACGTGGCAGAACTACCAGCAGTTTATTTCGACGCTGGAAGTGGCTATTGACCAGCATCGTCAGCAGTTGATGCAATGGAACCAGCGTCTGGACGCCGCCGTCAGCCAGTGGCAGGACAAGCAGCAGCGGCTCAATGCCTACCAGACCCTGCAAAGTCGCGCCAGCGAGCAGCAACGCGTGCAGGCCAATCGGCTGGATCAAAAGCAAACGGATGAATTCGCCCAGCGCGGCACCTATAGGAAATCACAGTCATGAATATGAATATTCAGCCCGCCGCGGCCTCCACGGTGAAAGGTGCCGGTCACAGCAAACCTACCGGGGCAGCCGCCCTGCTGGCCGATCTCGACGCCGGTAACGCGACGCAGGATTTTGCCAGCCAGCTGGAAGCCCAGCTCGGGCCAAAACTCAGTTCCCAGCTGGGTCAGTTAGGCCAGCAGCTCGCAGCCAAGGGGCAGGTGGTGGATAAAAACAGCCTGACGCAAGCCGTGAATACCGGCGAGCAGGAGGGCACGCTGTCGCTCGATGACAATCAGCTAAGCCAAATCATGGCGGCGATTCAGGCTCTGCCAAACGGCAATTTAAAAACCGCCGATGCCAGCCAGCTGAAAAATGCCGATTTGAGCGATAAAGAAGACGCCAAAGACCCGGCAAGCCAAGACGCCAACGCCCTGCCGATTCAGGCACTGTTTGCCATGCTCGCCGCCCAACCGGCGGCCCAGGTGACGCCAGCGACGGCGCAAAATGGCGCTTTGCCAAATAGCGGCGATAGCAAAGATAAAACCGCCCTGCTTCAGTCACTCAGTGGCGACGCCAAATCACTGCTCACGCAGGGTGACGACAAGGCTGCTGAACATAAAACCGCCGTGACCGACACCAGCGGCAAAGGGGTCAGCCAGCACGGCGATGCCCGCGCGGCGAGCAGCAAATCTAGCGATTTCAATAATGCCCTGACGGCAATGAGCACGGCTAACGGCGCAGCCAGCCAGCAGCCGAATAGCGAGTTGAAAAACAGCGATAACGGCGTACTGCTGCAAAATATTAATCAGATCAACAGCGCGGCGATGGCGGCCTCTTCGGTGCCGGTGTCCAGCACGCCAACCAGCACCACGCTGGTATCCGCCCCTAACGTGCCGCAGCTCAACGCCCAGTTGGGTAGCCCGGAGTGGCAGCAGCAGCTAGGTCAGCAGGTGTTGATGTTTAACCGTCAAGGCCAGCAGACCGCCGAACTTCGCCTGCATCCGCAAGATTTGGGTTCTATCCAGATCAGCATGAAGATTGAAGACGGTCAGGCGCAGATGCACTTTGTTTCCGGCCACAGCGGCGTGCGTGCCGCGCTGGAAGCGGCCATGCCTCAGCTGCGCACCTCGCTGGCTGATAGCGGCATCAACCTGAACCAGACCAACGTCAGCAGCGATACCTCGCAGTGGCAGCAAGCCTCTAACGGCGCACAGCAGCAATTTGGCCAGCAGTCAGGTTCATCGCAAGGCAGCGACGCCAGCTGGGCCGCGTTTAACGGCGTTGGCGCGGCCTCCGCCAGCGACGCCCTTCCCGTTCCAGCCTCGCTTCAGCAGTTAGCCAGCGGCAAAGGCGGCGTCGACATCTTCGCCTGATTGACCCTATTTGCCCCCGCTATACGTTGAAAGATCGCGGGTAAACGGCAGAGCTAACCGCGTTTAACCCGCCTATTCCCTCTATTGAAATTGGGGATAGGCGGGATAATCATCCACAGAATTATCATTTACAGGAAATTCCCTTATCCATGTCTGACTCTGCTATTGCGACCAAGCGAAAAGGTAAGCGCTCAAAATTAATCATCATATTGGTTCTGCTGGCTCTGATTGCCGCGGCCGGAGGTGGTTACGCCTGGTGGATGCTGCAAGGTCATTCGTCTGCGCCGGGCGCAGCTCAGGTTAAGAAAGAGGAACCGCCTGCTCCGCCTGTTTTTTTGGCGCTGGACACCTTCACGGTTAATCTGCAAAACGCGGATAACAACCCGGATCGCGTGCTATATATCGGCCTGACGTTGCGCCTGCCGGATGAGAAAAACCGCGCCGCGCTGAACGAATATTTGCCAGAAGTCCGCAGCCGCCTGCTGTTATTGCTCTCTCGCCAGAAAAGCTCTGATCTGGTCAGCGAAGCGGGTAAACAGCAGCTGATCACGGACATTAAACAAGCTTTGAGTACTCCTTTTGTCAAAGGTCAGCCTAATCAGGTGATCAGCGACGTGCTTTTCACTGCTTTCATACTGCGATAATCAAATTATGGGCGACAGCATTCTTTCACAGGCCGAGATTGACGCACTGCTTAACGGCGATAGCGACAGCGACAGTGCGCAACAGGTTGATACCAGTCCCCTCAAGGCTGACGATGGCGTAAAGCCGTTTGACCCGACTACGCAGCGACGCGTTATCCGCGAGCGTTTGCAGGCGTTGGAGATCATCAACGAGCGCTTTGCCCGTCACTTCCGCATGGGGCTGTTTAACTTATTGCGCCGCAGCCCGGATATCACGGTTGGCCCGATCAAGATCCAGCCCTACCATGAGTTTGCTCGCAACCTGCCGGTGCCGACCAACCTCAACGTGATTCACCTTAAGCCGCTGCGCGGTTCGGCGCTGTTCGTGTTCGCGCCAAGTCTGGTGTTTATCGCGGTGGACAACCTGTTCGGCGGCGATGGTCGGTTCCCCACCAAAGTGGAAGGCCGCGAGTTTACCCATACCGAGCAGCGCGTGATTAAACGCATGCTGACGCTGGCGCTCGACGCCTATCAGGATGCGTGGAGCGGCGTGTATAAGCTCAGCGTGGAGTATGTGCGCGCCGAGTTGCAGGTGAAGTTCACCAACATCACCTCGTCGCCAAACGACATTGTGGTGACGACCCCCTTCCATGTGGAGATCGGCGCGCTGAGCGGCGATTTCAACATCTGTATCCCGTTCAGCATGATTGAACCTATACGCGAGCTGTTAACCAACCCACCGGTAGAAAACTCTCGCAATGAAGAGAGTCAGTGGCGCGAAAACTTAGTACATCAGGTGAAGCATTCACAGCTCGAACTGGTGGCGAACTTCGTAGATATTCCACTGCGACTGTCACAAATCCTCAAATTACAGCCGGGCGACGTTTTACCGATTGAGAAGCCGGACCGCCTGATCGCTCACGTCGACGGCGTCCCGGTCTTGACCAGTAAATACGGCACGCTTGGCGAACAATACGCCCTGCGCGTTGAACATTTGATTAACCCAATTTTGAATTCCCTGGATGAGGAACAGCCCCATGAGTGACATCAATAAACCGTCTGACAGCGGATCGGAAAACGTAGACGATTTATGGGCTGATGCGTTTAACGAACAGCAAGCCGCCGGTGGCAACGAAAAAGCTTCCACCGATGGCGTATTCGCGGCGCTGGGCGCGCAAGAAGGCACCGGCAGCCTGCAAGATATCGACATGATCTTGGATATTCCGGTCAAGCTGACGGTGGAACTGGGCCGCACCAAGATGACCATCAAAGAGCTGCTGCGTCTTTCGCAGGGTTCTGTAGTGGCGCTGGACGGACTGGCGGGCGAGCCGCTGGATATCCTGATCAATGGCTATCTGATTGCCCAAGGCGAAGTGGTGGTGGTTGCTGATAAATACGGCGTGCGCATCACTGACATCATCACCCCGTCAGAGCGTATGCGTCGCCTGAGCCGCTAGTGAGACACTCCCTTGACTACCGCTAACAGCTCGGCCAGCAGCGATTCACCTTATATCACGCCAGCCGCGACGCACGGCACGGTGCAGCAACAGGCTGCACCCGCTATTCCAACCGGCTCGGCGTTAACACAGGTGAGCACCGTGCTCGGCGGCATTTTGCTGCTGATCTTGCTGATTGGCTGGGTGGCAAAGCGTCTGGGCTTCGCGCCGCAGACCAAGAATTCTAAGTTGTTAAAAGTCACCGCCAGCTGTCAGGTCGGGCGCTCAGAGAAAGTGGTGATTGTCGAAGTGGATAACACGTGGCTGGTGCTGGGCGTGACCTCGCACCAAATCACCCCGCTGCATACCCTGACTTCACCGCCAGTTATGCCGGAGAGTGCTGAGGTGACAACGTCACAGAAACCGATTGATTTTGCTCAACTGTTAACCAAAGTGCTGAAACGTCCGGGAAATAAAGAATGAGCGTACTGAAATCCTCTCTGCGCTGGAGCCTGCCGCTGCTGTTATTGGCAAGCCCTGCCGCCTTCGCGCAACTTCCGGGCATTGTCAGTCAGCAACTGTCGAACGGTGCACAGAGCTGGTCGCTGCCGGTGCAGACGCTGGTGTTCATCACCACCCTGACCCTGCTGCCCGCCATGCTGCTGATGTGTACCAGCTTTACGCGCATTATTATCGTGCTGGGTTTGCTGCGAAATGCGCTGGGTACCCCTTCTGCGCCGCCGAACCAAGTGATGCTCGGGCTGGCGCTGTTTCTGACCTTTTTCGTTATGTCACCGGTGTTCGACAAAATCTATACCGATGCCTACCAGCCGTTCAGTGAAGACAAGATCAGTATGCAGGTGGCGATGGACAAAGGCGCCGAGCCGTTGCGCCAGTTTATGCTGCGCCAGACCCGCGAAACCGACCTGGCGCTATATGCCCGTTTAGCCAACCTGCCGCCGCTGGCAGGCCCGGAAGCCGTGCCGATGCGTATTCTGCTACCCGCCTATGTCACCAGCGAGCTGAAAACCGCCTTCCAGATTGGTTTCACCGTATTTATTCCCTTTATGATCATCGATCTGGTGGTCGCCAGCGTGCTGATGGCGCTGGGGATGATGATGGTGCCACCCGCCACCATCTCGCTGCCCTTTAAGCTGATGCTGTTTGTGTTGGTCGACGGTTGGCAGCTGCTGCTGGGATCGTTGGCACAGAGTTTTTATAGCTAACTCAATCAGTTAACGTAATGGGTGTCAGCGTCGTAGCCAGTTTGTTCACCGCCAGCGCGCAGAGCCCGCAGCGTACATGAGTACGTGAGGAGCGCGAGCACTGCCGGGGGACAAAATGGCAAGTAAGCTAGCCCAAGCACATTCACATTGGAATACAAAGTAAATGACTCCTGAATCGGTAATGGCGATAGGCAACCAGGCAATGAAAATAGCGCTGGCCGTGGCTGCGCCGCTGCTTTTAGCCGCGTTGGTCACGGGTCTTGTCGTCAGTTTGTTACAGGCGGCGACGCAGATTAACGAACAAACCCTGTCCTTTATTCCGAAGATTCTGGCCGTGGTGGCAACCATCGTTATCGCCGGGCCGTGGATGCTCAATCTGCTGCTGGACTACATGCGCACGCTGTTCACCAGCCTGCCTTACATCATCGGCTAGCCATGGTTTCCTTCGACAGCACCCAGCTTGCCGGATGGCTCAGCATGTACTTCTGGCCACTGCTGCGCATTTTGGCGCTGATCAGCACCGCGCCGGTGACCAGTGAAAAGCAGGTGCCGAAGCGCGTGAAGCTTGGCCTCGGCATGATGATCACCTTCCTGATTGCCCCCAGCCTGCCACCGATTGAGGTGCCGATGTTCTCTAGCGGCGCGCTCTGGCTAGCGGCTCAGCAAATTATTATCGGCAGCGCCCTGGGCTTAACCATGCAGCTGGCCTTTGCCGCCGTACGCATGGCGGGCGAGATCATCGGCCTGCAAATGGGTATCTCCTTTGCTACCTTCTTCGACCCCAGCAACCGCCTTAACTCACCGATTCTGGCACAGATCTTAAACCTGCTGGCGGTACTGCTGTTTTTGAGTTTTGACGGCCATCTGTGGCTGATCTCCCTGCTGGCCGACAGCTTCCAGACCCTGCCTATTCGCTCTCAACCCTTGAATGGCAACGGTTTTATGGCGCTGGCGAAAGGAGGAAGTATGGTCTTCAGCAGCGGCCTGATGCTGGCCCTGCCGATTGTCACCCTGCTGCTGACGCTCAACGTCTGCCTCGGCCTGCTTAACCGCGTCACGCCGCAGCTGTCGGTGTTCGTCATTGGTTTCCCGCTGACGCTAAGTATTGGGATTTTGGCGATAAGCCTGATGATGCCGATGCTCGCGCCGTTCAGCGAGCACCTGTTCAGTGAAACCTTCGATAAGCTGGTGCTTATCCTTGGCCAGATGGCGAACCGCTAACGGCGCGAAAGCAGCGTTAACACTTCGTAGTGCGCGGTGTGCGGGAACATGTCAAACAGCTGCACGCGCGCGACGCGGTAATCCGGCATAGCGGCCAAATCTTTCGCCATGGTCTGAGCATTACAGCTGGAGTAGAGAATAGTTTGCGGGGCCATGCGGCTGAGATAGTCGCACAGTGCCTGACCAATGCCACGACGCGGCGGATTGACCAGCACCAGATCGGGAATGCTCTGCCTGCCGGTGGCAAAACCGGTGGAATCCAGTGCCTGAAATTCCACCTGCTTCAGCCCCAATCTGTCAGCCGACGCTTTGGCGCAGGCAATGGCCTCGGCGCTGATTTCAATTCCGGTCAGCTTCATCTCCGGCGTGGCGCAGTGCAGGCCAAAACCGCCAACGCCGCAGAACAGATCCCACATGCTGCCGACGTTCAGCTCGCGCACCCAGTCGCGCGCCGTGGCGTACAGCGCGGCGGCCACCTGCGGGTTAGTCTGGAAAAAACTTTGCGGGCGGATAAACAGCGGCACCTGGTTAAACTCTTCTTCCAGCGCCTGCTGCTCGGTCAGCGCAATCTCGCGCTCGCCTTCCAGAATCGCCATATGCACCGGCTGAATATTGGCGGAAATCACCTTCAACTGCGGCAACTGCTGCTGTAACCACGGCAGCGCGGCGCGGAGCTGTGCCAGCTTGGCTTCTGAACGCAGCACAAAGCGCAGCATCATACCGCCCTCTTTCTGACTTTCAGTTAGCAGCAGGAATTTCAGCTCGCCGCGTTTACGGGCGACGTTATAGGGGGTTAATCCGGCGCGGGCGATAAAGCTTTTTAGCACGCCAAACACCTCGGGGAAGCTGGCGGGATAAAGTGGGCAGTCGCACAAATCCACCGGAGTGCCGTCGCGATGCAGCATGCCGAGCAGCGGGCGCTCCACGCTGCCGCTCACCACCATTTTGGCTTTATTGCGAAACGCACTTTCCGGCCCGGTGACCGGTTCCAGCCATTCGCCTACCGCCAGGTCGGCCAGCAGCTGACGCAGATCCTGTTGTTTATCGACCAGTTGGCGAGCGTAAGGCTTGTCCAGCCATTGGCAGGAACGGCAGGTCCCGGCGGTATAGAGTGCGCAATGCATGAAAATTGACCGTTATTGAATGAGCGGAGAAAAACGTGGCGCGCAGTGTATCACCGCGCGGCCTGAAAGGCTGCTCTGCGGCGCAGGAAAAACTGACGGCTACTCTGTGGCGCAAACAGCAGCAGGAGCACCACCATGTCGGGGACTTTTTGCATCAAGAGTGCATAGAGAAATTGCCCCTGAGTCTCGGTTTCGAAGCGGAAGATCTTCGGCCCGAACCACTCGAACGACGCCAGCAGCATGTAGCTCACCACCACCGCCTGACAGCCGACAAAGGCCCAGCGCCCCCAGTTGCGCCCGCGCATCATGGCGTAGGACGCATGGCACTCAATCCATACAATCAGCAGGCTGGCGAGCAGGATAAAGCAGTTAACCCACGACTCCGCGCTGGCCTGAACAAAATCCACCACACCCGCCACGCCCATGGCATCGAACAGCAAAATAAACTCTAGGCAGCGCGTGGCGACGATCGCCGACGCGCCAATCATTACGGGTACGGGTATAAATCTCATCTTTCCTTAGATCCCCTGGGTTTTGGGCGTTGCCGCGGCGCTGAGAGCATCAACGCCCATGACTTTGGGTTTATGTATAAGGTTAAAAATTAATGCCGATAAGCGCGCTGCATATCTTTGATTCTCTGCTTCTCCGCCCGCGACATAAACCACCAGGCAATCAGGCCGATGATGCCAACCACCAGCAGGATCAGCGTTGCCAGTGCGTTGATCTCTGGGTTCACCCCCATGCGCACGCTGGCGAACACCAGCATTGGCAAGGTGGTGGAACCCGGCCCGGCCACGAAGCTGGCAATTACCAAGTCGTCGAGGGACAGCGTGAAGGCCAGCAGCCAGCCGGACACCAGCGCTGGAGCAATCATCGGCACCGTGATAATGAAAAACACCTTCAGCGGCGTCGCGCCGAGGTCCATCGCCGCCTCTTCGATAGACCTGTCCAGTTCGCGCAGACGCGCCGCCACCACCACCGCCACGTAGGCGCTACAGAAGGTAACGTGCGCCAGCCAGATGGTGAACATGCCGCGCTCGGCGGGCCAGCCAAAGGCGTGCCCCATCGCCACGAACAGCAGCAGCAGCGCCAGACCGGTGATCACGTCGGGCATCACCAGCGGCGCGGTCAGCATAAAGGCGAAGCCGGTAGAGCCTTTAAAACGGCCAAAACGTACAATCACCACCGCGGCGAGGGTCCCGACGATGACCGCCATAGTGGCCGCCGCCGTGGCGATACTCAGACTCATGCCTACTGCGCTTATCATTGCAGAATCATGGAATAATTGAGTATACCAGCGAGTTGACCAGCCAGCCCAGACCGTAACGAGCTTGGAGCTGTTGAATGAGTAAATAACCAGCATCAACATCGGCGCATACAAAAAGGTGAAGCCAAGCACCAGAATAAGAATTCGCCACGGTGAGCGAACAACCGGCAAATTGTTCATTCTTTGTCTCCCAGCTCTTTGTTTTGGTATTTGTGGAACCAGAGGATTGGCATGATGAGCAGCAGCAACATAATCACCGCCACCGCAGAGGCCACCGGCCAGTCGCGGTTATTGAAGAACTCCTGCCACAAAATTCGGCCAATCATGATGCTGTCCGGCCCACCCAGCAGCTCAGGAATAACGTACTCCCCCACCGCCGGGATAAACACCAGCATCGAGCCAGCTATTATCCCGCCCTTGGTCAGCGGCATAATCACTTTGAAGAAGGTTTTCAGCGGGCGGGCGCCGAGATCCAGCGAGGCCTCCACCAGCGAGTAGTCCAGACGGGTTAACGCGGTGTAAATCGGCAGCACCATAAACGGCAAATAGGAGTAAACGATGCCGATATAGACCGCTAGGTTGGTGTGCAAAATCACCAGCGGCTGGTCGATGACGTGCAGCCACATCAGGAAGTTATTCAGCACCCCGTTATCTTTTAAGATACCCATCCAGGCGTAGACGCGGATCAGGAATGAGGTCCACGACGGCAGAATAACCAGTAACAACAGGATATTGCGCATGGATTTGCTGCTGTGCGCCACCGCCCACGCCAGCGGATAGCCAATCAACAGACAGCAGACCGTGGAAATCGCCGCCACTTCCAGCGATTGCAGATAAGCTTCGATATACAACGGGTCGTCGGTCAGCGAGATGTAATTGCCGAGATTCAGGGCAATATCCAGCATGCCGTCCGAGAAAGTGACTAAATCGGTGTAAGGAGGAATGGCGCGGGCCATCTCCGCCAGGCTGATTTTGAACACGATAAGGAAAGGCAGCAGGAACAGCAGCAGGAACCAGACCAGCGGCAGCAGGATCACCAGCTTGCGGCCGTGCTTTTGCTGCATGCGGCCGATATAGGCTTTTAACCCACCCGGTGGTTTGGCAGGCTCGGGATGCGCGGAAATAAAAGACATGGCTTCAACTCCCCTTAAACGGTCAGCACGACACAGCTGTCGGCTTCCCAGCACAGGCGCACTTCGTCGCCCCAGGTCGGCATGCCTTTGCGGAAGCGATGGCCGTTTTGCAGCTGTGCGGTGATCATCTGTCCACTGTGTAACTTGACGTGGTAGATGGACACATCGCCCAAATAGGCAATGTTGACCACTTCGCCGACGGCGAAGTTACAGCCATCTTCAGGGATCTCTTCGCACAACAGGATTTTCTCCGGCCGCAGCGCCACGAACACCGGCACGCCGTCGACCACCGAGGAGTCAGCATCGACTTTCAGCGGATGCACTAAGCCCGGGCTGCTGATGATCAGCGCCTCGTCCTGACGCTCTTGCAGCACCCCCTCGAAGATATTCACCGAGCCGATAAACTCCGCGCTAAAGCGGCTGGTCGGGTGCTCGTAAATCTCCTCCGGCTCGCCTATTTGCACAAACTTACCGCGATTCATAATGGCGATACGCCCCGCCATGGTCATCGCCTCTTCCTGATCGTGAGTCACCATCACGCAGGTCGCGCCGACGCGTTCGAGGATATCCACCACTTCAAGCTGCATGCGGTCGCGCAGTTTTTTGTCCAGCGCGCCCATAGGCTCATCAAGCAGCAGCAGTTTAGGTCTTTTCGCCAGACTGCGCGCCAAGGCCACGCGCTGGCGCTGCCCGCCGGAGAGCTGGTGCGGCTTACGCTTGGCGAACTCCTCCATATGAACCAGCGTCAGCATCTCGGCCACGCGGCTTTTGATCTCCGCCGACGGCAGCTTGTCCTGTTTCAAACCAAAGGCGATGTTCTGCTCGACGGTCATGTGCGGGAACAGCGCATAAGACTGGAACATCATGTTAATCGGGCGCTGATAAGGCGGCACCTGCGACAGATCGACGCCGTCGAGTACGATTTGTCCCTGCGTTGGGGTTTCAAAGCCCGCCAGCATGCGCAGCAAGGTGGACTTGCCGCAACCAGACGCGCCCAGCAGGGCAAAGATTTCGCCTTTATAGATAGTCAAACTGACGTCATCCACGGCGGCCTGACCATCAAAAGATTTGGTTAAATTGCGGATTTCCAGCAAAGGCGTGAAGCCTTTGTGAGTTTTCGGCTGAGGACGGGGGATTGCATCATTCACTCAGAAACATCTCCGGCAGAAGGCGGTAAAAAGCCGCATAGATTGAGGAACCGAAATAGAAGCAGTGGCTCGGCGCGTTTATTTCGCAGAGCCACTGGGGTAATAATCAATATCATTCAAGTTGCATCATGGCGGCAGCTCGAAGGATGAAGAGTATTATTTGTTGGTTTTCACTTTAGTCCAAGAACGGGTAATAACACGGTCGATTTTCGGGTCCTGAACTTTCAGCGTAAACATTTTGGCGCGCACGGCATCCGATGGGTAAATCCCCGGGTTGTTACGCACGTCGGCATTCACTAGCGGCGTGGCGGCAAGGTTGCCACTGGCGTAGTAAACCGTGTTGCTGATCTGCGCGATCACCTTCGGCTCCATCAGGTAGTTGAGGAACTTATAGGCTTCATCCAGATTTTTTGCATCGGCCGGGATAGCGAACACGTCGAAGAAGGCCAGCGCGCCCTCTTTCGGAATGCTGTACGCCACGTTGACGCCGTTTTTGGCTTCTTTCGCGCGGTTAGAGGCTTGCATCACGTCACCCGCCCAGCCAATTGCCACGCAGATATCGCCGTTGGCCAAGTCATTGATGTACTGAGAAGAGTGGAAGTAGCGAATGCTTGGACGCAGCTTCAACAACAGGTCATTCGCCGCTCCGGTGTAGTCGCTGGCCTTGGTGCTGTTTGGATCAAGGTGCAGGTAGTTCAGCACGGTGGCGTAGATTTCGGCCGGTGCGTCGAGGAAGGAGACGCCGCAGCTTTTAAGCTTCTCGAGGTTTTCAGGCTTCAGCACCAGATCCCAGCTGTCCACCGGCGCATCTTTGCCCAGCACGGCCTTCACTTTATCGACGTTATAGCCAATGCCGGTGGTCGCCCACAGGTAAGGAATGGCGTATTTGTTATCCGGATCGTGCTGCGCGACCATTTTCAGCAGCGCGGGATCGAGGTTTTTGTAGTTTGGCAGTTTGCTCTTATCCAGCGGCTGGAACACCCCTGCCGCCAGTTGGCGCTCAAGGAAGCTCGCCGATGGCACCACCAGGTCGAAGCCAGTGCTGCCCGCCATCAGTTTGCCTTCCAACACTTCGTTGGAATCAAAAACGTCGTATATCACCTTGATGCCGGTTTCCTTCTGGAAATCTGGCACCGTATTCGGCGCGATATAGTCAGACCAGTTGTAGACGTGCAGCGTTTTTTCTTCCGCTGACGCTGTGACGGACGCGGCCATAGCCAGACCGGCGACAACACCCGATAACCACTTTTTACGCAGGGTGAACATCCGTTACTACCTCCAATACAGGGGGAAAAGGAAAATTAAACTTGTATCTCAAATGGATACAAAACCTTTCATAACCAGACCAACCGTTGCGCTTAGATCTGCATAAGCATGCATCGCCAAGCCCAACGCTGCGAGCCGAATAACCATTTGGTTTTACGGTGTAATTAACCTATAGCGCAGAATCAGCAGAATACCCCCTGCGCCCCCTTGGTACTAGGCCGCACGGGCAAAACCACGATTTATCGATTAATTATGCATTTTTGCTCTATGCCCTGTGGCACATAAGCCATTAACAAAGTGAAATGTATGGCAACAATGTGCAAATAACAGAATAACTGTTTGTTAAAGAGTGTAGTGGAAGCGGAAAAAATCACCAAAGCCGCGGGAATTCGCGGCTTATGCGAGAAATTTGCAATGGGGAAGTGTTAAAGCGAGAGAGGATTAATGCAGAATGGGGACATTGAGGTTGGTTAGCGGCTCGCCTTCGTCCGGCTCGCCCACGAACAGCATGTCATTAGCATGGGCTTCGAGGATGATCATCGACATCTGCTCTTCCGCCTGTTGCAGGAAGTGAGCAAACTGCTCCACCGTCACGCCGACGGCAATCGCCAGCGACTGGCAGACAATCAGCTTCGGCAAGTTGTCATCCTGAATGTCGATAAACGCCTTCACCGTCAGCGAACTGGCGTTGATTTGGCTGAGGTCGGCCACAATAGGAATCAGCGCGGTGGGTTTGACTTCTGCCAGCGCGGAAAACAGGATCACGTTATCAACAATGTCCAATTTGGCGTCAAACACGCCATCAAAATTCTGCATATGCGGCAAATGGAGAGCCTGACAGGAATCACACTCGAAAAATGATATCCCCAACTGATCCAGCCAGCGCCGGAGCAACGCCAAATCAGGGACGATGAGCGAATCCATAAAATGCCTCACAAGTTTAAATCAATGAAGTCGACAGCAGAAAAGCGCGCCCTTAAAGGGCGCGAAGGGGACATAGCTTACGGAATTATGTCAGTAAGCGCTATGATCAATACGCGCTTGCTGCACATTAATGCGGGATAAGGCGCTCAGCCGCCGGATTTCAGGCGAAAACCAGGGCGTGCGCGATGCTCAATGTAGTCAATCATCATGCCCGCGATGTCCAAGCCGGTGGTGCTTTCGATCCCTTCTAAGCCAGGCGAAGCGTTAACTTCCATCACTAACGGGCCTCGGTTAGATCGAAGGATATCGACACCGGCGACATCCAGACCCAAGGTTGCCGCCGCTTTCACCGCAATGGCTTTTTCATCGGCGGTGATTTGCACCTTGTTGGCGGTACCGCCGCGATGCAGGTTTGAGCGGAAATCGCC
This sequence comes from Ewingella sp. AOP9-I1-14, assembly GCF_052375995.1. NCBI lineage: Bacteria > Pseudomonadati > Pseudomonadota > Gammaproteobacteria > Enterobacterales > Yersiniaceae > Ewingella > Ewingella sp. AOP9-I1-14. The sequence continues at coordinate 30,238 of NZ_JBQSVA010000002.1, forward strand.
CGGCTTGGCCTGACGCTCAATCGCCCCCACCACTTTCTTGCCCACCACCAGACAGCGAATATCCCTGCCCTCGGCTTCGCGGATGTATTCCTGCACCAATATATGCGCATTCAGCCCGCGGAAGGCATCAATCACGCTCTCCGCCGCCTGACGCGTCTCGGCCAACACCACGCCAATACCCTGTGTTCCCTCCACCAACTTGACCACCAGCGGCGCGCCGCCCACCAAGGCAATCAGGTCAGCGGTATCGTCCGGCATGTTGGCGAAACCGGTGGTCGGCAAATCGATCCCCTCGCGAGCCAGAATCTGCATCGAACGCAGCTTGTCGCGCGCGCGAGTGATGGCGACGGATTCGTTGAGTGGGAAGCTGCCCAACATCTCAAACTGGCGCAGCACCGCCGTACCGTAGAAAGTAATGGCCGAACCAATGCGCGGGATCACTGCGTGATATTTATCCAGCTGGCGGCCGCGATAATGCACGCTAGGCGCCGCCGGATTGATATTCATATAGCAGGACAAGGGGTCGATGATATCGACCGAATGGCCGCGACACTCCGCCGCTTCAAGCAGCCGCTTGCACGAATAGAGACTGCCATCGCGAGAAAGAATAGCTATTTTCATCAGACGCCCCGTCAAGGATGGAGAGTGTTAGCGCGTTGCCCAGCCCTGCTTGTGCAAAGCAGCCAGCATGTGTGGGCGCTGCTCTTTTTTCAGCGTGCGGATAATCAAATCGCTCCAGGTATCGCGACGCGCATTGCTGTCACGCTGCAAGTAATAGGCGGCCAGCTGCTCATCATACTCCGCCAAGGTTTGGGGATTGAGCGGCTGATAGCTGTTTTCGTGCACTAGCATAGATTGCGGCATACGCGGCTTCACCTGATGATCCTGCGCCGGATGGCCGATACACATACCGAACAGCGGCATGACAAACTTCGGCAGCTTCAGCAGGCCAATCACCTCTTCAACCTGATTACGGATACCGCCGATAAACACCCCGCCCAACCCGAGTGACTCCGCCGCCGTCATGGCGTTTTGCGCCAGCAGCGCGGTGTCCACGCAGCCCAGCAGCAGCTGCTCAGCTAACCCTAGCTCGGCCTGCGGATTGATTTGTTGATTGCGATTAAAGTCGGCGCAGAAAACCCAAAATTCGGCGGCGCTGGCGACATATTTCTGCCCGCCGGTGAATTCCACCAGCTTCTCACGCAGCGCGGGATCGGTAATGCGAATGATTGACGAACACTGCAAAAAGCTTGAAGTCGATGCGCCCTGAGCCGCGCTAAGAATGGCTCCGCGCTGCTCATCGGTGATCGGCTGGTCGGTAAAAGAACGAATAGAACGGTGGGAGCGCAGGAGGTCAATCGTGGGGGTCATGGGAAATCCTTGAACGAAAACAAGATAAAAGCCTAATAGCCGACAATCATTGATGCTAGCTCACGGCTTTGCAAGTCCATTAACCCCAAATGCTGTAACAAAACGCAGCGTTTTTTTAGGGCAGAAAAAAGGTGATAAACCCGTTTGTTCGTCGGCCTGATAGGCGCAGTGCATCAAACTGACAGGTAAATCCTACTGTTTTTTGACGTGCGTAACAGGCATAGTACCGACATCAAAAGGTGATGCAGTTAACAAAATAAAAACGCATCACACTTTAACTTATTCATTTTACTGGCATTAAAAAATCAAGGAGTCTCCATGTTTGCAGTGATTTTCGGGCGCCCGGCGTGTCCTTATTGTGTACGTGCAAAAGAGTTGGCTGAAAAACTGACTGAAGAACGTGATGATTTCAATTTCCGTTATGTTGATATCCACGCTGAAGGCATTTCAAAAGCCGATTTGGAAAAAACTGTCGGTAAGCCGGTTGAAACTGTTCCACAAATCTTCATTGACTCCACCCACATTGGTGGTTGCACAGATTTCGAAGCTTACGCTAAAGAACATCTGGCTCTGTTCCAGTCTTAATTTGACTGAGACGTGGCAAAGTCTACACAGCAAAAAGGCGCTCAATGAGCGCCTTTATTTTTTGGCTTATTTCACACTACTCTTTGGTCATATGCAGCACGATGGCCCGAATCAGCAGGTAAAACAGCGCGCCCATCACACACCAGAAAATGGCGCTACCGGCATAAGCCATCTCTTGTACAAAAGTACGCACGCGTACGAAGTAGACAATGCGCAGCAAGTAACACACCGGAATGGCAAGCAGCGCACCGAGAAAGGCATAAAATAGCGCCGACCGCTGCACAAGGTGAGCAGTGATGATGCCGGGAAAAATAAACAGCAGCAGGCCATATTCCGGACCAGGGGTAATGTGGCGAACCACAATCACTTCCGTTTTCAGTAAGACAAAAATCAGCGTGAAAAGCACGCAACAAATGATAGGTCCGACGCGCGAACGCAGATGCATCAGTACTTCCTCCTTAAAGTTTTGCTCATAAGCGACAACAAAATTGAGTCAATTCGTCCCCGCCCCGCAGTTCCCCTGCTAAGCTGCACTGCCTGTGCAACACAAAACATGCTTAAAAGATGCTAACACCCGCTTTTATCTGGCTGAATGAACAATCTATGACTAAAATAACGCGCTAAATTGCGTTGTTTTAGTGATCGTTAATATCCTTAGCCTTAGAATAAACGGTTAAAATATAATGCAATTGAATTTATCCCTTACAACCCCTTATATCAAGAATTTGTTGGTAAACAATAAGTTATCCTTGTGAACATAAACGTCGCTAGTTTGTTAAACGGGAATTACATCCTGTTATTATTTGTAGTTTTAGCGCTCGGGCTTTGTCTGGGAAAAGTACGATTGGGCTCGGTCCAACTCGGAAATTCTATAGGCGTATTAGTCGTTTCCCTGCTTCTCGGCCAACAACATTTCAGCATTAACACTGAGGCGCTCAATCTCGGTTTCATGCTGTTTATTTTTTGCGTCGGGGTTGAAGCGGGTCCGAACTTTTTCTCCATTTTCTTCCGCGACGGTAAAAATTACCTGATGCTGGCGCTGGTGATGGTCGGCACGGCGATGCTCCTCGCGCTGGGACTTGGGCGGCTATTTGGGTGGGACATTGGGCTGACCGCCGGTATGCTGGCTGGCTCTATGACCTCCACGCCGGTTCTGGTGGGGGCGGGAGATACTCTCAGGAACACCCTCGGCGGCAGTAAAATGCTCGGTCCGGAACTGGATAACCTGAGCCTTGGCTATGCCCTGACCTACTTAATCGGCCTGGTGAGCCTGATTTTTGGCGCGCGCTATCTGCCCAAATTACAGCACCAGGACCTGCCAACCAGCGCCCAACAGATCGCCCGCGAGCGTGGCCTCGACACTGACAGCAAGCGCAAGGTTTACCTGCCGGTGATCCGCGCGTATCGCGTGGGTCAAGAGTTGGTGGCATGGGCCGATGGCAAGAACCTGCGCGAGCTGGGTATCTATCGCCAGACGGGCTGCTACATCGAGCGTATTCGCCGTAACGGCATTCTGGCGACGCCTGATGGCGATGCCGTATTGCAAGTGGGCGACGATATTTCGCTGGTTGGCTACCCTGACGCGCACTCGCGCCTTGATCCAAGTTTCCGTAACGGTAAAGAAGTCTTTGACCGCGACCTGCTGGACATGCGCATTGTGACCGAAGAAGTGGTGGTGAAGAACAGCAGCGCGGTGGGCAAACGCCTGAGCCAACTGAACCTGACCGACCACGGCTGCTTCTTAAACCGCGTTATCCGCAGCCAGATAGAGATGCCAATCGACGACAGCATCGTGCTCAACAAGGGCGACGTGTTGCAGGTCAGTGGTGACGCGCGTCGCGTGAAAGCCGTGGCCGATCGCATTGGGTTTATCTCGATTCACAGTCAGGTCACCGACCTGCTGGCCTTCTGCGCCTTCTTTATTCTTGGCCTGATGATTGGCCTAATCACCTTCCAATTTAAGAACTTCAGTTTTGGCGTCGGCAACGCCGCCGGGCTGCTGTTCGCCGGGATAATGCTCGGCTTCTTACGAGCCAACCACCCTACTTTCGGCTATATCCCGCAGGGCGCGTTGAACATGGTGAAGGAGTTCGGCCTGATGGTATTTATGGCCGGAGTAGGCCTGAGTGCCGGTGCGGGGATAAATCAAGGGTTAGGCGCAATTGGTGGCCAGATGCTGATTTCAGGGTTAATCGTCAGTCTGGTGCCGGTGGTTATCTGCTTTATCTTCGGTGCTTACGTGCTGCGCATGAACCGCGCGCTGCTGTTCGGCGCCATCATGGGGGCGCGCACCTGCGCACCGGCCATGGAGATCATCAGCGACACCGCGCGCAGCAACATTCCAGCCCTCGGTTATGCCGGAACCTACGCCATCGCTAACGTATTGCTGACCTTGGCAGGTACCTTGATAGTGATTGTCTGGCCGGGAGGCTGATGTAACCCATTGATTCGCAATGCGCGTTAAAAAAATCAATAATTTTTTTAGATTTTTGCAGCATTGAACGAACTTTGTTCAGGAAAGGCAGTCTTAATTAATGCCACTGCTTTTCTTTGAAGTCCCCACTTTGGAGAGCCCGATAATCCCGCCTGTTTAGGTTCAAGATTATCGGGTTTTTTCTTTTGTACTTCCCTCATCCCGCCTAACCCACTCATCCACCACGTCGCCCAGATTCTTAGCTGCGCCGCTGCGGATCCAAGCCATAAAGTCTCTGTCGAATTTGAAGTTTTCCCCGCACTCCTGAGTGAGAAAACGGCGTACGTTTTGGGTGTTTTTATAGTGGTTATCTATCACCGTGCCGCGGGATAAAGGTGCGCTATGCCAATCGAAGGTCATGCTTTGCTCCGGCCTGAAAATCAGTTGGCTTAGCTTAGTCGTTATCTGAGATTGGACCAATACAAAAGCCCCGATAAACGGGGCTTCTTCAAATACTTTTGGGAAAGTTACAGAGGGAACTTGCCGCCAATGGTACCTAAAATTCCGCCCAAAATCGGGCCGACAATCGGTACTGGCGTCACAATTTGACCCACGTTACCCAGCAAATCACCGATCAATCCACCACCACTTACAGCATCAACTTCGTCCATTGACAATTCGCGCAATTCTTTGTTTTCTTTCATGAATATACCCTTATTGCAGTTGAATGATTAAGCCAGAGCTATTAAATACGGGCTATGTAGGTGAGCGGCTTATGCATGATGCCGGCACCTGATTAAAAATTAGACCATGGTTTAACAAATGCAATGTGTAAGAGGTGCTAGTGAACGGAATAAAAACACATCTGTATGATTTTATTATGAAGATAATTTATATAATTTTTAAAAGCATTAATTTACATAACCATTGGTGATTATTTATTAATGCTCTATGTGTTAGATTTCAGGATTCGCCTGCCTGCGCCAGCCAAATGGTGTGCCCGCCGCATTCTGGGTCTTCAACCACGTTTTTCACTAGGCTGAAGCCATGATCAGCCAACAGTTGGCGGTACTCCTCTGGCGCTAAACTGGCGTGATACAAGGTTTCGCCATTAAATTCGCCAATCGCTTCGCCGTTGGCGGGGCCGCTGGTAAACATCAGGGCCGCGTTGGGTTTGGCGTGCTGCTCAAAGAGGGCAAACATCCCACGCTGATCGTCGCGTTTAAGATGAAAAAAACTGTCCCACGCCAGAATGCCATCAAATTTCTGCCCAAGCGCAAGCTGCCGCATATCGGCCACTTGCCACTGATGGGTGGGAAAACGCTGGCGACAGAGGGAAATCATCGCCTCAGAGGAGTCGACGCCCGTAACTTGATGCCCTTGCTCGACAAAGAACTGAGCTATCGGCTTGCCGGAGCCACAGCCGATGTCCAGAATGTCGGCTACGGCGGGTTGCAGGTTGAGAAAGTGCTCGAGCCAGGGCAACTCGAAAAGCTGTTTGCCGCGAATATCATCCCAATAATCACTGTTACGCTGGTATAAATCGATAATCTTGTCTGCCGAAGGGTGATCCACGGGCGCTCCTGGTGATGGCCTAAATGATACGATTGACGGTCTGAGAAGGCCCGCCGATGCGGCCATCGACCTGATTCCACTCTTCAACGTAAGACTCGTAGGCAAAGACAAAGGCGTTGTGCCCGGTCGAGAACCATCGGTCCGGTTTGCGTTTCCAGCCTGCATAAGGATCGTAGCGCAGGATCTCAAAACCGCGCGGCTGGGAGCGAATAATGTAGGTGTAATGCTCGTAAAGCTCTTCATCCGCGGGGATCTCTTCATTCTCTGCCAGCGTGATAAACAGCCCGCCCAGTTTTACTCTGACCATTGCGCCTTCCTTCTCATCCTAATTCCTTTTTCATTGTCCACAGCGGCGTGATTTGCGTCTGCGTCACATAGGCGGATTCACGATGAATCACCATGCCCTGACGTTGATAAAATGCGATAGCGGCAGTATTGCTTTGCAACACGGTCAACCAAAGTAAGTTCTGCTGGCGGTTTTTTACCTGTTGCTCAACGTGGTTGAACAAAAGCGAGCCCAGCCCCCGGGATTTCGCGCCAGGCTGCAGATAAAGTTTACAAAGCATAGCACCGCGCTGTTCGCTCTCCGGCAGCGGCTGCTGGTCGTGCACTTTGGCAAACCCCAGCAGTCGCCCCTCTTCACAAGCCACCCACCACTGTTGCTGCGGATCACTAAACCCTGCGGTGAGAATCTCAAGGGAGAAGTCACTTTCCAGAAACGCCTCAAGCTCCGCCGGGCTTTGCCACAACGCGCCAAAATAGTGGCGATAAGTTGAAATCCCTAGCTGCCGAAGTGGCTCAATCTCAGCCAGTACCGCCTGTCGAATCTCCAAACGTTTTTCTCCCGGACTTTTTTCACTACACTATGTGGGCCTATACGGCACAGGATAACGTTTTAAAGGAAGCATTAATATGGCTCAAAACATTTATGACGATCAGCAATTTTTCGAGGGTTATTCACAACTTAACCGTTCGATTCATGGTTTAGACGGCGCGCCGGAATGGCCTGCTCTAAAAGCCATGCTGCCCGACGTTCGCGGAGCAAAAGTGATTGACCTCGGCTGTGGTTATGGCTGGTTCTGCCGCCATATGCGCGAACAGGGGGCGGCGCAGGTCTTAGGGTTAGATATTTCTGCAAAGATGCTGGAAAAGGCCCGCAGTATGACGGCTGATTCTGGTATTGAATATCGCCGTGAAGACTTGGATCAGCTGAGATTACCGGCTGAAACATACTCTTTGGCCTACAGTTCTCTGGCGTTGCACTACCTGCAAAACCTCTCAGGGCTGTTTGACCAGGTGTATCAATCTCTGGTTCCGGGCGGGCATTTTGTCTTTTCGGCCGAGCACCCGATTTTCACCGCACCGGCGCAACCGGGTTGGCTAACGACCACCAGCGGGCAGAAAACCTGGCCGATAGACGGCTATCAGCGGGAAGGCGAACGCGTCACAAACTGGTTTGCCGAAGGGGTTGTCAAACAGCATCGCAAACTGGCGACTTACATTAACTTGCTGATTAAGAGTGGATTTATTATCACCCAGCTTGATGAATGGGGTCCTTCTGCCGAGCAATTGGCCAGCACGCCCGCTCTGCAAGAAGAGACCGAACGCCCAATGATGTTCCTGCTCGCCGCGCAAAAACCGCGTTAATCACTCACTGCATTAAAAAACACGCTCTTTCCTACCTCATCACCATTTTCAGACTGTTTAAGTCGGGAGGCTCGTCCTCCCCCGGCTTAAGGATTTCTTAATTTTCACTCCATAAACTGATTTCACTCTGAACCTATACCGTAGCTCAATGAAATTGGGATATTCAGACGATCCCCCTTTACCCAGCGCTTAACTCAAACTAACGTTGAACCGAATTTTGGAATTATGGTCAGTAAGTTACTAGAACATTTTCAGCCGCCTATTTGGCTGACTCCAATGATGATGAGGGTAGTGATTTTGCAGATTCAAAGTGAACAAAAAACCGTGCTGGGGTACCAAGCATGGAGCAATTAAACCATCTTTTATTTACCTGGATTAACGCCACGCCAGACTCCCCGCCCGCGCTGATCAAATTTGCCACTTTTATGGCCAATGACATGATTATGATTGTGCCGATGCTCATTATTGGGCTTTGGCTATGGGGTCACCGCGAACATATCGTTTTACAGCGTACCTTAGTGACAAAAACCGTTATCGCACTGTTGTTCTCAATGAGCTGCGCAAAAACCTTGTCGATGCTATTCCCGCACGCACGTCCGTTCGTTGAAGGCTTTGGCTATAACTTCCTGCATCACGCGCCCGATGATTCCTTCCCTAGCGACCACGGCACCGCGATTTTCACCTTTGCGATTGCTTTCCTGTTCTGGCATCGCCTGTGGTCCGGCGCGCTGTTAATCGTCACCGCCCTCGGCATTGCCTGGTCACGCGTTTACCTCGGGGTACACTGGCCGTTGGATATGCTCGGCGGCCTGTTGGTCGGCATGGTGGGTTGTCTGTTCTCGCAGCTGGTGTGGAACCTGTATGGCGAGCAGATCTCAGCAGGCTTAGACAAGCTCTATCGCTTTAGCTTTGCCCTGCTCATCCGTAAAGGCTGGGTTCGCGAGTAATCTCTTATCGCGACGCGTCACAAGCCACGAAAACAAAAGGCCCGGCATACTCATGCCGGGCCTTTTAATTACAGACAATGATCAAATTATTTGCCGAAAATAGAACCAAACAGGCCGGTGATTTTCATCATCACGAAATCCCAGATACGGCTGAAGAAGCCGCCCTCTTTCACTTCCTGCAACGCCACCAGCGGGCGTGAGTCGATGACTTTGCCGTCGAGGCTAAAATCAACCGTTCCCACCACCTGATTCTTGCTAAGCGGGGCTTCCAACTCTTTGTTGGTCAGATTGAAGCTGGCCTTAAGGTTTTTGAGCTGGCCCTTTGGCATGGTCAAAGATGCGTCTTCCGCCACGCCCAGCGGCACCATTTTCTCCTCGCCGAACCACACGCGCTGGGTGGTGAAAGCATTACCCGCTTTAATCGGCGTCAGCGTTTCAAAGAAACGGAAACCCCAGGTCAGCAGGCTTTCGCTTTCGCTAAAACGAATACGGTCACTTGGCGCGCCCATCACCACGGCAATCAGGCGCATGCCGCTTGGGTCACTGGCCGAAGAAACCAGGTTATAACCCGCGCCGGAGGTATAGCCGGTTTTGATGCCGTCAACGTTGAGACTGCTGCTCCATAACAGACGGTTACGGTTAATCTGGCGAATATGGTTGAAGGTGAATTCCTTTTCTTTGTGCAGCGCGTATTCGTCCGGCGTATCACGGATCAGCGCCTGAGACAGCAGCGCCATGTCTTTCGCCGAGCTGTACTGCCCGTCTGCATCAAGACCGTGGACGGTTTTGAAATGAGTGTTATCTAACTTGAGCTGCTGCGAATAGCGGTTCATCAGGCTGACGAAAGAGTCTTGGCTTCCGGCAATGTAATCAGCCAAGGCAATGCTGGCGTCGTTACCCGATTGAATCACGATCCCTTTGTTCAGCTCGGAAACCGGCACCTTGTCACCCGGCTTGAGGAACATCAGCGAGGAGCCGCGCAGCACCGGGTTGCCGGTCGCCCAGGCATCCTGCCCAACTGAAACCATGTCATCAGGAGTGACTTTGCCAGATTTAATCGCCTGACCCACCACATAGCTGACCATAATTTTGGTCAGGCTGGCCGGGTCAAGACGGGCATCGGGGTTGGACTCAGTCAGCACTTTGCCGCTGTTATAGTCCATTAATACCCAAGATTTCGCGTTAATCTGCGGGGCTACGGGGTTGGTATCTGCTTGTGCAGCAGGAAGCGCTAGCAGCATAACGCCGCCGCCGAGCGCGCATAGGAAGGTCCGTTGGAATTTAGGAGAAATTGTCATAGGTTATCAGCGCTTTTGTCCATGTAACTGAAATTTATCTTATCTTTCAAACAGATTTACGCCTGAAAAGTGAAACGTTCGCCGAGACTAAAACCTACCGTTTTATGCGCGGCGATGAAACCGTTGCAATGTAAAGATTGTTAGAATAGTCGCGATTTTTAAGCTTTGTTGCATTTTGCTGCGCAATATTTATTCTCATCGCGCCTCTTGACCAGATAATGTGACTCGGGCAAGTTTGTGCCACGGCATTGATTATTGACGATAACTATAAAGTGCTTACCCGCAATGGACTCTCAACATAGCGCGGTAATACGATAGGAAATAAAAGATGGGTCTGCTCATAAAAGCGCTGATTGGTGCGCTAATGGTCGTGGCAATAGGCTTATTGTCGAAAACCAAAAACTACTATATCGCAGGATTATTACCTCTATTTCCCACATTTGCGCTGATAGCCCACTATATTGTCGGCACTGAACGCAGCATTGAAGCGTTACGCACTACCATCATCTTCGGGCTGTGGGCCGTGATCCCTTACATGGTCTACCTGATTGCCCTCTATTTCTTCGTCGGCTCAATGAAACTGCCCTATGCCTTGCTCGGCGGCGTTTTGTGCTGGACGGTAGCCGCCTGGCTGTTGATCTCTCTTTGGACGCGTTTTCACAGCTGAGCCGCATTGCTTATTTACTTGTAGGAGTCATCACCATGTTAACGGTCTGGGGTCGTGAAAATTCGACCAATGTGAAGAAAGTGTTGTGGCTGTTGGATGAGCTTGGTGAGCAATATCAGCTGATCAACGCCGGTGGCCAATATGGCAAAAACACCGAAGCCAGTTTTCTGGCACTCAATCCCAATGGCTTAGTCCCTTGCTTGCAGGACGGCGACTTCGTGCTGTGGGAATCCAATGCCATTCTGCGCTATCTGGCGGAGCGCTCCGCGCAGCCTGAGTTCTGGGGGGCAAATGCCCAACAGCGCGCTTCTGCCGATAAATGGCTGGACTGGGCCAGCGGCACGCTGGCGATCCCCTTCAGGCAGGTCTATGTCAGCCTGATCCGCACGCCTGAAGCACAGCGCGATGCGCAGGTTATCGCTACCGGCATGGCGGCTTTTGAGAAGGCCTGGGCCACGCTCGACGAGGTGCTGGCGAAACAAAAATGGTTATCCGGGGAACAGTTTGGCTTGGGGGATATCCCGCTGGGCTGTTTAGCATATGCGTGGTTCAATTTGGATATTGAGCGCCAAAAGCACCCAAACGTTGAGCGCTGGTACCAACAGCTTTCTCAACGCGCGGCGTATCAGCAGCACGTGATGATCGCATTGACTTAATATGCTTCTGGCCGGAGACAGCTCCGGCCATTTTCGCCCTAGGCTCCCGGCGCAACCTTCAGCAACTTGCCATTACTTTCATCGGTCAACACGTAGATATAGCCATCTTCCCCCAGCCGCACCTCGCGAATACGCTCATTACGCTCGCTTAACAGACGCTCTTCCGCGATGATTTTGTTACCCTGTAACGTCAACCTGATCAAAGATTTCCCCGCCAACGCGCCAATAAATAGTGAGTGATCCCACTGCGGGAATTTAGACGCGTTGTAAAACGCCATGCCACTCAGCGCCGGCGATACCGGCCAATAGTAGAGCGGGTCTTCCGCCCCGTTAAGATGGGTTCCTTTGGCCTCGGGTATCGGCTGCCCTGAATAGTTTATGCCGTAGGTGGCCAGCGGCCAGCCGTAGTTTTTGCCTGCTTGCGGCAGATTGACTTCATCCCCGCCGCGCGGTCCGTGCTCTGTCTCCCACAGCGCGTGACTCCAGGGATTAATAGCTAAACCTTGCGCATTGCGATTGCCATAAGTCCAGATTTCCCCCTTGGCCGCTGCCTTATTCACCAAAGGATTATCTTGCGGAATGCCGCCTTCAGGGGTCAGGCGTAGGATTTTACCCTTGAGGCTATCGAGCCGCTGGGCCGACATCCGCTGGTTGTTATCTCCCATCGACATGAAGATATTGCCCTGCGAATCAAAAGCCAGCCTGCCGCCGAGATTAATCCCGCTGCTCAACGCCGGTTGTTGCACAAAGATAGTTTTGAAGTCTTTCAGGCCGCTGCCATCCTCGGCCAGACGCCCGTAGCCCAATGCCGCATTGGCCTGTCCCTTATCTCCCTGCTGCGCGAAGCTGAGATAGACGCGGCGGCTACTGACGAAATCAGGCGCCAGACGGACATCCCACAGCCCAGCCTGCCCTGCAACCCATACTTTAGGTAATCCTGCCAAAGGCTTAGATAAGCCTTCATTAGCCCGCCACAGCCTCAACTGCCCGGAACGCTCGGTGATTAATGCGGCCTGCTGGCCGGGCAAAAATGCCAAAGACCAAGGATGATCCAAGCCCGCTGCCAGCTCTTCAACCTCGGATTTGGCTTCAGGGACCGACTCTGGGGATTTTTCCACGGCAAAGGCGGGAGAGAGGAACAATGCGGCCAGCATGGACAGCGCTGTGGGGCGAAAAAGAGTATTCATCAGATCTCCATTCGATTATTTTTCGTCCGTTAAGAATAGAGCCAAATGCCATAAAGCAGGGCTTCCTCGCAGCAAAACAACGCAACTTTGCAAACCTAAGCCGTTTTTCTGTTGCCCGATCACAAAAATAAATAAACGTAATTTCAGAAGTAAATAACTCAATAGCCCATACCCGCGACAAGGATTAAAACTGCAAGCTCACATTGTTGATATGGACGTCTCGTTATGAGCTCTGAAGTGCGATCGGTTTCTGAGGTTCTTTCGGTAAAAGAAAAAGTGGGATACGGCTTAGGGGACGCGGCTAGCCACATTATTTTTGATAACGTCATGCTCTATATGATGTTTTTCTATACGGACATTTTCGGTATTCCCGCCGGATACGTGGGCACGCTGTTTTTGCTGGCCCGCGCGATGGATGCGATTTCCGACCCTTGCATGGGGTTACTGGCCGACAGAACCCGCACCCGCTGGGGACAATTCCGCCCCTACGTGCTGTTCGGTGCCATACCTTTCGGCATAGTGTGCGTGTTCGCCTACTCTTCTCCCGATCTCAGCATGACCGGAAAAATGGTCTATGCCGCAGTCACTTATACCTTGCTGACGCTGATGTACACGGTGGTTAATATTCCTTATTGCGCCCTTGGTGGCGTTATAACAGCCGATCCGACTCAACGTATTTCGTTGCAGTCCTATCGGTTCGTTTTAGCCACCGCCGGTGGCATGCTGAGCACCGTCTTAATGATGCCGCTGGTGCAATTGATCGGTGGCGAGGATAAGGCGCTCGGTTTTCAAGGCGGGATCGCGGTACTGGCGTTGGTGGCCATTGTTATGCTTGCCATATGCTTTGCGACCACCAAAGAGCGCGTTAGCGATGAAGGTAAACCGACCGGCACGATGCGCGAAGATCTCCGGGATATCTGGCATAACGATCAATGGCGCATTGTCGGCCTGTTGACCATTCTCAACATCATGGCGGTAGCCGTTCGCGGCGGGGCCATGATGTATTACGTCACCTACATTCTGGGCAATCCAGTGCTCTTTGCCTGGTTCCTCGGAGCCTACTCGGTGGGCAACCTCTTCGGCAGCGCGCTGGCTAAACCTCTGACCGATTGGAAGTGTAAGGTCAGCGTCTTCTGGTGGACTAACGCCATTTTAGCAGTACTCAGTGCGGCCATGTTCTTCCTGCCGATTCACGCCAGCGTCACCATGTTTGCCTTCATCTTTGTGATTGGCGTATTCCACCAGTTGGTCACGCCGATTCAGTGGGTAATGATGTCTGACACCGTAGATTACGGTGAATGGAACGACGGTAAGCGCCTGACGGGGATCAGTTTTGCCGGGACGCTGTTTGTATTAAAACTCGGTTTAGCCCTTGCTGGCGCGCTCATCGGCTGGGTGTTGGCCGGTGCGGGATATCAGTCCGGCGCAGCAACCCAAAATGGCGGCACCCTCACCAGCATCATTGCTCTGTTTACTCTGGTTCCCGCCGCCTGTTATCTGCTAAGCGCCATTATCTGTAAACGCTTTTACATCCTGCGCACCCCACTCTTACGCCGCATTTTGGACGAAGTTGCCAGCGGTATTCGCCGTAATCAACGTGAATTTTTCAAGTAAGACATTAATCCACATTTTAAATTGGCTCAGGGTCATGAGAGCAAGGAGAGTGAAAAATGAAAATCAGTGATGGTAACTGGTTAATTCAAGAGGGACTGGTCCTAACCCATCCACTGTATGTGTCGGACGTCCAGTTTTCTGATCAAGAAATGACAGTATATGCCGCGCCGAGAGAAGCCAGTGAGCGAGCCAACCAGCTTGATACGACGCTCTTTACGCTGCGTTTCTTCTCCCCGCAGCATGGCGTCATTGGGGTACGAATTACCCATTTTGATGGCGGTTTGGATCTCGGCCCGCAGTATCCGCTCAACGTCGAAACTCAGCACGACGTCAGGTTCGAAAACGGTGAGGAATATTGCGCGCTGCACAGCGGCGACCTCAGCGTGCGCGTGACCAAAGGCCCGCACTGGTCGCTGGACTTTCTGCGGCACGGCAAGCGCATCACCGGCAGCGTAGCCAAATCCAATGGCTATGTGCAGAACAACCGTGATGGCAAAAACTACATTATGGAGCGTCTGGATTTAGGCGTCGGCGAAACTGTCTATGGTCTGGGAGAACGCTTTACCGCACTGGTAAAGAATGGCCAGACGGTAGAAACCTGGAACCGCGATGGCGGCACAAGTACCGAGCAAGCCTACAAAAACATTCCCTTTTACCTCACTAATCGCGGATATGGCGTGCTGGTGAACCACCCTGAAGCCGTCTCCTTTGAAGTCGCCTCCGAGAAAGTGTCGAAGGTGCAGTTCAGCGTGGAAAGCGAATACCTTGAATACCTGGTCATTGACGGTCCGACGCCCAAAAAAGTGTTAGACCGATATACTCGGCTCACCGGCCGACCAGCACTGCCTCCCGCCTGGTCATTCGGCTTATGGCTGACCACTTCGTTTACCACGAACTATAACGAAGAGACGGTGAATCGCTTTATTGACGGCATGGCTGAGCGTAACTTGCCGCTACACGTTTTCCATTTTGACTGCTTCTGGATGAAAGCCTTCCAATGGTGTGATTTTGAGTGGGATCCGCAAGTGTTCCCGGACCCACAGGGCATGCTCCGCCGGCTTAAAAATAAAGGATTAAAAATCTGCGTATGGATTAATCCCTATATCGGGCAGAAATCTCCTTTGTTTAAAGAAGGCAAAGAACGCGGCTATTTATTAAAACGCCCGGATGGAAGCGTGTGGCAATGGGACAAATGGCAGCCTGGTCAAGCCATTGTTGATTTCACGAATCCACAGGCTTGCACATGGTATGCCGATCATCTAAAACGGCTCATCGACATGGGCGTTGACTGCTTCAAAACTGACTTTGGCGAGCGAATTCCTACGGACGTGGTGTGGCATGACGGCTGTGATCCGCAGAAAATGCACAACCACTATGCGTTTGTTTACAACCAACTGGTCTACGAAACATTACAAGACATGCTGGGCGCGTCGGAAGCCGTGCTTTTTGCGCGTTCAGCCTCGGTAGGAGCGCAGCAATTCCCTGTTCACTGGGGCGGCGACTGTTACGCCACCTATGAATCAATGGCAGAAAGTTTACGCGGAGGGCTATCCATCGGCCTGTCCGGCTTTGGTTTCTGGAGTCATGACGTCGGCGGCTTTGAAAACACGGCTCCTGCACATATCTATAAGCGCTGGTGCGCCTTTGGCCTGCTGTCGAGCCATAGCCGGTTGCATGGCAGTAAGTCTTATCGGGTTCCCTGGGTTTATGATGAAGAGGCCTGCGACGTCTTGCGCCTGTTTACCGAACTCAAATGCAGACTGATGCCCTACCTTTACCCTGCCTCCACTCAGGCAGCAAACAGTGGAACGCCAGTAATGCGCGCCATGATGCTTGAGTTCCCTGAGGATCCGGCCTGTGACTATCTCGATCGCCAATATATGCTCGGCGATGACCTGCTGGTCGCCCCGGTATTTAGTGAACAAGGAGAGGTTGATTTCTATCTGCCTTCGGGCCGCTGGACCCACTTGCTCTCTAACCAAGTGGCAGAAGGTAACCGCTGGCATCACCAGCAGCACGGCTTTGACAGCCTGCCGCTCTATGTGCGGCCTAATACGCTGCTGGCGTTAGGCAGTAATAATCAGAAGCCAGATTATGACTATAGCGTTGCGCCAGAATTCCACCTTTTCGAGCTGGATGAAGGTCACACCGCCGAAAGCAAGCTGACCGATTTGCACGGCAATACGATTTTCACCCTCACGGCGACCCGCTCAGGCGAGCAGATAATCTTTACCGCTGAGGGTGAAGCTACAGACTGGAGTCTCTGTCTGCGTAATGTTCACAAGATTAGCTATGTTGAAAACTTCGCAACCAGCGAAAGTGATAAAGGCATCCTCTTTAAGCCGACAGAAAGTAATGCACCCTTAAGTATAACGCTGTAAAAACCTGCATTAAAAGAACAGGAAGATAATTTTTTGTGATTAATGATTGTTGCAAGAATTATCTTCCGCCACCCACTTCTTAGTCACCCCATATATAGTGCATAGACTGCTGTCATTAATAACAGGAAAGCAGATTTTAAGTTCTCTAAATGATTTACTTCGCTAATACTTCTCTCATCAATTTATTCTCTTGTGCATCATTGATTATTTTTGAGGAATATCCCATGAGAAAAGTATTGACCACTTTGCCCTGCTTATTCGGGCTAGCGGCTTTCCTCCCCGTACCTGCTCTTGCGGCAGATTCTCAAATCGACGTTGATTGTAGTTTTAGCCATATGAAATCTGACGATCCGATTTTAATGTTCGGCAAACCTGGTATGGCGATGTCCCATGATTTTTTTGGCAATCGCTCTACTAACGCCTTTTCCACCGCCGATATCTTATTAACCAAGTCAGGCACGACTTGCAACAACGCGGCGGACAGCACCGCCTATTGGGTTCCCACCATGAAACTCCCCAATGGTGAGATCGTCCATCCGTCCTATATGAAGAACTACTATCAGGCCAATGATGTTATTAACAACCCGCTAACCCCCTATCCACACGGGCTGCAACTCTTAGCCGGTGACCACGATGGTACCGGCCCAAATCCGCATATTACCTTCTTATGTGCCAACGGTACTGGATACACCAACAAGGCAGACCAAATCTGCGGGCTGAGATCTGCCGGTGACGCCGTGCAATTAAATATCGGCATTGCTTTCCCCAACTGTTGGGATGGAAAAAATCTCAAAGCGGGCGCCGGCGTCATTAACGCAACTTATAGTACTAATAATCAATGCCCGACGGATTATCCGGTGAAACTCGCCACCGTCAATATGAACATCGCCTACGTCTTGCCACAAATTACTTCTCTGGATGTGAGTAAAATAGAGTTATCGATGGATCCTACAATAGTTGATGGCGTATTAACGCCTCGCTGGGGCAGCCCTTATACAGCTCACGGTGATTTTATGAATGCATGGACAGACCAAGCCGCAACATTCATGACCGAACGCTGTATGAATTATAAGATGGATTGTGGAAAGAATATTCCATATAGCTATACCGACGTGATTGAAGATACCTATATTAGTAATTTGGAAGATAGTGATAAAAACTTTAATGACCAAACTACTATGTTAATTCAAGACAACTGGAACCCTCCGGGTCGAGATGTGAATAAACAGAGCATGGCATTATTAAAATTCACTATTCCGCCACTCCCGAGCAATATGGAGGATTATCCGGGCGTAACCTTTACCTATAAAATTCGCGTCTGGGATGGCAATACCACCGACTCCGCAGTCAGAAATATCTTCTTCTATCCGACGGATCCTAATGCCTGGAGTGAAAAGAGCGTGACGTGGAACACTCGACCACCATTCAATTACACCGCCGATGGCAGTATGCAGCTGAACAATAACCAGCAGTTCCGTTATGTGACCGTAGACAAACCCGTCAGGGCCGCACTGGCGGCAGGTAAAACTGAAATTTCCTACATCGTAGGCGGTGAACGTCAGGGGAGAGTCATTTCGATGAGTAGCAAAGAAGGTGGGAAAAACGCCACATTAATGCTTGTCGGATATCAGGAAGTCAAAGAGCCATAAAAGGCCTGGGATTGATCAAGTTGTGATTTATGTTGCCCCCGGTGCCCGGGGGCTTTTTTATGACTCAATAAAGGACTTCACCATGCTTATCACGATACTCTTTCGGCGTCATGTCATAGCCTTTTTTGAATACCGAGTAGAAATACTGCAATGACGGATACCCACACATTTGCGAGATCTCATTGATAGATATTGAGGTTGCCGCCAGCAAGTTCCGCGCCCTATCCAGCTTTTCATCAT
Organism: Ewingella sp. AOP9-I1-14; assembly: GCF_052375995.1. NCBI lineage: Bacteria > Pseudomonadati > Pseudomonadota > Gammaproteobacteria > Enterobacterales > Yersiniaceae > Ewingella > Ewingella sp. AOP9-I1-14. The sequence goes on from NZ_JBQSVA010000002.1 coordinate 48,468, forward strand.
GAATAATGCCATGAATAGTTTGGCCGGTTTCATCTTTAAAACGCTTTTCAAGGTTTGAGCGTGATATGCCAATTGCATCAAGCACCTGCTCAACCTTAATGCCTTTGCATGCGTGGTGGCGAATGTAATGCATAGCCTGGATCACGGCAGGGTCACGTAATGAACGAAAATCGGTAGAGCGGCGCGCCATCACTTTTACCGGCGGAACCAAAATACGCTGCAACGGCAATTCTCGCTTATCCAGCAGTTGGTGAAGTAACTTGGCCGCCCGGTAGCCCATCTGCCGCGTGCCTTGCACCACGGATGACAGCGCAACGCGCGACAGGTAACGGGTAAGCTCCTCATTATCTATGCCAATAACGCTCAGTTTTTCCGGCACCGCGATATCCAGATGTTCGCACACCTGAAGCAGATGGCGAGCGCGTGCATCCGTCATGGCAATGATCCCCGTCTGCTGGGGCAAAGTTTGTATCCAGTCGGCCAGCCTGTTCTGCGCGTACTGCCAGTTCTCCGGCGCAGTTTCCATCCCTTGATAGACCACGCCCTGATATTGCTCTGCCGCAACCAGTTGGCGGAAGGCGTGTTCTCGCTCTTGCGCCCAGCGCTTGCCGCCGCTGCCGGGTAAGCCATAGAAGGCGAAACGGTTTATACCCTTCTCTTTCAAGTGCATAAACGCGGCTTCCACCAGCGCATAGTTGTCAGTCGCAATGTAGTGTACGGGGGGATAATCCTCCTCGCGGTGATAAGAACCGCCCACGCCCACCGTCGGCACATTGAGATTGTGCAGCATGTGCTCTATTTCACGATCGTCAAAATCGGCAATAACGCCATCACCCAGCCAATCTTTGATGTTATCGATACGACAACGGAAATCTTCTTCAATAAAGATATCCCAATCACACTGTGACGCCTGTAAATACTCGCCGACGCCTTCGACCACCTGCCGGTCATAGACTTTATTAGCGTTGAATAGCAGTGTTATGCGAAAGCGCTTATCAAACATGCCGTTTCCATCTCAGCGAAAGATAGTTAAGAAAGTGCCCAGCGTATAGAAACAGATGGGGCACAGTGAGTTAGCTCAATAACATGACCGCGGCAAATCCGCGCCTTCGGCGTGAGAATTTGTGATGTTTACTGGATTTAATCGCCATTTGTCCCCTTTCGGATAAGCCGCCTCGTGAATAAGTCTCTTTATGCGCGCCGCTTGGTGGCCGAGTCCATCCATACTGCCAGCAGTAGAATCGCGCCCTTGACGATATATTGCCAGAAGGTGGGAACATCCAGCATACTCATGCCATTATCCAGTGAAGCCATAATGAAAGCTCCCATCACTGCCCCCGCGACGCTGCCCACCCCGCCAGCCAAGCTGGTTCCGCCAATAACGCAGGCAGCAATGGCATCCAGTTCGGCAATGTTACCCGCCGAAGGTGAACCCGCGCCAAGGCGTGAACTGAGAATCAAACCGGCAATCGCCACCATCAGGCCATTAATAGCAAAGACCGCCATCTTGCTGCGCTCAACATTAACGCCGGAGAGTCGTGCAGCATCGATATTGCCACCGATAGCATAAATTCGCCGCCCAAAGGCCGTGCGCGAAGCCATAAACATCCCCCCCAGCATCAGCGCGACCAGAATCAACACCGGGGTCGGCACGCCACGATATTCATTCAACAGTAAGACTGCGCCCAGAGCGATCACCGCCGTCAGTGCCTGTCGGGTAACATCGTTTTTCGCCGCTGTCACCGGCAAACCGAGCGCTACCCGCTGATTACGCTTACGCCACTGAAAACCAATAAACAGCACCAGTGCCACCACGCCAACCCCAAAACCCAGGCCATTTGACAGATAGCTTTGACCAATCAGCGACATTTGCGGCGTGGTCGGTGCTACCGTGGTCCCACTGGTGATACCAATTAAGATGCCACGGAATGCCAGCATCCCCGCTAGCGTGACAATAAACGATGGGACTTTGCGGTAGGCGACCCACCAGCCATTCCATGCACCAAGCAGCAATCCTAGTAGTAGCGTGACGACAATGGTTAACGGCAACGGCCATCCCAGCCAGACATCAAAAATGGCCGCCACGCCGCCGAGTAAGCCCATCATTGAGCCGACGGAGAGATCAATCTCCGCTGAGATAATGACGAACACCATTCCCACGGCCAAAATCCCGGTGATAGCTGTTTGGCGCAGCAGGTTGGAGATGTTACGTGAACTGATGTAGGCGCCATCGGTAGTGATTGAAAAGAACACAATAATCACCGCAATAGCGGCGAGCATGACATAGACCTGCAGGTTTATATTCTTAAGGCGATGCAGTGAAAACCCTGCTGATTGATTAGCCGTTTCGCCAGTGACTGGCGGGGATATTTTAGACATTAACTTCACTCCTTAAGGCGGCTTCCATCACGTGTTGCTGGGTCAAATTATGGTTATCCAGACAGGTCTTGCACTGGCCAAGATGCATCACCAGCACCCTGTCGCTTAACCCCAACACCTCTGGCAGTTCGGAAGAGATAACAATGATTGCCATACCCTCTGCCGCCAGTTGACCGATCAATTTATAAATCTCATGTTTTGCGCCGACATCGATACCGCGCGTCGGCTCATCGAGAATGAGGATTTTGGGGTTGAGTAACAGGCAGCGGGCCAAAATCGCTTTTTGCTGATTGCCGCCACTCAGACGACCAATTGCCAATTCGGAAGAGGAAGATTTGATGTTCAGTTGGCGCACCGACTGCCGGATGGTCTGCTGTTCATTGGCTTCGTGGATCACGCCGCCACCGGTGAAATTATCCAGTGCCGCCAGAGTGATGTTGCTGCCTACCGCCATAACCGGCACGATGCCGTCGCGTTTGCGGTCTTCCGGCACCATGGCTAATCCCAGTCGCATCGCATCACGGCAGTTGTTGATGTGTGCAACCTTGCCGGCAATGGTCACTTCGCCCTGCCAGCGCCCCGGATAAACCCCAAATAGGCACTCCACTATTTCAGTACGTCCAGCCCCCACTAGCCCTGCAATGCCCAATACTTCTCCGGCATGCAGATGGAAACTGACGTTATCCACTCGCTTAATGTGACGGTTAATCGGATGCCAGGCGGTTAGCTGCGATACGCGCAGCACCTCTTTGCCAATCCGCCTCTGGCGCTCAGGGAAGAGTTCGGTCAACTCTCGGCCGACCATCATCGCAATAATCTCCTGCTCCGTGACTCCGGCTGCATCCCGCGTGGCAATATGTTGCCCATCACGGATGACGCAAAGCCTGTCGGAGATTGACCGCACCTCATTCAGTTTGTGCGAAATATAAATGCAAGCGATGTCGTGATTGCGTAAATCGCGGATGATATCTAATAAGATTTCCGTCTCACTCTCAGTGAGCGAGGCGGTTGGCTCATCCAGAACCAGCAGACGCACTTGCTTGTTGAGCGCCTTGGCAATTTCAACCAGTTGGCGCTGCCCAAGACCTAATTCTCCCACCAACGTATGAGGATCAATGTTTAATTTAACCTTGGCTAACATCCGCCGACAGCGTAAATACATCTGGTCGTTATCGAGGAAGCCGAACTTGCCCCACTCGTTACCAAGGAACATATTTTCCAGCACGCTCATCTGCTTCACTAGCGCTAATTCCTGATGGATAATCGCGATGCCTTTCTGTTCTGTCTCACGAATGCCTTTGGCTAATAGCGGCTCGCCGGAGAAATAGATCTCTCCCTCATAGCTACCATAAGGATAAATACCGCATAGCACTTTCATTAAGGTTGATTTTCCGGAACCATTTTCCCCACAAAGAGAAAGCACTTCGCCGGAATCTAGCTTAAGACTAATATTATCGACGGCTTTAACCTGACCAAATTTTTTGGTGATGTGTCGCATTTCCAGCAGACAGCTTTTTTCCGATAATACAGGCATGAGTTACCTCGCATTGCTCGGACATTCAGACAGTAAAACCGTCGAATGCCGAGCGAGTCCCATTGATGGCAAAAACCATTAACTCAATATCAATTAAGTTCCGACTTTTTATGGAAGCCATCGGCAATCACGGTTGAGTCGATATTTTCTTTATCAACTTGAATAGGGGTTAACAAATAGGAAGGCACCTCTTTCTTGCCATTACTTAAGGTGGCATTGGACGCCGGTTTCTCATCTTTGCCTAACTGAACGGCAATTTCAGCGGCCTTATCCGCTAACTTGGTGATAGGTTTATAAACCGTCATAGTTTGCGTGCCGGCTTGAATACGTTTTATCGCGGCAAGGTCGGCATCTTGACCTGAAATCGCTACTTTACCTGCCAGCCCCTGGGCAGAAAGCGCCTGAATAGCACCGCCTGCCGTGGCATCGTTAGAGGCTACGACGGCATCAATTTTATTGTTATTGGCAGTCAATGCGTTTTCCATAATTTTCAGCGCGTTTTCCGGTAGCCATCCATCTGCCCACTGGTCGCCAACAACCTTAATTTTACCCTCTTTGATTAATGGATTAAGCACCTTCATCTGCCCTGCACGGAACAGCTTGGCATTGTTATCGACAGGCGATCCTCCCATAAGGAAATAGTTACCTTGAGGCACTCGCTGGACCAGACTTTGTGCTTGCAGTTCGCCCACTTTTTCATTATCAAACGAAATATAAAAATCGATATCAGCATTATTGATCATGCGATCATAAGCCAGAACCTTGATCCCTTCTCGCTTCGCCTCGGCAATAACATTACTCAATACTTCGCCGTTATAGGGAATAATCACTAAGACATCCACGCCGCGATTGATCATATTTTCAATCTGCGCCATCTGTGTTTCTTCATTACCATTGGCCGATTGTACAAAAACATCCGCACCCAATGTTTTCGCCTTGGCAACAAATATATCCCTATCTTTCTGCCAGCGTTCTAATCGTAAGTCATCGATAGCCATGCCAATTTTAATTTCTTTAGCGATACCAGCGTGGCTGATAAACAACATTGCGGCACAGGCTGTAAGTAAGATTTTTTTCATTTTCATCTTCTAAGACCTTTTTTATATCGAGGCTGAAAAGGAGAAGCTCTGGCTTAACCACCAAAGATTGCTCATCAATGAAGAGTTATTGTCGCCGTGGAATTGTTGTCTCTGACCCTCACTTCGGCAATTGCAGATTTTAATCGCCGCGTTATGTTTTTTAGTTTCTTTCCGAATGTTTGATGGATGTCATAGTTTTATGGTAAGGAGCTGCACTTCGCTCAATTTATTTACGTGACATCACGTAACTCCTGAAAATAAATCGTCCCGATCTGCTTATTTATGCGATCTACAGCACATTTAATAATTAAGTTAATTTGAGTGTGAAATAACGTAATTGTTAGCAAGGCGTTCAACTCCGAAGATTAAAACTCACTTCCCAGCCGATCTGGGCCAGTTTCCAAGGAGTTTTCAATGCACGCTTATTTCGACAAGCTTGACGCGGTTCGCTACGAGGGAATCAACAGCACCAATCCTTTGTCATTCCGCCATTACAATCCCAATGAAGTCATTTTGGGTAAAACCATGGCAGAACATCTAAGGTTTGCGGCCTGTTACTGGCATACCTTCTGCTGGAACGGCTCTGATATGTTCGGTCTGGGGGCATTTGACCGCCCTTGGCAGCAGCCGGGAGAGGCTCTGGAACTGGCAAAAGGTAAAGCAGACGTCGCTTTCGAATTTTTCCAAAAATTGAATGTTCCTTACTACTGTTTCCACGACGTGGATGTCTCCCCTGAAGGCGCGACCATCAAGGAGTATGCCCATAATCTCGCGGTGATGACTGACGTATTAGCCAGCAAACAGGAGAGCACCGGCGTTAAGCTACTGTGGGGAACCGCGAACTGCTTTTCTCATCCACGCTACGGCGCGGGGGCGGCGACCAACCCCGACCCAGAAGTGTTCGCTTGGGCAGCAACGCAGGTGTGCAATGCGATGGCAGCGACCCAACAACTCGGGGGCGAAAACTATGTGCTTTGGGGGGGCCGCGAAGGCTATGAAACCCTGCTGAATACCGACTTACGCCAAGAACGCGAGCAAATTGGCCGCTTTATGCAGCTGGTTGTTGAGCACAAACATAAAATCGGTTTTCAGGGCACGCTGCTTATTGAGCCAAAACCGCAAGAGCCCACCAAACATCAGTATGATTTTGACGTGGCGTCGGTGTATGGCTTCCTGAAACAGTTTGGTCTGGAGAAAGAGGTTAAAGTTAACGTGGAGGCCAACCATGCGACCCTTGCCGGCCACTCGTTCCATCATGAGATCGCCAATGCGATCGCGTTGGGAATTTTTGGCTCCGTTGATGCCAACCGCGGCGACCCACAGTCGGGCTGGGATACCGACCAATTCCCTAACAGCGTGGAAGAGAATGCGCTGGTCATGTACGAAATCATTAAGGCTGGCGGTTTTACCACCGGCGGCCTGAACTTTGATGCCAAAGTGCGTCGCCAAAGCACTGACAAATACGATCTGTTTTACGGTCATATTGGCGCGATGGACACCATGGCGCTCGCACTAAAAGTGGCGGCTAAAATGGTGGAAAGTCGCGAGTTGGACAAGCACGTCGCCCAGCGTTACGCCGGCTGGAATGCTGAGTTTGGTCAGCAAATTTTGCAGGGCAAGATGTCTCTTGAGGCCCTGTCCCAGTTTGCTCAGCAGCATAAGTTAGCTCCGGCTCATCAGAGTGGTCAACAAGAAAAACTAGAGAATCTCGTCAACCGCTATTTATTTGGCTAAGCCCCATAAGATATAAAATCTGCTTCGCCCGGCATGATAATTGCTGGGCGCTGAAGACTCATGCAGCAGCCTACAGGGAGAGAAGTGTTTATGTATCTCGGTATCGATCTTGGCACGTCGGGTGTCAAAGCCATCTTACTTAATGAACAAGGTCAGGTCGTGGCTACGCACACGGAACCTCTCCCCCTTTCCCGCCCTCACCCTTTGTGGTCGGAGCAAGATCCCGCCGACTGGTGGACAGCCACCGATAACTCACTTCTCGCGTTGGGGGCTGAACATAACCTTGCCACAGTTAAGGCCCTTGGGCTGACGGGGCAAATGCACGGCGCCACGCTGTTAGATCAGCAGGGGCAAGTGCTGCGTCCGGCCATTTTGTGGAACGACGGGCGTAGCGCCAAGCAGTGTCAGGGGCTTGAAAAGGCAGTGCCCAACTCGCGGGAAATCACGGGCAATATTATGATGCCGGGCTTTACCGCGCCGAAGTTGGCATGGGTCAAGCAATTTGAACCTGATATTTTCAGTCGCATCGACAAAGTGCTGCTGCCGAAAGACTATCTGCGTTGGCGCATGACCGGCGTGTTTGCCAGTGATATGTCAGATGCCGCAGGCACGATGTGGTTGAACGTCGCCAAACGAGACTGGAGCGATGAGATACTCGCCGCCTGTAGCCTTTCGCGCAAACATATGCCACGCCTGTTTGAAGGCAATCAGATCACAGGCGAGCTGAGTGCCGAATTGGCTCAGCGTTGGGGTATCGGACGCGTGCCGGTGGTCGCAGGCGGAGGAGATAACGCAGCCGGTGCGGTGGGCGTTGGCCTCTATCGGGCAGGCCAGGCGATGCTGTCACTCGGCACATCGGGCGTCTATTTTGCAGTTAGCGAAGGCTTCCTCAGTAATCCGCAGCAGGCGGTGCACAGCTTCTGTCACGCCTTGCCCAATAAATGGCATCTGATGTCGGTAATGCTGAGCGCCGCTTCTTGTCTGGACTGGGCGGTAAAGCTAACGGGGATGGACTCGGTAGCCAGTCTGCTTAAGCTGGTTGAAGAATCGACACCGGCCCAAAGCCCTGTCTGGTTCTTGCCCTATCTTTCTGGCGAGCGCACGCCGCACAATAATCCGAACGCTACCGGAACCCTGTTTGGCTTAACACATGAACACGGCCCGGCCGATATTGGTCGGGCCGTATTAGAAGGCGTAGGATTCGCCCTCGCAGAAGGTATGGATGCCCTTCACGCCACGGGCCTGAAACCTGATTCCATCACTCTTATAGGTGGTGGCGCACGCAGTGCCTATTGGCGGCAAATGCTGGCGGATATCAGCGGGCTGACGCTGGAGTATCGAACCGGCGGCGATGTTGGACCAGCCCTTGGTGCAGCGCGTTTGGCGCAGTTGGCGATGAACCCGAATAAGTCAATGGAAGAGCTGCTACCTGAGTTACCATTGGAACAAACGCATCGCCCTGACGCTGCAAAGCAGCAGTGCTATCTTGAACGACGAAAAATCTTCCACCAGCTTTATCAAAGCCTGCTGCCCTTAATGAAATGAGCCACCACGTGCCCTTTTATCGTTTCAAAGGGCACGCGGACGTTCTGTCAACCACGTCAAAGCTGAGATAAAACTGCAAAGTTACATTAAGTACGTTTCCAAAATGGCATACACTTCATGCATTAATTTCATACTCCTTTTTGTGGTGCAGATCACAGTTTAATTGTATGATGAATGCGTCACCTTACTGGGATGAAGGCTATGCGCGACGTATTAACTTTGCTTTTACAATATATAAGGTCATTTATTTTGATCTATGCCTGCTTATACGCTGGCATCGGAATTTCATCACTGCTGCCAATCAGCATTCCCGGCAGCATTATCGGCATGCTGATCCTTTTCTGCCTGCTTTCGACGCAAGTTTTGCCTTATCGCTGGGTGAAGCCAGGCTGTAATGTGCTCATTCGCTACATGGCCCTGCTCTTCGTACCTATCGGTGTCGGGGTGATGACCTATTACGATATGCTGCGCGCCCAGTTCGGCCCCCTGGTGGTTTCTTGTCTGGTCAGCACTTTAGTCGTACTGGTGATCACGGCCTACTGCTCGCACTTCATCCATCGCGAAAAGCCGCTGGTTAGCGACGTGGAGGAGAAGCCATGATCGACATTCTCTGGTCGTTACCTTTAACGCTGCTGGTGTTTTTCGCCACCCGCAAGCTGGCTATCAAGCTGAAACTTCCGCTGTTGAATCCGTTGCTGATGTCGATGGTGGTGATCATCCCACTACTGTTAGTGACCAACATTCCCTACGCCCGTTATTTTGCTGGCAGTAAGATTCTGAATGACCTGCTACAACCGGCGGTGGTGGCGCTGGCTTTCCCGCTGTATGAGCAGTTGCACCAGATACGCGCCCGCTGGAAGTCGATCATCAGCGTCTGTTTTATTGGCAGTATGGTGGCGATGACCAGCGGCACGGCGATAGCCTTATGGATGGGCGCGACGCCTGAGTTGGCCGCCTCAATATTACCAAAATCAGTGACCACGCCGATTGCCATGGCAACGGCTCACTCGATCAACGGCATCCCGGCGATTAGCGCAGTCTGCGTGATTTTCGTGGGTATTCTTGGCGCGGTGTTTGGTCACAGTATTTTGAATGTCCTGAAAATCACCACCAAAACCTCACGCGGTTTAGCCATGGGTACCGCCTCCCACGCCCTAGGCACGGCCCGCGCCGCAGAAGTTGATTTTCAAGAAGGTGCCTTTAGCTCGCTGGCACTGGTGATATGCGGGATCATGACGTCGCTTATTGCACCTTTCCTGTTTCCGGTGCTGCTGGCAATGTTTGGGTAAAGCAGATCATTGGGTTTTGCTTTGCTCCCTCTCCTTTTTAAGGAGAGGGCTGGGGTGAGGTTTGCCTCATTGAGCACGATTTAAACCACTCCTCATCCCAGCCTGACCTAACCCACTGAAACGGCACGGTGTAATTGCCAGTAGGTCGCGTTCAGAAGTGACGCCGAGCAAGAGGTGGAAAACCGCGTGGCTTTTTACGCGGGTTGTAATCCCGCAGCGAGGGAACCGCCTAAGCGGCGGCATTTCGCGGCTATCACTTAGCTACCTGAAACACGTCCATCCCCCCCCTGCGAAGCCTCGATCCTCCAGCACTAAAGAGCGCGGGTGTCCAGAGGGCGCGCGCTTTCGCGCCTTCTGGGCCAGTTTGCGTGGCAACGCAAGGTCTTGAATTTAAATTTGAATTTGAATTCAAACCCAAAGATGCAATTGAAAATAAAAAGTGTATGTCACCCTGCCCTTAGGCTGACAAAGTGACATACAAACTGAACGCACCCGGTTTAAGTACGCTCAGAAAAGGTGTAGATGAGAAGGAGCCAGCAGGCCCCTTTCAGTGAGACGTTTTAGAAATGAATTCGCGGGGAATTAAGAATTCATTTGGAACAGCGACAGCCCTTGCATGCTGGTAAAGGTTTTGTACGACGCCTGTAGTGCGACTTGCTGCAAGCTGTATTGCGAAATAGCCGCCGTCCAGTCGGTGCCGACCAGCGCGTTAAGCTTATCGCCGTTAATCAGCTTGGTGTCGTCGCCCATCGAATCCAGCTTATCCAACTCGTCCAGCTGGGTACCCAACTGAGAGCGCACGGACAGCACGTTGTTCAGCGAGTTCGACAGGCCGCGGTTGCTTTTGTCGATGGCTGCCGTGTAATCAGAAGGGCTAGCGAAATTAGCTTTTGGCGTTTTCAACGCGGCGATAGCGCCGTCGATGGTTTTGAAGATATCGGTCTGGCTTGCCGTGCCGTCCGGCTCTTTCACTGGGTTAGACGTCAGCGTGTTAAATACCTGCGTACCGGTGTGGCTGATGGTCATGGTACGGCTGGCATCAACCTGCTGGGAAATCGCTTCATCCCCGCCGCTATAGGTCACCGCCCCCGTCGTTGCATCCACGCTGTACGGCGGCTTATCACTTTTGTAACCGCCAAAGATATAGCGCCCGTTACCGTCTGTGCTGTTCGCCATATTGACGATTTGGTCTTTAATACCCTGCAACTTGGTCGCCAATGACGCGCGGTCATCATCACTCAACGCACCATCACCGGCGTTAACGATCAGGCTCTGCGCGCTCTGAATCGCGGTGGTGACGTTGTTCAGGATGTTCTCTTCCTGACTCATATTCTGGTTCGCGAAGGTACGCGCGATGGCGTATTGATCGTTCTGCGCCTGCGCCTGTTGAACCATAATCGCCTGCGAGGCGGCCAGCGGGTCATCCGACGGCTTGTTCACCCGATTGCCGGTAGAGAGCTGCACACCGGTATCCTGCCACAGCGACTGAGCATTCGAGACGCTGTTCATATTCTGCTGGTAAATCATGTTGGTACTAAGGCGCATGGCATCAGTTCCTTATCGAGTCGCGGTGAATGCGTTACAGGTTAATGATCGCATCGAAAATGGTTGATGCCGTCTTAATCACTTGCGCGTTAGCCAGATAATATTGCTGATAACGCTGCAAATCGCCGTATTCTTCGTCGGTGTTAACGCCCGAGATCGACTGCTGTTGCTGCTGCAAGTTGGTGACGATGTTGGTTTGCGCCGTGGTGTTGGTTTTCAAACTGGCAACCTGATTACCCACGCTGCTCACCAGGCTGGCATATGCGCCGGTCAGGGTTGATTTACCTTCCACCAGCTTGGCGGTTTGCAAATCCAACAGTTTCTGCGCGTTGGTGTTATCGCTAGCGCCGGAATCTGTTTTACTGGCGGCGGCAATTTGCGAACCGTCGGTCAATGCCACATTCAGGCTGCTCGCGGCATTGCTTACCGTTTTCACCGTGATGCTGTCTTTTTCAGCCGGGGTGCCGGTGACATCAATCTTGATGCCGTCGAAGGTCATGGTAGTGACGTTATTGGCATCGGTGCTCTGCGTCGGGGTGATTTTTGCCCCGTCGGAGGTGCGCGTTGCCGTCCACTTGCCACCTTCGTAGGACATCACATAATCACTGGCTTTCACCGCCGTGGCGTCCGCGTAGGTCACCGTCATGTTAGCCGTGCCGGTGTTTTTGGTATTCGAAATGGTCGACGGATTGCTAAAGTTGAAGAAGTTGGTTCCGGCGTTCCCGGATACATCAAAACCAGCTTTGTTCACGCCGTTGAAGCTGCTGCCAATGGAGAGCGCCAACTGGCCCAGCTGGTTTATGGCTGGCTCAAGGTTGTCTTTACGGAAGGCCAGCACGCCACCCAAGGCACCCGTGGTGATGCGGCTTTCGCTAACCTGGGTCACGCTGCCATCTGGCTGAGTCATACCCACAGTCAGTTTGCTCGGATCAGCGCTGGACGGCGTTGCCACTACGGTACGGGTATCGCTGCCCTGCACTAAAGGCACGCCGTTGGCGAACGAGACGTTATAGGCGTCGCCGTCTTGCTGAGTCACGGTTACACCGGCGATATCATTCAGTTTGCTGACCATCTCATCGCGTTGGTCCAGCAGCGCGTTTGGCTCCTGCCCGGTGCTGCCGCGCGTGGCGGTGATCTGCTGGTTCAGCTTGGCGATTTGTGAAGCATAGTTATTGATTTGGTTCACATTATCGGTGATTTGCTGGTTTATGCCGGTATTCATATCAGCGAGGTATTTTGCCGCGCTGTTGAACTGTGCCGCCATCCCCTGCGCTTGCCCCAAAACGGCCTGACGTGACGCGCTGTCACCGGCGTTGCTGGTCAGGGTTTGCAGACTTTTGAAGAAGTTCTGCATGGTGCTCGATAAGTTGGTGGTGCTGTTCGACAGCAGATTATCAATCTGGCTCGCCTGAGCGTACTGGGTGCCCAGCGCGCTATTGATGGTGCTAGCACCTAGCAACTGGTTGGAAACAAAGGCGTTATATTCACGGTTGATGCTACTGACGTTAACGCCGTTGCCGATGTAACCCGCCGCCGTACTATTGCCGTTGCTCTGAACAATGATCGCGGTCTGGCGGTTGTAGCCCGCCACGCTGACGTTGGCGATGTTGTTACTCACCGTGCTCAGTGCAGCCTGAGCCGCATTCAGTCCGCTCATTGCGGTATTAATTAAGCCATTTGAGGACATGAGTGACCCTTCTGCTCCCGGAACCAGCCCGGCGAATGATATAAAATCAAAGTGTTATGGAAATCGGGATTCGCGCCCTTTTTCCGCTCTGAAAGAGTTATCGGCTAATGCCTTGAGAACTTGAGACGTAAAAGACAGTTTTTTCAGAAAATTTTGCTGAGATCCGTGCTGTAGGCTTTGACCGCCTGCGCGCCGGCCCCTTTGATTTTCTGGATAACATTCACCAGCTTAGCGGCGTAGTTAGGATCGGTGGCATAACCGGCTGCTTGCAGCGCGTGGGCCGCCTGTTCCGGCGTGTTGGCGGCCGCCACGTGGGCATAGCGCGGGTTGTTGGTCAGCAATTTCACGTAATCGCTGATGGCTTCGACATAGGAGCCATAGACGCGGAAGCTGGCCTGCACCTTCTTCGCCACGCCGTTGGTGTATTCGGTGGTGGTGATTTGCGTGGTTGGCCCGGTCCAGTTGCCGCCCGCCTTAATACCAAACAGGTTATAGCTCTGCTTGCCGTCGCTAGTGGGAATTTCACGCTGGCCCCAGCCGGATTCCAGTGCGGCCTGCGCCATGATCAGCTGGTGCGAAATGCCACTTTCCTGACTGGCGACCTGCGCCGGAATGCTCAGGCGCGACACAAACTGGCCGCTGTCCTGCGGCAACGGTGCGCCGCCCAAAGTGCGGTCCGGCGCGTTAGGAATGGCTTTGCGGATCATCTGCTCCATTGCCTGAAGCGGCATGGTGCTCAGTACTTCGTTGTCCAGCGCCATTGGCACCGTACCCGCCTTCTCGGAGGGCTCGGGATTACCGCCGGTGAGCTGTTTCACCATCATATCGGCCATGCCCAGCCCTTTAGCCGACATGTCCTGCGCAATTTGCTGATCGTACATCGATGTATAAAGCCGGGTTTGGTCACTGCTCAGCAGGCCGTCCTGCGGCAGTGCGGAACGCATGCTTTTCAGCATCATCTGCACGAAAACGCCTTCGAACTGCTTCGCCACTTCCCTCACCTGCCCTTGCGGATCGTTCTTGGCCGCCACTTTCAGTTTATTCAGCGACTGCGCATCATACGCAGCGCCGGACATCGACATAAGATCGCTCATTAGATGATTTCCAAATCAGCGCGCAGGCAACCTGCGGTTTTCATGGCTTGCAGGATAGACATCAGGTCAATCGGCGTCGCACCCAGCGCATTCAACGTGCGCACCACATTGTTCAGGCTGGCGCTCGACTGCACTTGCTGCAAGGCTCCGCCCGACTGGCGCACGGAAATATTGGTGTTCGGCGTCACCACGGTTTGGCCGCCGCCAAATGGCGTGTTCGGTTGGGAAACGTCGTTTTGTCTGTCGACTACCACGGACAAGTTACCCTGCGCCACGGCGCAAGAGTCCAGCGTCACGTCGCGGTTCATCACTACCGAGCCAGTACGCGAGTTGATGATCACCTTGGCATCCATCGGGCCGACGGTCACTTCAACGTTCTGGATCTGCGCCAAAATACGCACCTGCGAGCTGTTGCCGCGTGGCACCATCACCTGAATGTTACGAGCATCCAGAGCGGTCGCCGTGCCCATGCTGCCCTGACGGTTAATGGCGTCGGTCACCTGTTGAGCCAGGTTGAAATCTTCATCATTGAGTTGAAGATTGATCACCCCTTCGGTGCCGAAGGTGCTTGGAAGTTCGCGTTCAATGGTCGCCCCGCCGGTAATACGGCCGCCGGAGAGCTGGTTAACCGTCACGCTGCTGCCGCCCGCCGAGGCTCCGGCGCCGCCCACCAGCACGTTACCCTGTGCCAGTGCGTAAACTTGGTTGTCTACCCCTTTCATGGGGGTCATCAGCAGGGTGCCGCCGCGAATACTTTTGGCATTACCCATGGATGACACCACCACGTCGATGGCCTGTCCGCTGCGAGCGAACGGCGGCATCTTGGCGGTAACCATGACCGCCGCCACGTTTTTCAGCTGCATGTTAGTGCCGGGTGGCACGGTGATCCCCAACTGGGAAAGCATGTTAGTCAGAGTCTGGGTGGTAAATGGCGTTTGGGTGGTCTGGTCACCAGTGCCGTCGAGGCCAACCACCAAGCCGTAGCCGATCAGGGCGTTATCACGCACGCCCTGAATGGTCGCCAGATCGCGAATTCTTTGCGCCGAAGCCGGCAGCGCGGCCGCCGCGCAGAGCGTAATACAGAGTAAGCCGGAAATTAGTTTTCGCATGAGTGCCTCATTAGTACGGCGATACATTTAGGAAGAACCGCTGCAACCAGCCCATGTTCTGCGCTTCATTGATGTAGCCGTTACCCACATATTCGATTCGGGCGTCCGCCACCTGCGTGGAAACCACGCTGTTGGAGCCGCTGATGGTGCGCGGGTTCACCACGCCGGAGAACCGGATAAATTCGGTGCCCTGGTTAATTTCAATCTGCTTCTCGCCAACCACGCGCAGGTTGCCGTTGGCCAGCACTTCGCTAACCGTCACGGTCAAGGTGCCGCTGAAGGTGTTGTTCGCCGCCGCGCCGCCTTTGCCGCCGAAGGTGTTATCGCCGGAGATATCCATATCGGCGCGGGCATTGCCGAGCAGGCCTTCCAGATAACGCGGCGCGGTCGCCACGCCAAACTTGCTTGAGCCATTACGGCTGGCGTTGGCGGAGGAGCTTTTGCTGGCACTGACGTTTTCTTGCAGTACAAGCGTCAAGGTATCGCCGACGTTACGCGGTCGACGGTCTTCAAACAGGGGCTGATAGCCATAGTTCATCGGCTGAACGGATTGGAAAATCGAACCGTTCGGAACCGGTGGTGCCGCAGGAGCAGGTTGAGCCGTGGTGGCGCCTTCGACCAAGGGTTTATGCGGCATGTACGCGCACCCGTTGAGCAATAAGGTCACTAATAGCGGCAGAGCCAACACGCCATGTCGGTGAAAATGTGCACTGTTTACCGACGTTAATTTCATGGTCACCACGGAAATCGCCTTCGAAAAAGAATGAATCGGAGCCTGAAGTAACGGGGGCGGCGTACCGTCCCCCGCAGGCCAAGGTAACGCCGGGCGTTACCTTTCTTACTCTTAAAGCTGAGTTAACTTCTGCAACATCTGGTCGGATGTTGATACTGCTTTACTGTTGATCTCATACGCGCGCTGGGTCTGGATCATGTTGACCAGCTCCTCCGCCACGTTAACGTTTGAGGTTTCAACATAGCCTTGGTACAGCAGGCCTGCGCCGTTCAGGCCCGGCGTGCTTTCCGTTGGCGCGCCAGAACTTTGGGTTTCCTGATACAAGTTTTCACCGGTGGACTCTAAGCCTGAGTCATTGATGAAAGTGCTGAGCGTCAGTTGCCCTACCTGCTGCGCTGCCGCCTGCCCCTGCACGGTCACGCTGACAATGCCGTCACGGCCGACGGTGATTTTCAGGGCGTTAGCAGGGATGGTGATAGCCGGGATAACCTGATAACCACTGGAGGTCACCAGCTGACCGTTTTGGTCAACCTGGAAAGAGCCGTCACGGGTATAGGCTGAGGTCCCGTCAGGCAGCTGCACCTGGAAGAAACCCTGCCCTTTGATGGCGATATCTTTACTGTTATCCGTCTGCGACAGGTTGCCCTGCGCGTGGATACGCTCAGTAGCGACCGGGCGAACACCGGTACCGATCTGCAAGCCTGACGGCAGATTGGTCTGCTCGGAAGACTGGGCACCCGGCTGGCGGATTGTCTGGTACAGCAAATCTTCAAACACCGCGCGCTGGCGTTTGAACCCGTTGGTGCTGACGTTTGCCAGGTTGTTGGCGATGACGTCCATGTTGGTCTGCTGCGCGTCAAGGCCAGTTTTCGCGATATATAGCGATGGGATCATGTTGTTACTCCTCTGCCGCCGTTAGGTCATCGACAGCAGTTGGTTGGCGCGTTGTTCGTTTTCATCCACGCTGTGGATGACCTTCATTTGCATTTCAAAGCGGCGGGCGTTAGCAATCATGTCAACCATGGTTTCCACCGGTTTGACGTTGCTGCCTTCCAGCGTTCCCGGCATCACGTGGATGGTCGGGTCGGCCTGCAGGGTATTGCCCCGAGCCTGCGCAGTGGCCGGCGTGAGACGGAACATGCCGTCATCACCACGGGTCACTTCACTGCCGTTGGCTTTCACCAGTTTTAACTGAGCCAGCTGGCCCATGGTGTTAGGGTCCGCACCCGCCTCGAGCACCGAAATGGTGCCGTCGGCCGAGATGGTCAGTTGCGCATTCGGCGGCACTTCAATCGGGCCGTTGTCACCCATCACTGGGTTCCCCTGAATGGTTAACTGATTGGTCGGCGAAACCTGAAGATCCCCGTTTCGGGTATAGGCTTCAGAACCATCAGGCATCTGCACCGCCAAAAAGCCGTCCTGCTGTAACGCGACGTCGAGCGGGCGACCGGTGTAGTTCAGCTGGCCCTGAGTCATGTCGGCACCCGGCGTTGAAGCCGTCACCAAAGTACGTGTCTCAAGGCTTGGCCCATCGACCGGCACCGCGCGCAGCGCCATCAGTTGGGCACGAAAACCCGGCGTTGAGGCATTGGCCAGATTACTCGCGGTGACCGACTGCTGGTTCAGCGTCTGGCTGGCAGCACCCATCGCGGTGTAGATAGCGTGATCCATAGTGCGTTCCTTTTGCGTCTGTCATTCAGCGCGATTAGCGCAGGTTGACCAGCGTGTTCAGGATCTGGTCCTGGGTTTTGATGGTCTGCGCGTTCGACTGGTAGTTACGCTGAGCCACGATCATGTTGACCAGCTCTTTACTCAGGTCGACGTTTGACGCTTCCAGCGCCCCGCTTTTCATCTCACCAAAACCGCCTGCACCCGCAATGCCGGTGATTGGCTGACCAGAGGACTGGGTGGCGGACCACACGTTGTCGCCTTCGGATTTCAGACCTTCCGGGTTAGAGAAGTTAGTCATCACGATCTGGCCCAACAGCTGGGTTTTCTGGTTGGAGTAGACGCCGGTGATGGTACCGTCGTTATTGATTTGGTAGCCGGTCATCTGGCCCGCGGCATAACCATCCTGATTCAACGCGCCGATGCTGTTACTACCGGTGTTCTGTTGAATACTGCCAAGGAAGCTCAGCGAGACGTTTTGCGGCGTCGTAGCACCGTTGGTGCTGTTATCCATCGGCAGAGTGAAAGCAAAAGCCGTCGCAGTTGGCGTGCCGTCAGCATTGGTGGTGCTCGCCAGAGTACCGTTTTGGTTGAAGTTCAAGGTGCCTAGCTTGCCCGCTTTAGAGCCTGAAACGCTGGTATCTTGTGAATAGACGTCCCAAGAGTTTGGGGTAGCCGAGTTAGATGACTTAACGAAATACACGTTGTTGTCATGCTTATTACCCAGTGAGTCATAGGTGGTAATGGTGTTGACGTAGTTGTAGCTGTCCGGATCTGAACTGGAGAAAGTGGCGTTCTTCGGCAACTTATCGCTGGAGTTCAGGTTAGCCACCATCAGGCCGCTGCTGCTTGGCTTGGCGATCATCATGGTGTTCGGAATGGTCAAGGGCACTGGCTGTGCGCCCTGAGCGATGGTTGGCGGAGTCCCGGTTGCCGGGTAGCCCGTCACGCTCAAACCTTGGGTGTTCACCAGATTGCGTTTGTCATCCAGAGAGAGCTGGCCGTTACGCGAATAGAACACGCCGCCGCTGGAGTCAGTCAGGCGGAAGAAGCCGTTGCCGCTCAGCGCAACGTCTAAACCACGGTTGGTATTGGTGGTGGTACCGTCGCTGAAGTCCTGAGTAATAGCTGCCACTTTGACACCCATACCTACTTGAGAACCGGCGAACATGTCGGCGAATGAGGCGGTGCCTGATTTGAAACCAGCGGTGGCGGAGTTGGCGATGTTGTTACCAATCACGTCCAGGTTGGTCGATGCTGCATTCAGGCCGCTGACTGCTTGGTTAAAGCTCATGGTCTGCTCCTTTTTGCCTGTCATCCTTCTTGTTGCAGGGCTGTAGCCAGTCCTAAAACGAGAGTGATTAAAAGCAAAATCAATAGGTTAAAATTATAAATTTCTGTTTATGCTGCTGTGTGAAATCTTCAATCTGCTACAAAATCTGTCGAACATTGGCGAGCGTGGTGGTGCCGCGCACGCCGAGATCCAGCACTGCGCCGGAGCTGTCATTGGTGACGCCGTTGACCAGCGCGTAGTTCAGCGCGGTGGCGACCATCTGCTGGCCGCCGTTGGTCGAGTTGATGCTGAAGGTGTATGCGCCGTCCGGTGCCGCCGTGCCGTCATCCTGCTTGCCGTCCCAGGTGTAGCTGTGGACGCCGGCAGTCTGTGAACCCAGCGCGATGGTTTTCACCACTTTGCCGGTGGAGTCACTGATCACCACATTGTTGGTGTCCGCCGCGCTTTCGAGTTGCAGGCCAAACGGCGTGGTGCTGACCTTGCCGTCAGAGCTGCCCACCAGAATCGCCCGCCCTTCAATCATCACCCCGTGACCAATCAGCGCCGTGGCCTGAACCGACTGGTTGCTGTTGATCTGGCCGGAAATGCTACCCAAGGTGGTGTTGAGTTTTTCGATACCGCTCACGGTATTGATTTGCGCCAACTGGCTGGTGAGCTGGGCGTTATCCATCGGGTTGGTAGGATCTTGGTTCTTAAGCTGGGCGACGAGCAGGGTCAGGAAGTTACTCGACAGGTCATCCGCCGTGGATTTCGGCTTGCTGTTGTCGGTATTAATGGTGTTGTCGGTGCTGTCGTTGACTGAACTTAAAACTGACATAAGCGGCTCCGTTATTGACCCAATGTCAGGGTTTTCATCATCAACGACTTGGTGGTATTCAACACCTCGACGTTGGCCTGATAGCTGCGTGAGGCGGAGATGGTGTTAACCATTTCGCTCACCACGTCGACGTTGGGCATCTGCACATAACCCTTGGCATCCGCCATGGGGTTGCCGGGCTGAAACACCATGCGCATCGGTGCCGGGTCATCCACCACCTCGGCCACTTTCACGCCACCGGTTTCTTGGCCCGGCGCGGCGTTGACTTGAAACACCACCTGCTTGGCGCGATAAGGCTGACCATCCGGGCCGGTCACGCTGTCGGCGTTGGCCATGTTACTGGCGCTGACGTTCATGCGTTGCGACTGGGCAGAAAGCGCCGAACCGGCGATATCAAAAATATTGAGCATCGACATACTGGTTATCCTTGAAGTACCGACATCATGCCTTTCACCTGCCCGGTCAATACGGTCAGGTCAGTCTGATATCGCACACTGTTATCCGCGAAATTGGTACGCTCACGGTCCATATCCACCGTGTTGCCATCCATCGACGGCTGGTCTGGAATGCGGTACATCAGGTCAAGATCCGGGCCTGAGCTGGTCGCCGCTGGAATGTGGCGCGCGTTGGTTAACTCCAGCGACATGCCGCTGCCGTTAGCTCGCCCTGCTTCCATCACTTTCTGTAACTGACTGGCGAAATCGATATCGCGCGCCTGAAACCCCGGGGTGTCGGCGTTGGCGATATTCGCCGAAAGAATTTCTTGCCGCTGGGCGCGCAGGTTGAGCGCTTCCTGTTGGAACTGTAGTGCGGCGTTCAATTTGTCGAGCATGCGCCCTCCGCAAAGTGAGAATTTGGAGCCGACAGCATAAATCCCTATGTCAACAACCTATCGCGGGAATAAGCGCAAAATGCCCCGCTATTTGTCCCTTTAGGAAATGCAAACTGCGGGTAGACTTGTCGCCAGAAGTGGGGTTCCCCCCAGAGGCCATCATGACGAGGCGCAAGGCGAAATGACTAAGCTGAAGAGTGGACAAGCAGGCGTGCTTTTACTGAGCCTGATACCGGGCGCGGTGCTGGCAGCAGCGCCGTCGGCGGCGTCAGACAATAACAACACGCCCTTGGCTGGACATATTCAGCAGTTTTTCAGTCAGCAGTACGCCGGGAATGGGACTCAGGTGAAAAGCCTTATTAACACCCCTGCCGCCCGCCAGCCGCAGTGCCTTTCACCACAGCTTTCTCTTTCCCCCAATGCGCGGCCTTGGGGGAATGTCTCCGTGGCGGTGAACTGCAACGGGCAGAAAAGCTACGTGCAGGCACAGGTGCAGGTCAGTGGCAGCTACTGGGTGGCGGCGCGAAACGTCTCTTCCGGCGCGCATCTGACTCAGGCCGATATGCAGCAGAAAACGGGGAGATTGGACTTATTGCCGCCACGGGCTATTCTTGACAGCCAGCAAGCCATCAACGCGGTGACGCTGCGCAATATTAATGTCGGTCAGCCCCTAACTTTATCGATGCTGCGCCGCCCGTGGATGGTCCACGCGGGGCAGGAAGTTCAGGTACAGGCGACGGGAACCGGGTTTAATGTTTCCAGCTCGGGCAAGGCGATGAATAACGCCGCCGCCAGTGAAACCGTGCGGGTTAGAATGCCTTCCGGGCAGATTGTTAACGGCAAAGTAGCAGCAGATGGCACGGTGAGCATCGCCATCTAGCGAATGTTTCCCTGTCATTGCAATAAAGGCTAAAGTTTTTCCGTAAAGTGTCGATAACCTGATATCAAAGCCGCAATTTGACGGCATATCAGATTGGGAGAAGTATTATGAGCATCGAACGCACTCAGGCATCGCAACCGGTTAGCCCGATTCAACAGCGCGATCCGTCTGACACCAATGCGCAAGTGACACGCAAAGAAAGCACCAACAGCGCGCCAGTTAGCGGCACGGCTGTCACCCTGAGTGATGCTCAGGCCGTGCTGACCAAATCAAGTTCACAAGACATTAATACTGCACGTGTAGAACAGTTAAAGCAGGCTATCCGTGACGGCAAACTGACGATGGATACCGGCAAAATCGCCGATGCGTTGTTGCAGGACACGCAGGCCTATCTCAACGATATTTAAGTCAATAAGCTTAAGTTGAAAGGTAAAGAAGCCCGATGAAAGATTTTATCAAGACCATGAAGACGCTGGTGGAAACGCTGGAAGCGCTGGATTTGATCATTCAACATGAACAAACCCTGCTCTGCTCAGGCCGCGTCAATGGGGTAGCTTTGCAAAATATAACTGAACAAAAAAGCTCCCTGCTGACCACCGTCGATTATCTTGATAAACAGCGTCGGGAACATGACGCGAGATTGAAGCAGACTGCGCCCTATTCGCGTCAGCCTGAAATTGCTGCCATGTGGAAGGCCGTGGTTCAACTGAGTGAGAAGCTCAGCGCGCTAAACCGCCACAACGGTATGCTGCTCAATAAGCAAATTGACTACAACACGCAGGCCATGGCCATTCTGGGCGCCAGCCAAACGCAAAAGCTTTATGGCCCAAACGGCCAGACTTCAGTCAGCGGGCAGACCGTGCGTAAAATTTCGGTATAACTTCTCCAACTTTATCCTTCTTTCTCCTGCTCATAAATTCCCAGCCTGCCAAAACTCAGACAAAAAAATATCGCCGATATCAGCGATATTTTTGTGATTGACGGCAGGATTGGTTTTAAAAGCCAGCCCTGGCAACCCATTTAGCGATAATTCACGATCACCTGCTGACTCACCACGCGCAGCGGCGGGTTTAGCCTGCCTTGTCCCTCGACGCCAAATACCAGCCTGAAAGAAGACTGCGCCGACTGACCAAAGAAGTTACGCGTTTGCCCCTGCGCGGCATCCAGCTGCTGGCAGCGGTTGCTGCTACTGCACAGCTGCACCTGCAAACCCGCCGGTTCCGGACCCAGCAGGCTGTAGCTCCAACTTATAGTATCGATAACCGCCGAGGGCATCTGCATCACCGGCGCGTTGGCTGATGGGCTTAGCGTTGAAGCAGAAGCCATCTGCCCGCGATTTTGTAGCGTGATGCCCGCCTTGCTGTCCGACCAGGAGCCAGAGGCCGCCAGAGCGGACACCGAGCAGCACATGATTAAAAGCCCCGTAGCCATTTGTTTCATCATTACTCTCCGCCAATGGTGGCAGTCATACGAATCTGGCGGCTGTCGCTCATCTCCAAATTCGACATCACGGCAATTTGCGGCAGTGAACGACGCAGGAAGCGAGACAGCAAAGCGCGCAGCGCATGGTTGACCAGCAATACCGGCGGCGCTCCATTGACCTCCTGTTGTTGCAGCGCGGCCTGGGCCTGCGTCAGTAGACGCTCCGCCAGCCCCGGCTCCAGCCCGCCGCCGCCCTGCAGTGCTTGCAGCAGCAGGCGCTCAAGGGCGGTATCTAATCCAATAACCTGCACTTCACCCGTGCCCGGGAACCACTGTTGAGTGATTGCCCTGCCCAGCGCGACGCGCACCACGGCCGTCAGTTCGTTGGCGTCAGTTTGATTCGGCGCATGCTCGGCCAGAGTCTCAATAATGGTGCGCATGTCGCGAATAGAAACGCGCTCCGCCAGCAGGTTCTGCAATACTTTATGTAAGGTAGTCAGCGTTACCACGCCCGGGATGAAGTCCTCAGTCAGCTTCGGCAACTCTTTGCTGACGCGCTCCATCAGCTCCTGCGTTTCCTGACGGCCAAACAGCTCTTGCGCATGCATGCTGATCAGGTGGTTAAGGTGGGTGGCCACCACGGTACTGGCTTCCACCACGGTAAAGCCCTGAATTTGTGCCTGTTCGCGCAGCGCCGGTTCAATCCACACGGCGGCCAGGCCAAAGGCCGGATCCTGAGTCACTTCACCCGGCAATTGACCAATCGCGTTGCCAGGGTTAATCGCCATCCAGCGACCCGGATGGGCCTCGCCGGAACCTATTTCCACCCCTTTCATCAAGATGCGGTATCCGGCTGGCGGTAATTCAAGATTGTCGCGAATATGGATAACCGGCGGCAGATAGCCCATCTCCTGCGCGAACTTCTTACGAATGCTGCGGATACGCCCCAGCAGCTCGCCGTTCTGCGCGTGGTCCACCATCGGGATCAGGCGATAACCCACTTCCATACCTAAAGAGTCTTCCAACTGAACATCCGACCAACTGGCTTCCACCAGCTGCTGGCTTTCGGTATTTACCTGCACCGTCTCTTTCGCCACTGCCGGTTTCTGCTGCTGGCCGCGAGTCCACCACGCCAGAGCCAGTAAAGCCCCGGTGAACAGCAGGAAGACGAAGTTCGGCATACCCGGCACCAGACCGAGCAGGCCCAAAACGCCGGCGCTGAGCATCATCACGCGAGGATTGCGGAACAGCTGGGTGACCATCTGCTCGCCGACATCTTCATTGGTGCCCACGCGGGTAACGATAACGCCCGCCGCGGTCGAGATAACCAATGCTGGGATCTGCGCAACCAGGCCGTCACCGATGGTCAGCAAGGTGTAACTTTCAGCCGCGTGGCCGAGATCCATTCCGTGCTGCAACACACCCACCAGCAGGCCGCCAACCACGTTGATCACCATGATCATCAGGCCCGCGATGGCGTCGCCGCGCACGAACTTACTCGCACCGTCCATTGAGCCGTAGAAATCGGCTTCCTGAGTCACTTCGGAACGGCGTTTTTTCGCTTCTTCTTCGCCAATCAGCCCGGCGTTGAGGTCAGCGTCAATGGCCATCTGTTTACCCGGCATTCCGTCTAACACGAAACGCGCGCCCACCTCAGCAATACGCCCGGCACCTTTGGTGATAACCATAAAGTTAATCAATACCAAGATGATGAACACCACGATACCGATGGCAAAGTTACCGCCAACCAAGAAGTGGCCGAACGCTTCAACCACGCGCCCCGCCGCCCCTGCGCCGGTATGGCCTTCGAGCAAAATGATACGCGTCGAGGCCACGTTGAGCGACAGTCGCAACAAGGTAGAGAACAGCAGAATGGTTGGAAAAGCAGCAAACTCAAGGGTGCGCTGGGTGAACATCGCCACCAGCAACACCATGATCGACAGGGCAATGTTAAAGGTAAACAGCAGGTCGAGGATGAACGGCGGCAAAGGCAGCACCATCATCGACAAAATAATCAGGATCAGGATAGGCCCGGCGAGCACCTGCCATTGTGTATCTTTGAAGCCCGGTAAGCGCAGCAGCGCGGCCAGATTACCCATGTGTTTCTGTTTCTCCAGCAAAGTCCAATGCTTCAGGCACCGGTAAATGTTCAGGTTTTTTCGGGATTAATCCGCCTTCACGCTTCCAGCGCTTAAGCTGATACACCCACGCCAGCACTTCCGCGACCGCGGCATAAAGCGCGGCGGGGATCTGCTGACCAATATCACTATGACGGTAAAGCGCACGCGCCAGCGGCGGGGCCTCCAGCGTCGGAATTCTATGTTCGGCAGCCAGTTCTTTTATGCGCAGCGCCACGTCACCCGCCCCTTTCGCCAACACTTTCGGCGCGCTCATTTTGCTTTCGCTATATTGCAGCGCAACGGCGTAGTGCGTCGGGTTGGTAACAATAACGTCGGCCTTAGGCACGTCGGCCATCATGCGGCGACGCGCCATGGCCCGCTGCTGCTGGCGAATACGGCCTTTAACGTGCGGATCGCCTTCCTGACTCTTAAACTCGTCGCGAATGTCTTGTTTACTCATCCGCAACTTTTTAATGTGGCTCCAGATTTGCCAAAAGACGTCGAACGCCACCATTGGGATCAGGCCGAATACCACCATCATGGCGCAAAACGCCACCATGCTTAGAGCCTCGGCCAACGCCGGAATGGTCGGCTGCGCCATCAGGCGCATCATGTCCTGCCAGTGATGCCACAGGTAAAGACCGCAAATGAAGCCAACAATGGTGGCTTTCAAAATGGCTTTCAGGAGTTCTGCCAGCACCTGCGCTGAAAACATGCGCTTCAGCCCGGCAATGGGGTCCAGACGATTGAGCTTCGGCGCAAAAGATTTGCCGCTAAAGTTCAACCCGCCGAGCAGCAGAGGCGCGGCCAGCGCAACCAGAACTAACCCACCAATTACGGGCAGCAGTGCCCAAACTGCACGCCCCAGCAACGACGCCATTTGCCGCAGCATTTGCCGGTCATTGCTGATGATGTCGTGATCGAAATTCAGACCTTGTGAAATCATCACCGCTAACTGCCGCGCCATCGACTCCCCGGATACCCATAGCAATGAAAAACCGGCCCCCAGCATCAGCATGGAGGTCAGTTCGCGCGAGCGCGGTATCTGCCCTTCTTCGCGGGCCTTTTCAAGCCTGTGGGGTGTGGGGGCTTCGCTTTTTTCGAGATCGCTTTCTTCAGCCACCGGTCGGTTCCTGTTGGTGCATCATCCATCGCCAAAAAGCCATGGATACAATTTCAGGCATAGCATGCCAAAACCTTGTGGGTCTGATTGCTGGAACAAAGGGGATAAATGGGGGTTATTCTTGAGATAAATGGCTTGAAGGTGATTGCTGAGATTACGCCACGCGCAACTATAGAACGCGGAGTGACTTACCCAGCGAAGGTTTTTTCATGACAACTTTCATAATTCCTCTCATATTGCCATGAAATGGAGCCACATAATTAAATAAGCGGCACTAACTCTTACAAATCGTTATATATACACCATCAAAAAACCATGGATAGGTAATCAAAATAATGCAGAACTTTTTAAATCAGCAAGAAATAGAGAAAATGATTGCGGCAACGGCAATGGGTAAAAACCGTGCGCGTGATGAATGCATGTTGTTAATGTGTTTTATACATGGACTGCGCGTGACAGAGTTAATTAATTTGCGGTTCAGTGATATCGAATTACAAACAAAAAGGATTTCCATTTCCCGTTTAAAAAACGGTTTTACTGTCCAGCACCCTTTGCAGCCCCGCGAAATTGTAGCTATAGAAAATTGGTTACAGATACGTTCAGGCTTTTTAGATGCAGATACCCCTTGGTTGTTCCTATCAAAACATGGCGGACAGCTTTCCAGACAGCAATTCTATCGACTCGTGCGTAAATATGGCGAAATGGCCGGGCTGGATACTCAGGTTCATCCCCATATGCTTAGGCATGCCTGCGGCTATGCTTTAGCCGATAAAGGCTTTGATACAAGATTGATTCAAAATTATTTAGGGCATCGTAATATTCAAAACACCGCTATTTATACTACCAGCAATACGCCACATTTTGTGGCGGTAGAGATTTAATCTCAGTTGCCGAATCTGATGTTTGACTCTCGCCCTTCACTATAAAGTTGAAGGGCGAGCCTACTTATCTGCACCCTAATTTAGATACACACTATGTTTAGAGATAAAGTTTATCTTTCATCAAAAATAATTCAGCATCGTTTTTAACGGATAATTTACGCATAGCATTACACTTATGGGCACTGATCGTCTTAATACTAAGACTTCTCAGAGTAGCAATTTCTCCCAGACTCATTCCATTAAACAGATGCTTAAGCACTTCCTTTTCACTGCAGGTAAGTTGACGAGCAGAGAGATCGGCTGAACTATTTTGCAAGGCAAGATAGCCACAGATCTTCTGGCTTAGAAAACGTCTCCCTTGTAAAGCCTGCCTAAAAGAATCAACAATTTTGGCTAAAGGCTCACTACGTGCAATAAGACTGATATTAGGCTCGCAAAGCAAGGGGCGCATTTGCTCTCCTGACTGACAAGATGTGTAGACAATCATAATCAGATTAGGATACTGCGAACATAGATTTAGAATAATATCTCGCCCTTCGATGAAGGACTCACTCTGGCTGTACAAATCAGTGACGAGTACATCAACTGACTGATACATAAAGGCTTCGCTCACCTTTTTAAGACTGTTTTCTTGCAAAATGACATCTTTCACGATACCTAGTGAATCAAGAAAATAGCATAGACCGGCAAGTGCTAGCGGGCTGCTATCCATTAATGCTATTTTAAGTGGTGTAGTTGGCATGACACGCAAAATATAACTCCCTGTATTATTAGATGTATGCCGTTTTATTGGTCAACCGTTATTACGTCAGAAAACAACGCCGGGCCAAGCTTTCATCATCCATATTCCTTGTGCAAACAGCTCACTGTCGTTCTTAAATCCCAACTTCGCCATGGCGTTGCGTTTATGAGTGCTAATAGTGCGGATATCACGATGCATTTTCGCTGCCACTGATGAGACATTCATACCGGAAAAAAGATAGGTCAACACATCCAACTCGCGTCGTGTCAGCGCAGTTATCTCTTTTCCCGAGTCTGATAAGCTCAACAACTGTCGCAGTTTAGGGCTGTAAAATTTCCCCCCTGATACAATCTGCGAGATACATTGAACAAAGGCTATCGTCGGCTCACTTTTCAATAAAATGCCGTGAGCACCCGATGAAACGACCAATTGAAGTATTCTGTATTCGCTAAAAGCGGTGCAGACAATAACTTTTACCTCCGGCCAGCGAGAATGTAATGAAGGCAAAAGCCTTAATCCATCCAAAACAGATTCTTTTTCCCCGCATAAATCCATCAATAAAAGTTTTGGGCGATGAGCCTTAATTAGCGGCATGATGTCCGCTAGCGAATTGGTATGAATAATATCCTTACCTACATCGCAACTCTCCAGTAAAAGGCGACGCATCCCTAAAGCTGTTACGGGGCAGCTCTCCATAATGATCACCCCGTTATTTTTAACGGCTTGAGGTTTCATGGATGATGACGATGTACAACGGTGTAACTGCGACATTGGAAAATTATTCATCTTCTCATCTTTATGTTCGGAAAATAGAGAGTGTTATTAAACTGGCTTAACGCTTTCATTTCTAATAGTTAGCAACAATAGTGAAGTCCTTTTATTTATTACAAACTCAGAGGAACAAAGTATCATCGCTTCTCAGCATCAAAATACTACTTATTGATATGTGAAGCTAACCTGCATACTGCCTACTATTGATCCTGGGGTGACATTACCGGAAACAGTATATGCACGCGCTTGTAAATTAAACTTTGCCGTAGAACTTGCGCGCTCTATTGCCTGCGTAACATTAGCGCCGTTACCTAACATCCGACTGTCACTGATATTTTGTACTTGGATCTGTAGGTTAGTTGCTGAACCTGTGTTGATAAAAGTATCTGAGCCTGCGGAGGCTGGGGTCCCATTCACTGTCATTGTGACACTTTTGGTGGTTTCAGGGCATGAGCTCAATTGCAGACTAAAATTGACCCAGGGTGCTGCTGAACCAGCTGATGATAGAACATATTGATGTATACCATCACCCAGGTTTACCTCAACGCCAGAGGTCGGGAAATTAACCCGGCAAGCCGCGGCTTTTATATTGCCGGTGATTTGCAAAGTCGTGGCTGACTTTGAGGAAAACGAGGTTGCACTTAAAATCAGCATTATTGACGAAATCACCTTGAATTTCGTCGCTGTAAAAATCGTCATATCTACATCCTTCTAACCTTTAAGTAGCATTCACGTTTAAGGTGAATGCTATGGGATGCTGCTTGTCAGCTTACTCAAGCTCAGCCTGAATCGTTGCAGTCGCAGTAAAATTACCGGTGCCCGGTGTTCGCCCAGTGGTGTTAATGGGGTAGAGCTTTATCTGGGTAGATGCAGATTGCGACGCGTAATTCATATTTAACGGCAGGTCTCCGCTTATTGGTGGGATAACTGCGCCTGAAGCATTTTCAATTTTTACGCCGACATTTTCGTTAGTGGTTGCCAGGACGCTGGGTTCACTTGGGTCTGGCGTCCCCTGAAACGAAAGGCTCACCTTGACACCCTCTGAAATATTGTTACAGGCGACATTAAGTTGCTGGTTTTTAGGCACAAAACCTTTGGCCATCTCACCTTTAGTATTAATATTTGTGGCGATAATATCGCCGAAAGGAATAGTGATCACTCCGCCGCCGTTGATAGTGCAGGATTGGGGTACAGTTACTGTTCCACTCATATAAACAGAAGAAACGGGCACTGTTGATTTACTGTCACCATCAGTAGCAACAAAAATATCAACAACTTTTGTCATTGGAATAGTCTGTACGCCGACGAAGGCTCTTCTAAAATAGAGTGAAACTGAACCTTTATTACCGGTTTCCCAAGAACCACTTCTTTCACAGGATGTACCCGTAGGATTTTGATTGCTCATATGGAAGGGTGCAGGGATAATTTTCCTTAAACCACCCGCGACAAAAATACTACTAGCCACCCCCAAGTAAGGGCTTATCCCATAGTATTTATTAGTACCATCGTTATAAACCACCCCACCACTTTCAGGTACTTTTGCGGTAATGTATGGTGCCCAAAAAACCCCACGGCAATTGCATCGAATGATGTAATCACCCGCGGTATTCCAGCTAAAAGCGTTGGGCTTCAACATTCCCGCGGTATTTTCTGATGGCGTGGTTAAGGTATAATTCATATTAAAATTATATACTTTAGTACTGGTATCAGGCCCGCAGGTAGCAGAATTTGCTGTCCCACTAAACGCGAATAATGCAATACTCGTCCCTAACAGCGTAAACGCTCTGGCATATCCAACTTTGTTCTTGGCAGAGTTCATTAACTGCGAGAAAACAGTGCTATTTATATTATTCATATTCGAATTCCATTTCATCGACATTCCCCTTTCAACAACTCGATATTGGCAGCGTCAATCGATTTTTGCAGGCGATAATCCACTTCGCAGGTTTGCGATGCAGCATTACCCCATTTCACACTTAATCGTCCTGAGTCACTCATCCCAGTAAGATAAACCTGACCACCGTCACCGACGATATTTCCGTTATAACTCTTGTTACTAAGATCAGTAACCATGGCACCAAAGGGCACTGGCTCACCATTGCTACGGATAAGAGTCATTAATACACGCTGGCCAACGCGAGGGTTGAAATCGGCACGTACTACAGCCCCACGAGCAGGAATGACCGATGTTGAACTCATGGTGATATCTACATCGTCAGGCAGGGATTGAGTATCAAGCACAATTTGGTTATTACGATATGGCGTTGCATAAGGTACGACCGCGTATCCGCGCCCATCAGTGATAACGCCTGAGTTACCAGTTACTCTTACATTTCCAGCCCCTGGTGCTTTCACCAAGACCATGGTTTCACTTAAAGGTTGAGAGAGGGTTAAACCATTTTCATGGACTATCGCTCCACCTTCTAAACCATAACTCAGACGGCGTTGGTTTTTGTCATAGCTATAGCCAACATTGAATTCGCCTTGGCCCCCTTTATAATCGGCGGCGGCGCTTCCACTGGATCCCTGACCTTGACTGCCATAGCCCTGGCTCAGGTTATAACTTAAATTATCATCAGCCAAAGCTGTACCACTTATGCCTAGATTATTAGTGGTATTGCCTTTTTTACTGGTGCTCATACCATAGGTGGCGTATCCGCCCGGTAACCATTTATTCAATGGTATGCTGACGTTAAGGGCAAAAATTTGGTCAGTATATAAAGTACGGGAACCGTAGCCGTCCGTACCATTTTTGTTGTAGGTGTAATTCAGGCCATACGAAATACCAGACCATGTATTGTTATATCCCACTCCGACAGATTCAGTACTGCGATTATTATTCCAATACTTTTCTTTAACCATGCTGACTGAAATCGCACCGCCCTTCTGCCACAGATTTTGGCTCATGGTCAGCTCAAAACGGTTCTTTTTCTGATCCGAAGTATAGCTATTGCCTTTGTTGTAGCTGTCTAATGCTTCTTGCAGGGTATAGAAACCCGCCGTTGAATAACGGTAGCTAGCAAGACTGAAGTTAGTCCCTGTTTCTACGAAGCTTTTCCCGTAGCGCAACCGATATGATTGACCACTGGTTTTAGGGGTATCTTGCTGAGTGGTCCAAGCCTGAGTGACATCAGCAGACAACGCACCAATTCGCCCTAAATTTTGCCCCAAACCAGCGACTAAAGCCTGATATTTAGTGGCAGCCTGTACCCCACCGTAAACAGTGGCCCCATAGCGCATGCCATAAATAGCAGTGCCCTGTGAAAAGACTGCTTTCTCAACATCACTGTTGCTTGAGCGGTATTGACCACTGGTCAGGCTATATTTGAGTCGGCCTTCGCGCTGAAGTACCGGGACAGCGGCGAAAGGCACAACCAAATTCTGTTCGCTTCCGTCGGCCTCTTTGATAGTGACCTGTAAGTCACCAGAGCCAGATGTTGGATAGAGATCCGAAATATTAAATGGACCCGGTGCAACATAGCTTTGATAAATAATATAACCATTCTGCCTGATAGTGACCTGCGCATTACTGCGCGCAATCCCACGCACTACCGGCGAGTAGCCTTTCATGCTGTCAGGGAGCATGTCATCGTCAGAGGCCAGTTGCGCACCGCGAAACGAAACAGCATCAAATACTTCACTTGGCGAAGCACTATCACCCAGAGTTAACTGGCTCTTTAATACTTTAATATCACGCTGCATATAGGTATTAATCGATTTCCAGCGATCCTTACCATCATCGTCTCGGCTCCACGTGGAGTAGTTACGCAATCGCCAATCGGCTAGGTTAATGCCAGTTCTGAGGTTTAAATAATAGGTGTCACTATCCTGGGATATACTATTTTTGGCTTCTTGGTTGGCGCCGGTGAAGTTGTAGTTCATCAGCAATGCTGGAATACCGTTATCCCATTTTTCCGGCGATACGTAGCCACGAGCCTGTTGATTTAGTGCTGCTTGAGGAAGGCTAAGGTCTAAACGCTGCTGTTCAAAATCAAAACGTGCAGATGCCTGCGGAATATCCTGGCTGAGGTTCACGCACTCATCCGTTGCATTGATTTTTGGATACAGCGCGAGTTTGACGCCCAACTCTTTTAGCATCTCACTATTTAGGCAGGGTTGAAGGCTTTGGGTTCCTGCTGCATCAGTGAATAAGTTAAAGTTGGCATCCTGTGTGGTGATCATTGTCCCGTTGAGATAAATATCAACGCGATAAGTCCCTGGTGGCTGATTTCCACTTTTTTCAAAAATTGAAAGATCAGCATTTCCCTGCATTGGGTTATCTATTTCAAGTAAAGCCGGACTAAAATATTCCTCAGCGTTCGCGATCCCGGCTCCGCCAAGCATTGCAGCAAGCTGGCAGGAGATGAACCAAGCGAGATAGGAATGTTTGAAGCCGACTGAGCGGTAACTCTTCGGTTTTTTCATTATTTTGATTCCATTCTTATCACCGCCAAATAATCGGCGTGATAGGTAGTGCGCATCCATAGCGCCCTGACGTTATTTACGCCTACTTAGTGGCTATTAGCGATCATAATGTCTGAACAAATGATTGGCTTGTGCCGCCATAATCGTTGATATATTGCCAGCTTAAGGTGTTACCGGAGATATTATTCGGTAATGTAAAACTGGCGCTTGAATATGGCGCCACCATTGGGACATCTTTAATTTCCGCGCCGTTAATTTTGACGTTAAAGAAAGTGAAATAGTGGGCTGAAGAGTTGGTGATCTGCACAGAATTTCCCGTACGTTTCCATGTCAGATTTTTTACGGCATCTTCAGGTGTAGTTTCGATACCCGCAGGTCTATATATCAACTTAATCCGCGTCTTGACGGCAATTTGCAGTGTATTCTCTCTTTTTTCCGCATAAGGAATTGATTTGATATTCATCCAGAATATAGATTCCCTATCCTCCGGCAGATTTCCTCCGGCGCGTACCACGCGCAAAACATTCTGCCGTTCAGCATCCAGACGGAATAATGGCGGTGTAGCGAGAAATGGCGCTTTTTCTGCTTTGTTCTGCCCTGAAACAAGCTCGCCGTCTACCCAGGATTGAATAAGGAAAGGAACCTTGTCAGGATTATTTACAGTGATTGATGCTTCTTTCTTATTACCTTCGTAAATAAGACGTGTGCCGCCAATGACAATCCCTGCTTGTACCGATGTGGTTATGAGCAGCAAAAATGCTGTGATAACCGTAACTCGCCATCTTTCCATGATGTTTACCCAATAAAATATCTTAAATAGATCAAGGGCAATATCTACCCCTGATCTGATATATCAAATCGCTTCTAAACCATTGTGTTTAATGACTGAGATTTATTGATATATAATTGTAAATTGGGCTGCACCTTCTGCTGCACCAGCGGTGACGGTACTAGAGAGAGAGACATAACGTGCCTTGAAATCAAGGTTATTAGCAGTAGTCTTTAAAGTATAGGCCGCTGAATCTTGATACAAACTAATCGGGTTATCATCTTTGTCATAAATTTTAATACCGACGCCAGTCGCTTTACCTGTACCAGTAGCAACGGCTAATACGGTATTATCACCCGCCACTTGCGTACCATCAAAACGCACTTTGGCACTGGTCACTGTTGAAGGGCAACCTGTTAATACCAAGGTGAATTTTTGAGCAGCAGATAAAGATCCAGATGTTGGAAACGCTGTAGTACCAATTTTACCCAGTTGAACATCCAGATTTTTGGATGCTGCACTAACAGTACATGGGTTACTAATAACGTCGCCCTTAAAATTTATAGTACCGTCAATAGCGAAAGCTGAAGAAGAGATTACAGAAGCAACCAACAAAGCAAGACCAGTAATATTTTTTTTCATTTCAAATTTCCTTTGAACATATGCATAGAGGACGCCGTCATTGGCGTTCGCATTGTTTTTGACAAAACCATCTGCCATTCCATTACTTTGTTCTTTAGAGGTTCCACCTCTTAAATAAACGGCTAAGTCATTACAGTAAATGCTCAACAATTCATTCCGAAGCAAAGTGGCTCTACTTTAGTTCCGCTAAAAAAAACTGTCAATAGACAGTCCATTATAATAAAAAACTTTAAATTAACCATTACAAATCAGTAGCTTGCTTTATAAATTCGAACTTTTGCCTCCATTTAAATCTAAGTATTTTCTTACGCTACAATTAGTCTTTGCTTTTATATGAACGCCTGATATGAAAGCACTAACTTTTTATTCCAAGAAATATAGAAATTTTGAACGCATGCTCCATAAGCAATGTTTGGTTAGCATATAAAGCCAAATGTGTCATTTCAGTTTAAAATGAATTATTTGAATTAAAGCCTAGTATTTATATTAGCCCCTGACGTCAAGATACCTGTAAACACTCAAATCCACTGTCACATTAAGCCAGACGAGTTAACTAACTCACTAATAAAAGGCAACGATAACAGCCTTGTAGTTAACAATTAAACACGTAGAGGTATGGCTAAGCGAAGCCTTTACTTTAAAAGGAACTGGGTAAGATATTTCTAATGTTTAGCTTCTGTTTATACTACTGACCGAGATTGGAGAAAAATTAACAAAACAGGATGAGAGTGTTGTGAAAGAGAGGAAGAGGGAGTGGGAAAACAAATGCATCAAATTGAACATCAAGAGTAAAGGTGCCCTTGATGTTCATTTAACGTTGATAAGTCAGTACTGGAGAGAGGTGTCAGGCGGTAAGGCCGCCGTCAATAACTAACGTCTGGCCTGTCATGTAACGGGCACCCTCGCCGACCAGCCATGATACGGCATTGGCAATGTCTTCAGGTTGCCCCAATCTTCTCATCGGAATGAGGCTGCGAATGGCTGTCATTTTCTCTTTGGGTAGAGAGTGCAGCATTTCACTATCAATAAAGCCAGGTAATAAGCTATTGACCCGAATGCCAAACCTGCCTAACTCTACTGCGAGAGAGCGGCTCAAGCCGATCATGGCCGCTTTGCTGGCACTGTAGGCCGTCTGCCCAATATTGCCTTTAATGCCTGATACTGACGACATCATGACTATCGCCCCCTCCCTTTGCGCAATCATCGCGGGAAGCAAGGCCTTGTTCCAATTGAACACGGCATTAAGATTGGTATCCATCACCTGTCGCCAGTTGTCGGATGTCTGAAACATATGCAATACA
Source organism: Ewingella sp. AOP9-I1-14 (assembly GCF_052375995.1). Taxonomy (NCBI): domain Bacteria; kingdom Pseudomonadati; phylum Pseudomonadota; class Gammaproteobacteria; order Enterobacterales; family Yersiniaceae; genus Ewingella; species Ewingella sp. AOP9-I1-14. The sequence goes on from NZ_JBQSVA010000002.1 coordinate 83,883, forward strand.
TCAAGCGTAACGCCCGCGTTGTGAATGATGCCATAGGGAGCGCCAAGGCGTTGAATAAGCTGAGAAGCCGTGTCATTTACCGCCGCCTCATTCCGACCGTCACAGCGAATCCCTTCAACCTGCCCAGGTAATGACTCGCACAATGCCAGAAGTGATTGGCTTTGCTGTTCAGCACTCTGCCAGGTGAACACAACATTCCACTCTTTCGCCAGCTCGAGAACCGTCGCCCGGCCAATACCGCGGCTTCCGCCGGTGACCAAGATCCATTTGTCCAGCATTGGCTATTCACCCTTCTCACTAATGAATTCGCAAAGCTCACGTAGAGTGAGATCAGGTTGGTCAGCGAAAACGTCCGTTTCTATCGTAACGCTGAACTCTTTGTTGGCCAGAAGCATCAGTTCAACATAATCCAAACTGTCTAACTTGAGCTGTGAAAGGGGCATGTCTGGAGAAATGGACTCCATTTCGAGGTCTTTTGCTTCACACAGCATGGCGCAAACTTTGTTATAAACTTCATTGTAATCAATCATTTTAATTCCCTTAAAAACTATGTTTTAGGTGTTTTATTCAGCGCCAAAAGTTGTCGCTTTCAATGTAATGGAGCTTCTTATCAACGCTTTCCTATCCACAAAAGCTTGGATAGCTACTCGCAAAATAAACCCGCTATGGCTTTTACCAACCATTAGCGCAGGTAAAATAGAGAAGCTCAGGGGTTCGGCGAAAACGGTTATGTCATCATGCGCTAACAGACTGGGAGAGAAATGCGTTTCGTGATGAGTTTGCACCATCTGCATTTGACTAAATACTGCCATCAAATCTGTACAATCCAGCTCTGGCAACACATCACGAACGCGGCACATGGTCTCTGGCGAGTGAATAAGCTGCTTAAACAGCAGAGCGTCTAGCACATTCCATGAGTTGAGACTCTGCCCGGTCATTGCAGACAATTGCCGCGACGATGTGAGCATTTCCAGCGTTGAGATCTGGCCATCCTCGGCCTCCGGGCCTTTAGTCAGGTCAGGTGCTGCGACCAGTTTGGCATTGATACACCCCTCCTGGCTTAGCGCATTACGCAGGGTGCTACGCAGTTGGATCTGGCCGTTGCGTGAGAGTTGCTCGGTCTCCAGCAGGTGGGCTTGCTGATAAAAAACCGGCTTATCCAAACGACAGCTAAACAGCAGGCTTTGATCCTGTGGCATGACAACGGGTGCCTGAATCCCCAGACTCGCTTTGATATCCAGCATGGCGCGCATGCCATGGATGCATAACACATCCAGCCCCAATTGGCGGGCTGCAGCTAAATTAAAGTGAATAGGATTGTTATCGCCGGAAAATGCCGCCCACTGCTCGGCATCTTGCAATTGGTACTGCATTGACATTACTCCCCCTTACCTATGATCAGGGCGGCGTTTGCTCCACCAAATCCAAAACTAAGATTCAGCGTATTTTTCACGTCGCCGCGACGGTGCCCTTCGACGATGTAATCAAGGTCACAATGGGGATCGGCAGTCTGCATATGATGAGTCGCGGGCATGATTTGATGCTCAAGCACCTGCAAACAGACGATACTTTCAAAGCTGCCTGCCGCGGCAATAAGGTGTCCGGAATAGGATTTAGTGCTGGAACAGGGGGTACTATAGGCGGCCTGTTCGCCGAGAGCCTGTTTGATGGCCTGTGTTTCGTTTAGGTCATTCAGCGGGGTTGAGGTTCCGTGCGCATTGATATAATCAATGTCATCGGGAGTTATCCCGGCCTGCGCCAATGCGCGGCGAATCGTTTCTACGCGAGCAATTTTGTCTTCCGCAGGGGCTGTGAAATCAAAGGCATCAGAGTAATTGCCATAACCTTTAATCTCGCCAAGGATCCTTGCTCCGCGCGCCAGGGCGCTTTGGCGATCTTCCAGACAGAGCACGGCTGCCCCCTCGCTCAAGACGAAGCCGTTCCGCTCGGAGCTAAACGGGCAACAGGCCTTAGTGATGTCCTGCGGCTCGCGGCATAGCGCCCCGAGAATATCGATATTCCAGGTCGACGAGTCAGAACGCAGCGACTCACCCGCCCCGGCCAGCATCATCTTGGCGCGCCCGGCTCGAATCAGTTCGAAAGCATCACCAATGGCGATGGTGCCAGTGGCACAAGCCGCCACCGGCGAGTTTTGATATCCCCTCAAGCCCCACAACAAACTGACCGCCGCCGTTGCTGAACTGGGCATCGAAAAGAAGCAACCAAAGGGTGAACCAATATTGCTGCGCAGGTAATCTTCATGCTGCACCTGCGTTTCATCCTGCCCAGCCCAGCCTGAGCCTATGATTGCGCCGCACTCAAGCAAATCGTAGAACTGCTCAGGGCGCTTTTCACCAAAGGCCATCTGCATGGCCTGTTGCGCGGAGAGTAAGGCCATATGTGCAAAGCGCGGCAGCCGGCGACGGATCGCGGCGGGCACCGACTTAAGCGGCGGCTCATTATCAATCAGGCCGAAAAAGCGTGATTTAATCCCCGCCGCCGACCTGTCGTAGTAACGGTAGCCGAGGCGGTAATTCATGATAGCGTCCCAGCTTTCAGTGGCATTTGCTCCCATTGGCGTCACCGCGCCGTAACCTGTGATCACTACACGGCGTGGAGAATTCCCCGCGCCAGCAATATCCTTATTCATCTTGCATTCCTTTAAATTTCTGGCGGTTAAATCAAACTCCGCCCAACGCCAGCCAGAGTTTCATCGTGGCATAGAGATAGTTGTATTGCGTTTGCATCAGCGTATTTTCGCTGTTTAGCAAACTGTCCTGTGCATCAAGCAATGTCTGATAGGAAACCGCACCCGCGCGATACTGGCTGTTTGCCAGTTGCAGCCGCTGCTGGCTAAGTTGCAAATCAATCAATTGGCTCTGTTTCTGCTGTTGATAGGTCACGCGCTGCGACATGGCGTTATCCACGTCACTCAGAGCGCTATACACCTTGCTGCGAAATTGAATAGCTGCCCGTTGTACCTCAAGCTTTGACTGCTCAATGGTCAGCTGCACCCTATTCCATTCAATGAACGGCAGGGAAAGCGTGCTTCCCAGCGTGCGCACCGGATTACTGAACCACTGCTGAAAGGCCGTGGCTCCGGCCCCGAGTCCAGCACTTAAGGTCAGTTTGGGATAAAAATCGAGGCGTGCCACGTCTGACCCCGCGAGGGCTGCCCGAAGGTTCCACTCCGCGACCTGCACGTCCGGTCGCTTGGCGATGACCTCCAACGGCAAATGCTCTACGACCGCGACCGACTGATGAATATTTAACGTTGCTGGCTCCGCCTGTCTCTGATGAGGACCACGGTTAAACAGGATCGCCATCGCGTTACGCGCTTCTTCGCGCTGCCGCTCGAGGTCACGCTGGGTCACGCGGCGGTTGAGCACTGCCTGTTCCGCCTGCACCACGTCTAAACGGCTGACCTCCCCGGCGTTAAAGCGTGACATGGCCAAACGCTGAGAGCTTTCGGCGATATTAAGGCCTTGCTGGCCGTTAATAATTTGCTGGTTGAGACTACCCAACTGCCAATACAGCTGCGACAGCGTGCCAATCAGCGTCAGCGCCGTGGCCTGCCGGTCTTGCTCTGATGCCTGAGCCAACCATTCGGCCTGATCCCGGCTGCGTGCCAGCCTCCCCCACAAATCTAACTCATAGGAAGCGTTTAATGCGCCGTTGTAATTCTCATCAGCGTGGGCCGAGGTGCTGATATTTTTGCTATTGCTGGCCCACAGCGACGCGGTGAAATCTGGCGTCATATTGGTCTTTCGCAGGCCTGCGGTCAGTTGGGCTTGCTGAAGCGCCAAAGTTGCCAGAGCCAAATCGTTATTGCTCTCCAACATGGCGTTAATGGCCCGGGAGAGCTGCGGGTCCTGAAAATTGTCCCACCAATGGGCGCTGTGGCTAAGGAAGGATGCGCCGGTTGAGCCGGTATTCTCGCTTGCGCGCCACTGTTCGGGGACGGATAACGTCGGGCGTTGATAGTCACTTTTGAGCGCGGGTCCACATCCCGACAGGCAGAGCAGCATGAGCAAACCAAGTATTTTTCTCATTCGCGAGCCAGTGCCTCCGTTGGGTGTAGACGGGCCGCGTTGCGAGCCGGGACAAAACCAAATCCCAAGCCAATCAAAGCGGAAAAGGCGCAGGCCATGACAATCGGTGGCCAGGTAAAGACCAGGGTGAAGGCATCCGTGATCTGGGCGAAAATCAGACCGGCAATGCCAGACCCGACAATGCCGATAGCGCCGCCTAGCGAGCAAATGACCATGGCTTCGATTATAAATTGCCGCATGATGTCGCCCGGGCGCGCGCCGACGGACAAACGAATGCCGATTTCATGCGTCCGCTCAGTCACCGACACCAGCATGATATTCATGACCCCCACTCCGCCCACCAGCAGCGAAATACCGGCAATGGCGGTGATCAGCAGCGTCATCGAGTCGGAGGCGCTTTGTATCGCTTTGGTCATTTGGTCATTGGTCATGGTGAAAAAGTCGCGTTGACCGTGTTCACGCTCCAGCAGTTTCTCAACTTTCTCCTGCACGTTAGCAATGGCATAGCCCTCGGCAACCCGCAGGGTGATTGACGCCAGCGGCTTATCTCCCGACATTCGCTGTAGCAGCGAGGTATAGGGCATCCAGGCTTGCAATAGGTCCCCGGCATATTTCGGGCCGGGCTTATTGGCAACGCCAATCACTCGAAAAGGCACACCGGCCAGTTGGATAATTTGCCCAATAGGCTCTTCGGAGTGAGGAAAAAGGGTGTTTTTGATATTGGTATCGATGACGATCACCGGCTCGCGCTCGTCCACGTCTTGCCGAGTAAAGCGACTGCCCGCGCTGAAAACGGCCCCCAGCACGTCAAAATACCCCTCGCTAACGCCAGACAAGGAAGTTGAAACCTGCCTGCCACCGCGCACCGCCATTACTGACTTGCTGACCACGGGTGAAAGGCTGTCGACATAGGGCTGGCGCTGCAACAGTTCTACATCACTGATTTTCAGCGCCCATTGAAACTCCGGGCGCATTTGTTCCCAGCTCAATCCAGGAAGTATTTCCAGAGTGCTGCTGCCCAACTGGCTGATTTCGCTAAGGATGCTCTGTCTCGCCCCTTCTCCTACCGCCACTGAAGATACTACGGAGGAGATACCAATGATGATCCCGAGCATTGATAAAAACGCTCTGCCGCGATGGCCGAGCAGCGAACGCCACGCCATGCGGATAGACTCTTTTACATCTCGCCACGCGGGAGATCGGCCGGTGTCGACGGCCACGGGCAAGGCGGTGTTGATCGGAGCCTTTTGCCACTCTGGGTTCGCGCCGTCCGCCACAATTTCGCCATCGCTAATTTCAATAATCCGTTGGCACTGGCGGGCAATGCTACGGTCATGGGTAACGATAATCAGCGTGTGCCCTGCATGGTGCAGGCCGTGTAAAATGGCCATAAGCTCCTGCCCGCTGGTGCTATCGAGCGCCCCGGTCGGCTCATCGGCCAGAATAATATTCGCGCCATTCATCAATGCGCGGGCAATACTCACGCGCTGCTGTTGGCCACCAGAAAGCTGTGACGGGCGATGCAACATGCGCCCGGCAAGGCCCAGACGGGTTAATAAATACTGTGATCTGAGTTCGCGCTCTGCGGCGGGCATGGCGGTGTATAACGCCGGAATAGAAACATTTTCCTGCGCGGTTAAGTAAGGTATCAGGTGATAGCGCTGGAAAATGAAACCGATAAACTGGCTGCGCAGCTGCGCCAACTCGGCGCTGCTGGCGGAGCCGGTGGGGACGCTCATGATGTGCATTTCGCCCTGAGTCGGCTTGTCGAGACAACCAATAATGTTCATTAGCGTCGACTTTCCCGAACCGGATGCGCCAATGATGGCGACCATCTCGCCACGATAGATATTCAGGGAGATATTCTTCAACACCTCCACCTGCTCACTGCCAGAGACAAAGCTGCGGGAGATATGCTTGAGTTCGATCAGCGCTGTCGAATCAGCCATTTTCACTCTCCGTCATAGCTTCAGCCGCCGTCACCACCGACTCACCTTCTTGCAGCCCTTCAAGCACTTCCACGAACTGGCGATCGTTGATGCCAACGTTAATCAATCTTGACTCAGCGCGGCCATCTTTAAGCACTTGCACTTGATAGCGATTTTTACCCTGCTGCGGCCCGAGGGCGGTCACCGGCAGGCGCAGTGCGTTCTTCGCCTGCTCCACAACGATAAACACCTGCGCAGTCATCGAGGTGCGCAGCACGCCCTGTGGGTTGGCGACGTTGAACATTCCGTTGTAATAGACTGCGGAGGGTTGATCATCGAATGAGCTTTCGCCATTGCTGTCTTGCAATGCCTGAGTCGGCGCGTCTTGAATCGCCTGCATCTGGCTGTCATAGCGCCGTTGCGGTTCGGCGAGCACGTAAAACCACAGCGGCTGGCCGACTTTTACTTTTAGAATGTCCGTCTCGGAAATGCGGGTGTGGACCGACATAGTGCTGACGTCAGCGAGAACCAAAATGGTTGGTGCACTTTGCGAAGAAACGATGGTCTGCCCCTCTTGGGTAACAATCCCCAAGACGACACCATCGATGGGCGCGCCAATACGGGTAAAGCCCAGATTGGCTTGTGCCGTTTCTAGTGACATCTGCGCTTGCACTATCCCAGCCTGATTGACATCAATTTGCGCCTTTTGAGTGGCCACCTTGGCCTGTGCTTGTTCGAGGGTGCTGCGCGTCCCCGCCCCTTCTCTGTCGAGGCGCAACTGGCGATTGAGTTCCAACTGATATTGCTCAAGGGTGACCACCGCCGCCCTTTTTTGCGCCTCGGCGCTTGCCAGCTCTGCCTGAGACTTGCGCAATTCGCTAAGCTGCAACGTCGGGTCGATTTCAGCCAGCAGTTGGCCTTTCTGTACTCTCTCACCTTGGCGGACATGAACCTTGGTCAATTGCCCATTGACCTGCGCCCCCACGTTGACTTGCAGAGAGGGTTTGAGGGTACCGGTCGCCAGCACGGTTTTCTCAATATCACCGCGGCTCACCGCGACCGTGGCAATCGAGGTATCGCCGATGGCGCTTGCCTGACGCAGCCATGCGCCGACAATCAGCATGACAATGACGACAATCACTACCGCCGCCGCTTTGCCGGGCTTGTTTTTCATTAAAGCGATAGCTCTTTTCATTCTGGCGTGACCTCTTGACTCAGTTGAGCAATATGGCCGGAAGACATGCGGTAGACCTTGTCAAACAGCGCTAAGGTCGATTCGCTGTGGGTGACGGTGATCAGCGATTTGTTAAATTCGCGGCAGTGCTCGATTAAATAGGCCATGACCCGGTAAGCCGTCTCATCATCGAGATTGGCCGTGGGCTCATCCAGCACTAAGACTGGGCAATTGCTGTACATGGCTCTGGCTAGCAACAGGCGCTGGCGCTGTCCCAAAGAGAGCGCGGCATGACTTTCGCGGATCAGCGCGTGCTGTTTGCCCGGAAGCTGCTCAATTACCTCGTGCAACTTCAATCCCATCAGCGATTTATCAATGCGGCTCTGTTTTTCACCATCAACGTGGTTATCAAACAGCGTGATATTTTCCAGCACCGAGGCGCTAAACAGGATGTCCTCCTGGCTCTGCAAGAAAAACAGTTTCTGCAATTGCTGACTGTCTAATGCATCACCATCAGCCAATATTTCCCCCGACTGAGGGCTAACCAGCCCGGTAATAATTTTCAGCAAAGTACTTTTCCCGGCCCCTGACTCGCCGACAATGGCAATTTTTTCACCACGCTGGACGCTAAATGACAGCTGCTGCAACAGAGGTTTGGCGGCATCATAGGCAAAATTGATCTGTCGATAGCTCAGGCACTGGTGAAAGTTAACCGCCGGGGCAGCACGCTGGCCCTCAGGCTCCACCTTGCTTGCGCCATGGGGGAACAAATCATTCGCACGGGTATCGATGACATGGAGCTGGTTTTTTTGCAGCACTGAAAAGAAGATTTGCGTGATGTAATTAGTAAAAATTTGGCGCACAAAGCTATAGGCAAAAAACTCTCCCAGCGATATAACATTGTTTTTCAGCAAAGGAAGGGCCAGCAGCATAAACAGCACCATTTCCAGACTACCGATAAACTGATACAGACTGCTTTTCACCTGCTCGTACATCTTTTGTTTTTGCTGGCAGATGAATAGCGATGATGCGTAGGTGGCGAAAACTTGCTGGCGCTGAGCACTGATACCCGCCGACTTTATAGTGGAAAAACCCTGAATGGTTTCCAGTAAGAAATCACTCTGTTCGGCGCTTTTGACCTGCAATTGCTGCGTGTAAAACCGGTCGCGATAAATCGCCCAGACGCTCACCAGACCCATCAATGTCACCCCCACCGCCGACACCATCGCCAGCAGTGGACTCATATAACACATCACGCCGAATGCAATGGCACCCACGATCCAGTCAGTTCGCAGGCCGTTATCAAGCTCGATTTTCTGCGCCGCGGCAAACTGCCAACTGGAGAAGCGACTGTAGATTTCGCCTGGGCTGCGCTTATCAAAAAAGCTTAAAGTGTTGCTGAGTAACCGTGAAAAGCCCGCCACGCTTTGCAAGACAACAAAACGCTTAATAAATCGCTCTGTGACACTTCTAACCACATAGGCCAGCAGGGTCGAGACAATAAAGGCGAGCAGGAAATAGAAATAGGGAAAATCAGCGTTACCCGCTGATGAAAACACCGTATTGATGGCGCTACTCACCATGATTGGCATGATGAAGAGCGTTAGCGACACCAGAAATGCCAGCACCATCAGGCCGTAGATACCGCAAATGGCCGCCGTTTGTTTGAGGCTCATGCACTCCAGCAGGCGAAAACGGCGATTGCGCTGCACGGCGGCAACGGCCTGTGGGTCAGGCGGCGTCTCTGAGTCAATCACCAACGCGTAGCCACTGATTTCTGCCTTAAGGGCCTCCACAGGCAGCAACTGTTCACCTATGCCGGGATTCATCACACAAACATAGTTGCCCTGCCGATAGGCCAGCAGCACATAGTGGCTAGCCCCATAATGGAGAATGGCGGGGAGTGGGATCTCAGCGAGCTCTTGCCGCTCGAACACCACCGGATAGGCCGGAATAGCCAATTCGGATAAAATTTCACATAGCGTCGACAAGGCAGTGCCGTGAGCCGAAGCGGGAAAACGCTCGCGAAGCTCTTCCAGAGAGATGCTGATCCCCTGCGTTTCAGCAAGCATACTGATGCAGGCTAAGCCGCACTCGTTGGTTTCGCCCTGAAAAATTAATTTCGGAATAATATTATCCATAATTGACTGTTTTAACGTCCTGTTAAATTAATGCGCAGTAATGGGATCTCGGATGTTACTCATTAATAAAGTAGAGTGAATGTGCATGCCATAACATCCAATCATCGGCATGCTCTCTAATCGACTGTTCAATAATTTCTGGCATCTGCTGTTTTAATTGCCTGGCCTGCATCGGCGGATAAATCTTTATCTTCACGCCCCCTTCATAATAGAGATGATAAAACACCACCTGGGCGGATATCGCACGTGACAACCTCACAATGCCATTATGTAATTTGGCCGGGCGTTGAAATAATTGGCACGCCAATTTAGAGGTTTGCCCTTGGTAAGCGCCAAGAGTGAATTCAGGGGTAATATCGGGGAACAATATAATATTACGATCACCCTGCGCCGCTCCCATCACAGACGTCATTAAGTTTCCGGCAATAACATTGCTCTGGTCATGAATCGAACAGTAATCAAGGTTCAACCCGCCTAGTGTCAGCTCTTCAGGTGAATTAACCTGCTCGCCAAAGGAGGCAATCACCGTGGCTTTACCAGGATAAACCCCGGCTGCCACCATGGTCGCCAGAATGTCCGACACCATATGGAGCGGAGCCAGCATCACTGGCTGTCCCTGTCGATGTAAGGGTTCAACCACTGCATTAAGTTGCACGGTGCAGGCAGCAATCTCTTGAAGAACCTGAGCATTACGCCCATAGGTCGCGGCTTTCACCAGCCACTCGCGGCGCTGGGTTAACCAGATATAATCAAGGGGTTTACTGTCTTGCAGCAAGGACGCTTTATTCGCCCGCGCAACCTCGGCCCGCAGCCTGAGCCCACGTCCGGTCATGCCTAACGTTCGACTCATGTGCGGTAAAATGAAAAGCCAGCGATAGCGAATATGGCGCAGTAAAAAATAGCTAATTCGCGTCCCAATACGCGGAAAGAGATCACCCACTCGCCGAAAATAAGTGGCAAGATTCATCCAGGCTAATAAGCATCGCAACAGCAGGAGTTTCATTACTGCTCCAGCGGACGATCTGTATTCAGCAAGGATAATAACTGGTCAGCAAATTCAGGGAATGAACGATCCTGAATCGCTACCCACTTCTTAGCAACGATAAAAGTCGGTGTGACGGTGATATTATAATCGCGGGTCAACTGGGTCATATACGCCAGCTTCTCTTTCACGACAGGTGATTGGCGCGCTTTGTTGTATTCCGCCAGACTGATTTTGTTGCTTTTAAGCCAGGCTGTTAGCTGTGCGACATCACCTAAATCAATATTATCTTTATTGACTGCCTGATAAGCGCTATCACGATATTTGGCTTCTACGCCCATGGCATCAAGGGTGGCAAATACTGCGGCATAGCGCCCCAATCCGGACTGGTCGTCATAGCTTACATGCAAACGCACCAGCTTTTTCCCCGCAGGCAGTCGTTTTTCAAGCTGTTGGATATTTTCTTCATTCGATGCACAGTAATGGCAACCATAAGAGAGGATTTCAATAATATCCTGCCCATCTTCAATGATGCTGTTGGTGACGTTATCTGTACTGAGCGATGTTAATAAATCTTGAGAGGTTTGTTCGTTTTTATTTAAAACAAACTGGTGAAAATAGGCCGTAGTGATCAAGGCAGAAATTACCGCAATGAAAATCGTATATAAAGTAACGGAGATTATTTTTTTACGCATGGTCCACTCAATCCTTGAGTATAGGGAGGTAATTAAAAAAATGGGTACAAAGTTATAACTAACAATGTACCCAACTGACTAAATCAACTTATCGACTCATCAGTTTGCTAAACAGTTTGAACCCGAGCTAACGGTCATTTTCTTGTTGATAACACCGTGCTTATCAGTACAGGTTTTTACAGAATAGCATGCGACTTTACCGTTAGGGCCCATACTCTGCTCATAGGTGTTGTTGCAATAGCTTTTAAAAGTACCGCCAACGATGGTAGCTGCTTGTGACATAGTCATCTTTTTCATGGGTAATTTCCTTATATATAGTCAATTGTTACTGCTACATTTATTGGTTAACAATAACCAATATCCTTTTTTTCCTCTGTTAATTAAAATGAGGAAATATGTTCAAAGATAACAAGAAGAGTTATTGATAACGCTAATAACCTCTTGATGCGGCGCAGTATAACGACAGCATTTTAATGGAGCAATACTTTGGAAAGCGTATTTGCTAATAAAACCACATACATTAAATGCCTTTAATTGGGATATTTCTCGGTTATATATTCCAAGCATCGTGCATAAGAAACTCATGAGAATGAAATTCTTAGAAATTAAACAGTAGAGGCAATTATTTCTCGCTTAGAATTAACTAAGAAAAAAGGATCATTGGTTTAGATTTATTCTAATAAGCCGGGTAACTATTTTTTGAGAAAAAATGATTAAGCTGCGCTAAAGATCGCTATTACTGACTCCATCCGTTTGCCCAGAATACAAACGGATGGAATATGGGAGGTAGAGATAAGAGAGGAAGGCGTCGATTTAGAAGCCCAAACTGTCCAACAAGTCATCAACTTGTTCTTGGGAAGCCACCACGCCGACGCCTTCTGCATTGAGTTGCGGGCCATTCAACAGACTGTCGTTTTCACGCTTGGCTTTAATGTTCTGCTCAGGAATGTTATCCATCAGCACGGACAGCAGCTGATTCTCAATCTCTTGGACCACGGTCATCATGCGTTTGATAACTTGCCCGGTTAAGTCCTGGAAGTCCTGCGCCATCATGATTTCCAACAACTGCGCATTGGTAAAACTGGTGTGCTCAGGAACTTCTTTCAGATAGCTTCGGGTGTCCGTCACCAGTTCACGAGCATCGGACAGCTCGATTGGGTTTTCGAACCACTCGTCCCAGCGCGCATCCAGTTTCTTCGCCGCGGATTCAAGTTTGTTTTGGCGCGGTTGCGCCGCTTCAACACAGTTTAAAGCACGTTCTGCCGCCTGAGCGGTCATGGTGACAACGTAATCCAGACGATCGCGGGCATCAGGAATGGCTTCCGCTGCCTGGGCGATGGCTTGATCAAGCCCCAATTCGCGCATACTGTCGCGCAACATGCGTGTCAGTTGCCCAATCCGGGCGATAATATCACCCGCGGTTGCTGCATCGTTTGCAGGCATTGTCATTCCTGGAGGAAGTAAGTCAGCCATATCTGCTCCTACATGCCTAGTTTTTCAAAAATTTTGCCGAGCTTCTCTTCCAGAGTCGCGGCAGTAAATGGCTTAACGACATAGCCACTGGCGCCAGCCTGAGCGGCTGCCACAATGTTCTCTTTCTTGGCTTCTGCGGTGACCATTAGCACCGGCATTTTTGCCAATGCGGCGTCGGCGCGGATAGTTTTCAGCAGATCAAGACCGTCCATGTTTGGCATGTTCCAGTCAGACACCACGAAGTCGAATCCACCGGCACGCAATTTGTTCAGTGCATCAACGCCATCCTCGGCTTCTTCCACATTCTGGAAACCAAGTTCTTTCAGCAGGTTGCGCACGATGCGGCGCATAGTTGAAAAGTCATCTACCACCAGAAAACGCAGATTTGGATCGGCCATGTTTTAGTGCTCCTAAATTGTGCTGCTTCATCACCCTAGCGGGATGAAAAATTAAATACGTAAAGCCTGTCCGGCTGATATTTGTGCCAGCATGCGCTGGCTTATTTGGCTGAGATCCACCACCTCATTGACCCCACCGGAGGCGATCGCCTCACGGGGCATCCCGAACACCACACAACTGGCTTCGTTTTGTGCCAGGGTATAGGCCCCGGCGCGGTGCATCTCCAGCATGCCGGCAGCGCCGTCATTGCCCATTCCTGTCAGGATCACCCCAACAGCATTGCGTCCGGCGAACTGCGCCACCGAACGGAATAACACGTCAACCGACGGGCGATGGCGATTCACCGCCGGGCCGTCGTTCAACTTGACCTGATAGTTTGCCCCGCTGCGGGTCAGCTCCATATGCCTGTCCCCCGGCGCGATGTAAGCATGTCCCGGCAGCACACGCTCGCCGTCTTCCGCCTCTTTCACCGTGATTTGGCACAGCTTGTTCAGCCGGTCAGCAAAAGAGCGGGTAAACCCAGGCGGCATATGCTGAGTGATCATCAGTGCCGGGCAGGTCGGCGGCAACGGCTGTAACACGTGGCGAATCGCCTCGGTCCCGCCGGTAGATGAGCCAATGGCAATTAACTTCTCACTACTGAGCAGCGGCGTATGGCTCAGCATGCGCGGCATATCAGCATTGACGTTCTTATTCAGCCGCGCCTTTGACGCCGTGCGGATCTTGTCGGCAATCAGTTCGCTATAGGCCAGCATGCCTTCTCGGATCCCCAACTGCGGCTTGGTGACAAAATCAATGGCCCCCAGCTCCAGCGCCCGTAAGGTAATTTCCGACCCCTGCCCGGTTAAAGAAGAAACCATCACCACCGGCATCGGGCGCAGGCGCATCAATTTTTCGAGAAAATCCAGTCCATCCATGCGCGGCATTTCGACGTCCAGCGTCAAAACCTGCGGATTGAATTTTTTTATCAGGTCGCGCGCAACCAGCGGATCAGGCGCGGTTGCCACCATTTCCATATCCGGATGACTGTTGATAATTTCGGTCATCAACTGCCGCATCAACGCCGAGTCATCGACACTCAACACTCTGATTTTATTCATTACCTCTCCTTGGCGAGACCGTAAACAGTTTGGCCACGCAAATAAAATTCCCGGCTAATCTGGCTGAAGTTTTCGGAATGTCCGGCAAACATCAGGCCGCCCGGTTTTAGTAACGGAACAAATCGGCGTAAGATTTTTTCCTGCGTCTGTTTGTCGAAGTAGATCATCACGTTCCGACAAAAAATCGCATCAAATGGCCCATTAAGCTGCCAGTGGCCAGCCAGCAAGTTGATCTGCTGAAAAGCCACCATTTGCGCCAGCTCCGGGCGAACGCGCACCAACCCACTGTGCGGGCCAGTGCCTTTCAGGAAGAACTTTTGCATCTGCTGGGCACTGAGCGTGCGCAACTCTTCCTGTCGGTAGACGCCAGCAACGGCCTTCTCTAATACCTGCGTATCAATGTCGCTGGCATGAATGCTGCAACTGGCCATTCTTGGCCCCAGTGCTTCACTCAGGGTCATGGCGATGGAGTAAGGCTCTTCCCCGGTTGAGGCGGCGGTACTCCAGACGCTGTAATTGTTCGGCCGAGAGCGAGCATGTTCAGCGAGAATAGGAAAATGATGAGCTTCGCGAAAAAAAGCCGTCAGGTTGGTGGTTAAAGCATTAATAAATGCCTGCCATTCGGCGCTATTCGCATCACTTTCCAGCATCGCCAGATACTGGCCAAAATCATTAATTCCTAGAATTCGCAATCGACGAACCAGTCGGTTGTAAACCATCTCTCTTTTGTGATCCGCCAGAACGATACCGGCGCGCAGATAGATAAGCTCACTGATACGGCGAAAATGGATGTCCGACAGCGGTAGCCGTTGGATCATTTGCGCCATAATTGACGCGTTATCCGGAACATGGTTTGAATTAGGAGCACTCATAATGCGGACTCCTTAAACGACAGATTCTGTTGCTGTTGCCCAAATGGCTTTCCCTACTCTCATTACCGACGCATCAGAGGCGGAAACCGCCCCTGTCATGCTATTGCTACTGTTAAATGCTCAATGACTTACTGCTTAGAAGGTTTCCCAGTTTTCAGTCAGGTTGTTGCTGGCGGCACCTTTGCCAGCTGGCGTGGAAGAAAGATTTGGCGTCAGCAAAGGCTGGCGGGCCGAGGTAGTGGTCGGGCGAACGACATTCACCTGATGCTGTCCAAGGCTGAATACCGCCACGGACTGCGTCAACAGGCTCGCCTGCTCTTCTAACGCCGCGGAGGCCGAGGCTGATTCTTCAACCAACGCGGCGTTCTGCTGGGTTACGCGGTCCATTTCGGTAATGGCCTGCGCCACTTGCTCGATGCCACGGCTCTGTTCATCAGAAGCAGAGGTGATTTCGCCCATAATGTCGGTCACGCGGGTGACGGCGCTGACCATATCACTCATGGTTTCACCGGCGCTTTCGGCCAGAACGGAACCGGTATTAATGCGGCTTACCGAGTCATCAATCAGGCCTTTAATCTCTTTCGCCGCCTGAGCGCTGCGCTGCGCCAGACTGCGCACTTCCCCAGCAACCACGGCAAATCCGCGGCCTTGCTCACCGGCGCGGGCAGCTTCAACCGCCGCGTTCAGTGCCAGAATGTTTGTCTGGAAAGCAATACCGTCGATAACGCCGGTAATGTCGGTAATTTTCTTCGAACTAGCGGCGATATCGCTCATGGTTTGCACCACGTTAGACACCACTTTGCCGCCCTTCTGCGCCGTTTCGGAGGCACTTAGTGCAAGCTGGCTCGCCTGGCGCGCGTTTTCGGCGTTTTGTTTCACCGTCGCGGTCAGTTGCTCCATGCTGGCGGCCGTTTCTTCCAAAGAAGACGCCTGCTGTTCGGTGCGTGAAGAGAGATCGTTGTTACCCGCAGAGATTTCACTGGCGCCGCTATAGATAGCGTCCGCGCCCTGACGCACGCCAGACACCGTGCGGATCAACTCGCTTTGCATGTCTTTGATGCTTTCAGCCAGCAGACCAATTTCGTTACGGCTTTCCACCGTCACTTCCTGCGTCAAGTCGCCGCGAGCAATGTGCTGAATGCTTTCCACCAGTGAACGCAGTGGGTGAACTAACACGCGCTGCACGCCGAACCACGCCAGGCCGATAAACAGCACCAGCACCGTCAGGATCACACCCAGCACCCAAAGTGAGCTGCTAAAGGAGTTTTCGCTGACGTTAACCGCGTGGTTATACAGTTTGTCGTTTTGGTCGATATAGTTGACGAACGCTTTCTCAAATCCGTCCTGATATTGCTGGGTCGGCTGTTCGAAGAAGTCATTGATGCGTCCCAAGCCGATAAGGTCAATCAGCTCGCTCAGCGCGCCGTTAAGAACGTCATAATTCTTTTTAATATCAGCCGCTAATGCCGGATTCTGGCTCGCATCGCTAGGAATTTTTTGATATTTGGCGTAGTGCTCGCCGGCAACTTTCAAATCCTTTTGCGCGACGTCGATAAGCTCTTTAACTGTCGCCCCACTCCCCATTTGGTTGGCATCGAGCATAAAGCGAATGCCCGCGCGGTTGAGGGTGTTACGGGTTTGCAGAAGATAAATCCAACTGGCATTTAGCTCAGCCTGCTGCACACGAATTTGCTGCGAAGTGGCGAAGTTATCTTTATCGGTTTTAAGCGATTTGAAGAACAGCCCACCAGAAACCAACTGTAACGCCCCAAAGACCACCAGTAAGACAACGATGGCCGTGACCACTTTCATACGCTTAAACATCATGTTGTGCCTTTTTCCATTAATTCATCTACAGAGGGTTATCGGCAGGGCGATGTATAACTTGAGAGCGGTTTTGTAAAACCGCTGAAAACTTAACTTCTAAACCGTGGGCTCGCCGCCCACACGGGCCCAAAGGGTTTTAAACGAAACCCTTTGGAATCCTGCGTTTTTTTGCTACTGGAAGAGCGAGGCTTCGCAGCAGAAAAAACGCAGGGTTCCAAGGGAGGCGCGTTTACGCCTCCCTTGGTCGGTGTGGGCCGACGCCCACGACCTTGAATTTGAATTTAGATTTAACTTTGAAATGAAAAACCAAAACGGGGGATTGGGGGCTCACAGCCCCCAATGGCAAAATCAAGCTTTTGCCACACTCTCTACCAGTGCCATTTCTTCGCTGCTCAGCAACTTCTCGATGTCGACCAAAATCAACATCCGATCGCCCAGTGAACCAAGGCCGGTTAAGTATTCGGTAGAAAGCGTTACCGCGAACTCTGGCGCAGGGCGAATTTGCTCCTGAGTCAGCGACAGCACGTCAGACACGCCGTCAACCACAATACCCACTACCCGGTTTTCGAAGTTCAGCACGATAACCACGGTGTTTTCATTATATTCAACGTTCTGCTGGGCGAACTTCACCCGCAGGTCGATAATTGGAACGATGACGCCGCGCAGGTTGGTGACGCCCTTGATGAATGCCGGGGTGTTGGCGATACGGGTTACCTGATCGTAACCACGGATCTCCTGCACTTTGAGAATATCGATACCGTATTCTTCATCACCCAGCGTAAAAATCAGGAATTCCTGTCCTACCGTTTCACCTGCCATTTTTGTCACGGTTGCAAGTCCGGCCATGTTATTCACCCTTCATCGTTCGGCTAAAATTGAGCCTCACCGGCGTCACCAGTGAGGGCTTTTTCGTTTTAAATTTTTTATGCAACGGCCGAGTCTACGGCACGTTTGTCACGGTTAAGCGCCTGCAGGGCTGATACATCAACAATCAGCGCCACGCTGCCGTCGCCCAAAATGGTCGCGGCGGAAATCCCCGGTACTTTGCGATAGTTACTCTCGAGGTTTTTCACCACCACTTGATGCTGACCGATCAACTGATCCACCAGCAGCGCGTAGCGGCGTCCGGCACTTTGCAGGATCACCACGATGGCCTGCGTCGCCTCGGTTTTCGCCCCGGTCACGTCAAACACGTTGTACAACTCGACCAGCGGCAGATATTCGCCACGCACTTGCAGAACGCGCTCGCCACCGGCCAGCGGATGTAAGTCTTCAGCCAAAGGTTGCAGAGATTCCATCACCGCGTTTAATGGCAGGATAAACACCTCTTCGCCGACTTTGACGGACATACCGTCCAGAATCGCCAGCGTCAACGGCAGAAGAATGCGGATGGTGGTGCCTTTACCCTGTTGAGAATGGATTTCAACGTGACCGCCCATCTCCTGGATATTTCGTTTCACCACGTCCATGCCCACGCCACGGCCTGAAACGTCAGTCACTTTTTCCGCAGTCGAGAAACCTGGCGCGAAGATAAGCATCCCGACTTCTTCATCACTCATATTGTCGTTGACGTTCATCCCCTGCGACGCGGCTTTGGCCAAAATCTTCTCGCGGTTCAGACCCGCACCGTCATCTACCACTTCAATGCAGATATTCCCGCCCTGATGTTCTGCGGAAAGGGTCAGATTGCCCGTCGGATGCTTGCCGTTGGCGATACGCACGTCGGGAGACTCCACGCCGTGGTCCAGACTGTTACGCACCAGGTGGGTTAATGGGTCGATGATTCTTTCGATCAGGCTCTTGTCCAGCTCGGTCGAACTGCCGAGCAGCGTCAATTCAATCTGCTTGTTCAGCTTGCTGGCAAGGTCACGGACAAGACGCGGGAAGCGACTGAAAACGTACTCCATCGGCATCATACGAATGGACATCACCGACTCTTGCAGGTCACGCGCGTTGCGCTCCAACTGCCCCATACTGTTGAGCAAATCGCTGTGGGCCACCGGGTCCAGCAGGTCAGAACGCTGGGCCAGCATAGACTGGGTTATGACCAATTCGCCGACTAAGTTAATCAGCTGATCCACCTTCTCAACCGCCACGCGGATGCTGGTTGATTCAGCGGCTTTTGGCGCGCGCGCTTTCGCCGGTGGCGCCGAGTCAGGCACGACAGCCAGAGCGGGCGCAGCGCGCGGCGCGGCCTCCTCAATTGGCGCGACAGGTTGCGCGGCCACGGCCTGTGGTTCAGCAACGGCCGGCTCGACGTCATTGGCGGCGGGCTGGCTAAAGCTGATTTGTTCAGGTTCGATAACAAAGCAAAGCACGGCGCTGATGTCGTCTTCGCTCAGCGTGGTGTTGAGGGTCGCTTCGACGCTATTCGCTGTCTGTACGGCGTCCTGCACATCGCCAAGATTGCCCAGCTCTTCCAGCATCAGCGGCACTTCGGCCTCTTTCAAGCCAGAAAGCAGAATGCGTAAACCGCCGCTCGAGGCCGCCGTCGGCGCAGAGTTCACCGCCGCTGACTCCGTCACAACGTGAAGATCGACCGTCGGTGCGCCCTGCAGCTGTGCTTGAGCTTCAAGCGCCAGTTGGCGCAGCGCGGCGCAGATGTATTCGAAGCTTTCAGCATCAGGGTCCTGAGAGGATTTATAGGCGTCCAGTTGCTCCTGCATAATGTCTTTCGTTTCCAAAAACAGGTTGATGATGTCAGTGCTCAGGCTCATTTCTGCGCGTCGTGCACCGTCGAGCAGGTTTTCCAATAAATGGGTGGTTTCCTGCAGAACTGAGAATCCAAAGGTGGCGGCCCCGCCTTTAATCGAGTGCGCCGCGCGGAAAATCGCGTTGAGCTGCTCGATATCAGGCGTCTGGGGGTCAAGCAGCAACAGGTGTTGCTCCATATCCGCCAGCAGTTCGTCTGCTTCATCGAAAAACGTTTGGTAAAAATCACTAATATCCATGCTCACGTGATCACCTCTGCTGTGAATCGCGGCTTGCCGATGATGCCGGTTGCGCCGTAACGTCCGCCGCGGCAGGGATCGCCGTGGTTGGTCTGTTAGACGAAGAAGAACTTTCCGGAGTCACCGTCTCACTCTTGGGTTGTTGTTGTTCTTGTGAGGGCTGCGTCGGTAAAGATTGCCCTGATGTTGGTGGTGTTGTTGATTCTGTTGGCGGTTCCTTGGATGTCAGGTGCGGCGCGAAAGCCGATGACGCCTTGGCGCTTGGTGGCTCAACCGGGGCCGGAGCCTGAGTGTCACTGCCCGGAACCATCTTTTTCAATTCGCCCGCGTCGCTAATGGTGACGGCTTCACCCTCGCTGTTTTCGCGCTCGATGGCCTCTTCGGCATGTTTATTCAGCACTAAAATACTGATGCGACGGTTAATCGCGTCGCCGGACGGATGGTCTTTCAGCTGCATGGTGGAACCCATGCCCATCACGCGCAGCACTTTGCCTTCGCTCAGGCCACCGGCGGTTAATTCACGGCGCGAGGCGTTGGCGCGATCGGTCGACAGTTCCCAGTTGCTGTAGCCGCGTTCGCCCATGGCGTACGGCATATCATCGGTATGACCGGCGAGGCTTATCTTGTTGGGAAAATCATCCAGCACCGGAGCAATCGCCCGCAAGATATAGCGCATATAAGGCTCTACCGTGGCGCTGCCCAGTTGGAACATCGGGCGGTTCTGGCTATCGATAATCTGGATACGCAGCCCCTGCTCCGTGAGGTTAATCATCAGGTGCGGGCGCAAATCTTTCAGACGCGGATCGGAAATCAGCATCTGCTCTAGCTTCTCTTGCAGGCGCTGCAAATCACCGATTTCACGCTGGTCGCCCTGCGACTGGATCATCTTATGCACTTCGCCATCCTGCTGGGTTGGGTCATCCCCGCCGCCCGGAATCGGGCTGGTGGCGTCACTGCTGCGCGGACCATTGGTAATGGCCACGGCCAATGGCGTACGGAAGTATTCAGCAATCTGCACCAGCTCTTTCGGGCTGGAAATGGAGATAAGCCACATCACCAGGAAGAATGCCATCATCGCCGTCATAAAGTCGGCATAAGCAATCTTCCACGACCCGCCGTGATGCCCGCCGCCGTGCTTGGCCTTTTTCCTGCGCACCACAACGATGGGATGACTCTGATGCTTCATACGTTTTCTTCTTCCGCTTGCTTGTTAGGCGATTTGACCTGACGAACGTGATCTTCGAGTTCGACGAATGAAGGACGCTCGGAGGTGTAAAGCGTTTTACGACCAAACTCGACGGCAATCTGCGGCGCATAGCCATTCAGGCTTGAAAGCAAAGTCACTTTGATGCACTGCATCATCTTGGTGTTCTCAGCACATTTCTGACGCAACACTGCTGCCAGCGGGGAGACAAAGCCGTAGGCCAGCAAAATACCAAGGAAGGTGCCGACCATCGCGTGGGCAATCAAAGCACCCAACTCAGCCGCCGGACGGTCTGCGGCGGCCAGGGTATGAACAATCCCCATGACCGCGGCCACGATGCCGAACGCCGGGAGTGAATCCCCCACCAGCGCTAGACTGTTGGCGGGCACTTCGCTCTCTTGCTCGTAGGTTTCAATCTCTTCATCCATCAACGCTTCGATTTCAAAAGCATTCATGTTGCCGCTGACCATCAGGCGTAAATAGTCCGTGAGAAATTCCACCAAATGTTTATCGGCAAGAATGCGCGGATAATTAGTGAAAATGTCGCTTTCCTGCGGATTATCGATGTCGTTTTCCAGCGATAGCATCCCCTGTTGGCGCGATTTGGCGAGTAAACGATAGAGCAGCGCCATCAGATCCATATACAGCGCCTTGCTGTAACGCGATGCGCGGAACAGTTTCGGCAGTGCGCGAAGCGTTGATTTGATGGCTTTGCCGTTGTTACCAACCAGAAACGCACCAATACCGGCGCCGCCGATGATCAGCAGTTCTGCGGGCTGATAAAGCGCGCCCAGCTCGCCGCCAACCAGCATGAAGCCGCCAAAGACTGAGCCCAGGACCACGATGTAACCGATGAGTACTAGCACGATAATTCCTTAATTCGATGTGGCTTTTGGGTATAGGCCAGACCAGGGAAAGCGCGCTTGAGGAGAGAATTGAGGTTTTTGTATCGTCAGGAGACAACAAAAAACGATCGGGGATGTTGGGGAGGTATTGTAAAGAGTGGCATTTCACCACTCTTTATCATCACGTTACCTGTCGCACTCTGCTGCCCACATCATCTCAAACTGCGCGCTTGACCTTTTCGTCCAGCTCTTGAGATGTACTATCGGCAGCTTCCGGGGAAAGTTTACGTTTTTTTACTGCTCGTGAAGGTGGTTGGCAAAGACTGCACACAAAACCGTGACGTGGCTGATGTGCATGGGTAATAAAAGAACCATCGCAGCAGTTGCAAGAAGAGAGTTGCAGCATGCCGCTGTCAACAAATCGAACCAATGTCCACGCACGGGTCAGGGCCAAAATCGGCGCTTCACCCGGCTGCTCTGGACACTGCTCCAGATACAGACGATATGCCTTGATAACCGCCTCAACGCCATTGCAATGCCCGCTCTTCATCAAGAAGGTGTAGGCGTTGTAGAACATCGAGGAGTGAATGTTTTGTTCCCACGTCATGAACCAATCGGTGGAGAACGGCAACATCCCTTTCGGTGGAGGACTACCACGCAGCTCTTTGTAGAGTTTGATTAACCGACCACGGCTAAGCTGCGTTTCGCTTTCCAGCATCTGTAAACGGGCACCCAGCGAAATCAATTCCATCGCTAACTGAATATCCCGCGCTTCCTGAACAATACTTTTTTCGACGGGTTTGGCCGAAGCCTCTCTCGGTGTCGATGGTGCTTTTATCAGGGACATAGTTATGCCCTTTTCTTAGAGGCGCTGCTGTCTTTAGCTGAAAGCCCTTTCAGCAAATGGCTAGACAACAGAATACCTGTGTGGATTTGCTGTAAATCATCCACTCGCGACTCTTGCGTCAAACGCTCAATCGTCTTGCTGTCGTCGAAACGAAACTGGCACAGCAACTGATTCGTTTCAGCTAACTTCACCATTTGCGGCAAAGTCAGGCCAGCTAACGCGTCAGCCATGACATCGTCGATCCCCAACCGGAACATCGCGGAAGCCTTTTCGTCGTTTATTAACCGCTGTGCTAACAGCAAATATGACAGATTGATGTCATAAATATGTTTAAGCAATTCTGACATGCTTGTTTACCCCATACCGTCAGCTATGAATTCATAACTGGTTGATAGATATAATCACTGCTTGGTTTTTTAGTCCGACAGAGTATTTTTTTACTATCAAAACAATTGGCTCATTGGACGATGAACATCACATTTCATTTTTTCAAAGAAATGTTTGCGAGGACAAAACAGGTTTATCTCGCGGTTTTATATTCACCGCCAATACAAAGTAGTTCCTGATGTAAACTATAAATGTGACAATTTCACGGCTAATTAAATTTAATAATTTATCAGTTGTAGCTTTTCGGCAGGGTCCGTTGCTGTGATTGCGTGTCATTCAGTGAAACGCTTTTACATACATTATTAGGATTAATCTTAATACGACGCAAATGTAACCCCGAATCATTAGCACATACAATCTAGGCCTCAGCGAATTTTGGATAAAGTGTGACGTAGATCACAAAAATAAAACTTATTTTTATCCAAAAAGAGTGATTTGGGTAAAAAATCAGCTCAGAATTTAACCAAAAGTAAAAATGCGTCTTAAAATCCCTTCTCAGCCCCGTTTTTTCATTCATTTTTAGATCATTTTGTACAACTTCTAATTAAAGCGAAATTAACCATACAAAAACATGATTAACACATTTTATTTAGATTTATAATCTACATTTAAGACCTGAATTAGCAATAAATCCAGATTGACTGAAAAATAACTTTTTATTCAAAAATGGCTAGATTGAGTGCTGTTTAGGAAGGTTTTTCAGGGTAAATCTGGGATAAACGAGGGGATTGCGTCAGTAAGTACGGCTTTATAAGCGCATAAAGTCAAGGTGTGTAACAAATAATTTTTGCAGCACAAAACCTTCTGCCCTCAGGGAGGATACAGAAGTGGCGGTAAAGTGAGTGGCCCAATGTAGGGGCAAGAGAGGTATCGGCACCGAAAACAAAAACTTTAGTGCCGAATGCATAAGGGGATTTAGACCAGCAAAGAGTAAAAGCTCAGACCAGTCTTAGGATTTTTATTATTAAGGCAACATAAGCCATGGGGTTTTAGGTCCAAAAAGTGCTAGCAGAAGCGTAGCCAAGGGCGGTGAAAATTTATTTCGCAGAGTAATAGTAAAGAAGAATTAAAATATCCATCACCAATTTGTCATCTAAAGAGTTATTAAAACCCTCCAATATCGATCAATAAATAATTAAAAGCTCAACTGAAAACGTTAACAGCTAAGTTTTATCACCCTATTTACTCTTATTAATCGGTTTTCTTTATTTATAAACCCAAAAAAAACCCTCTGCTTTTAAGAGGGTTTTCCGATTGATTAGCTTGCGGCAGATTAGCTAACCGGCATCATTTCAGGATCTGGGTATTGATACTCGAAACCCAACTCTTTGCAGATGAGGCTGCCGTCGATCAGCTTGCCGCTCGGCTGCCCTTCAGCAACTTCAGCAAACTGCGGTTCCGTAAGCCCAAGCTGGCGAGCAAAGGCAGGATAGAAATGACGTTTTTGGGTATGCACCGGCGCGCACAAATTATAAGTATGTCCGCCCTTCGGCAAGCCGAGCAGAAGAGTGATGGCCTGAATAACATCATCCTGATGGACCAAGTTGACGCCATCGTCCCCGCCCTGTACGTCGGTCTTGCCGGCAAGGAAGCGTCCCGGATGACGATCCGCGCCCACCAGCCCCGCCAGTCTAAGTACATCAACCGAGGTATTAGGCAAGCGATGGAACCAGTTTTCCAGCTCCTCAAGCACTCTGCCGCTTGGCGTTACCGGACGCAGCGGTGAGTTCTCACGCATGGTTCCCGTGCCATCACCATAGACAGATGTCGAGCTAGTAAAGATGATGCGGCCAACATTGTACGCCAGCGCGCTGTCCACCAGCTGCTGAACCGCCTGAAAATAGAGCTCACTGCCCTCCACCGTCCGGCGCGCCGGCAAGGTGATGATCAGCGCGTCGACATTTAATAGTACATCCAGATCGGCCGCTTCACACTCCATCTCCGGCTTAAAGACCAGAGGGAAACAGTTGATACCACACATGCGCGCGGCGTCGACGCCGTCCGGCGTGGTCTTACTGCCGACAACCTCATACCCCTTCATGGCCAGAGACATTGCGAGTGGCATACCTAACCACCCCAACCCCACTATTGCGACTTTTTTCATTTATTACTCCATTCTGTTCGCGCCATGCGTTCCTGCATGATCAAGGCCGAAAAGTTCTCATCCCACTTAGTTTAACAATTTATGCCTGTTCATTCGTTCAGGCAATGTCGGAAGCTGTCAGCTTTTTCTTATAAATGTTACAGACTGGTTCTCCTACGCGATCATTCACGTTTTAGATGAAAGTAGCGCCGGTGATAAGAAAAATTTATCTTCCTAAAAAAAGGTTGCGTCGCGGCTACCTCATAGTTTAGTTTTATTGACACAAGAATTGATACGCGCTGTGAATGATACCTTTAATGGCATTGACGACGCAGTTAAAACACTAAGCACCACCAATAAGAGAAAGACTCATGACTAACGTTCTGTTCAACCACCATCATCACCATCACCCTGACTAGTCTTTCAGGCGTTTGGTGCTGGGAGACTGTTTAGATCTTCCAGTGGCGCAGAACCTAAAGAGAGCCCTCGGAAGATTGACTTCCGAGGGTTTTTTTTTGCCCCTCCCCCTTCAGAAAGAATTAAGCAAACACAACAAAATTAAATACTTATAAGGTCGAGGTTTTTATGTTGGATAAATCACGTTTACGGATAGCAATGCAGAAGTCAGGTCGCCTGAGCGACGATTCACGCGAACTGCTGGCACGCTGTGGGATCAAAATTAACCTGCAAGAGCAACGCCTGATCGCTTTCGCAGAGAATATGCCGATCGATATCCTGCGCGTGCGCGATGACGATATCCCAGGGCTGGTGATGGACGGCGTGGTGGACTTAGGCATTATCGGCGAAAACGTGCTGGAAGAAGAGCTGCTGAACCGCCGCGCACAGGGCGAAGACCCGCGTTACTTCACCCTACGTCGTCTGGACTTCGGCGGCTGCCGCCTCTCATTGGCCACCCCACTGGACTGCGACTACACCGGCCCGCAAAGCCTGCAAAATGCCCGTATCGCCACCTCTTACCCACACATCCTTAAACAGTACCTCGACAAGCAAGGCGTAGAGTTCAAATCCTGCCTGCTGAACGGCTCTGTCGAAGTGGCACCGCGCGCCGGTCTGGCCGACGCCATTTGTGACTTGGTCTCTACCGGCGCAACCTTAGAAGCCAACGGCCTGCGCGAAGTGGAAGTCATTTACCGTTCGAAAGCCTGTCTGATTCAGCGCGACGGCGAAATGCCGCAAGAGAAACAGCTGCTGATCGACCGCCTGATGACCCGTATTCAGGGCGTGATTCAGGCTCGCGAATCCAAATACATTATGTTGCACGCGCCAAGCGAGCGTCTGGACGAAATCATCAGCCTGCTGCCAGGTGCCGAGCGCCCTACTATTCTGCCTCTGGCGGGCGACCAGCAGCGCGTGGCGATGCACATGGTCAGCAGTGAAACCCTGTTCTGGGAAACCATGGAAAAGCTGAAAGCCCTCGGCGCCAGCTCCATATTGGTCTTACCAATCGAAAAAATGATGGAGTAAGACCATGCAGCCAACCGCGTTCAGCACCCCTATAGACTGGCAGCAGTGTAGCGAAGAGCAGCGTCGCGATTTGCTGACTCGTCCGGCAATCTCCGCCTCTGACCGAATCACCGAGTCAGTCAGCGAGATCCTTAGCCGCGTTCGCAACGAAGGCGACAGCGCCTTACGCGAGTATTGCGCCAAATTCGATAAAACCGATGTCGCCGACATTCGCGTCACCGCCCGGCAAATCGAAGACGCCTCGGCTCGCCTTGGCGACGACGTGAAACAGGCGATGGCGCACGCGGTACGCAATATCACCACCTTCCACGAAGCGCAAAAGCTGGCGGTGGTAGATATTGAAACCCAGCCGGGGGTGCGCTGCCAGCAGCTGACCCGCCCGATTCAGTCGGTAGGCCTGTATATTCCTGGCGGCTCTGCGCCGTTGGTATCGACGGTATTAATGTTAGCGACGCCTGCCGCGATTGCGGGCTGTCAGCGTGTGACGCTGTGCTCACCGCCACCGATTGCCGATGAAATCTTATATGCCGCCAAGCTGTGTGGCGTCAGTGAGGTTTACCAACTCGGCGGCGCGCAGGCCATCGCCGCTCTGGCCTTCGGGACAGAAAGCGTGCCTAAAGTGGCTAAAATCTTCGGGCCGGGCAATGCCTACGTCACCGAAGCCAAGCGTCAAGTTAGCCAAAGCCTCAATGGCGCGGCGATTGATATGCCAGCCGGACCGTCCGAAGTGCTGGTGATTGCCGACAGTGGCGCAACGCCTGACTTCGTGGCTTCTGACCTGTTGTCGCAAGCAGAACACGGCCCGGATTCACAGGTGGTGCTGCTGACGCCTAGTCTGGAGATGGCAAAAGCCGTGGCCGAAGCCGTAGAGCGTCAGCTTGCCCTGCTTTCGCGCAAAGAAATTGCCCGCCAGGCGCTGGAAAGCAGCCGCCTAATCGTGGCGAAAGACTTAGCACAGTGTATTGAAATCAGTAACGCCTACGGCCCGGAGCACCTGATTTTACAAACCCGCGAGCCGGAAGCCTTGGTAGACAGCATCACCAGCGCGGGCTCGGTGTTTCTCGGTGACTGGTCACCGGAATCTGCCGGAGACTACGCCTCGGGCACCAACCACGTGCTGCCGACCTATGGGTATACCGCCACTTACTCAAGCCTCGGGCTGGCGGATTTCCAGAAACGCATGACGGTACAACAGCTTACGCCGCAGGGCTTGCTGGGTCTGGCGACCACCATCGAGACGCTGGCGCAGGCTGAACAACTGACTGCTCACAAAAATGCCGTAACCCTGCGCGTCAATGCGCTGAAGGAGCAAGGACAATGAGTGATAAAAGCAATCTCAGCGTTCAGGCGCAGGCCCGTAAAAACGTTCGCGAGCTGACACCTTATCAGTCAGCTCGTCGTCTGGGTGGCAATGGCGATGTCTGGTTAAATGCCAATGAATACCCGCTGGCTCCGCAGTTCGAACTCACCGCGCAGACTTTCAACCGCTACCCAGAATGCCAGCCGAAGCTGGTGGTGGAGCGCTACGCGGCCTACGCCGGTCTGGATGCCAGTCAGGTAATCGTCAGCCGTGGCGCCGACGAAGGCATTGAGTTGCTGATCCGCGCGTTCTGCGAGCCGGGCAAAGACGCCATCCTTTATTGCCCGCCTACTTACGGCATGTACAGCGTCAGCGCCGAGACTATCGGCGTGGAAGGTCGCACGGTTGACGCCAATGAAGACTGGTCGCTGAACCTGCCTGCCATAGAGGCGGCGCTCGACGGCGTAAAGCTGGTCTATATCTGTAGCCCAAACAACCCGACCGGCAACCTGATCAATCCCGATGATTTGCGAGCCGTGCTGGAATTCACGCGCGGCAAGGCGATTGTTGCTATAGATGAAGCGTATATTGAGTTCTGCCCGCAGGCCTCGGTCGCCGGCTGGCTGCAAGAGTATCCGCACCTCGCCGTGCTGCGCACCCTCTCCAAAGCCTTTGCTCTGGCCGGACTGCGCTGTGGCTTCACCTTAGCCAGCAGTGAACTGATTGCTCTATTAATGAAAGTGATCGCACCTTATCCACTGGCAACGCCGGTCGCCGACATTGCCGCGCAGGCGCTGAGTGATGAAGGCTTGGCGGTTATGCGTGCGCGGGTATCAGAGATCAGTAAAACCCGTGGCTGGCTGATCGACCAATTAAATCAGTGCGACTGCGTAGAACAGGTATTTACCAGCGAAACCAACTACGTGCTGGCTCGCTTCACTGCTTCCAGTCAGGTCTTTAAAACACTGTGGGATCAGGGCATTATCTTACGTGATCAGAATAAACAACCGGGTCTTTCCGGCTGCTTACGCATTACCGTAGGCACCCGTGCCGAGTGCCAGCGAGTCATCGACGCACTGCGCCCACTGCCCGGTGCAGGCCAGACGGCAGTAACCACTAATAATGAATTTGCCCCAAGCAAGGAGCCTATGTGAGCCAGAGCCCGTTAGTACAAAAGATCTTATTCATTGACCGCGATGGTACGCTGATTTCCGAGCCGCCTGAAGATTTTCAGGTAGACCGTCTGGATAAGTTGGCGCTGGAACCGGGAGTGATCCCCGCTCTGCTGGCCCTGCAAGGCGCAGGCTTCAAACTGGTGATGATCACCAATCAGGATGGTTTAGGTACGGCGAGCTTCCCACAAGAAACCTTCGACCCGCCTCACAACCTGATGATGCAGATCCTCACTTCACAAGGCATTGTGTTTGACGAAGTGCTGATTTGCCCGCACTTGCCTGCTGACCACTGCGCGTGCCGTAAGCCGAAAACCGAGCTGGTGAAGGGTTATCTGGACAGCGGCGTGATGGACGTCGTTAACAGCTATGTGATTGGCGACCGTGACACGGACCTGCAGCTGGCGGCCAATATGGGCATTGCTGGCTTACGTTACCAGCGCGATACGCTCAACTGGCCAGCGATTGCTGAACAGCTGACCAAACGCGACCGCCACGCCCAGGTTAACCGCGTGACGCGCGAAACCGCCATTGACGTAGATGTCTGGCTGGATCGCGAAGGCGACAGCAAAATTCGCACCGGCGTCGGCTTCTTCGACCACATGTTGGACCAAATCGCCACCCACGGCGGCTTCCGCATGAATATTGAAGTGAAAGGTGATTTGTACATAGACGACCACCACACGGTTGAAGATACCGCGCTGGCGCTAGGCGAAGCCTTGAACAAGGCACTGGGCGATAAACGCGGCATTGGCCGTTTCGGCTTCGTGTTGCCGATGGACGAGTGTTTGGCTCGCTGCGCGCTGGACATCTCTGGCCGCCCGCACCTCGAATACAAAGCGGAGTTCAACTATCAGCGCGTAGGCGATCTTAGTACCGAGATGGTGGAGCACTTCTTCCGCTCACTTTCTTACGCCATGGCCTGTACCCTGCACCTGCGCACTAAGGGCAAAAACGATCACCACCGCGTGGAAAGCCTGTTCAAAGCCTTTGGCCGCACACTGCGCCAGGCGATCCGCGTTGACGGCAACACCCTGCCGAGCTCGAAAGGAGTGCTTTGATGAATGTCGTTATCCTTGATACCGGCTGTGCCAACCTCTCTTCAGTGAAATATGCGGTCCAGCGTCTGGGTTATGAGCCGCAGGTCAGCCGTGACCCTGAGATTGTTTTACACGCCGATAAGCTTTTTTTACCCGGCGTCGGCACGGTTCAGGCTGCCATGGATCAGCTTGAGCAGCGCGAGTTAATCGACTTAATCAAGGCTTGTACTCAGCCTGTGCTGGGCATTTGCCTAGGTATGCAGCTGCTTGGTTCGGGCAGTGATGAGAGCGGGGGCGTGGCGACTCTGGGGATTATTGATACGCCGGTGCAACGCATGCAGGACTTAGGTTTACCTCTGCCGCACATGGGCTGGAACCAGGTGATTGCTAACGCTGACAGCCACTTGTTCCGCGGGATTGACGAGAACGCTTACTTCTATTTCGTCCACGGCTATGCGATGCCAATCTGCGAAAACACCATCGCGCAGACGCTTTACGGCGAGGCCTTCACCGCCGCCGTGCAAAAAGATAATTTCTTCGGCGTGCAGTTCCACCCCGAGCGTTCCGGTGCAGCAGGCGCACAGCTGTTGAAAAATTTTCTGGAGATGTAAGCACCATGATTATTCCCGCTTTAGATTTAATTGATGGCAGCGTGGTGCGTTTGCATCAGGGCGATTATGGTCAGCAACGTGATTACGGCAGCGACCCGCTGCCACGACTGCAAGATTATCAGCAACAGGGTGCCGAAGTGCTGCACTTAGTGGATTTGACCGGCGCGAAAGACCCGGCGGCCCGCCAAATCCCACTGCTAAAAAAACTGCTGGCTGGCGTTAGCGTGCCCGTACAAGTCGGCGGCGGTATTCGCACCGAGCAGGATGTCGAAGCGCTGTTGTCTGCGGGCGCAACCCGCGTGGTTGTCGGTTCAACGGCGGTAAAAGACCCTGAGACAGTTCAAGGCTGGTTTAGCCGTTTTGGCGCTGATGTGCTGGTTTTGGCGCTTGACGTGCGTATTGATGAGCACGGCACGAAAAACGTGGCCATCAGCGGCTGGCAGGAGAACTCCAACGCCACACTGGAACAAGTGGTCGAGCAGTATCTGCCTTTCGGCCTCAAGCACGTGCTGTGCACGGATATCTCCCGCGACGGCACCCTCGCCGGCTCGAACGTGGAGCTGTATCGCGAAGTCACGGCGCGTTATCCGCAAGTGGCATTTCAGGCATCAGGCGGCATTGGTAATTTGGATGATATCGCCCAACTGCGCGATAGCGGCGTAACAGGCGTGATTGTCGGGCGCGCACTGCTCGACGGCAAATTTAGCGTGACGGAGGCAATTTCATGCTGGCAAAACGGATAATCCCCTGCCTGGATGTTAAAAACGGTCAGGTAGTCAAAGGCGTGCAGTTCCGCAATCACGAAATCATCGGCGACATCGTGCCGCTGGCAAAACGCTATGCGGAAGAAGGTGCCGACGAATTAGTGTTTTATGATATTACCGCCTCTTCCGACGGGCGCGTGGTGGATAAAAGCTGGGTATCTCGCGTGGCGGAAGTGATCGACATTCCTTTCTGCGTGGCGGGCGGGATTAAAAGTGCAGAAGACGCGGCGCAGATTTTACAGTTTGGCGCGGATAAGATTTCCATCAACTCCCCTGCACTGGCCGACCCAACGCTGATCACCCGACTGGCGGATCGCTTTGGCGTGCAGTGCATCGTGGTCGGCATCGACACTTGGCACGACGCCGAGACCGGTAGCTATCAGGTTCACCAGTTTACCGGCGATGAAGCACGTACCAAGGTTACCACTTGGCAGACGCAGGATTGGGTAAAAGAAGTGCAGGAACGCGGTGCGGGCGAAATTGTGCTGAACATGATGAATCAGGATGGCGTGCGCAATGGCTATGATTTGCAGCAGTTGCAGTTGATTCGCGACGTTTGCCGCGTTCCTCTGATCGCGTCAGGCGGTGCGGGCACGCCGCAGCACTTCCTCGATGCATTTTTACAAGCCAACGTTGATGGCGCACTGGCGGCATCCGTGTTCCACAAACAAATAATTAATATCGGCGAGCTGAAGAGCTATCTGGCCGAAAATGGCGTGGAGATCCGCTTGTGAGTAATGAAACTTTGAATAACGCGCGTTTAAGTGAAGAGCAGATTGCCCAGCTGGACTGGGAAAAAGTCGATAATCTGATGCCTGTTGTTGTTCAACACGTGGTATCCGGTGAAGTATTGATGATGGGCTACATGAATCAGGAGGCGCTGACAGTGACTCAGGCTTCGGGCAAAGTCACTTTCTATTCTCGAACCAAACAGCGTTTGTGGACCAAAGGCGAAAGTTCGGGCAACTTCCTCAATCTGGCCAGCATCTATCCCGACTGTGACAACGACACCCTACTGGCGCTGGTCAACCCTATCGGCCCGACTTGTCACAAAGGTAACAATAGCTGCTTCCATCCTGCCGCAACCGACTGGGGATTCCTCTTCCAACTGGAAGAACTGTTGGCTTCGCGCAAAAACGCCGACCCAGAGAGTTCGTATACCGCCAAACTCTACGCCAGCGGCACTAAGCGCATCGCGCAAAAAGTCGGTGAAGAAGGCGTCGAAACCGCCCTCGCCGCCACGGTCAATGACCGTTTCGAACTCACTAACGAAGCGTCTGATTTGGTGTACCACTTGTTAGTGCTATTACAGGATCAAGATTTGAACCTGAGCACGGTGATTGAGAATTTGCGTCAAAGGCATAAGAAGTAATTAAGTGATTTTTAAATAAAAAAAAGGCCGGTTTATTAAATAAACCGGCCTTTTTTATCAGCTTAACAATTACGATTGGCGAGAGTAATTTCTAAAGATATTACGCCCTAAGACAACACCTGCACCAAGAATAACACCGACTAATGCACCCAGCACTAATATCACACCTTTTTTCGGACTATCACGGCGAATAGGCAGGTTCGGCTTCATCACATAGCGGAAAGAATACGTGGAGTCTGGCTTAGACTTTAATGCGCTAATAGCCAAAAGTGACTGGCGGGCGTCGTAGTAGGACCCATCCAGTGGCAACGGACGCGTAGCTTCATTCTTTATAATAGATGAAAGCGCATCACTACCTAAAGCAAACAGGGTATCTTCAGATAAATTTTCAGCTTGTTGCACAATCGTATTTTTAGTATTGGACTGCTCAGCAACAATCAGTGCCTGATTTAGGATCTCAAGACGTTTATCTTTCTTCTCCTGAGCAACCTTTTCTTTGGTTGCTAAGTCTTCTTTCAAGTCACCAATTTTCGAATTGATGCTCGACTGTAAATCATCATCAAGCTCGTTGACTACGCGCTTATTGATTTGTTGGATATAAGTAGTGAGTGTCTTTTGCGCGTCACCTGCACTTGAGGCCGTATAGCTTATCTTAATGGGCAGCGGCTGGTCTTTAGCAGCAGGAGTTATGATTAACTTTTCAGGCGAAGCTTGGTTATTAAGTTGTTCGGATAATGCAGAAATAGCTGAGTTAAACCGTCCAAAAAAGCGCTGCTGAACTTCAGAAATTGCAGGATTTTGGCTATACAGAATTCCCATAGCATTCGTATAGTTTGCAACTTGCCCGGAGTCCGGGTAAGTCACAATAGCTTCAGAAGTCCATTTTTCTTTAGCAACGATTAAGTAAGTTGTAGCAATGGCTACTGTTAAAATTGCACAAATAATAATTGTCAACTTCCCACGCCAAAGCTGCATAAAAAGATCAATTATATCAATAGAGTCATCAGCATCGTTGATGCGTCTTCTCATCCCATCGTTGTTATCTTGATTCATGGTCACCCTAAGCAAAATATTTAAGCAATTCTATGCGTGAAGTAATTATAAGCTTGTAATTTCAGGAATACCTAACTGAAAAATAGGTATTTTGTTCGGATTGCACCGAAACTCAACAGATTCTGAAATTAATAATACCCAGAAATAACTTTTAGCATTCCTGCTGAGTCAGTAAAGCAAATAAAAAAACGACCCACTTAAAGGGTCGTATGATTATTAATCAGCAACGAGTGAATTTAACTTAATCCAACCACTCGGTGTGGAACACGCCGTCTTTATCAGTGCGTTTGTAAGTATGTGCACCGAAGTAGTCACGCTGTGCCTGAATCAAGTTAGCTGGCAGAACCGCAGAACGGTAGCTGTCATAGTAGTTGATCGCAGCAGAGAATGTCGGAGTCGGGATGCCGTTCTGAACAGCATAAGAGACTACATCACGCAGCGCTTGCTGGTATTCGTCAGCAATGTTTTTGAAGTACGGAGCCAACAGCAGGTTAGCAATTGACGCGTTTTCTGCGTAAGCATCAGTGATTTTCTGCAAGAACTGAGCACGGATGATACAACCAGCGCGGAAGATCTTAGCGATTTCGCCGTAGTTCAGATCCCAGTTATTTTCGTCAGAAGCCGCTTTCAGCTGTGAGAAGCCTTGAGCGTAAGAAACGATTTTACCCAGGTACAGAGCACGACGGATTTTCTCGATAAACTCTGCTTTCTCGCCAGCGAAAGGTTTAACGGTTGGGCCAGTCAGTACTTTGGATGCCGCAACGCGCTGATCTTTCAGGGAAGACAAATAACGAGCGAATACAGATTCAGTGATAAGAGTCAGTGGTTCACCCAGATCCAGAGAGCTCTGGCTGGTCCACTTACCAGTACCTTTGTTAGCTGCTTCGTCCAGAATCACATCCACCAGATATTTACCTTCTTCGTCTTTCTTGGTGAAGATGTCTTTGGTGATATCGATCAGGTAGCTGCTGAGCTCGCCTTTGTTCCACTCAACGAAGGTGCTAGCCAGCTCTTCGTTAGTTAGGCCTAGTGACTGTTTCAACAGAGAATAAGCTTCAGCGATCAGCTGCATGTCGCCATATTCGATGCCATTGTGAACCATCTTCACATAGTGACCCGCACCATCAGCACCGATGTAAACAACACAAGCGTCGCCATCTTCAGCACGAGCAGCGATTTGCTCGAGGATTGGGGCAACAAGCGCGTAAGCTTCTTTTTGACCACCAGGCATGATGGAAGGACCTTTCAATGCGCCCTCTTCACCGCCGGAAACGCCGGTACCGATGAAGTTGAAACCTTGCTCAGACAGTTCACGGTTACGGCGAATCGTGTCTTTGTAATAGGTGTTGCCGCCATCGATCAGGATGTCGCCCTTATCAAGGTGCGGAGTCAATGAAGCAATGGTTTTGTCTGTTGCTTCGCCCGCTTTCACCATCAGCAGGATACGACGCGGTTTTTCCAACGAGTCAACAAACTCTTCGACGCTGTAATGCGGAACTAAATTTTTACCCGGGTTTTCAGCGATCACTTCATCAGTTTTGTCGCCTGAACGGTTAAAAATTGAAACGGAATAACCACGGCTTTCAATGTTAAGCGCGAGGTTACGGCCCATTACCGCCATACCGACAACGCCGATCTGTTGTTTGGACATTAGCAACTCCTGTCTGAAATAGTTGATTGCTCAGTTTGTGGTCTAAACCCATGTAATTAGTGAGTTTATACAAGCTGGGCTATACAAATGAACACCAGCATTGTACATGAGTTTTCGAGAGGAGGAACCTATCGCATCCATAACAATCTTCTGAAGAAGTGAAACCATTGGTTACAAACTACCTTAAAAATTGTCATGAAAAAGATAATGAAATATTGAAAATTTAAATTAAATCATCCTAAATAAATTTTGAAGTGATGTTCAAGAATTTTTGATCTTACGATTTAACTTATAGATGGCAGATAGTACCGCTAGCGGTAGCATACGTGGTAATGATCGCATCAAAAAAATCATTGTAGCTGAAATAATATTTTGTAATTTTAGTTTATGTTTCAACAATGCTAATTGATATTCACTTTTAATATATTTCGCACCAGATCTTCTTTTCAACATCCCTCTCCCAACGCGAGCTAGAACAAGAGGTTGGGCGATATTTCTGGTAAGATAACCTGCGGAAATAACCCTCAGCCAAAGATTGTAATCTTCCATTAAAGGGTGGTGTATATAACCACCAACATTAGTTATAACGTTTTTACGGAAAACGACTGTCATATGATTGAATGGATTCTTCCGTTTTGAAAACTCTCCGATATCTTCTGATGTAATTGGTACAACTCTTTCACCAATGATGTTATTCACAGAACCGGAAAACTCAAGAATGGATGAACCGAGCAGAACAAGGTTAGGTTCATTTTCAAATTCTAAGATCTGCTGTTCAAAGCGGTTTGGTAAACAAATGTCATCGGTATCCATTCTAGCAACCAAATCATATTTGCAGTGCTTTAAGCCGCAGTTTAAAGCATTTCCCAAACCAACATTTTCAGGCAATTTAAAAATTATAACATTCAGGCAAGGCTTAAATTCATCAATAACACTCTCAAGCTCAGAATTAATTGGCCCATCAAAAACAATAACCACTTCTGTTGGCAAGAGGGTTTGATTATCTAAGCTTTCCAAAGAGGCACGAAGATAAGCCGGATCTTCTTTATTATATAGGGACATCAACACACTAAATTTTAACATTTCCAATTATCTCACTATATAACTTTTTATATTCATCAGCTATAACGCGTGAATCGTAATTATTATGAACTAAATCATAGGCGTTTTGGAGAAATTCATTATCAACATTAAATGCATTATTTACGGATTTAACAAATGAATCAATGGTATTATCCATAAAATAAACAGAGTCATCTGTCAACAACTCTTTAAATACCGGAAGTGAGTTGCAGACGACGGGCACCCTACAAGCAATAGCTTCGAACAAACTTAAGCCAAAGGACTCACTAATACTAGGTGCAGCATAAACGTCATAATAAGGGAGAAATGGGATCGGATCACTTTGGAAACCAACGAATAGACACCTATCATAAACATTGAGCTTTCGGCTTAAATCTTTTAGTTTTTTTTCTTCATCTCCACCTCCGACAAAAACAGCAACGGAATTATCTAGATAGATAAGAGATTGGACTATAAGGTCTAAACCTTTTACTTTAGTAATTATTGAATTTGCACCAATTACTTTATAGCCTTGAGACTTAAAATTAATGATTTTCTGATATATATCTTTCGGAAGGAGAGAAGCATTTTTACTTCTTTCCACGACTTTGACTACAGGAATACTACTCGGAATGACAATTATTCTTCCAGAAGTTTTTTTAACATAATAACTTTTAGCGATATCAGTAAAAACTATAATATTAGGAATTAGTTTTATCACCGCCGACCATAAGTGTGAATAAACTTTCCCTTTTAATCCACCGTATCTATTTCCAAAGTCTTCACTGATGAAATTATGCATTGTCGACACACTATGTGTTTTTCTCAACGGAATAGTGAGCAACGAAGAAAATAAATCAGGAAAGAAACCATGCGAATGAACAATGTCGAATTTTTTTAGAGTTTTAATAAAACTAAAAGGATTTATTTTCTGGGGTTTTAATCCTTCAAAATTCAACTTTTCACCAGAACAATCTTTAATAACAAATATTTCCACATTAACTTGCTGAGCCAGTAGTGCTTCCACTAAATTCATGACTTGTATCCCAGGGCCGCTTCTATTTAAGCTGGGAAGAATCATTGCAACACGCATTATTAAATTCCTTGGGAGTCTTTGTACTCTTCTAGTTTTTCATAATTCCTTAAGTAAATCTCGTTTATCCTTTCATCATAATTTATATCGTTTATCAAAAATTCAAATAAATTGGTATTAACCTGTAA
Source organism: Ewingella sp. AOP9-I1-14 (assembly GCF_052375995.1). Taxonomy (NCBI): domain Bacteria; kingdom Pseudomonadati; phylum Pseudomonadota; class Gammaproteobacteria; order Enterobacterales; family Yersiniaceae; genus Ewingella; species Ewingella sp. AOP9-I1-14. Next base: position 121,574 of record NZ_JBQSVA010000002.1, read on the forward strand.
AAAAGAAATCGGGGACAGTTCATTCCTATAGTAAGAGAATAAATTAGATAATATAAACATTACTAAAACAAGAGAATAGATAGCGGTGTTTTTTCGCATTACTCGTGAGAATGAATAAAAACTTTTTTTCTTACTAGAAAATATGAAAACATATAATATGAAATAAACACTAAATCTACTAGCGAATGGAATATACAAACCAAGAAGAAATATTAAAACGCCAAAAAACATCTGACGAAATATGAACCAATCAGGGTTATTTGTATTAACTGAAATCAAATTGCCATTCAACAAAAGAAATATGAGGAACATCATAGAAATTATAAAAGATGGCCCTAAATGAAAGCCTATTGCTGTAATCTCTTGATATTGGGTCAATTTAAGTAAAACTGATGGGAAAAACTGCAACAAAGGTGTGAACAGTTCTGTCGCAGTAAAAAGCAGAGATATTCCTAACATCAAAGCTACTGAAGTAGAAATAAACAACGTGGAGCTTCGCCTCAACGCAATGAAATAAGATACTATAAGAATCAGCGCTGAAATATGAAAGCACACTGCTAAAATAATAAACAGAAAAGCATTTTTGGCATTACCATTCTGTAATGATATCAATGCATATATCGCAATTATTGCAGCCATAAATTGCCGTAATTGCTCTAACACAAGAGTATTGCCAAAGCATAAGAAAAGAAACACATAAAAGACGGGAATATTAACATCATCTATATTTTTCAGCGCCTTAGTTAAAATTAAAAAGCATAATGAAAAATACAGTAGGATAGTTAAACCGAAATTACCAAACGTAATGGCCTTAAGTGTTAATAGTAAAAGGTAAAAACCTGGCTCAAACCATGTCGCACCTTCACTTGTAAATAAATTTATATAATAATTAGCCCAATCTTCGCCATTTAAATAAAACGAAGTAATCATAAGGCTTAAAAAAACATTTAATAAAAATAAAGAAAAATCTCTATTCCTTCTATTTAACCGCCCCCATATGGGGATTAAAAGAAAGCAAGGGATACACAATATAATACTAAACATTTATTTCCCTAATCTATTAATTATATATATAACCACTTGAAAAATATCGAAAAACCTAAGCTTATACCAAAGTTTGCTTGATAGTACTTTAATTTGAAATAAATTATGATAATAAGGTATAATGCTACCCTTTCTCACGGTGTCATTAAAATGCAATAAATCTTTCTTTAGTAAGGGGTTTAATCCATTACTAGTAACCTGTTTTAGATGAACTCGATAATTTACAGTAATCATATTACAAGTGGTGATCTTATATTTTGAATTAAAAGCTTTATGCCAAAGAGGTAGGTCTTCAAGTAGATAATAATCCTCATTGTATTTATGTAATGCATTAAAAGTACTACTTTTAATAAATGCTCCTGGAGCCACATTTGAAAATCCTAAGAGGAATAGCCACTCATTGAATTTTGTCCATTTGAACTCTCGGCATTTAATAAGACGCCATGTGAAATGATAAGGATAAATTTCAGATTGTGTAATAGCGGAGCCAAATGTTTTAAATTTTGAATAGACTAAATCAAAACCTTTGCTTCCCGCCTTTAAAAGGTTCTCTATAGCATCTGGCTCTAGTAAATCATCTGCTCCAAGAAATTTTATCCACTCCCCTTTTGAAATATTCGCACCACGATTGCAATTGGCCGGAATACCTTTTCTTAAATTACTTGTTATTATTTTAATAGCGTACTCATGGGCTTGTTCACAGCGCCAGGTTTCACATAAATCTAAGGTTTTATCAGTAGAGCCATCATCACTGATAATTATTTCAAAATTTTTATAACTTTGGTTGATACAACTGTTAAGAGTTTCAATAACGTATTCTTCAGAATTATATGTAACAATAACAATTGATACTAAGGGCTCATATTTAACAAGATCATCGCCAAGCATAAACAATCCAAATATATAAATATTTAAACATCGACCAGGTTAATAATAAGGGTTTTCTAGTCAAGTAAGAAAAAAGATCTTTTACATTCACGGCATTTATTAGCATGCTTATCGCACTTACCCAATATTCATTGTTAGATAACTCCTTCCTCCATTTGTAATGCTTTATTGAAAGATTTGTCGAAACACGCAGAATATAAAGATTCAATGCAGGCTTTAAAAAAAATAGAGTATCCCTACTAGCTATTAAGTCTCGCAATGACATTGTGGTATACGCCATTTTAAATAAATTCTTATTCAATCTACGCGTTGTCGAATTATCATTGGAGCTGTAAAAATATTGTCCAGAACTGAGAGTTACAAGTCTACAACTTAACATGGCACATCGAGCTATTAACTCGTCATCATTCACATTATTAATACCATGATCATGCCTTTTTATTTCAGCATAGAGTTCATACCCTGCTAAGATGGTAGACCTGCGATAAATGCCAAAAGCATGAATACCCCAATATTCTATTGTATTTGAAAACGCTTCAAGGCCAGTAATAGGCCATGTATTTACTGAATAAGAAAATGGTTGGTGAACATTACTTTCTGATACTGAATAATAATCAAATAGAACAAAATCTATTTCATCATTTTCAAAAAATTTTGACATGGCATTATGAATGGAGGATTTATTTAAACTATCATCGCAGTCAAGGAATGCGATGTATTCAGTAGATGCCTTTTCAATTCCAAATAAACGAGCGCTCGCCGCACCCTTATTTTCTTGCTTAAAATAATGGATATTTTCTGCTTTATTGGCTTTTATAAAATCCAAAATTAAAAGTTCAGTATCATCAGTTGACCCATCATTAATAATCAAAACCTCTACATTGAGGCTAATACTATCAACGATAAAATTCAGACACTTAAGAATATTCTTGCTTTCATTATAAGCAGGAATTATTAATGAGCACTGCCATTTTGGATTGTCACTCGAAAGTTGCATTTTGGACTCTTTTTAAATGCTTTATATAAATTAAGATAGTAACATTAAAATACACAAAGTAAGTTAAGAAATAAGCAATACTTACACCTTGCAATCCGTAATAAGTTATAAAGAATTTAGTAGCCAAGGGGAATAATAAAGAGAAAAATATTTCTAAAGTGGCATTAATTTTGAAGTATCCTTTTGCTAGCAAAATTGTAGCAAATAACCAACTCGAAATTCTAAAAAAATCCCCAATGTTTTGAAATAAAAATAAATCCCTTGCTCTATAGAACTCAGCAGTGAATAGTATTTTTATAATAATATCTTTGCATAAAAATATAGCACAAGCAAATAAAAAAGCTAAAGGTATAACAACGGTTGCTCCACTTTTTAGAGTCGACAAATAGTCATCAACTGTTTTTGCAGCAGCAGTTTTCGGGAAATAATATACGGTAAGTGCAGTTGTTAATACTGCCAGATACGCTTCGGATATTTTAGAAACAGCCTGCCAATAGCCAGCATAATCTTGGGTAAGATCGTTTGAAATAATAGTTCTAACAGCAATTAATGAAATAGGGCCAGTCAAGGCACCTATTACACCCATGTAAAAATACTTCCTCATTTCTGAAGTATGTTGGCTAGATGCTACACCGATCCAATATCTAATTTTAAACCAAGGTCGTTTAAATATAATCCCAATCAAACATAGGCCAGCAACTGCATTGTTCAATGCTGCTGATATTAATGCGCCAGTGATGCCAAAAAAGTACACGAGGGCAGTCATTGATATCAAACCAGATATGATTGCAAGCAGATTTGCTAAAAAAAACCTATTGTGCTCGCCTAAACCGTTTAGAACGCCAAGGAAAATATTATTTATTATATTTAATGGTAAAACGCATAATGCTACGACGACAAGCCAGTAATATTGCTTCTGATGAAATAAGTATTGTGAAATATCAGCAGATAAAATGACACCGACACTAATGATGAAACAGCATGCTAAAAGCGACAACTTTATCGCCGCTTGCCAATAATATTTAGCACTTTCGTAATCATCTTTGTACTCGGAAGAATATCTATTGAGACCTTGAGATACTTGCGATGAAACAAATCCATTAATGAATGTTACCATATTTTGTAGTTGGCCCAGGGAAGCCATTCCCGAAGGGCCAGTATAAATCGCCACTACTTTTGATATAAGCAGCCCAGCGAGAAGTCTAAAGAAAGTGACAACTCCACTCAGTATCGTGATTTTTGCAAAATTCAACGTTGCCATCCATTGATGATTCTGATGACTGTATCTGCCTCATCGTCACTCATATAAGGCCCCATTGGTAAGGATAAAACCTCTTGATGTAACATCTCTGAGACTGGCAGACTTAATTCTTCTAGATCTTTATATGCAATTTGTTTATGTGGGGCAATTGGATAGTGAATTAATGTTTGGATACCATTTTCTAATAAGTATTTTTGGAGTTCATCTCTATATGACGTTTTTATCACAAACAAATGCCAAACATGCTCCAATGAATTACGAGGCTGTGATGGAAGTATTACATCCGGATGATCTATTTTCGATAAATACTTTTCAGCAACGCTTCTACGATTATCATTCTCATTATCTAAATTATTTAACTTAATGCTCAAAATGGCGGCCTGAAGCTCATCTAATCTACTATTTGTACCACGATACTTATTTTCATATTTAATATGTGAGCCATAATTCCTAAGCGCTTTTAAAACGTTTGCTAACTCATCATTATTTGTAGTAATTGCTCCTGCGTCTCCTAATGCACCCAAATTTTTACCTGGATAAAAACTGAAACCTGCAGCATCTCCCCAAGAACCAACTTTCGAGCCGTCAAATTCAGCTCCTTGAGCTTGTGCGCAATCTTCTAATACTAACAAGCCATTTTCTTTGGCTAGTTTAGAAATTAAATCCATTCGGCATGACTGACCATAAAGATGCACGGGAAGTATTACTTTGGTTTTTTTAGTGATTTTGCTTTTAATATTTTCGATTGATAAATTATATGTATTAACATCTGGCTCGACTAAGATCGGCTTCAGATTATTTTCGGATATCGCTAATATAGAAGCAATATAAGTATTTGAAGGAACGAGCACTTCGTCACCATCATTTACTAATCCCATTTCCTTCCATGCTCTTAATACTAAAACGAGTGCATCTAATCCATTAGCCACACCGATACAATGTTTAACACCGCAATAGCTTGAAAACTGTTTTTCAAAGTTAGAAAGCTCTTTGCCCATTATATACCAGCCAGAATCTAGCACGCGAGTCATGGCCGCTATAATGTCATCACGATACTGAGAATTTATTTTCTTAAGGTCAAGGAAGTTGATCATCTTATTTTCCCTCTAAAATATTTGTATATTTTTCTTTAAAATCAGCATAAGCCTTTTTTTCGTATGAAAAATTATGATTTGTCTCATCGTGGTCAATAAGCGTAGCACCAGTTTTTTTATGAAATGAAATAACAGGTAAATTAGCATTATCCACCTGAAAATATGCTGAATTATACCCCATAATTTCAAATGCAAATTTATATACAAGATATGCGCTTTCTAAAGCAGAAGTTACTGTTTTGTTATCATTTAAAATCCAGCTTCCCCAGCAAAATTCACTATCGCCTTTTATTCCATAAATTCTAACAGTGCCTATGGGCTTAGAAGATTTGTTTTTAATTATTAGAAAATAAAATTCTTGTTTTGCTTTTTCTCTTACTTTGTACTTTTCGATCCAATTACGCTGTTCTTCAACTGTCCCTGTTACTTTCGATATATGCTTATTGAGCTTATCATCGACACGTAGTGAATGAATAAACGCCGCATCATTAACAGTTACTAGTCTTAGACTAATAGTTTTACTTCTAATAAAATGCTCATCCATTCTGTACCTCTTTTTCAAAATCCTGATAATTTCTAATGTAGTCACTTTCATCATAATGATCACTGGCCAAAACCATTAGCACACAATCATTACTATAATCATACATCTCATGCCAAATTAAAGGTTCAATGATTAAACCCGTATTCGGATTATCTAGTAAAATATCTTTTTTTTCATGCCCATCATCCATAAGAAATCGGCAAGAACCTTTTACTGGTATAGCAATTTGTCTTAATTCCTTATGTGCATGAAATCCTCTTCGAATATCCTTTTGAGTATCGAACATGTAGTACACTCTTTTTATTTCAAAAGGTATATTCTTACCGCCTTCAAGCACAACTAGTGAGCCACGTTCATCACCAAATGTAGGAAGTTTAATCGTTTCGAATTTCATATAATTATACCGAGTAAATTAATTTTAGGAGATATTGACCGTAGCTATTTTTATTGAATTTCTCCCCTCTAACAATCAACTCTTCATCAGTCAGCCAGCCATTACGCCAAGCGATTTCTTCTGGGCACGCAACCATCATACCCTGACGTTTTTGCACCGTTTCAACAAAACTACCAGCCTCAATTAAACTATCATGAGTTCCAGTGTCAAGCCACGCGAATCCGCGCCCAAGTAATTCCACCTGGAGTTTTGATTTTTTTAGATATTCTTCATTAACTGCTGTTATTTCGAGCTCACCGCGTTCAGAAGGTTTAATATTTTTTGCAATTTCAATCACGCTATTATCATAAAAATAAAGACCTGTTACTGCCCAATTCGATTTTGGGTTTTTAGGTTTCTCTTCGATAGATAATGCATTATATTCTGCGTCAAAATCTACCACACCAAAACGTTCAGGATCAATAACATGGTAGCCAAAAATAGTTGCTACATCTTTACGCTCTGCAACAGACTTGAGTTTGCTGCTAAAACCTTGGCCAAAGAAAATATTATCCCCTAAGACTAAACAAACAGAATCCGATCCAATGAAATCCTCGCCAATAATAAAAGCTTGCGCCAGACCGTCTGGAGTTGGCTGTACTGCATATTCCAATCGAATACCAAAATTACTTCCATCTCCCAAAAGACGTTCAAATGAAGCTTGATCTTCAGGAGTCGTTATAATAAGTATTTCACGAATACCCGCCAGCATTAATACTGAAAGAGGATAATAAATCATAGGCTTATCATAGATAGGAAGTAACTGTTTCGAAACACCCATGGTAACCGGATATAAGCGAGTTCCTGATCCACCAGCAAGAATGATACCTTTCATATTATTCCAGTCCTAAACGTTCACGCTGATAGCTGCCATCTTGTACTCTTTTGCACCATTTTTGATTAGCAAGATACCAGTTAATTGTTTTTCTTATACCGGATTCAAAAGTTTCTACCGGCTTCCAGTTTAATTCTCCATTAATCTTACTTGAATCTATAGCATAGCGCCTATCGTGGCCAGGACGATCTTCTACAAAGGTAATTTGATTTCGATAAGATTGTGACTTAGGAACTATCTCATCAAGTAAGTCGCATATAGTTAACACAACATCAAGATTCTTTTTCTCATTATGGCCACCAATATTATAAGTCTCTCCAATTTTTCCCTGAGTTACGACGGTATATAGTGCTCGAGCGTGATCTTCAACATAGAGCCAATCCCTAATTTGATCTCCCTTTCCGTAGATTGGCAGTTGTTTTCCTTCAAGCGCATTAAGAATTACCAAAGGAATCAACTTTTCTGGGAAATGATAGGGTCCATAGTTATTGGAACAGTTCGTCACTATGCACGGTAGTCCATAGGTGCGTTGCCACGCCCGAACAAGATGATCACTTGATGCTTTGGATGCAGAATACGGGCTACTAGGTGCATACGCTGTACTTTCCGTAAAGAGTGGCAACTCACCCTGCTCTTTCCATTCATCTGGATGTGGCAAATCACCATAGACTTCATCTGTTGAAATATGATGAAAGCGAAATGCTTTTTTATGTAAATCATCTAACCGAGACCAATATCCGCGGGCAACCTCCAGCAGAGTATAGGTGCCAACAATGTTAGTTTCTATAAATTCTGCAGGGCCTGTAATTGAACGGTCGACATGACTTTCTGCAGCCAAGTGCATTACAGCATCTGGTCGATGCTGATTGAAGATATTATCAATAGCTTCTTTATCACAAATATCTGCCTGGAAGAACGAGTAACGTTCATTCAATGATACTTCAGCCAGGGATTCAAGATTACCAGCATAGGTCAACTTATCTACATTAATAACGCTGTCATTCGTATTTTCGATAATGTGGCGGATAACTGCAGAGCCAATAAACCCCGCACCACCAGTAACGAGAATTTTCACCTTAATAATCTCTCTTAAATATAGTTATCATTTACTATTAAGTGAACTCACTGAATAATATCAATGCCAGATAGTTTGGTAAGTAATAGTGTAAACTGTTAATTCAATGCGAATATTAGTTTCATAAAATCACCTTCAAACGAGCATCTCTTTTAATAATCAAGAATTTGAATTAATCCACATGACATCACAAATTTCATCGGTGGGGGTAAACCCTGTTGGAGCCGAAAGTAATAGCTCGCGAATGCGTTGCTGATCAAAACGGCTACATGCCTCATTCAATTGCTGTAGGAAATCAGTCAATTCAGCCCAAGGCATCATCACTTCATTCGCAGTCAAGATGCGCGGGTGGAGGGTATTCATCACATTTTCCCCAATGAGTAACTCTTCAAAAAGCTTCTCACCAGGCCGCAAACCCGTCGTCTTAATTTCAATGTCGCCTGTAGGGTGTTCAGCATCACGGAGTTTGAGGCCGCTCAGCGTAACCATTCTATGTGCGAGATCGATAATTTTTACCGGTTCCCCCATATCTAAAACAAAAACGTCGCCGCCATTACCCATTGCCCCAGCCTGGATAACTAACTGTGCTGCCTCAGGAATAGTCATGAAATAACGAATTATATCTGGATGAGTTAGAGTGATGGGACCGCCAGCACTTATTTGCTTTTCAAAAAGCGGCACTACAGAACCAGATGACCCTAACACATTTCCAAAACGAACCATGCTAAAGCATGTCGTACCCTGCGAAGATGACAGCCCTTGGAGAACTAATTCTGCTAAGCGTTTAGTTGCCCCCATGGTATTAGTCGGTCGTACTGCTTTGTCCGTTGATATCAGGACAAATTTAGGGACGTTACAGGCTATAGCAGCCTGGGCACAAGCAAGCGTACCAAATACGTTATTGCGCACACCATCAGTAACGTTATATTCCACCAATGGCACGTGCTTATACGCTGCAGCATGATAAATAGTTTCAGTTTTGAAGCTACGCAATACTCGTTCTAAATGCTCTTGGTCTTGAACATTACCAAGGATAGGATAAAGCGTAGTTGTTAGATTCTGAGATTTAATAATCTCAGCGAGCTCGCGTTCAACTGCATAAAGAGAATATTCAGATACTTCATAAAGTACTAAAGCTTGAGGTGAATTGCGTAGAATCTGACGACATAACTCCGAACCGATAGAGCCACCCGCACCTGTAACCATAACCGATTTATTTCGGATGTTACGTGCGATGAGTTCAGGGACGGGATCAACTGGATCTCGTCCAAGTAAGTCAGTGATTGAAACCTTGCGCAGCGTATCTATACTGGCCTTACCTTCTACCAGATCAACCATGCCTGGTATGGACAATACCTCACAAGGTAAGCCTTCCAATTGCTTGATAACTTCATTTTTCCGTGCGCGGCTAGCGCTTGGCATTGCGAGAAGGATTTTTTGCACTTCATATTTCTCGACTAACCAAGCCAATTTTTTAGGGGAGTAAACAGTCACACCGTGCATAACCGTGCCTTGCAAGCGTGGATTGTCGTCTACAAATGCAACGGGATAATATTCAGATGCCTGACTCAAAGCAGGCAATAGCTGTCGCCCTGACGCCCCTGCTCCATAGATGATGATTTTAGTCCCCAACTTTAGACCGCGGTTAATTAGCATTCGTAGTGCTAAACGCGAACCCGTGATCATTAATAAGCCAAAGGCGAAATAAATAATAGGTACAGTACGCGGTAAGAATAAAGTTGTATAGAACGCAGATATAATTAGCAGCATAGATGAGGCTATCATGCCAATCGCTACAGCGACCAATATCTTAGCTGTAATATATCGAATGACCGCACGATATAGCCCAAGTTTGATAAAGAATATTAGCGTAACAAAAACAATAGAAAGGATTAAAATCCAATGCGGCAAACTTGATACTGGCGTCATTGAATCAATACGCACCCAAAATGCAAACCAGAAGGCGCACAACAACAGCACTACATCAATAGCCAGTGTAATAATCCTTTTCACCGGCCTTGGTAAGGAAAGTAAGAACGTAAGCATAGTTTTAAACCGAGTAGATTATCAGAGCATCAAGCTCTAGTTTCTAAAACTGTTCCAGGAGCACATTTGGCATAGGGTTCAATATGGCAATTATATCCACCACTTGAACCAGCCTGTACAAAAGCACTTCTACCAATAAGACTATTTCCTGCCAAACTGACCCCCACGCCTAGATGGGAAAAATCTTCGAGTACGCCATCGTGATCAACAACTGTCTGACAATTAACAATGACGCCCTTTCCGATTTTTACATTCGCTCCAATAATAGCGCCGGCCAGAATAACTGTACCCATTTCTATTTGCGCTGACGGGCTCACCATAGCTCTGGGGTGTATAAGGGTTGAAATAATCAATCCAGCATCCATTGCCTTACTTTGCAATGTTTCACGAACACTATTGTTGCCGATCCCTACGACAGCATGAGTATACTTCGGCGCAAATTCACAAAGTTTATCTATTCGGCCAATAATATGTTTTTCTAGCGCTTGCTCCGCAGAATGAGCGCCATCATCTAGAAAAGCCACATGAGTAAACAAATCTAGAGAAATAGCCATTTCATAAATTGAACGACCGTGCCCACCAGCACCAAGGATAAGGAGTGAATTAACTATCATTACACATTTACCCGGTCCTTAACTCCTGCCCCACATAAGTATGCAACAACTATCAACGGCAACCATGCGATCAAAATGCCAATCACACCAGTCATTGAGCCAGTGGCAATAAACATTGCAATAGGTGCGAGCCATAGGAGGTTGATAATCAATGCAGCTAAAGTAACTGTTTTATGGCTTCCATATTTTCTGGCTAGAATTTGGTAAGTATGACTAGCATGGGCTTCATAAACTTTTTTCCCAGCGAATAAACGGCGTAAAAGAGTCACAGTAGCATCAACAATAAATATTCCTAATAATGTAATCTCTGCTAGAAACAAATTACTGTTTAACGTGGCAACATGGAGAACAATGAGACCGATAGTTATTCCCAAAAAGCCACTACCTGCATCCCCCATAAAAATTTTTGCTTTAGGGAAGTTCCAGAAAATGAACCCTAATGCTGCAAAGCCTAACAGCAATAGCATGGTAAATTGGCTTGTTTTTAATGCTTCAGGCACAGCTAAAATAAGCAGAGCACATGATGATAAGGAAAATGTTATCGCCTCCATGCTTGCTAATCCATTAATGCCATCCATGAAATTATAGAGGTTTAGCATCCAAGCCAGATAGACTAATCCAAAGACCATTCCAGCCCAACCAGCATTAAGCGTATAACCAAACAGATCGATAGAGGGGAATTGTCCCAGGAAAAACAGCCCAAACGCACCTGCAAGGAAATGCATTAACAAACGCCAGCGGGCAGCTATATGACCATGGTCGTCGAGAAAACCGACGATCGCAATAATCAGCCCAGCGATGAAAAGTGATGCTAGCTGAGTTAAGGAAATAGCATCAATAACTTTTAATACTAATAAACCTATAAGGAAACTAATAACAATTGCTACACCACCACCGCGTGGTGTTGGAGTGGAATGCGAACTGCGCTGATTAGGAACATCAATCACGTTATTCTTTAATGCATAAACTCGCAATCCCCAAGTAAGTGCAAACGACAAAATAAAGGTCGCAATGGCAATGATTATTTCAAACATTATTTGTTTCCCTTGCTATAATATTTAGCTGTTCTTTCCATTGTTTCAAAAATCGTTACTGGAGCTTGCCAATTTAGTAAACGAGTGCTTTTACTGGCATCAATTTCAAGAGAACCATAAAGTTGTTCATAAAGACTTTTCTTGCCAACTAAGGCGAGTAATACACCTAATATACTTGAAGGAAACCAGATAACACGAGAAGGCTTATTCATACCTAGAGAAAAGCTTTTAACTATTTCCTCAGTACTTGGGGCATCTTTATCAGCAAGAACAAAGAGTTCATTCTTAGCTAATTCATTTTCAATACAAGCGATAATAAAGCTAACCACATTGTCCAGTGATACCATGCCGCGCTTATTTTTAAAGCCTTTGAAAGGAAGAGGTAAGCCGCTTTCAACAATTTTTAGAAGTCGACGGATATTTCCGGGAGCATTTTCGCCACAAATTAATGCTGGTCGAATGATCGTAATAGACATTGTACTATTAGCAAACTGTGACTGAAGAGCCTGCTCTGCTTCTAATTTTGAGATAGCATAGTCTGAAGTCGGCTGAGGTGTTGATAGTTCATTAAAGGGTTTACCTTCAGTTTTATTGCCATTTACACCAATCGAACTAATAAAGATGAAATGTTTAACCCCGGCTTTCTGTGCATCATGCGCAAGCTTCAAGGTTGCAGCACAGTTTACTCTACGGAATTCAGCGAGCTTATCTTCGGCACGATCATCAAGAATATGTGCACGTCCGGCGGTATGAACAACCGTATCACAACCTTGCAGTACTGCAGACCAATCCGTTTTTTCCGAAATCTCACCAACATTGATCAGGTTTGAAGATTCCCCCTCCGGCCCCCGGCGGGTAGTACCGACAACATGATGGTTTCTTGCTTCTAATGTTTTTAAAAGACTGCTTCCGACGAATCCTGTCGCGCCTGTTATAAGAATTTTCACCCTGAGCCCTTTTGAATGCTATTAGTGCAAGTTCAGTATTGATGCACAATATTGTGTAGTGAAAATAGAGCAGCGGTGCTGTCTCACTTTTATTAAATACTCAATTTTTCTGTCAGAATAAAATTTAATAAATAGGTCATCTAGACATGATTAATATGATCGTTGACGACCAAAACGTGACCTATTTATTGAATCATTCTTACTCATGGGTAGGTTCTAGAAACTTTGAGGAATTTTCAGACAGGTTGATTGCTAGTTAAGGAATGTAAAGTCTTAGGCACGCTACCGCCCTTGGCTCTTAAGCTACCAATGCACTTATTGTTGTTAATAAAGTCTTGAAATTTCACGTGCTGCTGGGGTGAGCAAATCGTTGAGAATTTTACCCTTAACATCACTTATAGCAAGTCGCAATTATCCTAAATATCACACAATTAGGCTATGAGTAGACGTATCTTTTAGTGAAAATAATCATAGATAATGAATGAAAAAGCACCATGTATATGGTGCTTTGAATATTATGTGAGATCTGTGATTACTTAGCGGTAAACTCTTTCAACCAAATCTCAAATGCCGCGCCCTGTGAAGGATGGCGGATGCCATACTCAACGAAGGCTTTCATATAACCCAGCTTGTCGCCACAGTCATGTGAACGGCCAGTCATGGTGAAAGCTTCTACCGTTTTCTTCTTCATCAGCAATGCGATAGCGTCGGTCAGCTGAATTTCGTTGCCCGCGCCATAAGGGGTGACTGCCAGCAGTGGCCACAGATCTTCGGAGAAGACATAACGCCCAACTACTGCAAGATTAGATGGGGCATCTTTCTGATCGGGTTTTTCGACGATTGCGGTCATTGGTGCGCTTTCGCCTGGCTCAACTTCAACGCCGTTACAGTCAACGATACCGTATTTAGACACATCTTCTTCCGGCACTTCTTCAACCATAACCTGGCTGTTACCGGTTTCTTCGAAGCGACGCAGCATGGCTGCAAGGTTGTCTTTACGCAGATCGCTTGTTGAGTCATCCATCAGAACGTCTGGCAGAATGACGGCGAAAGGAGAATTGCCGATCAGTGGTTTTGCACACAACACAGCGTGGCCCAGGCCTTTTGACTGCCCCTGACGCACGTTCATGATAGTCACGCCTTTCGGGCAGATTGACTGAACTTCTTCCAGCAGCTGGCGCTTAACGCGCGACTCGAGCATGCTCTCCAATTCAAAAGAGGTATCGAAGTGGTTTTCGATCGCATTCTTGGAAGAATGCGTAACCAAGATGATTTCTTTAATACCCGCAGCGGCACATTCGTTCACAATGTACTGGATAAGAGGCTTGTCTACGATCGGCAACATCTCTTTGGGAATCGCTTTGGTTGCTGGCAGCATGCGTGTGCCAAGACCGGCAACAGGGATAACAGCTTTTAACATTGTAAAGGATACTCCTTGAAACCAATAGTTTGGAAGTTCAGCCAGTCAGAATATTAACACTCACCTAGCTCACTGCACTGAAACCGTTTAGCAATTCTGTGTCGTTCCACATGATCCCACTAGTATAGACCTTCAAACCTTAACGGGGGAGCACATAAAGCTAATAAACACCGATTTTTAACTTGGTGATACGATACCAGTAAGCTTTCCCAAACGGTAAGCGAAACGCTGAATTTTAAGAATGTTTCCCTCGTTCGCGTTTTTTCTAACCGATTCTTGATGATTTATGAGTCATTCATAAACCTTATATCAACGTACTCTGCCTCTGCAGTAACCTGATAGACGATACTCGCCCTACTCCGCAGGTTGGGAAAAGTTGAGTTTTCACGCCATGCCACCCATCATTCACATGTAACTCACGTCATTAAACCTAAAGGTAAAAAATAGCTATGGAATGGATCGTCGATCCGTCAATTTGGGCCGGTCTCGCTACACTGGTCATTCTGGAAATTGTTTTAGGCATTGATAACCTGATATTTATTGCCATTCTGGCGGATAAACTGCCTAAGCGGCAGCGTGACAGGGCGCGTGTGACCGGCCTGCTGCTGGCGCTGGCAATGCGTTTACTGCTGCTGGCGTCCATCTCTTGGCTGGCTACTCTCACCCGCCCCTTGGTCACCCTGTTCTCTCATTCGTTTAGCGCTCGCGACATCATCATGCTGCTGGGTGGGATTTTTTTGCTGTTCAAAGCCACGATGGAGCTTAACGAACGGCTAGAAGGCAAGGATGAAGAGCATAGCGCGCAGCGTTCCGGGGCGAAGTTCTGGGCAGTCGTCGCGCAAATTGTGGTGCTCGACGCGATATTCTCCCTCGACTCGGTGATCACCGCCGTCGGCATGGTTGATAACCTGGCCGTGATGATGGCGGCGGTGTGTATCGCCATCCTGCTGATGCTGCTCGCCAGCCGGCCTCTAACCCGTTTTGTCAATGCTCACCCTACTATCGTCATCCTGTGCCTGAGCTTCCTGCTGATGATTGGTTTTAGTCTGGTTGCCGAGGGCTTCGGATTCTATATCCCGAAAGGCTATCTCTACGCGGCGATTGGCTTCTCGGTGATGATTGAGGCCCTGAATCAGCTGGCGCAGTTCAACCGGCGACGATTTCTCTCATCCAGCCGCTCTTTGCGAGAAAGGACGGCTGATACCGTACTGCGGGTGTTGCGCGGTAAGCATGAAGAAGCAGAACTCGACACGCACTCTTCCAACATGATTTCAGATACCGAGGGCAACGAAATATTTAATCAGCAAGAACGCCATATGATTGAGCGCGTTCTTGGGCTCGCCCAGCGCAGCGTCAGTAGTATCATGACCTCCCGCCACGACGTTGATAACCTCGAGTTGAATGACCCCGTCGACGTATTAACCCAGCAAATAGCCGACAATCAGCACACTCGCATTCTGGTCACTGAAGACAGTTCCACCGACGAACCTCTTGGCGTGGTGCATGTTATTGACCTGCTTAAGCAGCAGTTGCTGCACAACGAGTTAGACCTTAAGGCGCTGATTCGGCAGCCGCTCATCTTCCCCGAGCAACTCTCCCTGCTAAAAGCGTTAGAACAGTTCCGCCTGGCGAAAACCCACTTTGCCTTTGTTGTCGATGAGTTTGGTTCCGTTGAGGGTGTGGTGACGCTGACTGACGTGATGGAAACCATTGCCGGTAATCTGCCGGAGAACCATGAAACCGCAGACGCAGATCCAGATGATGATATTGAGCAACGCGAAGACGGTAGCTGGGTGGTGAGTGGTTCCATGCCATTAGAAGATGTCGTGATGCACATTCCCCTCTCTATGGAAGAAAAGCGCGATTACCACACACTGGCCGGATTGCTGATGGAACACGCTCAAGTGGTTCCACAGGAGGGTGCCAAACTGACTATTGGTGATTATCAGTTTGAAATTCTGGAAGTGAATAGTCATCGCATTTTAAAAGTCAGGGTTACCCCCCTTGCTCCACCCAATAGTGATGATTACGAGGTCTAATTCCTGCGAATTTTAAATACAAAAAGGGCCTCATCATGAGGCCCTTTCACGTTTTGCTGGCTTAATATCCCTTCAATTACTTATTGATAATGGATTTCAGCTCTTTGTTTTCTTTGGCGTTCTTGTTTTTATCAATCCAATTTTGGATAGCGCTTTTGGCTTCATCTTGTAACTGGTTGCGCAGGATCTGATCTACCTGCAGCTGATAGTTCAACTGCGACCAAGGGCCATAGACTCGCAAAGGCACGTCGGTATTTTGCAAACGCTGAATAAGATTATTGTTACCTTTCCAGCCGCCGGTGACCCGCACACCAAGCGTCAAATCACACTGCTTATCAGCAAAGTTAATCTTGCCATCGCCTTTGGCATTTAACATTTCAGACTCAGCCATCAGATTGGATAGTGTCAGCGTACCCTTGCTCAGCACACCCTCTGCCTGCAGCGACTGTATCTGCGTGTAATGGTCATAGCGTTCCAGGCCCTGCACGCTATTGTTGTTACGGGCAATGGCTTGTTGCACTAATTGCTGAATATTCATGCCGTTAAGTCGCGCATCGTCCATCGACATATGCATTTTACCCGCCCAGCTATGGCTAAAATCATACGACGATAAACCGCTGCCATTCACCGCGCCGCGGAGGGTGAATTTCCCCGTGAGCGCTTCAGGCAGGTCGTAAGCGACCAGCAACTGACCCAGCTCGATATTATTCACAATCGGCTGCAGGTTGATTTTCGCCAGCTTGCCGGTGACATCCATACTGCCTGGCAGGGAGAAATCGCCCGATGCCATTTTGCCACTCAGGGTTTGCAGATTAACTTTACCCTGCTGATTGGTAGCCAACAGCTGGAAGTCTTGAATTTTCAGGCCGCGATAAGTGAGATCGGCCACCTTCAGCGCGACATTTGCGTTAAAGCTGTTGAGAATACTGAAGTTATTCGGCTGGTCGCTAACATCGCGCGCGATAACCGGCGCAGAAGTCACGGCGCGAGCCGCCTGAGACGTTTGATCCGGCGTTTTCGGCTGCCAGCCTGATAAAGCGTCAAGGTCCAGCTTGGCGGCATCAAGGTTAACCTGATAATCGCCGGTATCGGACAGGGTCGCCGCCGCGTTGCCGCTCAACTGATTATCATTGGCCGTCAATGCTAGCTGGCTGAGGGTCAGGCGCTGCGTGTCGCGATGATAGTTTGCCTGCATGGTTCCCGAACCCTGCAAACCTTTCGCCGGAATATCCGCGCCACTCAGCTGATAGCTAAATTTATTAATATCGGCGGAGAACTCTTGCGGATACTTTTGCATATCCAGGTCGGCAGACATGGAGAAGGCGAGATCGCGCTGATTACGATTAATGCGGCTGGAAAGCTCAAGAGTAGCCTGACGGTGCGCATTTTGCTCAAGCTGCATATTGATGTCGCGCACATTAATTTGGTCGTTTTCACCGCGCTGCCAAATCAGCAGGCTGTCCGCCACGCTGATTTTATCAATATCAAATTTCCAGCCAGCTTCTAATTCAGAAGGAGGCTGGACCGTTGATGTCGGGGCTACAGGAGCATCCGGCACGTCGGCTTCGCTGTCCGGTGTTAATCGCACCACCGCGTTTTTCAACATCACTTCGCGCACGGCTAACTGATGGGAAAGCAAAGGCCAGAGTTTGACATCAAGACGCATGTTTTCCGCAGTGACCACCGGCGCTTTCGCACCCGGCGCAGTCAGCGACGTTTGGCCGGCGATAATGCTTAACTGAGGCCAAACGTGCCAGCGTAAATCACCGCGAATCGCCAGTTGATAACCACTTTTCTGCTCGACACGGTCTACCATGTACTGGCGGAAATCGTTGGGATTAATTAAAAATACCAGCGAGGTCATTCCTGCAATAATCACCACCAGCAATATAACCAGCGTTGTCAGTAGTCTTCTCATGCCTTCCTCTTGCCCTTTTACCCACAGCAACTCGGGTAAAGACCTGAATCAGTCTTTGTCGATACGGCTTGCAACTGCACTCTGCTGGTCGCGATATTTGGCATCCTGACGGCTGTTATAAGGACGAGCAGCGGGGCCAGAAAGCGGCTCGAAGCTCAGCGCGCCGATGAGCATGCCCGGACGCAGTGCCAGAGGCAACTTACCTGAATTATAGAACTCCAGCACGATTCGGCCTTTCCAGCCCGGATCGATACGATGAGCCGTTACGTGAACCATCAACCCTAGTCGAGCAAGTGAAGAACGTCCATCCAACCAGCCAACTAAGTCATCGGGAATAGAAACGGTTTCGAAAGTCACGGCCAGCGCCAGCTCGCCGGGATGCAGGAAAAACGCCTCGCCTTCTGGCAAAACGATTTCGTCACTCATGACTTTATCCAGCGCGGCGCTGACTTCATCTTTCGGGCCACTAAGATCGATAAAACCGGCGTTATGCCCTAAAAAGACGCGGAATCCATTCCCCAGCCGGACATCAACCGTTGCCCCGTTGATTCGTTCGATGGGAGGGCGCGGGGAAATCGCTAACTTTCCGCTGTCCAGCCAGGCTTCGATGTCTCGATCGCACAGTCTCATCGTTTCTCTCTCCGTGTTGTTACTGCTGAAAATGGTCTGGTGAAAGCTTGGCCATTAATTGAAGAACTGACTAATTTTCGCTTTAAGAATATCAATCGCAATTCGGTTTTTACCGCCACGAGGGACGATGATATCTGCATATTGTTTAGAAGGTTCAATGAATTGCAGGAACATTGGGCGAACCGTTTTCTGATACTGCGCCATGACGGAATCCATCGAACGACCACGCTCGTTGACGTCGCGCTTCATACGGCGCATCAGGCAGATGTCCAGCGGCGTGTCGACGAAAATCGAGAAGTTCATCTCTTGACGTAAACGGACGTCGGTCAGCAGCAGTATGCCTTCTAAGATGATCACTTTCTTGGGCTTCAGGGTCACCGTCTCACCCAGTCGGGTGTGTTCGATAAAGCTGTAGCTCGGCAACTCAATAGCATGCCCTGCCTTTAGACTCTGCAGGTGTTGGAACAATAAATTGTGGTCCATGGCGCTGGGATGGTCATAGTTGGTTTTAACCCGCTCCTCCATGGTCATGTGGCTTTGGTCTTTATAGTAGCAATCTTCTGGAATAACCCCGATGTGTTCATCACCCACCTGATCACGAAGTTCACGATATAAGGTACTGGCAATGAGGCTTTTTCCAGAGGCAGATGCGCCAGCGATACCTACGATGACACACTGATGGTGCTTGTCAGACATAAAATTAAAGACCTGATTTGGAAGTTTGAAGGGCAAGCACGGGGACGGTGCTTTGATCGCGCCAATTATAGGTACAACACCTTGCCGATGCCAGCATTTAGGACGGTAAACTCTGGCATCGGGCAATTATTAGCAGACTTTGGACGTTAAACCGCCCGGAAGGCGATTTCTGTCGGGATAGCATCCCCTCGCCAATAGAGCTGAGCAGCGATGCGCGCAGCTAACTGACGATACATTAAGGTAAATTCGCTCTGCGGGTTGGAGACCACCGTCGGCTCGCCGCGATCCAAGTCTTCGCGCAGTGAAATGTGCAGCGGCATTTGGGCCAAGAGTTCGCAGCGATATTTCTCTGCCAGCTTTTCTGCACCACCGTTGCCGAAAATGGGCTCATGATGTCCGCACTGGCTACAAATGTGCATGCTCATGTTTTCGATAATGCCCAGCACCGGCACTTTCACTTTCTCGAACATCACAATGCCTTTCATGGCGTCGAGCAGCGCGATGTCCTGCGGTGTAGTCACCACCACGGCGCCCGTTACAGGGATATTCTGCGACAGGGTCAGCTGGATGTCGCCAGTACCCGGCGGCAGGTCAATCACCAGATAATCCAAATCCGGCCACAGGGTATCTTGCAACATTTGCATCAGTGCTTTGCTGGCCATCGGGCCGCGCCATACCATGGCATTGTCATCCGTCACCAGATAACCAATGGAATTAGTCGCCAGCCCGTGAGCCATGATCGGTGCCATATGCACGCCGTCAGGCGAGGTTGGGCGTTCGGACTCGGTACCCAGCATGTTGGGCACAGACGGGCCATAAATATCCGCATCGAGAATGCCCACTTTGCCGCCTTCGGCCGCCAGCGCCAGCGCGACGTTTACCGCCGTGGTGGATTTCCCCACCCCGCCCTTGCCGGAGCTGACAGCAATAATGTTACGCACACCTTTGATGCCCGGCTGATCGTTGGCGCGGCGCAGCGTGGCGACGTCATGACGCAGCCGCCATTCAATCGCTTTCGCCCCGGTCACGCGCAGCAGTTCAGCGCTGGTTTGCTCTTTCAGCGCATCAAAGCCGCTCTGCCAGACGAAAGGCAGGGTTAAATCGAGATGCAGCACGCCGTCCATCAACGCGCAGTGGTGCACGGCTTTGATCGACACTAAATCTTTTTGCAGGGTGGAATGAGTAAAAGTGGACAGTACGCTGGCCACCAGGGCGCGTAGCCCCTCGGGGGATTGAGATGTCATCCCGGCTCCTTGAAGCATGTTATTAAACGACATTGATATTTTACGTAGCATATACTCAAAACCCGCTGAATTCAGTAACCGCGCAAGGCTCTTGTCGATCAGGGTGTACGGCTTGTTTACGCAGGGAGGCCGTTTCGGTTAACATCAATACCCCTGATTTCAACTAAAGAAAGCAAGCTCTTACTATGGCTCAAGTCGCGAAAAAAATTTTGGTAACCTGTGCACTTCCGTACGCCAACGGATCTATTCACCTCGGACACATGCTCGAGCACATCCAGGCTGACGTCTGGGTCCGTTACCAGCGAATGCGCGGCCACGAAGTTCACTTCATTTGTGCTGACGATGCGCACGGTACGCCGATCATGCTGAAAGCTCAGCAACTCGGAATTGAACCGGAGCAGATGATCGCCGAAATGAGCCAGGAGCATCAAAAAGATTTCGCAGGCTTCGGTATCAGCTATGACAACTACCACTCGACGCACAGCGACGAGAACCGCGTGTTGTCCGAGCTTATCTATGGTCGCCTGAAAGAAAACGGCTTCATCAAGAATCGCACCATTTCCCAGCTGTACGACCCGGAAAAAGGCATGTTCCTGCCGGACCGTTTCGTTAAAGGCACCTGTCCGAAGTGTAAATCTCCGGACCAATATGGCGACAACTGCGAAGTCTGTGGCGCTACCTACAGCCCGACAGAGCTTATCGAGCCTAAATCCGTGGTTTCCGGCGCGACGCCAGAACTGCGTGATTCCGAGCACTTCTTCTTTGACCTGCCTGAATTCAGCGCCATGCTGCAAGCCTGGACCCGCTCCGGCGCTCTGCAAGAGCAAGTGGCGAACAAGATGCAAGAGTGGTTCGAGTCTGGCCTGCAACAGTGGGACATCAGCCGCGACGCCCCTTACTTCGGCTTTGAAATCCCTAATGCGCCGGGCAAATACTTCTACGTCTGGCTGGACGCGCCAATTGGCTACATGGGTTCCTTCAAAAACCTGTGCGATCGTCGCCCAGACCTGAGCTTCGACGAGTTTTGGAAAAAAGATTCCACCACAGAGCTGTACCACTTCATCGGTAAAGATATCGTTTATTTCCACAGCCTGTTCTGGCCAGCCATGCTGGAAGGCAGTGATTTCCGCAAGCCAACCAACCTGTTCGTTCACGGCTACGTCACGGTCAATGGCGCGAAGATGTCTAAGTCTCGCGGCACCTTTATTAAGGCCGGCACTTATCTGAACCATCTGGACGCCGACTGCCTGCGTTATTACTACGCCGCCAAACTCTCTTCGCGTATCGACGATATCGACCTGAATCTGGAAGATTTCGTGCAGCGTGTAAATGCTGACATCGTCAACAAAGTGGTCAATCTGGCTTCTCGCAACGCGGGCTTCATTAATAAGCGTTTCGACGGCGTTCTCTCTGACAAACTGGCTGATGAAGCGCTGTACAAAACCTTCGTCGATGCCGCCGAAAGCATTGCCGAAGCTTACGCCAGCCGTGAGTCAAGCCGCGCCATTCGCGAAATTATGGCCCTCGCCGACTTGGCAAACCGCTATGTTGACGAGCAGGCGCCTTGGGTTGTGGCGAAGCAAGAAGGCCGCGATGCCGACCTGCAATCGATCTGCTCCATGGGTATCAACCTGTTCCGCGTGCTGATGACTTATCTAAAACCAGTACTGCCATCGCTGACTGAACGCGCTGAGGCCTTCCTCAATGCTGAACTGACCTGGGACGGCATCGCTCAGCCGCTGCTGTCACACAAAGTCAGCCCGTTCAAAGCCCTGTTCAATCGCATTGAGCTGGATAAAGTGAGCGCCATGGTGGATGCATCGAAAGAAGATATCGCCGCAGAGAAATCCAAAACCGTCACCGGCCCGTTGGCTGACGCGCCGATTCAAGAAACCATCACTTTTGATGATTTCGCGAAAGTGGATATGCGTATTGCGCTGATTAAAAGTGCTGATTTCGTAGAAGGCTCTGACAAGCTGCTGCGCCTGCAGTTAGATTTGGGTGGCGAATCGCGCCAGATTTTCTCTGGCATTCGCTCCGCTTACCCAGATCCAAAGCTGTTGGAAGGCCGTTTGACCATCATGGTCGCCAACCTTGCTCCGCGCAAAATGCGTTTCGGCGTGTCCGAAGGCATGGTGATGGCGGCAGGCCCTGGCGGCAAAGAGATCTTCCTGCTCAGCCCTGACTCTGGCGCACAGCCGGGCATGCAGGTGAAATAAACCCGTCTGGGTTTTGGGCAAACACCTAACCGGTGAGGAGCGATCCTCACCGGTTTTTTATGGGTGGCGTTCTGTTCTGTTCCTTCTCATTTCAGAGAAGAAGGCTGGATGAGGAGTGGTTTAATTCTAAGCTCAATGCGGCAAATCTCACCCCTACTCTCACTTCGGCCATGTCGGCCATACCCTCCCGTGCTCTTTCTCAATATCCGCCTTACTTAAACCAATGTCTTTCAACTGGCAATCTGTCAGCCCGTTCAGAATGTTGCGCTGAATGCGTTTCTCATTCCACATCATCACAAACTGTACTGATCTGGCCATCCAGCTATCGGCTCTGGCGGGTGCCTCGTCAATGGCTTTACTGACTACCGGACCCGCGCCCACGGCGCAATCAGACTCACAGTATTGGCGTTCTTTATTCACGTTTTTCATCATCACATCCCCTATTTACCCTGTCGCCATAGAATGCAATGAGCGCGAAATACATTACAGATTCAGATAATCGATTTTTAAACCATACAGCAGTGGAATGAATGACAGTTTATGGGCTAGATTAAGCGCATCTGTACTGGTTTTATTTTCAACAAGTGGGGAATAAAAAGTGAATCGCTATGAAAATCTCGCCAATGTGCTGAGCGAACGCATCGAGCAAGGCCTGTATCCTGCCGGGGAGCGCCTGCCTTCGGTGCGTATCCTGAGCAGTGAACATGGCGTGAGCATCAGTACAGTTCAGCAGGCGTATCGCATGCTGGAAGAGAAACTGCTGGTCGAGGCGCGGCCGAAATCAGGCTATTTCGTCACCTCCGCCCGGCCGCAGGCGGCACTGCCCGCCGTCTGTCGCCCGACTCAGCGTCCGGTGGATATCAGCCAGTGGGATCAGGTGCTCGAACAGATAACCCAGCAAGATACACCGGGCTTTATTCAGCTCGGGCGCGGTTCGCCGGATGTCACCGCCCCGACTCTGCGCCCCCTGAACCGTGCTATGTCACGTGCCGGACAGCATGAAAACCTGCTGGCGCTGAAATACGACACTATTTATGGCGCGCTGGAGTTACGTGAGCAAATCGCCCGGTTGATGATTGATAGCGGCAGCCACATGGACGCCAGCAATATTCTGATCACCACCGGCTGCCACGAGGCCCTCTCCATTGCGATTCGCTCAGTTTGCGACGTCGGCGATATCGTGGCGGTTGACTCCCCGAGCTTCCACGGCGCGATGCAGACTCTCAAAGGCTACGGCATGAAGGCGCTGGAGATCCCCACTGACCCGGTGACCGGCATCAGTATTGAAGCATTGGAAATGGCCCTTGAGCAGTGGCCGATTAAAGCCATTCAACTCACGCCAAACTGTAATAACCCGCTGGGTTACAACATGCCCGACGAGCGGAAAAAGGCGCTGCTACGGCTGGCACAGTGCTATGACATCGCCATTATTGAAGATGACGTGTATGGCGATTTGGCCTATCAATATCCCCGCCCGGCGACCATCACCTCTTTTGATGAAGATGGACGCGTGTTGCTGTGCAGCTCCTTCTCCAAAACCCTGGCACCCGGCCTGCGCGTCGGCTGGCTGGCTCCGGGGCGTTACCACAATCGTGCCTTACATATGAAGTTTATCAGCACCGGCGCGACCTCCACCCTGCCGCAAATCGCCCTGACCGACTTCATCAAACAGGGGCATTACCTGCAACACCTGCGCAGAATGCGCAATCAGTACCAGCGTAACCTCTGCACCATGACCTGCTGGGTGAGTAAATACTTCCCGTGCGGCGTGGGAGTCAGTCGTCCGCAGGGGGGTTTTATGCTGTGGATTGAACTCGATGAGCGCCTCGACGCTCAGCGGCTCAACCGCCTGCTGGAAGCCCACAAAGTGCAAATTGCGATCGGGTCGATATTTTCTGCATCAGGCAAGTATCGCAACTGCCTGCGAATCAACTATGCTCAGCCACTAACCGAGGCTTATGAGCAGGCCATGCAGCATATTGGGCAGACCATTGCTGAAATGATGGCAGAACTTTGATTCTGCCTCTCTACTGGAGCGAATAAAGACGTGCAGATAGAACCTTTACCACCCCTAAACACCTTGGTGGCCTTTGAATGTGTTGCACGTTATTGCAGTTTTTCACGCGCGGCGGATGAGTTAAATCTGACGCAAAGCGCCATCAGTCGGCAAATCTTGCAGTTAGAAGAGATGCTGGGCTGCAAGCTGTTTCAGCGTAGCCAGCGCAAGGTGACGTTGACGCCTCGCGGGGAGATTTACGCCGAGCAGGTGCGAAAGCTGTTGGGTGATATTTCACAATCCACCGCCGAAGTGATGGGCTGGAGCGGCCTGCCGCAGGTGACGCTGGCCTGCACCAGTGCGATGGGCAGCCTTTGGCTCTCATCGCGCCTTTCGGCTCTGCGCCGATTGATGCCGGATTTGCAGATCCGCATGAAGATTTCGGACAGCTTCTCTGACCTTAAATCCTCAGAGTTTGATCTGGCGATTTTCTACCTGCGCACCCCGCCCGCGGGCTATCACGCCGTGCCGCTGTTCGACGAAGTTTGTTATCCGATGTGCTCACCTGAGTTTTTACGCCAGCTTCCCGCCGACCCCGACGCCGCCGAATTGCTCAATCACACGCTGTTAATTCAAGACGATCCCCAGCGCGAATGGACCGGCTGGCGCGACTGGTTTACCTCGCAGGACGTACACCATTTCGCCCCAAGGCAGACGTGGCGAGCCAACAACTACCCGTTTCTGGTGCAAGCCGCCGTGCTCGGCGACGGAATTTTGCTCGGCTGGGAAGGCTTAGTGCAGGATTATGTCGATAACGGACAGCTGGTCCATGCCCATCCGGGCAAGCTGGCCGCTGACGGAAAATGTTATATTTTGACGCCGCAAGACAGGTATTTGAGGCCCGTCATTCGACGGGTGATCGAATGGCTTTTGCAAAGCCAGTAAACCTAAAATCGCGACTTTGCGATATGTTGCAAACTGGCCTTAAGGTCAAGGTCAAGGTCGTGGGCGTCGGCCCACACCGACCAAGGGAGGCGTAAACGCGCCTCCCTTGGAACCCTGCGTTTTTTCCTGTTGTGAGACAGAGGCTTCGCAGGGTCGGAATGGACGTGTTTCAGCAGCCACGGTGATCGTCGCGAAGTGCCGCCGCTTAGGCGGTTCCCTCAGTTCGGGCTTCGAGCCATAGGTCTCGAACCACTCCCTCGGCGTCACTTCTGAACGCGACCTACTGGCATTTACACCGAACCTTTCCATTCAATTCGTAAAACAAATCCAAACCTCATTGAAAAGGTACGGTTGAAATGCCTCAAAACCGCAGTCAAAAATGGCGCTGAGCGAACGGTTCGAGACCTATGGCTCGAAGCCTGAAGCGAAGGCACCGCCTAAGCGGCGACATTTTGCGGTGGATAACGGAAGCCTCTGAAACACGTCCTCCCAACGAGCGATAGCGCGCAGTAAAGAGCCGGGGATTCTTAAGGGGCGCGGCGATAGGCGCCCCTTAAGGCCGGTGTGGCGGCAGCGCACGACCTTGACCTTAAAGGCCAGTTTGCGTGGCAACGCAATGTTTTGAATTCAAACCCCAACTTTTCATTAATTTTACCAAAATTCTTAACTGCGTTTTAAATCTCAATTTCTGGAATTTTATTCTTCTCTAAATAACGGCGTTTCCGCGCCGCCCTCATCCCAATTAAGGTAAACAACAACCAGCATGACTGGGAAATACAAGACGCCAAATTAAAATCATGGCTCAGGGAGTAGAGACCAAAGGTACCGCCAATAATATTAAGCCAGGCATAAATATCAGCATCTACTGCTAGTTTGCGCATTTGAACCAGCGCATAAGCCAGCAGGTAGCAGAAGACGCCTATTAAGCCAATCAGGGTATGGAAGTACAACGGTTATTTCCCTTCGCCGAATTCAGATACAGGCAAAATAAAACGTTTCAGGGTGTTCTGCCGCGCATTTTTCGCATACTCTCATGATAAATTCTCATGCAAATTCATCAGAGTGTTTTGATATAAATCACTAAGCAATAAATATAAATTATTCCTTTTTTCACCTGCGCCTATCCCCTATGCCCTTCGCGTTGAATCAAGGCAGCATGCGAACAAACCCCGGTTAGCTTACCTGCGTAAGTGTTTCAGGCGAATGAACGCGGCCAACCTTGAGACAAGACGCAAGAGCCTGGAGATAACAGGTTTTCGCCACCCCGGAGATAATTAGATGAAAGATAAAAATTCCGCTTTGACGCAATTAATGCAGGATGCAAAACTCAGCCGCCGCGGCTTTATTACCAGCGCTGCTGCTGTGGGTATTACCACCGCCTATGGTCTTTCCCCCCTGTCTGCTTTTGCAGCCGAGCCAAAAAAAGGTGGCGTATTAAAATTGGGAATGTCAGGCGGTAACACCAGCGATTCTTTAGATCCCACATTATTCAGCGACTGGGTTCCGTTAAATCAGGCATATATGCTGATGAACGGTTTAGTCGAAATAGATGAAAATAACAAAGCGATTCCTGAACTTTTTGCCAGTTGGGAAGCCAAACCGGGCGCAACCGAATGGATATTCACTCTGCAAGACGGGGTAACATTCCATAACGGCAAGAAACTCGATGCCGACGACATTATTTACTCCATCAACCTGCATCGCGGTGATAAGACCAAAAGCGCCATCAAAACTCAGCTGTCGCCAATCACCGGTTTGAACAAGCAGGGCGACAACCAAATCGCTATCACGCTGGAGAGCGGAAATGCTGACCTGCCGTACCTGCTGGCTGACTACCACTTGCTGGTGGTGCCGAACGGCTTTACCGACTGGTCACACCCGATTGGCACCGGCGGCTTTGTGTTTGACCAATACGAGCCGGGCGTGCGCTCGCTGTTTAAACGCAACCCTAACTATTGGAAGAAAGACCGCGCCTTCGTGGATGCCGTGGAAGTCATCGTCATCAATGACCCAACCGCGCGCACCAACGCCTTGATTTCCGGGCAGGTTCACGCCATTAACCGCGTCGATTTCAAAACCGTCGATTTCCTCAAACGCAGCCCGGCGCTGAACATCGTGCGCTCCTCCGGCGGCCAGCACTTCACCTTCCTGATGGACTGTAGCGTCGCGCCGTTCAATAACAACGACGTGCGCATGGCGATTAAACACGGCATTGACCGGCAGAAGATCCTCGACACGGTGCTGCGCGGCTACGGTTCACTCGGCAATGACCATCCCATCCCGAAAACCGATCGCTTCTTCAACCACAGCCTTGAGCAGCGTGTCTACGACCCTGACAAATCCGCCTTCTATCTGAAAAAGGCCGGGCTAACTGACCTCAAGCTCGAACTCTCCTCCTCCGACGCTGCCTTTGCCGGTGCTCTCGATGCCGCCGCCCTGTTCCAAGGGGAAGCGCAAAAAAGCGGCATTCAGGTCAGCATCAAGCGCCAGCCCGCTGACAGCTACTGGGACGACGTGTGGATGAAAGCGCCATTCAGCATGGGGTACTGGGGCGGCCGCCCGACGGCGGACCAGATGTTCTCCACCGCCTATCAGTCGACGGCGAAATGGAACGACACTCACTGGAAAGATGAGAAGTTCGACGCCCTGCTGCTGCAAGCCCGCTCCCTGCTGGACGACGGCAAGCGCGCTGAAATCTATGGCGAATTGCAAAGCATTGTCCGCGATAACGGCGGCGCGATGATCCCCCTGTTTGGCGACTATCTTGACGCCGCCAACAAAAAAGTCGGCGGAATTAAACCGCATCCGATGTTCAACTTCATGGGTGGTCGTCTGGCCGAGCGCGTCTGGCTGGAGGCATGATGAAGAAGAAGATTTTACAACGCGTGCTGCTTGGGGTAGGCACGCTTTGGCTGGTTTCACTGCTGATTTTTGTGGGAACTGAAATGCTGCCAGGGGATGTGGCAACCGCCATTCTCGGCCAGAGCGCCACGCCGGAAACCGTGGCGGCGCTGCGCCTGCAACTGGGGTTGGACGAGCCGGCCGTGCTGCGCTATCTGCACTGGCTGGTGGGAATTCTGCACGGTGATTTAGGTAACTCTTTGGCGAATGGCAGACCTATCGGCAACGAGCTGCTGCCGCGTCTGGGGAATACCCTATTTTTGGCCGGTTACGCGGCCATTATCGCCATCCCGCTGGCCGTCGGCTTGGGGATTGCGTCCGCCATTTGGCGCGGCTCAATCTTCGACCGACTGGCCAATACCCTGACCCTCATCAGCATTTCGGTGCCGGAGTTCTTCGTGGGCTACGTGCTGGTGATCGCCTTCGCCATTCGCCTGACGTGGTTCCCCAGCCTGGCGATGGTCGACCCCAGCTCCTCGTTCGTCGACCGGCTCTACGTCTGCACTCTGCCGATGCTGACGCTGACGCTGGTGGTGCTGGCACACATGTTGCGCATGACCCGCGCCTCGGTGACGGCGGTGATGTCCAGCCCGTACATTGAGAGCGCGGTGCTGAAAGGCGTGTCGCGCTGGCGGATTGTGGTGTCCCACGCCCTGCCCAACGCCCTCGCGCCAATCATTAACGTCGTCGCGTTTAACCTTGCCTATCTGGTGGTGGGGGTGATTCTGGTGGAAGTGGTGTTTGTCTATCCGGGTATCGGCCAGTACATGGTTGACGCCGTGACCAAGCGCGACCTGCCGGTGGTTCAGGCCTGCGGCCTGCTGTTTGGCGGCACCTACATCTTCCTCAATACCACCGCTGATTTGCTGGCGATTTGGTGTAACCCACGTTTACGCCACGCGCGCTAAGGCAGGAGCAACATGAATCATTCGCATAAAGCTTCATTTATCAGCAACATCCCGCTGTCAGCATGGATTGGCATCGTGATTATCGCGGTCAATCTGCTGGCGGCGATTTTCGCCCCGTGGATCGCGCCGCACAGCGAAACCGAACAGGTGGGTGACATCTGGCTATTACCCTCGGCGGCCACGCCGTTCGGCACCGACAGTCTGGGGCGCGACATGCTTTCACGCATTCTGTTTGGCGCTCGCACCACTATCGCCATCGCGCTGACCATCACCATTGCGTCATTCATTATTGGCATTATTAGCGGCTTCGCGGCGGCGATTTATGGCAAATGGGTGGACGTGGTGCTGTCGCGCATTGTCGATACCGTGATGTCGATTCCCGTGCTGATTTTCGCCTTGATGGTGCTCTCCGTGATGGGTACCTCCATTCCGGTTCTGGTGCTGACTATCGCTCTGCTCGACGCCACCCGGGTTTTCCGTTTGGCGCGTTTGGTGGCGCAAGCCATTGTTTGCCAAGAGTATGTCGAAGCTGCTCGTCTGCGCGGTGAAGGACTGCGCTGGGTGCTAACCAAAGAGATCCTGCCCAACGCCATGCCGCCGCTGCTGGCCGAGTTCGGCATGCGTTTCTGCTTCACCTTCCTGTTTATCGCCGGACTGAGCTTCCTCGGCTTGGGCATTCAGCCGCCTTACGCCGACTGGGGCAGCATGGTGCGCGACAACGCGCAGGCGATTAACTTCGGTCAGTTCGCGCCGCTCTACCCGGCTGCGGCCATCGCGCTGCTGACCATTGGCGTCAATTTGGTAGTTGACTGGCTACTGGCCCGCAACAGCCTGCCGCACGGAGAAGAAGCATGACGGACAACAAGCAAGACCTGATCCTCGAAATGCGCGGGCTGCGCATCGAAACCCTCGACGGCTCGCCGCTGGTGCAGGACATCTCCCTCACGCTGGCGAAAGGCGAAATCCTCGGGCTGATTGGCGAATCTGGCGCGGGAAAATCCACCATTGGCTTAGCCGCGCTGGGCTATGCGCGACAGGGCTGCCGGATCAGCGGCGGCGAAGTGATTGTCGATGGCACCGATATTGTTTCCCAACCCGCGCGAGTCAAACGCCAGTGGCGCGGCCGCCGCGTGGCCTATGTGGCACAGAGCGCGGCGGCGGCCTTCAACCCGGCACTGACCATTGAAAAACAGGTGTGCGAAGGGCCGATTCGCCACGGATTGATGAGTAAAGAAGAGAGCCGCCAGTGGGCCATCACCCTGTTCCGCTCGCTGGATCTGCCGGACCCGGAAAACATTGGTAAACGCTATCCGCACCAGCTTTCTGGCGGCCAGTTGCAGCGCGCGATGGCGGCCATGGCCATGTCCTGCAAGCCTGACTTGCTGGTGATGGATGAACCTACCACTGCGCTGGACGTTACCACTCAGATTGAAGTGCTGGTGATGCTGCGCAAGCTGGTGCGCGAGTTCAATACCGCTGCGCTGTACATCACCCATGACCTCGCCGTGGTGGCTCAGTTGGCGGACCGCATTATGGTGTTGCGCCACGGCAAAGAAGTGGAAACCGGCAATACTGCGCAGATCCTTAGCTCGCCAAAAGAGGAATACACCCGCCGCTTAGTGGCCGAGCGCGAACACGCGGCAGAAACCGTGACCGCCGCGCAGCCAGAAGCCCTGGCGGCTTTGCTGACCATCAAACAGCTGAGTACCGGCTACAACGGCAAGAAAGTGGTCAATGACGTCAACCTGCAACTGGCGCGCGGCAAAACGCTGGCGGTGATTGGCGAGTCGGGTAGCGGCAAAAGTACCCTCGCCCGCGCGCTGGTTGGCCTGCTGCCGGATACCCAAGGCAGCGTCGAGTTCGACGGTGTCACCCTCTCGCCGCTCTACCAACAGCGGCAGAAAGAGACGCTGCGCCGCATTCAGATGATCTATCAGCTACCGGACGTGGCGCTCAACCCGCGCCAGACCATTCTTGAGCTGATTGGTCGCCCGGTGGCGTTCTACTTCGGGCTGAGTAAACGCGAAGTGCGAGCCAAGGTGGAAGAGCTGCTGACCCTGACCGAACTGCCGCTGAAGCTGATTGACCGATATCCGGGCGAGCTGTCCGGCGGCCAGAAGCAGCGCGTCTGTATCGCCCGCGCGCTGGCGGCCCAGCCGGAGCTAATTATTTGCGATGAAGCCACCTCGGCGCTCGACCCGCTGGTGGCCGAAGAGGTACTTAACCTGCTGCGCCGCCTGCAAGAGCAGTTGGGGCTTTCCTACCTGTTCATCACCCATGACCTCGGCACGGTGAAGCGCATTGCCCATCAGGTAGCGGTGATGTATCAGGGCAACATTGTTGCCAGCGGCGATACCCGCGTGGTGTTCAGCCCGCCTATGCATCCGTACACTGAAAAACTGCTGACCTCAGTGCCAGAAATGCGCACCGACTGGCTGGACGACGTGCTGGCGCTGCGTTCCTCCTCTTCTTCCGACAAGACATCTTTGACAGGCGCACTATGACCACAAAACGCATTATTACTGAGTTCCCGCATTCGGTGACCACCATCGAGCATCTGTGGATCAAACTGAGTGACGGCACCCGCCTCGCCGCCCGTTTATGGCTGCCGGACAGTGCGGCGGACCAGCCGGTTCCGGCCATTTTGGAATACATTCCCTACCGTAAACGAGACGGAACCCGCACCCGCGACGAGCCGATGCACGGCTATTTCGCCGGTAATGGCTACGCCGTGGTGCGCGTGGATATGCGCGGCAGCGGCGAGTCCGACGGGCTGCTGGCGGATGAATATCTGATGCAAGAACAGGACGACGCGCTGGAAGTGATTGAGTGGATCACCCAGCAGGCGTGGTGTAGCGGCAATGTCGGCATGATGGGAAAATCCTGGGGCGGCTTTAACGGCTTGCAGGTGGCGGCACGTCGCCCGGCGGCGCTAAAAGCGGTGATCACCGTCTGCTCCACCGACGACCGCTACGCCGATGATATTCACTACAAAGGCGGCTGCCTGCTCAATGACAACCTCTGGTGGGGCGGCATCATGCTGGCTTATCAGAGCCGCCCTTCTGACCCGGCGCTGGTCGGCGAAGGCTGGTACAACGAGTGGCTCAATCGCCTCGAAAACATGCCGTTCTTCCCGGCATTGTGGATGGAACACCCGCTGCGCGATCGCTACTGGCAGCACGGTTCCGTCTGCGAGGACTGGTCGGCGATTCAATGCCCGGTGTTAGCCATTGGCGGCTGGGCAGATGCCTATAGCAACGCGGTGTTCCGCCTGATGGACAACCTAGAGGTGCCGCGCCGCGCCATTATTGGCCCTTGGGCGCATATTTACCCGCAGGACGGCACGCCGGAACCGGCGATTGGCTTCTTGCAAGAGGCGGTACAGTGGTGGGATCACTGGCTGAAAGGCGAACAAAACGCCGCAATGGACGGCCCGATGGTGCAAGCCTGGCTGCAAGACAGCCAGCCGCCGTCTGCCCAGCGCCCGGTCAGCAAAGGCCAGTGGGTCGGCTTTGATAAAGGCACGGCGAGCAATGTGACTCATGAGCCTCGCTGGCTAACGCGCGGCCAGTTGAATACTCACCCGGACGCAGAAGCCGGCGTGATTTCCATCTGCTCGCCGCAGAACCACGGCCTGATGGCGGGAGAATGGATGGGCGCAGGCGTGCTGGGTGAAACGCCGCCGGATCAGCGCGTGGATGACGGCAATGCTGAAATCTTTGACGGCCAGCCGCTGGCAGAGCCGCTGTCTGTCTTCGGCTTCCCGCAGTTCACCGTCGAGCTGAGCAGTGATAAACCGGCCGCCATGCTCTACGTGCGGCTGTCGGACGTCTCGCCAGAGGGCGCGGTCAATCGCGTAACCCACGGCTGGCTGAATCTGAGTCACTTACAGGGGCATGATAAATCTGTACCGCTGGTGCCGGGGCAGAAAGTGCGGGTACCGGTACAGTTGGACGGCATTGCCCATCGTTTCGAAGTCGGCCACCGTCTGCGGGTGTCGCTGGCCACCACCTATTGGCCGATGATTTGGCCAATGCCGGAAGCCGCCACCCTGACCCTTGACCTGCACAGCGCCCAGCTTTCGCTGCCGGTGTGCCACCAGCCGCGGGTGATTGACGGCCCCATCAAAGAGCCGCAAAGCGCCGCGCCGACGCCGCAAACCGTGCTGACCCAAGGCCGTGTGGATCGTTCCATCAGTTACGATTTCCTGACCGATGAGTGGACCAGCGTCACCAATGGCGAAGGCGGCGTGTTTGGTGAAGGGGTTTATCGTTTCGACGACATTGATACCACGGTGGATCACAACCTGCGCCGCGAGCTGGTGGTCGGCAATGCTGACCCATTGTCGGCGCGCTATCTGCTGACGCAGACCATGAAAATTGGCCGCGAGGGCTGGCAGATTGAGGCCGTGATCACCCTAGAAATGCGCAGCGACCTGACTCACTTTATCGTCAGCGGCGATATGGTGGTCAGCCTGAATGGCGAGGAAGAGTTCACCAAGTACTGGCACGAGCGTATTCCTCGCTAACGCGGGTTATTTTTTCTGCGGCTGAATGGCCGTGATCTCGTCATAGCTTAAAACCCGCCCATCTTGTGAACGCAGTTCTATGGTTTGCAAAGGTTGGCGGGTTTCTTTATCCACCATTTCGGTGAAAGGTTCGTTCTCGTCAAACAGGTATTTGCTGCCCCACTGGCTTAACGCCACCATGATCGGGCGCAGCGCTTTACCCTTCTCCGTCAGCACATAGTCCTGATACGCCGATCCGTCGGCGGCGGGTTCAATACGCAAAATCCCTTCAGCCACCATCGACTTTAGCCGCGTGCTGAGGATGTTCTTCGCTGCGCCAAGGCTGCGCTGAAACTCGCTAAAGCGCGTTAAGCCAATCATCGCATCGCGCACGATAAGCAAGGTCCACCAGTCGCCAATCAAATCCAGCGAACGCGTGGCCGGGCAGACGCTGTCATCCATTCGGGTTCTTTTCATTGCCGTTCTCTCTTAGCTGTTCTCTGCAAACTGTTCTCTATGAACAGGGCCGAGTAGCAAAATGTGCCCTGCTTAAAAATCTGGTTGCATTATAAAACCACCTGCCGTACAAATGCATCTAGTTTAATAATTAAACCAACCCAAACACTGAAAAGGAACACCCAAATGTCGCAATCTACTCAACATAAACCTGTTGCTTTAATCACCGGCGCTTCCACCGGCATTGGCGCGATTTACGCCGATCGCCTGGCGAAACGTGGCTATGACCTGGTGCTGGTCGCCCGAAATGCCAAACGCATGGAAAATGTGGCGCAGCCGCTGCGCGCGGCGGGCACTCATGTGGAGATCATCGCCGCCGATTTGACTGAGCATAACGACCTGCTGCGCGTGGAAGATTTCATCCGCCAACACCCGGAGATTTCTCTGCTGGTGAATAACGCGGGTTCCACCACGCCGGGCGGATTTGGCTCAACCGACGTTGAGTCGATTGATCATCTGATTCGCCTGAATGTCACCTCGGTGGCTCGTCTTTCCCGCGTGGCGCTGGACGGCCTGCTGAAGCACAAAGATGGCGCGATCATTAACATTTCATCGGTGATGGCCTTCGCCCCTGAGCTGAATAAAGCGGTGTATACCGCCTCGAAATCCTTTGTGCTGACCTTCTCACAGACGCTGCAAAGCGAGCTGGAACAGCAAGGTCTGTACGTGCAGGCCGTGCTGCCAGCCGCGACGCGAACTGAGATTTGGGACCACGCGGGTCAGAACGTGGACGACCTGCAAGGGGTGATGGAAGTGGCTGATTTGGTTGACGCCGCGCTGGTCGGCTTTGACCTTAAAGAGAAAGTTACTATCCCGCCGCTGCAGGATGAAAAGCTGTGGACTGACCATGAAGCGACGCGCATTGGCCTGCTGACCAACTTCGCCCACTCCACGCCGGGCGCCCGTTACACTCGCTAACAGCCGCAGGATGGCTGGCGAACAAATTCGCTGGTCATCCGCTTTACTCTTTGCAAATATAACATTCCGTTAACGTCATTCGGACATGTGAAGTATGCCAGCCCCCGCCACCAGCGTGACTTATGGAATGTCGCAGCGCAGCGACCGCCCTGACTTTTATATCCGCGATCAGTCCGAACGCCCGGCGTTAATGCAGCCACACCGACATGACTACTTCCAGATCCAGCTCAACTGCGGCACGGATAGCGTCCAGCACATCGGCGGCGCCATTCGCCCCTTTACCTATCGCACGATTGCTTTTATTCAGCCGCACCGCCTGCATTTCATTCCTCATCCCGAGGATGGCCGCTCGATGGTGATCAACATTTCTGCGCCCTTTTTGCTGCGCAATACCGCCATGGACACGCTGGATTTAGACGACATTCCGCTGGCTGACGTGCCGGAATTAGCGCCGTTTCGCTTTCAGGAGTATCTCGACTTTGTCATGTCCGAAGAGGACTTTGCCGAGATAACCTTGCTGCTGGAGAAGATGCGCCAGTGCGACCGCCAGCGGGAGTTTGGCGATGATCTGCGCCTGCGCGGCTACCTGCTGCAATTGCTCGGGCTGGTGTGTTATCGCTATCAGCAGCCGCTGCAAGAGATGGCGGCGCGTAACGCCGAGAAACGCGGACAGCAGGCGGCGCTCAACCGCACCTTGCGCTATATCCGCCGCCAGTTGGCTGACCCACAGCTGAACCTCACCGATGCCGCCGCCGCGGCCTTTATTTCTCCTAACTATTTGACCCACCTGCTGCGCAAAACTATCGGCAAAACCTTCTCCGAGCTGGTGCTGGAGCGGCGAATGCGGCTGGCGCGTATGAAGCTCACCACTAGCAGTGAGAGCATTGCCGAGATAGCCCGCCAGTGCGGCTACACCGACGACGCCTACTTCTCGCGGCGCTTCCGCCAGGCCCACGGCGTGCCGCCGGGCAAGTTCCGCCAGTCGCCGACTGACTTCTAACGCCGATATCCTCTTTTTGTCCAAAAACAGCATGGATCTGTCCAGTTTCAACTTGGCGGTTTTACGCGACACTGCAACTCAGACATCGCCATAAACCGAAGGAAGACAATATGACTGCTTACGTATTTCCCCCTGCCACCACGCCGTCTCTGGCGATTGAAGGTGAAGAGGCACGCTTCCCATTACGCCGCGTTTACTGCGTCGGCCAGAACTATGCCGCGCACACCCGCGAAATGGGCCACGATCCTGATCGTGAACTGCCTTTCTTCTTCAGTAAACCGGCGGATGCGGTGATCCCAGCCAGCGGCAACGTGCCTTATCCGTCACAGACTGAGCTGCTGCATTATGAAGTGGAGTTAGTGGTGGCGATTGGCGTTGGCGGCAAAAATATCGCCGTGGACAACGCGCTGGAGCACGTTTGGGGTTACACCGTGGGTGTCGATTTGACCCGTCGTGACCTACAAACCGTGGCGAAAAAGGCGGGACGTCCGTGGGATTTAGCCAAAGGCTTTGACGCCTCTGCGCCGACTAACCCGCTGCTGCCGGTCAGTAAGGTGGGGCATCCGGTGAAAGGAATTATCTGGTTGAGCGTCAATGGCGAAGAGCGCCAGAACGGCCATCTGAGTGAGCAAATCTGGAAAGTGCCGGAAGTGATCAGCCTGCTGTCTGAGGCGGTTGAACTGCAACCCGGCGACCTGATTTTCACAGGGACCCCGGCAGGCGTAGGTGAAATCAAACGCGGCGATGTGGTGACTGGCGGTATCAAAAACATCGGGACGTTCAGCTTCACCCTCGTCTGATAAAGGCTGGCTTGTTGTTAAATCAAAGGTGTTAAATTATTGGCGTCCGGTCACCGGGCGCTTTCTCCTCTAAAGTGCGCTCCACGATGGGTGCCAACTTCTCAAAACCACAGGCCGTCGCCGGGTCGAACAGTGAAAGTGACTCAATTTGATTGAGCAAAATCACCTTGCGGAAATTCAACGCGTTATTCGGCTCAGACACCGGGGTTATCCAGTGCTTCTGGTAGTAAGCCGCATAGTTATGCTCCACCACCAACTGCTGGGTGTCGCGATCGCGAAAACCACTGATCATCGGGATAACCACTACGTTATCTGATGACGAGGTTTCACAGCGCGCGGTATGCACCATGCCGATATATACCCGATGCGAGTTCAGGGTGATATACACCATGTCGCCCTGTTCCATGCACTGATACAAAATCCCTTCGACGCCGTTGGCGCTGGTCAGTTGCTTATAAAGCTGCCTACGACCGGCGGTATTGAGCCGCAGCCCGGGGGACCACGTAGTGCGGAACAGACAGAGCAAAACCGACACACAGAGCATAATCACCACAGGGGCTTGAATCCCCAAGAAACTCCAATTAATGAAGTCACGGTGGTAATGCACGTGCTGCGGAATGGCCTGCATCTCCGGCAGATAGTTAATGCCGATGGAAATGCCCCACAGCAGCATATAAACCAACGCAATCACCATTACGCCCTGCAAAACGAAAATGCAGCCGTACAGTGCGACCAGGAAATAGACATCCCAGCCAAAGGTGCGTTTGAGTTTAAAGCGCGTGGAAACGTTGCGCGTGGTGTACCAGTAGCCGCACACCATTAAAACCATAAATACTGCTGTTGCCATTAAAGTACGCTCATCTTTTTGACGTGACGGGTGAAGTCCTGCTGCACCTGCTCGTTGGCAGGATTCACAGACGCGATGCCGTTTTCATCAATCAGAATACGCTCACCCTCCTCGATAGTTTCCTGAATGTCATTCGCACTAAACAGCCCTAAAAATTGCTCAGGACTGGAAAATATTCGCATGACGATTTTCAGCATATTGCCTCCATTTTGGTTTAAGAAAGATAGAGTGTAGTCAAGAAAGACGGCAAAGCACGGTATGGCGGGGGTTTTCGGATTAGTTACTGGTTGAACTTACAGGTAAAAAAAGAGCACAGCGCGATGCTGTGCTCCTGAGTTTGCTCGGTCAGTGGGAAAAGGAATTAGCTTTTCGCTTCGCCGGCATGGTGCGCTTCTTCATGCGCGGCCTGCTCGGCTTTGACTTCTTTGGCGCGGTTACGCAGACCAAACCAGCCCAGCACCAGCAGAAGAATCAGTACCGGAATAGTGGCGACGGTGTAAGTACCGTTCGGGTAGTCGAAGGCCATCAGCACCAGTACGCCCGCCAGGAAGGCTAAGGTCAGCCAAGAGGTCACCGGCGCCCAAGGCATTCTGAAAGACACCTCTTTCGCCTTGCCCTCTTTGATGGCTTTACGCAGCTTCATCTGGCAAACGATGATGAATGCCCAAGAGCTAAGAATACCCAGCGACGCGACGTTCAGCACGATTTCAAACACCTGCGACGGCACGTAGTAGTTAAGCACCACGCCGATGATGTAGATTGCCACGGTCACCAGGATCCCAGCGTAAGGCACCTGCTGGGCGTTCATTTTAGACATGAACTTCGGCGCGGAGCCGCCCATCGACAGGGAACGCAGGATACGACCAGTAGAGTACAGGCCAGAGTTGAGGCTCGACAGCGCTGCGGTCAGAACCACGATATTCATAATGGTGCCGATGTAAGGCACGCCCAGCTTGCTGAAGAAGGTCACGAACGGGCTTTGGCCTGCCTGATACGCATTCCACGGCAGCAGCAGCACCAACAGCACCACGGACCCAACGTAGAACAGCGCGATACGCCAGATAACGCTGTTAATGGCTTTCGGCAGAATGGTTTCAGGATCTTTAGTTTCACCCGCCGCCGTGCCGACCAGTTCGATGGCGGCGAAGGCGAAGACCACGCCCTGCACCAGCACTAAGGCAGGCAGCAAGCCGTGCGGGAAGATGCCGCCGTTTTCGGTGATCAGGTGCAGGCCGGTTGAGCCGCCCGCCACTTCTTTGCCGGTGCCCAGCACCACCACGCCGACAATCAGGAACAGCGCGATGGCCGCCACTTTGATCAGCGCAAACCAGAATTCCATTTCGGCGAACCATTTCACGCCAATCATGTTCATGGTGCCAACGATGGCCAGTGCGCCAAGGGCGAACATCCACTGAGGTACATCACCGAAGGTGCCCCAATAGTGCATATAGAGCGCCACGGCGGTGATATCCACGATGCCGGTCATTGCCCAGTTGAGGAAGTACATCCAGCCCGCCACGTAGGAGGCTTTTTCGCCTAAGAACTCGCGGGCGTAGGAAACGAAGCTGCCGCTGGTTGGACGGTGTAAAACCAATTCGCCCAGTGCGCGCAGGATGAAGAAAGAGAAAATACCGCAGACCGCGTAGACAATTGCTAGTGCCGGACCCGCCATTTGTAAGCGCGCACCTGCACCTAGGAATAAACCGGTACCGATAGAACCACCAATGGCAATCATCTGAACCTGACGATTGCCCATACTCTTGTGATATCCGTCTTCGTGTGAATCCAACCAACGTCGCTTAGCGGCCTGTTTCGCCTCAGCGGACTTTCTATGTAATCGCATTCTTTCCTGTTCTCCAAAAATGCCCGCAGCCTGAATTCTCCCAACAGGCAAACGGTTGCAGATGTTGACGCTTACGCGGTGTGTTCCGCTCTATTATTTTTAGCCTAACTGAAAATACTCGGTGAACTGACTTACGTGAAAGCAGCAGCCAACCCTGCTGTGGAGTGCTGGATTGAGAGTATTAACGGCGGTGGATGCTACCTGTATTGTGCATTTGAGGCAAAAAAAACCTATCTCTAAGTGTGAGGAAAATCGCCTTATGGATGGATTATTAAGAAGAGTCCTAGGTATAAATGCCGCAAAAATAGCCGATTGATAATGGCTTATTCTGGCCGCTACTGGTGTCACCAGACAAAAAAGCCCGCGCTGGCGGGCCTTTATGCTTTATGAGTTGTCACTCGGCGGTTTTGGTTCCACAACTTTCTTTGCGCACCCTTTCGATGTTGATGGAAAGGTACATCATCTCCTCCTTGCTCAATGCGCGTTGATAGGTGGCGGCGAGGAAGAGACTGATCTTCTCAGCACAGCCCCAGGCCTGCGGATAGCTCTCTTTAACCGCGACGTAGAGCGCGACATCG
Source organism: Ewingella sp. AOP9-I1-14 (assembly GCF_052375995.1). Taxonomy (NCBI): domain Bacteria; kingdom Pseudomonadati; phylum Pseudomonadota; class Gammaproteobacteria; order Enterobacterales; family Yersiniaceae; genus Ewingella; species Ewingella sp. AOP9-I1-14. The sequence goes on from NZ_JBQSVA010000002.1 coordinate 162,311, forward strand.
TCGTCGGGCACCTGCGCGTGGCTGAACATTCGCTGGGCGAAAAACTTCAGGTGAGTGACAAAACGGTGGTAGCTCAGCGCCTCCTGGTCATACTCCAGCCTTAGCTGATATTTCACCAGATGTAGGATCTCCTGCATCACCTTGGTGATCTGTTTCACCTGCGACATATCGCCATCCAGCTGCCCGTTGACCAGGTGCAGCGCGATAAATCCCGCCTCGTCGTCCGGCAGCCTGACACCCAGCCGACTGGCAATAATCGCTAACGCCTCGACGCCCAGCGCGTACTCCTTCGGGTAGAGCCGCCGGGTTTCCCACAGCAGCGCGTTGCTCAGAGGCACGCCCTGCCTCTGCCGTTCCAGCGCGAAATAGCAGTGATCGGTCAGCGCAACATAGAGATTCTCCTGCAATTTCCCCAATCGCTGGCTGGCAAGCTGGATGATCTGGTCGCAGGTGGTCATCACCTCCATGGGAATGTGGCTCAGCAATTCCGAGAGCCGCGCCACCAGTTGATCGCTTTGCAGCGCAAAGACTTTTTCCACTTTGCTATCGTCAACCCGATCGCCAACCTGCTTCTGAAACGCCAATCCTCGGCCCATCACGACCTGTTCCCGATGCTGTGGGTCGAGCACTAACACCACGTTATTATTGAGTATTTTGGTGATTTCCATTGCCTTCCCCTGAAAAACAAAAAACCTGACCCCTTCCGCAGAGAAGTGATCAGGTTTTGCCTGCCTAAGCAGTAACAATCCAGAACCGAACTTTACCAGTTCTCGCCATCCTCTCAATCAGAGCGCGGCGCAAACGTGATAAGGATCGCGGGTTAGGCTTTTAGCGTGGCACCGTGGTTTTTAATAATATCGGCATACCAGTAGAAGCTTTTCTTGCGGCGGCGTTCCAGCGTCCCCTTGCCCTGATCGTCGCAATCCACGTAAATAAAACCGTAGCGTTTGGAGAATTCCGCCTTAGAAGCGCTCACCAGATCGATAGGTCCCCAGCTGGTGTAGCCCATCACTTCTACGCCGTCGGCGATGGCTTCGCGCACCTGCACCAGATGGTCATTGATGTATTGAATACGATAGTCGTCGTTGATGCTGCCGTCGGCTTCAACATGATCGCGCGCGCCCAGCCCGTTTTCGACGATAAACAGCGGTTTTTGGTAACGATCGTACAACTCATTCATCAAGTAGCGCAGACCGACCGGGTCAATCTGCCAGCCCCACTCAGAGCTAGCGAGGTGCGGATTGGGCACCATATTGAGAATATTGGCGCGCGCCGCCTGATTCTGCTGCGGGTCGGTGGTGACACAGCCGGTCATGTAATAACTGAAGGAGATAAAATCCACCGTATGCTTCAGCGTCGCGATATCCTCAGGGGTGATGTCCAGCTCAATCTGATGCTGTTTGAAGAAACGTTTCATGTAAGCCGGGTAATAACCGCGCACCTGCACATCGCCAAAGAACAGCCAGTCGCGGTTCTGCTGCTGGGTTTCCAGCACGTCGACAGGCTTGCAGCTCAGGGGATACAGCATGCCGCCCAGCAGCATATTGCCGACTTGGCCGCCTGCAACAATCTCATGGTAGGCTTTTACCGCGCGGGCGCTGGCCACCAGCTGATGGTGGATTGCCTGATAGATGGCCTGTTTGCTACTGTCCGCCGCCAGCCCGACGCCGGTAAAGGGCGCGTGCAGTGACATATTAATTTCGTTGAACGTCAGCCAGTGCTTCACTTTATGTTGATAACGTTCGAACACCGTACGGGCATAATTTTCGAAGAAATCTATGGTTTTACGGTTGCCCCAGCCGCCGTAGTTTTCCACCAAACCATAGGGCATTTCGTAGTGTGACAACGTCACAAGCGGCGTAATACCGTACTTTTTCATCTCATCAAACAGCCGATCGTAGAACGCCAATCCGGCTTCATTGGGCTGCGTTTCATCTCCCTGCGGGAAGATACGCGTCCAGGCAATCGAAGTGCGCAGCACGGTGAAGCCCATTTCGGCGAACATTTTGATGTCTTCGGGGAAGCGATGGTAAAAATCAATGGCCTTGTCTTTGATGCCAAAATCACCCGGCACGCGCTGCTTTATCTCGCCGAAGATCCCCTGCGGCTGGAGGTCCGAGGTGGACAGCCCTTTGCCATCCGCCAAATAGGCTCCTTCCACCTGATTTGCGGCTACGGCCCCGCCCCATAAAAACCCGTCTGGAAAACGTTGAGTCATTGGTCTCTCCTTTGATTAGCGTAAAAGTGACAATAGTGGGCTTTGCTCCGCCACCGGCTGGCCGATGGCTGAAGCAATAACGTCCAGATAATCATCGCTGTTGCTGATAATTATCGGCGTCGTCAGGTCATATCCCGCGTCGGCGATGGCCTGTAAATCGAACTCGAGCAGCAAGTCTCCCTGCTTCACCTCGTCATTCACCTGCACGCGCGGGGTGAAGAAACGGCCATCGAGTTTCACCGTATCAATGCCGACGTGAATGAGTATTTCCGCGCCATCGCGGCTCTGAATCCCTAAGGCGTGATGCGTGCGGAACAGCGACACCAGCGTGCCGTCGCAGGGTGCAACGACTCGCCCAATCTGTGGAATAACCGCCGTCCCCTTGCCCAACATGCCGCTGGCAAAAGTGGCATCCTTCACCTCGCTGAGCGCAATACAGTGGCCCGCCAGAGGGCTAAAAAGTGCTTCTTTGCTGCGCACGGGGGAAGATGTGACGGAGGTTGCCGGAGTCGCGGCTTTGCGGCTCTCTTTGGCTGGCGGCGCGGCCTTGGCGGACAGCCCAAACAGCCAGGTTGCCACGGCGGCGAAGGCGAAAGCGAAACCGGCACCGACCAGCGCCGCCGTCACTGAACTGTCAAAGCCCGTCGGGGGGATCATCTGCGCGAAGGTGAACACGCTGGGCATGCCGAAGGAGTATGTGGTGCTGTGGTAGAAGCCCAGCACGGCGGCACCGATTGCGCCGCCGATGCAGCCAAAGATAAAGGGACGGCGCAGCGGCAGGGTCACGCCATACACCGCTGGTTCGGTGATCCCAAACAAACTGGCGCTAAATGCCGAACCCGCGATGCCCCTGAGTTTAAGATCTTTGGTGCGCAGCAGCACACCCAGCGTGGCCCCGGCTTGCCCCATCACGGCGGGCAGCACCAGCGGCATCAGGGTGTCGTGGCCCAGTACGCTGAGATTGTTGATCATCATCGGCACCAGCCCCCAGTGCAGGCCGAAAATCACGCAAACCTGCCAGAACGCGCCGACGAAAAGACCGGCAACCAGCGGGCTAACGCCATGAATATATTGATATCCGTTAGCCAGTTGCTGGCTCGCCCAGGTGGCCGTCGGCCCAATCAACAGGAACGTCAGCGGCACGATCACCACCAGACAAACCAGCGGCGTGAAGAAGTTGCGAATCGCGCTCGGCAACCTTGGGTTAATGCGTTTTTCCAGCCAGCAGGAGGCCCACGCGGCGAAAATAATTGGGATAACCGAGGAGCTATAATTGATAAAAGTCAGTGGGATACCGAAGAAATCCAGCGCCACGCTGTTGGCCGCCAGCGATGAGTCAAAAGCGGCAATCATCAGCGGGTGAGTCATGGCGCCGCCAATTGCCATCGTGATAAAGGGGTTGCCGCCAAACTTTTTCCCGGCGGTATAACCCAAGATAATCGGGAAGAAATAGAACAAGGCATCACTGGCGGCGAACAACACCTTGTAGCCGCCGCTGTCGCTGCTCATCCATCCGAGGGCCAGCGCCAGCGACAGGAAGCCTTTCAAAATACCCGATGCTGCCAAAATGCCGATAAACGGGGTGAAAATGCCGGAAATTACATCAATAAAGCGCGCAAAGATGTTCTCTTTCACGCCGTTATTGCTGGCGGCGTCGCCAGACTCTTCCCCTTTCATCGCCAGCGCGTCGAACACCTCGCCGACATGATTGCCAATGACTACCTGAAACTGCCCGCCGCTCTCCACCACCATAATCACGCCGGGGTTGCGTTTCAGGGTTTCGGCACTGGCCTTGCCGCTATCCTTAAGCTTGAAACGCAAGCGAGTGGCGCAGTGCACCACGCTTTTTACATTTTCCCGTCCACCCACTCCTGAGAGGATTTCATCCGCTAAAACCTTATATTCCATTATCTTATCTCGTTCTGATGTGGTTGCGCCGTGCAGAGGCGAATCGCTAAGCACCTGAGTAAAGGCCAAAAAAAAACCTAAACTTGCTGTCTCTTGCACCGGCGGGGGTGAAGAAGCAGAAAGTTTAGGTTTTGCCTGATGAACAGTAACAATCCTGTTTTCTAGCCCTGAGTCTCTAGCGAACTATTCAAAGTTACAAGGGGGAAAAATAACCGGAGCGGGTAATTGTGATCGGGTTCATATTTCACCCACCCCGGCAGAGGCGAATTAAGGCACCGACTGCGGCAGTTCGTGCGGGCAGCCCTTGCGCCCGTTGAACAGCAGGTAACTTGCCAGCGCCAGCAGCCAGACGCCCAGCGCGCCGTAGAGCAGCAGGTTGCCGAAGCCGTCAATCAGCGCCTGCTGAATGCCCGCGTTGAGCGTCGCGGATTCCGCCCCCGCCGCCACTCGCTCGGCCAGCGCGTAGAGTTCCCCCGACGCCATATTCACCGCACTATTCTCCCGCAGGCTGGCGGCAATCCCCGCCACCAGCAGGCTGCCCATCAGCGCGATATTTATTGCCAGCGTGATAAGCCGCGCGCTGATATCAATCCCCGAGGCCATCCCCGCCCGGTTGCCCGGCACCGATCCCGTAGTGGTATTGGTCACCGGCGTATTAATCAGCCCCAGCGTAGCCCCCGCCAGCAGTGCGCCGGGCAGCAGCGTCCAGCCGTTGGCGGCAGCGATTTTCATCAACATAAAACTCGCCCCGAGGGTGAACAACCCCAGCGGGATAAAGCGCGCCGCGCCGAACTTCGCCACTAAACGTTCGGCCAGCGGCGGCATAATCAGCGTCGGCAACGTGTAGGCCAGCAGCGCCACGCCGGTGGCCAGACTGCTATAACCCAGCCCGACCTGATAGTAGACCGGCAGGTAAATCATCAGCGGCCAGAAGCTAAAGTTCATGCCAATAGAGCCCATCAGTGCGCCGGAAAATGGCCGAATGCGGAACACCGAAAAATCAAACATCGGGTGAGGATGACGTTGTTCAATCCAGACAAACAGCAGCGCGCTCAGCAGGGTCAGCGCCACCAGCCCATAGGCCAAACTGCCTTGCCAGTCTAGGGTACTTCCCTGAGTTATCAACCAGGTACTGCCTAACACCGTGAGTGACAACGTCACAAGCCCGCCAATATCCAGCTTTTTGGCCTGCGGATCCCGTGAATCCACCACATTATTCAAGGCTAAAAACAGTGTCACAACGGCGATAAACACGTGTACCAGAAACACCCATTGCCAGCTAAATAGCGCCACCAGCCCGCCGCCAATAATCGGCCCGAACCCCAGCCCAAAGCCAAACACCACGCCCCACGCGGCGAAGGCCGTGCTGCGCGATCTGCCCTGTGGGAACTGGGTGGAGAGAATGGCAATCAGGCAGGTCAGCATCGCCCCGCCGCTCAGCCCCTGTAAGAAGCGGCCGAAAATAAGCCAGGGCGCGGTAGCCGCCAGCCCGCACATCAGCGAGGTGACGCCAAAGGCCGCGATGCTTACCAAAAAGACGCGCTTACGGCCGAAACGGTCCGCCAGCGTGCCCACCGCCATTAAGACCGAAGTACAGGCCAGCGTGTAGGCATTCATGATCCACTGTAGGTCTTTAAAGCTGGCGTGCATCTGCTGCTCCAGCACCGGTAAAATCACCGGCACGCTGGAGATCTCCAGCCCCGACATCAGTGCCGCGAGGCAGACCGCCACCAGCGCTAGCGTATTTTTAGTGTTTGTTGGCGTGCTCATACTCTTCCTACCCAAACGTTAAGTTGGCCCAGTATGGAAGATTGTAGGCGTGGTGGTAATTGGCACGGATGCCATGTATCGTCAATATTGTGCCAACTTTAGCCACTATTCATCTAAGGCCCGCCATGACTGCTTTCACACCCTTCAATTCGCATGCTCCCTTTAACCGCCGACTGGTGCTGCTGGCCTATGAGTGCCTGTGCACCTTTGAGTTTGGCACGGCGATAGAGGCCTTTGGCCGCGTCGACGACCAACTCGGCACGCCTCTCTATGATTTGGACGTCGCCTCGGTGGAAGACACCACCATTGGCGCGCAGGGTGGTGTGCGCCTGACGGTAGACGGCGGGCTGGAGCTGCTGGAAGACGCCGGAACCATTGTGATCCCCGGCTGGCGCAGCGTGCATGAAGCGCCGTCCCCGCAGCTGGTTGCCGCGCTGCAACGCGCCTACCAGCAGGGTTCGCGGATTGTTTCTATCTGTGCGGGGAGCTTTATCCTTGCCGCCACTGGCCTGCTGGATGGTAAAAAAGCCACCGCCCACTGGAACAGCACCGAGGAACTGGCGCGGCAGTTTCCACAAGTTCAGGTACAGCACGGCGTCATTTATGTCGATGAAGGCAGATTGATCACCTCGTCCGGCGGCGCGGCGTGCGTGGATCTCTGTCTGTATCTGATTCGCCGTGATTATGGCGCGCAGGTGGCGAATCGCACGGCCCAGCGCATGGTCACTTCAACCCATCGCGAAGGCAATCAGGCCCAATATCTGCGCCAGCCGGTGTCGATTCTGCCGGGCAAAACCCTCTCGCCGCTGTTAGACAGCCTGCGCACCCGACTGAACACGCCGCTGGTGATTGAACAACTGGCCGCCGAGGCGGGAATGAGCCGCCGCACTTTCCTGCGCCGTTTTCACGACGCTACCGGCACCACGCCGGGGGAATGGATGCTCAGCGTAAAAATTGAAAACGCCTGCGCCCTGCTGGAGAGCAGCACGGTCAGCATTGAACGGGTGGCTGAAGAAGCCGGGTTTGGCTCGGTGGAGACGCTGCGCCACCATTTTCGCCAGCGCCTGGGCACCACGCCGACGCGCTTTCGCCAGCAATTCAGCGATCGGACAGCTATTTAGCTTCAGCCATAAAAAAGGCGCACCGGAGTGCGCCTGAATCATAATTCTTCTTGCCGATCAGCAGACGGTTTTGTTTTCCCACTCGGTCAGCAACTGCATGATTTGGCGGGAGTCCTGCGGGCGAACCGCCGGGCGAGCCAAGGCTTTCTCGCCGTTTTGCAGCGCCTGCCACACCGCGCGCACCTGATAGTGGAAGGCGTCGCCGTCGGCGCTCACCTCATGGCGCTGCTCTTCCCCTTCATACGGCAAAACGCTGATCACGTTGGCCTGCGCCTCTGGCAGCCACGGGTTGGAGATGATTTCCATCCGCCCTTTGCTACCTGCGACCGAAAACGCCCAGAACATACCGTAATCTTCCGCACAGTGCAGCTGCGCCAGCGCGCCGTTGGCGAACTGAATGGTTGCCGCCGTCTCGCCGATGTTGCCGTCACCCAGATTGCGGCGGCCGTGGGCCGTCAGCTCCCACGTCGGGCAGGTGCCATCCGCGCTGGCGCTCTGCATCACTAGATGAATCAGCGACGCCGGGTAGCAGCCGAGGTTGTAGATAGCCCCTTTGCTGCCCGGATTGACAAACTGGGCAATGGACGCGCAGTAGCTGGCGTTAATGGAACGCACCTCGCCCAGCTCGCCGCTGGCAATCACTTCGGCAATTTTGCTGGCGAAAGGATGGGTTAAGTACATCAAGCCTTCGAGGAAGAACACCCCGTTGCTTTCCACAGCGGCAAGGGCGGCGTCGGTGTCCGCCATGGTCACTGACAGCGATTTTTCACACAGAATGGCTTTACCGGCGTTGGCGGCTTTCATCACATATTCATGGTGAATATGGTTTGGCAGGCCGATATACACCACGTCCACGGCGGGGTCGTTAATCAGTGCGTCGTAATTGTCATACTGAGTTGGCGTCGGGTGCTGTTTTAAAAACTCCTCCAGCCCTTTGGGTGAACGCCCCGCTACGGCGTAAAGGGTCGAGCCGTCATGCTTTTCAATGGCTTCGGCCATAATGCCGGAGATAAAGCTGGTGCCCAGCAGGCCCCAGTTCAACGTTTTCGTGTGGCTCATGCGACTGGCTCCTTGACCGGCAATTGGCACAGGGTGGCCTGTACAAACTCAGTCAGACCGGAATGGATAAAGCGCTGTGTATGGGCCTCATCGAAATGGCGCTGCGACGCGGCTTCATCTTCATAGCGTTCCCAGAGAATGATGCGCCGCGAGTCCTGTTTATCCTGCAATGCCATGGCGAATGAACAGCCGGCCTCGCTATTCATGTCGGCGCAAAATTGCTCAATAGCGGCAAGGGCCAGGTTAATATCCACTTCTTCTTTGATGCGGATCTCAGCGTTAACAAAATGTCCTTGTGTAAACATATTTTCCCCGGGGTTTGATAAAGATTGGCAGGTAATGCAAAGAGCGAGATACGGGTAACGCGGCTCTTTATAATAAAAATCAGCTCACCAAAATAGTGCGAATTAATAAAATTCTCACCACTTCAGGGCATTATTTAAAGTAACAGAGTCTGTTTGTTCCTTTTTTGAACGCAATCGATTGCTCATGACAAACATTATGAAAAAATCAGGTGAGTTTTGTGACGTTGCTGCTATAGTGCGCGCTTTAAAACACCACTCACACTCATTGGAGCCTTTATGGCGTCAAATATATTGCATTTCCTTCTGAGCCTTATAATGATATTCGGTATCGGCTGGCTGATAAGCTACAACAAACGCGGTGTTAAATTGCGGTTTGTAGTGCAAATTCTGGTGATTGAAATCGCACTGGCATGGGTGCTGTTATACAGCCAGGCCGGTGTGTACTTGATCTCTGGGCTATCTGGCGTGTTTACTAACTTGATGAGCTACGCTCGCGTCGGTACAGACTTTGTATTTGGCGGTCTGGTGAATGACAACCAGTTCAGCTTCTTCTTATTCGTATTATGCCCAATCATCTTTATTTCCGCGCTGATTGGTATTCTCCAGCATTTACGTATTCTGCCATTAATGATTAAAGGCATCGGCTATCTCTTATCCAAAATTAATGGAATGCCGCGTCTGGAATCCTTTAATGCCGTGAGTTCTTTATTGGTCGGCCAATCAGAAAACTTCATCGCTATTAAAGATATTGTTCCGCACCTTAATGAACGCCGCATGTATACATTATCGGCAACCGCGATCTCTACCGTTTCCATGTCTATTGTGGGTTCTTATATGACCCTGTTGGAACCGCGTTACGTGATGCTGTCGCTTATCCTGAATATGCTTTCGACCTTCGCCGTGTTGCAGGTGGTTAACCCGTATTCTGACGAAGCCGATAATCAAATGCCGAAACTGAACGTGCCGAAACACAGCTTCGTAGAAATGCTGGGCGAGTACATCATGGCCGGTTTCAAAATGGCGATGATCGTTGCCGCGATGCTGGTTGGCTTTAACGCCCTGCTGGCGATGGTTAACGCCATCTTCCTCGGCGGCTTCGGTAAGAGCTTCCAAGACATCATCGGTTATCTGTTCTACCCTGTGGCGTGGTTGACCGGCATCGTGAGCCAAGACTCACTGACCGCTGGCAGCATCATGGGCACCAAAATCGTGGCTAACGAATTTGTTGCTATGTTGCAGATGAAAGACCTGATTGCCCATTTGGAACCCCGCACCGTGGCGATTCTGTCGGTGTTCCTGGTCTCCTTCGCTAACATTTCTACCGTCGGCATCATCGCCGGTGCCGTAAAAAGTATCGAAGAAGTTCAGGGTAACATGGTAGCTCGCGCCGCCTTCCGCCTGCTGGTTGGCGCAACGCTGGTGAGCCTGCTGTCTGCTTCAATCGTGGGTCTGGTTTACCGTTAATCCCCGCGAACTCTCAGGGTGCAGCCGCCACGGCTGCACCCTGCTTCTCCTCCCGCTTTAATTCACTTTCTTCACCGTCAGCTCCAGCCTTGAGGCTCTCCCCGCGCCAACAAATACGCTATTGGTCGCCACCCGTTTTAATCGCGCCTGCCCCTCCGGCTCGCCGCTATTGGGGTTGCAGTCAAAATGCGGGAAGTTGCTGCTGGCGATATCCAGTCGCAGGCGATGGCCAGCGCGGAACAGGTTACAAGTGGCGAAAGGCTCGATGACCACTTCCACCGCCTCGCCCGGCGTCAGCATCTGCTCCTGCTCCCAGCCGTTGCGATAACGGCAGCGAATGATTCCGTCGGTGATATTCATCGCATAGCCCTGCGGGTAGTCCTCCGAGGGCGGGTAGATATCCACCAGTTTGGCGGTGAAATCGGTGTCTGGCGCGTCACTGGCTACCCACAGGTGGACGCGGATCTCCCCCGCCACCAGCAGGTCTTCAGTCAGCGGGCCGGTTTCAAACACCAGAATGTCAGAGCGGGCGCTGAGCGGCAGATTGTCTCCCCGGCTGCCGAAGAACTCCGGCGTTTCCCGCTGGTCAAAAGCGCCCCCCGCAAACACCGGCAGGCCGGAGGTCAGCGCCCCGCCGAGGGTTGGCACCGGGTGGCGCGGGTCCGCCTGATAGCGCAATTCGCCCTGCGCGCTCTCCGGCGGCTGCGACAGCAGGCTGTGGTCGGCATGCAGATACAGCACCTGCTTTTGACTCTCCGCTAGCGGCCATTGCACATCGTGCAGCCACTGGCCGCCGTGAATGAGTCGCCCATTGTCATCTTGCTTGCCACTGCCGCCGCCCATGGAGAAAACAGTAACCTGATGGCCCTCCGGCTGGGCTTCAGCCGGTTTGAGCCAGCGGTCGAACCAGTCGATTCGGCAACTCAGCCAGTCAGTCTCCACATTGGCGTCAAAGGCCGCCGCCTCGCCAAACTCCACGTTGCCGCTATAAGTCACATTACGATCGCCGTGCAGCCACGGCCCCATGATCAGGCGCTGCGGCGCGGTTTTCCCACGGCAAAATGCATTAAAGTTATCCAGCGTGGAGCTGACGTAGGCGTCATACCAGCTCGACATAAACAGCACCGGCATATCCGGGATGTGCTCATAGCTCCCCTCGGCACAAATACCGTTTTGCTGCCAGTATGGCCCGAAGGTGCCCTGCGACCACTGCTCGAACAGATAAGCCTCATACTCCGGCACGTGGCGCAGCGGCGAATGGCCCGGCGTCCACGGCATGGCGGCAAACCAGTCGCGGATATTTTCCTGCTCAAGAGCCTGAAGGATCAGCGGATTTTGCTGCGCCTCGGGGCTTTCTTTTGCCTGTTTGTAGGCCCAGGTGGCCTGTTTTAGCTCGAACGCACCGCCCTGACGAATACCACAGCGATAGGCATTGCTGAACCCGCCGGAGTCCAGCACCATGGTTTTCAGCCCAGGCGGGTTAAGGCAGGCCATCGCCATCTGGGTGTGGGCGGCATAAGATAACCCCATGCTGCCAATCTGCCCATTACACCAAGACTGCTGGAGGATCCACGCCAGCGTGTCGACGCCGTCCGGCCCTTCCGAAGTGTATTTGGTAAATATTCCCTCCGAGCCGTAGCGACCGCGACAATCCTGAAACACCACCGCGTAGCCACGCCGGACCAGCGCCAGCGCCATGGCTTCGCGCGATATCTGCGTACCGTCGCGATTCACCTCCGAGCGCGACTGCCCGCGCTTGTCATAGGGCGTGCGCTCGATGACCACTGGCAGGCGCGCAATCGGCGCATCCGGCAGATAGACATCGGTCGACAGATGCACGCCGTCGCGCATCGCTACCCGGCAATCGGCCAAACGCACCATCCCCTGCCTGACCACTTCAGACTGACTTCTGTTCACAAAACGCTCCTTGTTTTCATTAATAGCCAATCGAAACGGCAAAGGTCAGCATGGCGATGCTCAACAGCATGAAAAAGATAAATAGCGGCAGGATGAATTTCGCCCACTGGGTCCAGCCCACCTGCGCCGAGGCAAGGAAAATCAGCAGCCCGCTGGAAGTTGGGGTGATCATGTTGGTCAGCCCATTACCGAATAAGAACGCCAGCACGGTCGTTTGCGGCGCGACGCCGGAAAGCTGGCCGAGCGGCCCGAGGATCGGCATGGTCACGGCGGCCTGCCCCGAGGTTGAAGGGATCACGATGTCGAGCAGCAGCTGGCAGATAAACATGCCGTAGGCCGAGACATAGGCGCCGTGCTGCCCCACCAGCTGCACCAGATCGTTAATCAGGGTGTCCATCACCTTGCCTTGGCTAAGGACGATTTCCACCGCGGTCGCCAGCCCAATCAGCAATCCGGCAATCAGCACTTTCTTCATGCCGCTGACAAAGGCGTCGGCCGAGGCGCTGGCCCCTAAACCACTCATCGCAGCGAAAATCATGCTCATAAACAGATAGTAAGAGGCCAACTGGGCGTTTTTCCACTGCCACTGGTTGGCGGCGTACACCATGAAAGCGATGCCCACCGTCAGGGTCAGCATCATCAGGGTGTGGCGCGAAGAGAGGCGCGTGGCGGAAAACGCCACCGTGGCGTCCTTCAGCTTGCCGTGTTTGCGAATGGCCCACAGCACGTACAGCACGCCAAAAAACATAAACACGCAGTAAGAGAAGACGCGCATGCTCAGGCCGCTAAAAATTTGCAGGCCGACCAGCGGCTGGGCGATGGAGAGTGCGTAAGGGTTGGTGATCGACGCCAAATAGCCGACTTTTACTGCGATCGCCACAATAGCCAGCCCCAGAATATTCGGCAGCCCGAGGCGATTCATCAGCGCCACCACAATGGGGATCACCAGCAGATACTCCTTGGCTAGCCCCATAAAGGTGCTACCCGCCGAGAAGGCAATCATCAGGAAAGGCACCAGCAGGTAGATATTGCCTTTAGTGACGCTGAGCAGCCTTTCGAGCGACGCCGAGATCGCCCCCGCCTCGTTCAAAATGCCAAACATGCCGCCGATGAACAGCACCATGACAATCAGGCTGGCCTGCTTGATGATGCCAGCCGGGATCGCCAGAAAGCCGTCAATCAGGCTGGCGGGCTGGGCCTGCGCGCTGCTGTCCGCTGCGCCAAGCCCCACCACTTGCCCCAGCGAGAAGCTTTTGTCGATCACCTGATAGGTGCCGGGCAGCACTTTTTTGCCTTCATGCTGAAACTGCCCGGAGTCCAGCACCCAGGTCATCACCACTGCCAGCAGCACGATAAACAGCAGTACCAAAGTTGGATTCATCTGGCGCATTGGCGAGTTCGCCGGTGCAGCCTCTTTTGAGAGATCAGCCATCAATTTCCGCCTTATTGTCATGATAGGAAGCGAGGAGTGGAGCCAGCGGCAGCGAGCCATAGGCCGGACTGCCCAACTGGTGAGAGATCTGCGCCGCGGCGCGATGCAGCGCCTCAATCATCGGCTGCTGATATTGTTCCGCCCGACCGGCGGGGGCGCTAAGACTGAGGGAGGCCGCGCAGCGATTGTGATTATCAAAAACCGGCACGGCGAATGCCCAGACGCCCGTGGTTAATTCGCCCTGTGAACAGCAGAGCTGCCGCTGACGAATATCGGCTAATAAGGCGCGGAGAGCCTCCGGCTGCGGCGACTGCTGCAAAAATTCATCCCGCAGCTCTTCCGGCGCATAGGCCAGCAGCAACTTACCGGAGGCCCCGGCCCCCAGCTTGCGGCGGTTGCCCACCGCGCTGCGCACTTGCAGCACTTGCCGCGAGGTGCGCACGGCGATCTGCACGATTTCACTCCCTTCGCGCAGGCGAATTTGCAGGTTTTCATTCAACTGCTGGCTGAGCTGGTCGAGCACCGGCTCGGCGATTTCCGTCAGGTTAATCTGCCGACGGGCATTGACGCCCAGCACCAGCAGCTGATGCCCCAGCCGGTAAGTCACCGGCTCCCCGGAGCGTTGGACAAAAAACTGGTTTTCCAGCGTGCACAATAGGCGATAGGTGCGCGACTTGGTGAGGCCGCTTTTGCGGGCGATCGCACTCAGCCCTAGCCCCGGGTTTTCCGCCAGCAGGTTAAGCAAACGCAGCGCGCTATCCACGCTAGCCACATTGAATTCCGTCATTAAATTTCCTTTATTATCAATCGGTTCACTAGATGAACCAACGTTTCATTTTAGGAGAAAATGCAGACTTGCATGTTTCTTATGCGCTGACAAGGCAGGGGCATTTGGCGCAAAGCGATTGGGGATGGTGTTTAATAGCAGCAGATAAAAAATGGACAGTTTTTACTTTGGCGGAGAGAGGTAATGACAGGCGAGATGACTGGATTTTGTTCTACGCGAAGATTTTTAACAATTTGTTATCTTTTTCGATCTTTGCGATCCAGAGTGGGCCTAAGGTGAGAAAACCATTTCACGGCTACAGTTAACTTAACTGATTAACCTGAGGTTTTGCCGCGCCATGTCCCTCTTCCCCATAAAGCACTATGTTCATAACCGCCCGCGCCTGCTCTGCGCCATTATCGCGGGAGTGGCGTGCTACTTTTTATTGCCACTATTTGCGGTACATCTGTCTGTTTTTGAACGGTTAATGGTCAGCTGGAATGTGCTGGCGTGGCTCTACCTGATTTTGATTTGGGTACAGATGATGACCGCTAAGCCCGAGCGAATTCGCGAGGTGGCGCAGTCGCAGGATGAGAGCGCCACGCAGGTGCTGACGCTGGTCAGCATCACCTGTCTGGTGAGTATGCTGGTGATTTTTATGGAGCTGAGCACGGTGAAACAGCTCTCCGGCACGGCGAAATCCTTCCATTTAATTCTTACCGTGACCACGCTAATTGTCTCCTGGTCGCTGCTGCCGACGGCCTTTTCGATGCATTACGCCCATCTCTATTACCGGCGCGGCGCGGAGTCCCACAAGGCGCTGCTATTTCCGGATAAAATCGACAAGCCGGAATATTGGGATTTCCTCTACTTCTCTTTCACGCTGGCGGTGGCCTGCCAGACTGCCGATGTCGCCACCGGTAATACCGAAGTCCGGCGCATTACGCTGATCCAGTCGGTGCTGGCATTTGTGTTTAATCTGGCGGTGCTGGGGCTGTCGGTAAACGTTGCGGCGGGGTTAATGAGCTAGCTCACAGCTGCCGCTCCAGCTCCAGTAATAGCAATTGCTTTAGTTGTTCCACCACTGCCGGGGGCTTCGGCTGGCGTTGGATCAGGCCGATGCCCATGGAAGGCAGCGCGGGCAGCTGGGCGCTGAGGTTTGACGTCAGCGAGTGCGGCACGCCAATGGCCGAGCGCACGGTGATCCCCAGCCCGGCATTCACCGCCGCCCATATCCCGCCCAGGCTCTGGCTGACAAAGGCCACCCGCCACGCAATGCCCGCCGCGTCCAGCGCGTCGGTGGCGCATTTGCGAAACAGGCACGGTGAGTCGAACATCACCAGCGGCACCGGATCGCCGCGCTGGATAAAGTCGCTGAGGGGGAAATCCGGGGTGGAGATCCAGCGCAGCGGCAATCTTTTCAACGGCATAAACGCATTGTGCGGCGGCTGCTGGCACCAGATCAGCGCCAAATCCATCTCGCCGCTTTCCGTCGCTTCTATCAGCACCTGATTGCGGGCGATATGCGCCGTCACCTGCACGCCGTCGTGGGCTTTGGCGAACTGCCCGAGCACCGGCGGAATTAAGCTTTCACCAAAATCCTCCTGCAAGCCGAGCTGCACGCTGCCCTGCAATAACGCACCCCGCAGCGACATCAGGGCTTCATCATTGACCGCCAAAAGTCGTTTGGCGTAGCCCATCAGCCGCTCACCGCTGGGTGTCAGCACCAAGTGACGCCCCTGCTTTTTCACCAGTTGCGCCTGACACTGCTGCTCGAGCTTTTTGACGTGCACGCTCACCGCCGAGGTGGATCGGTGCAGGCGCGCGGCGGCCTGAGCAAAGCTGCCGCACTCAATTCCCACCACAAAACTGCGCAGCGCGTCGAGGTCCAGCGTTGAGGTAATAGGCGTCATAACACTCCCGATTTTATGGACATTTTATTGCGAATATTTCGATTTTATAAACCTTATACCCGAGCAACAATCCTCCTGTCACCACTTATCAGGAGTTACCCATGTCCCAGCCTTTAAATCGAGAAACCCTGCAACGGGTTGCCCCAAAACTGTCCGAACTCACTCGCGACGTGCTGTTTGGTGATATCTGGCAACGCCCGGATTTAACACCCCGCGACCGGAGTTTGATCACGCTGGCGACGCTCACCGCCCTTGGCCGCAGCGGGCAGATCCCCTGGCATATTGATTTTGCGCTGAGCAACGGCGTCGAGCGCCAAGAGATGGTCGAACTGTTCACCCATTTGGCGTTTTACGCCGGATGGCCCGCCGCCGTGGCCGCCCTTGAATGCTTGCCGCAGGAGTAAATCATGCCGATTTCGCGTATTACCTTTCACCAAGCCAGCTATAGCGCAGAGCAAATGGCGCAGGTTTCCGAGATATTGCATCAAACGCTGGTGGAGGCCTTTGCGGTTCCCGCCGATGACCGTTTTCAGGTGCTAGAACCCAAAGCGCCGGGCGAACTGGTGTATGACCCGCACTATCTGGCGCAGGGCCGGACCCCGCGTTTTCTGCTGTTTTCAATTCTTGGCGGCAAGCCGCGCAGCAACGCGCAGAAAGCCGAATTCTACCAGCTGCTGACCGACAGGCTAGTTGCGGCCCTGGCAATCAGCCCGTCAGACGTGATGGTGACGGTGCAATTCAATAGCCTCGATGACTGGTGTTTTGCTGAAGGAAAAATAGCCTCGGCCTAAAACTTGCGCAACACATAAGTATCTACTAATGTGTTCATATGAATGAAAATGACATCTTTAAAGCGCTGGCGGACCCCACCCGCCGCGCCATCTTCGACAAACTGGTGGCGGGCAGTATGAATGCCAGCGCCCTGCGCGAAGGTTTGCCCATCAGCCAGTCCGCCATGTCGCAGCATCTGGCGGTGCTGCGTAACGCCCATCTGATCCGCGAAGAAAAACAGGGAAGATTTGTGAATTACGACGTCGACCCGGATGGCGTCGCCCTTATCGCGCAATGGCTGGCGAAGTACCGCGCCTTCTGGCCTGAGCGTATCGACAGTCTTAAAACCTTGTTGAAGGACATGGAATAATGACGCAAAAATCGCCCCCACGGCTTGAGCTGGAATACCGGCTCGACGCCCCGCCGGAGAAGGTCTGGCGGGCCATCAGCACCCCCACTTTGCGCCAGCAGTGGCTGCCGAATAGCCTGCTCGCCAGCGCCGAACCGCTGAGCGCCACGCCCAACCAAGAGCTGCGTTTACGCATGCGCGACGACCAGCCGCCGTACCTCGAAAGCACTGTGCTGTTTCAGATTCGGCCTGACCACGGCGACGGCAGCGTGCTGAAGATTGTTCACACCCTAGATGATGTCAGAACTGCCGCCAACGATGCCGACGCCCTGCTGATGTGCGCCGCCTAACCACATGTAAACTTTGGAGGTTTTATGCCAGACGCGATGCAACTTATCCCGATGGTGGTGGAGCAATCCAGCACCGGCGAGCGCTCTTTCGACATCTATTCGCGTCTGCTGCGTGAAAGGATCATCTTTCTCAATGGCGAAGTAAATGACGGCATGGCGATTTTAATCTGCGCGCAAATGCTGTTTTTAGAGGCAGAAAACCCTCAGCGGCCGATTAATCTCTACATCAATTCCCCCGGCGGGTCAGTGACCAGCGGATTGGCGATTTACGACACCATGCGCTTTATTCAGGCACCGGTTCACACGCTGTGTATGGGCACGGCGGGGTCGATGGGGTCATTCTTGCTGATGGCCGGAGAGCCGGGGCATCGCCTTGCCTTGCCTAATGCCTCCGTGGTGGTACATCAGCCGTCGGGCGGATTTCAGGGGCAAGCCACGGATATTTTCATCCACGCGCAGAACATGCAGCGAACCAAAAGCTTGATGATTAAGCTCTATGCCGAGCACTGCGGGCGCACCACCGAAGAGGTCGAGCGAGCGCTGGATCGCGATAACTTTATGACCGCCGAGCAGGCGGCCGAATGGGGATTGATTGACCGCGTGCTGCACCATCGCCAGCCCGCGGAGAATCTGCTTTAAGTGCTCTTTGCCGGGTTCTGTGTAGGACAAAAATGATAATTGTCAGCGAGGGCCCAAACGTGTTGACAACCTTTCTCGAACCTCCTAAAACCTGATTAGCTGTCGAGCTTGGTGCCGATTCAGCAGGCACAGGAGGACTTATGTCCGCGATTAAAATCGGAATTGTAGTATTTAACGACATCATCCCTTTCCACCTCTCCGTGCCTTGCGCCGTGTTTGAAAAGGCAGTGGATGCCAAGGGTAAGCCTTTGTATCAACTGTTTGTTTGTGGCATAGAGTCCGGCCCGTTGCGCACCAACACCGGCTTTTCCATCGTAGCGGATCATCCGCTACATAAGCTGGAAGAGGCGGATATGGTGATTGTGCCGAGCTGGAGTCAGCCGGAGGTTTTGCCGCCACAAGAGCTGATTGATGCCCTGCTTCGCGCCCACCAGCGCGGTGCCAAAGTGGTCGGCTTATGCATGGGGGCTTTTGTTCTGGCAGCGGCGGGGTTACTCGATGGCCGCCCGGCCACCACCCACTGGAACTGGATGAACGATTTTATGCGTCTCTACCCGTCGCTGAAGGTGGACCAAAACGTACTTTATGTAGATGACGGCGACATTGTGACCTCCGCAGGCACCTCGGCCAGCATTGACTGCTGTCTGCATCTGGTTCGCCAGCAGTGTGGCGCGGACATTGCCAACTCGGTGGCACGCCAGTTGGTGGTTCCGCCCCACCGTCAGGGCGGACAGGCGCAGTTTGTTGAGCAGCCGGTGTATAACACGGCGGGCGGCGACCGCTTTATGCAGGCTTTGAACTGGGCCTCTTCCCACCTGCAACAGGCATTGACCGTAGAGCAACTGGCAGACAAAGCCTTGATGAGCCGCCGCAGCTTCACCCGCCGTTTTCAGCAGGTCACTGGCACCACTTTCACCCAATGGCTGTTAAACCAGCGCCTTTCCGTCGCCCAACGCTTTCTGGAAAAAACGGACCAGCCGGTTGAACGCATCGCGCAAGAATCAGGTTTCGGCTCTGCTCTTTCCATGCGTCGCCACTTCCAGCAGCAATTTAAAACCTCGCCTTCACTGTATCGCCGGGAATTTAAAACGCTGGGAGAATAACGCGGTTGGAATGTCGCCAATAAAAATCCCGCCACGGCTGATATCACCGGGCGGGAATAGTGGATGCAGGCTTAGTGTGAATTAGTGAACCGGCAGTTCCAGCACGGCGTCGGTAGTTTTGATTTCGGCAAACACGTCAGCTACGCCCGCCAGTGCTGCGCGTTGCAGCGTTGCGTGATCTACCACCTTGTTATCCCACGTCGCCAGGTCACGGGTTGCAGTGGCGTCTTCTGGAATAATCACTTCATAGTCCAATGGCACGGCGTCGCGCGCCGTGGAAGAGACGCACATGTGGGTCATCAAACCGGTGACCAGCAGCTTCTTGATCCCCAGCTTTTTCAGCTGTTTATCCAAGTCAGTCCCGACGAAGGAGCTTGGCGTGGCTTTGGTGATTACGTGGTCAACGCTGGTCGGTTGCAGGTCTTTGTGGAACTCAGCAAATTTACTGCCTTCGGCGAACAGCGGGCCATTGGCTGGGCCAAGGTGGCGGACGAAGAACACTGGCATTTTGTGGTCATGGGCGAATTTCACCAGACGCTGGGTGTTTTTTAGGGCTTTCATACCATCAGGAATCGGCATTTTCCCGCTGAAATATTCGTTTTGGAAGTCGATCACAATCAGCGCCGTGGCGTTGGCTTCAAGAGAAGTCGTCGCCTGCGCGCCGGACATGGTGCGAATAGTCGGAGCCTGTGCCGCCGTGGTGGCAAACGCCAAACTAGAAGCTGACATAGATAACGCCAGTACGCTGCATGCAAATAACTTTTTCATTGAATTTCATCCTAATCATTGGTCGACAGAAGACATTTCCCGTCGCAATTTGTGGGATGCATTGTGCGACTCGCCGCACTTTTCAGACAGTCACCGGGGTCACCAAAAGCAGTCATATTGGGCCAAAATAGGCATGGGAAAGTGTCATATAAGATGTTTATTATGTTAGCAGGCGCTAAACCGCAGTCACCTAACAGGCAGGAAGATAATCATGAACAGCTTTGATTCCCCACGTATTGCGCTGATTGGCCCCGGGGCAATTGGCACTACTATCGCCGCCGTGATGCACGAAGTCGGGCGTACTCCGGCGATTTATGGCCGCACGCCCCATCCGCACCTTGAGTTGCGCTTCGACGGCGGCGAGATCCGCGTGCCGGGGCCGATAAAGGTGGATGTTCCACAGTTGGGTAAGCCTTACGATCTGGTTTTTGTGGCGGTGAAAACCACCCAGATTGACGCCATAGCCCCCTGGTTGTCCGCACTCTGTGGCCCGCAAACGGTGGTCTGCGCCCTGCAAAACGGTGTTGAACAGCAAACCCTGCTTTCCCCTTATCTTGCCGGAGGGCCAGTGCTGCCTTCGGTGGTATGGTTCCCCGCCCAGCGCGAAGCCGACGCGTCAGTATGGCTGCGCAGCAAGCCGCGCCTCACCCTGCCCGACATGCCCGCCGCTCAGCGTGTTATTCAGGCACTCGAGGGGACGAGGTGTTCAGTTGAAGTCGAGGCTGACTTCATTTCGGTGGCGTGGCGCAAGCTGTTGCAGAACGCCGTCGCCGGGCTGATGGTGTTGACCGGCCGCCGAGCGGGGATGTTCTCTCGCAGCGATATCACCGACCTGTCGCTGGCCTACCTGCGCGAATGCCTGCTCGTGGCGCGCGCCGAAGGAGCAACGCTGGGGGATGATGTCCCACAGCAGATCATCGCGGGCTTCCATCAAGCCCCCGCGGATCTGGGTACATCGATTCTCGCCGACCGACAGGCGGGACGGCAGCTTGAATGGGATATTCGCAACGGCGGGGTGCAGCGCTATGGCCGCAAACACGGCATTGCCACCCCAATCAGCGACTTAGTGGTGCCGTTGTTGGCCGCCGCCAGCGACGGCCCCGGCTGATAAGCTATTTATTTTCCAGCAGTTTAAGAAAGCGCAGCACCGCCTTGGCGTTGTCATTGCGTCGCCACGCCAGCGCCACCTGCGTGGTCAACGGCGGGCCGGTCAGCGGCAGGAAGCTGACATTCTCGTCGTCGATTTTCCCCAGCGACGCGGGCACCACCGCGTAGCCAAAACCGGTCGCAACCATGCTGATTGCCGACGTCACCTGAGGTGACTGCTGGCCCAGCTTCGGCGTGAACCCGGCTTCATTGCAGGCGGCAATCACTGAGTCATACAGGCTCGGCGAGATGTCGCGTGGGAAGGTGATCAGGGTTTCATCTTTCAGCGATTCAAGGCTGATATTGCCCCCCTGCGCCAGCGGATGGGCGTGCGGCAAGGCCACCACCATCTGCTCGAAATCAATCACCCGCGTGGCAAAATCTTTGCTGCGCTCACACGGCAGGCGAATAAACGCCACGTCAATCGCGCCGTCCGCCAGCGCGGTCATCAGCGCCGACATCTCCTTCTCCTGCGGCAACAGCTCCATTGCCGGATAGCTGTCGCGGAAACGATGCAGCAGCGCAAACACCTGCGGGTTAAACGCCGTGGAGCTGGCAAAACCAATGCGTAACGTTCCGCTAACACCTCGCGCCACGCTGCGCGCCCTTTCCAGCGCCACATCGGTCAGCTTGAGGATGTTTACCGCGTCGTCATACAGGGTCTTCCCCGCCTCGGTCAGCTCAATACTGCGTGTTAATCGCCGCAGCAGCGGCGCGCCAATTTCATGCTCAAGCCGTTGAATTTGCTGGCTAAGCGGCGGCTGTGAGATCCCAAGTTGCTCGGCCGCGCGGGTGAAGTTCCCGGTTTCAGCCACCGTCACGAAATAACGCAGATGACGAAGTTCCATATCAAAAACGTCTCAAAGTGAACATTCCATCATATTGGAACTCCCTGCTGAATGGAGTCAACCTTTAGTTAACAACGCTAACCATTTTCAACCGGAGCGACACCATGACAGCCCACAAACTTCACCGCCACGACGACCACAGCGACTGCTCTTGCGTGGCGGATATCACGCGTAGCGCCCTGCAACTCCAGCAGCAGCATCCTGAGCGCGTCATCTACCAGTCCTCGATGATGAGCGCCCTGCTGAGCGGCGTTTATGAAGGCAACACCACCATGGCTGACCTGCTGAAACATGGCGATTTCGGCCTCGGCACTTTCAACCATCTTGACGGCGAGCTGATCGCCTTTAACAGCAACATCTTCCAACTGCGCGGCGACGGTACGGCGCGACGGGCGCAGCCGGATCAGAAAACCCCGTTTGCCGTGATGACATTCTTCAACCCGACTAATGAGTACCACCTCGACAAGCCCCACAGCCGCGACGAAATTCACCAGATCATTGATGAAGTGATTGCCAGCAATAACACCTTCTGCGCCCTGCGCATTGACGGAGTGTTTAGCCGCGTGGACACCCGCACCGTGCCGGAACAGCACCGTCCGTACAAGCCGATGCTGGAAGCCATTGAGGCCCAGCCGACCTTCCATATTGAGAATTCCGCAGGGGTGCTGATTGGCTTCCTCACGCCGGAATATATGCAAGGCATTAACGTCGCCGGTTACCACGAGCACTTTATTAATCGCGAGCGCAGCAGCGGCGGCCACGTGCTGGATTATCAGTTGGAAAGCGGCGTCTTAACCTTCGGCACGGTAGACAAATTGCTGATCGACTTCCCGACAGACAGTGACTTTATGCAGGCCGACCTCAGCCCTGAAAACCTCGATGACGCCATTCGCACCGTTGAAAGCTAATCCACAACATCCTCTCAGGAGCAGTAATCATGAAAAATTCAGACAGCAAAAATGCGTGGAACTGTGGCGCGGATTTGGTGGTAGCCCAGCTTGAACAGCAGGGCGTGAAGCACGTGTTTGGTATTCCCGGCGCGAAAATCGACCGGGTCTTTGACTCGCTGGTTGACTCCTCGATCGTGACCATTCCGGTGCGCCACGAGGCTAACGCCGCCTTTATGGCCGGGGCCGTCGGCCGCCTAACCAGTAAAGCGGGCGTGGCGCTGGTCACCTCGGGGCCCGGCTGCTCAAACCTGATCACCGGCGTGGCGACCGCCACTTCAGAAGGCGATCCGCTGGTGGCCATTGGCGGCGCGGTAAAACGCGCCGACCATGTGAAACAGGTGCACCAGACCATGGACACGGTGTCGATGTTCCGCCCGGTGACCAAGTTCGCCGCTGAAGTGACTTCGTCATCTGCCCTGTCCGAAGTGCTGGCGAACGGCTTTCGCGCCGCCGAATTTGGCCGCCCCGGCGCTTCCTTTATCAGCCTGCCGATGGACATTATCAATGAACCGGCGCAGGGACGTTTGCTGAGTTCACAGCCGCCAACTCTCGGCAGCGCGCCGCACGACGCGATCCGCCAAGTCTCCGCCTGCTTGAAAAAAGCCAAAAGGCCGGTGCTGCTGCTCGGCCTGATGGCTAGCCAGCCGCGCAATGCACAAGCCATTCGCCGCTTCCTCAACAAAAGCGACCTGCCAGTCACCAGCACCTATCAGGCGGCGGGCGTGATTGAACAGGCGCACTTCCATCGTTTTGCCGGACGCGTCGGCTTGTTCAACAATCAGGCCGGTGACCGCCTGCTGCGCAATGCTGATCTGGTGATCACCGTCGGCTACAGCCCGGTGGAGTATGAACCGGCGCAATGGAGTAACGGCACGGCGGAGCTAGTGCATATCGACGTGGTGCCTGCCGAGACGGACAGCGATTACACGCCGGATGTTGAACTGGTGGGCGACATCGCCGACACGCTGGACCTGCTGACCGAGCAGGTCCACCAGCAGTTTACCCTCAGCACCGAGACACTTTCGATTCTCGACGACCGCCGCCAACAGCGCGAACTGCTGGCGCAGAAAGGCCGCAGCCTGAACCAGTTCGCTATTCATCCTCTTCGTTTGGTGCGCGCGATGCAGGACATCGTCAACAGCGACGTCACCCTGTGCGTGGATATGGGCAGTTTCCACATCTGGATCGCCCGCTATCTGTACAGTTTCCGGGCGCGTCAGGTGCTGATTTCCAACGGACAGCAAACCATGGGCGTGGCACTGCCGTGGGCGATTGGCGCTGCGCTGGTGGAGCCCGGCCGCAAAGTGGTGTCGGTGTCCGGCGATGGCGGCTTTATGCAGTCGAGCATGGAGCTGGAAACCGCGGTGCGGCTCGACGTGAATCTGCTGCACATCATCTGGGTGGATGATTGCTACAACATGGTGGCGATTCAGGAAGAGAAGAAATACCAGCGCACCTCCGGCGTAAAATTCGGGCCAATAGACTTTAAAGCCTATGCCGAAGCCTTCGGCGCTAAGGGTTTTGCCGTCACTTCGTCCGACACCCTCGAAAGCACCCTGCGCGCCGCCATGGACGTGCAAGGCCCGGCGGTGGTCGCCGTGCCGGTGGATTACAGCGACAACGCCCTGCTGATGGGGCAATTAAATATGGGTGAAATGTTCTAGCGAAGCGTGCACTGCCCCGAACGCCCTTTTCAACAAGGGCGTTATTTCCCCCTTTTCGGTATTCGTTAGCAGGCTACTTTAGCTCTTTATGACAATCCGCCTCTCTCCCTATCTCCTTCTGCTAAAGGTATGATAATCCTCAGGCGATGGGCATTTGCCCATGTAAATTTCTATCCTAATTAGGAGATTTCCGTCGTGTCAGACAGACAAATCATCACGCCCCCGGCGATGCAAGCGTTAGCAGAGAGAGCCGGTTACGCCCCAGCGGTGCTGGTCGGCAATACCCTTTATTGCGCTGGTCAGGTTGGCCGTACGGCAGATTTGCAAGTGATCAGCGATCCTGAAACACAGTTCACCGCCTGCTGGGAGAACCTGCGTACCGTGCTGGAACAGGCGGGATGCACCTTCGACGACGTGGTGGAGATGACAACTTATCACGTTGATATGAAACAACATATGGACGTTTTCCGCCGGGTCAAAGACCGTCTTTTCCCTCGCGGGAAATGCGCATGGACCTGCATCGGCGTCACCGAGTTGGCTCATCCGGGCTTACTGGTTGAAGTGAAATGTATCGCGGTGAAGCGCCCGGCCTGAGCGCTTTAGAAAATTAGCCTTAGGGGAGTCTGGCTGAAACGTTGGGCTTTCCCCTTAAATCAGTAAGTCGCCATTTATTATTGCTGACAATAGAATCCTCCGAGTTCCCCGTCGCTGCATTCATCTCTTTCTCCCGATCGGGTATATTGCTACTTAGATCACAAAATCCTTAGAGGAAAATGCCGCGCTATGATTCATCGTTTCACCCTCGCCGCCGTTGCGGCTGCTTTTGCGCTTACCGGTTGTGCAAAACACGCCCCAGCCGAGCCAGCACCTGACTTTACCTCAGGCCCGACGCGCGTCACCGTGACCCACGTTCCGGCTAAAACTGACGATGGCACCAAAGTATTTGTCACCGTAGACGGCAGCGATGCCGGTGCACTGGCGATTGGTGAAAGCATGGAAGTCCACCTGCCAGCCGGTAAGCACCAAGTGGGCGGCTATGCCCGTTCGCTGATTGGCCGCGTGACCATTCCATCGGTAGAAGTCACCACGTCGCCGGATGATGAGAAGTATGTCGGTTACTCGGTTGCCACCTCCAAGCCAGCCTTCTCCGAGCTAAGCACCCCGCCGACCAAACAGGCCGTGGCCGAGCCACAACCTCAGGACCCGCAAGGCCCTAAAATCACCGACATCACGCAGGACCCGCAGGCTTAACCCGCCCTTCCTCGCGCCTGATATTAAGGTATCAGGCGCAGGCACTTCCCCTCTTCTATGTGCCCTTTATGGACAAGGTAGTTTTTGTTGCTGATCGAGCTATTATTACTGGCTAACTCATTAGCCCACCGAATCCACTATGCCCACCACCCCATCCTCATTACCTCTTAGTGCCCGTTTAATTGTCCATCCTGCCGGTGGCGGTGTGCCGACGCATCAACACCATAGCGGGCAATTGACGGTGGTGCTGGGCGGGACAATGCGCGTCACGGCGGATAAAGGTTGGTGGCTGGCCCCGCCGGGACTTGCCGTATGGGTGCCACCACAGACGCCGCACGCCGCGTCTTACAGTGAAACGTCCTCGCTGATAAATGTTAACTTCCCGCCGCAGATTGCCCAGCGCCTGCCCGCCGAGTGTCGGGCTTTGGCGGTCTCTGATTTGCTGCGTGAACTGGCCCGCGAGGCGGTAAGGCTGGAGGATGAGCAGGAGAAAAATGCGGAGCGCGTGGCGCAATCGTTGGGGCTGATTGCCGAACTGATGGTGTTACAGCTGGTGCGCCCCGTCGCCACGCCCGGCCTGTTTGTGCCTCACGGGCAGGACCGACGCTTGCGCAAGGCGATTGCTATTTTGCATCAGGAACCGGGGGCGGATTTGAGCATTGAGGCGCTGGCCGCACGGGTGAACAGCAGTGAACGCACCCTCTCCCGGCTGTTTGTCGCCGAGACGGGGATGACTTTCCGCCGCTGGCGCGAGCATATGCGCCTGGTGACCTCTATCGATAAGCTGGCTCGCGGTCATACCATCACCGCCACCGCGCTGGAGCTGGGCTATTTCAGCGCCAGCAGCTTCACCACCCTGTTCACCCGCGTGCTGGGCGTGCCGCCGCGACGCTATATGTCTTTAATGCGCGAACAGTCGGAAGAGGCCTAGAGTTAACGGCTTGCGTGAGTGAGCGAAAGTGCCTCTTTTAGCGCGTCAACCAGCCGTGGAAGATAAGGACTCAGCCCTTTGGCCGCCTGAGCAATCGCGCCATCCTCAGCGAACTCCAGCTCGGAGAGTTTAATCTCAATGCCCGCACTCAGCGGCTGCATGTGAATACCTTCCAATACTTGCTTTAACTGAGTTGCGGCCTTACCGCCGCCGCGATTGGCGTAGCTGATCATCAGGGCTGGTTTGCCTTTCCACTCATGATAAAGGTGGTCAATGGCGTTTTTCAGCGCCGCCGGATAGCCCCAATTGTATTGCGGGAAGACAAAAACCATCATCTGCCCTTGGCTGATTTTCTCACTCCAGCGCAGCGTATGCGGCTGAAGATATTGGCCGGAAGAAGGCATAAACGGCTCGTCGTCCATCGGCAGCGGCCACTGCGCCAAGTCGATAATTTCTGCGCGACACTCTTCGCCTGCGGCTATCACGCTGTCATGCACCCACTGGGCGATTTGCGGGCCAATACGGCCTTCTCGAACACTGCCAATAACGATCTGTATTTTCATTGGTTACCTTACGATTAGCCGAAATAGCACGCTGCCCATAAACACCCCGAACGCGCCGATAATGCCGGTTAGCGTGGGCGGTGCAGGCAAAGGCACGCGCAGCCATGAGAACAGCAGGCCGACAAACAGGCCCGCGCCGAGCGCCAGCAGCATCTGCATCACTTAGCCCCCAGCCTGATTTAACTGGGCCGACGCGGCCTGCGCCTTGTCGATAAACCGCGCCATTTGCTGGCGGATAAACTCGACGCTGCGCGGGTCAATCAGGCGATTATCTTCGACCTTCTCCCCGATGTGCGGGATGGCAATTTCACCCATCGGCACAAAGTTACAGTGCATGGATGCCAAGGTTTCGCGCAGCTGATATTGCGCACGCACGCCGCCCAGCGCCCCCGGCGAATGAGTCATAAAGAACACATATTTGTGTAGCATCGGGCTGTTAAAAGCCGGGCGTGAGAGCCAGTCCAGCGTGTTTTTCAGCACGCCTGGCATACCGTGGTTAAACTCCGGCGTGACGATAAACACCGCGTTGGACTCACTGACCGTCGCGCGGGCATTCACCACGGATTCCGGCAAGGCGTGGCGCTCAAGATCTTCGTTGTAATGCGGCAGTGCGCCGATATCGATATTGTGCAGCGAGCCGCCTGCGGGCAGTTGTTCCGCCAGCGTATTCATAATCATGTGAGAAAAAGAGCCTGCGCGCAGACTTCCGGCAATCCCCGCCACTTTCAAAGTTGTGTTCATGTTCACTCCGGTCAAGGCATCTACCCAGATGGTAAGTTGATGACTGAAGTTTATAAGCAATAAATATTAGTTTCTTTCGCCAATCCGCCAATGTGTTTTTCCTGATTGCCAATCGTCTGCCTATTGCCTCATCAAGGCAGCTTTGCGCGCCATTTCAACCCGTTGATCCCCTGCACGATTCGCCGCAAACAGGCTTCGCAAGCTAACTCGCATAATGTATAGTCCGCGTTTTACGGAGAAACCATGCTGACTAACTCATCTATTCGTCTTAACAAATACATTAGCGAGAGCGGCATCTGTTCTCGCCGTGACGCCGATCGCTACATTGAGCAAGGCAACGTTTTTATCAACGGTAAGCGCGCCGCCGTTGGCGCTCAGGTATTTGCCGGTGACGTTGTGAAGGTTAACGGTCAGCTTATCGAGCCGCGCGATGAAGAAGATTTAGTGCTAATCGCGCTGAATAAGCCGGTGGGCATTATCACCACGATGGAAGAAGGCGAGCGCGACAACATCAGTGATTTCGTCAATCACAGCAAGCGCGTCTTTCCGATTGGCCGTCTGGACAAAGACTCGCAGGGGCTGATTTTCCTGACCAACCACGGGGATCTGGTCAACAAAATTCTGCGTGCTGGCAACAATCATGAGAAAGAGTACGTGGTGACCGTGAATAAGCCGGTGACCGACGAATTCATTCAGGGCATGAGCGCCGGTGTGCCGATGCTCGGCACCGTGACCAAGAAATGCAAAGTGAAGCAGGAAGCCCCTTTTGTCTTCCGCATTACGCTGGTTCAGGGGCTTAACCGCCAGATCCGTCGCATGTGTAAACACTTTGGTTATGAAGTCACCAAGCTTGAGCGCACGCGCATCATGAACGTCAATCTGAAGGGAATTCCGCTGGGTGAATGGCGTGACCTGACCGACGACGAGCTGATCGAGCTGTTCAAGCTTATTGAAAACTCTTCTTCAGAAGATAAACCGGCGAAGAAACCTCAGTCCAAGCCAGCGGCCAAAAAACCGACTATCAGCAAACCTAAAGTGGCCGAAAAACCCGACGGCAACGCGGCCTCCCGCAAGCGATTTGCCCAACCGGGGCGCAAGAAAAAGGGCCGTTAAGCCCTTTTCATTTTCATTTCTCACTGCTCACTTTCCCACTCTCTGCCCGCCGCTCAGGCGGGCGAAGCAATAAGCCTTCTTCTCCTGCCGGAGAAAAATCAGTCAGGCAACATGCTGTCCCATCTCATTGGCCCAGGCGGTAAGTTGCTCTTTAGAGATGACTTTAATCTGAGTAGGTTCTTTCGGATTATCCGACGTCGTTAAATAAACCAAACAAGGGAAAAATTTAGGGCATAGTCGCTCTGCTTCCGGCAGGAAATCAAATTCATACGAAATTGGCGAGTAAATGTCGCGCAACGCGGTTTCTGATGAATAATAAAACTCCTCAATCAGCCATGTTCTGAACTCGGTCACATCATTGATTAATTTCATGCAGCTACCATTCTTAGTGATGATGATTAAAAGTTAATGATAATAGGGCTATATATTTTAATTATTTATTACCGCGTCTTGAGTTAATCCTAAGGTGTCGCCCCCCTCATGAAAATGCTTTTCAAGCCACGTGGTTAATGAGGTGAACATTTCATTTTTTAATGATGATTTATTAAACATCATATAAATCGGGATAGGAATGGAAGTGAATGCTTGAGTGAGGGTTCGTACTTTAAAGTTACCTTTCAGGCGCTCATAGAGCCAAACGGGAATAACGCCGACAACATCCGTCGCTTCAATGACGGAAAGAATAGTCATCAGTGAACTACTTTTTATAGCGAAATTGCGTTCACCAATAGACTTGTTAATGTGAACCTGAAAACGCTGTATATCTATACCTGAAGAGTCCAGCATGCTGAAGCGTTCTAATGCTGCCTCCTCCCGGGTAATACAACTTCCAAGCCTTGGATGCCTCTCCCGACAAACAAATACGGCCTGCTCTTCCAGCACTCTATGAGTTTCAAGAGATAAATTGTAGGCAGGGAGAACATCCAGCACCAAATTTACCCCACGCTGTAATAGCAGATCTTCGGGGGTATTCTGGCAACGGACCAATTCGCGATGGACAATCTTACAACAGGGCGCATTCTGCTCCATCCACCAGGCAATAGCCGGCATCATACGCAAGCCAACATATGGATGGCATTGAATAATGAGAAGATTTTTACTACTTGTCTGCGACAGATCCTCAAGGCTTGCGATCAAACTGTCATATTTTTCGGACAGCTTGCGGTGAACATCCGTTGCCGTAGCCGTTGGAGCCAGTCCAGAACCCGCGCGTACAAATAATGGATCAGAAAAAAATTCACGCAGTTTGTGTAATGACTGACTGACTGAGGATGGTGCATGCCCCATTGCTTCAGCAGCCTTGGTCACGCTATTCAGCCGATAAACTGTATCAAACACGCTCATTAGATTCAGATCGAACTGGCTAACCGCGCTCTTTTGTTTTTTTTGCAATTCTGTTCTCCAGGAAAATATTGTTAAAAATTATATATTCACAAAATATAGATTTGGCGGTTAGCACTCTGAGTCATAAATTCTTAAACCTAACCTTCATGATTAAGATCGCTGCACCTGGTTTTGCCATAGGTAAAAGCGACCCTTTTCATAGTCTTCTTTAGTGGAATCGAAAAAAAATTAATGTTTTATTCTAGGCTCAGTACAGAGGTTATCCATCTATTCTAACTACAATTATTCCCACATTAAAAGAATGAGTAATTTAATAAAAAACTGCATCTCAATTTGCTATACCACAACTTAATAAATGTAAATGACATGTTATTCATTTAACAAACACAACCGCATGATAGCTATACCAAAATGCTTTTTCGAGATTATCAAGGTTTGTTTTTTTATGGCTAATTCATAAATTACGAAAACGCTTTTCGTATTATTGCGGGTTCACAATATTTGTATTTTGGTGGATGATCATGCAACTTAACTCAGTGCAGATATAAATATGCACTAAAGATCTTATTGGGTGATTCTATTTAAGAAGTAACTATTAATCATCTTTTACCTTTAGTTTACGCAGCCAACTTAATAACAAATCGCTCGATCACATCGATGAAAGCTGGGCTATTACGTTGTGTTACGCGACTCCCTTATTAAGAGAAAGGCATTCATGAAAAGTAAAATGACTTGTTGCAGCCTCATGATTACTGGCGCTTTGTTAGCATTAACCCCTGCGCTGACTCAAGCCACCGGCATGGTTCCAGAAACCTCAGTTTTGCTTATTGATGAAGCTGATGGCGGCGGCAGCATGAACGTCAAAAATACTGACGACAAGGCTGCCCTGCTCTACACCACCATTCAGGAAACTGATGGCAGCAGCAACAAAGGGGTCATGCTGGTTGCGACACAGCCAATTGTGCGCCTCGAAGCGGGCCAGACCCAGCGTGTGCGCTTTGTCTTGAACACCACGGCTCCGCTGCAAGTTGAACAATACAAACGCGTTATCTTCGAAGGGATCCCGCAGGCCAAGGCCGTGGGTAAAAAGCAAATCACCACCACCATTCGCCAGAATCTGCCGGTCATCATTCATCCGAAAGGCCTGCCGGAATTCACTACACCGTGGGAAAAACTGGAGTGGAAGGCTGAAGGTAAAGTTCTGAAAGTTACCAATCCGAGCGCCTATGTCGTGCGTATGTCACCGCAGGTGCTGACTCAGCCATCCAATATCGCAGGCACTCTTGGCAAGACCTTCATCCTCCCGGGCGAGACGCTCAGCATCAACCTGGCTTCCGCCACTTCTGACAAACAAGTGAAAATTTTCCCATCATCACGTTTCGGCTTTGATGCAGGAAGCTACATCGCCACGCTGAAATGATTTTCATATCAGGGATATCAGTTCTCAAGGATGGATGAAAGCAAAATGAAAAAGACGCACCTGTCGTTGCTCATTGCGGCGGCATTAGCCGGCGGCTCGTACGATGTCCGGGCTGGTGAAATGGCAAGAGAGATTCAAGCCAGCAAAGACCCAGTCGCGATGGCCGCAGTGACACCAAGCCCTGCACCTATAGATACCGCAGCCATCACCCCCTCAGACTCGGGCAGTGATTTGGCATTAAATTTTGATATGGAAACGCTACGCTCTCGCGGCGTCGACCCCTCTATCGCTAAATACTTTGCCCGAGCTGCACGCTTTTCGCCCGGTCGTAAGTTAGTGTCATTTTCATTAAACGGTAATCCGAAAGGCAATATTTCGGTCACCTTTGATTCTCAGGGGCGACCCTGCGTTGATCGCGCCTTTTTAGAAGCTGCTGGTCTGAAAATACCCAAAGACGTGCATTCCACGCCGGTTCAACCCACCGAGCCACTCCCTGAGCAGAAAGGTCAGCCAACTGCCGATGCAGCTCCCGTTGATATTCTGTTACCTGAAGGCATCCCTGCAAAAGATGATGCTGGGGTGTGCTACGACTATGCGAACGCTTTTCCCGGTACCGCATTTAGCCTCTATCCGAGTGAAGACCGCATTGAGCTGGTGACTCCGCCAGAAGCACTTCAGCCCCTGTCCATGCAGACCGGTAACTACAATACTGGCGGCACGGCAGCTCTTCTTAACTACTCACTGTTTACCAGTAACAATAGTTTTGACGGTGGTAGCAGCAAGTACAACCAAGGGATGTTCGAAGCGGGTTTCAATATCTCCGATTGGTTACTGCGCAGTAAGCAGATGGTCAGCGATAGTGACGGCAAGGTAACCAGGGATTCCCTCTACACCTATGCCCAGCACTCCTTCACTGGCATCAAAAAAATTGCCCAGATCGGGCAGATTAACGTCAGCAGCACGCTGTTCTCTGGGAGCGCCATTAACGGTGCGCAACTGATACCGGAAACCGCCCTTGATGGAGACGGCGGCAGTGGCGTGACCGTCACAGGTTTGGCACAAACATCGCAGGCACGTGTAGATATCAAACAGTCCGGTGCACTGATTTATTCGACGCTGGTTCCGGCAGGCCCGTTCACGCTGGACAACGTCCCTGTTATTAGTGCTAACACCGACCTGAATGTCACCATCACTGAGTCCTCCGGCTCCACTAGCCATTTTACCGTCCCCGCAGCCAGCCTTTCAGGGACCAATCTTGGCCGCCCTCAAGGGATGTCCATGGCGGTAGGTAAAGTACGTGACGTTGATACCAATTTTGGCGATCCGTGGCTTGCCACTGTTTCCAATGGCTGGAAAGCCACCAAGTATATGAACCTCAACGCAGGTCTGATGGGGGCTAATCAATATCAGGCCGTGGCGGGCGGCGTTGACCTTTTGCCAATCAAAGACCTCATGCTGAGCGCCAAAGTGCTAAGCGCCGCTGATAAACGTAACAACAATAGAGGCGAGCAGCTCACCCTCTCTGCCAGCTATGCCGCGCCTTATCAACTGAGTTTCAATGTGTCCGGCACGCAGAACAGCCAGGGCTATCGTGACCTACAAGACACCTATGTTCAGGACGATAAGAGCAGCCATACCAAAAACGACTACTCGCTCTCCACCGGTTGGTCAAACGACATCATGGGTAGCTTCTCTCTGGGCTATTCCCGATCAGTGGGTTTTGACAGCAGCAGCGACTCCAAACGCGTCATTGCTTCATGGAGTAAGACCTTTAAGTACGCTTCGGTGAGCGCTAACTGGCAGCACGAAATTGACAGTAACAACAACAGGAGTAGCAGCAATACCAATAATTACCAGAATTACAATGACGACCGGGGCGACACTTTTTACATCAACGTTAGCATTCCGTTTGGTAAACAAAGCCTCAACAGCTATGCACGTAACGATGGTCAAGACACCAGCTACGGCATGCAGACAGCGGGCAATATTACGCGCGATCTGGGTTACACCGTGTCGGCTGAAAATGCCAATCCGGGTAGCAAAAACAGCGTTAATGGCGGCCTGAACGCCAACCTGCATTACACGCGACTTAGCGTGAATGCGGGTGGAGACTCGGACAATAGTCGTAATAGATCTGCGACGCTTGATGGTGCAATTGTAGCCCACAGCGGCGGCGTAACCTTCTCTCCTTATGCTGTGCAGGATACCTTCGGCATTGCCTCACTTGGCAATAATGTGTCTGGAGTAGAAATCAGCACGCCACAAGGCACGGTATGGACAGATAAGTGGGGTCAGGCTGTCGTGCCTTCCCTCAGTCCATATAAAAACTCTAACGTGATGGTCAATACCGAAACATTGCCGAAAAACGTTGATGTGAACAACGGGATGAAATCTCTGAGTGCCGGGCACGGCTCGGTGAGCAAACTGCATTTTGGCGTGCTGACTGTCAGAAGGGTCATGCTGAAGCTGACGATGCCAGACGGCAAACTCGTCCAGAAAGGCGCGGTAATTTTCGACAGGAACAACCAGTACGTCACCACTGCGGTGGAAGACGGCGTGGTGTTTGTGACTGACGTAGCCAACGCAGGTGATCTGTTCGCCCTGACGGATGATGCCGGCCATAAGTGCAAACTTAAATTCTCGCTTAGCGACACGCCCGATCTGAATGAATTCTATGAAAACGTAGGCGCAACCTGCCTGGCCGAATAAAGGCCAGCTAACTGCTATCGCCCACAGGAGATAAAGACATGCAAAAATTTAGAAATATATTGAAAACCAAAGCCCCCAAACTTAAGGGAGACGCCGGTTATGTGATCATCATGCTACTGGCGCTGGCCTGCACCATGCTGGTCAGCGAGCCGGCCCAGGCTGATATCAATAACTGCACGATAACGCTCTCCCCTAGCGGGCAAAGCTACGGTGAGTTGCTCAAAAGCCGCCAAACTTTTGTTAGCACTGCGCAAGGAAATGCCACAGCGCTGACTCCGCGTAGTAGCAACCTTACGATCATCTGTCCACAGGCAGAAAAGATGCATTTGCGCTTCATTGGCAACCGTCTAAATGATGGTGACTTCTCATTTGGTCAAAAAGGCAAAGTCAGCGCCATCTTGAGTTCAGCAGTGCTCGACGGTAATGCCGTGCAACTGACAAAAACCAAGCATAAAGGCGTGGCTATTGCGCCTGCTATCGCAGACAGCCAAACCTTAAGTTCAGATGATGAGATCACCATTGGTGACACTAGCAGCCTGCAAGGAACGAATTTGAATGCCGTACTCACCATCACTCCTTACCTAATGGAGTCAGCTTTTGTGGTACCGGACGCTTATGTGCAAGAAGAGTTGCTCAATATTGAATTAGTACCCGTGAATTAAGCCGAAGTAGTGAAAAGCGTTGTAAAAGAAGCAGTGAGTACCCTGCGTTAAACGCAGAGCACTTATTAACAGTTAAATAAAAACCATGGTTTTTATTGCTGTCTTAAATGGAAAGTTAAACAAATGGAGAGTATTAACATGAAATCAGCCCTGAAAATGACCGCTATCGCCTGCCTGATGGCAGCCGCCACCTCCGCCTTCGCTGGCCCGACCGCGACCCTGCGCATCACCGGCACCATCACCCCGGGTGCCTGTACGCCGGTTCTGGGTAACGGCGGCATTATCGACTTTGGCGCAACCTCTGTCGACCAACTGCCAAATACCGGCACCCTGGCGCTGGCGGCGCGCTCCGTTACCGCCACCGTCACCTGCACCGGCGCCACCAAAGTGGCGATGAGCTTTGTTGACAACCGCGCGGACTCCGTGGGGGCGCACAGCAATGAGCCAACGTCGGCGACCACGGCGTTTGGCCTGGGCAAAGCGGGCGATGTCAACATCGGCTCCTACGGCCTGAGCATCTCCGCCATCAACGGCGACGCCACCGCCGGCGACCTGCTGATGAGCTCGGATAAAACCGCGTGGAGCAAAATGACCCTCGACACCCTGCTCAATAACAACACCGCGCGTCAGTACCTGACCTACGCAACAACCGGCACCACCGCGCCGAAAGAGGCCACCGTGTTCACCTTCGATCTGAAGGCCACGCCGGCCCTCAGCGCTGACCTGCGCGGCATTACCGAGACGGCTAATCTGGACGGCAACGCCACCATTAATTTTGAATATCTGTAAAAGCCTTAAAGGTTAATATGGTTAATTCGGCTCGCCGAAATAAGCGGGCAGGATTAAAGACGCGATAAAAGGAAAACAACTAATATGGAAAACCAAATATGGAGAGTATTAACATGAAATCAGTCCTGAAAATGACCTCCATCGCCTGCCTGATGACCACTGCCTCCTCCGTCTTTGCCGGCCCGAGTGCTAATTTGCAGGTTAAAGAGGCGGTGACTCAGGGAGCATAGATACCTACGCTGGTAATGGTGGCGTTGACCATACCTAAATTCCTAACGCCATATGTAACAGTTCAGCTTTAAAGCGCATAAAGTTTTTTCTTTTTCAAAAAAATATTTTAATTATTAAATTTATGTGTAGTTTTTTTCGCTAATACCTTGTGAGTCACTATTCCTAATGGTTGGAAACAACTATCAAATCCATAGAATAAGGCGGCTATCGCTTAATCATTCGCTTGGCTATCTTAATGATGAAACATCCATAAAGAGGGTATGCAAGTGAGCGAATTAATTGATAACAAGAGCGAGTCATCTCCCGGTAAATGTCCGTTTCATCAAGCGAAGCCTAATGAAACTGCTGGCGGCGGGACAAATAATAGAGACTGGTGGCCAAGCCAGTTAAGAGTCGACATTTTAAATCAGCACTCCGACCGTTCTAATCCTTTAGGTGAAGATTTTGATTACCGTAAAGAGTTCCAAAAGCTCGACTACTACGCGCTTAAAGCCGATATCAAAACCCTATTAACCGACTCTCAGGTTTGGTGGCCAGCCGACTGGGGTAGCTATATCGGGCTGTTCATTCGTATGGCGTGGCACAGCGCAGGTACCTACCGTTCTGTTGACGGTCGCGGCGGCTCGGGTCGCGGTCAGCAACGTTTTGCTCCCCTCAACTCTTGGCCAGACAACGTAAGCCTCGACAAAGCACGCCGCCTGCTGTGGCCGGTAAAACAGAAGTATGGCCAGAAAATCTCTTGGGCCGACCTGTATATTCTGGCGGGTAACGTCGCGCTGGAAAATTCAGGTTTTCGCACCTTTGGTTTTGGTGCCGGGCGTGAAGACGTTTGGGAGCCAGATCAGGATATCAACTGGGGCGGCGAGAAGACTTGGCTTGAGCATCGTCACCCGGAATCACTGGCTCAGGGCGCACTAGGCGCCACCGAAATGGGCCTGATTTATGTTAACCCGGAAGGCCCAGAGCACAGCGGCGACCCGGCTTCCGCTGCTTCGGCTATTCGCGCTACCTTCGGCAACATGGGTATGGACGACGAAGAGACCGTGGCCCTGATTGCCGGTGGTCACACGCTGGGTAAAACTCACGGTGCCAGCTCCGCCGACCATGTTGGCGTTGACCCGGAATCCGCCCCGATCGAAGCCCAAGGCTTTGGCTGGAACAGCAGCTACGGCTCAGGCTCCGGCGCGGATGCTATCTCCTCAGGTCTGGAAGTGACCTGGACCCAGACCCCGACCCAGTGGAGCAACTACTTCTTCGAGAACCTGTTCAAATACGAATGGGTGCAGACCCGCAGCCCTGCGGGCGCGATCCAGTTCGAAGCCGTGGATGCCCCAGACATCATTCCTAACGCCTTTGATACGTCGAAAAAACACAAGCCGACCATGCTCGTTACCGACCTGACGCTGCGCTTCGACCCTGAGTTTGAGAAGATCTCCCGTCGCTTCCTCAACGATCCGCAGACCTTCAACGAAGCCTTTGCCCGCGCTTGGTACAAGCTGACTCACCGCGATATGGGGCCAAAGGCGCGCTACATCGGGCCTGAAGTCCCGGCTGAAAACCTGATTTGGCAAGATCCACTGCCGGAAGCCACCTATCAGCCAACCAGCGGCGATATCGCCTTCCTGAAAGAGAAGATTGCTGATTCTGGTCTGACCGTTAGCGAACTGACCTCGGTGGCATGGGCTTCTGCTTCTACCTTCCGTGGTGGTGATAAACGCGGTGGAGCCAACGGCGCGCGCCTCGCGCTGCTGCCACAGCGCGAGTGGGAAGTTAACGCCACGGCGGCTCGCGTGTTACCAACGCTGGAAGGCATTCAGCAGCAGTTCCACAAAGCCTCTCTGGCCGACATCATCGTGCTGGCGGGTATTGTGGGCGTGGAGCAAGCTGCGAAAGCCGCAGGCGTGACCATCGAAGTGCCGTTTGTCGCAGGCCGCGTCGATGCGCGTCAGGAGCAAACGGATGTGGAATCTTTCAACCTGCTCGAACCTAAGGCAGACGGCTTCCGCAACTACCTGAAAAACACCCTGCACGGCGCGACGGAAAACCTGCTGATTGATAAAGCCCAGCAGCTGACCCTGACCGTCACTGAACTCACCGTGTTAGTGGGTGGGTTAAGAGCCTTGGGTGCCAACTTCGACGGCAGCCGTCACGGGATTTTCACCCATAACGTGGGGGAACTTAATGCTGACTTCTTTACTCATCTGCTCGACATGCGTAATGAGTGGAAAGCCATTGATGGCGCGAAACAGCTGTTTGAAGGCCGCGATCGCGTGACCGGCGAGGTGAAATTTACCGCCAGCCGCGCGGATCTTGTTTTCGGCTCTAACTCCGTTTTGCGTGCAATTGCCGAGGTTTACGCCAGCGCCGACGCCAAAGAGAAGTTTGTGAAAGACTTTGTTGCCGCCTGGAGCAAAGTGATGCATCTGGACAGATTCGATATCTAGTTGTTGTTAATCGGGGGATGTCGCCATCCCCCTTTTTTTACGACCATAACGATGCTACAACGATAGAGAAGGAGTGACCATGCCCGCAGAACAACTGGACTTCAATCCCCAAGGCAACCATGGCGAGCTTCGCGTTATCTGTTCCCACTCGCTGGATCATCAGAGGATCACCAGCCTTTCTCAGCTGGGCCTCTCCTTACAAGATATTGAAGCCATCACCGGGCTGAAGAAGGCCGAATTTCAGCATTTGGTGAGGGATTAAGTCTCTGCGTGACACCGTGCTGCCCGGCCACGCCACTCCCTATTGCCCCCTTTGCGCACTTCTCCCCCTAGCCTTTTACCCGTAATGCAATCACCAGCGCGGCTAGCAACATCACTAGTCCAGAAACCACAAAGACCCCGCTGACGCCGCTAAATCCAAACACCAGCCCGCCCAAAGCCGCGCCTGCAGCGATGGAGGATTGCACTGCCGCAACCACCATGCCCCCTGCACTTTCGGCCTGATCGGGTAAGGATCGCGCCACCCAGTTTGACCAGGCGACGGGGATGCCGCCGAAAGCCAGCCCCCACAGTGCCACTAGCAGCATCAGGCCCGTGGCCTGAACCGGCAGAGAAACCATCGCCAGCGCGGCAATGCCCACCAGCGACGGCATGATGACCAAGGTGGCCCGCAGGCTGCGTTCCATCACCCACCCGGCCAACAGCGTGCCGGCAAAGTTGGCAATACCGAAGCCGAGCAGCATCAGTGCCAAACCGTCGACATCTATTTGCACCACGCTTTCTAAGGCAGGTCGAATATAGGTAAACAACGCGTACTGCCCGGTGTGGGCCAGCACGCAGCCAAACATGCCAATGCTGATACCGGGCCGGCGAAGCAACGCCAGCACTGACGCGGTTTTCAGCAGTTTTCGCGCCGCCATCTGTGGCAAGGTGCACCACTGGAAAACCAGCGTGATTGCGCCCACGGCGGCGGCGGCCACAAACGCACTGCGCCAACCATACAGCCCGCCGAGGTAACTTCCGAGTGGGACGGCGACGACCGTGCCCACCGCAATGCCGCTGAAGATAATCGACAGCGCGC
Source organism: Ewingella sp. AOP9-I1-14 (assembly GCF_052375995.1). Lineage (NCBI taxonomy): Bacteria > Pseudomonadati > Pseudomonadota > Gammaproteobacteria > Enterobacterales > Yersiniaceae > Ewingella > Ewingella sp. AOP9-I1-14. The sequence goes on from NZ_JBQSVA010000002.1 coordinate 202,051, forward strand.
GCGGCACCCTTTTTTCCGGGACCAGACGCATGGCAACCGCCGCCGCCATACTCCAGAACCCTCCGAGCGCAATCCCCAGCAGGATGCGCATGATTAAAACAATTGTCAGGCTGGACGATAAGGCCACCAGCAGGTTGGAGACAATCATCAGCAGGGTGAAACTCAGCAGTACCAGGCGGCGATCTAAGGTGCGCGTCAGCCGTGGCACCAACAGCCCGGCAAACAGCGCCACGACGGCGGTCACGGTGACGGCCTGCCCGGCTAGCGCCTCAGAAACGCCAAGGTCAGCGGCCATCGGCGTCAACAAGCTGGCGGGAAGGTACTCCGCCGTTAATAGCCCAAACACCCCCATCGCCAGTGAAAACACGGCCACCCACGCGGCGGAGGCGGGTTCAATCTGGCCTGCCGCTACGGCATCACAACGGTTATTACTCATGGAAAACTTCCCTTAAAGAATCGTAGAGCGAAATTCTAGGGAGAAGGCTTAGGATGATCTATGATGGTCACTCCTGAATCTTTGACCAAAACACCTGAAATGACGGAACACGAACAATTTGCGCTGTCGTCGGATCTGATAAGCGAGCTGCTGACCGGCATGCGCCTGCGCGGCGTGCGATATCGCCGCATTCAAACCGGGCCTGATTTTGGTCTGGCGTTTGAAAGCCGGCCGGGCCATGCCTATTTCCACTTTTTGGCCGTGGGATCGGCCTTCCTGCGCACTCACGACGGCACCCTGCACCGGCTGTCTGCGGGTAATGCGGTATTGCTGCCGCAGGGCAGTGCTCATCAGTTGCTCTCCGCCCCTGACCTGCCGGTGCAGGGCATCGACACCCTCGCCGCGGCTCCGCTCGGCGATAATGTCAGCGGCGTGAACACCTGCCCGAGCACCCATCCTATCCCAAGCGCCGTACTGTTCTATGGCTGCATGGAGTTTGACCTTGGCGGCATGCAGAGTCTGGGCAAACTGATGCCGGACATCATGGTGGCTGACGTCACGGGGGCGCGTTATTCCGACTTAGTGCCGATGCTTGACGCGATGAAGCGCGAGATTTGTGCCGGACGCATTGGCTTTGCGGGCATTCTGGCGAGGCTGGCAGACGTGGTCGCGGCGATGATGGTGCGCGGCTGGGTCGAGTGCGGGTGTGATAACGCGTCGGGGTTGGTGGCGGCACTGCGCGATCCCCGGCTGGCACGCGCTATACTGGCGCTGCATCGGCAACCGGGCCGAGACTGGACCGTGGCCGAACTGGCGGCGGAATCCCATACTTCGCGCTCGGTGTTCGCCGGACGCTTTAGCGACACTATCGGCGTGCCGCCGCTGCGCTATGTGGCAGAATTAAGAATGCGGCTGGCTAATCAGCTACTGACTCAAGAAAGGTTGTCGATAGAAACCGTGGCTCAGCGTCTGGGTTATACCTCGCAGGCGGCGTTCAGCCGGGCGTTCAAACGCATCACAGGACAATCCCCCGGTGCCAGCCGGCAGCTTTTCAGCGAGTGACGCGAGAAGGTTTGTTCCCACCCTCTGCTGCCTCGCAGGGTTTTGTACTCTGTCCGTGAAAATCGCGTATTTCCCAGTATCGCCATCTTCTTACCTTTCAATCATTAAGGGACTTGTTGGTATAGGGAAAGCAACCAGTGTAGAAATAGTTATTTCATTGATTTTTAGAATAATTAATCTCACCACGGTCAAATTGACAGTAACTCACCGACAGCAGGATCTTGTTTCAGAGGCTCGCCATTAGGCTCCCAACTAAATTCCCTTTGCTGACAAGGCCTTTATCCAAACGGCTCTAAATCGACTTGATCCATCACGCAGATCAATAATACTGTATATAAACACAGTTACCGTTGAGAGTAGAACCATGGAGTTTTTCAAGCCTGCGGACATCCGCGCCGTGTCAGAGTTGCCGCTGTTCATTGATCGCGTTCCCTGCGGGTTTCCTTCCCCCGCTCAGGACTATGTTGAGCAGCGCCTTGACCTGAACAATCTGCTGGTGAGCCACCCTAGCTCGACCTATTTCATTAAGGTGAGCGGCGACTCCATGGTTGATGCGGGCATTAAGGATGGCGACATGCTGATTGTCGACAGCTCCATCAAAGCCGAGCATGGCGACATTATTGTGGCTGCACTGTCGGGGGAATTCACCGTTAAGCAGTTGATGGTAAGACCCTTTCTGCACCTGAAGCCGATGAATGCAGCCCACGCCATCATCCCGATCACCGAGCCGGATCAGTTTGAAATCTTTGGCGTCGTCAAGCACTCCATCATGACCTTGAGGCGCTAATGTTCGCGCTCGTTGATGTGAACTCATTTTATGCCAGCTGCGAGACGGTATTCAGACCTGATTTGCGCGGCAAACCAGTGCTGGTCCTCAGCAATAATGATGGCTGTGTGATTGCCCGTTCAGCCGAAGTTAAAGTCTTAGAGATCCGTACCGGCGCGCCTTATTTCAAAATAAAAGATGAGATAAAGAAGCATAAAATCCACGTATTTAGCTCTAATTATGCGCTGTACGCGGACATGAGCAGCAGAGTGATGACCACGCTGGAGGAGCTAGCGCCGTCGGTTGAGATATACAGCATTGATGAAGCTTTTCTTGACCTGACCGGGTTTCGCAACAGCCGGAGTTTGGAAGAGTTCGGGCGGGAGATCCGGGATCGCGTCAAGCGCGACACGCATCTGAACGTGGGTGTCGGCATTGCTCCCACCAAGACCTTGGCAAAGCTGGCCAACCACGCGGCGAAGAAGTGGCCGCAAACGGGCGGCGTGGTGGACCTGTCAAACGTCGAACGCCAGCGAAAACTGCTGGCGCTAACGCTGGTAGAGGACGTATGGGGCGTGGGCCGACGCATCAGCAAGAAGCTGAATGCCATGGGTATCCTGACGGCTAAAGACCTGTCGGAGCAAAGCACCTACGTCATTCGCAAACACTTCAACGTGGTGCTGGAGCGCACGGTGCGGGAACTGCGCGGAGAGCCCTGCCTCGAGATGGAAGAGTTCGCGCCTACTAAACAGCAGATCGTCTGTTCTCGCTCCTTTGGTTATCGCGTCACAGAGTATGCCGATATGCGCCAGGCGGTCTGCTCCTATGCCGAACGGGCCGCCGAAAAGCTGCGTAGCGAAAAACAGTACTGCCGGCAGATCGCCGTATTTGTCCGCAGCAGCCCGCATGCCGTTGGCGAAACCTTTTACGGGAATCAGGCGATGGGCAAGCTATTAACGCCATCAAACGATACGCGCGATATTGTCCGTGTTGCCATGAATGCCCTTGATAGCATCTGGTTGGACGGGCCGCGATATATGAAAGCCGGCGTGATGCTGGGCGACTTCTTCAGTCAGGGCATCTCGCAACTGAACCTATTTGACGAATTCAAGCCGCAGGCCAACAGCGAAGCACTAATGCGCGTCGTCGATGGCCTGAACCAGAGTGGCAAAGGTAAATTATGGTTCGCAGGACAAGGCATCCAGAAAAGCTGGGCAATGAAACGTGACATGCTTTCCCCTGCTTACACCACCCGATACGCGGACCTGCCGGTGGCGAAATAGCCACCTGAGTTTGCGGCCTTGTTGCTCAAATTCCTATGGATCTCTGATGATAATGGCGGGTACTCTTATCAAAAACTTATAATAATACAGGGAGTAAGGTGAATGAGTATTAATATAAGGACAGCTCAACTTGCTGATATTGATGGGATATTCGACGTAAGAACATCGGTAACTGAGAATCACCTGAGTCGTGAAGAAATGCGGCAGATGGGGATCACCGAAAGCGCCGTGGCCGAGATGATTGAGAATAATCATTGTGCATGGGTAGCGACTGAAAACGACAAAATCATCGGCTTTTCAATGATTTTGCCGGATGAAGGCTGTCTTTTTGCAGCCTTTGTTCTCCCAGAATATGAAGGCAGAGGTGTAGGTCGCAGGCTTGTTTCCCTCGCTGAGCAGGAATTATTCAAACATCATGAGATTGCTTGGCTGGAAACCGATAAAAATAGTCGCGCAGCGAAATTCTATATGCAACTCGGCTGGGGCAATAAAACAGCTATTAACGACACTGATATCAAATTAGAGAAACAGCGCGGGGTTTAAAATAATTTGGCTTGCGTCAATGTCTGCTTTGAGCGAGGAGTGGAAGTTGGCAACTCCCACAACTACACGACCAACATTGAGGTGTTGTATTCAAGGAGAGCAGGTCATAGTCACTTTAGCTGTTTCAAGGGATAAGAGTTAGTGGTACTGGAGCCGTCACTGTAGAGCTCGGTAATAATAATTTTTTTGCCATCAATAGCATATTTGACTGTACTGTCTGCAGGATCATCCCGCCAGCGACCTATGCTGTCAGGATTGTCAGATGCCCACATAACTTGATCACCTACAAGTTTGCACTTGATTGCCCAACGAGTGCCATCGTTCTGTCTGATATAATGTACGTAGGCAATACCTGATTCGACTTTATCCAGCTGCATGATCTTATGGTCACGGCCAAACATTGCAGCAGAAGCAGCCTTGCAAACCTGACCTACCGTGACTTCAGAAGCATGTACCGGCGCAGTAAACACCAGCGGAACAAGAAGTAAGAGTTTTTTCATACGGATCAATCCATTTTGTTTATTTTCAGGAATAACGCTAAATATATTTCGGCAATCTAAAGCGTTTCTTGAGGCTAATTTAGCGTTGCGATGACAGGACTGATTAACTTAGTCTCCCTAGCGCAATCTCAAACTCTACCTGACTGTCAGCTTTGCTCCTGCTGTGCATCCTCAACGTGGTAAGCAAACAAAATATCGGGCATGAGGCCAGTTTTCTCTATAGTTGTCAGCACGGACTGAGTAGACACGTCAGCGATAACCTTCATTGCCTCATCACGGATTTCAACATACGCAGGGTTATCTCGAGGCACAAATGGCTCAAGGAGGTGGGCAATCGCTTTACCGTTAACTGAGAGGCTGAATGTGCCAGCGGCACGATCCACATTCCAGATATAAATGAGAGGACCTAGCCCAATATCCTCGCAATCATCTTCGTTACGGATCCCCGGAAGATAGACGGGCATAGACAGCTTTTCATCACTCAGCGTCAGCGCAATAAACTGTTTTGCCGTGATTGAGGAACCTTGCCCAGGCTCAGTTTCAGGTGTTTTCTTTCTAAAGATTTTGAACATGCCTTTTCCTTGTTAGTGGTGAATTACAAAGATAATTATAAATCCTACAGTGCTAGATGATTAGATCAATGGAATGACCCATTCCCCGTTGAACAACTCAGATTATTGTTAGCCACTTCTACTTCTGGGCACAGAAGGAATTCATGCTCGGCAAAGTCCGCTTTGAGCGAGAAGCAGACATTCTTTCATGGTTGAACTCAAAAACGTTACCTTCAAAATCTAATGGCAAAAGCTGTGATGTAAAGCCCAAGTCCATACGCCACATGGGTGAGCACACTTAGCAGTCGAGCCAGCCACTGCCGGGGTGTACGAGATGCAGCTATGCCAAAACCAAAAGCAGGCTGCAAAATCATGAATGGGGCAAATAATGTCAACAGACCGACCAGCAGAGCCGTGACCAGAAAAGGTTCGTGGAACCAGTCTGGTCCCTCCAGTAAAAATGGTATAAAGGCAAACAATATTCCGGTCAGATAATGAAATACCCAGCCAGTAAAAATTTCTCCCCGCACAGAATCAGTTGAAACGATTGTGTTATGCCTGAATTTATCTTTGAACATCCACAAAACCCAGCGACCAACCAACGCATATTTCAGAGGGGGAATGCTAATAATGTATTTCTGAAATAGTGACCATAAATCCATAACAAGCGTTGCGCCGATACCCGTTATAACTGCATGAAAGAAGGTATCAATATCCATTTTTTGCGTCCTTATATTTTGGGGGATGTTAAGCTAGCTACTAGTGTGCAACTTAAAGTAAGGTTTAAGTCAACAATGAAAGAACTGGATATAGGTGAAGTGGCGGAGCTTTCCGGCGTTCCGCCCTCAACATTACGGTTTTACGAAAAGAAAGGGTTAATCAACCCTGTCGGCCGCAATGGCCTGAGAAGGCAGTTCCACAGAAATGTTTTGAATAAACTTCAGCTGATAACGCTGGGACAGGCTGCCGGATTTACTCTGGCTGAAATGGCTGTAATGTTAAATACGGAAGGCCGGACTGTAATCGAGCGTAAGCTTCTTGAACAACGAGCCCGGCAAATTGACAGCACTATTCACAGGTTACAGCTGTTGAGCAAAGGCCTGAAGCATGTTGCCCGGTGTACAGAACATGAGCATATCGAATGTGAAGAGTTTAAAATGGTTGTTGCCAGAGGACTGCGAGTCATCAGGTAGTCACTTCTCAGCCGTAATCATTGTTTATCTGCCATAGCCATAATGCGGTAAGCATTCCTGGCACCTTATATCGGTTTTTGAGGGATATTTTCCGATTTAGAATCGCTATAAGAAATGACCTATTTAGCGATATTCGTTATGTCCGCTTTTGGCACATAGCGGACATTAGTAATGATCATGCAGCCAGTGACCTGAGGTACATAGCATAGGTTTAAAGCAGTATTTAAAACGATATGAAAATCATAATAAATTTTGGCTAAGCTACTGTCAGCAGGGCTGAAGAAAACTTTGTTATATTTATTATCTCTTTACGCAGACTGGTTTATATTCACCTTTTTTCGCTATTTCCTTACAGGATGTACCATGTTTAAACACATGATTGTTGTATTGCTTGTGACCCTACTCAGTAGCTGTGCCCATCCAACTGCTCAGCCTACCTCACCTTCTGCTGTTGATAAAAAGGCTCTCATCGGAATCTGGGCGATGCTGCCATTAAAAAACGGTATCGCTAATGTTGTTGAGTTCCGCGCCGATGATCAGGTGCTGCTGCATTCATTTAACTGTGAAAACCCACAGGTAAAAATGGGGGTTGAGCAATCTCACTATGTGGTTGACAAAAGCAGCCAGACTATTCGTTTGACATCGTCAAACCATGCCTCCCAACTGAAGATTCTTGGTATCATTGGGCGGGTGATGAAGCTGAAACAACCTATTGATTTTGAGAATGAAAGCCTGACTTTTTTCTATCTGAAAGTGACGCAAGTCATGCCCTTGTGTGGGATGTATAAACCAGAGGACAAAAGTCAAAAGACGGCCTTTAAGCCCGGCGATTTTATTGAGGCTTCATCGATCCCTGAACATAATGGTCTCCAGAAATTCGTTGGCAAATGGCAGTCGAAAAAGATTACTCAGTTAGAGATCATTAAGGATAAACAGGGTCAATTCAGACTGTTCAATGCGGCAGATAATAATTGGCATTACCTGTTTAATAATGTGCACTGGGTCGGCGACGAGTTGAATTTTAACAGCTATGCCTATTCCGAAAAGCCAGAGCTATTTGATCACCCGTTCCACAAATCACAAACCCCAACTCAAATCCGTCTGTTGCCCAATGATAAGATGCTTATGACTATCGAGATTGATGGTGATAAGAGCGTTTTTGAATTGACGCGGCAATAAGCTCATCCTGACAAAGAAGCCGGCAGTATTGATGCTGTCGGTTTTTTGTCAAAAATACGCCCATTCTGCAGCAGTCTGACAAATAAAAGTTTCAGCGCTTCTAACCTGCTCCGATTGATTAATACACCTGTATATTAGCAATCTGTTATTGGCATGAAGCAGACATTGCTAACGGGACAAAATGTCCGCTTTGAGCGAGGAGCGGAAGTTCACGATTCTTATTACTATTGGTTAAAAGAGAACTCCCGGGCAGGTTAACGAGTAGCACAGTTATGGATGAAGCAGGATCTAATGCTGATGTGATCGAGGCCGCGTCAGCAGATAACATAAAAAGTTAGCAAAATCCCTTTCTAGCAATTACTGTGAGGGAAATTCCTTCTTCAAATCGGGATACCCGTTTTGAGATCAAGCTTAAACGGCTCCCATCCTCCTGGCGGATCCCACTCTCCAAGGCCAAGCACCGTATCATTCTCTATTGATGTAATGATCACGCCATCAATGGCGCATTGAATGGATTTCCAGAGAATGCCCCCTGCAATTTCAATCAGAAAAACGTGACAGTAAGTGGTGACCATAACCCGATCATGTAGCCTGTCAGAATGGACGTCAGGAATTGAATAAATATGAGCAACGTAATCACCTAGTGAATGGCTTCTGAACGAGTGAGTGGTCATGTCAATAACATGAAAGTGATCGCCACAAATGATTGCTATGTGAGAGTCATTCAGGAGAAATTCAGAAAAGGCGCTGGAAATTAGCCAGCCATCTTCATCCGCACGAACATACAACTGTAAAATAAGAATGGGCTCAGCGTCCTTACTGATTAGTAGTCGCCGATCCTTTTCTCCATTAGTGCCAAAAGGATTGACGTCTATGATTGAAACACCTTCCGTTTCATCACCGGGCGTTGGCTGTTCATGATAGGTCGCTTGTAATGTCATTGAGCATCCAGAGTTGGACAGGAGAAGAACTCATACTACTTTACAAGCTGATGTCACGACAGCACCGTTGTTGCTTCTGCCCATGTTGCATATTGTGTTGACCAGCCCAATCACCACGGCCTTAATTAATAAAAGACAAAATCTAATCCAGCGGGATGTCCCCACCCCGCTGTGTAAACAGCATTAACCAATATTCGGCGTTTCGGCCTGTGGAGCAATTAAGCCTTTATTTCTTAAAGCTTGCCAGAAGCCCTGAGGGATGACTTCTGCCATTGCTTTGCTGTCTTCGATAAGGCGCGAAGGTCGGCTGGCGCCGGGGATCACCGCAGCGAATAGCGGCTCGGCCAGCGGGAATTGCAGCGCCGCGGCTTTAACATCTACTCCGTACTGGCGGGCGATGTCGTGAATGACTTTGACCTTCTCGAGGATCTCCGGAGACGCCTCGCTGTACTCAAAATGCTTGCCGCCCACCAGCACGCCCGAGCTGTAAGGGCCTCCGGCGATAAACTCGGCGTTGTTGGCTCTCGCCTTGGCCAGCAGTCGTTGCAGAGGTTGTTGGTGATCGAGCAGCGTATAGCGGCCCGCCAGCAGGAAGCCGTCTGGGCGGACGTCATCGAGATCCAGCAGCAGTTCGCAAGGCTCGACGCGGTTCACGCCCAGCCCCCAACCCTTGATAACCCCCTCTTCTTTCAACCGGGAAAGTGCTTTAAAAGCTCCTTTGCGAGCGATATTGAAATGCTCGATCCACTCGTCGCCATGCGCGTCCTGAGCCACATCGTGCACAAATACTAAGTCAAGACGGTCGGTTTTCAGCCGCTCCAGACTCCCCTCGATAGAACGCATGGTGGCATCTGCCGAATAGTCGGTCAGCATCTTGTTCTGGTTACCCAGCCCAAAAGCCCCGGCGCGAGGAGCAGCGTGCAGCTCGTCAGAAATGGGTCGCCCGACCTTGGTACTTAAGGTGTATTCACTGCGCTTATACTTCGCCAGCGCCTCGCCGAGTCGGGTTTCAGACAGGCCAGCGCCATACAGCGGCGCAGTATCATAGAAGCGGATCCCCTGCTGCCAAGCGGCTTCCACCGTTTCTGCGGCCTCTTCGTCAGACAGCGCGCGGAACATATTCCCCAGAGGGGCGGTGCCGAAGCCAAGGCGGCCGATGATCTTGTCTTTTAAACTCATAATTTTCTCCAATGTATGTTTCAGTCGCAGCTATAATAGATGTCACCTAGCATTTATACAATAGATGTTATATGACATTTATTTTGAAATACGTGAAAAACAATGAAGAAGGAAGACGTGTCGGCAAGCAGAGTGCCGACACGGGAGGCTGCGTTAAGCCTGCTGGCGAGTTGGCCGGAAGACGATTTCATTCACATCCATATCCTCGGGCTGCTCGATGGCGAAGATAATGGCGCGGGCGAATGAGTCAGCCGAAATAGCCGTAGACTGGTAGAACCCCAGCATCCCCTTGGCGACGTCAGCCTCGGTAATGCTGGCGGGAAGCTCAGTGTCCACCGCCCCCGGCGACAAAATAGTGGTGCGGATATTCCAAGGTTTTACCTCCTGCCGCAGCCCTTCCGACAGGGCGCGCACGGCAAATTTGGAGGCAGAATAGACCGTGCCGTTAGGCATGTTCTTGTGCCCAGCCACCGATGCCACGTTAACAAAATGGCCGGACATCTGGCGCTGCATGTGCGGCAGCGCCGCCGCGATGCCATAAAGCACGCCCTTGATGTTCACATCGATAGTGCGCTCCCAGTCTTCAACTTTTAGCCTTTCCAGCGCAGAAATGGGCATCAGCCCGGCATTGTTAACCATCACGTCAACTCGCCCGAAGGTCTGCACCGCGCTGTCCACCAGCCGTTTTACATCATCACGACGCGTGACGTCGGCCTCGACGGCAATCGCCCGATGCCCTTCGCCATTCAGCTCGTCCGCCAGCTGTTGCAGGCGGTCGATACGCCGCGCGCCCAGTACCAGACAAGCCCCCTGCTGTGCCAGTCGGCGTGCGGCGGCCAGCCCAAGACCACTGCTCGCGCCGGTGATCACAATGACTTTATCTTTGATATTGTTGTTCATAACAAGCTCCGAAAAATGATGTCAGAGCCGATGGTAGGTAAAAGAGTAGCAAGCCACTAGTAGGCCAGTTATTGACTCAGTAACAAGTAGAGGTTGATACTCGACATTCTATAAGGAGAGGAATAGCCATGCCTGTTAGCGACCTGCGCGCCATCGAAACCTTTATCAAAGCCATCGAACTGGGCAGTATTCGCCGAGCCGCGGCGGCTCAGGGAGTCAGCCCACAGGCGGCGAGTCAGGCGCTGGCGGGCCTTGAGCAGCGGCTCGGTGTGCGCCTGCTGCATCGCACCACCCGCAGTCTGGCGCTGACTACCGAAGGCCAGCAGTTTCTTGACGCCGCCCAGCCCGCGTTGGCGGCATTGGAGCGAGCCGGAGATCGGGTGCGTAATGTGAAAGACGCGATTGCGGGCCCGCTGCGCATCGTCGCGCCAAAGTATTCGTTTTTGCCGGTGCTTTGGCCGCTGCTTGATGAGTTCTGCGGACGCCATCCCGACGTCGAGCCGGACATCAAACTCGACGATCGCATTGGCAGTTGGGTGGAAGATCGCACCGACGTCGGCTTTCGTATTGGTCAGCCGCCGGAAGACGGTGTCTCGGTTCGCCGCCTGTTCGCCATGCAGCTGATTGTCTGCGCCTCTCCGGCTTATCTCGCCCGCCACGGCGCGCCGCAGAATATCGAGCAATTGGCCGCGCACCGTTGCAGCACCTTCCGCCACCCCGGCTCGGGGCGCGTGCTGCCTTGGCTGCTAAAAGTGGATGGCGAAGTGACTTCAGTTGACGTGCGCCCGGCGCTGTCGAGCAACGACGCGCAGCTCGAGACTCAGGCAGTGCTCTCAGGCCACGTGATTGGCCTGCTCTCCGGCCTGTCGGCGGCCGCGCCAATCCGCGCCGGACGGCTGGTGCCGCTGCTCACCCAGCACGTCACCGACCATATGAGTGTTCACGCCTATTACGGCAGCCGCGCGGCCCAGCCATCAAGGGTACGGGCCTTTATCGACCTGACTATCGAAAGGCTGCTGGATGCGCCGGACTACGTGCTCAGCGCGGAGGAGCTGGCAGAAAAGTCAGGCTGAACCGCCCCCGCCACGCCGAAAATAACCCTGTAGCAGCAAAGTCAGCTGCTCGGGCAGATGCTGGTCAAACTCGGGAGAGGAAAGCCCCTCCAGCAAGGCGCGCACCGGGCCTGCCAGCGCGCCGAGGGCAATGGCCGCCGTGACATCTGGGTCTTTAAACTGGGCGTCCGTCGCGCTCACCAGCATGGTTGAAACCGCCGCCGACATCCGCCGATGCACAATAGCCACCACGCGCGCGCCGTCGCGCTCCGCCGCCACGCGATACAGCGCCTTTGACTCCTCGGTGTCATGCAGTTTTGCCGCCAAAAACTCCTTCACTAGCCTTGCCGCCATCACATCCACCGGCTGGCCCTGACAGGCGACGCACACCTCTTCTACCGCTATCGCCACCCTCTCCAGATGATGGGCTAACACCGTCGCCAGCAGCGCATCGCGGTTGGGGTAATACTGGTAGACGCTGCCCACCGACATGCCAGCGCGCTCGGCAACCCGGGTAGTGTTGCAGCGCGCTAAACCCTCTTGAGTTAAAACCTGAATGGTTGCCGTGTGTAAAGCCGCAACGGTGGCCGCCGATCGGGCCTGAACTGGCGATTTACGGGGCTTGAGCGTCTTAGGAGGTGTGTTCATAAATGCGAATTCTAAACCTGAAGGATGATTCATATACTTGTACTTCCCCTACTCAGCGAAAGCAAGAAGACAACTATGACGAGCATCGATAACAGCGGCACATTCACCCTCGGCACGCACAGTGTAAAACGTCTGGGCTACGGCACCATGCAGCTCGCCGGTCCGGGCGTGTTCGGCCCGCCAAAAGATAAAAACGCAGCGCTGGCCGTGCTGCGTGAGGCCGCGGCATCGGGCGTAAATCACATTGATACCAGTGATTTTTATGGCCCGCACATCACCAATCAGCTGGTGCGCGAGGCGCTGCATCCTTATTCCGATGACTTGACGATTGTCACTAAAGTGGGCGCGAAGCGTGGGAATGACGGCTCATGGCTGAAGGCCTATTCGGCGCAGGAGTTGACCTCTGCGGTGCATGATAATTTACGCAATCTGCAACTGGACGTGCTCGACGTGGTTAACCTGCGCATCATGTTTGATACCCATAAACCGACGGAAGGATCGATAGAAGAACAGCTTAACGCGCTGGCCGAGCTGCAGCATCAGGGGCTGATACGCCACATTGGGGTGAGTAATGTCACCGCGAAACAGGTCGCCGAAGCGCGCAGTATCGCGCCGATTGTCTGTGTACAGAATATGTACAATTTGGCTCACCGCAAGGACGACGCGCTGATTGACGAACTGGCAGAGCAAGGCATCGCCTACGTGCCCTTCTTCCCGCTCGGCGGCTTCAACCCCTTGCAGTCAGCGGGTTTGCAGCAGGTGGCGGATGAGCTGAATGCCTCAACCATCCAAGTGGCGCTGGCGTGGCTGTTGCGCCGTTCGCCAAACATTCTGCTGATCCCCGGCACCTCGTCGGTGAGCCATTTGCAGCACAACCTCGCCGCCGCCGGGCTGGATATTCCGCAGGACGCGATGGATAAACTGAACCAGCTGGCGGGCTAATGGGCCTTAGTCAGTAAGTCAGTGATATAAGGCAGGATCTCTTTTTTGCGGCTAATTGCTCCCGGCAGCGAGCACGCGCCCTGCGGCAAAATGGCGTTGTGAGAGAAGTAGAGCGTCGAGTTGCGCAGGGAAATATCGGTCAGGATCAGTACCACGATGTCCAATCCCCTGGCCTGCCGCTCGCGCTCTATCTCTTCGAGCAGCTGCGGCACGAGCGGCGTCACGGCGGCGAAGGCGCTCACTTCAATTTGCGCCAACAGCAGTGACACACCGTTAATGGTGTAATTTTTGGCGTCTTTTTGCAGTAATTCCGCAGCCGTTTTGCCGCTGATATCGGTTTTCGCCGCCAGCAAGCCGTCGAGGAAATCCTGATAATTCAACCCATTAATTGCCAGCAGGGCTTTCACCGCCTGCTTATCCTGCGCCGTGGTGGTTGGCGACGTCAGCCCCACGGTATCACTCAAAATCGCCCCCAACAGTAGCGTCGCCTGGCTCGAGCTCACGGCCATTTCACTCTCGCGAGTCATAATCTGCCAGATGATGGTGCCACAGCAGCCCACCGCGCGAACCCAGATATCTGGCGGGTTCTTGGTCATTACCGTGCCAAGGCGATGGTGATCAATAATGCCAAGAATGTTGCTGGCGGGCAGCGACACTGGCCCCTGCTCGAACTCGGTAAAGTCCACCAGCCACACGGGTTTGTCTGTTAAATCCTCCACTAACAGCGGCGGCGCGGCCCTGTTGGCCTGCTTCAGAATATAGAGGGTTTCCGGTGTTAGCTCGCCAAGGCGAAAAGCCTGCGCTGGCTTCCCCATGGCGTTGAGCCAGTCGGCCGTCATCAGGGCGCTGCAAATCGTATCGCTGTCGGGGTTGAGATGACCAAAAACCGAAATCATAAATCGTCCTTTGAGTGTGCGGAGGCAATGGCGAAAGAGTAGCAGACCCTGAGCTGGCGCAGGCAATAATCCCCCACGGGTAGAGGCTCGCCGCCCTAATCATTCATCCGCTCAATGTAACCCTTTGCAATATAGACAATTTTCTTAGAAAGCATGCCGCAGAATAGAATTTAGCCGCTTGGTTAAGGCTTCTGACTTAACTATAGTTGCCCCGTTGCGGCAAAATCCGCAGTCGGGTTTCGCAGCCCGGTTAACTTATGAGGATCACTTAGTGGTATAACACTGAGTGTTAATGCTTTTGTTCGGCTATTGTTCTCGCAACACGCCATGTTGCGACAATATCTATGGTGGCTCAGGCAGGGCAACCTTCGGGTTGGCCGGTATCCTTGTAGGCCGGTACTGCGAACCCTGTCTGGGCTACCACCAAAAAGTTTCGCAGCTTAGGCGGAAGCTAAATTCTAGGACTCGGCGTTTTTAATCTCCGCCAACAGCTGCGCTTTCGCCACCGAGATAAAATCATCCGCCACCGAGTAGCCGCTGTTAGCACGGGCCAGGATCAGCGCGCCGACCATGGTCGATACCGCCGCCAGCGCCTTCGCGTGGTTGCTCTCCCCGGCGGCAAAGATCTCCACTAGCTTCTCAGTGCCCTGATGAAACGCCTCGCGCACCGGCTTATCTTCATCTTCCCGCGCCACGTCGCTCGCCAGCGAAGCCAGCGGGCAGCCGTCGCCCATGTTCTTGATATTGGAAGATGAGAGATAGTGCTCCACCAGCGCTTTTTGTTTTTCGGCTAACGTCTCGCCGGACGCCGCTTCTTCTTGCCAGTTGTGTACCGCCGTGTCGAAAGCGTTGGCACAGGCAATGGCGATCAGCTCATCTTTGGATTTGAAATGGCCGTAAAAGCCGCCGTGGGTCAGCCCGGCGGCGGACATCACGTCGGCAACGCTGACTTTCAGCCCCTGCTCGCGAAACAGCTTTGAGGAGACTTCCTCGATCAGGGCGCGGTTGCGCTCGGTTTCGGCTTTAGATACCCGTGGCATAGGACAGACTCCTGCTAAACTTGGCAATAGATGATATGTATCATATTACAATTTAGGCCATTGCTCTACGGCTGATGGCGGATTAAATATCCCTTGCCAAAAATAAATTATAGTCGTAATTTATTTTTTAAGCAGTAGAGCACTTAACTCTTCCCTATAAAACTGGAGACTGACCATGCCGATCGTACGCGTTGATATCATCAAAAACTCCGATAGCAGCTATATCGGGAAAATTGGCAAGATAATCTATCAGGCGATGCGCACCGCCATTAATGTGCCGGACAAGGACAACTTCCAAATCTTGAACGAGCACGCGCGGGATCACTTCGTCTATGACCCGGAATATCTTGGCATTCAGCGCACGGACCAGACGGTGATCATTCAAATCACCCTCAATGAAGGCCGAACTGTCGATCAGAAAAAGGGGCTGTATAAGACCATTGCCGACCAGCTTGCGCAGCAGTTAAGCATCCCGAAAGGCGATGTGTTTATCAGTCTGATTGAAGTGAAGAAAGAGAACTGGTCGTTCGGCAACGGCATCGCACAGTACGCCGAGTAACAGAGGAAGAAATAGTGAAAACGCCATGACGACAGCTGTGTCATGGCGTGTGAAAGGCTTAACGTGAGAAGCGCTTCGCGCCAAACACGCAGGCCAGAACCCCGGCCATGACGGCGATCATTGAGGGTTGAATGGTCTCTTGCAGCAGCCACCCTGCCAGCGCCAGCCCGAAGAAAGGCTGGAGCAGCTGGAGCTGGCCGACGGCGGCGATCCCGCCCATCGACAGGCCGCGATACCAGAAGATAAAGCCAATCAGCATGCTGAAAATCGATACATAGCCGAGGGAAGCCCACGCCTGCGGGCTGGCGACCGGCCAGCTTGCGGGTGCGGCGTACCACGCCAGCGCCAAAGCTACCGGCAGAGAAATCACCAGCGCCCAGCAGATAACTTGCCAGCCGCCCAGCTTGCGCGTCAGGACAGCACCTTCGGCATAGCCCAGCCCGCAGAGCACCACGGCGGCCAGCATAAACAGGTCACCCAGCCACGAACTGCCCGAGCCTTGGCTGAGGGCGAAAGCCGCCACCAGCAGGCTTCCCAGCACTGAAAAAGCCCAAAATGCCGGGCGCGGACGCTCGCCGCCGCGCAACACGCCAAAGCAGGCGGTCGCCAGAGGCAGCAGGCCGATATAAACCAGCGAGTGCGCCGAGGTAGTGTGTTGCAAGGCCAGCGCGGTGAGCAGCGGGAAGCCAATCACTACGCCGAGTGCCACCAGAATCAATGGAATAATGTCCTGCTTCTGCGGGCGCTTTTGCGCCGTCAATAGCAGCATGGCGGCGCCCAGCACTCCGGCAATCAGGGCGCGAATCGCAGTTAAAAATAGCGGGTCGAACTCCAGCACCGCCACCCGCGTGGCGGGCAGCGATCCGCTAAAAATCACCATGCCCAAGAAACCGTTAATCCAACCCTGCGTTGCGCGTTTTCCCTCTGCGCCCTCGGCCCCGCCGCGATGCTCTACCCCTGCCGTTTGACTACCCATTCCCAGACTGCCCCGCTGATTTTTATTAAAATTTTAAAAGGTGATTGAAATGCTCCGGCCACCATTTTCCACGCCGCGCGACACAAATATAGACACACTTTGCACAATTAATAGGGAGACACTTTTGATTGCTGCTTTAATCCGCCGCCATCTTCGGCAATACTGTGTGCATGAACAGCCTGTGTAAACCCACAGGCGGCGACAGTTAACCACGAGGGACGATCATGGGCGCGTTTTCCGGTTTCAATCAGCAGGGTTTGACCTTCCTGCTGCAACTCAGCCAGAACAACAATAAAGAGTGGTTTGAAGAGCATCGCGAGGTTTATCAGGAGAACCTGCTCAGCCCGTTTCGCCATCTGGTGTCTGACCTGAGCCAAGACATGCTGGTGATTGACGAACTGTTCGAGGTGCGTCCGTCCATTGGTAAAACCCTGTCGAGAATGCACCGCGACACGCGCTTCTCCAACGATAAGTCGATTTACCGCAGCAATATGTGGCTGTCGTTCAAGCGTTCACGCAAGAACTGGACCGACGCCCCGACTTACTTCTTCGAACTGGGGCCTGACTGGTGGCGCTACGGGCTGGGCTACTACAGCGCGACGCGCGTCACCATGGACCTGTTCCGCCAGCAGTTGAATCAAAAACCCGAGGAGTTCCTCAAGCTGGCGCGCCGCATTCCGTCGCATTTCACGGTGGAAGGTGACAGCTACAAGCGCCCGCTGGTGAAGGATCAGCCGGCTGAAATCGCCACCTGGTACAACAAAAAGTCCTTCGCGCTGATTAGCCATCATCAGGATATGGAGCCGCTGTTCTCCGGCAAGCTGGCAAGCCAGCTCAGCCAAGACTTCCACAAGCTGGCACCGCTGTACGATATGCTGATGAAGATTGAAGGTATGAAGAAGAATCAGATGCAGTTTGATGAGTAAAACCAGCCAGCGAAGCTGACTGGTTAGGCGGGCGATTTAGTGCGCGGCGTCTTGCAACACTTGCTCGATAAAGCGCGCGGAGTTGGTCATCGCCTGCATCGCTTCCGGCAAAATGGTGGCGTAAAAATGCCAGGCGTGGAACATGCCCGGCCACACTTCCAGCGTGACGCGCACCCGATGGTCGCCAAGGTGCGTCGCCAGACGCATGGCGTCACTGAGCATCACTTTGTTTTCACCAATCTGAATCATGATCGGCGGCAACTCGGTGACGTCGGCAAAAACCGGCGACGCCATCGGATGGTTTGGCAAAGCGTCTCCTAAGAAGCTGCGGGCCAGCAGGTTCAGGCTTTCACGGCTACAGGCTGGGTCATAGCCATCGCGGTTGAACATTGACGCGCCGGTATGCTCAAGGTTGGCCCACGGGGAGATGGCCACGCCCCCGGCGGGCAATGGCAGCCCCTTGTTGCGCGCTGCCACCATTACGCTGACCACCATCGCGCCGCCCGCTGACTCCCCGGCCAGCACGATGCTTTCCCCCTCAATGCCCTGCTCTAGCAGCCATTCATAGGCGCGGAGCACGTCATCAATCGGCGCAGGGAATGGGTGTTCAGGCGCCAGCCGATAGTCCGGCAGATAAACCCTCGCCCCCACCAGCTTGGCATAGTTGCCACCAATTCCCACATAGCCTTCTGGGGAACCGACCAGATATCCGCCGCCGTGGATATACATCACCACCGCGTCGGTTTTCAGTTCGTCCGGCGTGATGAGCAAGCCCGGCACGCCGCCCATATCTACCGACGTCAGGCTGACATCCTCGGGGTGCGGCTGTTTGGCCTGCATAGCATTATAAGCCGCGCGCACCTGATGGATATCCGACGCCGAGTTGTCGCCCCTAAGCACTGGCCCCAGCGCCGATAAAATCTGGTTACTTTCCGCCAGCGCGGCCTGCGTTTTTTGATTCAGCATGATCTTTCCTCTTAATGTGATTAGCGTTGATTTACGACAGAAAGGAATGCTATAGAAAACATTGGGGAATGTGTTTCCCCACTTAGGGAAGCAATTAGCCACAAACTGCGGCTGGGAGAATGGCGTGGAGCTGAACAGTATCAATGATATCGCCGCCTTTGTGGCCGCGGTCAGAGCAGGAAGTTATACCCGCGCGGCGGTCACTCTGGGGCTGACCCGTTCGGCCGTTGGCAAGAGTATCGTGCGTTTAGAAACCCGGCTCGGCGTGCGGCTGTTGAATCGCACCACGCGTAGCCTGAGCCTAACCGACGAAGGCCGGATTATGTATGAGCGCTGCCGGCAGATTTTAGAAGATCTGGAGGAAGTGGACAGCACCATGGCGCTGCGCCGGGTGGTGCCGACCGGCAGGTTGAAGCTCACCTCATCGCTGTCGTTTGGTCAGCGCCACATTTTGCCGTTGGTCGGCGAATACCTGCGCCAGTGGCCCGAGCTGCAGGCTGATGTCTCCTTCTCCGACCGCTATGTCGATATTATTGAGGAAGGTTACGACATTGCCATTCGCATTGGCGATGAGCGCGACGACTCGCGGCTGCTGTCGCGCACCATCGGCTGGCTGCAGGTGGTGACCTGCGCCTCGCCGGAGTACCTGCAACGCAAAGGCATTCCACAGCGCCCGGAAGACCTGTTCAACCACGACAATCTGTTTCTGTCGGGCGTGATGCGTCGCCGCGACTGGAAGTTTAAAACGTCAGAGGGAATTTACAGTTTTGACTGCCCCGGAAGGTTGAATATTGATAGCTCGGAGGCGATGCGCGAGTCGGCGCTGGCGGGATTCGGCATTATTAATCTGCCGACTTATCTGACTGCTGAAGATATTAAAGCGGGCCGACTGGTGCCGCTGCTGACGGCCTTCAACATGGAGCCGGAGCCTATCCGCCTGCTTTACCCGAGCAAACAGCACCTCTCGCCGCGCATTCGCGGATTTATTGATTTACTGGTGGAACGCTGGGCCGACGGCGTGCCTTGGCATCTTCCGAGTTCATAAACTGTGTATAAGAAAACTGCCGCACGGAGCGGCAGTTTGGTATGGCAAGTCAGGCAGGTTATTTCGCGCCTTTGGAGATAACCAACTTCTCCGCCGGGCGAGAATTCCACTCTTCTTCGGTGGTATCGAAGTTCTGCGCCAGCACGTAAGACGGGGTTTTCGCCAGCCAGTCGGACAGTGAAATATCCTGATAGATGCCGTTATCCAGCACCACCAGCACTTTCAGGTCTTCGTCACCGGTGTTCTCGATATAGTGACCAAAGCCCTGTGGCACATAGCCGACGTCGGTGGCGACAAACTCTTCGGTTTGCGCGTGACCGTGTGAGCCGAAGACGGTCATGCGGCCCTTGCCTGAAATGTAGTATTGCCACTCGTTGGCATTCGGGTGCCAGTGCAGTTCGCGCACCGCGCCCGGCTTCATGATTTCAATCACGCCGGTCATGGTGGTCGAAACTGGGAACTCTTTGGAAGAGACGATGTGAACGCTGCCGTCCTCACTTTCAAAGAACGGTGGCTCGCTCAACAACGGGTAGTGGTGCTTCAGCTTGGAGTCATCTCTGCCGCCGTTGTCGTGCGGCAGTGGCAGTGCCGGCGGTACGCGGCCAGCAACAATATAGGCCTCGCCCTGCTTGGCTTTAGAGAAAATAGACGACGGCATGTTAGTGCTTTTCGCCAAGACTTCTTTCGGCATGTGGGCAATCCAGTCGGTAATACTGAAAGTACCGAATTCGGAGAAATGGCCATTATCGAAAGTCAGAATAAAGTGCGCGCCGCCTTCCAATGCCTGAATGGAATGGCCGTAGCCTTTCGGGAAATACCATACATCGCCTTCGCCGAAGTCAGCCACTTCTGACGTGCCTTCCGGGTCAATAATAGTGATCCGCGCTTTGCCGGAGATCATATACGCCCATTCAGCGGCAATGGCGTGCCAGTGCAATTCACGCACTGCGCCCGCTTCGAGGGTCATATCCACCCCGGCAATACCTTCAGAAATAGGGAATTGTTTTACCGTCGCTTCCCGCGCCCAGCCACCGGGCAGAGAGCGTTTTTCACTGTCGGAAAATTTATATTTATAAAGTCCTTTGGCATCTTTTTTCGGTACAAAAGAGGTTGGCGGAACGATATTACGGTTTTCATCCGCAGAGGCAGTATTCATCATGGCACTGGCCAAGCTGACTGTCGCCGCGCCAGCGGCAGACATCTTCAACATATCACGACGTGTAAGCATTTATATTCTCCTTAAAGAATACAAAGCATAAACAGAATTTAATTATTTATTGGTATTTTGTTTATTACATTTTGTTGTTTTATGACTAAAAAGTTACAACGCTAAACCGTTGATAAATAGCGATCAAATAATAACTGTCAGTTTCAGGGGGCAACTATTTTTTTGGATTTATATCACATTAAAAAAGTAGGCAATCACCTAAGCCCGCCTTCATATTTACCAGACTAAACATGAGAATGAGAATTAAAACCTAGCGATATATATTAAATTATATACCGCTAGTTTACTCACTGAGATTAATTCTCAATATTAATAGGTTAGAAAGTATATCCGAGCGTAACGGAGACACTGCGCGGCGCGCCATAAACCGCGTAAGACGAGAGGTAGTCGTAATACTCTTTGTCGAACAGGTTATTGACGTTGGCCTGCACGGAGATCTGGCGCGTTACCTGATAACGGCTAAACAGGTTGACCAGCGCATAACTCCCCTGCTCGGCGCGCATATTGCCCTGCGGGCCATCAGCATACTGGAAGGTGGTGTTTTGCCAGTTCACGCCACCGCCGACGCTCAGGTCCGGCAGCATCGGCAGTTGATAGCGGGTAAATAGCTTAAGGGTGGTGCGCGGCAAATCGGAGTTAATCGCATTACCATTGTTATCGCTGGCAACAAAGCGCGAGCCGCCGAAGGTCATTTGCAGGTTGTCTGTCATTGCGCCGTTGACCTCAAACTCCACGCCTTTACTCACCGTACCGTTAACCGCGTGATAAGCCGATTCGGTGGTGCCCGAAATATAAGTGCCGTCTTCCTGCGCCAGATTATCCTGCTCGATGCGGAACACCGCGATGGACGCCGTCAGGCGGCTGTTGTTCCAGTCACCTTTCACGCCTGCTTCGTAGTTTTTGCCTTGAATCGGATCGAGGTAGTTTTTGTTGCTATCGCGCTGGGTCTGCGGCTGGAAAATCGAGGTGTAGCTGGCGTAGGCCGACCAGGTATCGTCAATGTCATACACCACGCCCGCGTATGGGGTGACGTCGGTTTTATAGCTGGTGGCCGTGGTGCCGTCGGCGCGCCAGTCGGTGTAACGTGCGCCAACGATCAGCGACAGCGGGTCAGCCAGCGAGAAGCGCGCGGCGGTATAGGCCGACTTCTGGCGAATAGTATCATTGGAAAGATCGGCCCAGTCACTCCACTGCGGATCGCCAGTGTGGCCATTCCAGTTATTATAATTGCCAATATCGGCTTCACTCAGCGTCGCCTGAGTATTGCGATACTGATTGCGCTGGCGGCTGTAGCTGGTGCCGACCATCAGCTGGTGCCCACGCCCCAGCAGCTCGAACGGCCCGTTGGCGAAGGCATCCACCGAATCCACTTTACGGGTACCGATGTTCCAGCCGCCGTAGCCCATCACGCCCGCGCCCGTCTGCTTATCTGGGTAGCCTGAGCCGTACATCATTTTGGTATCGAAATCGGTTTCAGCATGAGTGCCGTTGAGGCGCGCCTGCCAGCCGTTATCAAACTTTTGCGTCAGGTTGGCGAAGACCTTTTTTGACTCGATATCGGAATAAGCCCAGTCCGGCGCGGCGTTAAAGCTGCGGTCGAAATGGGTGCGGCTGCCGTCGCTATACCACGTCGGAATGCCACCCCACGTTGGGTTGGTGGTGTCATTTTGCTGGTAGTCGTAGCCGAGAGAGAGCTGGGTGGAGTCCGTCAGGTCGGCATCCACCACGGCGTAGAGGAATTTTTTCCGATAGTGATAACGGTCCAGCCAAGTGTCGTTGTCCTGATAACCGGCAATCACACGGCCGCGCACCTTGCCTGATTCGGTGAGTGGCGCGGATAAGTCACCCACGATACGCTGCTTATCCCAGCTGCCGTAGCTGCCGGTGACCGAGCCTTGGAACTCTTTGCTGTCGGCATGCTTACGCACCATATTCACCGCCGCCGACGGGTTGCCCGCGCCGGTCAGCAGGCCAGTCGCGCCGCGCACCACTTCGATTCGGTCATAGATTGCCGTATCTGAGCCGCCGTCACCGAAGTTCCATACCGGGCTGAGGGTGGTTGGGATATCGTCAAACAGGAAGTTATTAATGAAGAAGCCGCGAGAGTAGTAGGTCGAACGGTCTGAGTCGATGTTGCTGGCGGTAATGCCGACGGTGTTGTTGAGCACGTCACCCACGGTTTGCAGGTTTTGGTCCGCCATGCGCTGCTTGCTGATAATGCTCACCGACTGAGGAATATCGCGCGGCACCAGTAGCATCTTAGTGCCTGCGGTAGTCACCGGCACGCTGTAATCCTGCATGCCCGCCTCACCCTGCGCGGGGGCGGTGGCGCTAACCACCACAGTGTCATCCGCCGCCTTCGTCGGCGCTACCTGTTCTGCCATCACCCCTTGGTATGATGAAGCCACAAAAACCGCCATCACGGAGAGAGAAAAGCGTCCGCCAGAGGTCTTTATTCCTACCTTTGTATTTTTTATATTCACTGCGCAAACCCCAAACAATAAAAAGAATGAGAATCATACGCATTGCGTTTTGATCAGTAAATCATTTAAACATACTAAAAATCCTAACCCCAACAAGGACCTGAATATCCACTAGCGACAGGCTTTAAAAAGACCTAGACTTATGTAAGACATAATCTTACAGGGGGTTTGATGCCAAGAACCATAACCGTTAATGTTGGGGATGGGGATGGGGATGGGGATGGGGATGGCATCCGCCCTGGTTGACGCCATCAATATCATACCGTTGCAGACAAACAGCGGGTAGGAGATTATGAAATCATTAGATATAAAAAATACGATCTTCAATAATTCAAAGGATGATACTAATGCAGGATTCATCTTAGCTCTACAAATAATACCGATAATATGAACATAAATGCCACACACATTATGTTACTATAGCCTTCAGATCTTTCTCTCCCCTTGGTTTGTTATGCTTATGTTAATGAGATAACATTTTTAACCTTATGTTTTTAAATGATTAAATACCCTTAAAATTATAATTCCCATATAAAACCCCAACTTATTACAATTTACCTAATAAGTTTTATAGTAAAACCCGTCTTCACTTCCCTCTCGACTTATAAGATAATTATTAGAACAAAAGGAACCTGAAATAATAAAAATATTATCTACATCGAACATGCTTTCATTAATTGCACGGAAGCAGGACAGCGCCTCATAGTCTATTACGTCCTTATAATCTGATTTTTAGACGTTTAACAAAGGGAGTTTTGCAATATGGAAATGAAATCACTGCTTAAAGTCACCGCGCTGGCCTGCCTGATGGCGGCGGCTGCAAATGCGGTAGCTGGGCCGAGTGCCAATGTGCAGGTTAAAGGCACGGTGACACAGGGGGCCTGTACGCCAACATTAACTAATAACGGTGTTTACGACGTGGGAAATATCAGCGTTGATCAATTAAAGCCCGCTGGACAAAATATGTTTGAAGCCCCGGTAAAAACAAACGTATTCCGAATTGTATGTTCTAGCCCAACAAAGGTCGCCATGAGTTTATCAGATAACCGTTCTGATTCCGTATCGAATGAATTATTTGATTCAGAAAATTATCCAGGGATGATGTTGGGGTTAGGAAAAACCTCATCGGGCAAAAATATTGGTAAGTGGTACCCAAAATGGGATTTGAACAGTTTAAGAGCCAGCGGCCCCTATGATGTCCTTGAAAGCGAAGATAAATCAAACTGGGAAAAATTTGATTACGGCTACGCTATAATGACTGTCACGGAGGGGAGTCCTGATCATCTAACGGTTTCTGATGTAGGCTCTTTAACGCCAAAAGCTATCACAAGTTTATCTATGAATATCTTTACACGGGTGGGCCTATCATCTGCAGTATCCAGCATTACCGATGTGGAAAACATTGACGGCAATGCAACATTATCTATTGATTATTTATAAAGGGCCTGACAATCGGCCTGTACGTCTGCTTATAAAGTAGCGTTACGACGAGTTTTTGGCTGAAAATTTTTAAATGATATTTAAATTATAAATATCGTGATTAAGAACGAGTTATTAAAAAAAATGAACTCAATAATGTAAGAAATACATGGAGAAATACACAATGGAAATGAAATCACTGTTTAAAGCCACCGCTATCGCCGCCCTGCTGGCGT
The DNA here is from genome assembly GCF_052375995.1 of Ewingella sp. AOP9-I1-14. Taxonomy (NCBI): domain Bacteria; kingdom Pseudomonadati; phylum Pseudomonadota; class Gammaproteobacteria; order Enterobacterales; family Yersiniaceae; genus Ewingella; species Ewingella sp. AOP9-I1-14. Next base: position 227,000 of record NZ_JBQSVA010000002.1, read on the forward strand.
CCGCGACCTCCGCCTTTGCGGGCCCGACCGCCACCCTGCGCATAACCGGCACCATCACCCCGGGTGCCTGTACCCCGGTGCTGGCCAACGGCGGCATTATCGACTTCGGCGCAACGTCAGTCGACTCTCTGCCCTCTACCGGCACCCTGGCACTGGCCGGCAAATCGGTGACCGCCACCGTGACCTGTACCGGTGCGACCAAAGTGGCCATGAGCTTTGTCGATAACCGCGCAGACTCCGTGCCAGCGCACAGCAATGAGGCCACTACGGCTTCCAGCGCATTTGGTCTGGGCAAGTCAGGCGATATCAAAATTGGTTCTTATGGCCTGAGCATTGTCAGCATCAACGGCGACGGCACCGCCGGTGACCTGTTGATGAGCAGCGACAAAACCGCGTGGAGCAAAATGACGCTGGACACCTTCGCTAACAACAATACCGCGCAGCAGTACCTGACCTTTGCGGCTACCGGCACCACCACGCCAAAAGAAGCGACGGTGTTCACTTTCGACCTTAAAGCGACGCCTGCCCTGAGTTCGGCGCTAACCGGAATTACCGAAACGGCAAACCTGGACGGCAACGCGACCATTAACTTCGAATATCTGTAAGCAGGATGAGGGCGTCCCAGCGGGCGCCCTGAATATGCGGCAAAGCGAAACGACAAAAAAGGAAATCACTGAAATGGAAAACAAAATGATGAAAAATATCTTTAAAGTCACCGCGCTGGCCTGCCTGATGGCGGCGGCGTCAAATGCAGTAGCTGGCCCGAGTGCGAATTTACAGGTTAAAGGCACGGTGACGCAGGGGGCCTGTACGCCAACATTAAGTAATGGTGGGAGTATTGATTTAGGGGAAATTGGAGTTAATCAGATAACTTCCTCAGGTTTTGGTTTTTCACGACAGAGCTTCGATTTAAATATAAATTGCAGCTCTGCAACTAAAGTTCAACTTTCAACCATAGATAACCGTGCGGATACGGCTGATCGACGAGCATTTCCTAATATAGCAGGGGGGGGTGTTAATAATGGATTAGGTAAAACAGCTGATGGTGTGAAAATTGGAGCGTATACACTTGCATTTTATAAAACCGATGGCACGCTTGTTGCTGACGGCGAAAATAAACCAATAGTTTATAATCAAGGAGGGCCGTCAAATTGGTCTAATGTACCGGCTGGTGGATGGACAACTCTTGCGGCTAGCAGTTTTACTATTTCTATAGCCGAATCCGGTAGTGTAGTGCCAACACCTATTCAGAATGCAACTTTTAAATTTGGTGTATTACCTTATTTATCTCCAGAAATAAAGAATGTTGTGGAAGCTCTGAATATCGATGGCAATTTAACCTTTAATATTAATTATTTATAATTCCTTAAAAGAAAGCAAGCGTAGGGCGGATAATCGCAGCGCCATCCGCCGTATTCTTTTTGAGATTCCAATGATTTGTGTTTTGGCGGATGGTAATAGTTCACCTGCCCTACAAACTCACGTTTTTTATTTTCTATTACGCACAGGCTTGGTTATGCACCTGTACGCCTGCTCATAAAATAGCATTGCGGCTTTTTTTGGGCCAATAAAACATTCTAAATAGCATCAGAAGTTATTAAGTCGGCAGTTGAAGTGGGTTCATGGAGCAATAAAGATTAATGAACTCAATAATGTAAAAAATACATGGAGAAATACACAATGGAAATGAAATCACTGTTTAAAGCCACCGCTATCGCCGCCCTGCTGGCCTCTGCGACCTCCGCCTTTGCGGGTCCGACCGCCACCCTGCGCATCACCGGGACCATCACCCCGGGTGCCTGTACCCCGGTGCTGGCCAACGGCGGCATCATCGACTTCGGCGCAACGTCAGTCGACTCACTACCCTCTACCGGCACGCTGGCGCTGGCCGGCAAATCGGTGACCGCCACCGTGACCTGTACCGGTGCGACCAAAGTGGCCATGAGCTTTGTCGATAACCGCGCAGACTCCGTGCCAGCGCACAGCAATGAGGCCACCACCGCTTCCAGCGCATTTGGCCTGGGCAAGTCAGGCGATATCAAAATTGGTTCTTACGGCCTGAGCATTGTGAGCATTAACGGCGACGGCACCGCCGGTGACCTGTTGATGAGCAGCGACAAAACCGCGTGGAGCAAAATGACGCTGGACACTTTCGCCAACAACAACACCGCGCAGCAGTACCTGACCTTTGCGGCTACCGGCACCACAGCACCCAAAGAAGCGACGGTGTTCACCTTTGACCTGAAAGCCACGCCTGCCCTGAGTTCGGCGCTAACCGGAATTACCGAAACGGCAAACCTGGACGGCAACGCGACCATTAACTTCGAATATCTGTAAGCAGGACGAGGGCGTCCCAGTGGGCGCCCTGAATATGCGACAAAGCGAAACGACAAAAAAGGAAATCACTGAAATGGAAAACAAAATGATGAAAAATATCTTTAAAGTCACCGCGCTGGCCTGCCTGATGGCGGCGGCGTCAAATGCAGTAGCTGGCCCGAGTGCGAATTTGCAGGTTAAAGGCACGGTGACGCAGGGGGCCTGTACGCCAACATTAACTAATAACGGTGTTTACGACGTGGGAAATATCAGCGTTGATCAATTAAAGCCCGCTGGACAAAATATGTTTGAAGCCCCGGGTAAAACAAACGTATTCCGTATTGTATGTTCTAGCCCAACAAAGATCGCCTTTACTATCACAGATAACCGTTCTGATTCCATATCGAATGAAGTATTGGAATCGGGTAATTATCCATTTGCGTTAATGGGGCTAGGAAAAACTTCATCGGGCAAAAATATCGGCAACTGGTACCCGAGATGGGATTTGGACAGCTTGAGAGCAAGCGGTCCCTATGATGTTCTTGGAAGCGAAGATAAATCAAACTGGGTTCATGTGGCTCACCCCCACGCTATAATGCCTGCAGGCATTGATGGGGATAGAAATTATGTAACAGTTTCTGATGTAGGCTCTTTATCGCCAAAAGCTATCTCAAGTTTATCTATGAACATCATGACACGAGTGGGCCTGTCATCTGCAGCATCCAGCATTACCGATGTGGAAAACATCGACGGCAATGCAACATTGTCTATTGATTATTTATAAAATAAGAATTGGCTATCCGCTTAACATCAAGCCCGATGGTGACGTGTTTAATGAGCCATAAAAAAAAGCCCCGCTAAACCATCACGAAGCTTTAATCAGCGCGGCTTAAACTCATCCTTGGCGCAAAAACGGGTCCACTTTGACAATATTACTGGCGGGGAAATGGCCAAAACAGCGCGGCCTGCCCCCACACATCGTCCGTGTTGAAGCCTAACTGCCACACTTCACCATCATAAATGATGAACGTCTCGCCGAATTTATCCACTCGCGGCCCCTGATAGTTCTTGGCGATACCGTCGCGAGTTACGGTGTCTAATAGCACCTGACGCTCTGCGCGATCCATCGGCCCTGCGCTGAGGCGGGATGGCAGTTGCACCATCTCTTCGGGGCTGTATTTGAAGCAGTTCAGCGCGCACTGGTTGGCATAGAAGAACACCGGGTCCGGCCCGCGGCCGTGGGCCAGAATGCTGTAAGGCGCTTCGTTATGCAGCCACTGGTAGCGATCTTCCACCTCTTCCGGACAGAACAATCCCTGCCCCGTCAGCTGTTTGTAGCACTGATCGATTTTTTTTAGATTTTCTATGTCATTGGACAACGCCATGTTTACCCCCTGAAATTCAACCTGTCGAAATGTGAGTTAATCCTGCAATAAAACTCAATGAGGCTCTGTGGCTGAAAACGCAAAATAGTTCCCAATAAATGTAAACCCTACCGGCCAGCAACACATATGCTTTACTGAATATGTTTTCAGCGTTATGCTGCCGAACATTGTTTACAATTAAAGGCATTGGCATGTCATCACTTACCGCACTGCAACTGTTTAAAAATATGTCAGATGACACCCGTTTGACCATTATTTTATTGCTGAAACAGGCGGGCGAACTCTGCGTATGTGAACTGACCACCGCCCTCGAACTTTCTCAACCCAAAATCTCCCGCCATCTGGCGATGCTGCGCGAAAGCGGCCTGCTGCAAGATCGGCGCAGTGGAAAATGGGTACATTATCGCCTTTCGCCACACATCCCGGTGTGGGCCGCGGCTATAATCGACCAAGCCCTAATGAGCCAGCAGCAGCACATTGCCCAGCTTGCCCTGCGCGCCGCGCAGAACTGCGCCGTCCCGGCGGAATAACTGATTTTTTTCCCTAATAGTGATTAGGGAAAGTTTTATCTAATCATATATGAATTTTCATATATTAAGCATGATGGAGGCAGTATGATTTTGGCGGTGGCAATTTTTGTATTCACCCTATTCTTGGTGATTTGGCAACCCAAAGGCTTGGGTATCGGCTGGAGCGCCCTGCTCGGCGCGGTGTTGGCGCTGGTGTCCGGGGCGGTGCATCTCAGCGATGTGCCGGTGGTGTGGAATATCGTGTGGAACGCCACCGCGACGTTTATCGCAGTGATCATCATCAGCCTGCTGCTGGATGAGTCCGGATTCTTTGAGTGGGCGGCGCTACACGTGGCGCGCTGGGGAGGCGGCAAAGGCCGCTGGCTGTTCACCTATATTCTGCTGCTGGGCGCGGTAGTGGCGGCGCTGTTTGCCAACGACGGCGCGGCGCTGATCTTAACCCCCATCGTGATTGCCATGCTGCTGGCGCTGGGCTTCAGCCGGGGAGCCACGCTGGCTTTCGTGATGGCGGCGGGCTTTATTGCCGATACCGCCAGCCTGCCGCTGATTGTCTCCAATCTGGTGAATATCGTCTCCGCCGACTTCTTCAAACTCGGCTTTAACGAGTACGCGGCGGTGATGGTGCCGGTGAATATCGCCTCGATAGTCGCCACGCTGGTGATGCTACACCTGTTCTTTCGCCGCGATATCCCTGCCAATTATGATCTTGGCAAACTGCGCGAGCCGCATCAGGCTATTAGCGATCCTCTGACCTTTAAAACCGGCTGGCTGGTGCTCATTCTGTTATTAATCGGCTTCTTTGGGCTGGAACCGCTGGGCGTGCCGGTCAGCGCCGTGGCGGCGGTTGGCGCACTGCTTTTATGGGCGGTGGCGAGACACCAACGCATTATTGATACCGGCAAAGTGCTGCGCGGCGCGCCGTGGCAGATAGTGGTGTTTTCGCTCGGCATGTATCTGGTGGTCTATGGGCTGCGCAACGCGGGGCTGACCGACATGCTTTCTGCCCTGCTCAATCGCTTTGCCGAACACGGTCTGTGGGCCGCCACGCTGGGCACCGGTTTCCTCACCGCCTTGCTCTCTTCGGTAATGAATAACATGCCGACGGTGCTGGTCGGCGCGCTGTCCATTGACGCCAGCACCGCCAGCGGCGTGATCAAACAGGCCATGATTTACGCCAACGTGATTGGCAGCGATTTAGGGCCGAAAATCACCCCGATTGGCAGCCTGGCAACTCTGCTCTGGCTGCACGTTTTGAGTCAAAAAGGCATCAAGATCGGCTGGGGATACTACTTCCGCGTCGGCATCGTTATGACCCTGCCGGTATTACTGGTGACACTCTCCGCATTGGCCTTACGCCTCTCTTTCTAAGGAAAAATGTTATGACGAAATCGACTGTAAAGATTTATCACAACCCGGCCTGCGGCACCTCGCGCAACACGCTGGCGATGATCCGCGCCACCGGCACAGAACCCGAGGTGATTTTATATCTCGACACCCCGCCGTCGCGCAATGAACTGGTACAGCTGATCGCCGCGATGGGCATTACTCCCCGCGCGCTGCTGCGTAAAAACGTGGAGCCATACGCCGAATTAGGGCTGGCCGAGGATAAATTCAGCGACGACCAGTTGGTTGATTTCATGCTGGCCGCGCCGATTTTAATTAATCGCCCAATAGTAGTGACGCCGCTGGGCACGCGGCTTTGCAGGCCGTCGGAGCAGGTGCTGGCTATTTTGCCCCACCCGCTGCCGGAGCCATTTATTAAAGAAGATGGCGAAGTGGTCGAGCCTATATCTCCACTTCAATCACTTTAATCCCGGCATTCCTCGCCAGTTTGATGCACTCCGCCGTGTCCTCTCCGCCGGGGAAAGCCAGCAGCAACTCCGGCTGGCTATCCTCGAGCATAAAGAGGTTGCGGCGGATTTCGGCATATTTACCATACAGTGACCAGTTGGCCGGATAACGCACCACGTGAGCACTGTTTTCCCTCGCCCAGCCCTCTATTACCCCGCCCAGCGATTGGTGGCCGCCGTGAATAACCACCGAAATCGCTATCGACTGATGATATAAATCCAGCACCCGCGTGACAGAATGCATATCGGCATAAAACCGACCGGCGCAAATTAATACTCTCATCCATCTTCACCTTTGTATAAATAGGTTGTTGTTATTATCTTGATTAAATTTCCGGTCTGTTTTCACTGATCAGAATATTGTCATTGCCTAAACGTTCAATAACGGGATAAGCAATTGCGGCAATATGATGATGCACGCGACGATAATCACGTAATACGCGCTGGAATATATCTCCAGATTCCGCCCAAGCATTTTTATCCTCCCGCAATTTTTTAAAATGCTCACGGCTGGCCGACGCCTCAAGTTGGCGAATCGACTCTTTGCGCGCCACCAGCTGGTGCGCCGCCGAGAGGTCTTCCCCCAAGAATGCCGTCACCGCCAGACGCAAACTGGTGAGCACTTCCCAGTGCAGCAGCCGGATGTTGTTTAACTCGAACTCGTTGAACAGCTCGCCACGGCGCGAACGGCGCGTCGCCAACTGGGTCAAGTTGCTGGAGAGAATGTCCCCGGCGTGCTCGAAATTGATCACAAACATCAAGATCTCCTGCGCGCGGTCGGCATCCGAGTCACTCAAACCGTCCTGCCCGAGATCCGCCAGATAGGCGCGAACCGCCGCGCTGAGCAGATCAAGCGACTGATCGACTTGACGAATTTCGTCGGCGACGCCCTGCTCAAGATGCTGGAACAGCACGAACAGCCGGTCGAGCATAATGGTCAGCATGTCCGCCACCCGCAGTGATTCCCGCACCGAGTTAGACAGCCCGAGGTAGGCGACGTCCAGCCCGGCTTCGTCGAGATACATCGGCATGCCCGGATCGCCAACGCGCTCTTCTTCCGGGAACAGCGCCTCCAGTACCTGCGCCAGTGGGGAAATCAGCCCGATAAACACCAGCGCCAGCACCACGCTAAACGCCGTGTGGAACCACACCACCAGCTGCGGCGTGGTGAGCGCCAGGCTTCTCGCGCCGTCGGCCAGCAGCGGCAACAGCAGTAATGCCACCAGACTGCCCAATACCCGAACCAGCAGATTGCCAATCGGCAGGCGGCGAGCTACCGGCGTTCCGGCGCTCAACACCGGTGGCAAGGCGCCGCCGATATTGGCACCCAACACCAGCACCAGCGCGGTTTCTTGATTCATCACTCCGGTAGTGGCCAGCGAGGCAATCAGCAAAATCACCGCCACGCTGGAGTGGCAAATCAGAGTCAGAATCATCGCCACCATCAGGGCAATCAGGGTGTCGCCCTGTAGCCCTTGCATCACGGCGTGAAACACCGGAGTCGACTCAATATGCTCAAGCGTGCTGCCCAACAGGCTGAGCGCCAGCAGCATCAAACCCAGCCCGATCATGGCGCAGCCCGCACTTTCAAAGCTGGAGTGGTCGCGCATTTTGAACACCACAAAGCCCCCCAGCATCAGCAGCGGGATAGCAATCGCGGTGTTAAAGCTCATCAATTGCACCACCAGCGTGGAGCCAATATTGGCACCAAGCATCACCGCCAGCGCGGGGGAAAGGCTTAGCGTCCCGGCAGCGGTAAAGGAGGTTGCCATCAGGCTCACGGCGGTGCTGCTTTGCAGAATGCCGGTGATGCCGATGCCGGACAGCAGCGCCATCCAGCGGTTGCTCAAATGGCGGCCCATCCAGTGACGCAGTTGGGTGCCGAATCCGCGCTGTAGCGCGGTGGAAATCATATGGCTGCCCCACAACAGTAGGGCAATGGCGCCAGCCAGGTTAATTAACAGGGTGGTTCCAGACAGAGTAGTTCCGAACATAATTATTCCCCCTTATTCAGGGATGGTGCTTTGGTAAAACGCAGTAACCTGATCGAAATTCGATTAATAGCGCTGGCGAAATCTAAAACAGTTTTAGTTTGGGTATAACTTATTTTCTCCTTGCTGTACCACTTCAGAGAATTAACGCGCAGGATGCGGGTTACTTTCATTAAAAATAACACCACCAAAATGATGATCTTATTTTTAATCAGCAAAATAACGCCACGCTTAGGTCTAATTAAATAAGCGTGTTTCATGGTGACTTCCTATAACTCTTTTCCTTTATTCAAACGAGTGCCGCGATTAGACGACACCCGTTTGAGGTCACATCAATAAAGATTATTTCTGTTCAATCTTAATGCCACTGTTTGAAGCGACGGATATAAATGGTTTTCATGCCCTGCGCCACGCAGCAGTAGGCCAGTAAGGTGCCTGCCAACCATGGGAAGTACTGCCACGGCAGTGCCTGCAGCCCGACCAATGGCCCCAGCGGCGAGAACGGCACATAGATACCAATCGCCATCACCATGCCGGTCATTAACAGTACCGGCAGCGCGGCCGTACTCTGAATGAACGGGATCTTCTGGGTACGCAGCATATGCACCACCAGGGTCTGTGACAGCAGCCCTTCGACAAACCAGCCGGACTGGAACAGCGTCTGCATATGTTCACTATTGGCGCTAAACACAAACCACATCAGCGCGAAGGTGGTCATGTCGAAAATCGACGAGGTTGGACCAATCCACACCATAAAGCGGCCGATGTTTTTCGCGTCCCACTTACGGGGTTTTTTCAGGAACTCCTTATCAATTTTGTCCCAAGGCAGAGCAAGTTGTGAAATATCGTACATAAGGTTTTGCAGCAGCAACTGAATCGCCATCATCGGCAGGAACGGAATAAACGCACTGGCCACCAGCACCGAAAACACGTTGCCGAAGTTGGAGCTGGCGGTCATGTTCAGGTACTTCATGATGTTGCCGAAGGTCTCGCGCCCCTTGAGTACCCCCTCCTCCAGCACCATCAGGCTCTTTTCCAGCAGGATGATATCGGCAGACTCTTTGGCGATATCCGTGCAGCTGTCGACGGAAATCCCCACGTCGGCGTCGCGCAGCGCCGGGGCATCGTTAATCCCATCGCCGAGGAAGCCGACGGTGTGGCCGTTAGCTTGCAAGGCTTTGAGTACCCGTGATTTTTGCAGCGGCGTCAGTTTGGCGAACACCGTGCGCTCTTCCACTAAAATTTGCAGCGTGGCGTCATCCAGATGCTCCAACTGCGGACCGAGCACCGGCTCGCCCGGCTCCAGCCCCACCTGACGGCAGATGCGCGTAGTGACAATTGCGTTATCCCCGGTTAGCACTTTCACCGCCACGCCGATATTTTGCAGTGCGGCAATGGCCGGGCCTGCGGTCTCTTTCGGCGGATCCAGGAAGGTCAGGAACCCGCGAATAATCAGGTCGTGCTCATCTGCCGTGCTGTACTGAGGCTTGGTATCACCCTTTTTAATGTCGCGAGTGGCTACCACCAGCACGCGGAAACCGTCTTTGTTGTAGTCGTTGGCCATCGCCAGCAGCTCATCGCGACGCGTCTGATCCAGCTCCACGACTTTGCCGTTTTCATGCATGTGGGTCGAAATGCTCAACATCTCTTCCACCGCGCCTTTGCACACCAGCAGGTGATTAGCCTGTTTATCCTTCACCACGATCGACAGGCGGCGGCGGATAAAGTCGAACGGCATCTCGTCAACCTTGCTATACCCCTCCGGTTTGACGAAGTTCGCCTCGTTTTCGGAGAAGTAGATCACCGCCTGATCCATCAGGTTCTTAATGCCGCTCTGGTGATGGCTGTTCAGCCACGCCAGTGACAGCACTGACTCATTCTTCTGCCCGGCGGTATCAATGTGGTGCTCGAGAATGATTTTATCCTGAGTCAGCGTGCCGGTTTTGTCGGTGCAAAGCACGTCCATTGCGCCTAAGTTCTGAATGGAATTCAGACGCTTAACCACCACTTTGCGTTTCGCCATCGCCACCGCGCCTTTGGCGAGGTTGGCACTGACAATCATCGGCAGCATTTCTGGCGTCAGGCCGACCGCCACCGCCAGCGCGAACAGCAGCGCGTCCCACCACTCTCCCTTCATCACGCCGTTAATCATGAACACCACTGGCACCATCACCAGCATGAAGCGGATCAGCAGCCAGCTCACGCTGTTCACGCCACGGTCAAAGGCGGTTTGCACGCGGGTGCCGACGATGGCTTTCGCCAGTGAACCAAAGTAGGTTCGCGGCCCGGTCGCTACCACCACCGCCTGCGCCGTGCCGCTGACCACGTTGGTGCCCATAAAGCAGATGTTCGGCATATCCAGCAGGTTGTCATTGTCCATTGCCACTTCGCTGGCTGACTTCTGCGCCACGTCGCCCAGCGTGTCGTATTTCTCAACCGGCAAGGCTTCGCCGGTTAACACCGCCTGGCTGATAAACAGGTCGCGAGACTCAATTAGCCGCACGTCGGCTGGGATCATGTCCCCGGCATAGAGCTGCACGATGTCTCCGACCACCAGCTCGCGCATTGGGATTTCACACAGCTTGCCAGGCTTGCTCACGCTGTCGCGGCGCAACACGGTGGCGGTGGTTCTGACCATCGCTTTCAACGCTTCGGCGGATTTTGCCGAGCGATGCTCCTGCCAAAAACGCAGTAATCCGCTAAGGCTAACCATCGCGCCGATGATGATAACGGTAGTCAAATCCCCCTCATCGCCGCTGTGGGTTGGCAGCCAGTAGTCGGTAAAGAAGCTGATGCTGGCAAGGGCTAACAGGATGTAAATAAACGGGTTGTTAAACGCCTTGATCAACTGCACTAGCGCGTGAGGCGGCTTATCGTGCGCCACTTCGTTATAGCCATCTTTTTCCAGTCGCGACGCCGCGTTGGCGTGCAGCAGCCCCTCTTTGGTGGCTCCCATGTTAATCAGCGTGGTCGCCACGCCATTTTTGGCTTCCTGGGCGGCACGCATTGACAGCGCGTTGGCCTTCGGATTTTTTTTATCCCGGGTTTTGTGTTCTACAGTCATGGTAGTGCTCCTGTCGCCAGACAATAGGGAACTCTTCACGGCATAAGCAGAGTTGCAGGCAGCCGGAAATAGTCCGTATCGTTTATGCGATCGGTTTTTAATTAATTTTGCGCAAGCGTTCCCGCCATTCAATTAATGAACGGAGTAAAACATTTTGGTTTTATTTATTTACGCATAGCTTCGCCGTCCTGAATATTTAAATAAATTCAGGCAATCAAAAAATACGCAAATAATAACTGATGGCACCTCGGTGACAGATTGCGTGACGCGTTTAGCCTTAATCCACTCAGGGATTAACGCCACGACGCCGCCAGGGGTGATATCAGGCAGAGAAGGTCCGACTTTGTGGGTCTTCGGTATCAGAAAAGGTGCAGCGTTGCTCCAGCTGGCCGGTGACAGGACTGACACGCCAGTTAGTAACACGCTGATTCAATTCATTGATTTTAGTTGAAAAAATCGAATTGGAATGTTTTTTACGCGCAGCCAAAGTCCGATCGCGGGACGGGCGAACGCGCAAAGTGGATGTCAGTGCTTTGACATCAGGGAAAAGGATCATTTTGAAGTTCATAACACACCTCGGGACCGTGATACTTCAGGTTGAGGTGCTAAGACACAAGAGACTAAGCTCTGGCGAGGCACACCCGAACGATGAAATGATCACAATCAATTTCATGTTTATTATTCCGAACCGCTAAGAAAGCGTCATTCGGCAAGTGACTAGATACAGTGTCCATTATTCTCTTATGTTAAGTTAGGAAAGGCCTCAACTTCCGGCCCGTGCAATCTACCCATGAGCCATAATATTGTCAACCCGCAAAGTAATAATAAATAGGTTTGTTTATATTCTGGTGATATTCGCGACCTCATTGCTGGAAAACATTAAACTCAAATAGAAAGGTTATTACATTACATTTACTCAGATGATTATTAGCCACGGCGATTTCCCCCTTGGCGAACTCATCCCCCTTCTCCGCTGGTCCGGCGTTTTCCCGCGCGGTTCAGTCCCCGCGCGAGGGTTAAGCAGAGAAAACGGACTATCAGCGCGGAGCCTTGGCCAGCGCATTGATCTGTTTAGCTTCAATCACATAGCGGCCTTTAGCTCCCCGCGCCGCGTTCAGCATGGCGTTGCCGAGGCTCTCCGTGGTCACTAAGCGATTGGGGAATAACTGGCGGAACAGCGCCAAGACGGGCTTGGTCCAGCGATAAAACGCCCGATAACTGGCGGTTTTCGACTCAATACCGTGCAGCGGCACAATCACCCCAGGGCGGAATAAATAGACGCTAGCGAACGGCAGCTTTTGCAGGTCATTCTCGGTTTTGCCTTTCACCCGTGCCCACATTACACGGCCCTTCTCGCTGCTGTCGGTCCCAGTGCCCGAGACATAAGTAAAGGTCAGATTTGGCGAGTGCTGCGCCAGCTTTTTGGCGATACCCAGCGTCAGGTCATAAGTTTGGCGGCGATACTGCACTTCGCTCAGGCCCGAGGCGGAGATCCCGAGGCAGAAGAAGCAGGCATCAAAGCCTTGCCATTCGCTTTCATCCAGCGTTTCAGGTTGCAGCAGGTCTGGCAGCACCACCTGGCGCAGCTTGGGGTTTGTTTCTTTTAAGCGGCTGCGCCCGACGGTGGTGACTTGCTCGACATCCGCCGCCAGCAGGCATTCGCGCAATACGCCCTGCCCGACCATGCCTGAAGCTCCAAAGATGATAATTTTCATTACGCGATGTCCTTAATGTCGCCGATATGGCGATGATGGCCCAGCATACTGAGATCTCAGGTGCGTTGTGAGTGGCTAATCGTGGCTTAGCCCGCCGCCACCTGCTGTATCAGCCAGTTCTCAAAGCTTTTAATCGCCGGGGTTTTGGCGCGCGATTTAAGCTGGGTCAGCCAATAACTGCCAAGATCTACTTCTATCGGGAATGGCTGCACCAGCTGGCCGCTCTGCACTTCGCGGCTAAACATGTTGGCTGGGACCAGCACCGCGCCGCCGCAGTGAATGGCGCTTTCCACCATTAGCCGCGAGGAGTCAAACACCGGGCCGCCAATGCGCCACGGCGTGATTTGCGCGGCGCTGAGCCACTGATCCCACTCATCCTTGCGATAAGTGCGCATCAGCGGATGGCGTTTCAGGTCCTCTGGCGTCTGCAATTGGCGGGCAATCTCAGGGGTACAGAGCACGGTCAGAGGCGCGTCCAGCAACTTAAGGTTTTGCGTCATCGGCCACTGGCCATTGCCGAAACGGATGGCTAAATCCATGCCGTCAGAGGCCAGATTCACCACGTTATTGTTAGTCAGAATGCGCAGATCGATAAACGGATGAGCTTCGCGGAATGAGGCCAGCCGGGGCATTAGCCAGCCCACGGCAAAGGTACCGACCACCGCCACGGTGAGCACCTCGTGAAAATGGCCGTCCTCAAACTGATGCAGCACCGCGCTGATGCGCTCAAAGGCGTCACTGAGAACGGGAAACAGCGCCTGACCTTCCTCAGTCAAATCTAATCCCCGTGGCAGACGGCGGAACAGCACGATACCCAGCTGCTCCTCGAGACTTCTGACCTGCTGGCTGATGGCGGCCTGTGTCACGCACAGTTCCAACCCGGCGCGGGTGAAACTTAAATGACGGGCAGAAGACTCGAAGGCTCGTAAGGCGTTTAATGGTAGTCGGTTGCGCATGGCGTGTGGCATAAGTTTTCCTTTAGGCTCCCTGAAATTCTTGTCGCTTGTGAGAAGATGGCGAATGGATAAAACTTATTCGCGACGTCAAACGATTCATCTAAATCCATTTATTTTTTCAATACCTGAGAATTCACCATGAAAAAAAACCAGATGTTAGTTCTGGCTCTGTTCCCACTGACGCTATTAAGTGCATCCGTCAGCGCGGCCACCGACAAAGCCGAGATCGATAAAATAATCCAGCCCTTGATGCAGAAATACCATGTGCCGGGCATGACCATCGCCGTCTCTGAAAACGGCAAGCACACATTCTACAACTACGGCGTGGCCTCGAAACAGACCAAGGCCCCAATTACTAACACCACGCTGTTTGAAATTGGCTCGCTGAGCAAAACCTTTACCGCGACGCTGGCGGCCTATGCCAATAATCAGGGCAAAATAGACTTCAACGATCCGGCAAGTAAATACCTGCCGTCGCTGAAAGGTTCTGCCTTCGACCATGTCAGTCTGCTGAATCTGGCAACCCACACCTCCGGTCTGCCGCTATTCGTACCGGACGACGTGACCAATAACACCCAGTTGATGACTTACTACAAAAACTGGCAGCCAAAGCATGCGATTGGCACTTATCGGGTTTATTCCAACTTGGGTATCGGCATGCTGGGGATGATCACCGCGCAAAGCCTGAATATGAAATTCAGCGACGCGATGGAGAAGCAACTGCTCCCAGCCGTGGGCATGACCCGTACTTATGTCAACGTGCCAGAAGATCAGATGCACGACTATGCGCAAGGTTATAACAAGGCTGATAAGCCGGTTCGGGTGAATCCCGGCCCGCTGGATGCCGAGTCTTATGGCTTGAAATCCAACTCGCTGGATTTAATTCGCTTCCTTGATGCCAATATGCAAGTGAAGAAAATCGACGACTCATGGCAGAAAGCCATTAACGATACCCATACCGGCTATTTCAAAGCGAGCGAATTCACCCAAGATATGATGTGGGAAAGCTACGCCTACCCGCCAGAACTCAAGCAACTGGTGACCGGCAATGCAGCGGGGATGATTATGGAGGGTATGCCAGCCACCGCCATCACGCCGCCAAAACCGGGCACGCCTGAGAACTGGTATAACAAAACCGGCTCCACCGGCGGGTTCTCCACCTATGCGGTGTTTATCCCGTCGCGCAAAATTGCCGTCGTGATGCTGGCAAACAAATGGTTCCCGAATGATGACCGGGTCAACGCGACTTACAACATCATTCAAACACTGGAAAAATAAGCTGGACTGAGAGAGCGCGGTAAGTGCCGCGCTCATAAGATATTCTTTAGTTGGCCCCTTGCCGATTAAGGGTGGCGCTTCCCCGGCATTCGCTTGGAAAACCGAATAGCATCTGAAGGCGTTGAATATGCATTAGCCTCTTTTTTTATCTTTATCAACATTTTTTGTAGATACAGACGGTTTTCAACGCCAAGTTTTTTTTCGATATTATTGACGTGCTGACTGACAGTTTTGACACTGATCGACAGATTATCGGCGATTTGCATCGGCACAATGCCGTCGGCCAACATGCGCATCACACACCATTCCCGCGCCGTTAATTTGGCAAATCTGTTTGAGGGTATCGCCATATTAATGTGCCATGTCAAAGCAGGTCAGGCTGTCTTTCCATGGTGAGAATACGCAAGAAGCCAGTTCGTGCATACTGTCGGTTTTATAAACAATCTCTTTCTGGCCGGTGACGGAAATTAATAATTTCACGGCGTCTTCATTAGCAACTTGAGTATAAATCACCAATTTGCTACGCGGCCATTTAGATGAGAATGAACGGACAAATTCAATGCATTCGAACACATCATCATCGCGGCTGAATAACTCCATAACCACCACGTCGATCTCATTGCTTCGAAGATTAACAGTCAGATCACTGATATTGGATGCGGCCATCACGTTAATCCCCTTGGAATTAAAGTAAACAGAAAGGCCATATTTAATATAGGTATCGGCGTCCATCATTGCGATATTAAGCATATCTATTCTCATGATAAAAAAAATGCCACAGCATCGTGGCAAATATTCCCTGGTGTGGAACAGAAAGCGTTGCCAAATAAAGCGTGGTATACCCTCCATCGGGTTACGCAGGCAGCTGACCAAGCATCTGGGGATGAGGTATTAATCGGTCAGCATGGAACCATAAAACGAGTTATTGCGAGGGATAATAATCAGCGAAATCATCATGAGCTGTAGGAAATGGATGACAAGACTACGACACTCATTCGACATGAGTCCGCGAAGGAAAAAGCAAATATAAACGCACTAACAACGAAACAGATTATCTTAAAAGTGATTACAGAAAAACGCCTATTTTCTATTTCATTCTGACTACACACCCCGTAGTCCAGCGCCTACGCCGCCTGACGAATTGGCTGATTTTTCCCTTTATTTAAATAATGTTTAATAAGAAAAATCTTGATGGAATGACGCCAAATGTTATTCCACGAATTTTTTATTACGTCATTTTTTCACTTTAAGTTAAAAGGAAACAGCCTGCCCGTTTAGTGACCGCTTATTCCTTTTAATCCTCTAACTCAAAATGAGTAATGATTATGAATGCGCCATTAATATCTGCCCGACGCCAACCCCGTGCCGAGTGGGGTGAAATCCCCACAGCCGAGATTAAAGAGCCGATACTGATACCTCCGCGGCTGACGATGTTGCATTCAACACTATTACGGCGCGAGTCAAAGAGGCTAAGTTAACCCAGAACTCAATCTGACAGTGACATGGACAACCAAGTCAGCTGACTTTAGTGATGAAGGGGAACAGCCAGAGCTCTGCTTTCCTCCTTTTTTATCCCTTGCCCAGCATCTCGTATCAGCCAAATCATCACCCCCTGTAGGAACTGGCCTACAAAGGCGAATTCATCTTGTTATAGGGAGTGCGGCTATTTAAGATACGAATAATCTTACAGTCATCTACTCTTATTCTTAGAGACTGCGACAGCATTTACTTTAGGTTGGAATAATAATGAGTCGATTTCTTATCGTTGATGACCATCCCTTGGCCCGTACCGCAATACGCTTTTTGCTAGAAAATAACGGACATGAAGTGGTGGCTGAAACCGCCGATGGTCAGGAAGTTTTTGGTTTGATGGCCGAGTTAGAACCAGACATGTTAATTATTGATATTGATATAAATAATATGGACGGGCTGGAAGTGATCGAAAATTTAAGAACCCAGCGTAACCACACGCCCGCCATCGTCATGAGTGGTAAAAATGCCGACTACTACGCCCTGCGTAGCGCGAAAAGCGGGGCCAACGGCTTTATCAGCAAGAAAAATAACCTGTCTGATTTAAATATTGCCATTGAAGCCGTGCGCAATGGTTATGGCTATTTTCCCCTTAAAAGCCATAGCAACGCCTTATTAGAAGAAACCACCAGCGATGCCGAGCGAATTAAAACCCTTTCCACGCGGGAATTTCAGGTTTTGCAATATTTAGCTCAGGGCATGGAAGTGATCACCATTGCCACTAGAATGAAAATAAGCAATAAAACCATCAGCACCTATAAAAGCCGGTTAATGGACAAACTGGGGCTGAAAACACGGACGGAGTTACTCGACTTTGTCAGACGTAACCAGATTTCATGACCCAGTGACAGGCCCAAAGTAATGTTAAAAGTGCTTTTTGTTTTACTGCTGACGTTATCCATGTCGGTGCTGGCCGCGCCGCCACCCCAACAATTGATGATTTACAGCCGCCAGCAACAGCCTGAATTGAAGTTCCACCTCTCCGACGCCGACTGGCGCTGGCTGGGCATCAAGAAAGAGCTGACGGTCGCCACCTGGGAGCCGCAAAACCAGCCGATGGATATCGTGGTCGCTCCGGCCACCTTTGAAGGTATCTCCGCCGATTATCTGCAAATCGTCAGCCGCCAGCTCGGCGTGCAACCTCGCCCGGTGCGTTTTGAAAGCCGTGCCGAGGCGCTGATGGCAGTGGAGTCCGGTCAGGTGGATATGATGATTGACGACCACGGCTCGCCAGACATCGACCCACAGCGCTTCTCAGCCAGCCTCGCCTATTTGCCCAATCATCCTGCGCTGGTCACCAAAGAAGCCACCGACATGGACAAACCCACGCCGGGTAAGCCTTTCAGCCTGGTGGTCGCCAAGAATTACTTGTCTGATGCCCAGATCAAAAAGCTCTATCCCGACGCGCAGATAACCCGTTTCCCCTCAAGCCAAAGCGCTATTTCCGCCCTGGCCTACCGCCATTACGACTACCTGCTTGGCAATATGGCCAATGTCAGTTTCTTCATCGACAGAAATTACAGCAATAGCCTGTCGGTAGTATCCGTCTCCCCGGCTCTCGACGCAGGAGCACGCTTCGTGATGCGCAAAGACAATGCCGTGCTTTTGCGCGCGGTCAACAGCGTGCTGGCCGCCGTCACGCCGCTGCAACAGGACGCCATCATCAACTCCTGGTTCCTCGGACCGGACTTCTTCTTCCTGCACCAGCCGGTGAAAATGACCGCCCACGAGCAGCAGTGGATTAAAGAGAATCCGGTGATTAAGGTGATCGCCAATCCGTTCTACGCGCCGATCAGCCTGCGCGACGCCGACGGCAGCTTCCACGGTATTAGCATGGACCTGCTGCATCTGATTTCCCTGCGTACCGGCATTCATTTCGAGATGATCCCCGAAGGAAATGTCAGCAGCATGGCCGACGATTTGGTCAATCACAAAGGTGATATGATTGCCGCTCTGAGCCACAGTACGCTGCGCGAAGATAAGATGACCTTTACCCGTCCTTTCATGTTTGCACCTTTCGTTCTGGTGGTGCGTAATGATGACAAAGCGCCGACAGAGCTGGGCGGCAAGATGCGCGTGGCGGTGGTCGACGGTAATCAGATTCAGCAGAGATACGCCGAGCTGTACCCAGAAGTGGTCTGGCTCCCCGTGGCCAATGCCACCCTAGCCATGAAATTGGTGGAAGAAAAGCGCGCCGACGCCGCGATTCATATTCAAACCGGTGCCAGCTTTATGATTGACCGCTACTTCGCCGGTCGGCTGAAAATTGCCGCCCGCGTAGGCGATCAGACGGCCACCGTCAGCTTCGGGGTGCGTAAAGATCAGCGCGAGCTTGAAGGCATTCTCAACAAGACGCTGGCCGATATTCCGCCACGCGCCTACGCCAAAATCTTCAACAAGTGGCAAGGCAGCCCGGAAGTGCCGCTGGAAACCTGGAAGCTCTACAGCACCCAATATTATTTGATGTTCGGGCTGGCGGGCATATTGGTGATCAGCACCCTGCTTTGGGCCTTCTGGCTGCGCCGGGCGATGAAAGTGAAGCAAAAGGCGCAGGCCGCGCTGCTGCTGCAGCTTAACTTCCGCGACACCCTGCTAAACGGCTCGCCGACGCCTATTTACGTGGTGAACCGTCACGGCGAGGTGATAAGTCACAACCGCGCCTACGACCAGTTCTTTGCACAAGTAGCACCCGAACATATGGCGCTGCCGCTGTTTGACCAGCGCCATCCGCTGTCGCCGTTACTGCCTGCCCTTGAGCCGTTACTGTCACAGCAGCAAAATGAACAAGACGGCCACGAATACCAACAGCGCGCCACCCTGTTTAATGGTGAAGAACATCGCATTGTCGCCCACTGGACCACGGTATTAAACGACCATAAAGGGGCGATTGACGGGCTTATCTGCGGCTGGCAGGACATCACCGATTACGAAAATCTGTTGGTGGAAGTCTCCGCCGAAAAAGATAACGCCCAGCAGGCCAACAAGGCGAAAAGCACCTTCCTCGCCACCATGAGCCATGAGATTCGTACCCCGGTCAGCGCGATCATCGGCCTGCTCGAACTGGCAGAGAATAGCCGCAATGCCGACACGCCAGACGGCGAGGCTCTGCAACTGGCTTACACCTCGGCTCAGTCGCTGATTGAGTTAGTGGGCGACGTACTGGATCTGGCGAAGATTGAGTCCGGCAACCTTGAGCTTTCGCCGCAGTGGGTGTCGCCAGTGCAAACCTGCTCCTCGGTGGTCCATATTTTTGAAGGCTTGGCCCAGCAGAAAGGGCTGAAGCTGAGCTGGGATAATCGTCTGACGCAGGATATTGAAGTCTGGCTCGACCCGCAGCGGCTGAAACAGGTGCTCTATAATTACCTGAGCAATGCACTGAAATTCACCACGCGCGGCACGGTGGGCATTGAGCTATCAGGCGCGCAGAGTTCCGAGGATCGCCTGCAAATGCAGGTGGTGGTGCATGATACCGGCATTGGTATCAGCGACGAGGACCAGAAAAAACTGTTCGTGCCGTTTAAGCAGCTCGACGCGGGTAAAAAGCAGACCGGCACGGGATTAGGCTTGGTGATCAGCGCCGAGTTAATCCAGCTGATGAGCGGCACCTGCCGGTTCGACAGCCAGCCGGGTCAGGGAACGCGGGTGATCCTCACCTTCGACCTGCCTGCTCGCGCGGCCCTGCATTCGCCTGCGGTGACCGAAGACGGTCTGCGCTTTACGCCGCGCTCGCTGGATATTCTGATTGCCGATGACCACCCGACCAACCGCCTGCTGTTGCGCCGTCAGTTGACGTCGCTGGGGCATCGGGTGATTGAGGCGGTGAATGGCGAGCAGGCGCTGCGGCTATGGCAGGAGCATCATGTTGACTTGGTGATAACCGATTGCCATATGCCGGTCATGAACGGATTAGCGCTGACGCGCGCGATTCGCCAAAACGGCCAACCTGCGGTGATTTGGGGGCTGACGGCTAACGCGCAGGCCGCCGAGCGCAAAGCCAGTCTGGACGTCGGCATGAATGAGTGCTTCTTCAAACCCCTGCGCATGAAGCAGCTTAACGCGGCGCTTCATCAACTGGCGTTGGTGATTTCTACCCCGCCACCGCTGGAAACCCTGCTCGACCTGCCGAGCCTAAGGTCGCTGGCGATGAAAGATGACGCCCTGCTCAAGCAAATGCTAGAACAGACGCGGGATGAGAACCGGCGCGACGCGGCGGCAGCCAGCGCGGCGTTGGAAAAAGAGGATTGGCTCAGTTTCGCCGAGGCGCTGCATAAAATCAGCGGCGCGGCGCAGATAGTCGGGGCCGAGCAGATTGAGGAGATGGCCAGCATGATGGAGGATCAAACCTTTGGTAATCCGGACGCCGAGGCGCTGAATACCGACTTCCGCCAGCTGTGTGCCGATATCCTACAGCTCGACCAAGCCATTCGCCTGTGGCTTATCGCCAATGACGGCCAGCAAAGCTAAAAACTGACTCACCGCCGGTGATGTTTCACCTCGTCTGGTCGCCACGCCTTGCTTTGCCAACCGTGACATGGCGCAGCGATAAAAATCCGCTGCGCACTTGGGAGAGATCCTTAACAACGGCTGGCGAGCCAAATAGTCAGCCGTCAGTTGAGGTTTCTCCAACACCCAGGAGGCGGGCAGCACTAAGGACAAACTTTCGCGGCGGCGGTAAGGACATCATGCAAGGTGGCGATGCACTGGACGTTGGGGCTATCAGGCAGATTTCCTGGGTTTACACGACCGCGGGATAACCGAGCCGGGAGCCCGGGCTGACTACGTAGTATTGGACAAACAGCTGAAGGTCATTGAAGGGAAATTGGTGGAAGTGCGATAGGCTGTTTCCCGCACGCCCCTTGCCGGACCCGCTATAACAACATCGCCAAAAATGAGCCGAATATCGCCAATAAGCTGGCAAACACGGCATGGGCACCGCGTAATAGCGCGGCGAAAATTACCATGCCAATTGACGCTATGGACACCAAAACCCGCGAAGGGTTTTCAATAATATAAGCCAAAAACACGTCCATTCCCTGTCTATCCTGAGCGTGATATTTCAAAATGTTGCAGGAGCTTAGCACGTCTTCCACTAAGTTGGTTTTGCTCTTTACAGGACATTACCTTCTGTATGCATTACCCCGAATTTTTATTAATTTTCAGTTAAATAGCTCGCCTTATCACCACACTCACCTAACTTTTCTCCCACAGCTGAAAGCTATTGTTGCTACAAAAAAAGCACAAAGTGTTATCCCATTGATTTTTAAGAGTTAAACCACATGTTTCAATAAAAATTTAACTATCGCGCTACTTAAGCAAGAACAATTAACTTGTGCACTATTTAATTGCGAGATATAAAAATTCCCATCACCACAACATAGCGTTCACAACATCAGAGAGAAAAATAATGAAACGTAAAATCACTGCCGCCAGCACCTTAGCGTTATCCATGTTATCTGCCAGCGCCTTCGCCGCGCCGGTCCTTGAACCAACCACTCAGGCTTTTCTCGACTCCCTGGCCGGTTCTACCCCGATTTATAAAATGACACCGGCCAATGCCCGCAAAGTGCTTGAAGGCGCGCAGGCCAAGCCCGACCATCTGCTGAATATAGACATCGAAGACAAAGTGCTACCCATTGGCCCGAAAGGAAAAACCAATATCCGTGTTATTCGCCCACAGGGCTTTAGCCAGAAACTGCCGGTGATTGTCTATTTCCACGGCGCAGGTTGGGTAATGGGCGACCAAAATACCCATGACCGTCTGGTTCGCGAATTGGCAGTAGGCAGCAAAGCCACGCTAGTGTTCGTGGATTACAGCCGCTCGCCGGAAAACCACTATCCGGTCGCGATTGAAGAAGATTACGCAGTGACGAAATATATTGCCGACCACGCCGATGAGTTCAACGTCGATGCCTCGCGGCTGGCCGTGGCCGGGGATAGCGTCGGTGGCAATATGGCGGCCGTGGTCACGCTGCTGGCAAAAGAGCGCAAAACGCCGGCGATTAAGTCCCAGCTGCTGTTCTACCCGGTGACCTCAGCCAATTTTGATAACGGCTCTTACCACGAATTCGCCCAAGGGCCGTGGTTAACCCGCGATGGCATGAAGTGGTTCTGGGATCAATACGAACCTAATGTCGCCAAACGCGAAGATATCTACCATTCGCCGCTGAATGCCACGATTGAACAGCTGAAAGGCCTACCGCAGGCAATGGTGATCACTGACGAAAATGACGTGCTGCGTGATGAAGGCGAAGCCTACGCCCGCAAACTGACTCAGGCCGGAGTACGCGTCACCGCAACCCGCTACGCCGGAACCATCCACGACTTCGTGCTGCTTAACGCGCTGTCACAAACGCCAGCAACCCGCGCGGCCATCAGCGAGGCGACGACCTTCCTGAGTGAAAGCTTGAAATAAGCTGTGCCGCATCTTCCCCTCCCCTGACTCGGGGAGGGAAATCCCATCGCGCTATGGCAGCTAAATCCCCAACACCAGTAGATCCATGGCAGCCACCACCTCATCTCTCGCACTGCTCGCATTCATCACCGGCTGATGCCGTAACTCCTGCAAGCGAATACTGGTCAGTAGATTGGTCATGATGAGGTAATACTGGCCCGAAACCTCGATGGAAGGATGTAATTGCTTGATAGCCTTGAGGTTGTTAATTGAGGTTAAAGGGATAACCACGCGCTCGTTGAGCCGTTCAAATAGCGGATTTTGGATATCCATAAAGAAGGGATACTTGCTCTTTCCCGCGCCAAGGTTTTCATAAATATCGAATTGCGCCATTACAACACGCCCCTTCCTTGTGAAAATAACTCGGCCTCTTCGGTGAAGGCATTGCATGAATCGATGGCTTGCTGATTGTCTTCCATGAACTGTTTCCTCTGCTGTTCCCTGACGGCTTCTTTCAACGCTTTATCAAAAGTCGCGGATAAATTAATGCCCAACGCTTTGGCTTGCTCCAGCAGCTCAGCGTTTAACGTGACGTTGGTTCTTCGCTTCGCCGTGGACGAATTAACTGGCATTACACACTCCTTGTACGCATCAACAATGCGCACAATACTTACACACTTCAGGCGCTCATGCCAATACATCTAACCTCCTTATTTCGCGGTGTTCTGAGTTCTATTTCCTGCGCCCAATAAAAAACGGCCCTTTCAGGCCGTTTCGTTTTACTCCATTCCTACTGATTAGCCACGCGCGGCGATGATACTTTCTGCGACGTTGCGCGGTGCCTCGGCGTAATGGTTGAACTCCATGGTGTAAGTTGCACGGCCTTGCGACATAGATCGCAGCGTAGTCGAGTAACCAAACATCTCGGAGAGCGGCACTTCGGCTTTAATAATTTTACCGCCGCCGCCCGCAATCTCTTCCATACCCTGCACCGTACCGCGACGAGAAGACAAATCGCCCATCACGCTACCGGCGTAGTCTTCCGGCGTTTCCACTTCAACGCGCATCATCGGTTCGAGGATCACCGGGCTGGCCTGACGCGCCGCCTCTTTGAAACCAAAGATAGCCGCCATCTTGAAGGCCATTTCCGAAGAATCCACCTCGTGGGAGGAACCGAAGGTCAGGGTCACTTTGACATCAACCACCGGGTATCCCGCCAAAATGCCGTTGTTCAGCGCTTCTACTACGCCTTTTTCCACCGCCGGAATAAATTCACGCGGCACCACCCCACCTTTGGTGGCATCAACAAAGGCAAAACCTTTGCCCGCTTCCTGCGGCTCGAGGGTGAATACCACGTGGCCGTACTGGCCTTTACCGCCGGACTGGCGCACAAATTTGCCGTCAACGTCAGTCACCGTTTTACGCACGGTTTCACGATAAGTCACCTGCGGCTTACCGATATTGGCTTCGACGCCAAACTCGCGTTTCATACGGTCAACGATGATCTCCAGATGTAACTCGCCCATGCCGGAAATGATCGTCTGCCCGGACTCTTCGTCAGTGCGAATACGGAACGACGGGTCCTCCGACGCCAACCGTGACAGCGCAATGCCCATTTTCTCCTGATCGGCCTTGGTTTTCGGCTCGATGGCCTGTGAAATCACCGGCTCAGGGAACTCCATGCGCACCAGAGTGATAATGTCAGATGGGTCGCACAGGGTTTCCCCGGTGGTCACATCTTTCAGGCCGACGCAGGCCGCAATATCACCCGCGCGGATCTCATCAATCTCAATACGATCGTTAGCATGCATCTGCACAATACGGCCGATTCGCTCTTTCTTGCCGCGCACCGGGTTGTAGACGCTATCGCCTTTCTTCAGCACGCCGGAATAGACGCGCACGAAGGTCAATTGCCCCACATAGGGGTCGGTCATCAGTTTGAACGCCAGCGCCGAGAACTTTTCGTTGTCGTCAGAATGGCGGAACACTTCCTGATCCTTCTCGTCGGTACCCGCGACCGGCGGGATGTCCAGCGGAGAAGGCATCAGTTCGACCACTGCGTCGAGCATGCGCTGCACGCCTTTGTTCTTAAAGGCGCTGCCGCACAGCATTGGCTGAATTTCACCGGCAATGGTGCGAATGCGCAGACCTTGAGTGATTTCGTCTTCGGACAGGTCCCCTTCTTCAAGGTACTTATCCATCAACGCATCATTGGCCTCAGCCGCCGCAGAAACCATTTTTTCACGCCACTCTTCGGCCAAAGCCTGCAACTCGGCGGGGATCGGCTCATAGCGGAAGGTCATGCCCTGCGTTTCGTCATCCCACAGGATGGCGCGCATTTTGCGTAAATCGACCACGCCGACGAAGTTCTCTTCGCTGCCAATCGGGATGACAATCGGCACCGGATTGGCCTTCAGCCGGTCAACCATCATCTGGCGAACGCGGAAGAAGTTAGCGCCAGGGCGGTCCATTTTGTTCACGAACGCCAGGCGCGGCACTTTATATTTGTTGGCCTGACGCCATACGGTTTCCGACTGTGGCTGCACGCCGCCGACCGAGTCATAGACCATCACCGCGCCGTCGAGCACACGCATTGAGCGCTCAACTTCAATGGTGAAATCGACGTGCCCTGGGGTGTCGATGATATTAATGCGGTGCGATTCAAACGAGTGATCCATCCCCTGCCAGAAACAGGTCACTGCCGCAGAAGTGATGGTGATCCCGCGTTCTTGTTCTTGCGCCATCCAGTCCGTCGTCGCACCGCCATCATGCACTTCACCCAGCTTATGATTCATGCCGGTGTAAAACAGGATGCGCTCGGTGGTGGTGGTTTTACCGGCGTCGATGTGTGCTGAGATACCAATATTGCGGTAGCGCTCAATGGGGGTTTGGCGAGCCATATAACGTCCTTACGTGATGGATGGCAAAGTTGACGCACTGCCTAGTGCAGTATTGCGTCATTTCATTTAACGAGAGGCATAATACAACTGTACGAGTATATTCGTACAATAAATTTATTCTATTAGTGAAATCGTTGTGATGTGTGCTTTAAAGAGTGTAGCTGTATGAGCTATATTGCGCGTCCCACGCATATCGGCGTGAAAG
Organism: Ewingella sp. AOP9-I1-14; assembly: GCF_052375995.1. NCBI lineage: Bacteria > Pseudomonadati > Pseudomonadota > Gammaproteobacteria > Enterobacterales > Yersiniaceae > Ewingella > Ewingella sp. AOP9-I1-14. Next base: position 253,111 of record NZ_JBQSVA010000002.1, read on the forward strand.
AAAGAGGATCATTCCAATGATAGCGAACCACCCCGAGCGCGAGCAGATTCGCTTAGAGAATGTACTGACAGCACTGGGCAATCCGCTGCGTTTAGCCGTTGTACGCACGCTAGCCAAAGGCGGCGAACACCCTTGCGGAACCCTGTTGCAGGGCTTGTCGAAATCGACCCTAACCCACCACTGGCGCGTGCTGCGCGACAGCGGCGTTATCTGGCAGCGCCCGGACGGCCGCGCCAACTTGTTATCTTTGCGTCGCGAAGATCTCGACGCACGCTTCCCCGGTTTACTCGACTCCCTGCTGAGCGCCATTGAATCCGACTCCAGCACGCTGGAAGCCACGGTGCGCCACATCTCCGAAGAACATCTTTAATTATCAATCAGCTGAGTGCGCAGCAACTCACAGAACGTATTGATAATCGCCGAGGCGTCGCTGTCTTCGCGGCGAGCCAAATAGAGTGGCGCGCTGAGCTGCGCCTGCGCCACCAGCGGCAGAAACACCATCCCTTCTCCGCCCAGTCGGGTGATTGATTGCGGCACAATAGACACGCCAAGCCCAGCGCCCACCAGGCTCAGGCATGAGGTCAGACGCGGCGCCTCCTGCACTATTTGCGGGCTAAACCCGGCACGGAAACAGGCTGCTAAAATGGCGTCATACAGCCCCTGTCCCGCCGGGCGTCGGTAAAGTACAAAAGGCTCGTTCGCCAAGAGCTTGAGTGAAATCGGCTCGTCGCGCGGCAGCGTTGCCAGCCGATGCCCCGCCGGGAGCGCCACCAGCATCGGCTCCTGCAACACGCGCTCCACCTTCAACTCGGGCATACCGTGAACCGGCATCCTGACGAACGCGAGGTCAATGCGCTGCGCCAGCACGCCCTGCAATAGCTCGGTGCTTCCCGCCTCCTCCAACTGGGTGCTCACCGTAGGGTAAATTTCCCGATAGCGGCGCAGCACTTCCGGCACAAAAGAGTGCAGCGCGGAAGAGCTGGTAAAGCCGACGGTAATACTTCCCTGCTTGCCCTGCGCCGCGCGCTGCATCGCCGCTTCCAGCTGGTCGGCGCGTGAAAGCAGCGCCCGCGCCTCTTGCAGCAGCACGCTTCCGGCATCGGTCGCCACCACGCCGCGCGGCTGGCGAACCAGCAGTGGAACGCCAAAATCCTGCTCCAGCCCCTGCAATAAGCGACTTAACGGCGGCTGCTGAATAAAAAGACGCTCGGCTGCGCGGGAAATACTGCCTTCTTCAACCACGGTAACAAACGCGCGGAGTTTTCGCAGATCCAGTTTTGACATACCTTTTAGGTATCCTTTGTGGTCATTAAATGCATTAGACATCATGGCACGCCGCCGCGCATTATGGCAAAAAAACCAGAGCGTAAAGCACGCTGTTCAGGGAATTGCCATTATGACTCAACACTCTATAGAGACTCGTTCTCACCATGAAAGCGACCTGCACTCACCCGACTGTCGACAACTGTTTATGGGCTTTTTCATTCTCGGGCTGACCGGATTTGGCGGCGTGCTGCCAATGGCGAGACACATGCTGGTCGAGAAGCGCCGTTGGCTGAGCGCTGAGCAATTCACCGAATTGTTAGGGCTGTGCCAATTTCTACCGGGCGGCAATATTATTAATTTATCCGTGGCGCTGGGGATGGAGTTTCGTGGGCTGCGCGGCGCGCTGTCGGCCCTGATGGGGCTGATTCTGGCGCCAACCATGTGCGTGGTGCTGCTCGGATTGGTGTATGCCCGTTATCAAAACGACGTGGTGATCGAGCATCTGTTTGCCGGGCTGGCGGCCGCGGCGGGTGGCCTGTTGCTCTCCACCGGCATCAGGATGCTGGCGCCGCTGTGGGGCAAATGGTTACAGCTAGCGCTGGTGGCGATTGGCGTTATTGCGATAGCCGGATTGCGAATGCCGATGCTCCCGGTAATGCTGGTACTGGCACCCATTAGTATTTTCATCTGTGCAAGGAGCAAAGCATGAGCGCGGTGCTGATTTCTCTCGCTTTACTCTTTACCCAGCTTTCCGTTTTGGCTTTCGGCGGCGGTAATACCATTCTGCCGGAGATGCAGCGCGAAGTGGTGCAAGTGCATCATTGGATGAGTGCTCAGGAGTTCAGCGCCCTGTTCGCCTTGGCGCAGGCGGCCCCCGGCCCGAATATGATGATAGTGCCGCTGGTTGGCTGGCAGGTGGCTGGCTGGGCGGGGCTGCTGGTGTCGTCTCTGGCGAAGTTCGGGCCCTCTTCCATCATTACGCTTATCGTAATGGGAGGCTGGAAGCGCTACAAAGACCGGCCATGGCGGAAAATCGTTCAGCGCGGACTGGTGCCGGTGACTGTCGGCTTGGTAGTCTCCAGCGGCTTGTTGATAGCCAAGGCCACGGCGCCGAATCTGAGCATGGCGGCGGTAATTGCTATCTGCACGCTGCTGGCGGTGAGCAAGCGTTTTCATCCGCTGTGGGTGCTGGCGGTGGGCGCGGTGCTGGGACTGGCGCTAGGTTAAGCCACAGTTTAAAACAAGAAACGGGCGCCGATGAGCGCCCGTTTTTATTTCTAACGTCGACTCATTAAGAGCAGAAGACGCGAGCATCACGCGGCGCGTAAATGCCAAACGTCAGCACGCGCAAGACCACATCAGGGAAGGTTTCCTGAACTTCAACACGCACGACTTTATCCGCACCGCCGCAGACTTTCGCCGCATCAATGGTCTTAGTCTGGCCGATACCGTTCAGGAAGAAGTGGTGCGTGACCTCTTTTTTAGGCTCAGAAGAGATGCCCTGATCCATATTAAACGTCTGCTGAGCACAACCGGTTAGCAGCACGGCAAAAAACGCGGTAAGTAAAACTTTTTTCATTTCATTAATCCCTTAAAAATTCCAACATTGTTGCAGGAGGGCAAAATTGCCCTTCCCAGCCCTTAACTGACCTTCAGTTTCATCCATGTGAAACTTGCCAATAAGACTCTGGTGAAAATGTGAAGTTCCGGCTTTTGCCTGTAGGGATCGTGAATGAGTTATGTAGCTTTTAAACTTACTGCTTCTAAGCCTTTTTCCGCCTGAGTTCAGATGTGAAAACGGGCGCACCAGGCGCCCGTTTAGCTAGGAAAAATTTCCTATTATGCGCAATAAACGCGCGCTTCACGTGGGGTGTAGATACCAAAGGTCACGATGCTCAGCAGAACGTTAGGGAAAGTTTCCTGAACTTCTACGCGAGAAACTTTATCTGCGCCGCCGCAGACTTTCGCCGCATCAACCATTTTATGCTGACCAATACCGCTAACGAAGAAGTGATGCGTGGTCACTTCTTTCGGCTTCGTGGCCACGCCCTGACCCAGGTTGAAAGTCTGTTGAGCACAACCGGACAGCAGCACGGCAAAAGCAGCGGTAAGTAATACTTTTTTCATCAAAAATCCCTTATTAACCCTAAAAATTAAATAGAACGACCAAGAACTGAATTCTTATCGGAAATTTAGGGCAAAGGTTTAGAGATATTTGAGTAATAAATAAAATTTACTCTACGACGCGTAGCCGACAGGAAGTAGGCAATACCATGAAAAATATAAGGATAAAAAACAACCTCATTTTAAAATTTTATTAAAAGTTCCCTTGAAATTGAAAAACAATAATGATAACAATTATCATTAAGTTTAGCATTCACGTAAGTTATGAATAAACACCCACTTTAAGCGGGTGTTTTTGTTGTGGGAATAACTCCCCGCGAATGCCCGGCTTTTAAGCTCAGATGACACCGTCATGGGCTTTTTACACACACTTTTTTCATAACTCGATATTTCATCTCGATATCTATAGGGACTTTGAATATGTTGTTGGCCTTCCCTCTAAAACGCTCGGTGCTCTTATGCGCCGTGGCGCTGACGCTTCCTGCTGCCTCATTCGCTGAAGATACCGTTGTTGTGACCGCAGCTCCGCCACAAACTGCCGACACGCCGACTCAGGGTTACAACGCGAAAACCAGTCGTACAGCAACCAAAACAGATCAGCCGATCATCACCACCGGTCAGGCTGTGTCAGTAGTGACTCGTCAGCAGATGGACGACCAGAACGCCACCACCGTTAACGCCGCGCTGAACTATACGCCGGGCGTGTTCACCAACTTCGCCGGTGGCGCAACGCGTTACGACACCATTTCTCTACGCGGTTTCCACGGCGGTGACGTCAACAACACCTTCCTCGACGGCCTGCGTATTCTGAGCGACGGCGGCAGCTACAACTCCATTCAGGTTGACCCTTGGTTCCTCGAGCGCATCGACGTGCTGAAAGGGCCATCTTCTGCTCTCTACGGTCAGAGCATTCCGGGCGGCATCGTGATGGAAACCTCCAAGCGCCCGCAATTTACTGAAGAGGGCCACTTCCGCCTGTCCGGCGGCACGCAAAACACCAAGGGCGGCGCGTTCGATTACACCAACGCCATTAATGATCAGTGGGCTTTTCGCCTGACTGGTATGACCCGCAGCAGCGACACTCAGTACGACCACCAGCGTGAAGAGCGTTATGCGATCTCTCCACAGCTGATGTGGCAACCGGATGAAAACACCTCCCTGTTACTGCGCGCTTATCTGCAAAAAGATCCGTCCGGTGGCTATCACGCCGCCGTGCCAGCCGACGGCAGCCTGTACGGCGATCGCCTGAGCCGTGGCTTCTTCGACGGCGAATCTTCGCTGAACCAGTTCAAACGCTGGGAGCAGATTTACAGCTACGAATTCCGCCACGCGTTTAACGACGTATGGTCTTTCCGCCAAAACACCAGCTACACCCACTCCAACACCGAGTTGGATCAGGTTTATCAGGCTGGCTGGAATGCCGATCGCACCTTGATGAATCGCTATTACAGTGGCGAAACCTCCTCCCTGGACAGCGTGGCCGTGGATAACCAGTTGGAAGCGGACTTCGCGACCGGCGAGCTGGAACATAAAGTGGTGGTTGGTTTCGACTACTCCTACTTTATGAATGACCTGAAATCTCTGGGCGCAACGGCCAGCCAATTGAACCCGTACACCGGCTACACCGGTGGTCCAAATCTGGCGTTCTACAGTGATAAAACCGGCAAAAACCGTTATGAGCAGAATGGCACTTACATTCAGGATGATATGGCGTGGAACCAGTGGCACCTGACCCTGTCCGGCCGCTATGACCGTCTGAAAACTAAAACGGCCGCCGTGGACACCATCGGCCTGACCGACGTGACCACTGAGCGTACTGACAGCCACTTCAACAGCCGCGCTTCCCTGCTTTACGCGTTTGAAAATGGCATCTCTCCATACGTCAGCTACAGTCAGGCGATGACCCCTTCTGCTCTGCCGGGTCCAAACAACACCCTGCTGAAACCGATGCAGAGTGAGCAATACGAAGCCGGTATCAAGTACCAGCCGGTCGGCACTTCCGACATGTATACCGCGGCGATTTATGATCTGACGCAGGACGACGTGGGCAACCGCGTGGTGGTCGGCAGCTACTATGAGCCAGCGGGTAAAATCCGTTCACAGGGCCTTGAGCTGGAAGCGAAGAAGCAAGTTACCGATCGCTTTAACGTGATGGCAGGTTACACCTACAACAAAGTGCGCTTTGACGATTCAACCACTAACGACGGCAACACCCCTTACGTGACGCCAAAACAGATGGCTTCTATCTGGGGCCAGTACAATACGCCGGTCGGTGTTGATCTGGGCGCGGGCGTGCGTTACATCGGCACTCAGTGGGCGGATAACGAAAACACCGTGCACATGCCGTCTGCCACGCTGGTTGATGCTTCCGTTCGTATGAACCTGGCGCAGTTCAACCCGCAGCTGAAAGGCGCGTACGTGCAGTTGAATGCTAACAACCTGTTCGACAAGAAATATGTCGCGGCCTGTTACGGCACCAGCTACTGCTATTGGGGTCAGGAGCGCACCGTGGTCGCCACCGTGGGTTACGACTTCTAATTGCTGACTTAAAAGGGAAAACCTTCACACGTTGCCCTTGAGTACAAAAAAACAAAGCCCTGAATGTTCAGGGCTTTTTTATTACTACGAATCAGGCCGGATCAGTGATTAATAAGCGACAGCCGGGCCATGATGCGTTTTTTGGCAGCGGCTAAGAGGGCATCCGACTTGGCAATGTCCGGCTCACAGCGCGCCAATGACAGCGTGCCCATCAGCTCGGCGCTCAGCGCCACCGCCGCCGTTTCTGGCTGATCCACGCCCATCTCGCGCAGTTGGCCAATCACCATGCCACGTAGCCTGCCGATGCCTTGGGCGAAAGCCGTGCGGCACGGCGGCGTCATACGCGGCGCTTCGGTGAGTAATACTGCCACCGGACAGCCCTGCGACGGGTTGTCCCGATGCCACGGCGATAGGTAGAAGTCGATATATCCCGCCAACTGTTCGCGCGGGGCCAAATCTTGGTTGTCTCTATCCCAGCGCGCCATGCTTTGGTCAAACATTTGGCCGATGGCGGCCTCAACCAGAGCCTCTTTCGAAGCGAAGTGAGCATAAAATCCGCCATGGGTTAACCCAGCCTGGCTCATCACCCCGGCTACGCTGACCTTTTCCGGACCATTAATGCGAATTGCCTTAGCCGCCTCTTTGAGGATCTGCTCGCGAATTTTCGCCTTATGTTCACTTTCGTAACGCATGATTAACTCCCTGATTGGTGAGACCTCTAGCCCGGATAGTCTACCGCAGCGCGCCGCGACATTCACTCATGCAGGCTAACCTTGGCATCAACGGACAAGCCCGGTCGCAGCGCAGCCAGCCCCTGCTGATCACTATCGAGATGAATGCGCACCGGCACGCGCTGAACGATTTTGGTGAAGTTCCCCGTGCCCGGCTCAAATGGCAACAGCGCGAAGGTGGAACCCGACCCCGGCGCCAGACTGTCCACCACGCCGTGTAATTTCACATCGGGCAGCGCATCGACGCTAACGGATACTTTCTGCCCCGGCTGAATATGCGCGGTTTGCGTCTCTTTAAAGTTCGCCACCACGTACAGATCATTGAGCGGCACCAGCGTCATCAGGCGCTGTCCCGGCGTCACGTAGTCACCAATTTGCACCTGTCGGTTGCCGACCACGCCGTCAATCGCCGCCGTGATGGTGGTATGGCGCTGATCCTGCTGGGCTAAATCTAATGCCGCCTGCGCCTTCTGCAACGCGGCCTGCGCCAGTGCCAGCGATGCCTGGATCTCAGCACGCTGGGCATGAGTCACCTGCGCCTGATTCTGCGCCACGTCCAGCATCGCGCTGGCATGGGCGGCATTCTGCTCGGCGGTCACGGCGGTGGTTTTGAAGCGTTCGGCGTCATTGCGTGAAGTCGCGCCGCTGTTGACCAGCGACTGATAACGCCGCTGCTCGTCTTGAGCGTGTTGCTGCTCGGCGAGGGAAGAACGGATGGCGGTGCGCGCGGCCTGTTGGGCCTCAACCTGCGCCCTAGCATCGGCCACGTCACCCTCCGCCGCCGCGACGCGCGCGTTGAACTCTTCACTGTCGATCACCACCAGCGGCTGCCCCGCCTTCACCCACTGGTTATGTTTCACCAGCACGTTGGAGATAAAGCCTTTGACCCTCGGCGCGACGGTGGTGGCGTCAGCACTGACGTAAGCGTCGTCGGTTGATTCTGACGACGGCGCGGCCAGTAGCCACGCAGCACCGCCCAATGCCACCGCCAGCGCAATACCGCTCACCACCCAAATGCGCGGCGAACGGCGCGATTTCTCTTTCCCCTGAATGTCCGACGCCCCGTTAACTGTTGCTTCACTCATTTTTCTTCTCACTCATTGCATGATGGTGATCATATTAATATGATGCGCATCATATAAACAAGTTCAAAAAGGTGTTTGATATGTCAGAAGCGACCGCTCCCTCTTCTGCCGCCCCGGCGATCGCCCCCAGCGACCTGCCCACTGCGCGCAAATTTTTAATCTTCAGCGTCATGGCTTTCGGCATGTTTTTGGCTCTGATCGACATTCAGATCGTCGCCGCCTCGCTCAATGACGTGCAGGCCGGACTCTCCGCCGGCCCGGATGAAATCAGCTGGGTGCAGACCTCTTATTTGATTGCCGAACTGGTAATGATCCCCTTCTCGGCCTTTTTGACTCAGGCGCTCTCCACTCGCTGGCTCTTTAGCGCCTCGGCGGCGCTGTTTACCCTCAGCAGCATTGGCTGCGGGCTGGCGTGGAATATCGAGTCGATGATCTTCTTCCGCGCGCTGCAAGGCTTTACCGGGGGGGCGATGGTGCCGACGGTGTTCTCCACCGGCTTTGCGCTGTTCAAAGGCAAGCAGCAGGCGCTGATCCCGGCGATTTTGGGCATGGTCAGCGTGCTGGCCCCGACGCTCGGCCCGACCGTCGGCGGCGTAGTCACCGAATGGCTCGACTGGCGCTGGATATTCTTCATCAATATTGTGCCGGGGGTGCTGGTGGCCATTGGCGCGGTGATGTTCATTCATGTCGACCAAGCCGATTTCCCGATGCTCAAACGCATCGACTGGGTGCATCTGTTCTCAATGGCAATTGCGCTGGGCTGTCTGGAGTACGTGCTGGAAGAGGGGCCGCGGCAGAACTGGTTTAGCGACCCGGACATTCAGATCTCAGCCTGGTTTTCACTGGTGGCGTTTGTGCTGTTTTTGGAGCGTTCTTTCTATTCGAAAAACCCGATTGTGCGCCTGACGCCCTTCCGCGACCCGACCTTTACCTTTGCCTGCGTATTTAATCTGGTGATTGGTTTTGGGTTATACGCCTCGACCTACCTGACGCCGGTTTTTCTTGGACGCATTCGTGATTTCAACAGCTTACAGATTGGTACCACCGTGTTTGTGGTGGGGATTGGGCAGTTCTTCAGCACCATTTTGGCCGCCAGACTGATTGGCAAAGTGGATCGCCGCATACTGATCACCGCCGGGCTGATTGGCTTTTCAACCAGCATGTGGCTGACCTCGCAAGTCACGCCCGAGTGGGGCGCGGATCAGTTCTTGTGGCCGCAAATCGTCCGTGGGCTGTTTATCATGCTGTGCATTGTGCCGAGCGTAAACATGGCGCTTACCGCCTTTCAGGGGCCGGAACTGCGCTACGCATCGGGCTTATTCAATCTGATGCGCAACCTTGGCGGCGCTATTGGTATCGCCACGGTGAACACCTGGTTGCAGGACTGGACTCGCGAACACACCGCGCACTTTGGCGACGTATTAGGCCGTTACGGGCAAGAGGCGCAGACGGTGATAGGCGGCCTGGCGACGCGCATTGGGCAACTGACGCCGGATTCGGCTCATGCCTTGCTGATGGCGAAAAACCTGTTTGGCATCAAGGTCGCCAATGAAGCCTTCACGCTGGCTTTCAATGATGTCTTTATGCTGATGGCGTGGATGTTTTTGGCGGCTTTATTGATGGTGCCGTTTTGTCGGAAATAACGGTTTAGTGTCATGAAATGTAAAACGTCTGTGATCCTACTTCCAAAAAATGCGATTGTTTAGGGAACTTTTCCGACATCCTGTAAAAGCTTTGGCCTGTTTGAAATAAATCCTTATAATTGGCGGCCCAGAAATGTGATTGGTTACACATAAAGATTCTCGTTCAGGTCAAGTGTGTACCTACAATAGTCATCCGGTTGTTTCTGTTAACACCGGGGGAACACTTCGACAACAACTGCCTGTGTGGCATTAAGAACCAACGACAAATATGAAAATGAGCATTCGCGCTATCCTTACTATGGTTTTGGCAGTTGCTGCGTACAGCCAGTCAGCTTCGGCCGTGGTGTATCCTCTTCCTGCCAATGGCGGGCGGTTAGTCGGGGAAAACATCACCGTTACCGTTCCAGAAAACAGCAAATTACCTCTTGAGAGTTTTGCCGCACAGTATCAAATGGGCCTGAGCAACATGCTCGAAGCCAACCCAGGCGTGGACCCGTTCCTGCCAACGCCGGGCACCGTGTTGACTATTCCTCAGCAGCTGATCCTGCCAGATACCCCGCATGAAGGTATCGTAGTAAACAGTGCTGAAATGCGTCTTTACTACTATCCGAAGGGCAGCAACACCGTGGTGGTATTGCCAATCGGTATCGGTGAATTAGGCAAAGATACCCCACTGAACTGGACAACCACCATCCAGCGTAAGAAAGCCGGTCCAACCTGGACACCAACGGCGAAAATGCACGAAGAGTACGCGTCTCGCGGTGAATATCTTCCAGCGGTATTCCCTGCTGGCCCGGACAACCCAATGGGTCTGTACGCGCTGTACGTTGGTCGCCTGTATGCGATTCACGGGACTAACGCCAACTTTGGTATTGGCCTGCGCGTGAGCCACGGCTGTGTTCGTCTGCGTGATGCTGACATCAAATGGCTGTTCGACAACGTGCCGCAAGACACTCGCGTACAGTTCATCAACGAGCCGCTGAAAGCCACCGTTGAGCCAAACGGTAAGCGTTACATTGAGATCCATAACCCACTGTCTGCTAACCAGGAAGAGTTTGACTCGCAAGAGCCACTGCCTGTTTCTCTGACTGGCAAAGTGGGCGCAGTCGCCATGGACCCAAGCGTTAACCAAACAATCGTACAGCGCGCTATCGAACTGCGTTCCGGTATGCCGACTCAGGTTAACTAAGTCTCTCATGTAGACCTGCCTGAAGCCCCTTTCGAGGGGCTTTTTTATTTTCCTCGCTAAAAATCCTTCATGTCATAAAAGCGTCACGCCGCTGACTTATGCTCCCGTGTAACAAAGTACGACAAACTGTATCTCTTGTTTTCTGGTCTTCATTACACGGAGTTTTGTTATGCACCTGCCTCTCTCTTTTGTTGCTCGTTCTGTGGTTACCGCCCTGCTTCTGACTTCTGCCAGCAGCGCGATTGCCGATGACGCCCTAACCTCCCGCGCCGCCAAAGGCGACATCACCGAACAAGGCGGCGCGCGCCGTTTGACCGGCGATCAGACCGAAGCCCTGAAAGCGTCATTGACCAATAAGACGGTAAAAAACGTCATCCTGCTGATTGGCGATGGCATGGGCGACTCAGAAATCACCTCGGCGCGTAACTATGCCGAAGGCGCGGGCGGCTACTTCAAAGGCATCGATGCCCTGCCGTTAACGGGCCAATACACTCACTACTCTTTGGATAAGAAGAGTCACAAACCCGACTATGTGACGGACTCCGCGGCCTCTGCCACGGCATGGTCTAGCGGCGTGAAGACCTATAACGGCGCGCTGGGTGTGGATGTGAATGGCAAAGATCACGTAACGATTCTGGAACTGGCGAAAGCCGCGGGTAAAGCGACGGGTAACGTTTCCACTGCAGAATTGCAAGATGCGACCCCTGCCGCGCAAATCTCCCACGTCACCTCCCGAAAGTGCTACGGCCCGGAAGAAACCAGTGAGAAATGCCCGACCAATGCGCTGGAAAACGGCGGCAAAGGTTCAATCACCGAGCAGTTGATCAAAGCACGGGCTGACGTGACCCTGGGCGGCGGCGCGAAATCATTCAATCAGTTAGCCAAAAGCGGTGATTTCGCGGGGAAATCCCTGAAGGATCAGGCGACCGCACAGGGCTATCAGTGGGTGGAAAACGCCGATGAACTGACAAAAATCACCCTCGCCGACCAGCAAAAACCGCTGCTAGGCCTGTTCTCGCCGGGCAATATACCCGTGCGCTGGAATGGTCCGAAAGCCAGCTATCACGGCAATATCGACAAGCCGGCCGTCACCTGCGAAGCCAATCCACAGCGCACCAGCGACATTCCAACGCTTGCCGCAATGACCGAGAAAGCCATCGATCTGCTGAAAACGCAGGAGAAAGGCTTCTTCCTGCAAGTTGAAGGGGCGTCCATCGATAAACAAGACCACGCGGCAAACCCGTGCGGCCAGTTTGGCGAAACCGTTGATTTGGACGAAGCCGTGCAGAAAGCGCTGGAATTTGCTCGTAAAGACGGCAATACGCTGGTTATTGTGACCGCCGACCACGCGCACTCCAGCCAGATTGTGGAGAAAGATGCCAAAGCGCCGGGGCTGACGCAGACCCTGACCACCAAAGACGGTGCGCCAATGACCATCAGCTACGGCAACTCGGAAGAGGATTCGCAAGGCCATACCGGCACTCAGCTGCGCGTCGCGGCCTACGGCCCGTTTGCGGCCAACGTGGTGGGACTGACGGATCAAACTGACCTGTTCTTCACCATGAAAGAGGCCATGGCGATTAAATAAGTCATCATGCCGCAAGATGTAAATCAGTCATTTAATCAATAAGCAAAAGGCCGGAAAGTGCAGACTTTCCGGCCTTTTTTTTTCAACCTGAATCACTCGTAAGTAATGGTGAAATTAGCGACAGCGTTAGCATCCCCCGGGGTGATTTTGTCCCCAATCTGCATATAAGCAGCCGTTAACGGGATACTTTACGTTCCGGTCATCTGCCTGCATTTCTCTGCATAACAATCCCAATTGACGTTTTTAAGATCCCCTCCAGCCCCTTTCGTCTCCGCTGCCAATACCCTCATTTTAAATTAAGAAGTCATTTTCATCATAGTCCCTTAGTCGTTAACATTCGCTTCCTGACGAAGTTAATTTATTTATTAAAATAATTAATGCATCGTGCAACTCTTCAATGCGAGAATATTCTTACCTTTTCTGCTAAAATTCATCACTACCTAAAAGCAAAGTAATATTGAAGTCATACTAAAAACCATGCCGTCATGATACTAGCATTCACTAAATCTATAATATATTTTATCTATGCAGTTTCATTTTTTCTAGATACTATTTTTATTAATTAGCATATTAACAGTAAAACCATCCCACTATTTCAAAAGGACTTTGAAACTATTAACAAAGTAACAATTAAAAATTAAAGTGTTGCCCTCTATCTTATTGAGCTTTATTTTCTTAGTATTTTTGGCGCAATACAAAAATCATTCATGCACCAACTGATTGTAACTTAAATCATTTGTAGCATTTATATATAACAAAGTTTATTTACATTTACGGGGAGGTAATTGTGAACCCTGACATACAAAAAGATGATTTTAAGAAAGATGACCTAAAGAGGGATAAAAGCTTTGACTACAACCTTCTTACCACTTTTCACGCGATCTACTCGCAGAAAAGCGTCACTAAAGCCTCAGTATTGTTGAATATCAGCCCTTCTGCTGTCAGCCAGTCATTAAATAAGTTGCGCGGTTACTTTTCAGACCCCCTCTTTGTCCGTGAAGGGAGTAACCTTTCAGCAACCGTCACGGCGGTGAATCTGTTTTCGGCCACACAGGAAAGTTTTGAGACATTAACCAGAAATGTCTCGGTTTATATGAACTCCACGGCGCGAAATAGATTAATTGTTAGCTGCCCACCTTATATCTCAATGCGCGTACTTCCCGTATTGATGGAATTGGTCAAAGAAATCATGCCCAATACCAAAGTGGTTCATGCCGATAATGGCAGTTCGGTCATGCTCTCAAGCGAAGCATTGCAATATCGTAAAGCAGACTTAGTCTTTGACTGCGACCCTCATTACAGTTCTTCTTCTGTCACCTACCCTATTTTAAATGAACAACTAACATTTATTTGCCGCAAAGAACATCCAAGATTACGTCATTCAATCAACAAAGAGCAGGCGGCATTAGAGCAATTTTCTATTTTTGAATCGGACGGCCCGGCGATCAAACTTGCTCAGCAAAGTATCAATGAAAATATTGGCGAAAGAGTCTTTTCTTTCCGCAGCAGTTCACTCTTTTCAATTCTATCCGTCGTTGAAAACTCGGACACCATTGCTATTGTGCCAACCTGGCTTTTCATAAAAGTCGAACATGCGTTTAATATAAAAAGCTTGAGCACTGAATTTCCTTTATCGCCCATCAGTATCTATATGGTGCACAATAAAACCTCATTGCAAAATAAAGCTTTAGGTATGATCGTGGAAAAAATCAATCATCATTTTAGCGCGTAGCCTTGAAGTATGAAGAATCTCGTTTGGCAGACCTCCCCCTCTTTTAGACGACTATTCTATTGAGTTTTGAATTTTTACTTAGATAACTAAATGAAACGCCCCTTTCTCACTTGGTATCAACTAAGTGATTAGAGTATAGTTCTTGCGCTGCGGCAAAATCCGCAGCCGGGATTTGCACCCTGAATACCACAACGTTGACGTATATATAATATTTATACGTCAGCCTTTGCACACCTATTGCTCATTACTCGTTCACGTAATAAACAATGCTTCTATGGTGGCTCAGGCGGGGCAGCCTTCGGGCTGGCCGGTGATCCGTTGTGGCCGGTAGTGCAAACTCCGTCTGGGCTATCACCCAAGGGATTTGCACCTCTTAGGGTGTTAGTAATCATCACTTTGCAACGGATCATGCGAAATGACGACCAATAAAAAATCTCAAGATATCGATCTATCTCGCTCTACATCTCAGGCTTCGGTGGGCTCTCATCGTTTTCAGAACTGGCATCCGGCCGATATTATTGCTGAGCTGCACAAACGAGGCACCACGCTGGCAGCCCTATCCCGCCAATCCGGCCTCTGCTCTTCAACCCTGTCAAACGCGCTTTGCCGCCGCTGGCCTCGGGGAGAGATGCTGATCGCCAATGCGCTGGGTATGACGCCAGCTGAAATTTGGCCAACGCGCTATTTCCACCCCGATGGCACGCTGATTGTTAAAAATCGGAAAAAAGCCAAATAACCTGAGCTAACCCAAGCGATGAAGGCAGGAGCTTCGGCTTCTAACTTGACGTCATCGCTTTTTCACGCAGTGAGTTTTGATTTTCACGCCAACGCGTAAATCTGAACTGTTATAGCTCTATTTCACTTTTCTGTTACTGTTATATCTCACCCGCCCTGTGGTTAAATCCCCTCCTCGCTAAGCTTTACTGTTGTACCGCCCCTTTCACTGAAACCTCATTTGCAAATGTTGTTGCGCCAAAATGGCTTATGACGCCTAAGCTGAAAGGGTTACCACGCAAAAAAGAGGTTGTTATGCTTGGTCTAGACGCGCTAGAACTGGCCCGTATCCAGTTTGCTTTCACCGTATCGTTTCATATCATTTTCCCCGCTATCACCATCGGTCTGGCCAGCTTCTTGGCCGTGCTCGAAGGGCTGTTGCTCAAAACTAAGAAAGAGGAATATCGCGACCTGTATCACTTCTGGTCGAAAATTTTCGCCGTGAATTTTGGCATGGGCGTGGTGTCCGGGCTGGTCATGGCGTACCAATTTGGCACCAACTGGAGCTTCTTCTCCTCCTTCGCGGGCAGCATCACCGGCCCGTTATTGACCTACGAAGTACTCACCGCCTTCTTCCTCGAGGCTGGCTTCCTCGGCGTGATGCTGTTCGGCTGGAACCGCGTTGGCCCCGGCCTGCACTTCTTTGCTACCTGCATGGTGGCGCTCGGCACCCTGATGTCCACCTTCTGGATCCTGGCATCCAACAGTTGGATGCAGACGCCGCAGGGCTTTGAAATCGTCAACAATCAGGTGGTACCGGTGGATTGGCTGAAAGTCATTTTCAACCCCTCCTTCCCGTACCGGCTGCTGCACATGACCACCGCCGCCTTTCTCTCCTCTGCCTTCTTTGTCGGCGCCTCTGCGGCCTGGCACCTGCTGCGCGGGCGCGATACCCCGGCGATGCGCACCATGTTGTCGATGGCGATGTGGATGGCCCTGATCGTTGCACCGATTCAAGCTTTCCTAGGCGACGCTCACGGTCTGAATACCCTCAAGTATCAGCCCGCGAAGATTGCCGCGATTGAAGGCCATTGGGAGAATAAAGACAGCAAGCCGTCGCCGCTGGTGCTGATTGGCTATCCCGACATGAACCGCGAAGAGACGCGCTACGCCATTGAGATCCCGTGGCTCGGCAGTCTGATTCTGACCCACAGTCTGGATAAGCAGATCCCGGCGCTCAAATCCTTCGCCAAAGAGGACCGGCCAAATTCCAGCATCATCTTCTTCTCCTTCCGCATCATGGTTGGGCTAGGCCTGCTGATGATTTTGGCGGGCGTCTGGAGCCTGTGGCTGCGCAAGCGCGGCACCTTGTATAGCTCGCGCGCCTTCCTGCGCTTTGCTTTGTGGATGGGGCCTTCCGGCCTGTTGGCGCTGCTTGCCGGTTGGTTCACGACGGAAATTGGCCGCCAGCCTTGGGTGGTGTATGGCCTGCTGCGCACCAAAGATGCGGTATCCGGCCACGGCGCAATGCAGATGAGCATCAGCCTGCTGCTGTTTATTGTGATTTATTGCTCGGTGTTTGGCGTGGGTTACGCCTACATGATGCGCCTGATCCGCAAAGGTCCTGTGGCTCATGAAGGTGCTGAAACCACCCACGGCGGGCCAGGCCAGCATCGCACTCCGGCAAGGCCGCTGTCTGCTGCACAGGAATCTAACGACGACCAGAATAAGGGTAACCACCATGGGTATTGATCTTCCGCTAATCTGGTTTTTAATCATCGTCTTTGGCGTGATGATGTACGTGGTCATGGACGGATTTGACCTAGGCATTGGCATTCTCTTCCCGCTGGTTAAGGCGGAGCATGAACGCGACGTAATGATGAACACCGTCGCGCCGGTGTGGGACGGCAATGAGACCTGGCTGGTGCTTGGCGGCGCGGCGCTGTTTGGTGCCTTCCCGCTGGCCTACGCCGTGATCTTGGACGCACTGGCTATTCCGCTAACCTTGATGCTGTTTGGCCTGATTTTTCGCGGCGTGGCCTTTGAGTTTCGTTTCAAAGCCACGGCGGAGAAGCGCCATATCTGGGACAAAGCCTTTATCTGGGGTTCGCTGTTCGCCACCTTCAGTCAGGGCGTAGTGCTCGGGGCGGTGATTAACGGCATTCCGGTGGTGAATCGCGCCTACGCGGGCGGCCCGCTGGACTGGCTTTCCCCCTTTACGCTGTTCTGCGGTGTGGGTCTCGTGGTGGCTTACGCCCTGCTCGGCTGTACCTGGCTGATTATGAAAACCGAAGGCCCGTTGCAGGAAAACATGCAGCGCCGCGCAAAACCTCTGCTATTAGTGTTCCTGCTGGTGACCGCCATTATTAGTCTTTGGACGCCCCTCGCCCACAGCGCGATTGCCGACCGATGGTTCACCATGCCGAATATCCTCTGGTTCTTGCCAGTGCCGGTGCTAGTGGTGCTGGTCTCCATCTGGATGCTGCGCGCGGTAAACCGTAAGTCGCACCATGCGCCTTTCTTGCTGACGTTGGCGCTGATTTTCCTTGGCTACAGTGGCTTAGGCATCAGTATTTGGCCGAACATCATACCGCCCTCCATCACCTTCTGGCAGGCCGCCGCCCCGCCGCAAAGCCTTGGCTTTATGCTGGTTGGCGCGCTGGTGATCATCCCGATAATTTTGGTTTACACCTTCTGGAGCTACTACGTGTTCCGCGGCAAAGTCACCCCGGATCAGGGTTATCATTGAGGTGAAATATGAAGAAACTGATCAGAGAAATGGATGATGAGAAGGTTATCCGTCAGCCTTGGTGGAAGCGCGTAGGCTGGCTGGCAATTATCTGGCTAGGCAGCGTGTTAGCCCTGTTTGCCGTGGCGTCGGTGTTTAGGTTGCTGATGACAGCGGCGGGGATGAAAAACCATTAAGTTAAAATTTGAGACTTGCTTTTGCTCCTCCCCCTGAAAAGGGGGAGGCTGGGAGGGGGTATTGCAATAATCTCAGTGCCTTATATGAGAATAATACCCCACCCCAGCCCTCCCCTTACCAGGGGAGGGAGCAGAAATCACTTAGTAATATTATTCAGCAGATTGTCCAGACGGTCGTCATCTATGCCCTCGGGCTCGAGGTGCGCGGTGACGTCGGCGGCGGTGAACAACTTGCTGACGGCGATTTCAGCGGCGTCGCCAATATCATGGCCGACGTCCACGGACAGCGACCCATCCACTTCCACATGAAACTCGACGAAAACCCGGTCGCCGCCGTTACGGGTGCGAATATCATGCACCCCGCGCACGCCCGCCACGCTCAGCACCGCCGCCTTCACGCGCTTGCGATCTTCAATATCTAACTCGCGGTCCAGCAGCTGCTTGAGCGCATCTCCCGCCATGCCGCGTGCATTCCAAATCATATAGAAAGAGATAAGCAGCGCGCCGATGGAGTCAGAACGCGTCCAGCCGAGGTGACGTTCGAGCACCAAGGCAATCAGCACCGCGAGGTTAACCGCCACGTCGGTGACGTAGTGCGCACGGTCGGCGGCAATAGCGGTGGAGCCAGTACGCTTCACCACGTAGGTTTGCATCAATACCAGCCCGACGGCCGCGCAGCAGCTGCCGATAATCACCCAAATACCCAGCCCCAGCTGTGCCAGCGGCTGTGGATTAATGATGCGGCCGATAGACTCACCGCCGAGCACCAGACCCGCCGCGCCGAGCAGCAGAGCCTGCACGAAGGCGGCAACCGCCTCGGCTTTGCCATGGCCGTAGCGATGGCCTTTGTCCGCCGGTCGCCCGGCGTAGCGCACGCCAATCAGCGTCACCAGCGAGGCCAACACGTCAACTAAGCCATCCGCCGCCGAGGTTAACAGGGCAATCGAGCCGGTGGCGGCCCACGCCCACACTTTGATAAACACCAGCACCAGTGCGACGCACACGGAGATCAGCGAGGCCACGCGCGTTAGGCCACGGTAAGGGATTGGACGGCTCATTGAGCGCCCCGCAAGTTCATAAAATAGGAAGAATTAGTCACGCGCTGTTCCTGATACGGCGATTCCATAAAGTGAAAATACGCACAGATAAAATTAAAGCCAAGCCACGCATTATACATCTTCACGCGCTTTTTCGGAGCATACCTATAGTGTGGATCTTCGTGCTCTAACATAGGTAAGTTGACGGTTATTTACTTGCTTTTACATCAATACAATCTAGGGTAAAACGAGAATTGTTTCATTTAACGTTCGGCCTAGCGCCGATAACCAGATGAGTATTATGACAACGAATAAAAATGACGCCAACCGTCCTGACGAATCATCGTCTCCAGACACCTCCAACGAACTCGACTCCAGCCAAGTTAAATCAGGCGAAGGTTACCGCTCACCCTCTTCCGACGAGGGTAAAAAGCAGGATAAAAAGTCGTCAGATGAAGAAGATAAGGGCGAAGATGAAGAAGATAAGGGCGAAGATGAAGAAGGCGAAAAGCGCAAAGGCCCGGGCAAAAAGCCGCTAATTATTCTCGGCCTGGTGGTGATCATCATGGTGATTGTGGCGCTGGTGTGGTGGTTCATGACCAAGGACCAAATCAACACCGATGACGCTTTTACCGAAGGTGACGCTGTCACAATCGCCCCAAAAATCTCCGGTTACGTGACCAATCTGGCGGTCAAAGACAACCAGTTGGTGAAAAAAGGCCAGCTGTTAGTGCAGATTGACCCACGAGACGCCACGGCGCAGCGCGATCAGGCACAGGCCCAGCTGGGCGTTGCCGTCTCGCAACTGCATCAGGCTCAGGTGCAATATGACTTGTCCAAAGTGCAGTATCCGGCCCAGCTGGCGCAGGCTCAGGCGCAGCAGACCCGCGCCGAAGCCAACTTGCTCAATGCCACCGCCGACTTCCGTCGTCAGCGCGGCGTCGACCCAAGAGCCACCTCGCAACAGAACATTGATACCGCCAGTGCACAATTGCGTTCCGCTAAGGCTGATTTAGAAAATGCCAAGGCGCAGGTGCAAGTCGCGGCGCAGGTTGAGTTGCAAATACGTCAGGCCGAAACCAACGTCGAAGCCCGTCAACAGCAGGTCGAACAGGCGAAAGCCCAGCTGGAAACCGCCAATCTCAACCTCTCCTACGCCGACGTGCGCGCGCCTTATGACGGTTACGTCACCATGCGTAATGTGCAGTTAGGCACTCTGGTTCAGGCCGGTTCTTCGCTGTTCTCGATTGTTTCTCCAAATATCTGGATCGCCGCCAACTTCAAAGAGTCCCAGCTTGAGCGCATGCGCCCCGGCAACAAAGTGGTTATCAAGATTGATGCCTATCCGGATATCGAACTGCACGGCCACGTAGACAGCGTGCAGCAAGGCACCGGCTCGCGCTTCTCGGCCTTCCCGGCGGAAAACGCCACCGGCAACTATGTGAAAATTGTCCAGCGCGTGCCGGTGAAAATCGTCATCGACAGTGGTTTAGATCCAAAACAGCCATTGCCACTTGGCCTGTCAGTTGACCCAACGGTAACTGTGGAATGAGTGACGATCGCAGCGGCTGGAGACCCTCCAGTAACCCGTGGGCGGTTGCCGCCGTCGTGACCATCGCGGTGTTCATGGAAATTCTGGACACCACGATTGTCAACGTGGCACTGCCCCACGTCGCCGGCTCCCTCTCCTCCAGTTACGACGAGTCCACCTGGGTGCTCACCTCGTATCTGGTGGCGAACGGCATCGTGCTGCCAATCTCGGCGTTCCTTAGCCGGGTGTTGGGGCGCAAAAACTATTTCCTGATCTGTATCGCGATGTTCACCGTCTGCTCCTTCCTGTGCGGCATCGCCACCGAGCTGTGGCAGATGATCCTGTTCCGCATTTTGCAGGGCTTCTTTGGCGGCGGCCTCCAGCCGATTCAGCAATCCGTGCTGCTCGACTACTTCGCGCCGAAAGATCGCGGCAAAGCTTTTGGCCTGTCATCCATCGCCATTATCGTGGCCCCGGTAGTCGGCCCAACGCTAGGTGGCTATATCACCGATAACGTCAGCTGGCGCTGGATTTTCTTCATCAACATTCCGGTGGGGATCATCGCCCTGCTGGCTATTTACCAGCTGTTGGAAGACCCGCCGTGGGAGCGCAAAGCCAAAGGCAAGTTGAGTATCGACTATATCGGTATCGGGCTGATTGCCCTTGGGCTGGGCTGTTTGCAGGTAATGATGGACCGAGGCGAGGACGACAACTGGTTCAACTCGGCCTTTATCGTCACCTTTGCGGTTCTGGCGGCAATTGGCATTGTCGGCGCAATCTACTGGCTGCTCTACGCTAAGAAACCGGTGGTTAACCTGCGCTGCCTGAAAGATCGCAACTTTGCCGTCTCCAGCCTGCTGATGGCCGGGATGGCGATGATTCTTTATGGCAGCTCGGTGGTGATTCCTCAGCTGGCCCAGCAGCAGTTGGGCTATACCGCGACCTTATCCGGGCTGGTGATGTCGCCGGGGGCGATTCTGATTGTACTGTCGATCCCGCTGGTACTGAAGCTGATGCCGATTGTGCAGACGCGCTACATCATCGCCTTTGGCTTCTTCCTGCTGGGAGCTTCCTTCCTCTATTCCGGCAGCCTGACGCCAAACGTCGATTTCGAAACGCTGGTGATGTACCGCAGCGCCCAGTCTCTCGGCCTCGGTTTCCTGTTTGTGCCGCTGACCACCATCGCGTTTGTGACCATACCTCAACGCCTGAACGCCGACGCCTCGGCGCTGTTCACCATGTTCCGTAACGTGGCAGGGTCGATTGGTATTTCACTGGCGACCGCGGGCGTGACCGAGCGAACTCAGGCACACAGCGCCCATATGGTGCATAACATGACGCCGCTGAATGAGCAGTTCAATCAGGCCGTGAGCCGCAGTGCCGCCGCCATTCGCGACTTCGCCCACGTGGTTGGCGACCCGATGCAGCTCGCCACCGCGCGCATGTATCAGGAGATGATTTCCCAGTCGCGCATTCTGGCTTACATCGACGTGTTCAGCTATTGCGCCATTGTTGCCGCTATTTTGATCCCCTTCTGTTTTCTGCTTTCGCCAGTTAAGAGCGAAGGCAATGCCGGAGCACACTGATAAAAATGAAAACTCTGACATTTACGCTTTCCGCGCTGGCTTTGGCTCTGACTGGCTGTTCTGTCGGGCCGGACTACCAGCAGCCTAAGCCTAAAACCCCTGCGGCTTACAACGATATGAGCCGCCCGCAGGCCAAAGAGGGAGCCTCTATCGCCTTGCCCTCGGAGCCAAATCCGGTATGGTGGAAAGCCTTCAAAGATCCTCAGCTTGATAGCCTGATTGACCGCGCCATTGCCGGGAATATTTCCCTCCAGCAGGCGGTGCTGCGCATCGCCGGCGCCCGCGAGCAGGTGACGCAGGCGCGCGGCGCGTGGATGCCGTCGGTGCAGGCCAACACCAAATTTACTCGCCAGCAGCTTGGGTTGAAGGGTGAGCTCGAGTCTTCTGGACTTGCCGATCAGGCGCAGAATCTCAGCCCTGAGGCGTCCAGCGCCATCGACGCCGCTACCGGCCCAGTGAACCTATACCAAGGCAGCTTTGATGCCAGTTGGGAGCTGGACTTGTTCGGCGGCACCCGTCGGCAGGTGGAAGCCGCCAATGCGCAGAAACAGTCTTCTATCGAGCAGCGCAATGACGCATTAGTCTCTCTGCAAGCCGAAGTGGCTCGCGCCTATCTACAGCTGCGCGGCGCGCAGAGCATCACGGCGGCGATTCAAACCCAGATAGACGTCGCCCAGCAAACCTTAGAACTGACCCAGAGCCAGCAGAAGAACGGTCTTGCGCCACAGCTGGATGTGGAAAACGCCCGCGCCCAACTTGGCTCGCTGCGCGCCCAGCTGCCGCAATATCAGGCACAGGAGCGTCAGGCGATGAACGGGCTGGCGGTGCTGCTTGGACAGGCGCCGGGCACCCTCGACGGCGAGCTGACCAATGTGAAACCTATGCCCGCCCTGCCCGCCGCCGTGCCGGTGGGCGTGCCGTCACAGCTGGCGCGTCGCCGCCCGGACGTGCGTAAAGCCGAGGCCGACCTGCACGCCGCGACGGCCAACATCGGCGTGTCCGTCGCCCAGATGTTCCCAAGCATCTCCCTGACCGGCCAGTTCGGCATGCGTAACAGCGACGCCAGCTATCTGGACAACTGGAGTAGCAACTTCTACTCCTTCGGCCCGTCCGTCACCCTGCCTATTTTCCAGGGCGGCCGTCTGGTTTCCAGTGTGCACCTGTCGCGCGCGCAGCAGGCTAACGCCGCGCTGAACTATCGCCAGACGGTGCTCACCGCGCTGCAAGATGTCGACAACGCGCTGGTCAACTATCGCACCGATCAGGACCGGGTCACCGGGTTGGATCAAACCACCGAGGCGCTGCAAACCTCATTCGAACTGGCGACGGACAGCTACAGCAAAGGGCTATCCTCCTTCATCAACGTGCTCGACGCGCAACGCCAACTGGCGCAGGCTAAGCAGCAGTCTGCCGCCGCGCGCGTGCAGACCAGTACCGACTTGGTCTCTTTATATAAAGCCCTTGGCGGCGGCTGGGAGCCGTATCAGAATGTGAAACTCCCGACCTACACCGTTTTCGGCCCGGCCGAAACCACCGATGTACGCGTCCAGACCACGTCTGAGGAAGCAGCGAAATGAATGCCATCACCAAAGAAGAGAAGAAGCCGAGTTGTGATTCCGTCGTTAACAGCGTGGCTTATCGTGAAGGTAAGCGGCTGCAAGATGTGACCACCGAAGATATCAGCGAGGTGCTGAAAGAGCCGGACACCTTCGTCTGGCTGGGCTTGTGGCAGCCCGAAGACAGCCTGATGCGCACCATTCAGGAGGAGTTCGGCCTGCACGATTTGGCCATTGAAGATGCCCTCACCGCCCATCAGCGCCCGAAAATCGAGCAGTACGGCGAGTCGCTGTTTATCGTCATTCACACCGCCCAGTTGGTCGATGGCAAGATTGAATATGGCGAAACGCACCTGTTTCTGGGCAAAAACTTTTTGATCACCGTGCGCCACGGCGCGTCGTCGAGCTATAAGCAGATCCGCGCCCACGCCGAAGAGTGCCCGGACATGCTGGCCAAAGGCCCAGGCTACGCGCTGTACTGCGTGCTCGACATGGTGGTGGATAACTATTTGGCGATTGTCAGCGAGTACACCAAGCAGTTCGACCATATTGAGCAGAAGATGTTTAAGTCGGACTTTGACCAGAACGCAGTGCAGGACGTGTATAAACTGCGCCGCGAGCTGCTCTCGCTGCGCAACGCCGCCGTCCCTGCCGAAGATATTTGTAATCAGCTCAGCCACCATTTCGAAGATCTGATCCCTAAGGGCCTGCGCGCCTATATCCGTGACGTGCAGGACCACGCCCATCAGGTGATCACCGTCACCGACGACATGCGCGAGATGCTGGCCAACGCCATGCACGTCAACCTCGCACTGGTGTCCGTGCATCAAAACGAAGTGGTCCAACGCCTCGCTGGCTGGGGTGCGATCCTCGCCATTCCCACCGTGGTATTTAGCCTGTACGGCATGAACTTCAAAAACATGCCCGAACTGGAAGACTGGTGGGGGTATCCGCTGACGCTGGGAATAACCGTGGTGGGATGTGGGTTGCTTTACTGGCGATTGAAGAAAGCGGGCTGGCTTTAGGGCAGCTTTAAAACATTGGGTTGCCACCCAAACTGGCCTTAAGGTCCAAACCGTGCGCTGCCGCCACACCGGCCTCAAGGGGCGCCTATCGCCGCACCCCTTGAGAATCCCCGGCTCTTTACTGCGCGCTTCGCTCGTTGGGCGGACGTGTTTCAGGTACACCTGTTCCTCACCGCAAAATGTCGCCGCTTAGGCGGTGCCTTCGCCACGGGATTCGAGCCATAGGTCTCGAACCTCTCGCTCAGCGCCATTTTTGACTGCGGTTTTGAGGCATTTCAACCGAGCCGTTTCATGGTTTTTGACCTGCTCCCTCCCCTATTTAGGGGAGGGTTGGGGTAGGGTATTTCTCACATAAGCCACTGATTTTTCTGCAATACCCCCTCCCAGCCTCCCCCTTACCAGGGGGAGGAGCAAAGCAAACCCAAAACCCAATGGAACGGTTCGGTGTAAATGCCTGTAGGCCGCGTTCAGAAGTGACGCCGAGGGAGTGGTTCGAGACCAAAGGCTCGAGCCGAGCGAAGCGAGACAGCGTTGCAAAGCAACGACCCGAAGGGCGAGGCCAGAGGCCGAGTAATCCCGAACAGAGGGAACCGCCTAAGCGGCGGCACTTCGCGGCGAACACCGTGGCCGCTGGAACACGTCCATTCCAACCCTGCGAAGCCTCGATCTCACAGCAATAAAAAACGCAGGGTTCCAAGGGAGGCGCGTTTACGCCTCCCTTGGTCGGTGTGGGCCGACGCCCACGGTTTTGAATTTGAATTTGAATTTGAATTTGAAGTTAGCAGGTTTGGGCGGCAGGCCCAAGGTCTAGGCCTGCCGCCGAGGCAAAAACATCACCGTTTTTCGACCGGTTGCTCCAACACCATGGTCTGCGTCTGACTCAGACTAATATCCGCATTGCGCAGTGCCTTGAGGATCTCATACAGCAGGTCACTCTTGGTGCCACTGACCATGCGCGGGCTGGCGACATAGCCGGTGACGCTCAGCACAATGCCATTTGGGCCTAACTCTTTGAAACTGACAGAAGGCGCAGGCGTCTCGAGAATCGACTCGTGCAACTCATAGCACTCTAACAGCAGCGAACGCACCTGCTCTGGGTCGATGTCCAGCGGGAAGGTCAGTGCGATAGTTGCTACACCCTGCGCATTGCCCATGGTGGCGTTACGCACGTTTTGCGAGATGAACTGTGAGTTCGGCACAATCACCGTCGAACGGTCGCTCAGTTGGATCTCAGTCGCGCGCACGTTGATGCGACGAATATCCCCCTCAACGCCGCTGATAGTCACCAAGTCCCCTACTTTCACCGGGCGCTCGGTCAGCAAAATCAAACCGGAGATAAAGTTCTTCACGATCTCCTGCAAGCCAAAACCGATACCTACCGACAGCGCGCTGACAATCCATGCCAGACGGTTCCACTCGATACCCAGCGTGGAAAGCGTCAGCAGGATGATCAGCACATAACCGACGTTGGTGAACAGCGTCACCAGCGAGGCGCGCATGCCGCGATCCATGGCGGTTTTGGGCAGGAAGTCGTTATCCAGCCAGCGTTTGGCCGAACGCAGAACATACAGACCAATCGCCAGACACAGGAAGGCGTTAACGGCGTGAGCTGGAATGATATTCATCCCTTCCAGCCCTTTTCCACCCCAGATATCCACCACTTTGCTGAGCAGCTCAATCGGCGTGGTAGTTCCGAAGGTGCCATTGAGCAGCGCCACGGCCGCGAACAGAATCAGCAGGGTCTTACCGACGGCGGCGAACAGCGTGGCGGCCAGCGACAGATGGCGCTCATTGAGGCTCAAGCTGCTTTTAAGCAACTTGCCGCTGGTGGTGGTGGGTGAGAAGAAGCTCTCGCTGAAATCCACCACCAGATGAATCATCAAGTACAGGCAGGTCAGAACCAAGCCCACCCACACCAGTTCATAGGTCAGGAAGCGGGCCAGCGGGATATAACCAATCAGCAGCGCCACGGTGATGGCAATAGCGGTAATGCTGATAGCCAAGTGAATCAAACCGGCCAGCGTCGAACGGGCTTCGGGCTGCTCCCCGCGTGCCAGCAGGCGGCGGCGCACACGGTTTACGCGCATCGGCGCAATCAGACAGCTTACCGCCACCAGTAATGCAGAAAGGCCATTGCCGAATAGCGTGGCAGAGACGCTGGCCCCCACCAGATTATTCAGCTCTTCCACCACGCCAAAAATCAGGATGAAGGCACTCAGCATCAACGGGAAGGAGGCCAAGGTTTTGGCGATAGGATCCGCCAGCCCCGGCAGACGCCACGAAGGATGCTTGTTCGACAGCAGCGCCGAACCTAAACCGGCCACCAGCGCAGAGAAGACCGTTAGGCCAATCAGTGAGTTAGCAAACTCAAGCAGCGCTTCTGAGGTATCCGGCAGGCGCACGAAGAACTGGCAGAAAAAACTCACGCTCAACCATTGGGTGAATACAATCACTAGCGTCGCAATGGTCGCCAGCAGGCTGCGGCGCAGACGACCGCCGGGCAGCCAGCGCTGGAGGATCCAGTTCAACGGTTTGTCCAACAGACGCCGCCCCAACAGGCCAACGGCTAATGCCAGCAGCAGGTAAAGCGCCGACCCCACGCGGAATTCAGGCTGCCATGCCTGATCCCAAGCGCTACTAATTTGTGAACCGAAATCAGCGAAACGCGCGCGGTCGTTATCCTGCGGCTCAAACAGCGCCATCCAGAAATTCTTGCCCAGAATACTGCCTGAGTTAAGGGCAATCTGGGTTTTTAGGGTGTCGCGTCGCAGCCCGCCAATTTGGGTAGAGAGGTTCTGCGCGCCGGTGCGAATCGCCGTGGCTTGTTCATTTTGCGCATCAAGCTGAGTTTTGCTGGTATTAAGCTTATTGCGCTGGCGCACCACTTCGGCCGTTTCAGGCAATGCCCCCGCCGCAGGAGCCGGGCCGAGGACGTCAAGCTGGGCCTGCACCTGAGCACGCATAGGCCCCAGTGCCGCAATCAGCTTGTCGGTGTCATCCAGAATCTTCAGCGTATCGTCGTTTAAGCCGTTGAGCTTCTTTTCAGTTTTCGCCGACGAAACTTGTTGTTTAGTGGTATCAAGGCGTTTTTGCAGCGCGGTCAGCGTGGCGGGTACGTTGATTTTTACCGGCTCAGGAGTCGCGTTGGCATCGCCCGCAGGGGCGTTGGTCTGGGCCGAGTCATTGTTAGTGGCAGCCCATGTTGCCATTGGCGCCATAAACAGTGTGGCTAAGAGTGCCCACACCACGGGCGCTTTAAAGAATTTATGCATAAAGGAATCTATCCGACACTCGGGGGAATTATTATTTTTCAGAATGATGATAATAGCGATTATTGGTGCGGAAAATATCAGGTTTTTTCTGGATCGCAACGGGAAGGAAGAAAAATCACCCAGAATGCCAAAAAGAGCTGCCTCCAGCGGTTTGCTACGCCAGAGGCAGAGAGCGTTCAGATCACCCCTGCTTGCCCAGCATCAGGCGCAGCAGGCCGACAGCGTCAGCCTGCGGCAGGGCCAAAATATTGGAGTACAGGCTGATGGAAATGTCACACACCTTGGCACGGTCGACGGTCGCCGCGCCTAAATCATTAAACATCTGCAACTGGTCGCCGTAATCCTGATGCAACTTCTCCCTCACCGGCACCATCAGCGCCTGAGCTCTCTCGGCACTGAGGGTGGTAGGCTGGGTTTTCTGCCCGCGGCCGCTGGCTTGCAGCAGGTCGTTCATGGTGTCGAGGTCTTTTTTGAACAACTCTGGCGACAGCACCTGCGCCGTGTTCACCCCGCCGCTGATGTGCGGATACAAGAACTTAAAGCAGGTGCCGTCATGGCGCGCCTGTAGCTCCTGCATCTCTTGCAGGCTGACACGCATCGCCGCCAGCACGTTGGCATCGGGGGCGGTGTTCATACGCTGAGAAATTAAGGCCGACACCATAGGCTTGACGGTATCAATCGCCTCTTGCTGGGTTTTCCCCTCTTCCCTCAGGCGCAGAATGTTACTGCGGATCTGCTGGTACAGCTCTGGCTCTTGTTCATTGATGGTCTTGAAAATAGGCAGTTCGGCCAGCGCATGGTCAATCTCCGCCGTCTGGCTGGAAGTTTGCATGCGCGGTTTAATCAGCCCGGCGTAGAGTGCGTTGCCGCCAATGACCAACACCAAAAGTAGGATAATGGCGGGCGTTTTACCCAGCTTGCCCTTCTTGTACAGCGCGGCAAGTATTGCGGCAATCACCACCCCGCTCACTCCCCACACCATCACCTCATTCCAGTTCATCAACGATTTCCTTTTTTTGGTCTATTTGCGCTACGGCGTCGCGGCTGGCGTCTGCTCTGGCTTCGCCATGTAATTCGCTCAATTTGCCCGCGCGCATTTCTAACAGGCGATCGGCATGCTCAAAATAGTGGTCGTCATGGCTAATAGCCAGCACGGTTTTACCCATGTCGCGCAGGAACGGCAGCAGCTCACGATAGAAAGTCCGGCGGAACTGCGGGTCTTGGTCCGCCGCCCATTCGTCGAGCAGCAAGAAGTCGCGCCCCTCACAGGCCGCCAGCAGCAGCGCAACGCGTTTGCGCTGTCCCTGAGACAGCTGCAAATTTGTGACTCTGTCGCCGTCAAATTGTAGCTTCTCTTTCATATTCAGGCGCTGCAACCACACTTCCACCAGCTCGGGATCGGGTGTCTGGCCCTCGGCGGCCATCAGGCGACCAAACAGGTGGAAATCGGTAAATACGGCGGAAAACAGCTGACGGTATTGCTCCGGCTCACTGACTGGCACACCGTCAAGCAGGATTTGCCCCGAGCGCGGCTGATACAGCCCGGTCAGCAGCATCGCCATGGTCGACTTCCCGCTGCCGTTGCCGCCAATCAGGAACACCAGCTCTCCGCGCTTGATGGTCAAGTTCAGCGGGCCGACGCCAAAACCGGCATTCTGCTCTTTCTCGCCATAGCTGAAGGTCAGGTCGCGCAGCTCCAGCGTCTGCCAGCTCTGCGTTTTAGGGGCTACGGCAAATTCGGGCTGATACGGGGTAAGGCGCAGGCCGTTGAGCTTGCGGAAGGCCACCTGCGCGCTGAGTAGAGTCGGCAACGCACCAACCGCCTGTAGCAGCGGAGTGCGCAGGAACAGCAGAGTCAGGGAGTAAGTGGCGGCGACATTGGTATCGGACCAGCCCAGCGTATTGGCCATAAAGAACACTAGCCCAATCGCACCGAGCATCATAATGTTCGACCAGTTGACCGCGCTGAGGTGGAAGGTGTCGGCGCGCACAATGTGGTGGCGGTAGCTGGTTGCGTCCTGCACATACTCCTCGTCATACAGCTTGCGGGCGCGTTCGCGATTCAGCGCCAGCTCTTTACGGCCGTCGATCACCATCTGGTAATCTTTTTGCAGGCGATCTTCCGCTTCGCGCACGTGGTTCAAATGGCGGTAAACTCGCGACACCAGTGAGAAACCAACCAGAATGGTCACCACCAGCCACGCCACGGTGATCAGCAGCATTTTCGGCGACAGAAACGCCAGATAGGCGGCGCAGCCGAGAGTCAGAATAATGCCCTGTACCAGCTCCGGCAGGCGTACAAAGGCCAGCGTAATGGCGCGAATATCGCTACTCAGGCTGGCTAACAGCTGGGCGTTACCAATCTGCTCAATACGCTCGATGTCAGTATCCAGAATGCGTTTGATAAATTGCCCGCGCAGGCGGTAGATGAAGTGGTGGCCGAGGGTGGTGAGTGCCAGCTGGGAGCCGAGCGTCACCACCATCAATAACAGTAAGAAACCGAGGAATTCCGGCAGCACGGCAAGAGAGGCTTCGGTGGTTTCAATCAATTTCAGATTGATAAAGGCAATCAGGCCAATCCCTAGCGCCGCACTGGCCAGGCTCAGGGCCATCACTGCCAGAAAAGGCCAGCGATACTGCTTAAACACTACGCGTAACAACTCCATAAAATCTCGATTCCCAGAAAGTCGACAAATACAGCAAAGATATGAATAGCTGGGCAGTTTAATCAGCGGTGAATCGATATCAAGAATAATTCTCATTATTCCAGCAAGCCTCGAAGAAAAAGAAAAAAGCTGACAGTCCTGCGCGCAGTTCCTAAACTTCTGTAATGGATAAAGAACATGAACTTCGCCGAAGTAAACGTAATGCGCTGGGGTTGCTGCTGACGGCCGCCGCCCTGTTTGTTGTCACCCTCTTTTTGCCGCCTAATTTTTGGATTCTGGGGCTGAAGGCCATTTCCGAGGCGGCGATGGTCGGCGCGCTGGCCGACTGGTTTGCCGTGGTGGCGCTGTTTCGCCGCGTGCCGGTGCCTTTTATTGCCGGACACACGGCGATCATCCCCAAGAATAAGGACAAAATCGCCGACAATCTGGCAATTTTCGTGCAAGAGAAGTTTTTGGCGCCGGACTCGATTGTCGAGCTGATCCGCAAGCACGATCCGGCGCGGATGATTTCTGACTGGCTAAATGCCCCGGACAACGCCCCGCGCTTCGCCCATTATCTGGTGAAAATGATGCGCGGTTTTCTCGAGTTCACCGACGACCAGCGTATAGCCCAATTGATAAAACGCGCGCTGTTTCGGGTGATCGACAAAATCGACCTGTCGCAGTCGGTAGCCACCATTTTGGAGAGCCTGACCAAAGACGGACGGCATCAGGCTTTGCTGGATCAGGCGATGGACCAGCTGGAAGCCCTGCTCGCCAAGGAGAGCACGCGCAGCTTTATCTCCACCCAAATCGTCAACTGGATGAAGCGCGAACACCCGCTGACCGCTAAGCTACTGCCTACCGGCTGGCTGGGGCGCAACGGCGCGGATATGGTGTCGAACGCCGTTAACTCGGTACTGGATGATATGGGCAATGACCAGAGCCACGCGTTCCGCAAAGGCTTTGACCGTTCGGTGCAGAAATTCATCTGGACGCTGCAAACCGACCCCGCCGCCGCGCAAAAAGCTGAAGAGATTAAGCAGTATTTGAAGAATGACGAAAAACTGAATGATTACGTCATGCAGCTGTGGAGCGACATGCGCGGCTGGCTAAGAGAGGATTTAGACAGCCCAAACTCGCGGGTGCGGCTGAAAATTACCGAGTCGGGACAGTGGTTGGGGCAGGCTTTGGAGCAGGATGAAAAGCTGCGCGACTCGCTGAATCTGCAGATGGAAACCGTGGCGGCGCGCATGGCGCCTGACTTCGCAGAGTTTCTTACTCGCCATATCAGTGACACGGTGAAAAGTTGGGATGCGCGGGATATGTCGCGGCAGATTGAGCTGAATATCGGCAAGGATTTACAGTTTATTCGCATCAACGGCACGCTGGTTGGCGCCTTTATCGGGCTGATACTTTACCTGCTGTCGCAGTTGCCGGTGGTGATGCCGTGGGTGCTGGCGAGGTTATAAAAACTCCCCCTGAACAGGGGGAGTGAGCCGATTTATTTCACGGTTTTGCTGAAGGCGTCCACTGCCAGAATGGCGTTTGCCACATCTTCCGCCGACAGATTACGATTCAGGTTGCCGAGGGTATCGCCCTCGCCTCCTGCGAGCTTGCCGACTTTCACCAGATTCTCGTAAGACTCTTTCTCAAGATGCATCTCTTTGAGCGTGGTCGGCATGTTGATGGAGCGGTAGAAGCGAATGTAGCGGGCAATCTCTTCATCCGGGCGCTGCTCTAGCACCATCTGCGTCAGGGTGCCATAGGCCACTTTCTCGCCGTGGGTCAGGTGGTGGATGTCGCCGGAAACAGCGGTAAACCCGTTGTGAATGGCGTGAGCCCCGGCCAGCCCGGCGTTTTCAAAGCCAAGCCCGGACAGCAAGGTGTTGGCCTCCACCACGGCTTCCACTGCCGGAGTGACCAGCTTCTGCTCGACGGCGGTATAAGCGCTGTAGCCGTAGGTCAGCAGCGTCTTCTCACAGGCTTCGGCAATCGCCATACCGGCAATCGTTGGGTCGCCGCCGACCATGGAGTGCGAGTGGGAGCGCAGCACCGCCTGCGCCTCGACGAAGGTCGCCAAGCCGTCGGCAATTCCTGATGCAAACAGCCGAACCGGGGCCTGCGCGCAGACGTGGGTATCCACCAGCACCAGGTCAGGGTTCTTATTGTAGAAACGGTAGGTATCGAACACCCCTTCGTCGGTGTAAATCACCGACAGCGCGCTGCACGGCGCATCGGTAGAAGCCACCGTCGGCACAATCACCACGTTTTGCTTTAACTCATCGGCAATGGCTTTGACCGTGTCCAGCGTTTTACCGCCGCCCAGCCCGACCACCACCTGAGTGCCCGCTTTACGGGCAATGGCGGTCAGCCGGCTGATTTCATTCGCCGAAGCTTCGCCATTAAATTTTTCGAAGTGAAATTCGACTTCGGCCTGCTTCAACGAGCTTTTAACGCGCTCGCCTATCAGTCCCCAAACCAGATCATCAGCTATCAGGAAGGATTTTCCGCCCAGCGCCGGAAGATAGCCGCCGAGTTCGTCCAGTACGCCACTGCCTTGTACGTATTTTCGAGGTGAAGAGAAGATAAATTTACTCATGATAAAAACCTCTTTCCATTGAAAAACCTACCCTGAGCCTAGCCTGTTCTGCGCCAAAGTCACATTATTAAATCTAATAATGATCGCATGGGAAGCTAAGAATTTAAGGCAGAAAACGAGGTCTTTTTTGCACACGGGAAATAGGGTCGCTTCAACTGTTTTTATAAAGTTTCAACTATCGAATCCATCAATTAAAGCGGCTTTCACTTATCAATGGATGCCGTAGAATGCATCGCATTGGCAGCACGATGTAAGCAGTTGCACAAGGTCAGCTCGCTGTTAGCCATCCTGTTTAACTTTTCATTTTAAATTTAATAAATTCCGAATTAGCTGGCGCGCCAATCAATAAACAGCGCCAAATATGCAGGGATTGGGGGATAACATGTATAACTTCCAGCGCTACCAGGCTAAAGAATTGGCTCTCGCTTATATGAGCGGCAAATCACACGATTTCTCGCCACAAGAATTTTTGCAGCAAGTGAAAAAGATGGAGAAATCCTTCGATAGCCTGCTGAGAACCGGCCAAGAACCTTCCCAAAGAGAAGTTCTGGTAAAAGCGTTCTAAGAATCATTGCGTGGGTCTCCTGTGTCGGGTAACCAGCAAGATAAGCTTCTGATTCACCTGCGAATATAGAAGTAAAAAAATAGAAGTAAAAAAAGCCCCGCTCGCAAGAGACGGGGCTTTCTCATTTCTGCATCGCCAGCAGATTAGCTCATCTGGCGGTCATCAATGTACTTACGCTTATCCGGGGCCGGTGGGAAATACTGGTAAAGCCAGGTTTCTGACAGCGCGGTATTACCCGAGCGCAGGAACATGCGCAGCTCGACCGGCGCGACAGAATCGCTGTCCGGGTACCAGTCGAACAGGATGCGATAACCATCGAACGGCTGCACGTACAGGATTTCAATGTTTTTAATCTTACCGGCAGAAACATTAATCACCGGCTCGATGCCTTTATCGGCGTAGGATTTCAGTTCGCCGCCGATGAAATCGACCGCGAAGCGGCGCGCCCAGACGTTAGGATAATGTTCGCCCGGCGCCCAACCCTCAGGGAAACCGCCCATGCCGGTGCGGGTGGCCAGCACGTTGGATAACGGGCTACGCTCCGGCGGCTCGCTGCTCCAGTAAAGCTTGTAGCTGAAAGTGAAATTATCCCCAGCCTTGACCGGCTTCTCCGGCTGCCAGAAGCAGACGATGTTATCCAGCGTCTCGCCGGTGGTTGGGATCTCCAGCAGGTTAATCGCCCCTTTCCCCCAGTTGCCGACCGGCTCCACCCACAGGCTCGGGCGCTTGTTGTACCAGCCAATCACGTCCTGATAATTGTTGAAGTCGTGGTCGAGCTGTAACAGGCCAAAGCCTTTCGGGTTTTCATCGGCAAAGGCGTTGAACTGCAACTTTTGCGGGTTATTCAGCGGGCGGCAAACCCATTCGCCGTTGCCGCGCCACATGGCCAGGCGATCCGAGTCATGAATTTGCGGGTGAATGGTGTCGCAGCGTCCGCGCTCGCTGGTACCGCAGCTGTACATGCTGGTCATTGGCGAGATGCCGAGCTGCTTGATGTCCTGACGCGCATTGAGGTGCTTTTCGATTTCCATCACTACGCGCGTTGGCTCGCAGTGAATGATGAAACGGTAAGCGCCGGTGACGCTTGGGCCATCCAACAGGGCGTAAACTGTGAAGGTGGTGTCGCCAGATTTTGGCGTTTCAAACCAGAACGCGGTGAAGTCCGGGAACTCTTCCGGCTGGCCGACGAAGGTGTCGACGGCCACGCCACGGGCAGATAAGCCATACTGATAAGTGTCATCCACGGCGCGGAAATAGCTCGCACCCAGGAAAGAAACCACGTCACGGCGGGTCAGTTCAGGGGCTTTGTTGACTTTGAAACCGGCGAACCCGAGGTTGGTAATGCCCTCCAGCTGCTTGGTGTCGACCCCGGCATTGTGATACTGGAACAATTCAGGGCGGAAGTGGATCTCACGCGCCTGTTTTTTGTCGGCATCAACGGAATACATCTGCACGCGGCGCTTAAAGCCCATGCCGACGTGGAACAGCTCGACGTCCAGCTGGCGGTTTGGCAGGTCATGCCACAGGGAGTGGGCGTGATCATATTCAATGGCGTTGTACGCCTGCGGTGTTAGCTCTGCCAGCGTTTTAGGCAGAGGCTGCGGCGCGCCACCGTAGGGCTTCGACGCCAGGGAGCTGGCCATCTTTTGCAACACGGAGAAGTCAAAAGACGTTGCACCACCGTCTGCAACATTCCCCTGCGCTGCCTCAGCAGATCGCGTGAACACTGATGCCATTGCTGGCACCCCGCAGTAGGCGGCAAACGCCATTGACGCTTTAATAAATGCTCTTCGTTCCATGCCAGAGGGTTTCCTGTGCCGGGCAAGTCAAGTTATCCGCAACGCCGTAGCGCCGAAAGGCATGTTGCCGAAAGTGGCACACAAGGGCATCTGCGGGATGTAAAAATACGACCCTAAGGCTAACGTAAAATTCCCATGGCGAGTACCACAAAATTGAATGCTTTCAGCTAAAAATAGCTTGCACAGAACGCGGGCTTACGGCATGCCAAAGCTCCGGCATACGGGGGATGAGCGATAATTTAACCATTTTGATATCGCTAAAGAAACGGCCGATTAAGAGCGCTCATAAAAGCAGCAAAAAACCGTTTTTTAAGAGGATTCCGTGACCACCCAAGTTAACAAAACGTTATGAATTAATGAATTATTGTTTAAAGCTCAAGCCGAAACGCCGCTTTGCGATATTGCAGCGGGGTGCGGCCAATCAACTTACGAAAACAGGTAATAAAATAGGGCGTATCGGCAAACCCGCACTGACTCGCCACCTCTTCTATCCGCATATCGGTGGAGCGCAGCAGCTCACAGGCGCGTTTGATGCGCCGCGTCGCCAAATAGTCCACCACCGAGCCGCCCGTTTCTTGGCTAAAAACTCGCGAAATATAGCTTTGCGACAGTCCAATCGCCGTCGATAACTCGGCCAGCGAAAACTTCATCACGTAATTCTCTTCTATCCACTGCATCACTTTGGAGGCCGTGGTGCGGCTGACGGTTTTGCGCTTCACCTGCTGCTCGGGCATGAACTCCATCAGCTGCAATATCATCATGGCGATATCCTCCCACTGCGGCGTGGCGGCCAGCTGTAGCCGCTGGAAGCTTTCGAGAATGGTTTCGATATGTTGAGCGTTATCTGCTAAATCAAAGATATGCGCATCGCTCTCCGCGCCCCACAGGTGTGAGAAGTGCGCCCGGCGCTGGGGGAAACAGTGCAAAAAGCCGTCCAGCAGCAGGTGATCAAGATGCACCGTGGTGCGGACATAGTGGTTTTTCTCACTCTGCTCGACAAACACCTTGTGCAACTTAAAGGGCGGAAAGACAAACAGGCGGCCGGGGCGCAGCGTGTACTGTTGATTATCAACAATCACTATCCCGTACCCCTGACTGATAAACAGCATCTCTAAACATTGGTGCCAATGAAAATAATTGGCGCTGCCCCTGCTCATGCGATTAAACGAGATCTGCCGATCGTTTAATGCAATGCGTTCGAGAAAGTCGGTCACCGCCATAAAGCTCCCCCACCCGATGACAAGAAATTAAAACTTTTAAGTCACTTTTTATAATTTAGGCTCTTTTCTGCTCCAATCAGCAATAGCAATTTAAAAAAATGCACTGTTATGTGACCCGTATAACAATCGAGCAAAACAGATTCTCTATATTCCAATGGCAAGTTACACACTCGTTGCAGTTGATGAAACAGCGTAAAAATAGAATTGAAATAATGTTTCACATACTTAATGCCATTATTTTCTCAGCCCTTTCGGGAGAAGGAATATCGAATGAATCAGGTGAAAATCAAGAGTGATTACCCGCTACGCACTCGCCAACAGGTGAAAGATCTGCTGGGCGATATGCTGTCTGCCGTCGCGCCCTATACCGAAGAAGGCAAAAGCGGCATTGACCTCGGCCACTCCACCACCCATTACGGTAAAAAGATAGCGAAGATGGAAGCCCTGTCGCGCATGCTGTGGGGCATTTTCCCCCTACTCGCTAATGGCGATGAGTGTGAAAACCTGTCGTTTTACCTCACGGCGATCCGCAACGGCACCAACCCCGAGCATGCCGAGTATTGGGGCGATATTCACGACTTTGACCAGCGCTGTGTGGAAATGGCGGCTTTTGGCGTCGGCCTGGCGCTGCTAGATAAAAGGTTGCTGGCCTATTTCAGTGACGCCGAGCAGCACAACCTGATTGACTGGCTTAACCAAGGCAAAGACGCCACCATCCCTAATAACAACTGGAATTACTTCCCCATCATGGTGCAGATGGGCTGCAAGCAGGCCGGTTTGCCGTGGGACCGCGAGGCGGTCGAGGCCCGTTTCTCGCTGATGGAGGCCTATTACCTCGGCGACGGCTGGTATTCCGACGGGCCGGATCGCCCGCGCGACTACTATGTGTCGATGGCATTTCACTACTACGGCCTGCTGTACGCCAACTATATGGCGGATGTCGATGCCCAACGTTGTGCCCAATTGCGCCAGCGCGCGCAGCAGTTCGCCGGGGATTTCATCAGCCTGTTTTCCGCCGAAGGGGCCGCCGTGCCCTTTGGCCGCAGCATGACCTATCGCTTCGCCGAAGCCGCCTTCTGGAGCGCCGCCGCCTTTAGCGGGCTGGAGGTTTACTCCCCCGGCGTCATTAAAGGCATTGTCCTGCGCCACCTGCGCAGCTGGTTGAAACAGCCGATTTTTGACCGCGACGGCGTGCTAAGCATTGGCTATCACACGCCGAATCTGGTGATGGCCGAGGATTACAACGCGCCCGGCTCTCCTTACTGGGCCTGCAAGCTGTTTCTGGTGCTGGCATTGCCCGAGAACCATGCTTTCTGGCAGGCGCAAGAGCTGCCTTTGCCTCAGCTCAACAGCCCGCACGGCATTCCTCACGCCAATCAAATATTGCTGCGCGACGCGGCGCAACGGCACGTGGTGATGCTGACGTCAGGCCAGCTGGAGTTGAATAACTTCGTCAATACCGAGGCGAAATACACCAAGTTTGCCTACTCCAGCCAGTTTGGTTTCACCCTCGACCGCGGCCGCTTTGGCCTTAATCACGCGGGCTGCGACTCCATGCTGGTGCTGTCAGAAGGTGATGGCTACTACCGTGGACGCCGTGGCTGCGAAGAGGCAGTGACGCGCCCAGAGGTGATTTATTCGCGCTGGAAACCCTGGCACGACGTGGAAGTGAAAAGCTGGCTGTTCCCCTGCGGCGAGGGCCATCTGCGTTTGCACCATCTGACCAGCGCCCGCGCACTCGACGCAGTCGAAGGCGGCTTCGCGGTGATCCATGACCGCCAGACGCAGGTACAGTTAGGTGTAAATACCTCATCAAGCCGGATCGTCGCCTGTAATGGCTACAGCCACATCGCCGACGTCGGCGAGGCTACCCCGCGCGAGGCGGCGAGCGTGGTAACGCCGCCCAATAGCAGCATTATGTTCGCCGAAACCGCGGCTATACCGCTGCTCAAAACCTCCCTTTCCCCCGGCTCGCACTGGCTGATGTCCGCCGTGTTCGCCTCTGCCGATGTATCAGCTATGCCAAAAATCTTACCCCGCGTTATTCGCGGTGAAAGCGAGATAGAGATCCACTATCAGGGCCGTCACTGGACCGTCATCCTTTAATTATTCGGTTGTCAGGAGTCAGTATGAAAACAATAAAAACAGCCAGTAAGTCTGCTTATTATAAAATGAGCAGTTTCATCTTCCTCTATTTCTTCACCTGGTCTTCCAGCTTCGGCTTATATGCGTTATGGCTGGGACAAAAGGCCGGATTAGACAGTATGGATATCGGCGCGGTATTTGCGATTAACGGCGTTTTCGCCGTGGTCATGAAACCGGTCTATGGCTATATCATGGATAAAATAGGCATGAGTAAAAGCCTGCTTTATTTCGTGGTGATCGTCTCCGCCATGATGGCCCCCTTCTTTATTTATGTTTACCAGCCCCTGCTGGAAACCCATTTAATGACCGGCATTATTATCGGCGCGCTCTATTTAAGCCTGGGCTGGTACGCGGGCGTCGCGGCATCGGAATCCTATGCCGATCGCTTTAGCCGCCTGTACAGCATGGAGTTCGGGCAGATTCGCATGTGGGGCTCGCTCGGCTGGGCGGTGGCGGCGTCGTTTTCCGGCCTGCTGTTTAACCTCTCTCCGGCGTGGAACTTCAGTCTGAGTAGCCTGAGTTCGCTGCTGATGCTCGGCGTGCTGCTGTCGCTAAAAATTGGCGAAGCCGAAATGCGCAATAACAATGTGATTTCGCAAGACAAAATCGTTTTTAGCGATGTCATTCTGCTGCTGAAGGATCGCAAATTCTGGATGTTTTCCCTGTACGTCGCCGGTGTCGCCTGGGTGATGTTTGTCGCCGAACAGCAGTTTTCGCGCTACTTCGTCACCTTCTTCCCGACCAAAGAGCAAGGCAACGCCATGTACGGGTACCTCAGCACCGTGCAGTCTGGCACCGAGTTCCTGATGATGATGGTGATCCCTTTCTTGGTGAACTATTTCGGTGCTAAAAAGGGCTTGTTGCTGGTTGGGGTGGTGGTCGGCGTGCGGCTGATTGCCTCTGGGTTGACCAATGACCCGCTGATTATCTCGATCATCAAACCCTTCTATGGTCTCGAAATTGCCCTGATTCTGGTGTCGGTTTTCAAATATATCGCCGAGCATTTCCATAAACGCGTCAATGCCACCATGTACCTGCTGGGCTATCAGGCGATGATTTATGTCGGCTCCATTGTGGTCGCCCCGCCCGCTGGCTACTTCTATGACCGCATCGGCTTTGCCCATACCTACCTGATCATGGGTGGCATCGCGCTGTGCTTCACCCTGATTTCCGCCTTTACCCTGTCAGCCTGCCACAGCCGCCGTAATGGCGTGGTTCAGGCCCCGACGCCCCCAGAGGTTAACGCCGCCGCGCCTTTAACCCCCGTAAAACACTAATTTGCGACTCGATTGCTAAGGGAGAAATAATGACCGTGACCATAACCAAAGAGAAGCTGCTGCCGGTTGAGCTAAACCAATTGGACAAAATTGCTCTTCGCCAGCAGTTGGCAGAAGCCCGCCAGCGGGTGCTAAAGAAAATCGACCGCAACAGGGTCAAATTCGA
This sequence comes from Ewingella sp. AOP9-I1-14, assembly GCF_052375995.1. NCBI lineage: Bacteria > Pseudomonadati > Pseudomonadota > Gammaproteobacteria > Enterobacterales > Yersiniaceae > Ewingella > Ewingella sp. AOP9-I1-14. Next base: position 293,072 of record NZ_JBQSVA010000002.1, read on the forward strand.
GGGGAAATTCCCGGCTGAAACCTGTGAAAACAACCATTTTGCGTTAACCGAAAATGTCGAGTGGACCACCAGCTTCTGGAGCGGACAGCTGTGGCTGGCGTGGGAGATGACCGACGAGGAGAAATACCGGCTGGCGGCGGAGCAGCACATCCACTCCTTCGGCAACAGAATTGCTAATCGCATCGACACCGCCACTCACGACTTGGGCTTCCTCTATACCCTCTCCTGCGTCAGCGCGTGGCGACTCACTGGCAATCGCGAGGCGCGAGGCTTCGCCCTGCTGGCGGCGGATGCCCTCATGGAACGCTTTAACCCGCAGTCGGGAATTATTCAGGCATGGGGCGATTTACGCGACCCGGAACAGGCTGGCCGGATGATCATTGACTGCAATATGAACCTGCCGCTGCTCTATTGGGCCAGCGAGCAAACCGGGGAACCGCGCTACGCCGAGGCCGCGCGCCGCCATGCTCAGCAGGCTGCCAACTATATTGTCAGGCCGGACGCCTCGACCTTCCACACCTACTATATGGATACGGTGACCGGCGAGCCGCGCTTTGGCAATACTCACCAAGGCTATGCCGACGATTCATGCTGGTCGCGCGGGCAGGCTTGGGGGATTTACGGCTTCCTGCTCAGTTACCGCTATACCGGCGACAAGGAGATGGTGGAGTTATCGCGGCGACTGGCTCACTACTTCCTCAATCGCCTGCCGGAAGATGACGTCTGCCACTGGGATCTGGCCCTGCTCGGCACCGACCAGCCGCGCGACAGCTCGGCCGCCGCCATCGCCGTGTGCGGCCTGCTGGACTTGACCCAAGCGCTGCCCGCCACGGATGAAACACGCGCCTACTATGAGGAGATGGCGCTGCGCATCATGGCGTCGCTGACCGCCAATTATCTGGCGGCCGATGACGAAGATTGCGACGGCTTGCTCAAGCATTCCGTCTACCACATGGCGAGCGGCAAAGGGGTGGATCAGTGCTCTAGCTGGGGTGACTACTTCTATGTCGAGGCGCTGGTACGCCTGACGCAGTGCTGGAAACCCTACTGGTAAACTCTGCGCAATACCTCAAGGCGGCTGCGGCCGCCTGACTTCTGACAGTCCCCGCTCTTATGACAAAAATGCGAGCCGGATCTCACTTATAAATTCAACCTCCTCCGCCAAATGCCGATGACTATAGATGGCGTTTTTCGTCACGGCAGGGTTAGCCCGCTGGCAACCCCTGATTGTTGAAGTGTGCAAAGAAAACCTCGCGTGCGTGGCCTGTACCCTATGCGCCCAGAGTTGTCGCACATGCAGGACTAACAGAGCGGAATAATATGGACACCTTTACCACGGCCATTCCCGGTGCAACCGAGAAGCCAGCCACCTCTTTTATCAGCAATATTCGCCTGATCACCTTGATCAGCACCATTCTCGCCGGGATCCTCATTCTGTTTGCCCTCTCCATCGGTACGTCGAGTTTCTTCCTCAAGCAGAGTAACGATGCGTTGGAAAACGCCACGCAGGAGCTACAGATTCGCCTGGCCCTTTCCAACAGTTCAAACCATCTGCGCACCGCGCGTTTGCTGTTGATTCAGGCCGCCGCCGCCGCGCGCGTCAGCGATCAGGATACCTTTGAGAAGAACATTACTGAGGCGCAAAAGCGCATTAAGCAGTCGCAAGATGCCTTCAAGCAGTACATCGACCGTCCGCATCAAACCGAGACTGACCATGCTCTCGACGAGCCGCTGAAAAAGTCATATGACAATTATCTCAAGCAAGGCATGGCGCCGATGCTAGAGTCTGCCCGCCAGTCCCATTTTGAAGAAGTCATTTCGCAGGAAGCCGAAACCCTGCGCGGGCTGGATCAGGCCAACAACGCGCCGCTGCTGGCAGCCATTACTTATCGCACCGATACCGCCAATCAGATTAACCAGCGTGCCCACGCCGACGCCAAGCTGGGTTACGCCCTGATGGCAGGCGCCTTTGCTCTGGCGCTGCTGCTGACGGTTATCACCTATTTCATTATGCGCAAAGTGATCATCACGCCGATTAACCGTCTGGTGAATCGCATTCAGCACATCGCGCAGGGAGATCTCACCCAGCCTTCCGACATCGCGGGTCGCAATGAGATTGGCGTGCTGAGCACTAACGTTGACCATATGCAGAGTTCACTCGCCAGTACCGTGCTGACCGTGCGCGAAGGTGCGACCTCGATTTACCAAGGCTCCACCGAGATTGCCAGCGGCAACACTGACCTCTCCTCGCGCACCGAGCAGCAGGCCGCAGCCTTGGAGCAGACCGCCGCCAGCATGGAACAGCTCACCGCCACGGTAAAACTCAATTCGGAAAACGCCCATCACGCCAGCAAACTGGCCGCCGACGCCTCCGAGAAAGCGCAGAAAGGCGGAGATATCGTCGCCAGCGTGGTGAGCACTATGGAAAACATCTCGCGCAGTTCGACCAAAATTGCCGAGATCACTAACGTTATCAATAGCATTGCTTTCCAAACCAACATTCTGGCGCTTAACGCTGCAGTAGAGGCTGCCCGGGCCGGTGAGCAGGGTCGCGGCTTTGCGGTGGTGGCAAGTGAAGTGAGAAATCTGGCGCAGCGCAGCGCGCAGGCCGCTAAAGAGATTGAACAGTTGATTGAAGAGTCGGTAGATCACGTGGGCGAAGGCAGCCTGCTGGTCGGCGACGCGGGCGACACCATGTATGAAATCGTCACTGCCGTCAGCCATGTGACCGACATTATGGACGAAATCGCCTCGGCGTCAGATGAACAGAGCCGGGGCATCAGTCAGGTAAGTCAGGCGGTATCGGAGATGGACGGCGTCACCCAGCAGAATGCTTCACTGGTGCAGCAAGCCTCTGCGGCGGCGGCATCGCTGGAGGAGCAGGCAGAGCGCCTGACGCAGGCCGTCGCGGTGTTCCGCCTTGATAGCAAAGTAATCACCACTGCGCCCCGCCGCCCGACGTTGGCATTAGTTGAGCCACTGAAAGAGAACAAACTGGCGACCGATAACCAGAACTGGGAAACCTTCTAACCTCCAGTGCTGTTAGCCCCATAAACAAAAACACCGGATGCAGTCTCCTGCTCCGGTGTTTTTTAGTTTTAGCGAAAAGCCAAAGCGGTTAGTCTCTGCTGGCCACGCGAGGCTCAACGAAGGTGCCGTCTTTGCTGTCGACTTCGTTGAAGAACCAGATCCCGGCCGGGTAATCTTCCAGAGAAACCAGATACATCACGCCTTCGTAAAACTCTTCAATTTCCAGAACCTTGCCTTCACGGCGCGGGCCGCCGTCGGTCTTAACTGTCACCAGATCGTTAACTTTCATCGAGTTACCCCGTTATTATCCATGTTGTTGATTGTAGTACAGTGCGCCTTAAAAGGCATGCGGCTTAGACTTTGGCAAAGCGTTTAGCGAGAAATACCGTGCATTAGATAAAGGCTTTGGCGAAATCCAGACGTAAAAAAACCCGCATATGCGGGTTTTTGTAATCTTCGTTAATGTGCTGTAAACAGCGCAAAAGCGAGATTAGATAGCGGTAACGTTAGCCGCAGACGGACCTTTAGCACCGTTCTCGATAGAGAACTGTACATTCTGGCCTTCAGCCAGGGTCTTGAAACCTTGATCCTGGATTGCAGAGAAGTGTACGAACACATCTTTGCTGCCATCAGCAGGAGTGATGAAGCCAAAGCCTTTAGACTCGTTAAACCACTTAACCTGACCTTTCATCATAGACATAGGAATTACCTTTAAAAAATAAATTTAGCCACCATGGGCATGTTATAGCCGGATTTCAGTCGTTACTTATGGAGGCACTAAGAAGGAAATTCGTCAGATCAGGGTTATCGAGGATAACGCTTTAAATTTGAACCACTTTACTCAGGATGTCGTGCATAAATAGGTCTGTACCACAGGCCGGAACGTATTTACTCATGACTGCCTCCTAATAGCAACTCTTTTTATCTAATAACCTGCCTAAAGTAACGAAAATGGCGCATTAATCATCAATGCGCTCGTTAAGCGTACGATTATTTGGTTTTTTATCAATAAGTTGAGATCTAAGCGCCGGCAATCGGGTGCCACAATGGTCGCAAAAACGTGCATCTAATTCATGGCCGATGTGATGACAGTGGCGGCAAGAACGCTGCTCACGCCCTTTTTGCAGTTCTTGCGACATATAGGCCGTCAAGATCCCCGTAGGTACCGCGATTATCGAATAGCCCAGCAAAATCAAAACGGAAGCCAGTACCCGTCCGAGCGGCGTGTGCGGCGTAATATCGCCATACCCTACCGTGGTCAGGGTCACCACCGCCCAGTAGACCGAGGTCCCCAGCGAGGTGAAGCCGTCGCGCCCTCCTTCTATAGCAAACATTAACCCGCCGAACAGGCAGAGAATGATCGCCACGAAGCCGAAGAATAGGGTCAGCTTATGTCGCGCGCGCATCAAACTGCGCCACAGCACACCCGCCTCATTCATATAGCGCAGCAGCTTGAGCACCCTCAGCACGCGCAATATTCGCAGCAGGCGAATCAGCACCACCATATCGCCGGTACTCACCAGCGACGGGAATAGCCAGAGGATATAGAGTGGCAGAATGGTCAACAGATCCACCAGCCCGAAGAAGCTCAGCGGGTAGCGCTCTTTGCTCGGAGTGGCAAAAATGCGCAACACATATTCCACGGTAAAAATCGCGGTAAAGCCCAGCTCGATCAGACCGAAGAACTGCATGATGTTGGGCGTATGGGGGAAAAGAGTGTGCGCGCTGGATTCAAAAAACAGCGCAATCACGCTGAGAATGGCGGTCAGAACCCAGAACGCCTCCATGCGCCGCCCGCTGCGCGTATAGTTATCAAACAGCAGCTGGTAGCAGCGCCTGCGCAGCAACGCGATAGAACGAAACCGATGTGCCATAACAATGCTCATCCTGAGAAGATAATGGCTCAAGAATAGCTATTTTCTGGCTAGAAAACCTATTCTCGCGCCCTGCCCGGCTTATTTAGCCAAATTCAAACATAAAAAAACGCCGGTTATCCCAATAGATAAACGACGTTTTTGTTTTCAGGCTAGGTTCTGTCTTCAGACCCTAACCTGATTAGTCCATTAATTCCGATACGGCATGGCGCACATAGGCGGTAATTTGCGCCAGGTCCTCAGGATCGGCGTTACCGCCGCCAATGGAACGCACGGTATTTTCCAGATGGCCAATATCCTGTTCGACTTTTTTAGCAATCTGAACTTTTACGATGGTATCGACCGAGGAAATAAAGGCCCGCATCACCGCTTTTAGCGCATAGATTTCACAAAAAGAGTCGTAGGCAGGCTTATCAGCGGGCACTGCATCTACAATTTTTGCGCGCGGTGGAAGGTTTTTCAGACCGTCCACGTGTTCAATCATCAGATCAATATCTCTGATTAATTCATCAAAATTCTTTGCCACTGATTTTCCTTCGCTCGGCGAAAGCCGAAGAATACCACCGCCGTCACAAAGCGAGAAGTCAGCGAAGTGGTGAAAGATGAAATTTCAGCACGCAATGATTTCATCCCGTCCCTTTTTGCTCAGAATGACCATAAAAAAACGCCCACAAATCGAAGTTTGCAGGCGCATGAGCTAGACGACTATCAGGCAAATCGCCGAAGATTAGGCGTTTTTAAGAGACGCCATATCCACCACGAAACGGTATTTCACGTCGCTTTTCAGCATACGCTCATAGGCACCGTTAATGTCCTGCATATCGATCATCTCGACGTCACAACCAATGTTGTGCTCGGCGCAGAAATCCAACATTTCCTGAGTTTCAGCGATACCGCCAATCAGTGAACCCGCGACGGTTTTACGCCCGCCCACCAGCTTGCCACTGTGGATTGCAGGCTCGATTGGCTCGATCAGGCCGACCAGAATATGGGTACCGTCGCGTTTCAGCGTGTTCAGGTACGGGTTGAGATCATGCTGGTTTGGCACGGTATCAAGGATGAAGTCGAAGTGGTTTTTCACCGCGTCCATCTGCTTTTCATCCGTAGAAATCACCACGTGGTCAGCACCCAGACGGTAAGCTTCCTGCTCTTTACCGGCGGAACGGGTGAACAGCGTGACGTCGGCGCCCAGCGCTTTAGCAAATTTCAGCCCCATGTGGCCCAAACCGCCCAGACCGACAACCGCCACTTTATGGCCTTTGCCGACTTTCCAGTGACGCAGCGGGGAATAGGTGGTGATACCGGCACACAGCAGTGGCGCTGCAGATTTAATATCCAGCTTTTCAGACACGCGCAGCACAAACTTTTCAGAGACGACGATCTGCTCTGAATAACCGCCGTAGGTCATCATGTTGTCATGACGATCGTAGCTGTTGTAGGTCATGGTTGCGCCTTCTTCACAGTACTGTTCCAGGCTCTCGGCGCAGGAATCACAGTGCTGACAAGAATCGACCATACAGCCCACGCCGACAGTATCACCGACGCTGAAGCCTTTCACTTTGGCGCCAACCTGAGTGATGCGGCCAATGATTTCGTGTCCTGGAACCAGCGGATAGATGCTCTGGTGCCATTCATTACGCGCCTGGTGGATGTCTGAGTGGCAGACGCCGCAGTACATAATGTCGATAACTACGTCAGTATCGCGCGGCGAGCGGCGCTCAAAATTATGGGGTGCCAATGGCGCAGTGGCTGACGTAGCAGCAAAACCTCGGACGTTAAGTGTCATGAGTTCTCTCCTGAGGGGTTATCGTTAGACATAAATGCCAGCGCAACCTGCGCTAACGATATTAAGTATGCCCCTTGGCAAGTGGGATTTCGTATAACGATCCTCGCGATTACTTGCCCGAATCTGTTTTTCTCAGGATTTTTGACGCGGTATCCCAAGAGGTGCGGCATTAACACCGCACCTCCGGGGGAAATATGACGAGTTTTACTTCAAGAAGGGAACCTAGGGTAAAGGTTAAATCAGCTCAGCTTGTTTCAATTCGCTTTTCAGATAGGCGTAGTAAATCGGCGCGGCCACCACGCCCGGCAATCCGAAGGCTGATTCGAAGATAAGCATCGCCAGCAGCACTTCCCACGACTTGGCGTTAATGCGCGTGCCGACAATCCGCGCATTGAGGAAGTACTCCACCTTATGAATGACAATCAGGTACGCCAGCACCCCGACGCCTACCCACAGTGACAGGGAGAGGCCGACAATGAAGATCACCGTATTGGAGATCAGATTGCCAATCACCGGCAGCAGCCCGCAGATGAAGGTAAAAGCCACCAGCGTTTTGGCCAACGGCAGGTGAATACCAAACAGCGGCAGAATGCCGAACAGAAACACGCCGGAGAGCACGGTGTTAATCAGTGAGATTTGGAACTGGGCAAAAACTACATTACGAAATGCCTGAGCCAGCAGGCGCACGCGCTGCAACAGTTCGTTTTTCAGCGGGGCATCCTGACTCTCTTTGTCTGGGCGCTGCAAAGAGATAATCGCGCCCAGAATCATACCAATCAGCATGGTGACAAAGGCGTGGGCCGCGTTTTTCCCCACGGTTTGAATCATGGCGACGTGTTCGCGCACCCATTGCAGGAACTGGCGCTGTAGCTCTTCAATATTGGCGGGCAGATAGTGCAACATGACTGGCGAAATGCGCCCCTGTGCGTCACTCAGCAAGCGAGAAACCATGGCGTTGAAGGCCACCGGGTTCTTAATATCATCCATCAGGAAGTCGATAATCCCGGCAATCGCCAGAATCAGCACGCTCACTACTACGGTGCTGATGAGCGCCACCACCAGCCAGCGGGCGCGATCGCCACTGATGATTTTTTGGAAATGCGGTGTTAATCCATTAACCAGCTCGAACACCACGAATCCGGCGATAAAGCATGCCAACAGGTGCAGAGGCAGCACCAACAGTAGCCCCCCCATCACGATAAATAAACTCAGCCAGCGGATATGGTGCGATTTCATTAACTGCATTGTCTGCGTCCTTAACATTCAATTGCTGGGCATTGCGCCGTGCTCGGCCAACATCCCGGTCGTTAGCATAACATTGTTGATTATTGCCCAAGTTGTCATTCAGGAGATCAATAAGAAATTTTTGACAGTGGCGCACTGTCTTTTATCATAGGCATCAACCATCATGATGATTCTATTTTGATAAAGAAAATCTTAGTAACAGGCGAAGAAGATGTCCGAACTGATCCGAGAAAAACTGTCCCTGCCTAACGGGCATGATAAATTACTGCTTCACTCCTGTTGCGCACCCTGCTCCGGCGAGGTCATGGAAGCGATTCAAGCCTCGGGCATTGAATACACCATTTTCTTCTACAACCCAAATATTCATCCGCAAAAAGAATATACCCTGCGCAAAGAAGAAAATATGCGCTTTGCCGAACAGCACGGTATTCCGTTTATTGATGCCGATTACGACACTGACAATTGGTTTGAACGCGCGCGCGGTATGGAAAACGAGCCTGAACGCGGCATTCGCTGCACTATGTGTTTTGATATGCGTTTCGAGCGCACCGCGCTGTACGCTTATGAACACGGTTTCAGCGCCATCTCCAGCTCGCTGGGTATTTCCCGCTGGAAAGACATGAAACAGATTAACGGCTGCGGCGACCGTGCGGCGGCGCCTTATCCGGGCATGGTCTATTGGGACTATAACTGGCGCAAGAAAGGCGGTTCGGCGCGCATGATTGAAATCAGCAAGCGCGAACGCTTCTACCAGCAAGAGTATTGCGGCTGCGTTTACTCGCTGCGCGACAGCAATTTGCACCGCAAGGCTCAAGGCCGCGACCTGATTAAGCTCGGCGTAAAATATTACGGCGACGAAGACGACGAATAAGCCTTAACCATCGCCTTATTGTTCATTAACCCCGCAACCTGTCTCGCGGGGTTAATTCACTAATCTAAACTTCTCGCCCCGCACAATATTCCATGCTAAATAAAACACCCAGTTAATTAGCCTGAGCTTTATCTTAGACTCGCTTATTTTCCTCCCTCTTGTCCTGCCACTTATCAATTCACAGTCTTGCGCTGCACCGAACTGCTTGGTACTTTCCGAACAAAGCTGAGCGTTATTCCTCACTCGTCTACTTTATAACTCAAGGTTATTTTGTGGTTATTAGCGAGCAACGCGCAGCTTAAAAAATATAAAGACAGGACGTTGAGTTCATTCACAGATTACAGACAACAGGGGTAAGAAATATGTGGGTATTAATAGGCATCCCGATCGTGGTGCTGGGCTTTGCGCTGCGGTTTAATCCACTTTTAGTCGTCACCGTTGCCGGTATTGCTACCGGCGCGGCGGGCGGCATGCATACGGTGGATATCATCAGCGCCTTCGGTAAAGCCTTTACCGAGAACCGCTATATGGGGCTGATTTGGCTGACGCTGCCGGTTATCGCCATCCTCGAGCGCAGCGGCCTGAAAGAGCGCGCGCGCGACCTGATCTCTAAGATCCACGCCGCCACTACCGGGCGCGTGCTGATGCTCTACTTCTTCCTGCGCCAAGTCACCGCCGCGCTGGGGCTGAACTCGCTGGGCGGCCATGCGCAGATGGTGCGCCCGCTGATTGCCCCAATGGCGGAAGCCGCGGCGGTCACTAAGTATGGCGATTTGCCCAATGACGTTCGCCAGAAAATTCGCGCTAACGCCGCCGCCGTCGATAACATCGCGGTGTTCTTCGGTGAAGATATTTTTATCGCCGTGCAATCTATCTTGCTGATCAAAGGCTTCCTGGAGCAAAACGGGATCTCCGTCGAGCCACTGCACCTCTCCGTTTGGGCCATTCCCACCGCCATCGCCGCGCTTATTATTCACTTTATTCGCCTGTGGCTGCTGGATCGCTCGCTGGCCAAGCGTTTTGATGCTCAGCATGGAGGCATTGCCAAATGATCAGCTTAGAATCGGTTTATATCCTCGCGGGCCTGATGTTCTGCGCCTACGCCATTTTCAATCTGTATGACAAAACCAACAACCGCCGTCTGGTTAACGCCCTGTTCTGGGGAGTGTATGGCGTGACCTTCCTGCTTGGCGGCGAGCTGCCGCACTTCGTGACGGGCTGTATGGCTATCCTGTTGGCGGTGATTGCCGGGACCGGCAAACTGGGCAAAGGCAAGTCGGATAACGACCAGCCGGAAGCCACCGCCAGACGCGAAGCCGGCGCCAAGCGCTTTGGCAACAAGCTTTTTATTCCGGCCCTGCTGATCCCTATCGTGACCTTGGTCGGTACCCTGACCCTAAAAAATAGCGGTCTGGTGGAAGCCAAAAACGTCACGCTGATCTCACTGGTGCTAGGCACGCTGGTTGCCTTTATCGTGGCGCTGGTGATGCTGCGCGACTCGCCGCTGAAGGCCATCAAGGCAGGCGGGCAGACCATGGACACCGTGGGCTGGGCGGCAATTTTGCCGCAGATGCTCGCCGCGCTGGGCGCGCTCTTTGCTCTGGCGGGCGTCGGTGGCGTGGTGGCCGACTTGGTGAAAAGCATCATTCCACTGGGTTCGCCGCTGGCGATTATCGTGGCTTACACTTTCGGCATGGCGCTGTTTACCATGATCATGGGTAACGGTTTTGCCGCTTTCCCAGTGATGACCGCGGGTATCGGCCTGCCGCTGATCGTCAACCAGCTGGGCGGAAATCCGGCGATTATGGGCGCTATCGGTATGCTGTCCGGCTTCTGCGGCACGCTAATGACGCCAATGGCCGCCAACTTCAACATCGTGCCCGCCGCGCTGCTCGAGCTTCAGGATAAAAACGGCGTCATCAAGGCGCAGTGGCTGACCGGCGCCCTGTTGCTGCTGGTGAACACCGCGCTGATGTATTTATTCGTGTTCCGCTTCTAACCGCCAACTCGGGAGAGATTGAAAATGACGATGCAACTGACGCCAGAAATGGCGTCCCGCTTTGCCCTGATGGCGCTGGATCACCTGAACCGCGAGTTTCCCAATAAGCTGATGCATGCCATGAGCGGGCCAGAAGACGCCCTAACGCCGCGCGCGCTGCACCCGATTTTTTACGGCAGTTATGACTGGCACTCCTGCGTTCACGGCTACTGGCTGCTGCTGCGCTTAATCGACAAATACCCGCAACTGCCGCAGGCCGAGCAGATTATTGCCATTGTTGAGCAGCACTTCACGGCGGAAAACGTTGCCGGGGAGATGGCCTATCTACAGCAGCCGCAGCATAAAGGGTTCGAGCGGCCTTACGGCTGGGCGTGGTTCCTGCGACTGGTGCAGCAGTTAAACGCCATGAAGCTGCCGCAGGCCGCCGGTTGGGCGAAAACGCTGGCGCCGATGAGCCAGTTCTTCGAGCAGGCATTTTGTGAATTTCTGCCGAAAGCCACCTATCCGCTGCGGGTAGGGAGCCACTTCAACACCGCGTTTGCCCTATCGCTGGCTCTAGAGTATTCGCACAGCGTGGCGAATGACGCCTTAACCGCGCAAATCGAAGAGGCTGCCAAACGCTGGCATCTGCATGATGTGAATTGTCAGGCGTGGGAACCGGGCGGCGATGAGTTTTTATCCCCGTCTTTGATGGAAGCCGAATTGATGCGCCGCGTGTTGCCGCAGGCCGAGTTTTCCCAGTGGTTTAGTGACTTCTTGCCGGATCTGGCCCAGCGCCAGCCGCAAACGCTGTTTGTGCCCGCCACGGTCACGGACCGAACTGACGGCAAGATTGGTCATTTGGACGGGTTGAATCTCAGCCGCGCATGGTGTCAGCGTTCGCTGGCGGCGGCCCTGCCGACAGACGACCCGCGCGTCGCCCCGCTGCGTGACAGCGCCCAGCAGCATTTAGACAGCGCGCTGGACCACCTCGACACGGATTATATGGGCCAACACTGGCTGGCAACCTTCGCCCTGCTGGCGCTGGAAGCCTGATAATCCCCGGCCACTCGCAGCATCAGCGAATGATGCCGCGAGTGGATAAAGCAAAGAAATCCTCAAAACAGCGCAGCGCGGGGTGTGCTTTACTCAGGCGCTGCACCTCTACTTTCAAGGCTTCAATCGCCATTCCGCAATGATAGATTTGCTCATACACTCGGCGCATCACGGCCTGCTGCTGCTTATCGATAGAGAGGTAAGCTTCTGCCAACAGGTTAAACCCCTGCGGCACGGCGCGGTTGCCGCTGGCACGGACGAAAGGCGGAATGTCCTGAACCACGCAGGATTGCTCCGCAATCAGCGCCGAGAAGCCGATGATGCAAAACTGGTGAATCGCGCACATTGAGCCGACCTGCGCAAAGTCTCGCAACACCACGTGCCCCGCCAGAGCAGTGTTATTGCCGATCTCGGTGCTGCTGCCAATCAGGCAGTCGTGGCCAACGTGAACATTGGACAACAGCCGATTTCGATGACCGATAATAGTCGTCTGCGCGCCCTGCTGGGTGCCGCGATGGATGGTAGCGTTGCGGCCAATCTGGTTATTGTCGCCAATCTCAACTCGAGTTGGCTCGCCGCGATATTTTAAGTCCTGATTCACTTCGCCAATCGAGCAGAAGCGACCAATGTTGTTATTGCGGCCAATACGCGTGTGGCCGTTGATCACCGAGTGGGAGTCAATCACCGTCCCCTCACCTATCTCGACGTGCTCGCCAATTAGGCAGAATGGGCCAATCTGCACCCCCGCGCCGATAATCGCGCCGGGAGAAATAATTGCCTGAGTTGCCACCGTGGCAGAATTTGAGATCAACGCTAAACCCTCCAGAACCCGATTAAATCAGTCTCTGAGACAAGCTTTCTATAAGAAGAAAACGGACAAAATTCGAGGTCGCGCTGAAAAAACAGAAGGCATTCAGAAAGCACGGAGAGAGCACCACGCCTGAAATTTCCAGGCCGTGCGAGTTACCCAGCATACGGCGTTGCGCCGCCAAAAGACGGTTATATATTTTATTTATTTTATGAACTTTAGGCCCATGAACTGTCTGCAAACGCAGGTTAAGGCTTTCTTAAGCTTGCATCGCTAAAGTGGCGTCAGGTTGAGACATTCAGCTTCAGAATTTCCCCGGTATTGACCCTTTTCGTTGGAGCATTTCTTGCGTAATTTTATTCCTAAAGTCAGCTACCTTTGGCTGACTTTACTGTTGAGTCTGTACTTTACCTTTGTCGTTAACTTCCCCATTTTATTGCACTTCTATCGGATCCTTAACGCGCTGCCGGCCTACAATCTGGGCTTTGCTCTCACCATTCCGCTGGTGCTGTTTGTCGCGCTGAATTTCGTCTTCACGCCGTTCAGCTTTCGGCCGTTACTTAAACCCTTCTTCATTATCATTCTGCCGATAAGCGCCCTGGTCAGCTACGCCATGCTCAAATATCAGGTGGTGTTTGACCGTGGAATGATTGAAAACGTTGTTGAGACCCAGCAGAGCGAAGCCTCTTCTTACCTCAACCTCTCCGTGGTGCTGTGGGTGCTGTTCACCGGCCTGCTGCCTGCCGTGCTGCTGTTCTTCACTCAGGTCAGCTACCCGAAATCGGCACTGCGCCGCCTTGGCGTGCGCCTGCTCTCCATGTTGCTCTCACTGCTGGTGGTCGCCGCCGTGGCCGCGGTGTATTACAAAGACTACGCCTCGGTGGGCCGCAGCAATCGCACGCTGAATCTGGAAATTGTGCCGACCAACTATCTCTACAGCGCCTTCCAGTATTACAACCATCGCTACTTCACCCACGCCGGGCCGTTCGAGAAAATTGGCGAAGATGCCAAGCTGGTGCAGTCACCGGCGCAAAAACCAACCCTGATGTTTTTGGTGATTGGCGAGACGGCGCGCGAGCAGAATCAATCTTCCGGCGGCTATAGCCAGCCCACCAACGCCTTCACCCAGAAAATACCGGACGTGGTTTACTTCAACCACACCCGCTCCTGCGGCACCGCCACGGCGGTTTCGGTGCCTTGCATGTTCTCCAATATGAAGCGAGTCGACTTCAACAACAATAAAGCGCGCAACAGCGAGGGATTGCTGGATATTCTGCAACGCGCCGGGGTATCCGTGTCGTGGAAAGATAATGACGAAGGCTGTAAGGGCGTGTGCGACCGGGTGCCAAACGTCATTATCAGCACCGCCAAAGACAACAAACAGTGCGACGGCGACACCTGCTATGACATGGCGCTGCTGGATAATCTCGACGCCGAGGTCAAGCGCGACGGTAAAAACCGGCTGATTGGCCTGCACCTGATTGGCAGCCACGGGCCGACTTACTTCAAACGCTATCCGCCGGAGTTTGCCGTTTTCAAACCGGACTGCCCGCGCAGCGATATTGAAAACTGCTCGCGCGAGCAGCTGATCAACACCTATGACAACACGCTGCGCTACACCGATTACGTGGTATCTCAGGTGATTGAGAAAGCCAAACAGTATCAGGACAGCTATAACGTGGCGGTGATTTACCTGTCGGATCACGGTGAGTCGCTGGGGGAAAATGGCCTGTATTTGCACGGCACGCCTTACAGCGTGGCGCCGGCGGAACAGACTCACGTGCCGATGCTGTTTTGGCTGTCGCCAGGCTACGCCAGTGCCAATGGCGTCAACCTGTCGTGTTTACAGGGGAAAGGCAAAAATGCCGAGGTGTCGCAGGATAATTTATTCCACACCGTTCTGGACGCCATGAACGTGCAGACCCACGAGCTGGACCCGCAGTTGGATATTCTACGAGAATGTAAAACAGCCAATTAAGGCAGCGAGTTAAGAGAGTCAATCCGCGCGGCGCGCCCCTCATGTTCGCCGCGCGGATGCTGTTATTGCGCGAGGGTTTTCAGCAGCGCGGCGTTAAATTTCTCCGGCTCTTCCATCTGCGGCGCGTGACCCAGCCCTTTAAATTCAATCAGCTTGGCGTGGGGAATGAGCTTGGCGATCTGCTTGCCCAGCACATTGTAATGGCCAAGCTTGGCTTTCACCGCCGGCGGCGCGATGTCGCTGCCAATCGCCGTGGTGTCAGAAGTCCCAATCATCAGCGTGGTCGGCACCTTAAGGTCTTTAAACTCGTAGACCACCGGCTGGGTGAAAATCATGTCGTAAATCAGCGCCGAGTTCCACGCCACCAGCTTATGCCCCGGCCCGTTATTCAGCCCCGCCAGCATGTCTACCCAGAGATCGTACTCCGGCTTCCATTTATTGACGTAGTAAGTCTTCAATTCGTACTGACGAATACTGTCAGCCGAGAGTTTCAGCTCGCGGTCATACCACTGATCTACCGTGCGATAAGGCACGCCCTTGGCTTTCCAATCCTCCAGCCCGATAGGGTTGACCATCACCAGTTTTGAGACTCCATTGGGGAACATCAGGCTGTAGCGCGTCGCCAGCATGCCGCCGGTAGAGTGCCCGACAATCACCGCTTTCTTAATATTCAGACTTTTCAGCAGCTCATGGGTATTGGTCGCCAGCTGCTGGAAGCTGTACTGGTAGTCGCCCGGCTTGGTCGAGCTACAAAAACCAATCTGGTCTGGCGCAATCACCCGGTAGCCCTTGCCCGCCAGCGCCTTAATGGTGTCACCCCAGGTCGCGCCGCAGAAATTCTTGCCATGCATCAGCACCACCGTCTGACCATTTTTATGGCCGACCGGCGCGACATCCATATACCCCATTTGCAGAGTTTCGCCCTGAGAGTTAAAGGAGAAGTGCTTTTGCGGATAAGGATAAGTAAACCCCTCAAGCTGCGGGCCATAAGAGGGAGTATCGGCCATCGCCAGGGGGCTTAACAGCAGGGAACACAAGGCGGCGGGAAGCAGAAATTTCAGTGGGGAGGGCATCGCTCAATCCTTAAAATCATCGCGGCCAACTGACCGCCTAAAAAACAAATCCTACAAAGTATAAGCCATCAAAGAAATCCTAAGAATGTAAACCCCCGTGTATAAGAGTATTGATCTAAGCCAGATGATACGCTCAGAAACATCATATTCGCCTGTTTTTAAAAACAGTTTTAACAGTAATAGGTTATATTTAGCCTATTACTTCGCCTCTCAATTATGACCTCGGGACTCTTCATTTTGGTAAGAGCCAAAATCATTCGACCTTATATCCGCATCACTGCGTCAGCCTTGGTTTTCCTGCTGATCGTCGGGCTTGGCGTGGCCTCCGTTTCCTGGCAAACCATGCAAGGGCTGCAACATGACGGCCAGCAGCGTTTAGAGCAGGCGGTGAAGCAGATTGATAAGATGTTTGATAATGCCGACCAGGCCGCCACCGCCTTGCAGCCCTACCTCGGGCAATCCTGTAGTCGCGACGTGGTGCTGGAGATGCGGCGGCAAATTGCCATTGTCCCCAACGTACGCACGGTGAATCTGGCGACCGGTGACACCATCTACTGCACCGCGCTGTTTGGCCCGCAAGAGGGCGCGATCAATGACCGGCAGTATGTCGGCGGCAAGCTGTACCTGATGACCGGCAACGCCGTGACGCCGCAGCATCCGCTGATCGCCTACCGCCAGCAGCACGGCAATAACAGCGTACTGATTGGTGTGGATGGCTATTACATGCATAACATCCTCGACCTGCTCAGCACCCGCTCGTCACTGATCATTCGCATTGGCGACCAGTGGATGGACCATCAGGGCAAAGTGCATTTAGGAGCAGACAACCTCAAAGGCACGCGCCTGCGTCTGGATTCCACCCGCTATCCCTATCAAATCGCCCTGTTAGTTCAACACGTCAACCATTGGCGCTACGTGCTCGACTACTCGCCATTCAGCCTGCTGCTGTTCCCGCTGCTCGGCGTATTCATGGGGTTGATGACCTATATGCTGCTGGGACGCGTCGGCACGCCTCTGGCGATTTTAAAAGCCAGCGTCGCCAACCGCGAGTTTGTGCCCTACTTCCAGCCGGTGGTGGATGGCACCCATTATCAGTTGACGGGTTGTGAAGTGTTGATGCGCTGGCAGCATCCGCAGGCCGGGCTGGTGCCGCCTTACCAGTTTATTCCGCTGGCGGAAGAGAGCGGGATGATTGTCGAGATGACGCGCCAACTGATGACCCAGACTCACGAGTATTTCTCCCCTCGGCTGTCGACCCTGCCGGACGGTTTCCATTTCGGCTTTAATATCTGTGCCAGCCATTTCAAAGATTTGAGCCTGATTGAAGATTGCAAAACCTTCCTCGACGCCTTTAAAGGCAAAAAAATCAATCTGGTGCTGGAGCTGACCGAGCGCGAGCTGATTGAGCCGAGCGACATCACCGACAGCCTGTTCAAAGCCCTGCGTCGCCTCGGCGTGTCTATCGCACTTGACGATTTCGGCACCGGCCACTCCAGCCTGACCTACTTACAAAAATTCCATATCGACTTTTTGAAGATTGACCAGAGTTTCATCGGCCGTATCGGCACTGACGCGCTTTCCGGGCATATCGTCGATAACGTGATTGATTTAGCCAAAAGGCTAGATATGGTGATAGTGGCGGAAGGCATTGAGACGCAGGAGCAGGTCGATTACTTAACGCCGTATCATTTGGAGTTCTTCCAAGGCTACTTCTTCGGTAAACCCGTGACACCAGAAGAGTTCTCCAAGCAGTGGTTGCAGTCCGATTCTCCCGCGCCGATAACTCTTGGCAAGGCGTAACGTGGTTTTAGTCACAGACATTTGCCGCCGTAACTGATTGAATACTCGGTGGACAGACTGAAATTGGGTATGAATTTAAATGTTCACTTTGCGAGCAAGACGATGATCAAGTGGCCGTGGAAATCGAATGAGCTTCAGACCGACAAGTGGCAACAGTGGCAAGACGCGCTGGATATTCCACTGTTTGCCTCGCTAGACGAGCCAGAGCGCCAGCGTCTGGTGAAAGTCGCCGGTCAACTGTTGAGCCAAAAACGGCTGGTGCCGCTGCAAGGCATCGAGCTGAACGAGCAGATGCAGGCGCGTATCGCCCTGCTGTTTGCCCTGCCGGTAATGGAGCTTGGCGCGGAGTGGCTCGACGGCTTCCACGAGATTTTGCTCTACCCAGAGCCTTTTGTGGTGGACACCCCGTGGCAGGATGACAATGGTCTGGTTCACGCGGGTTCGCAGGTGCACTCCGGCCAGAGCTGGGATCAGGGGCCGATTGTGCTGAACTGGCAGGATATCGAGGACTCTTTCGACACCTCGGGCTTTAACCTAATCATCCACGAAGCCGCGCATAAGCTCGACCTGCGCAACGGCGGCGAAGTCAGCGGCATTCCCCCTATTCCGCTGCGCGACGTGGTGGCCTGGGAACATGACCTGCACGCCGCGATGGAAAATTTGCAGGATGAGATCGATATGGTGGGCGAAGAGGCCGCCAGCATGGACGCCTATGCCGCCAGTGACCCGGCAGAGTGCTTCGCGGTGCTCTCCGAGTACTTCTTCAGTGCGCCAGAACTGCTTTCGAGCCGCTTCCCGCTGGTTTACGGCCATTTTAGCCGTTTTTACAAACAAGACCCGCTGGCAAGGCTGCTGCGCAACCAGCCGTGCGACGCTTAATCAGCCTAAAAACTGTGACCTCGCCGCACCTTTTTTGCACTTTTCGGGCCTTTTTGCTCAGTTGCTGAACAGTCAGTCAAATAGCGCCATTTTGCCGTTGACACCTCGCGGGGCTCTAGATATCATGCGCCCCGTTCACACGATTCCTCTGTAGTTCAGTCGGTAGAACGGCGGACTGTTAATCCGTATGTCACTGGTTCGAGTCCAGTCAGAGGAGCCAAATTTAGAAAAGCCCGCTTAAGGAAACTTAAGCGGGCTTTTTGGTTTTTGTGTCTCTAATCGTATGCCCTATTCCTAACGCCAGCCCATCGCTGGAGCGACATGCTTAAGGATCGACTCGATCACGTGCACGTTGTAATCCACACCCAGTTGGTTGGGTACCGTCAGCAAAATAGTGTCGGCTTCGGCGATGGCTTCGTCCTGTTTTAACTGTTTCACCAGCGTTTCTGGATCTGCGGCATAGCTGCGGCCGAAAATGGCGCGGGTTTGCTCATCGAGATAACCGATTTTATCGCCATCATTGCTGCTCGAACCAAAGTAGGCGCGGTCACGGTCATTCATCAGCGCAAAAATACTGCGGCTGACGGACACTCTCGGCGCATGCTGATGCCCCGCTTCGGCCCACGCAGCGCGGTAAGCCCGAATCTGCTTCGCCTGCTGAATGTGGAACGGCTCGCCGGTTTCATCAAATTTCAGCGTCGAGCTTTGCAGATGCATTCCCAACTTGGCGGCCCAAATAGAGGTCGCGTTGGTCGCCGCCCCCCACCAGATGCGCTCACGCAGGCCAGCGGAATAAGGCTCTGGGCGCAGTAAGCCCGGTGGATTAGGGAACATCGGCTGCGGATGCGGCTCGGCAAATCCCTTCCCGCGTATCACTTCTAAAAACTCTTCAGTGTGGCGACGCGCCATATCGGTGTCGGTTTCACCCTCGGCTGGCTGGAAACCAAAGTGACGCCAGCCGTCAATCACCTGCTCCGGCGATCCGCGGCTGATACCGAGTTGCAAACGCCCGCCGGAGATCAGGTCTGCGGCGCTGGCGCTTTCAGCCATGTACAGCGGGTTCTCATAGCGCATGTCGATCACGCCAGTACCAATCTCAATCTTACTGGTTTTTGCGCCGATAGCCGCCAACAGCGGGAATGGCGAACTCAGTTGGCGAGCAAAGTGGTGAACGCGGAAATAAGCGCCATCTGCGCCCAGCTCTTCAGCCGCCACGGCGAGATCGATGGATTGAAGCAGCACGTCAGACGCCGAACGGGTCGCCGACTGTGGTGATGGCGTCCAGTGGCCGAACGATAAAAAGCCAATCTTTTTCATAGTAAAAGTATCCTTAGATTCCGGCCTATCCCCAGAGGATATGGCACAGCGATACCCTTACTCTACGCCTCTCAGGATGAGAATAAATTTCATTTATTTAACCTAAGGGTTCAGTTTATTTGATGAATATTGATGAAAAGTCGCTCGTTCTTGAGCCGTCTGCACAAATTGTCTCCCATCAGATTGTGGAAGTAAAAAAATCTTTGCTATCAACAATGTCACTCGATATTATTCGCCCCATTCACGCGATTCCTCTGTAGTTCAGTCGGTAGAACGGCGGACTGTTAATCCGTATGTCACTGGTTCGAGTCCAGTCAGAGGAGCCAAATTAGAAAAGCCCGCTTAGGAAACTAAGCGGGCTTTTTGCTTTCCGATTCAAATCGTTAGAGCTACTTATCCCACCCTGACTGAATGGGTCAATATCTGGCGGAACTTGTCTATGTCGCAGATAACATACTCATTCGCGTTTTTTTGGATGTAGTTCTCTTCCATCAGCTGATTGATCACCCGCCGATAGGTGCGCTCGGAGCAGCCGAAGCGTTCGGCTTCGCGGTAAACCTGGGAGAAATCCACCAGCGGTTTTTGCTGCTGATGACGCTCGTAAAGGTCGGCGACGATGTTAAACACCAGTGGCTGTAAGAAGCGTTCCATGGTTTTTGCCATACCGCGTTGGTAGCTGAGGGATAGCAGCTGGCTAAGCCAAACGCCGACCTCCACGTGGCTGGTGAGGATGCTGTCCATCATCGCCAGCGGAATGACTTTCACCGCCATGGCCTCGTGAGCCACGACGGAAAACTGGCTGGGCGTCTGGGTGAGGTATTCGATTTCACCAATAATAGTGTCGCTAACGAAGCGCTGGCCGAGGCTGAAGGTCTTACCGTTTTCGGCATTGTAATGCATGGTGTATTCGCCGAGGGTTATCCAGTACAACGCCTGAATCTCTTCCCCCTGACGCAAAATGAACTCATCGGGGCCAATCACTTTGTCTTTGAGTGGCGCGGCGTGCACCGCGTCGCGCAAGATTTTGTATCCGCGCTGAGCGTATTGCTGAATGATTGTCATGATGTCGTCGCTCTCCGACCGGCCCGAAATAATAGTTAAGTGAGTAACGCCAACCCTGAGGATTACCCATCGCGCCGCTCGCGAAGTCGAGGGGCTGCTGAGACTAACGATCGGCCCTGATCATTGTCAATGCCCCTTGCACGATCCTCGCCCTGAGTCTCCTTTCTCCTACACCACTTTGCCTCGCCGCCATAGCCGCGCAGACCAGTAAAAATCAATTTTGTGATCGCCGTCGGCTAGGGTCGGACATTTGCCTTTTTCTACGCGCGAAGGGCTTTCTACCATGATGGCCTACATCCAGTCAGGAGGTCATCAGATGACGCCACATATTAATGCCAACCCGGGCGATTTTGCCGAAACCGTGATCATGCCGGGGGACCCGCTGCGCGCCCAGTACATCGCCGAGACCTATTTGACTGACGCCAAACGCGTTTGTGATACCCGCAATATGTTTGGCTTTACTGGCTACTATCGCGGCAAACCTCTCTCGCTGATGGCCCACGGCATGGGGATCCCGTCCGTATCAATCTATGCCCATGAGCTGATTAACGAATTTGGCGTGAAGAAGCTGATTCGCATCGGCACCTGCGGCGCGGTGGATAGCACGGTGGACATGAGCAACGTGATTGTCGCTACCGGCGCGGGCACCTCTTCTTCCGCCAACCGCGACCGTTTTGGCGGTTACGACTTCGCCGCCGTGCCCGATTTTGACCTGCTGCGCCGCTGCTGGACGGTGTCGCAGCATCGCCAGCTACCGACCCAGTTCGGCAACACCTTTACCAACGACCTGCTGTATGACAAACCCGAAGGCATGCTCCCAGCCCTCAAAAAAATGAATATTTTGGCAGTAGAAATGGAAACCTCGGCGCTTTACACCATCGCCGCGCAGTACCGCGCCAAAGCCCTGAGCCTGTTGACCGCCTGCGTCAATAGCGTCACCGGCGAAGAGCCAAGCGCAGAACAATTACAAAAAACGTTAAACAACATGTTTGAGCTGGCTTTAGAGACAGCAATATTCAGCGATTGATCTTATTTATAAGGCTTATCCGATGACGAACTCTACACACTCACCTGCACCAAGCGGCCTCAAAGTCGAATCCAACGGGGTTAACGCCGTACCTGAATCCGAAAGGTACGGCAACCCTTCCGGGCTGTTCCCGATTTGGTTTTCGTGGAACGTCTCCATCCTCGGTATCGCCTACGGGGTGTATGTTTACTCGCTGGGACTGAGCCTGTGGCAGTCCATCACCGCCGGGATTATAGGGTATCTGCTCTCCTGCATTCTGGTAGGTATTTTGGCGGTGGGCGGCCCAAGAACCGGCCTGCCGACGCTGACCCAAACCCGTTTCTGCTTTGGTTATCACGGCAATAAATTCCCAACCCTGTTTGCCTACATCTCCAATATGGGTTGGAAAATCACCCTGATCACTCTGGCCTCTTCCACCGGCGCGGCGCTATTTGCCAAACTCTGGCCGACGGCCTTCGCGCTGGCGGATAGCAAGCCGACGCTGATGTGCATCCTCGGCTGGTTTATTCTGAGTCTGGCATTAACCATGTCGATTGCGGTTTACGGCCACCAGCTGATTATGAAAGTCGAAAAATACATCGCCTGGCTGACCGGCTTTATGAGCATCATCTTTATCTTCCTGATGCTGCCACACATTCACTGGGACAGGCTGGGACAGGGCGCGGCGCACGGCGACCTGCTGACTTACATCGGCGGCGTGGTGATGGCGATGACCATGGTGGGGCTAGGCTTCCTCAACTACGGCGGTGATTTTGCGCGCTACCTGCCGAAGAAAACCCCGGCCTCAAAAGTGATTTTCTGGACCACCGCGGGCATCTCTCTGCCGGTGAGTATTTTACTGATCCTCGGCGCGTTCTTGGCCGACAGCAATCCGGACCTCAGTGCCGCCGCCGCGCAAGCGCCGATTGCCTCGCTGACTAACCTGCTGCCGTTCTGGTTCTACGTGCCATTCTCCATCGTTATCATCATCTCCCTGCTGGCGGCGGCGATCACCGGCGTTTACAGCTCAGGGCTGGCGCTGTTGGCGCTGGGCATTCCTGCTAGCCGTGCCACCACCACCATGCTGAACGCCATTATCATTGGTTTCGGCGCGTTCTATCTGATGTTTATCTCCGACTCTTTCCTCTCCACCTTCCAATCATTCTTGGCGTCAATCTCGGTGGTGATGGGCTCGGCGGGTGCGATTGAACTGATCGACTTCCTGCGCCAAAAACGTTTGGGTTGGGATATCACGATGGCCAATAAAGCCGGATTCGGCGGCAGAAATGGCCGCTGGACCGCGCTGGTTGCGCTGTTTACCGCCACTATTGTCGGCCTAGGCACCATCACCTCGGGCGACCCGTACATCGCGCACATCGTCGGCTTCCTGCTGACGGACGAAACGCGCCACAGCGTGTTCGCCACCGCGAATATCGGCGTTATTGTGTCGATGCTGGTGGGCGGCGGGATCTACGCCCTGTTGACCTTCGGCCTGAAAATCGCCCTGCCGGGTATCACTTCACAGCCGACTTCTGCAGCCAAGGCTCAGCCGCTGAATCCACAAAAAACCTTGTAATTTCAAGTAGATAAAACAAAGGCCGCTGAGAAGCGGCCTTTTTGCAAAGAAAACCCCTAGCGATACTTCCACAGCCACTTGCCGCTCGCCAATCTCCAGTAGAAGAAGCTGCCGCGAATGATCCAGTCGAGGCACATGCCGAGCCAGATACCGATGACGCCGAAACCGAGCACCACGCCGAGGGTATAACCAGCGACGATGCGACCACCCCACATGCTGAGGAGCGATACCCACATAGTGAAACGCGCGTCGCGAGCCCCTTTCAGCCCGGCGGGTAATACCCAGGAGGCGGCCCAGAATGGCATAAAGGCAGCGTTCAGCCACACCAGCATTTTCACCACGTGGATAACATCATCTTCCTTGGTATAGAAGGACGCTAGCAAGCCCGCCAAGGGCATTGACAGCAAAGAGAGCGCGCATAGGCCAATGGTTGAGAGCCAGAAAATATGTTTCAGTTGATGCTCGGCCTGCCCCATCTGCCCGCGCCCTAAACGGGTGCCGACCACAATGGTAGAAGTCGAACCCAAGGCGTTGCCCGGCAGGTTAATCAGCGAGGCGATCGACGCGGCAATAAAGTTACCGGCAATCACGTCAGTCCCCATCCCGGCGACGAACACCTGCGTCAGCAATTTACCGCCGTTAAACAGCACGGATTCAATACTGGCGGGCACGCCGATGCTCAGCACTTCCATCAAAATGCCGGTATTGAGACGTTTGAAATAGCTTTTAAGGGGAATGCGCAGTGCCGGATTGAAGCCGATCATCAGCACGTAAATCACCACCGCTGCGCCGATATAGCGGGCGATCGTCAGGCCCAATCCGGCACCGGAAAAGCCCAAACCGCCCCAGCCGAAGCAGCCATAAATCAGGACGCTACTGATAATAATGTTGAGGATGTTCATCCCGCCGTTGATAAGCATCGGGATCTTGGTATTACCGGCACCGCGCAAGGCCCCACAGCCGATCAGCGCGATGGCCGCCGCCGGATAACTCCACGCGGTAATAGTGAGATAATTCAGGGCGAGGGCCTTAACCTGCGGCTCGGCACTGCCCGCTATCCAGTCAATAATATGCTCACCGGCGAACTCGATGCCGACGGCCAGCAGCAAAGCAAACAGGGTCATCAGCACTAAAGACTGCCGCGCCGCGTTGCGCGCGCGTTTGCGATCCAGCTTGCCGAGGCTAAAGGCCACCACCACCGTCGTACCGAGGTCTATCGCGGCAAAAAAGGCGATCACCACCAGATTGAAACTGTCCGCCAACCCCACGCCTGCCATCGCTTCCTTGCCGAGCCAGCTGACCAGAAAGGTGCTGAGCACCCCCATGAGCAGCACGCACATATTTTCGAAAAATATCGGTACTGCGAGGGGAGTAATTTCACGCCAGAACAACACACGATAGGAACGCCGCTTGTGATACCACTTGGTGCGCTCCAGCGCGTGCTGCACGGTAACTCTGATGTTTTGCAAGATAGTTCCAGCTATGAGGTGAGGTCAGATGCCTGCTTTAAGAATGGTAAAAGCCCCTGCGTTTTGCAAAGGCTTTTATCATTGATATTTGGACATTTAATGCGCAATAAAAAACCCGCCTCGCGGCAAGGCCACATCGGCACTGACATCACTCTTTGGCGCGATGAACATTCTGATACAAATCCCAGAGGTTAGCGTTGAGAATGACGCCGCACCAGCCATCTCCCCGCCACCGCCGCCAGCGTGGCGCACAGCAGGTAGTAAATCAGGCCGATGAACAGGAAGATCTCCGCCGGGTAGATTTGCACCCGATTATTCACCTGCCCGGCGACGGTGGTGAGTTCCGGCACGTTAACGATAAACGCCAGCGACGTGTCTTTTAGCAGCGCAATGAGCAAGCCGAGATAGGACGGCAGCAGGTTGGGCCACGCCTGCGGCAGCAGCAGAATGCGTAAAACCTGCCACTGGCTGAAACCCGAAGCCGTGCCCGCCTCGCTCTGGCCTGCGGGCAGTGACTCAATTCCGGCCAGCGTCGAGTGCATCACCGCCGCCGAGGTGAACCACGCCAGCGCCAGTATCACGGTCAGCGCGCCCGGCATTGAACTGCCAAACACCACCGGCAGTAGAAAGTAGAGCCAGAAAATCACAAAGATCAGTGGAATGCCGCGAATAAACTCGGCCCAGACGAACAGCACGCGCCGCGTCCAGCCGCCAAACCGCCAGGCCAGCGCCGCCATTCCCACGCCCAGCACCAGCGCGATAGCGCCCGCCGAGATAGCCATAATTAAAGTCAGCAGCACGCCACCCGGCTCACCCTCAGCCACCCGCCCCCACAGCAGATAGGTGAAATTGTCATGCAGAACCGAATAATCAAACTCCACGCGGCGCTCCTTCGGCATTAGCCACGGCGGCGGATGGCGACTGGCGCAGCCCCGGCCGTTTTGGCCCTAATGTGATAAATAGCCAGCCCATCACTAAACCGAGCAGTAAATAGAGCGCGGTGCCAATGGCGAAGCCTTCCAGCGCGTGGGCGTTGTAACTTTCAATGCGGCTTATCTGGTAAGTCAGCTCTGAGAAGCCAATCCCGGTCGCCAGCGACGAGAGTTTCATTAGATTGAGATATTGGCCGGTGATCGGCTGCCACGCATTGGTCAGCGCCTGCGGCAACAGCACGTAACGCAGCAACGCCCAGCGGCTGAACCCTTGCGATATCGCGGCCTCCCTTTGCCCGGCGGGCACCGAGTTCAGCCCAGCCTGCACCTCTTCCACTATAAAGGCCGCGCTAAACAGCGCCAGCCCCCAGGTGGCGCAGAGAAACTCCGGCGTCAGCCACGCGATATTGACCGGCAAGGTGGCCCAAGGGTGCTCGTCGCCAATGTAAAAACGCCACGTCTGCGGCAGCGCGCCATAGGCGGCGAAATACCAAAACAGCAGTTGCACCAGCAGCGGCGTATTGCGAAATATCGACACATACACCGCCGCCACGCCTCTGCCCACGCGGCCCGGCGCGAGGCGCAGCACCAATAGCAGCAGGGTGAGCAGCGTCGCCAACAGGCTGGCGGCCAGCGTCACATATAAGGTGGTAAGAAAGCCGGAAATAATCCATTGCAGCGGCTGGCCGGTCAGCACGCCCGCCCAGTCAAGGTGCCAGTTCATCAACCTTCCCCTCTTTGGCTAACTGTTCTTGCGCCGAGCGCAGCGGGAACAGCACCTTTTGCAGAAAACGCCGGGCGCGCGGATGCTGGGGCTGGGTGAAGAAGCTCTCCGGGTCGGCCTGCTCGAGGATTTGCCCGCCATCCATAAACACCACCCGGTCGGCAATTTCGCGGGCAAAGCTCATCTCGTGAGTCACCACAATCATGGTAATGCCGCTGTGCGCCAGCTCCTGCATCACCAGCAGCACTTCGCCAATCATCTCCGGGTCCAGCGCCGAAGTGGGTTCATCAAACAGAATAATATTGGGATCGGTGACTAGCGCGCGGGCGATAGCCACCCGCTGCTGCTGGCCGCCGGACAGCTGAGAGGGGAAATGATGAGCCCGGTCAGCCAGCCCGACCCGCGCCAATAGCTCGCGCGCCTTGTGCCGCGCTGCCTCCTGCTTCCAGCCGTGGACCTTGGTCAGCGCCAGACTGACATTATCCAAGGCATCAAGATGGGCGTAGAGATTGAATTGCTGAAAAACAAAGCCAATATGGGTGCGAAGCTGGCGCAGCGCTTTGCCGCTGAGGCCCGCCGTGGGGCGCTGATGAATGAAAATCTCGCCGCTGCTGAGGGTTTCCAGATGGTTGATCAGGCGGATCAGCGTCGACTTGCCCGAGCCGGACGGCCCGCAGACCGCCACCACTTCTCCCACCGCCACGCTCAAGTCCACCTGCTGGATAACCTGATGCGCGCCGAAAGATTTACTCACCTGTTTGAACTGCACCGCGACGGCTTTCTTGCCGCCCGCCGGAGACGAAAAAACCGCAGACGAGTCTGCGGTTGCTGAGGATGGTTGTTGCATAAACCCTGCCTGCCTAATTATTTTGCTTAGCTCTTGGCCTGAATCGTAAATAAGCGCGGCTGCGGCGATTTGGTCTGCGGGCCGAACCAATTGTTATAAATGGTGGTCGCTTCGCCGGACTTCTCCAGACTCAGCAGTTCATCATTGACGGCTTTCAGCAGGCTGGTTTCACCCTTTTTCACGCCCACGCCAATCTCCTCTTTACTGAGTAAATCCGGCAACACTTTGTATTTCGCCTTGTCCGGCGCGCCGTCGAGCAGGCCAGCCAGAATGGTGCTGTCCTGAGTAATAGCCTGAACGTTGCCATTGCGCAGAGCAGACAGCGCCAGCGGAATATCGTCATATGAGAGCACGCGAGATTTCGGGAATCGGTTATGCAACTCCTGCTCGCCGGTGGTGCCTTTCACCGCGCCAATGCGCGCAGTGGCGTACTCATCCAGCTTGTCCGGTGAGCCAACTGGCACCAGGAACTGCTGCCCGGTGACGAAATAAGGGATGGAGAAATCCACCACCTTGGCGCGTTCCGGCGTGATAGTAATGTCAGCCACGATGATGTCAGCCTTGCCCGATTGCAGCAGCGGAATGCGGTTTGCCGGGTTTGTCGCCACCAGTTGTAGCTTCACGCCCAGTGACTTCGCCAGCGCTTTGGCGAAATCCACGTCATAGCCGACGATGTTATGGGTTTTGGCATCTACTGAGCCAAACGGCGGGTTAGAGTCGAAGGTGGCGACCTTAATCACCCCGGCCTTTTTAATGTCCGACAGTTGATCGGCGTGGGCGGCGAAGCTCGCTACCCCGCCGATTGAAAGTAAAATCCATGCTGCGAGTGACGCCTTACTAGAAACCAAACGAGCCATAGTTATTCCTTAATGATGGGTCAATGTTGCGGCAACCTGCGGCTGCTCATTTTTTTGCTGTTTTGCTGATACTTGCGCGTAGCGGCTGGCCTTGAACGGCAGACCCAGTCGGTCACGCAGAGTTTTGCTCTCCGTTGATGGATGCCAGTAGCCGCGATCGGCCAGCACGGGCAGAACCAGACGGACGATGTCGTCCAGCGCCTCGGTCAAAACCGGGCCGCCGATAATAAAACCGTCAGCGCCGCCCTCTTCCACCCAGCGAATAAAGGTGTCAGCCACCTGCTCCGGCGTGCCGAAGAACTCGCCTTTCGGCAGCGTGGTCTGGAACGCCACGTCGCGCAGCGTCAGGTTTTTCTCTTTGGCTAAACGTTTAATCTGGTCGGTGGTGGAACGGAACGTGTTCTGCCCCAAGTCGCCAACGTCCGGGAAAGGCTCATCCAGCGGGTATTGGGAGAAGTCGTGATGGTCGAAGAAGCGCCCCAGATAGGCCAGCGCGTCGTCCACTGAGATCAGGGAGAGCAGATATTGATATTTGGCCTCGGCTTCGGCTTCGGTCGCGCCGACAATCGGGCTGATGCCGGGGAAAATGCCCACAGGATGGCGACCGTGCAGCGCTACCTGCGCCTGCAACTTGGCTGAATACACCTGCGCTTCTTGCAGGGTGCGGGCGTTGGTGAAGACCGCGTCGGCCGATTTTCCCGCCAGCGCGATGCCAGCTTCCGAGGCCCCAGCTTGGAAAATCACCGGCTGGCCCTGTGGCGAACGCTTGATGTTGAGCGGCCCTTCCACCGAGAAGAACTGCCCTTGGTGATTCAGCTTGTGCAGCTTGGCGGCGTCGAAAAACACCCCGCTTTCGCGGTCGCGGACAAAGGCATCGTCATCCCACGAGTCCCACAGCCCTTGCACCACGTTGATGTACTCTTCGGCGATTTGATAACGCAGTGAGTGCTCAGGGTGGTCTTTGCCAAAGTTCTTGGCGGAACCCGCCAGTGGCGAGGTCACCACGTTCCAGCCCGCACGGCCATTGCTGATGTTATCGATGCTGGCTAACTGGCGCGCCACGGTGAAAGGGTCGCTGTAAGAGGTGGAAATGGTGCCCGCCAGCCCGATGCTGTGGGTGACGGATGCCAGCGCAGAGAGCAGCGCCACCGGCTCAAAGCGATTGAGGAAGTGCGGCAGTGATTTCTCATTGATGTGCAAACCGTCAGCGACAAACAGGAAATCGAAATTAGCGGCTTCGGCTTTCAGCGCCAACTCACGGAAATAGGGAAAATTGACGCTGGCATCGGCAGGGACTTTTTCATGTCGCCAAGAATTCATATGTCCGCCCGCGCCGTGCAACATCAGTCCTAATTTAATGCTTTTCTTGTTAGTCGCGTTAGCGTCAGCGGCTGATGAAGATGGAATGGATTGGCTCATAATTAGACTCCCAACTAAGGTCTGCGATGCAATATGAAAAGGCGATAGCAAAAGAATTCCACAGAAAGCATCGCGGCCTAAATATAAAAACCGTTCTTCTTATTTCGATAATTAGCTAATGGAATAAAAACCTAAAGAGAACCGAAAGGCATAACAGATAACCAGTCGATATTTAGTAATTTGCCAATATGCGGTCAGGATTAATCAGGACATTAATTTCCCCGCCGCCATTATTCGCCGGCCAATACCATAAGGTTAAAATGATATGAGTCTTCATACTGCCGATGACACCCTCGACGCAGCATCACTCACTCCTTTAAAGCTTGAACAACAGCTGATCGACTGGCGCCGTGAATTGCATCAAAACCCGGAGCTGTCGAACCACGAATATGCCACCACCAAGCGAATTACCCAGTGGCTGAACGCTGCGGGGATCCGCATCCTGAATCTCGGTTTAAAAACCGGCGTAGTGGCCGAAATTGGCCCGCAGGACGGCCCTTTGGTGGCGCTGCGCGGGGACATCGACGCCCTGCCGATTAATGAAATTTCCGGCGTGCCTTTTAGCTCGCAGCAGGCTGGAGTAATGCACGCCTGCGGCCATGACTTCCACACCTCGGTGATTCTTGGCGCGGCTTACCTGCTCAAAGCGCGGGAAGAGCAACTGCCGGGCCGCGTGCGGCTGTTCTTCCAGCCAGCCGAGGAGCGTTTCAACGGCGCGCTCCAGCTGATTGAAGCCGGCGCGCTGGACAATGTGGACGCCATTTTCGGCCTGCACAATGCGCCACAGCTGCCGGTCGGCACCTTCTCCACCAAGGGCGGCGCGTTCTACGCAAACGTCGACCGATTCCAAATCACGGTGACGGGCAAAGGCGCGCACGCCGCGCACCCTGAAGAGGGTGTTGATAGCATCGTCACCGCCAGCCACATTGTTACCGCGCTGCAAACCTTGGTCAGCCGCCACTTCAGCACCAAAGAGTCAGTGGTGGTCAGCGTGACCCGCATTGAGGGCGGCAATACTTGGAACGTGCTGCCGCAGGATGTTGACCTCGAAGGCACGGTGCGCACCCATAACGCCGAGATCCGCGAGCAGATCCCCGGTAAAATCCGTCAGGTGATTGAGGGCGTGGCGCAGGCTCTTGGCGCGAAGGCCGAACTGCACTGGTTCCCGGGGCCACCGGCGGTGGTCAATACGCCGCGCTGGGCCGAGTTTGCCAGTCAGGCGGCGCGGGAAGCAGGCTATAACGTTGAGCTGTCCGAGGCGCAAATGGGCGGTGAAGACTTCGCGCACTACCTGCATCACGTGCCCGGCGCCTTTGTCAGTATTGGCTCGGCCAGTGAGTTCGGCTTGCATCACCCTAAATTTAATCCGAATGAAAAAGCCATATATCCGGCAGCGGTCTATTTCCAACAATTAGCGGAAAAAGCCTTGGCCGAACTGACAGAAAAATAATCTTTCCCCAACCAATAATATGAACAGCCCGCCCGATTTAACGTCGGTCAGCGGGCTTTCTGCCTGTCTTTCATCTCGGTTTTTTTATTTCTGCTTTATCAGTTTAGTTATTTAATTTTGTTGTTTTACATCCCACAGCCGCTCAGGAATAGTGAATTCGACACCTGCAAGGGTCTAATAAAAAATAATTAACCTAGATAGTTCGTGGTGCAGAAAGGCAGCCAACGCATCTACAACGCGAAATATGAAGGGTATGAGGGTAATAATGATGATTAGCACGAAATTAACCGCCGTGGCCGCTTTGGTTCTTTTTTCCTCCGTGGCTTATGCAGCACCGGGTATCGACTTAGTCGCCAATGAAACCCCAATCAATACGCCAAAAAGCCCTGAAGCCATCGCCAAAATCCCGGCAAACTTTAAGTTTGTCGAACCGGGCACCCTGACCGTCGCGCTGGCCGTGCTCGGCAGTGCCCCACCTTTTGGCCTCTATGCTCGTGACAATAAAACCGTGATTGGCAGCGAGGCCGACATTGCGCGTCTGGTTGCCGATGGCCTTGGCCTGAAGCTGAAAGTAGTGCCCGCCTCGTGGGAAGACTGGCCGCTCGGCGTGACCTCGGGCAAATACGATGCCGCTATCTACAACATTACGGTGACGAAAGATCGCAAAACTAAATTCGATTTCGCCACCTATCGACAAGATACGCTGGGCTTCTACGTGAAGACCGGCAGCAAAATTAAATCTATTACTTCAGCGCCGGATATTGCAGGTAAGAAAATCATCGTCGGCTCCGGCACCAATCAGGAAGCCGTCTTACTGGAGTGGGATAAGGAAAACCGCACCAAGGGCCTCGCCCCGCTACAGCCTATTTATGTCACAGATGACGCGGCTTCGACGCTGGCTATCCAGTCAGGCCGCGCCGATGCCACCTTTGGCCCGAACGTCACCGGGGCGTATAAATCCCTGTTAACGGGCAAAACCCAGCTGGTTGGCACCGTGCCGGGTGGCTGGCCGAAAACCGCCAACATCGCGGTGACGCTGAAAAAGGGCAACGGGCTGGTTGATGCCGTCCAAGCCTCGATTAACAGCGCCATCGCCAGTGGCAGTTACCTGAAAGTGTTAGACCGCTGGGGCGAGAGCGTCGAGAAGATCGACCACTCTGAAATCAACCCGCCGGGCCTTGGTGATTAATTTTTCTCTTCAGCAGGAGCAGACCATGAGTCAGGACATTTTTATTCAAACCCTGCCGGACGACCCGCTGATTGCGCCCGTCATTGAAGGCTTATTTGGTGAATATCGCGCGCGTTATGGCGACTATTTTGGCCATCAGGAAGAAGAGCCGCTGAGCTACTATGCCCCGCCGGACGGGGTGTTTGTGGTGCTGTTGCGTAACGGTGCTCCCATTGCGATGGGGGCGTTTAAACGCTACGACCTGCAGACCGCCGAGCTAAAACGCATTTGGACCGACAAAACCTTGCGCCGCCAGGGATTGGCGAAAAAAGTGCTGGTTGAGTTGGAGCAACGCGCGCTGGAGCAAGGCTACAGCAAGCTGTTCCTCACTACCGGTTTCCGCCAGCCGGAGGCCGTGGGGTTATATCTGGCAAACGGCTATCAGCCGCAGTTTGATACCCGCGTGGACCCGGTGGTTTACTCCCTGCCGCCTTATGATGGCCGTTTACCCTTTACCAAAGCATTGCCCGTCGCCGTGGCTGCTGCCCCTGTTGCGGAGAAAGCCTATGAGTGACACCTCGCTGCGACAGGCCGACCAGCCGCCTTTGAAAGTGGTCCCTGCCCGCTACCCGCTGCGCCTGATTGGTGCCATATTTTCGGTCTTCATTCTGCTGGTGATCGTCCAGTCGATTGCCACCAACCCGCGCTGGGAATGGGGCGTATTTCGCCAATGGTTCTTTGAACCGGCTATCCTGCAAGGCTTAGCCAAAACCCTGCTGCTCACCCTACTGGGCACGCTGTTTGGCATTATCTTCGGCACCGCGCTGGCGCTGGCCAGGCTGTCCAAATCCTACTTACTGAATGGGCTGGCCTGGGGCTATATCTGGCTGTTCCGTTCACTGCCTATGTTGCTGGTGCTGATCATTCTCTACAACTTTTCCTATCTGTACGACAGCCTGTCGGTCGGCATTCCCTTTACCTCGATTGAGTTCTTCAGCCACCCAACCGTGGACCTGCTGGATCAGTTCTCCGTCGCGGTGCTGGGGCTTTCGCTGGTGCAGTCGGCCTACACCGCCGAGATTATTCGCGGTGGCATTTTGGGTGTCGAGCATGGTCAGCATGAGGCAGCCGCGGCACTGGGATTGCCGGGCTATCGCCGCACCTTCCGCATCATATTGCCGCAGGCACTGCGGGCGATTATCCCTACCGGCTTTAATGAAGTGATCAGTCTCGCCAAGGGCACCTCGATTGTTTACGTGCTGTCGATGCCCGAGCTGTTTTACACCGTGCAGGTGATCTACAACCGCACCCAGCAGGTAATTCCCCTGCTGATGGTAGCGACCGTCTGGTATCTGGTTATCACTTCGGTGCTGTCGGTACTGCAATATTATGTTGAACGCTATTTCTCACGCGGAGCCGTGCGCGAGCTACGACCGACGCCAATCCAACGTTTCCGCCTGTGGGCGCGCGGCTAAGCCGCGAAGGAGTAAATGTATGTCTGAAGCTTTTGACCTGTTCGTTTCACCCCCAACGGCCAAAGCCGCCGAGCCGGTATTGCTGCGCCAGCGGCAGCATCAGGCGCCGGGCAGAATTGAAATCAGCCACCTGAGCAAACATTTTGGCGCACACAAGGCGCTGGATGACGTGAGCCTAAGCATTGAACCCGGCACCGTGACGGTGATCCTCGGGCCATCCGGCTCAGGGAAATCCACTCTGCTGCGCACCATTAATCATCTGGAACGCGTCAATGAGGGCACCATTCAGATTGATGGCGACTATGTTGGCTATCAGCGCAAAGGCGACAAGCTGTATGAGTTGAAAGAGCGGGCCATCCTCAAACAGCGGGTTAACGTCGGCTACGTCTTCCAGAACTTTAACCTTTTCCCGCACCTGTCGGTGCTGGATAACATCATTGAAGCCCCTATCGTTCACCGGCTGATGAACCGCAAACAGGCCATTGCCCGTGCTTATGAGCTGCTGGACACCGTCGGGCTGCGCGAAAAAGCTCAGGCTTATCCGCGCCATCTTTCCGGCGGGCAGCAGCAACGCATTGCCATTGCCCGCGCGCTGGCTCTCAACCCTAAAGTGATGCTGTTTGATGAGCCTACCTCGGCACTGGACCCGGAGTTGGTCGGCGAAGTGCTCGACGTCATTAAAAAGCTGGCGCGTTCTGGCGTCACGCTGGTCGTCGTCACCCATGAAATCGGTTTCGCCCGTCAGGTGGCGGACCAGGTGGTCTTTATGGTTGATGGCAAAGTGGTGGAGAGCGGCTCTGCGTCGCAGGTTCTGGACAACCCGCGCCACGGCCGCACCCGCAGCTTCCTAGAAAAAGTGCTGTGAACCGGCCTCATTCTGCCGGCGCATCCGCCGCGACCAGCATTGTCGTAGTGCTTCCCAGCGCTAACAGCAATAGCAAGGCTGATGCACCGGCAAAGCCTTCCCCATTCGGATAACTCTGCAGTAAAAATACCGCCAGCCCGACCCCGACTGCTGCTCCCATCGCACGCAGCGGCAGGACGTAGGGCAGATAGACCTGCTGAGAGATCGCGGCGTTGGCCCCTTGCTTTAAAACCCATATCCGCAGCACCAGCATAAAGAGGGTCAGTACCAGTGGAAATAAACCGGTTTCCAGCGTGGCCTGGTGGATGAAGAAGGCTTGGCTCACCAAGACGGTCAGAAAAAGCCCAGTGGCAATCCCCGCCGTTGAAAATACCTCAGCCCCAAGCGCCCATGAGAAACCGTGCTGACGGCGCAAAGCCCTTGGCAGCCAAGGCCGCGCCCCATACTTCTCATTCAGAACCAATAGCCCCAACAGGATGGCGGCGATGCCATTGATCAAATGTGTATTAGCATCCGCCACGCCGCGCTCCGACCAGCTAAGTAATGCCACCAACAGGCTGACTGCGGTCAGACAGGCCAGTAAAGTCGACATCGCATGCCCCGCCGCCGAGCGCCCGACTGTCGCAAAAATCACCACAGCGCCCAGCAATAAATTGGCAGTAAACAGCTCTGCCCAGCCAACGAGAGAAAACAGCAGGCCCGAAACCAGCGCCTGAAACGAAAACAGCAGAGCGAATAACTCGGCTTTATTGCCAGCCCGCAGCTGGCGTTGCTCGATACACAGAGTCATGAGAGAGCTTCCTTTGATTGAGGGTCATCGGCACCAGCATGAATTCACTTCATCTATACCGATATTGCAAAGCAAGCTTACTCCGCTTATTTTGGGTCAATCAAAGTCATCATTTTCAGCCATGGATGAAAATAACTCATCATGAGTGCAAACGTAAGAAAACCGCGCCTGCCGCCACTGGGTTCACTCAAAGCCTTCGACGCGGTGGCGACGCAGGGCAGCTTTAAACGCGCCGCCGAAGAGATTGGCGTGACCGCCACCGCCATTAGCCATCAAATCCGCGTTTTGGAAGAGTCCCTGTCCGCTCAGGTGTTTGAACGCAGCGCCCGCGAGGTGAAACTCACCGCCGTCGGCCTGATCCTGCGTCAGGCAACGCGTCAGGCATTTAGCACTCTGCAAGACGCGGTGAATGAAATTCACCACGCGCGCCAGCCCACAGCCTTAACCCTCAGTACCACCTCGAACTTTTTGACACACTGGCTGGTACCACGCCTGGCTGATTTGAAAACCCATGCGCCGACGCTCGACCTGCGGCTTCATACCAGCATTGAACTGGTGGATTTAACCAAGAATACCGTGGACGTTGCTATTCGCTACAGCCAGCGCGCCAGCGTTCAGCTCGACTCCACCCTGCTCTCCCATGACCGTTTTGTGCTGGTTGCCAGTCCTACGCTGGGATTAAAGCGGCTGGAAGATTTACTCACTGCCACGCTGTTCCATGTAGAAAATCGCATGATCCCGCAGCCCTCGCCGGACTGGGAGAATTGGTGCCAGCAGTTTGGTCCTGCCGGATTAAATATTGATGCCGGCCTGCGCTTTACCGATGAAACCCATGCCATTCAGGCGGCGATTGCCGGACAGGGCGTGGCCATCGTCAGCAGCCTATTGGCGAAAGACTTTATCGATAAAGGCATTTTGCAAGTGCCCTTCGAGCAGTGCCTGCCCGGCGCGAATTACTATTTTGTTACCTCGCCAGATAAAGCCGATCGCGCCGACATTGTGGAATTAAAGCATTGGCTGCAGAGCAGAATGCCGCTGATCGCCCAGCCATAAGGTGAGACACACGCCCTGAGCCACAAGATTGATGTCAAATTGTGTGCGAGCCGTTCCCAAGTCCAAAAGAGATGATTATCATTATCATCTTTCTTTTTCGCTCTAGGGATTGTCATGTTCACTGGTTTACTTCGCCCCGCACGCCTGTTGGCGGTGGCCAGCTCGCTGCTGATTTCATTTATGGCGCAGGCCGCACCTTTCACCGTTACTGATATCGCCGGTCGCCAAGTGACCTTCGACCATACGCCGCAGCGCGTGATGCTGGCTGACTCGCGCGCCCTGATTGCCTTAAATATTCTGCACCCGGAAGATCCCTTGAAAAATATCGTTTCAATGGACAACTCGCTGCAAACCAAAGCCGCAGATATGAATAAGGCGTACCTGAAAAAATTCCCGAAAATGAAAGACATTCCCATTTTCGATAACCCATACGTGGCTGATTTCAGTGTCGAAAAAGCGGTGACGCTGAAGCCTGACTTGGTGATTTTCGATACCGGCCTGCTGAGCAAAATGACCGATAGCGGCACCCTCGCTTTACTGCAAAAACTCAATATTCCGGTGCTGTTTATCGACTTCCGCCAGCAGCCGCTGACTAATACCGTCGCCAGCATGCAGATGTTAGGTAAGGTGTTTGACGAAGAGAAAAACGCCCAAACCTTTGTTGATTTTTACCAACAGCGCCTGAATTTAATTCGCCAGCGGGTAGCCACGCTCAAGCCAGACCAGCGCCCGAGCGTCTTCATTGAGCGCCATGCAGGTTTGCACAGCGAACAGTGCTGCTCCACCTTTGGTAAAGGCAGCTTTGGTCAGTTTATTGACGAGGCCGGTGGTCAGAACATTGGCAGCAAACTGTTCCCGGCAATGGGTGGCGATATCAACGTTGAGCAGTTGATCAGCAGCAACCCGGATTACTACCTGATGACCGGCGCTGACTGGAGCCGCGGCAACAAACCTTCTGGCGCCGTGCCTTTCGGCTACAGCACCAATGAAGCGGCCGTGCAGAAAAGCCTGAGCGCCTTGATGAGCCGCAATGGCATCAGCGTACTGAAATCCATTAAAGACAAGCAGGTTTTGGCGATGTACCACCAGTTCTATGACCTGCCTTTCAACGTCATTGCCGTCGAAGAGATTGCCAAGTTCCTGCACCCGGACTTGTTCAAAGATATCGACCCACTGGCCGATTTAAAGATGGCCCACGAGAAGTTCACCTCGCTGGATTACAGCGGCGTGTTTTGGGCTACACCGCAGTAATCCCTCTTCGCAGGGCGCCGCCACGCGCCCTGCCTTCCCTTAGCTCCTCGCCGATTACATCAGCACCGAAAATCTAGCCTGCGGGTCAACATCCAGAGCCGTCAGTGTCTGATAAAGCTGATCGATACGTTCCCATAGAATCGAGTTCAACAGCTCTTTCGCAATAGGATTGGCTAATTCGCTCATCGCAAAAACCAGTGCCCGACATTGTTCACACAGTTCAACCGCCGTCAGAGGCGTCGCATCGTAAAGCCCATCAAATGAATTAACTAAAGTAGCAACATTGTCCATTTTATATACCTTCCTGAAGAGTAATTATGG
Organism: Ewingella sp. AOP9-I1-14; assembly: GCF_052375995.1. Taxonomy (NCBI): domain Bacteria; kingdom Pseudomonadati; phylum Pseudomonadota; class Gammaproteobacteria; order Enterobacterales; family Yersiniaceae; genus Ewingella; species Ewingella sp. AOP9-I1-14. The sequence continues at coordinate 331,032 of NZ_JBQSVA010000002.1, forward strand.
CCGACTCCTAAGCCCCTACGGCATAGGGAGACAGCTCAGACGGAGGTAGGAATACCGGTCCCAATTTCCGGTCAGCCCGAAGGCTGCCCCGTCTGAGCCACCATAGTTACATTTTTAAAATCAATGTAATACGCAGCGAAGACGTCACTACAATTGCTATTGGGGACTGCCTCAGGTTCCTACGCCCGACCACGGTTTTCACCGCAGCAAGGACAGCCTATTCCTTTTTTATTGGCTTATCAGAGGGAAAAATCATCTCTGCGAGGTGTCTTGGAAGGTTATTGTCGGGTTACATCAGCGACAAAATAAATTACGAGGTGCATTCCAGTTTTGGCGGGGCGGCGGCCCCTGACTCGCTTTTTAATCTTTAAATCTTTAAATCTTTAAATTCAAATTCAAATTCAAGGTCGTGGGCGTCGGCCCACACCGACCAAGGGAGGCGTAAACGCGCCTCCCTTGGAACCCTGCGTTTTTTCTGCTGGAAGATCGAGGCTGCGCAGGATTGGAATGGACATGTTTCAGCAGCCACCGCGCTCGTCGCGAAGTGCCGCCGCTTAGGCGGTTCCCTCGCGGCGGGATTCCAACCCGCGTAAAAAGACACGCGGTTTTCCACCTCTTGCTCGGCGTCACTTCTGAACGCGACCTACTGGCATCTAGACCGTGCCGTGTCAGTGGGTTTTATTATGGGTTTTGACTTGCACCCTCCCCTATTTAGGGGAGGGTGATCAATACTGCAAACCTCACCCCAGCCCTCTCCTTAAAAAGAAGAAGTAGCAGGCCCTATTCAGGATAAATCCCTCTAAAACTGGTCTTCTTCCTCGGTCCGGTCATTAGCCCCTCCAGTGCCTCGACGCACTTAAGGTAGTGCGGTGTTTTCTTATGCGCGGCGACGGCGTCATTATCGACATAGGCTTCATAGATGAAAAATCGCGTGGGTTCTTGCTCATCTTGCAGCACGTCAAAACGCAGGTTGCCCGGCTCTTTAATCGCGCCTAAGTGGTTGTCTTGAAACACTTTCAAGAACTCATCGACTTTGTCGGCTTTGACATTAATTTCTACCAGTGTGACTTCCATAACTCCTCCTTGGCTCAGCCTTTTTGATCGAGAAACAGCGCGTAGGCGTGGTCGACGCTTGCGTTGTGATGCACCACGGCTTGCACGGCTTTCAGCATGGCAATCGGCGATTCGGACTGGAAGATGTTGCGCCCCATATCCACGCCAGATGCCCCCTGATCGATAGCCTGGAAGCACATCTCTAAGGCTTCGCGCTCGGGCAGTTTCTTACCACCGGCGATAACAATCGGCACCGGGCAGCCTGCGGCGACGCGCTCGAAGCCGCTGTCCACATAGTAAGTTTTGATGATGTGCGCCCCCATCTCGGCGGCGATGCGGGTGGCCAATGAGAAGTAACGCTGATCGCGCACCATATCTTTGCCCACCCCGGTCACCGCCATGGTTGGCATGCCGTAGCGGGTGCCCTGATCCACTAGCTGAATAATGTTTTTGATCGACTGATGCTCGTGCTCGCTGCCGATATAAACCTGCGCGGCCATGGCGGAAACGTTCAGGCGCAGCGCGTCTTCAATGGCTACGGCCACGGTTTCGTTCGACAGCTCGGTGAGAATCGAATTACCGCCAGACGCGCGCAGCACCACGGGTTTATTAACGGCAGCGGGCACCACGCTGCGCAGAATGCCGCGTGTACACATCAAAACGTCCGTGTGTTCGAACAGCGGCGCGATGTTGAGATCGATACGCTCAAGGCCGGTGGTCGGCCCCTGAAAATAGCCGTGGTCGAAGGCCAGCATGACGGTTCTCCCGGAGGCCGGATTGAAAATGCGCGCCAGCCGCGACTGCATCCCCCAGTCCAGCGCCCCGCTTCCTTTAAGGAAGAAAGCGCGGTTGCTTTGCGGCGTACCAATACCAAAATCCTTGCCGTCTTTGATGTCGTCTAAATCAGCCATCTCAAGTTCTCCTTACAGTGACGTTAATGTTAGAAATCGTATTTACCGATGTTGTCTTTGGTGAACACCACGCGCTCCGGCAGCAGAACAATGCCGTTGCCCTTGGCTTCATATTGGTAGCCCTGCACGCTGTTCGGCGAGACTTCTACCTGCCCGATTTTCGGCACATCCAGCTTGTCGCCGACGTTCAGCTCGCCCTTCTTCAGCAGCTGTTCGGCGACATACACCGAGATTTTGCCCTGCGCCACTACGTCCCACAGGCCGAACTGTTTCACCGTGCCGCGCTCGACGTACGGGCGCATAACGTTTGGCGTGCTGAAGCCGACGATGGCGACATTCTTGCGCCCGAGGTTTTCCGCCGCCTGCGCCGCCGCTGGCAAGGCATTGGCATCCGGGGCGATGATGGCGTCGAGGTCATTCCACGATTTCATGATGCCCTCGGCGGTTTGTAGCGACTTGGTGGCGTCGTTATAGCCATATTGTGTGGTGACAATTTCCCAGCCCGGATGCTCTTTGGCGATTTTGGCTTTCGCCTCTTTCACCCACTGGTTCTGGTCGGTCACCGTCGGGCTGGAGTAGAAGAACGCCACCTTGGCTTTTTCCTTGGTCACTTGGCTGGCGGTCATGTCCACTAACATGGAACCTAACTGCTGCGGCGTGCCTTGGTTGATGTAAATCGAGCGGCACTCGGGCTTGGTGTCCGAGTCCCATGTCAAGACTTTCACCCCGCGCTGCATGGCGCGTTTTAAGGCCGGGCAGAGTCCATCGGGGGATACCGCCGCCACCACGATGGCGCCATAGCCCTGATTGACGAAGTTATTGATCATCTGCACCTGCCCCGACACGCTCGGCTCCGTCGGGCCGTCGTAGGTCACGTCGACGCCTAGCTCCTTGCCCGCCGCCGTTGCGCCACTGCCGCCACTGGTGAAGTAGCCAACTCCGACCAGTTTCGGGATAAAGGCAATGCGATCTGCGGCCTGTGCGCTGGCACAAACCACAGCTAATGCGCTGACGGCGAACAGGTTTTTCCACGCGGTTGTTTTCATCATTCACTCCACATTATTTCGAGGTCAGAGAAGCAGAAGGCGCAGACCAGCGGCGGTAATAGCGCTGGAAAACACTGCGAAGGAGGCCACGGTTGAGGCTGGCTGAACGGCCAATCACCACCAGAATCAGCAGCGCGCCGGAGAGTGCGCTGGAAACTTGGCTGGAGATGCCGACCATTTGCAGCCCTTGTTGCAAATAACCAATCAGCAAGGTCGCCAGCGCGGTGCCTAACACCGAGCCGGAACCGCCGTAAATATTCGCCCCGCCCAGCACCACTGCGGTGATGGCAGGCATGAGCAAGGAGACGCCGAGGTCCGAGCGCGCCGAGCCGAAGTAGGAGGTCATGACTATCGCTGCAACCGCCGAGGCCAGCCCGGTCATGCCATACAGCGCAAACAGCGTGCGGCTGACGGGCAGTGCGCCATAGCGCGCCACGCGGGCGTTTTGCCCAATCAGAAACACATTGCGGCCGGTGCGGGTGCGGTGCATCAAGGCCCAGAAGAACAGCGTTGCCAGAAGGAAAATCAGCAGCGGCATCGGCAAGCCCAGCACCACTTGGTTAGCGAAATCGGTAAAAGCCGCCGGGAAGTCGCCAATGCCTTCGAAACCGGTAGCACCCGCCAGCCCGGAAAGCAGCAGCGCGCTGCCGCCAAACAGGTATAGGGTGCCAAGGGTGATCACCAGCGGATTGACCGCGGTATAAAGGATGAGCGCGGCGTTGAGCAGGCCGCAGGCCGCGCCGAGAGCCAGCGTCAGGCCAATCGCCAGCGGCAAAGGCACGCCCGCCTGACACAGCACGCCGAGCGCGATGGCGCAAAGGCCGATGGTCGAGCCGAAAGAGATATCAATGCCGCCGCTGACAATCACCATGGTCAGCGGCAGCGCGACGATGCCAATGGTGATGAAGTCGCTGGTGCTAAACAGCAGCGTGTTAATGTCCAGCATGCGCGGGTTAGCAAAGCCAAACAGTAAGATCTCCATCACCAGCAGGGCCAGCAGCGCCCCTTCCCAGCCGTAACGCTTCAGGTTGTTCATCACAGCACCCCGCTTTTATTGGCGTTCATGCGTCGGGATGTGCGCGGCTCCGACGGTTTGGTTTTGGCTCTTTCGACTACCGTCACTTTGGGTTGGAAGCGAGCGTACTTCTGGCGGCGCAGGTTTTTGTCGAGGGCCTGACGCAAACGCCCGTCAAACACCAGCACCGCCAGCAGCACCACGCCCGCGATAAAGTCGTTCCACCACGCGGGCAGGCGCAATAGCACCAGCACGCTGTCGATTTGCGTCAGGAAGTAGGCTCCCAGCACCGCACCAACGATGCTGCCAGTGCCGCCAAGCAGGCTAATCCCCCCCAGCACGCAGGCAGCGATGGCTTTCATTTCCAGCCCGCTGCCGGTTTGATTCGGCACAAAACCAATTTGCGAAGCGAAGACAATCCCGGCCAGCGCCGCCATCGCGCCATTAATGCCGAAAGCCAGAATGCGCATGCGATTCACCGGCACGCCGAGCTGGCGCGCGCCCTGTAGATTGTCCCCAACGGCGTAGAAGCTGCGGCCAAACGCCGTGCGCGACAACATCCAGAACATGGCTAACAGCAGCACTATGACCAGCAGGCCGAGAGGTGAAACGCCCAGCACCAGAGGCGCAGAGAGCGATTTCAGGTCAGCGGGTAGCCCCTCAATCCACTTACCGCCGGTCAGCAGCAACATTAATCCGCGATACAAACCCAGCGTGCCGAGGGTGGCGACAATCGCCGGAATGCGCAGCCACGCCACCAGGACGCCGTTGAACAAGCCCGCCGCAATCCCCACCGCCAGCGTCGCCAGACAGGCCAGCGGCAAGGCGACGCCGCTGTTAAGCAAGATGCCCAGCGTCACCGCGCACAGCCCGGTTATCGAGCCGACCGAGACGTCAATATTGCGGGTCAGCATCACCAGCGTGGCGCCCATCGCCAGCAGCATGAGGATCTGCGCGCTGCCGAAAATCATCCCCAGCGTCTGAAAGCTAAACGACTGGCTGTCCATCGCGCCCAGCAGGCCGAACAGCGCGACAATCGCCAACAGCGCGGTGAGCTCACGGTTATTCTGAATCAGTTTCAGCATGACGCTTCTCCATCTAAAGCCTTGGCAGGTGCGGGTTGGTGAGCATTGCCGAAGGCGATATGCATGATGCCGTTGACGTTAATGTCGCCGCCGCGCAGCTCGCCGCTCATCTCCCCCTGATGCATGACAAAAACCCGGTCCGCCAGCCCTTCTATCTCGTCTAAATCGGAAGAGATCAGCAGCACGGCCACATTCTGTTTCACCACGCTTTGCAGCAGTTGGTAGATGTCAGCGCGGGCGGAAACGTCCACGCCACGGGTTGGCTCATCAACAATCAGCAGCGCCGGGGCGGCTTCCAGGCATTTGGCGATCAGCAGCTTTTGCTGGTTGCCGCCGGAGAGCGTGCGGGCATGCTGCTCGCCGTGGGAATATTTAATGCCCAGCGCACGGTGGTAGCGTTCGAGCACGGCGGCTTCGCGTTTGGGGTTGAGCCACCAGCCGGTGCGGTTAAAGGTCAGCGAGGTGGTGTTCCATGACAGCGGCGCGTCAAGGTATAAGCCGGAGGCCTGACGGTCTTCGGGCAGGTATACCAGCCCCTGCTCCAGCCGGGCCAGAGTATTGAGCGAAGTGATATCGCGCCCCGCCAGCCGCACCTGCCCGCCCCGCGCCGCGCGCAGGCCATACAGCGTTTCAGCCAGCTCGGTGCGTCCGGCCCCGACCACGCCCGCCAGCCCGACAATTTCTCCGGCATTCACCGTTAAAGAGATATCAATAAAGCCTTCGCCAGTGAGGTTTTCCACCTGTAGCACCGGCTGGCCTGCCACAGCGTTGCGGCGCGAACCGGGGAGATCCAGCCACAGCTTCTGTTCGGCGGGGAGCGCGGTTTGTGCGGCCTGCGGGGTGATAGCCTGAATCAGCTGCTCGTTGTCGAGTTCGCTCAGGGCGCCGCTGAGCGCAATTTTGCCGTCGCGCATCACGCTCACGCGGTCGGCAATTTGGCGAATTTCCGGCAGCTTGTGGGAGATAAACACCACCCCGACGCCCTGCGCCGTGAGCTTTTTCACCTGAGTAAAGAGCCGGGCGGATTCAGCAGGCGTCAGCGAGGCGGTGGGTTCGTCGAGGATCAGCAGCCGCGCGTCGCGCATCAGCCCGCGCAGGATCTCCACCAGCTGCTGGTCGGCCACTTCCAGCGTTCCGGCCAGTGCGCCAAGAGGCAAGGTGCAGCCCAGCTGGTCAAGGCGCTGTTTCAGCTTATCGCCGCGAGCCTGATGGGCGGGCAGACGAAATAAAATGTTCTCTTTTACCGTCAGGCTCGGGAACAGCATTGGCTCCTGCGGCACCAGATAGATCCCCGCCTGGTGGGCCTTGGCGGGCGTCATGCCGGTTTGTATTTTGCCGTTCAGCCACAGCGTGCCGCTGTCTGCCACCTCGACCCCGGCGATGATTTTCATCAAAGTGGACTTCCCCGCGCCGTTGCCTCCCAGCAGCGCGTGGATCTCACCGCCGTGCAGGGTGAAGTCGATATTTTTCAGTACCGCCACGCCGGAAAAACCTTTGCTGACACCGGAAACCTGTAATAACGCGTCGAGGGAGTCTGTCTGCATGAAAGGGCCTCTGAGTGAAAACACATTCAATGAACAAATGTATTTGTCATTTAATATTGTTCAAAAGCCTAGTCTCAGGTGACGGATAAAACTTCAGCCGCGATCACAGTTTGTTCAATCCATATACTCTGCGTTATGATTCGAACAGCAATCATTCATGATTTGCCATACACATCACAGTTAACAACATTTTGCTAACGAACAATTGATCTACATTTTGATAAGTGTTCACTATGAATGACAAAGCAACGCAGTCCGACCTGACTATCCCAATGGAATACGGCATGGGCGAAGAAGAGCTGTTGGCACGTACCGCGTGGTTCTATTACCACGACGGCCTGACCCAAAATGAGATCGGTGACCGGCTGGGGCTGACGCGCCTGAAAGTCTCGCGTTTGCTGGAGAAAGGCCGTCAGTCGGGCGTTATTCGCGTGCAGATTAACTCGCGCTTTGAGGGTTGTCTGGCGCTGGAAAACACCTTGCTAAATCGCTTCGATCTGCAGCACGTCCGCGTGTTGCCGCAGCTATCTGAAGGGGTGTTGAGCAGCCGTCTAGGCGTGGGTGCCGCGCACATGTTGATGACGCTGCTTAAGCCCGATCAGCTGCTGGCGGTGGGGTTTGGCGAAACCGCGATGAGCACTTTGCAGCACCTGAGCGGCTTTATCAGCTCACAGCAAATCCGCATGGTGACGCTGTCCGGCGGCGTCGGCCCTTATATGACCGGCATCGGCCAGCTCGACGCGGCCTGCGGCGTAAGCATTATCCCCGCGCCGTTGCGGGCATCCTCGGCCAGCGTGGCGGCGATTTTCCGCCAGGAGCGCAATGTGCATGACGTAATGCTGGCGGCCTGCGCGGCGGACATCGCCATCGTCGGCATCGGCTCGCTGAACCAGAAGCACGACGCCACTATTCTGCGCTCGGGCTATATCAGCGAAGGGGAACAGCTGATTTTTGGCCGCAAGGGGGCGGTCGGCGACATTCTCGGCTACTTCATGCAGCGCAACGGCGAGCTGGCGGAGAACATGGCGATTCACGACGAGCTGATTGCCGTTTCGCCGGATGAGTTAGCCAATATCCCCACCGTGCTGGGCGTTGCTGGCGGGGTAGAAAAAGCCGAGGCGATTGTCGCGGCGCTAAAAGGCAAACGAATTAACGCACTGGTTACCGAAGAGAGCACGGCGCAGGCGATGCTGGCGCTGCTCGACTAACGCGCAGGATGTGTTCTGCGCGGCGGTAACGGGTATGGACAAAAACCGTTATGAGAGAGCGACTATGAGCACATCATCTGCGACAAAACACGATGCTTATTTGATGGCACTGGATGCCGGTACGGGCAGCATTCGCGCGGTTATTTTCAATCTCGAAGGTGAGCAGATAGCCGCGGGACAGGCCGAGTGGATCCACCTCGCGGTGCCGGACGTACCCGGCTCAATGGAGTTCGACCTGAGTAAAAACTGGCAGTTGGCCTGCCAGTGCATCCGTCAGGCGCTGCATGAGGCACAGATCCCCGCCTCGAGCATTCGCGCCGTCGCCGCCTGCTCAATGCGCGAAGGCATCGTTCTCTATAATAAAGCCGGTGAGCCAATTTGGGCCTGCGCCAACGTTGACGCTCGCGCCAGCCGTGAAGTCTCCGAGCTTAAAGAGATCCATGATGATGAATTCGAGCGCGAAGTCTATGAGTGCTCCGGCCAGACGCTGGCGCTAAGCGCCATGCCGCGCCTGCTATGGCTGGCTCACCATCGCCCGGACATTTACCGTCAGGCGGCCACCGTGACCATGATCAGCGACTGGCTGGCCTATATGCTGAGCGGCGAGCTGGCGGTTGACCCGTCCAACGCGGGCACAACAGGCATGTTAGACCTCGCCACGCGCAACTGGCGCCCTGAATTGCTCGACATGGCCGGGCTGCGTGCCGATATGCTTTCTCCCGTTGCGGAAACCGGCACCCGACTTGGCTCAGTCACCGCCAAGGCGGCAGAAGCCAGCGGCCTGCAGGCCGGTACGCCGGTGGGCATGGGCGGCGGCGATGTGCAACTCGGCACGCTGGGGCTGGGCGTGGTGCGCGCCGGGCAGACGGCGGTGCTGGGCGGCACCTTCTGGCAGCAAGTGGTTAATCTGCCAAAACCCGTCACCGACCCGGAAATGAACATTCGCATCAACCCGCACGTGATCCCCGGCATGGCGCAAGCCGAGTCAATCAGCTTCTTCACCGGCCTGACGATGCGCTGGTTCCGCGACGCATTTTGCTCCGAAGAGAAGCTGCTCTCCCAGCGTTTGGGAGTCGACACTTATTCATTATTAGAAGACATGGCTGCCCGCGTGCCGGTCGGCTCATGGGGCGTGACACCGATTTTCTCCGACGCGATGCATTTTAAAACCTGGTATCACGCCGCCCCCTCTTTCATCAACTTGTCGATTGACCCCGAACGCTGCAATAAGCAAACGCTATTCCGCGCGCTGGAAGAGAATGCCGCCATCGTCTCCGCCTGCAATCTGGACCTGATTGCCGAGTTTTCCGGCGTTCGCGCTAAATCATTAGTGTTCGCCGGTGGCGGCTCGAAGGGCAAGTTGTGGTGCCAGATCCTCAGCGATGTCACCGGCATTCCGGTAAAAGTGCCGGTCGTGAAGGAAGCCACCGCCCTGGGCTGCGCCATTGCCGCCGGCGTCGCGGCGGGCGTCTACTCCACCCTCGCGGAAACCGGGGAATCGCTGGTGCGTTGGGAAAGGGAGTATCAGCCCGACGCGGCAAATCATGAGATTTATTTATTGCAGAAGAGCAACTGGCAGGCCGTTTACGCCGACCAGTTGGGCCTAGTAGATAGGCAGTTGACCACGTCGATGTGGAAAGCACCCGGGTTGTGAGGGGATGGTAGGCCAGTTGGTCGGTGTGGGTCGACGCCCACAATCTTGACCTTAAACCGCAAAACCGGACTCTTACCCAACGGCCAGTAAAGGCTCTGCCACACGGCTGCTCTCCCCTGCCATCAGCTCCTGCAAAATCTTATAAACCGCCTGCGCCGGAGGTGACAAAGGTTGGGTGGTGGAAACTTTTAGCTGGTGCGACTGGCGGGCTGATGCGCCGCTGACGACGGAGAAGGCTTTGGCTGGGCGGGATTCGGCGATCACTGCCATGTCCATGCGACCTTCGGTGACAAGTTCGGTGAGGGTCGAGTTAAAGTTTTCGTTGATATACAACAGAATGCGCGGGTGCTGCTCGCGAACGGCCTGTAACAACTGGGCGGCCATGTTGGGTGCCGCGCTGCCGAGGGCCAAACCGACGGACACTTGCCCGCTGAGTGCCTGACCGGCACAGTTCACGGCGCTATGCGCCTGCTCGCACTGACGTAAAATCGTCTGGGCGTGCATGTAAAGAATATTTCCGGCCTCGGTTGGGGTTACACCACGCTTAGTGCGAATTAATAATTGCTGATGCAACTCCCCTTCCAGCGTCGCCAGTTGCTGGCTCAACGCAGGTTGGGCGATATGCAAAACCTCTGCCGCCTGAGTCAGGCTGCCGATATCGACGATTTTCACGAAGTACTTTAAGCGTCTGAGGTTCATCACTGTTCTCCACGTTGCCAGAAAAGGTTCCCCTGAGGGGGTGCCAAACATAGTAGCTACATCAAGAGAGCAATAACTGGGCCAAAAACTTAATCATTACAAAAATATATATAACTCATTGTAATTAATATTTAATTTCTCAATCATCGCATAAGTAATTACTTCCCACACGCGCACCATTCACATCCTATTGCACCAACATAATGCAATCTTATGACGCGTTAACCTACATGGCCTTTAGGTAGAGAGGCGAAGAAGTCGGCGTAGGAAGGCTCGCGGGTTTGCTGGAGGATTTCGGCCAATTCGGCAAGGGGGAGATCAGACCAATCAACACGCAGATCAACGCTGGGATATTCGCGATCGTGCCAAATTTTTAGCGCCGCTGACTTCAGCCCGCGCTTGTCTCCACCGGCCTGCGCACCTGCGAACATGGCGCTGAGAAGGCGATCAGCAAAGGGTAAATCGCCGTTTTGGTCATAACTTTCCAGCATGTCGGACAGCGTGCTGGCGCCGGTGAGCAAGTTACCGCCGACCACGCACGAATCCCCCGCCAAACTGCCGGCCCACGGGCCGCACTCTCCGCCGCTCCAATGCGCCATCTTGCCCTGATTATCAATAATCAGCACCTGACGCACCTGCCGGTTGAAGTCTTCGGCCAGCAAGTTTTTTAAGGTCAAAGCGGCGTCTGCGCCTTGTCGGAGCAATGCCAGTCCGCGCTCACCGTACAGTGGATTGGTCATGGCTTGGGTAGCAATAGCGCCAACTTGCGAGCGCCCGTGGGTCACCAGCGCGCCCACCGCCGGGCCCGCCGTAGCGCTGGCAACGCCCAGTGCTCCCGTTTGTTCATCCCGCGCTACGATTGAAAAGGTCAAAACCGCCCCCTGTTTTTGTCGTGTTATGACAGCCTCGTTAAATTTATGAGTATAAATTATTGCATTTAATTCTATTTATACGCATAAATAAAATAAGCACAAATAATAAACAGACTCTTTTGAAAGGAGTCACACGACACACAACTCGCCACGAGGTCGGTATGCTGCACACTCTGCGAAGAAGGTTTCTCCCGCTCTGTCTCTGCTTCGGCGCGCTATCGTGGTGCGCTCCCACCATGGCGAAAACGCCAGCCGATGCCTTGTTGATCGGCCAAGTTGCCGAGCCGCAATCCCTCGACCCGCAAATCGCCACCGCGGCAAACGATTCACGTATTTTGGTCAATATCTACGACGGACTGGTACGCAATGGCGAAGGCAAGCTGGATATCGAGCCGGCCCTCGCCACAGGTTGGGAAATCAGCCCGGACGGTCTGACCTATCGCTTTCATCTGCGGGAAAACGTGACGTTTCAGGATGGCACGCCGTTCAACGCCGAAGCGGCAAAATTCACCTTTGACCGTATGCTGGATGACAAAAACCCGTGGCATAACACCGGCCCCTTCCCGCTTTCCTTCTTCTTTTCATCGATAAAAAGCATTGAGACGCCGGACGCCAATACGCTGGTGTTCACCCTAAAAGAGCCTTTCGCCCCTTTCCTCTCTAATCTGGCGACGCCGACCGGCCTGATTGTCTCGCCAACCGCCGTGAAGAAATATGGCAAGGAGTTTGGCCGCCACCCGGTGGGCACTGGCGCATTTCGCTTTGCTGAGTGGCAGGCCAATCAGCGGGTGGTGGTCAATGCCAATGAGCATTATTGGGACGGCAAACCTGCGGTACAGAACGTCGTATTCAGGCCGATAACCGACGGTAATACACGGGTGGCCGAGATGCTGTCTGGCGGCATCGATGCCATGGTGGAAGTGCCGCCAGACACGGTAAAGCTGTTTGAGAAAAAGCACGATCGCTTCCGTATGTATCAGACCACCGGCCCGCACGTCTGGTACGTGATGCTCAATACGCAGGTGCCACCCTTCAATGATGTACGCGTGCGGCAGGCGGTGAATTACGCGGTGAACAAACAGTCTCTGGCAGACAATATTTTGCAAGGTTCCGCCGAGGTGGCTGATGGTCCTATCCCCCGTGCTTTTGGCTGGGCGGCTAACAAAGAGGTTTCACCCTACCCTTATGACCCAGCCAAAGCGCGTGAGTTGCTCAAAGCCGCAGGAGCCGAAGGGGCGACGCTGACCTTCTACGTGACAGAGGGTGGCTCCGGCATGCTCGACCCTATCCCGATGGCGACCGCTATTCAGGCCGATCTGAAAGCCGTCGGCCTGAATGTAGCGATTCAAACCTATGAGTGGAATACCTATCTGTCGAAGGTCAACGCCGGGCTGAATAACCAAACCCATATGGCGGAAATGGCGTGGATGACCAATGACCCGGACACTCTGCCATTCCTCACGCTGCGCACCGACGCGTGGCCGAAAGCGGGAGGATTTAACTCCGGGTATTACAGTAACCCGCAGGTTGACGCGCTGCTGCAAAAGGCGCGGCTGACCACGGACACCGCCACACGCGGTGCACTCTATCGTCAGGTACAGCAGAAGGTTCATGACGACGCGCCGTGGATTTTCGTCGCTAACTGGAAACAAAACGCCGTGACGTCAACGCGCATTCAGCACTTTGCGCTGCAACCGAATTTCAATCTGTTGCTCAATCGGGTAACCAAACAGTAAACGGGGAGAACCACGATGATGGGTTACGTACTGAAAAGGCTGCTGGCGACCATTCCGGTGTTTATCGGGCTGTCGCTGATTGTCTTTCTGATTATGGCGATGATCCCCGGCAACCCGGCGCAGGCGCTGCTGGGCGCGTGGGCGACGCCAGAAAACGTCGCGCGCATTAATCAGGAGTTGGGGCTGAATAAGCCGCTCTATCAGCAGTATTTCATCTGGGCCGGGAATATCTTGCACGGCGACTTTGGGCGCTCTTACGTGCTTAACAGGCCTGTGATTGATGAAGTGCTGGAGCGATTTGGTGCCACGCTGCTGCTGGGCGGTTGCGCGTTACTGATAAGCGCAGTTCTGGGCTTGCTGGCAGGGATTTTCTCCGCAGTGCGTCAGTTCGGCTGGGGGGATCGCCTGATAACCCTGCTAGTGCTGCTGGGCATTTCAATGCCCTCTTTCTGGATTGGCCTGCTGATGATCATGCTGTTTGCCGTGCAGCTCCAATGGTTTCCCGCCTCTGGCATGTACGCCATTTGGGGTGGTGGTGGCGCGCTGGACTTGCTGCATCACCTTACCCTGCCCGCCATTACGCTGGCGATTGTCGCTACCGGCGTGATTGCCCGCCTGACGCGCACCGCCATGCTGGAAGTGCTGCGACAAGACTTCATTCGAACCGCCCGTGCCAAAGGTCTTTCCGAGCGAAAAGTGATCTATAAGCACGCGTTTCGTATGGCGCTGGTGTCGGTTATTCCGGTGATCGGCATTCAGGCAGGCTTTGTGCTGGGTGGCGCAGTGTATATCGAGACCGTTTTTCAGTGGCCGGGGCTGGGGGCGATGATGGTGAAAGCCGTGGCGACTCGCGATTTGCTTCTGGTTCAGGGCGGCGTGCTCATTGCAGCAGCGGCCTACGTGCTGATCAATCTCTGTGCTGACATTCTTCAGGCGCTTCTCGACCCGAGGTTAAAATCATGAACTCGACGACAACGACCACCGCGCCGCGCCATCGCCAATCACTCTGGGCACTGTTGCTGGCCAACAGACTGGCCACGCTGGGCCTAATCCTGTTAGTGCTGGCTGTTGCGGCAGCGCTAGCGGCTCCGCTGTTGCCTCTGCCAGATCCTGACGCGACCGACTTACTCAATCGCCTACTGCCGCCCTTCTCACAAGGACACTGGCTCGGCACTGACCCCTTGGGCCGTGACGTGCTTTCACGCCTGTTGTGGGGCACGCGCGTGTCGTTGGCTGTGGGCATTTGCGCCACGCTTTTGGCAGCATTTTTTGGCACGCTGATTGGGCTGATCGCCGGTTATGCCGGGGGAAAAACCGACAGCTTGCTGATGCGGCTGATAGACATGCTGATGGCCTTTCCCTACATATTGCTGGCGTTGGTGATTGTCGCGGTGCTCGGCCCCGGCCTGCTGAATGCGCTTTACGCTATCGCGGTGGTCAACATTCCCTTCTTTGCCCGTAATATTCGTGGCTTAACCGTCGGCCTGCGCCAGCGCGACTTTATTCAGGCGGCGCGACTGTCGGGTAAAAATCACCTGCAAATCTTGCTGACTGAAGTGCTGCCAAACGTCATGCCGGTGGTAGTGGTAACCATGTCGACTACCGTCGGCTGGATGATTTTGGAAACTGCCGGACTGTCGTTCCTCGGCCTCGGGACGCAACCCCCCAATGCCGATTTAGGCTCAATGCTTGGACAGGGCCGCGCACAGATGTTCAGCGCGCCGCACGTCTCGGTGGTGCCTGGCTTAATGATTTTCCTGCTGGTGATGAGCTTTAATCTGCTCGGCGATGGCGTGCGTGACCTGCTAGATCCGCGACTCAAGTCCGGCGTGCTGCAGCGCGCTCAGGCAGTGACTTGCGTAAAACGCCCTCAGGTACCGGCGGCGCGGCACAGTGATAAAGCCCTGCTGGAAGTGGTCGATTTGCAGGTGAATTTCCGCTCCGGCGCCCATGTTTCGGCGGCAGTGAAAGGCATTAGTTTCTACGTTGCGCAGGGTGAATGTTTAGGGCTGATAGGCGAAAGTGGCTCGGGGAAAAGCGTCACCGCGCTGTCCATCATGGGGCTGGTGTCCTCCCCGCCCGGCGAGATAACCGGCGGCGCGATTTACGTGAGTGGCGAAGAGATGCTGTCTCTTCCCCAAAGCCAGTTGCAGCAGAGGCGTGGCGCGCGGGTGGCTTATATCTTTCAGGATCCGCTGACCACCTTGCACCCGCAGTTCACTATCGGCGCTCAGATCATTGAAGCTATTCAGGCCCATCAGCCGCTAGCAGCTTCAGCCGCCAAACAGCGGGCGCTGGAGCTGTTGGCAAGCGTCGGCATTGATCAAGCAGCATCTCGCTTTGACGCCTTCCCGCATCAGCTTTCAGGCGGCCAGCGCCAGCGAGTGGGGATTGCCATGGCGCTGGCCAATGACCCCGAGGTCATTATCGCTGACGAACCCACCACCGCGCTGGATGTCACGGTGCAGGCCCGCATTCTCGAACTGCTGCAAAAGCTGCGTCATGAACGCGGTCTAACTCTGCTATTTATCACTCACGATTTTGGCGTTATTGCGCAGATTTGCGACCGCGTAGCGGTGATGCGCCACGGTGAAATCGTTGAAACTGGCGAGACACAGTCTGTGCTTCGCCAACCTCAACACGACTATACCCGACGCCTAATTGCCAGCGTGCCAAAGCTCGGTCAGGGACGTGCTTTCCTTAAACAAGTCGGCGAGCTTTATCGCCAAGAAGCTTCACTGAAGGAGGCTCCATGAACAAGGTGATTGAAACCACCGGGCTGGTGAAAACCTTCGGCAGCGTGTCCGGCTGGTTTTCCGGCCACAAACATCAGGTAGAGGCGCTCAAGGGGGTCTCCCTGCACCTAGACGCAGGGGAAACGCTGGCGATTGTTGGCGAGAGCGGCTCAGG
Organism: Ewingella sp. AOP9-I1-14; assembly: GCF_052375995.1. Lineage (NCBI taxonomy): Bacteria > Pseudomonadati > Pseudomonadota > Gammaproteobacteria > Enterobacterales > Yersiniaceae > Ewingella > Ewingella sp. AOP9-I1-14. Next base: position 346,765 of record NZ_JBQSVA010000002.1, read on the forward strand.
CAAAAGTACTTTGGCACGAATGTTGGTGGGCCTTGAACGCCCGACGTCCGGCAGCATCAAGCTAATGGGTGAAGAGATGTCGGCACACGCCAAGCGCGGCGACAAAGCCTTCGGCCAAATGATTCAGTATGTGTTTCAGGACCCGGTGGCTTCACTCAATCCGCGCAAAACCATCGCCGATACGCTGGACGTGCCTCTGCGATATTTGTGCAACTACCCCGCCGCGCGCCGTCGTTCGCGGATGCTGGAACTGATGGATGCCGTGCAGATGCCCGCCGACGCGCTGGCTGGGTATCCCCATGAGTTTTCCGGCGGGCAGGCACAGCGGCTGGCGATTGCTCGCGCACTGGCAGCGGAAGCGCGTATCTTGGTGCTCGACGAGCCGGTCAGCGCGCTCGACGTATCGGTGCAGGCGCAGGTGTTGTTGCTATTAGACCAATTAAAACGGGAGTTTGGGCTTTCCTATCTGTTTATTAGCCATGATTTGGCAGTGGTGGAGTCGATTGCCGATCGGGTGGCCGTGCTGTATCACGGAGATTTGGTAGAATGTGGGCCAAGCGATAGGCTGTTCAACGCACCACAGCATGATTATACGCAGCGGCTACTCGCCAGCGCACCACGGGTTTGAAGGGATGAAGGATTTTATGAGTACAGACAGGCCAACTCAGAGCGAACCGACGCGCCGCAAACGCACCGATGAAATTGTCGATGCCATAAAAGAGAGCATTATTAGCGATAACCTTCTGCCGGGAGACCGACTGCCACAGGAGAAAGACCTGATAACCCGCTACGCAGCAGGGAAAGGCACCGTGCGCGAAGCCTTGAAATCGCTGGAGGTGCAGGGTCTGATCCGCACTAAAACCGGCCCCGGCGGCGGCGCATTTATCGAATCCATGACCGAAACCCGCGCCATGAGTTTGCTCTCCAATTATCTTTTTACCCGCCAGCTTTCCATCGGCAATATCTATGCACTGCGCAAGGCGTTAGAGCCTCTGGTGGCGGTCAGTGCCATCGACAATATTGATGCCAAGGGCTTCGAGCAGCTGCACCAGCTGATTACGGTTTATGACCACGAACCGGCAGATGAAGAAGAACGCTGGGAGCAGCGAATGGCCGAACTGGACTTCCACGGCGTGGTCGCCAGCTATTCTGACAACGTGCTGCTGGCCTTTATCTGCCACTTCCTGCAACGATTGCTTAAAGATTTGGCGGTCTGTAAAGACATTTACCTGCGCCCCGAGCCTGTAGAACGCAGCGTCGGTATTAACTATCAATATCGTCTGATTGAAGCTATGCGCCGTAAAGATGCCGACGTAGTCACTCAGGTCATGACCGAACATATGCAGCATGCCGAAGACGCGATGCTCGGTCTTGAGGCGACGCTCGAAGAGAGGTTTTTGCGAGATGGGCCGCAATAATGCGCCGCAAACGCCGCTTTTCGGCTCAATTCTCAGCTACTTGGCTAAACAGCGAGCAAACGGACATAAATATGCAGATGTCCCTTTGACATGCCTGCGGGCAATCGCTATTATTCGCCCCGTTCCAACGATTCCTCTGTAGTTCAGTCGGTAGAACGGCGGACTGTTAATCCGTATGTCACTGGTTCGAGTCCAGTCAGAGGAGCCATATTAGAGACGCCCGCTTAAGGAAACTTAAGCGGGCGTTTTGCTTTGTGCGATAGCTTATTGGCTGTGGAGATTCTCCACAGCCAATCGATTAATGCTCAAGCATCTCGTGGACGAGCTGCTCTTTGCTTAAAGAGTATTCATAGTAAGTTGGCCAGTGGTCCATCTCCTTCAGCAAGGCTTCTTGAGAGTCATTGCCCATATATAAATGGTAGTGAGAAGATTTTTTCGGCCCAATAATATGGTCGCTAAACTGCACATATTTTGGCGCGGTGGATTGCTTGTCGCGGCATTCGAACAAGTAACGCACCCCTTTCTTGCCGGACGAATAGGTGAGGATTTTGAAACCGTCATAATGGTAGTAACATGATCTCACCTGGCTATTCTGGTGAAATTCAATGACGTTTTTTTCAATGCCAATCATATCGATATCAGTTGCATAGCCCTTCTTGTAATACTCGCGATACTCCTCCACGCTTTTACTTTTATTCTCTTTGGCCTTTTTCTGCAAAACCGGGTCAAGGTCGCCGTTCAAGAGATATGGGTTAATCGACTGCCATACGCCATCCCAATCGGTGAGGGCACGATCTTTAACATCCGCGTTCTCAAATACACCCTCGCTAGCTTTGCGATCTTTTTCCGACATGGGTGCGCCATGTGCCAAGGCCTGTGAACTGGACAGTAAAATCCCCAGAGTGAATAAAGTAAAAGGTATGCTTTTTGTCATAACGTTCTCCTGATAGTCCTTATCAAATTGTTGTTACGTTATAACATATCCTGAATTTTTTCAACGAGCTTCAGGCGCACGACTCAGTAAACCCCACGGCGGGTTTCCCTAGATGGGTATAACTATTACTCATCCCGGTTTTTTCTATCACGGGGCCAATAACGTCGTCGGTGCAGCAGCCAAGTATTGAGAACCGCATTCCGCATTCTCTCTGCCCCAACAAAACCCACCACAATCCCTATCAGGGGTAAAAAAACTTGATGATGCCCTTCCTGATTGAAAGCAGCCAAAAAGGCCAATGTGCATAATACGCAGATGATGGAATTAACAAAGATTCTCCCTGGTGATAGACCTTCAATTCCTCCGGACCAACAAGATATAGCAAATGTTGATAGCCCGGAGAAAAAAGCCAAAGGATGGATCCAGAGAAAATGGAAAATAGTATAGATGCCGTGGATTGCTTCCATAGTTATTTTTCCTTTGGCACGCCGCCATACGAATAAAGAGATAAAATATTTCACAAAAGGTGAAGATATTAAACCTGTCATTTTTACCGCGTCTATGTATGGGATACGTTATTTAAAAGAGATATTCATAGTATGCGAAGTAAAATATCCTTATAACATACTAAGAATTTGTCTCAGTGAGATTATTTATGGTGTTGCTCACCTCTCTAATCCTGTTACTTTTCAAACTGGAATAATGGTAAATAGGAAGACTCCCATTAACAAGCCGCACAACTTCCGCTCGCGGAATATAGTACACCTTGGCCATCGCCTCAGGCATGATAGCGATACCTTGTCCACGGGACATTTTCAGCAACATGTTACTTACATCAGTTTCTGCACTCTCTATGCAATTCTCTTGAGAAAGCCAACTGAAATGCTCATCGTTGTAAATAGCCTGTCCATTAGCCCCGATGCAATAGAGATTCACTGGTCCACTCTTTAAAACGTCGCGGGCTAAACGCTCTGGTATCGTGGCGCTAATACTAAAGGTAGTCGAGTCAAAAATGGGATAAGCCTCTGGGAATTTTTTTGCCGTCAGGATTAAGTCATAGCGACCTAAGGAGAAATCGTAGCCCTCATCGGAAAAGATATCTTTATATTTAATATCAACGCTATGGGAGTTAAATGAAAGGTAGTTGGCGACAAAACTCGAGACCAGTGGAGGTACGCTGTCATCTATTAAGATTTTTACAATTTCTCTCTGCTTATTATTAATATATGAGCGCTCAACATTAATCAGTTGATGGTAAATGGGCAGCAGTTCTTCATACAGCTTGATTCCATGGCTGTTAGGTTGAAGTCCGGTGCTGTTTCTGGTGAAAAGCTGCATGTTGATTGAGCTTTCAATGTCTGCGATGACTTTACTCACCGGCGTTCGTGTCAAATGAAGCTTTTCGCAGGCCTTTGCTACACTACCTTCCTCAATGATAGTCATGAAATACTTCATTTTGATAGATATGAATAACCCCATAGTTTATGTCCCATTTCGTAGTTAATTAAATGTAGCTAAGTTTGTTTTTTTCAAGGTGCAAAGTTTAGTCATCTCTGACCAAAAAATAGTTATCATGCCTTCGCGTGATAATCGTGATGATTTTAAAAGAATAAACATACATGCTCTAATTGCTCATTAATTACTTACAATAGGTATTTAAACATTCTCTAACATTCTTATTGCCGTAGAGTAAATGTTGTACTAATACGCAGGTCTATATCGCTATCTACCTGAAAAAGTAAAGGTGTGACAAAGCCTTCGCCATGCTTAGGCGCTCATAATTAGATACAATAATAACGATTTAACAAGAGCAATATATGCCCAATGTGGAGTTAGCGATATATTTTACAGTGTAAAGTTTCAAGAATAACTGTCTAGATTGTTGTACATGGATTAAAATAACGTACTAAATAAAAATCAACATATATATCAAACCATTTTTTAGACAAGGCAAACCAAATAATGAACATCCTGATTTATATAGATCCTGCGCAATGTAAATATGACAGGTAGCAATATAAAATATTGCTAGATAATATTTATTTATTCTAAGTGCCAAGGTGATTTTTTGTTGTTAAGAAGAGTGTTATTGAAATAATAAGTGGCAAGTTCGGAGTTGAATAAGCTGATTTTTAAACCAATAAGAAAGGGAATTAACTTTTGATAAGTCATCTGATCGGCCAGCGTTAACAGACTAGGAGTTAGCACTGGCCAGGGAGGGAATTTACTTACTCAGTGCCCCCGTTTTTTTGCCATCCAGAGCCTTATGAATGGCGGCTTCCAATTCATTTATTTCAAATTTCGCAACGTAACCGTCGGCACCCACTTTGCGCACGTGATCTTCATTGGCGCTACCGGAAAGCGAGGAGTGAATGATGACCGGGATATTTTTCAGGAATTCATCACGCTTGATATTTAAGGTCAGCGTGAAGCCATCCATTTCGGGCATCTCCAGATCGGTAAGCACAAAGGCGATTTTGTCGGAAATTGGCCGTCCTTCAGCCTTGGCCTGTTCGGCGATCTTTTTGATGTTATTCCATGCTTCAAGCCCGGTTACGTGCATCACGCTGGGCACTTTCATGCTGTCGAGACCGTGCTGAAGCATCGAGCGTGCGACTTTAGAGTCTTCAGCGACAATGGCTACCGCACCCGGCTCTAACGCAAACGCTTTGGTTTTTTTAGCATCAATTTTGGTATTACGGTCGGGGGGAATAATGTCGTAAAGGATTTGCTCGACATCTAATACCAACGCCAGGCGGTTACTGGATTTATCGTTATCCAGACGCGCAATGCTGGTGATGTTGCGGCTCTTCACACCAGCTTCTGCCGCCAGCACCTGGCTCCAGTCGAGGCGCACAATGTCATCCACCGACTCCACCGCAAAAGCTTGCGTACTGCGGGCATATTCAGTCACTAGCAGGATATTCAGCCCGGTTTTTGGCTCACAGCCCACCACCGCCGGAAGATCAATCACCGGAATAATTTCCCCGCGAATATTCGCCATACCCATCATGGGTGAGGCCATCCCCGCCGCCTTGGTCAACGGCGGCATGACCACAATTTCCCGTAATTTGAACACGTTAATGCCATAGAGTTCAGACTGCCCGTCGTCATGAGAATTCCCCAAGCGGAACAGCAACAATTCAAAACGGTTTGATGAGGTGAGATTGGTTCTCTCGTCGATTTCTTTCTGAAAATTATCCATGTCTTCCCCAAGAGAGAATGCTGAGCGAGGCGCTCTTAGCGACGCAAGGGTCGCTGGCTTAATTGGGTTATCGACCATCGGCATAAAATACTTAGGCTCGAACATAAGAAAAGCCCGCTAATGCGGGCTTTTTGTGACGTGGCGCGGATATTTTACTGCGGCAAATTAGGACTGAGTATCTCGATCTTCCACCGTCAGCGAGACTAAGCCTATGCCCAACTTTTTCGGCTCAAAACCGCTGCTGGTGCCTTCGGTTGGCTCAGTAGGCGATGGCGGCGTAATGACGATGCTCTGCGCATTGCCCGGATTGGTGAAAGACAGGCTCACGGTGTCGTCCTGCGCGTTAAAGGTCACAAACTGCTCTTCGTCCCCCACTTTTACCGAGATTGGCTTGCCGATGTTGTTGCCATAAGCTCGGGCGCGCAGTACCAGATTGAAGCTGGCCGGGAGAGGATCGACATAATCGATTTTCACCGCCGGAGCCAAATTAGCATCTGACCAGCGCCCCCACTCTTCGACATTGGAAATGCCACTGATGGCTCGCACCTGCTGTGGCAGGCCGGGGAGCATAAAGACGATAGCCTGAGACTGATATTTGGTGGCGTCGTCATCAATATTGAGCTGGTCTACCGTGCTCTGATACACCTGCTGGCTGCCCGAGGTCTGCTCAAAATCCACCTTGCCTTTATAGACCGCGCCGCTGGCCTGCACGATCTGCGGTTTTGACGCCAGATTGCCCGAAGCGACGCAAAGTCCGGTATTCAGTGATAGCTCCGGTGCCCACACGCGCCCCATCTCATAACACTTATCTACCCAGACGAAGTTATCGCCCATGGTTAACGAAGCCAGCTGCTTTTTCAGCGGCGTGGAGAGATAGACGTCAAACATCGGCTCCACTTTATTGACCCCGACTTTGAGGATAAACGGCGCTTTGATGGTCATACCGGAGAAGGTAAAGGTGTTGGCTTTATTATCTATGCTGTATTTACTGATGCGATTCGGGAAGCCCCACTGTTTGATGACCGCAGGCTTCCAGCCTTCAATCTTCTCGTCGATATTCATAAACTGCGTAGCCAGCGAAGTGCTCGACAGGCCGCTGCGCCCCAGTCCAATAAAGTTATCGCCACCCATCAGATCCAGCACCGTCGCGCCATTATCAATGGTGCTGCGTTTCACATTGTTCAGCTCAGCCTGCGGGTTACGACCATCCATCACAAAGAACAGGTCTTTGCGATTTTTCTTGGTGAGCATACTGTACGCCGTGTTGTTCATCGCCAAATGGTCTGAACTCACCACGATAATAGTGTTGTCGTAGTAACCGGAGGCTTTAATTTTATCGATAAACGCCGCCACCAGCTGCTGGCTACAGGCCACGGCGCTGAGCGAACGGTTATCCTTATTGTTCACCAGATACTCTTTTTTGGTACAGCCGCGCGAGATAAAACCATCGGGGTGGTGGGTATCCACGGTGAGCGCGAACAGTGAGAAAGGCTGGCCCGCCTTGCTCAGTTCGACGAATTTCTTGTAGGCTTCATCCAATAAGGTGTCGTCGTACCAGCCCCAGTCATTCTTATAGGCCGGGTCTTTGACCGTGCTGCGCAACTCGTTGTAACCATACAAGTTATCGAAGCCGTGCGACTTCAAGAAAGTGCCCTTTCCGGCAAAAGCCAGCTCCGCGCCCTGATAGAAGTAGTTCTGATAACCCGCGCCTTTCAGCACGTCGCCCAGACAGACATTTTCCGGATAGAAGGTCGACAGCGCGCTTGAGGCGTTGCCATCAAAAGGCGCAAACAGCGGGATGCCGCACAGCGACGCAACCATCCCCGCGATGGTGTATCCGGTGCCTGGCACCTGCCGCGTGCCGGTAAAATCGATGCTGGCATCTTTATGTTTAGCAAGCTCAGTGGTCAGGCCGGGGAAGGTCTGCTCATCAAAGTAGGTGCGCTCCAGGCTCTCGCCAAAGATATAGACCAGATTCGGCTTCTTACCCTTAATCACCTTCTGCGGCACTTTGTAATAGGTGTCGAAGTCGGCGGTATCGCCACTCATTTGGGTTTTCACCAGACGGGAAATGTTCTGGAATGCCTGAGTAGATCCCACGGAGAACACCGCCAGCACCACGGCAAACACGCTATATACCCAACTACTGTTACTGGCGCGGCGCTTTTTCAGACACCAGACCAGCAGTGAAACGATGACCACCAGCGCCACCACCAGCCCGGCGAATGGCAGAATATATTTGCTCAGCCCTGCCCCTTTTAGGCTGCTGGTCACGGTATAAAGCACCGCGTCGGTAATGCCGTCGCCGGTAAAATAGTTACTGCCAATCAGCACCAAATTAAGAACCACGTAAAGCGTCAGGAAAAACAACAGCAAAGAGAACCAAATACGGCCCGCGGATGCGCGTCGCACATATAAGAAAATGGACGAGACAAATAAAAAGAATGAAATGAAATCTGTGACCATTGCTGCGCCCTGAAACTTAGAGGTAATAAAAAGATGTTTTGCCTGCCAAGCGCAGGGCCGAAAAATACGGGGGATGCGCTATATAGCGTAATAAAATCAACAGGGTCAACGCCTGTTTGCTGCCTGAGGTCAAGTTAAGGGGAGAAAGCGAGAATATTTGCCCAAAACGTGATCTGTATCGCCCGTTTTCAACAAAAAGTTAACCTTCGTTTAATCTTACTGAAACATTCACCCTAGACAAATCAAATCGTGCGTATCACCAGCAATGGCGCGCTTTTCAGCTAATTCTCATGGGTGATTATTTTGGTGTGAATTGGAGGTTAGATGCTGCAAGAGGGTGCGCCTGAGTACGCTATCGGGTATTTTAAGTCGCGAAGTCATCACGATATTTGAACAGGACAACGTAATTGATGAAAAAACGTGCTTTTTTAGCAGTCGGTTTGCTGGCGATGGCGCTTTCTGGCTGCACCAGTGATTACGTAATAAGCACCAAAGCCGGGGATTCTATTCTCAGCCACGGCGAGCCGGACAAAGACCGCGACAGCGGCATGACCAGCTACATCGATTTAAACGGCGATTACCATTTGATGAACACCAACGATATCGCCGATATCAGCAAGAAATAAGTTTAGTGCACCAACCACTCGGCACAGACCTCATCCGTGACCAAGCCGTTGATCCATTTGCCATTTAGCGCGGCGCGAATGGCAAGATGCTTGGCACTTCCGCCAGCAAGGGCAATGACCGGTTTATCATCATGGGGCGTGGGGCCGACGCTGGTTAAACGGGCATTCAGTTCACTCTCAACGCGCTCCCCCTCCGGCCCCATAAAGTGGCCCAGCACTTCCGCCACGGCATTTTTCGCCATTAAACGCTCGACGTCCTGCTCGCTAATAAAGCCATCTTTGTGCAACGGACAGCCCGGCTCGATAGTCCCGATGCCAATAAAGGTCACATCGGCCTGACTGGCTTTTTCGCTCACGGTGCGATAAATCCGGTGATTGCACCAGACGGCGCGGTCATCTTCGCCATCGGCAAACAGCGGCGCGGGCAGAATAAAATAGCGCCCCTGTGTTTTCTGCGCCATCAGCAACGGCACGTCGTAGCGGGTACAGGAACCGTCCGAGGCAATGGCGCCAATCAGCGACACGCTGCTGTGCTGCGGGCGTTCTACATCGGCCAGTTCGTCGATGGCGGCCTTCAGGCTGCGCCCCGAGCCGACGCCGATAATCATCGGCTGTTCCTGTTTGATATACTGCATCATCACCTCCGCGCCAGCGACGGCAATGGCGTGGCTGATGCCTGCATCGCTCATTCCCTGCCCCGGCACCACTTGGCAAACCCCCAGACCAAAACGTTTTTTCAGCTGTGCGGCTAACTCCATGCAGCGCCCCACTGAGTGGGAAATATGTACGCTGACCAGCCCGTTATCCAGCGCGCTGGCTACCAGACGCTGGGCCACCTGGCGAGAAACGCCCAGCGCGTCGGCGATTTCATTCTGCGTCTGCCCCGCCACGTAGTACATCCACGCCGCCCGCGCAGCCAGATCCAGCTTCTTGTCACTCTTATTCATGCGTACTTCCCGACTCGCTAATTTCACTTCCACCATGTTATCGCCATTTACACCCCGCCGTGACAGCAAAATTCTCCCAAGATCGGAAAGTGTGAGCTTAAGCCCACTTGTAGGGCAAATGTTCTATTAAGCTACTTTTATTCGAGCAAAAGCCCAATAAAAGAGCTTAAGCCCAAAAATCCGAAGACTAACCCGAGTGGAGATCCTATGAACACCTCACTGACCCCAACCCCCTCCGTCTGGCTGCATATCGGCAGCGGCTCATTCCACCGTGCGCATCAGGCATGGTATCTGCACCGTTTGCTGGTAGAAGGCCATAGAGAGTGGTCAATCGCGCTGGGCAATATTCGCCAAGACGGCGTGCCTCTGCTCGAGGCTCTGCAAGCCCAAAACGGCCAATATGTGCTGGAAACCGTGACCCCGCAGGGTGAGCGAGAATACGAAACCATCACCTCGATTCAAAAAATCATCCCGTGGGATAACGAGCTAGCAGCGCTGATTGCTCAGGGGGCCGATTCGCACACCAAAGTGATCTCCTTTACTGTGACCGAGGCTGGTTATTACCTCGATAACCAGTTCAATCTGGACCAAAGCAATGCCGACGTGCAGGCCGATCTCAACGGCGGCTGCCGCACCATTTACGGCGCCATCAGCCACATTCTGGCGCGACGCATCGCCAATGACGGCGGCCCAGTGACCTTGCTGAACTGCGACAACCTGCGCCACAACGGCGACCGATTCCACAGTGGTTTGTTGCAGTTTTTAACCCTGCGCCAGCAGCAGAGCACCCTCGACTGGGTGACGAAAAATACCCGCAGCCCGAACACCATGGTGGATCGCATCACCCCGCGCCCGTCGCCCGAAGTGGCCGTTCGCGTCGAGCAGGCCACCGGCATCAAAGACCGCGCGCCGGTAATGGGCGAAGCCTTTATCCAGTGGGTGGTTGAGGATGATTTCATTGCCGGACGCCCGCCGCTTGAGCAGGTTGGCGTCGAATTGGTCGAGTCCGTTCTGCCTTATGAAGAAGCCAAAATCCGGATCCTTAATGCCAGCCACAGCTGTATTGCCTGGGCCGGAACCCTGCTGGGGCAAAGCTTTATTGACGAAAGCACCCGCACCGAGGCTATTAGCCAGATGGCTTATGACTATGTGACCGAAGATGTGATCCCTTCTCTGACGCCAAGCCCGCTGGACCTTGAAGCCTACCGCGACGTGGTGCTGGAGCGCTTTAGTAACCCGTATATTCAGGACACCAATCAGCGCGTGGCCGCCGACGGCTTCTCGAAAATCCCCGGCTTTATCGCCCCAACGCTGCAAGAGTGCTATCAGCGCGGGCAGACGCCGCGCGCCACCGCCGCGCTTCCCGCCCTGTTCTTTGTCTATATGCAGCAATGGCATTTAGGTCGCCTGCCCTATGAGTATCAGGACGGCATTCTGGACGCAGCGGCGGTTCACGCCCTGTTCGACAGCGCCGATCCGCTGGCCCGCTTTGCCGCCGACGACAAGCTGTTTGGCAGCCTCGCCGGTAAAACTGAATTCGCGGATCTGCTGCGCCAGTCGGTATCGCGGGTTAACCAGTGGCTGACCGACGCCAAGCGCGCCTAGGGGGAAAGCGATGTATCTCGGACTGGATTTAGGCACGTCAGAAATCAAAGCCGTGGTGATTGATGCCGACGGCCACCTGCTGGCCAGCGCCGGTGAGCCGCTGGAAATCAGCCGCCCGCAGCCGCACTGGGCGGAGCAAAACCCCGACGATTGGTGGCAGGCAACCCAGCGCGCGGTGGGTCGTCTGCGGCAAAAAGTGCCACAGCAGTGGGCGGAGATCCGCGCCATCGGCCTGTCGGGCCAGATGCACGGCGCGGTGCTGCTCAGCCGCGACGGGCGGGTTTTGCGCCCGGCCATTTTGTGGAATGACACCCGCAGCGCGGCGCAGTGCGAGCAGCTGACTCAGGCGGCCCCCGAACTGCTTAAGGTGGCGGGGAATCTGGCCATGCCCGGCTTTACCGCGCCGAAGCTGCTGTGGGTCGCCCGCCACGAGCCGCAGATTTTCGAGCAAACCGCCTCCGTGCTGCTGCCGAAAGACTATCTGCGCTGGATGATGAGCGGCGAGAAGGTGTCGGAGATGTCAGACGCCGCTGGCACCCTGTGGCTGGATGTCGCCAGGCGCGACTGGTCAGACTCCCTGCTGGCGGCCTGTGGTTTGAGCCGCGATCAGATGCCGCGACTGGTGGAAGGCAGCGAAATCAGCGCCACGCTGAAAAACGATATTGCCCGCGCCTGGGGCCTGCGCGATGACGTGATCATTGCCGGCGGCGGTGGCGATAATGCCGCCAGCGCGGTGGGTATTGGCGCCGTCACGCCGGGTGACGCCTTTATTTCTCTCGGCACCTCTGGCGTGCTGTTTGCGGTAAATGACCGTTTCCGGCCCAACCCGCAATCGGCCCTGCACGCCTTCTGTCACGCCTTGCCCAACAGCTGGCACCAGATGAGCGTGATGCTGACCGCCGCCAGCGCGCTGCGCTGGTACTGCACGCTGATTGGCAGCAATGAAACCACCTTATTGGCGGAAATTACCCAGCTTAGCCCGGCCCAGCAGCGTCAGGCTCCGCTGTTTCTGCCCTACTTGTCCGGCGAAAGAACGCCGCACAACGACCCACAGGCCACCGGCGTTTTCCACGGCATGACCCACAGCACGGATCGCGCCACGCTGGGATATTCGGTGCTCGAAGGGGTAGCTTTCGGCATGGCCGACGGGCTGGCGGTGATGCAACAGGCAGGAACTCAGTTGCAACAATGCTCGCTGGTCGGCGGCGGTGCGCGCAGCGATCGCTGGGCGCAGTTGGTCAGTGACGCGCTGGACCTGCCGATTGTCACCCATTCCGGCGGGGAAGCCGGAGGCGCGCTGGGCGCGGCGCGTCTGGGCTGGCTGGCTGCCGGAGGAGATGTCACCGAGGCGTGCCGCAAGCCGGAGATCGCCCGCCGCTTCCAGCCGCAGGCCGAAAACCGCGACATGCTGCGCGAGCGATTGCAGACCTACCGGCAGCTTTACCAGCAACAGGTCGCGCTGAGAACCGCCCAAAAATAACACCCCGAGGGCGCCTAAGCGCCCCATCTCTGCCCCTACTCACCAGCCGCTGCGGCGACGCAGCACAGGAGTTCGACATGCAAAAACACGCAACCCACTGGTTCGGTTTACCAAAGAACCTGCTCTGGGGCTACATCGCTATCGCCATTTTCATGAGCGGTGACGGCTTCGAAATGGCTTTTCTGTCTAAACACATCATCGACATGGGCTTCAGCGCCTCGCAATCCGCCGTGGTGTTCACGGTTTACGGACTGGCGGCGGCATTGGCGGCCTGGAGTTCCGGCGTGGTGGCGGAGATCATCACGCCGCAGAAAGCCATGCGCATCGGTTTCATCCTGTGGATAGTAATGCACACGCTGTTTATGCTGTTCGGGCTGGGTATGAAGAATTACCCGCTGATGCTGCTGTTCTACGGCATTCGCGGGCTGGCTTACCCGCTGTTTATCTACTCGTTCGTCATGTTGGTGGTGCAAACCGTGCCCAAGCAGAATCTTTCTTCCGCCATGGGCTGGTTCTGGGCCATGTACTCCATCGGCATTGGCTGCGTAGGGAGCTATCTGCCGAGCTTTACCATTCCGTTTATGGGCGAAACCGGCACGCTGTGGTTCGCTATTGCCTGGGTGACGGTGGGCGGAATTATGGCGATGACGCTGCTGCGAAAAGTCGGTAAACCCAGCGGTAAAGCCCATCTCAGCCCGAAAGAGAAACTCGGCGAACTCAGCCGCGCGGTGACCATTCTGTTCACCAATCGCAATATTTTCCTCTCCTGCCTGATTCGCATCATTAATACCATTTCGCTGTTTGGCTTCGCGGTGATCATGCCGATGCTGTTCGTCGGCCGCCTTGGGTTTAGCATGTCGGAGTGGCTACAGATCTGGGCGGTGTTCTTCTTCGTGACGATTTTTACGAACGTAATGTGGGGAATTTTAGGCGAGAAAATTGGCTGGCTGCGTCAGGTACGATGGTTTGGCTGTATTGGCTGTGCAATCTCCAGCCTGGCCTTCTACTATCTGCCGGTCTATGCCGGGCATAATTTCTGGGTCGCGCTAGTCCCTGCCGTGATGTTAGGCATTACCGTCGCCGCCTTTGTGCCCATGACCGCCGTTTTCCCGGTGCTGGAGCCTAACCATAAAGGCGCGGCCATTTCGATTTATAACCTGTCTGCCGGGCTAAGTAACTTTGTGGCGCCCGCCATTGCTTCAATCATTCTGCCGTTCTTTGATATTGTCGGCGTGGTGTGGGTGTATACCGCACTCTACCTGATTGCTGCGGTGTTAACCCTGATGGTCAGAGTGGAACAGCCGGGGCATCCGTCCAAAGCGGCGAGCCGCGTGGTGCTGGACCCGAACCTACTACAGCGACCAACCCGTTAGGCGCAAAACGCCGAGCTCGTCGCGCAGCGGCATCTGTTGATGTCGCTTTTTTCATCCTTTCACTTCAACACATTTGCCCTCACCGCCTTCATGATCGCCTGCACCCGGTTCTTCGCCCCCAATTTCAACATGCAGTTATTAATGTGGAAAACCGCCGTTCTTTCCGAGATGGAGAGGATTCGGCTGATTTCCCAACTGGTCTTCCCTTCGGCCAGCCAGTGCAGGCACTCCTGCTCTCGGCTGGTTAACGAAGGTAAAACAATCCGCTCTTCATTAGACTTATTAAAGTGTTTTGCTGCACAATTATTAAACTCCTGTAGATAAATAGACATCATGCCAATAATACTTATCGAGTCCTTATTGGAAATAAAATAATCATCTTTTCGGACCACGCTTAGCACGCCAATATATTTCTCGTTCAAGGGTAATGATATTGAATAGCCATAACGAATGCCGTGTATTCTTGCGCAATTCAAAAATTGGTCATCTAAAGATAAGTCGATGCTTGTCCAAATATTAGGTGACTGGTAGTGCTGTGCTTTATTAATAATTGGGTCGATTCTGTTAAAGCCATACTCTATATATTGCCGCCTCCATTCCGCATTAAAACCCTCCAGTATAAAGAGGTCATCGAAGCCGGTAGTGGGCACGATGACATAGGCATAACTATCGAATTTTATTGAGTAAATCCACCTATCAAGTTTGATTTTTATTTGGTCATCGACCAGGTAATTGAGATCGGTAAACTTAGTATATACATCCTCACTTTTGATCATATTCTAACCACGCATAAGGTGAGCCGTGCTGTGATTATAGAAAGCTTAAGGGAACTGTCAATTATTCCACATTCAGGAACCTGCAATAACTGTCAGGTTTGATCACTTTTTTTCTTTATTATCTTTAAGTCCATGAGCAATAAAGATTAAGTAAAATATCGCTAATTTGCATAAATATTAATTGAGTCCAAACTCATTCTCGAAGTCTGGAATATCTCAACGGGTTCTATAGCCGAATTTTTATTCGGTATAGAAACTTAATCTCTTAGCGAAATGTAAGGAATACTTATGTCAAATATCATTAAACCTGATGCTGCTACAGAAGAATCCTACCGCATCGATGGTTTTGATCCCGCTACTTCTACAGAGAAATACAGCTATACCTCTGCCCGCGTAGCTAAGCCGGTGTACAACAAGTACAACAACGCCGGTCGTCCTAAGGTATTTGGTTACTACACAGACTGGTCGCAGTATGACGGCCGTCTGCAAGGCAGCCAGCAACCCGCTGACCGGGGCCGTGGCGTTGACCTTGCATTGGTCGCACCGACGGCTTTCGACAAACTGATCATCGGTTTCGTTGGTATTCTCGGCGACCTGGGCGAGAAATCCACCGCGATCGCTAATGGCGCCGCGGCCTTCGGTCTGCATGACCAGGACGGCTCTGTCACTTTCCTTGACGTGTGGGGCGATACCCAGACTTTCGTTAACAACGGCTTTCCAAGCTACCTAGATGTCACCATGCCTGCCGATTTCCAGCAGGAGAAAGTTCAGGGTGTGCTCGGTGGTCTACGTGATCTGCAAAAACGCGCCAAAGCCGAAGGCCATGATCTGGTGCTCTCCTTCAGCGTCGGTGGCTGGACCATGAGTAATGGTTTCTACAACATGGCTCGCGATCCAATCCAGCGTGTACGCTTCACATCCAGCATTGTGGATATCTTTAAACGTTTCCCAATGTTCTCTGAAGTGGATATCGACTGGGAATACCCAGGTGCGCCGGGTAACAACAACCCATATGCTGAAGACGATAGCGTCTACTACGTGCATTTGATCAGAGAGTTACGCAACGCCTTCAATAATGCGGGTCTGCCGAATACCAAGATCAGTATCGCGTCATCCGCGGATCCGGCCATTCTGGCAAAATCGGACATTCCGGGCTTATTGGATGCAGGTCTTAACGGCATCAACCTGATGACTTATGACTTCTTCGGCACCCCTTGGGCTCCGGCGTTGAACCACCACACTAACCTGCACAAAACCGAAGCCACCACCTATGGCACCGACGCAGCCGTGGACTTCCTGATTGGTCTGGGTGTTCAGCAAAGCAATATCAATATCGGCTATGCCGGTTACACCCGTAACGCCCGCAATGCCTCTATCTCGCAACTTTCTCCACTGGTCGGCACCTATGAGCCGGGCGCGGCTACCACCGCGGGGACTTTCGAGTCTGGCAGTACCGAATGGTATGACATCATCAACAACTACCTCGATTTAGAAGCGCAAAAAGGTAAAAACGGCTTTGACCTCTATACCGATGAAGTGGCTGATGCGGATTACCTGTATAGCTCAACGTCTAAGCTGTTCCTGTCCTTGGATACACCACGTTCAGTCAAAGCTAAAGCGGCTTATGCACGCAATAGAGGGCTGGGCGGCGTGTTTACCTGGACTGCCGATCAGGACAACGGTTTGCTGGTCAACGCAGCTCGCGAAGGTCTGGGCTCGCCGATTATCACGCAAAAAATTGATATGTCGCCGTTCTACTTCAAAGGCATCAACACCTCGCCAGATCCGGTTGACCGCGCCCCTGTCGCGCAAATCGAAGGGCCGAAAAGCCCGGTCTTACCAGCGACCGAGTTGACCTTTGATGGAACTCATTCCTTCGACCCAGAGGGTGATCCCATCACTTATCAGTGGAGCGTGCCAGCCGGTCTGGAATTCAGGGGTAGGCTGACAGACCCGATCATTTATGCAAAAGTTCCGCAAACGGGCTTCCAAAGCAGCTACACCGTTTCACTGACCGTGTCCGACGGCAGCAAAACCGGTACAAGCAGCTATACCTTCACCGTTGTTGGTGGAGCAAACCAGCCACCAGTGGCTTCTGTCTCTGGCAACCAGACCGTTAACAGTGGCGCTTCAGGTACTCTGAGCGGGACTAAATCGTCTGACCCAGAAGGCCAGCCATTAAGCTACTTCTGGACGCTACCGGCTAACGTCAAGGCGACTTCAGTAACCGGCAGCACGCTGAATTATATCGCACCATCGGTGCTGGCTGACGAGAAGTTGACCTTCAAACTGACCGTCACTGACGTGGGTGGGCTGACCAGCACGGCATCTTACGATGTCACTGTGAAACCCGCTTCCGCTTACCCACAATGGGATGCTAATGCTGTGTATAACCAAGGCGACCATGTGAGCTGGAAAGGCAGCAACTATGTGGCGAAATGGTGGACGCAGGGCACTGAGCCTGGCACTGAAGACTCGGCTGGTGGTGAACCATGGCTCAAGTTGGATGCTAACCCAACTGACGGCCAGCCAAACAGCCCGTCTCGCAGAGCCTGCGCACCACGCGGCCGCAATCCGGGTAATAACAAGTAAGTAAGTCACACTCCATCTGGGGAACATTCTGTTCCCCAGTTTTTCCTGGTAAAAATGAGTCCCCGCTACGGCAGGCACTCCTCTTTAAATGATGAGAATTAACCATGAGCACAGCAGATATTATTCCGCTGGCGAGAACGATTATTCCTCTCAGCCACCAGACCCTTAATAAAGATATTCCACCCCCTTCTTTGTATGGCTGTATTTCTGGGGGAATGGAAAATCAAGAACTCTTATTATCGATGTTTGGTTTACGCCATCGCGTATTTAAACAACGACTCAAATGGGATGTATCGAGCATTGATGATTTAGAAATCGATCAGTTCGACAATGACCAAACCCAATATATTGTTACCACTGACATTAATAATAATGTTAAAGGCTGCGTCAGGCTATTGCCGACCACCAGCCACTATATGCTCAGTGAAATCTTCCCCTACCTTTGGCAAAGCGAGCAGCCAATGCCCAGCTCTGACAGCGTCTGCGAGCTTTCCCGCTTCTCATTTGAAAAAAATGCCGACTCAAAAAGTTACGGCTTTTCGCAATCCGTTATTCGCTTATTACGCAATTTGGTGATGTACGCTCAGCACAATGATATTTCGCGTTATGTCTTTGTCACCACCACCGCCATTGAAAGAATGCTCTTGATTCAGGGTATTTCCATTAATCGGGTTGGCGAAGTTATTCGTATTGGCAAAACCGATACCACGGTTATTTTTATGAATATTAATACTAAAACTTATAATGCACTATTTAATAAAACTCTGTGATCCCATTTTTAAAATAGACCTAATACCATATGCGAGGAATTTATTATGCCTAATTCATATACCCCCTATATTGATGTCACGATTAATGCACAATGGAGCGACTGGCAAAATTATCCGCAGGGACGCCCAAATCCAATCTATTACGAGCGGGCGCTAAGATGGAAAATTGATGGATTGATTTTTGGTTTTATCACACTGAATCCCGAAACCAATACGCCATGCTGGGCAGCCAGTTCTGCCATGCCTTTAGACTGGGCGCTCCCTCTCGCGCAAGAGCTAAACAGCGCGGGGCTGTCGGTTATCATTTCATTTGGCGGGGCTTCTAACTCTGATATCTCAACCCATTTCTCCATTACTGAACTCGAAGAGATCTATATCACCACCATTGAACTCTACGAAGCCAAAGGGCTGGACTTTGATTTGGAAAATGGCCTGTTCGATGCCGTGAAGATCTGTGCTGCACTGAAGAATGTCGCCAGCCGCAAACCCGACGTGGCAATCAGTTTCACCCTCCCAACCATGCCTACGGGTTTGAATCCAAGTGGCGTCGCGATTCTCAAACTGGCGAAAGATGCCGGTTTTGAATTCAGCGTAAACGGTATGGCAATGGACTATGGCGATCCCGATAATGACCCTTCGACCCAAACTGACATGGGTAAGGCAGCGGTCGACGCGGCCCTGAGCATCAGTGCGCAGATTGCCCCGCTTTATCCCGATCTCACTGAAAAAGAACGATTAAGCAAGGTAGCAATCACGCCGATGATTGGACTTAACGATGATGCCAGTATGTTCAAGCTCGACGATGTCAATACGCTAACTCGCTTTGCCAAACTCACTCCACTGAGCTTTATTGGTATCTGGTCATTTAACCGAGATAACCCATCGAGCTATACCTATGTCGATCTCGAAACCAGCAGTAACCCGGAACAGAGGGTTTCAGGTGAATATTCGCAACTGTTTGTTTCCGGGCTGAAGGTGGCTACACCGCCGACTAATAATAGTAAGCCCTATGGTCGCGCTTATTATCAATTGCACCCGGCAACAAGAAACCGCCGTTGCGAATGACCTGACTGATATTAGCTGTGTTTAACGGATAAAAAAGCCGGGCATCAAAGCCCGGCTTTTCTTGCTGACGACTCAAGCGATTAGAGGCCGTTTTCAGCAATATCCATCGCAAAGTAGGTCAGGATGATATCGGCACCGGCGCGTTTAATGGCACCTAAGCTTTCACGCACCACGGCGCGCTCGTCAATGGCACCGGCCTGCGCAGCGAATTTGATCATCGCGTATTCACCACTGACCTGATACGCCGCCAAAGGCAGGCGCGACGCTTCGCGGATATCGCGGATCACGTCGAGGTAAGCACCGGCAGGTTTCACCATCAGCGCATCAGCACCTTCCTGCTCGTCCATCAGCGATTCGCGCACGGCTTCGCGGCGGTTCATTGGGTTCATCTGGTACTGCTTGCGGTTGCCTTTCAACACGCTGCCGCCCGCCTCGCGGAATGGCCCATAAAGAGAAGAAGCAAACTTAGTGGAGTACGCCATGATGGAGGTGTCGATAAAACCCGCTTCGTCCAGTGCGCTGCGGATGGCTTGTACTTGGCCGTCCTGAGCCGCAGAAGGCGCGATGAAATCAGCCCCGGCGGCGGCGGCCACCACGGCCTGCCTGCCGAGGTTTTTCAGCGTGGCGTCGTTGTCGACGCCGTGGTCATGCAGCACGCCGCAGTGGCCGTGGGAGGTGTATTCACAGAAACAGGTGTCGGACATCACGATCATTTCCGGCACGGTGTCTTTACAAATACGCGCCATGCGCGCCACCAGACCGTTTTCATTCCAGGTATCGCTGCCGGTGGCATCCATATGTTTGGAGATACCAAAGGTCATCACCGAGCGAATACCGGCGCGGGCATAGCGTTCAATTTCAAACGCCAGGCGGGATTCAGGGATACGCATCACACCAGGCATGGCTTCGATCGGCACGTATTCAGATGTCTCTTCCTCTACGAAAATCGGCAGTACCAAGTCATTCACGCTAAATTCGGTTTCCTGAAAAAGAGCGCGCATGGAATCGGACTGTCTCAGGCGGCGAAGGCGTGAGTTTGGGAACTGGTTAGACATGAAAACTCCTAAGAAATTAACCTGTTGCGTTTTGAATGTAGTTCGCATACCAAGTCTGACGAGGGAACTCGTCGAAAGCGAGAGCGCTATTTTATAACAACTTTTAAGGAAAGGATTAACTTTACGTGAGGGGATGTTAAGAAAACCTTGCGGCGGCGATCGGCGCATTGCCAGAGACAGTCTGAACGCGGCGGTAGCTCACCCGCCGCGTTCAACATAGCCAGTAAAATAGCGTTAAACCTGCACGAAATGGCCTTTCGACACTTCATTATATTGGCGAATCGGTGGCACATAGCCGTTGTCGCGCACCGGGCTTTTCAACTCTTCCACCTGCATATGGCGCTTCAGGCCGCGTCGCGCCGGGTCTGGCACCGGGACGGAAGCCATCAGCTTGCGGGTATAGGCGTGCTGAGGATTGTCGAAGATGGCGGCGCGCGGGCCGATTTCCACAATTTCCCCCAGATACATCACCGCCACCCGATGGCTGACCCGCTCCACCACCGCCATGTCGTGGGAAATAAACAGATATGAAAGGTTCATGCTCTCCTGCAAATCGAGCAGTAAATTCACCACCTGCGCCTTAACCGACACGTCCAGCGCCGAGACAGATTCGTCGGCGACAATCACTTTCGGGTCGAGGGTCAGCGCGCGAGCGATGCAAATACGCTGGCGCTGGCCGCCGGAAAACTCGTGCGGGAAGCGGCGCATCATGTCCGGCGACAGCCCCACTTTGTGCAGCAGCGCGGCGGCCTTCTCTTTGGCGTCGGCGCGGTTATGCAGCTTATGTTGCAGCATCGGCTCGATGAGGGCGTCGCCGATACGCATGCGCGGGTTGAGGCTGGCGAACGGGTCCTGAAAAATCATCTGAATGCGCTGGCGCATTTGCAGGATCTGGCGCTTATCAATGTTCATCACGTCAAAGCCGTCGAAGTCGATTTCGCCGCTGTGCGGGGTCATCAGACGAGTGACGGCGCGGCCGGTGGTGGATTTCCCACAGCCCGACTCCCCCACCAGCGACAGGGTTTCCCCTTGCAACAGGTCAAAACTGATGTTTTCTACCGCGTGAACCGCCCCCACCTGTCGGCTCAACAAACCGCCGTAGACCGGGAAGCGCGCGCTGAGATTTTTCACCGACAGCACCGGCGTCTGCCCGCTGTCTGGCGTATTGGCGACTTCCAGCGGCTGGGTCGACGCGCCCGTTTGCAGGTCAATTTGTGGGAAACGCAGCGGCCAAGGTCGCCCCTGCATTGAGCCAAGCTTCGGCACCGCCGCCAGCAGGGCGCGGGTATAAGGGTGCTGTGGGCGATGGAACAGCTCGGCGGTTTCGCCACTTTCCACACACTCGCCGCGATACATTACCAGCGTGCGGTCAGCGATTTCCGCCACTACGCCCATATCATGGGTGATGAATAGCACCGCCATCCCCTCCTCTTCCTGCAAGGTTTTAATCAGGTCGAGGATCTGCCCTTGGATGGTGACGTCCAGCGCGGTGGTGGGTTCATCGGCAATCAGCAGTTTGGGCTTCAACGCCAGCGCCATGGCAATCATGACCCGCTGGCGCATACCGCCGGAAAACTGGTGTGGATACTCATCAAACCGCGCCTGCGCATTAGGAATACGCACCTTCTCCAGCAGGCGCAGCGTCTCGGCCCGCGCCTGTTTCGACGACATCCCGCGATGGCGTTTCAGGCTTTCGGCAATCTGCCTGCCGATGCTAAACGTCGGATTGAGCGAGGTCATCGGCTCCTGAAAAATCATCGCCATTTCGTTGCCGCGAATGTCGCGCATCGCCTTGTCCGACAGCCCCAGCAGGCTGCGCTGATTGAGGTTAACTATCCCTTCAATCTTGCTCGACTGGGCTTTGAGCAGGCGCATCACCGACAGCGAAGTGACGCTTTTGCCCGAGCCGGATTCGCCCACAATCGCCAGCGTCTCCCCCGGATAGACCTCAAACGACAGGTCGCGCACCACCGGCAGCCAATCATCTTCGCCACGAAACGAGGTGGTGAGATTTTTGACTTCCAGCACCGGCAGGCGTGGCGCGGCGGCTTGTTGCGGGGTAGTGGCGTTCATGTTCTTTCTCCGGCAAGGGCAAACGGGTTAAGCCAACGATTAACGGCTGCGGGCTGACAGCAATGTTTCTGGCGTATAGCTAAAGTCTTTGTCGAACGGGAAGGTGTCGCGCGTTTTGCGCAGGCGCGGCAGGCGCTCGACAAACTGGTCGACCACGCCGTTGGACAGCGCCATCAGGTTCGGGCTGGCGATCGGCGCCAGTTCCGGCGACAGATAGCCCGATTTCACCACCACGATGTTGGCGCTGTGGGGGGCCAGCTCCAGCGCGGTGAAGTCGCTAATGTTGTGATACGGGCGACGGCGCGCCGACACTACGATATCAATGCCGCCAGTGCGCAGTACCGCCTGACGGTCCGCCGGGGCCAGCGCGTCGAGCAGCAGAACCACCTCGAACTCCCCTTTCACCTGCGGGCTTGAGTGGTCAAGTGACGCGCCGAGCGTCAGGCTGAGGCGCGAACCCACGCCTGCGTTGAATGCGGCTTCGGTGGCGGGTAAATCGGCAATACCGGCGACAATCACGCCCTCGGCATATTGGGCAATCAGCTCGGCCAGCACGTCGGCACGGTCGCCCACGCCGCCGCCGGTCGGGTTATCGCCTGAGTCGGCAAGCACCACCGGGCGCGTCGGGCTGGCAATCGCCTTGGCCACGCAGGCTTTCACTGTGTCGGTTTCACAGCCGAAAACGAACTCTTCGCGTGCGTCCCAGTAAGCCTGCGCCAGCTTTTTGGCTTCGCGTTCCAGCACGGCTTGGTCAGTGCCGGTCATGATCACCGCCGCCGTGGCGCGCGGCTCGTCGGCCCAAACATAGCCGACCATCAGCGAGCTGTCCCAGATGCCGTCAATCTGATCTATTTCCGGCAAGCGGGCATACAGGCTTTTCGCCGGCTCATCTTCGGTGCTGGTGCGTTCCCCCGGCAACACCACGGGCACGGGTGCCCACAGCAGTGTCGGCTTGACGCCGATTTGCAGGGTTTTAATCAGCATGGCGACCGAACGGCGCATGGTTTCTTCCGTATCAATATGCGGCGCGGTGCGATAGGTGGAGAACATATCAATCGCATCAATGATTTTCTGCGACACATTGCCGTGCAGGTCGTAGCTAACGCTGATCGGGCAGTCGTCGCCCACCGCCTCGCGGGCCGCGGCGATCCAGTCCCCTTCGGCATCTTCCATTCCTTCGACATACATCGCACCGTGCATCGGCAGGTAGAGGCCGTCAAAAGGCTTTTGCGCCTCCAAACCACTCAAAAATTCTGCTTTGAATTTTTCATAGGTTGCGCGGGACACCGGGCCACCGGCAATAGCGCGGGCGTGAATGGTTGGCAAGAAGGTGGCCGGGTAATCCTGCAAGAACTTGAAGTAAGGCGCGGCGAGCAGCGCCCCGTCGCGGGTAATGCGGAAGTCTTTCTCTTCGTTGAGCACCGGGTTGTAAGTGCTGCATTCGATATGGATACCGCCGACTGCTATACGCATGGTGTTTAACCTCAGAATTCAGAGTGTGAAAGTAAACGTTTCAGCAAGATTTCAGGCCGACCAAAAAACGATGCGCCGGGATGCTTGCCGCAGCGCGCGCCCAGGTATCGTCATTAAGCGCGAAGGTTTTGACCGGCGTTAGCCCGGCCACGCCCGGCAGCACGTTGGCATCTATCGACTGCTGTACCACGGTGCCAAACAGTCCGGAGAAGCTCTGTTCCTGATGGGCGATCAGGATCATGTCCGGGTCATTAATTTGGATCAGATGCGAAATCGCCAGGCCCAGCGCGGTGCCCGCCCGATGCAAAATGCCAATTGCCGCGTTACTGCCGCGCGCCGCCAGCTTTTCCAATTCCGCCAAGGATTCGACATCCAGAGCCTCAGCCTTAGCGCGCTCCATAATGGCGTTGAGAGAGGCCAGCGTGTCGAGACAGCCGCGCTTGCCGCAGCGGCACGGCAGGCCGTCCAGCTCAATGGTGCAGTGGGCAATCTCCCCCGCGCCGCCGTGAAAACCGCGGTGCAGCTGGCCGGAGATAAAGTGGGCATTACCGATACCCGCGCCGTGGCTGACCAGGGTGAAGTTGCTCAGTTCGCGGGCGTGACCGAAGCGTTTCTCACTCACCGCCAGCGCCTTGGCGTCGTTTTCAATGGCGACGGCAATGCCGCCGCCCTGATTAATCGTCGGGCAGTGCTGGTGAATGCTTTGGCGGATCAAGTCGGCCAGCGGCACGTCGCGCCAGCTCAGCAGCGTGGATTGCACGCAGGTGGATTGATGTTCATCGATGAAGCCCGACAGCGTCACCCCCAGCCCGAGCAGCTTGTCGGCGGCGTCGGCGTGGGCCGCCAGCAGCTCCGGCAGCGCGGTGGCGATGTTATCCGCTAGCCGCTGCGGCTGATTGTCGAGGGGGAATGTCACCCGCGACAGGATCTCGCCATGCAGGTTAATCAGCACCATATGCGCCGGATCTTGTAATAACGACACGCCCGCGAAATAGGCGCCGTCCGGGTGGACGGTTAAACGCACCGAGGGGCGACCCTGCCCCGCGCCCGGCACGGTTTGCGATTCGAGCAGCAGTCCGGCGTCAATCATCTCGCGCACCACCCCGCTGACCGCAGCCTTGCTCATGCCGGAGAGCTGAACGAGGTCAGTGCGGCTCAGGCCATCCGTTGCGGTGATAGCCCCTAATATCTGTTGTTGTAAGGTGGTTAGCATATTTGTTTCCGGGCTCTCAAATTTCAATCAGCTGCGTTGACATTAAACATTAAAAATGGATATATCAATGCCAATTAGTTCACATTTTGAACCAAACATCTCAACATAAGTTTTTCATATGAACTAATTACGCAAAAAAACGTTCACACTGTTTTTGATGTTTTCGAATCACCTTTTAATCAATTACACGTAATACCCGAAAGATTTCGGCGTGCAGAAAGGCGGCGAACGAACGAATTCCGAATCACTTACACAGTTAAGTGATTCGGGAGAGAGAGCAGCCAACGCCTCTGCGGTTCGAAAGATGACGGGTATTTTGGGCAGAGGAAATACGATGAACAGCAAAATGCGATTAACTCTACTAAGTACGGCGCTGCTTGCCGCACTTTCCTCCCCGCTCTACGCGGCCACCCTGACCATCATGCAGAACGAAGCGCCGCGCAGCATGGACCCCGGCAACCAGACGGCGACCTTTACTGGTACGGTGCTGGACCCGATGTATGAAGGTCTGCTGCGCATGTCGCCCGAGCTGAAGCCAGAGGCGGCGCTCGCCACCTCGTGGAGCAGCGATGAGAGCGGCCTGAAGTGGACCTTTAAGCTGCGCAGCGGGGTGACTTTCCACGACGGTACGCCGTTTAATGCCGATGCCGTGGTGGCCAACTTCGCCCGCCACCTCGACGCCAAGCGCGGTCTGGCGGCCAGCGGGCGTCTGCGCACCTTCCTCGAAAGCGTCACCAAGGTGGATGACTCGACGGTGCTGTTCACCCTGAAGAAGCCTTACCCCGCCTTCCTCAATTTACTGACGACCGGCGCGTCCTTGATGGTCAGCCCAACCGCCGACAAAGCCGGCACGCTGGACAGCAAAGCCGTGGGGACTGGCCCGTACAAAATGGTGCAGTACAAAACCGGTGAATTCGTGCTGGAAGAGAAATATCCGGGCTATTGGGGGAATAAGACCAGCGGGCCGGACGACCTGAAGTGGACCTGGAGCGCCGAGCCGTCGGTGATGAACATGGCCCTACAGGCGGGCGAAGCTGACGTGATTAACCCAGTGCCGCCGCAGTTCGCCAACGTGCTGAAAAACAATCCTAAATTCCAGTTGCATGAAAGCCCTGGCTCCGCCGTATTCTGGGTGGCGCTCAACACCGACCTTAAGCCGTTAGATGACGTGCGTGTGCGTCAGGCGCTGAACTTCGCCACCGACCGCGCGGGTCTGGTGCGCGCCATCATGTCCGGCTTCGCCATTCCGGCTAACTCGCCTCTCGCGCCTGTGACGGCGGGCTATGACAAAACCCTCAATCCGTACCCGCTAAATCTGGAGAAAGCCAAGGCGCTGCTGAAAGAGGCCGGGCTGCCGAACGGCTTTACCATGTCGATTGCCGTACAGGGGCAGGACGCGCGTATCGGCCAAGTGCTGCAAAGCATGTGGGCGAAAATTGGCGTCAAGCTGGACGTCCGCCAGATGGAAAGCGGCGTGTGGGCCAAAGCCGCCTTTGCCGATCAGGCTGGCAAAAAAGCCGATAACACCGGCGCGGTGCTGGCGTCCTGGTCTTCCGGCGTTAACGGCGCGGATCTGCAACTTCGCCCACTCTACTACAGCAAAAGCTTTGCGCCGGGCGGTGCCAACCTCGGCTTCTTCAACGACCCTAAACTGGATGAAATGCTAGACAAGGCGGCGTCAACGCAGGATGAAAACGCCCGCAACGCCATCTACGTCGAGGCGCAGAAAGAGATCAACCAGCAGGCGCCGCAAGTGCTGCTGTACTACCAGAATGACCTGTTTGCGACAGGCACCGGCGTGTCCGGCGTCACCATGGTTCCGGGCGGTCAGATTGTTGTAAAAGACGCACATAAGGGTTGATATGAAAGCTTATCTGGCAAAAAAACTCATCGCCTTCCCGGTCATTCTGATCGGCGTGTCGATGCTGATTTTTGGGTCTATCCGCGCGCTGCCGGGCGACCCGGCGCGCCTGATGGCCGGGCCGGAAGCAACGCAGGAAGCGGTGGACAATATGCGCGTGCGCCTTGGGTTGGATCAGCCGATCGTCACCCAGTACGTGCATTTTGCCACCGACGTTTTGCACGGGAATCTCGGGCTGTCCCTGCAGTCGCAGCAGCCCGTGACGCAGGAGATCGGCGAGCGCCTGCCCTATACGCTAGCACTCGCCGTGCTGGCCTACTTTTTGGCGGTGGTCATTGGCGTCCCCGCCGGGATGATTGGCGCGGTGTATCGTAATCGCTGGCCGGACTATGGCGTGATGCTGCTGGCGATTGCCGGCGCTTCTATTGCTAACTTCTGGCTCGGGCTGATGGCGATGAACTACTTCTCGGTGTCGCTCGGCTGGCTGCCGCTGCTCGGCGCGACCTCGTGGAAGAGCTACATCCTGCCGTCGGTGACGCTGGCGGTGCTGCCGATGGCGGTGATGGCGCGCATGACCCGCTCGAGCATGCTCGACGTGCTGTCGGAGGACTACATCCGCACCGCGCGCGCCAAAGGGCTGTCCGCCGTCACCATCTATTGCAGCCACGCGTTTCGCAACGCGCTGATCCCGATTGTCACCATTGTCGCCCTCAACTTCGGCAGCCTGATTGGCGGCGCGGTGGTCACCGAGTCGGTGTTTAACTGGCCGGGCATCGGGCGTCTGTTGGTGGACTCGGTGCGCTATCGCGATTACCCGGTTATTCAGGGCGTGGCGCTGGTTGCCGTGTGCGGCGTGGTGGTGATGAACCTGCTCGGCGAGCTGTTGATTGCCTTCTTGAATCCAAAAATAAGGTTCGATTAATGTCTGCCATTATCACCCAACTACCCCGTCGCAAGCCGCGCACGCTGCGGTTCTTCCGCTGGTTATGGCGTCATCCGGCGGTGACCTTTGGCTGTCTGATTGTCGGCGCGATTGTTTTAGTCGGTATTTTCGCGCCGTGGCTGACGCGTCACGATCCCTACGCGCAGGACCTGATAGATACCCTGCTTGCCCCTTCGGCGGACCATCTTTTCGGCACTGATGACTATGGTCGCGATATTTTCGCTCGAGTGATTTACGGCGCACGGATTTCCATTATTGAAGTGGTGCTGAGCGTCGGTTTGGCGATGCTTATCGGCATCCCGCTGGGGGTGATCGCCGGGATGGCCGGGCGCTATGTCGATATGGTCATCATGTGGTTTATGGACATGCTGTTTGCCTTCCCCGGCATCGTGCTGGCGATTTTGGTGGTCAGCATTCTGGGCAGTGGATTGGTCAACTTGCTGATTGCCATCTCGCTGTTCGCTATTCCGGTTTATGCTCGTCTGAGCCGCAACCTGACTCTGGGCCTGAAACAGATGGAATACGTCGAGGCGGCGCAGGCACTCGGCTTGTCACATTACCGGATTATCGTGCACTACATTCTGCGCAACGCCGTCGGGCCGATTATTGTCCAATCAACCCTGACTGCCGGTACGGTGATTTTGGCCGCCGCCAGCCTCTCGTTTCTTGGCCTAGGCGTGCAGCCACCCATGCCGGAATGGGGTACTATGATGAGCGATGGCCGAAACTTCCTCGGCATAAATATTTACCTTTCGCTGTTCCCCGGTCTGGCTATCATGCTGACGGTGCTCGGATTTAACGTCCTGGGCGATGGATTACGCGATTTACTGGATACCCGCTCATGAGCAAACCTTTCTCCGCTGCGTCAGCTGACGCGGCGGTTTTTTGTGCCGATATCGGCGGTTCATTTATTAAGTTTGGTATTTCCGCGCGTTCAGGCGAAGTGGAGGAGTTTGGCAAGGTGCCGACCCCGACCGCCTCGTGGGATGCTTTCGTTGCCGCCGTACAAGGTTTGATCACCCAGTACGCGCCGGACTACCCTGCCAACACGCCGCTGGCTATCTCCACGGCGGGGCTAGTGTCGCCACAAACCGGTGAGCTACTGGCAACCAATATTCCGGCATTTACCGGCCGCTCGCTGGCGGCCGATCTCAGCCTCGCCTTGCAGCGCCCGGTGAGCGCCGCCAATGACGCCGACTGTTTTGCACTGGCGGAAGCCTACGCCGGAAACGCGCAGAATCAGCCGATTGTGGCGGGAATTATTCTCGGCACCGGCGTTGGCGGTGGTCTGGTGATCAACGGCCAACTGGTGCGCGGTCACGGCGGCGTCACCGGCGAATGGGGCCACGGCGCAATCACCCGCACCGAGCTGCCGATCAATGGCAAGACCTACAATATCCCGCGCTTGCCCTGCGCCTGCGGCCAGCACGGCTGTCTGGATATACTCGGCGGCGCGCGCGGTTTGGAGCGCCTGCATCAGCATCTTAATCAGCAAGATCGCACCAGCCAGCAAATCGTCGATGGCTGGCAAAACGGCCAGCCGGACTCAGATTTAACCATCCAAGCCTGGCTGCAACTGGTCGCCGAACCTCTGGCGCTGCTGGTCAACATCCTTGGCCCCTCTAAAATCGTGGTCGGCGGCGGCTTAGCCAACGCCATCCCCCTGATCACCGCGCTGGATCTGGCCGTCCGCCACGGCGTGCTGCATCGCTACCCGGAACCTCTGGTCGTCACTGGCAAGTTTGCTGGCGCTGGCGGCAATGGTGGGATGATTGGGGCAAGCGTGTTGGGGCGTTTGAGCGAACGCCAGACGCTTTAAGGTCAACAGCGTGCGCTGCCGCCACAACGGCCTCCCCCTTATCAGGGGGAGGAGCAAACCCAAAGCTTAAACAAACCCTACTGAAAAGGTTCGGTTGATAAGCCAGTAGGTCGCGTTCAGAAGTGACGCCGAGCAAGAGGTGGAAAACCGCGTGGCTTTTTACGCGGGTTGTAATCCCGCAGCGAGGGAACCGCCTAAGCGGCGGCTCTTCGCGGCTGTCACCAAAGCGACTGAAACATGTCCATTCCGACCCTGCGCAGCCTCGATCTTACAGCAGCAAAAAAACGCAGGATTCCAAAGGGTTTCGTTTAAAACCCTTTGGGCCAGTTTGCGTGGCAACGCAAGGTTTTGACCTTCAGGTCCGTATGGGCGGCGAGCCCACGGTTTTGACCTTAGGGGCCAGTCTGCATGCCAACGCAAAAATCTCAGCGGCTTTGGGCAGCCGCCCAATCATCCCGCCGCAGGCGATAAAGACAGTGCTCTTGAAGTCTGTCCCCCTCGGCTATTACCGGGTGATTGAAATTCTCCGCAGGGTCACAGGTCATCCCCATGCGCTTCATTACTGCCTGAGAACGCAGGTTTATCAGCGCGGTGAAGGCGACGATTTCATGCAGGTCGAGCTGGTTGAAACCTACCTTTAGGGCGGCCTGCGCGGCTTCGCTGGCGAGCCCTTTGCCCCATGACTCGGCGCTCAGACGCCAACCGGCTTCGACGCAGGGGTTGAAAGGCAGCTGATAGCCCGGCGTGTGCAGGCCGAGGAAACCGATAAACCTGTGTTCGTCGCGCGTCTCCAGCGCCCAGATGCCCCAGCCGCGTTCGGTTATCAAGGCGCTACAGCGTTCGGCCAAGTTGTCACTCTCTTCGCGGGTCATAACCGAAGGGAAAAACTCCATCACGCGCGGATCGGCATTCAGCTCGGCAAAAGGCGCCAGATCCTCTTCGCGCCATTGGCGCATGATCAGGCGCGGCGTGGTGATTTCAATCGTGGGAGTGATAACAGGGACGATAAACTCTTGCATAACTCTCCTTGTAGCCGAGTGGCCGTTAATGGACTCTGTAATTCTTAGTAACACTACCGTTATACGGAATTTCTTTAGACTTACAAGGCTGATTTAACTCACTTATTCTCCTGGGTAAGCGCCAGCCAGGCTTTTACCGAACCCGTGGTTTCTTGCGTGCGATGCAGCAAAATCATATTGGCGCGCAGGCTGAAGTTATCCAGCGGCTTGTATAGCAGACCCGGCAACGGCACCTGTTCGAAAGTCGAGGGCACCAACGCAATCCCCTCTCCGGCGGCCGCCAGCATCAAGACGCTCAGCGTGCTTGAAACCTGATGAGCAATGCACGGCGGACTCCCCAAGGCTCGCTCCAACTGCGCCAACTGTCCGCCATTAGCTTTGCCGGTGGAATAGACAATCAGCGGCTCTTTGGCAATCATCTGTCGGGTGAGCAGTTCGAGGCTTGCCAAAGGGTGGTCCTTCGCCAGCGCGATGATCATCGGCCAGTCGCCAATCATCTCGGTACTCAGTTGGCTGTCAAACTCAATGCCCATTGCCGGGCAGTAGCCGACATCAATTTTGCCCGCCAGAATCGCCTCGCTTTGCCACTGCGGAGCCAACTCTTGCAGCTCAATCTCCACCTGCGGATAGGCGGCGGTGAACGCGCGCATATCCGCCAGCAGCTTGCCGGTGAATACCGCGTTGCCCGCAAAGCCAATCCTTACCTTGCCGGTTTCTCCCCGCAGGGCGCGCTGCACCACGCTTTTTGCCCGCTCGGCCTGAGCAACGGCCAGTTCGGCCTCGGCGCGGAATAGTTTCCCGGCCTCGGTCAGCTCCACCTTGCGCGTGGTGCGCAGGAACAGCACCCCGCCCACCTCCTCTTCCAAGGCTTTAATCTGCATACTCAGCGCAGGCTGCACAATGTTGAGACGCTGGGCGGCACGGCCAAAATGAGCCTCTTCAACGACCGTAAGAAAGTAACGCATTTGCCGCAAATCCATGTTTTAGCACTCATCAACTAAAATGATTAATAGCTCAATTTAAACTATTTGTTTTGATGGCTCTAGACGCCGATGCTGTCAGCAGAAAATGACTAAGCAACGAATCATCAGGAGCAGCACCATGAGCAATACATTGCAAGACCGCCAAGACATTGCCGACCTAATGACCGGCTGGATACATCGCGATTTAGCTGAGTGGGATCAACTGCTCGAATTGTTCCATGACGACGGCATTATTGAAGTCACATGGTTTGAAGGGCTGTTCAGCGAATTCGTCAAAGGGTCACAGAAAATGGGCAATTCTGGCTTCAGCACCAAGCATGTGATTGGCTCGCCGGTGATCACCTTTAATGGCGATCGGGCGATTGTCGAAACCAATGCCATTATTATTGGCGAAAATGCCTCGCTGGGGCTGGGCTGTAACGGTCATAACCGTTTCTATGACTTA
This sequence comes from Ewingella sp. AOP9-I1-14, assembly GCF_052375995.1. Classification (NCBI taxonomy): domain Bacteria; kingdom Pseudomonadati; phylum Pseudomonadota; class Gammaproteobacteria; order Enterobacterales; family Yersiniaceae; genus Ewingella; species Ewingella sp. AOP9-I1-14. The sequence continues at coordinate 378,906 of NZ_JBQSVA010000002.1, forward strand.
GTTGAGAAGCGCGACGGTGTGTGGCGCATTGTTAAGCGCCAGTCGATTTACGATATGGGTAACTTCACCTTCCCAGTCGGCGTGGTGGATATCGATCAGGCCACGGTGGAGAAATATCCGCGCGAATACGCGGCGCTAGCCTATCTGCTGGAGAAGAGTGGTTTCCCAGTGAAACGGGTGTTCGCCACCAAATTTAGCCAGCAGGAACAAGAGATGAAAGCCAAAGGCAAACAGTGGCTGGCTGAGGCGAAAGAGTAGCGAGGTAAAGTTGTTCTGAAACAGAGATGGCAGGCCCGCGCGGCCAGCAGCGGCGCGGGCTGCGTTAAGCAAGAGAAGAAAGTTAGCCGTTACCTTTGCCCGTTTTCGGGTACTCGCTGCCCGCCGAGACTTCCGGCAGGTCGTCTAAATCGGGCTGAATGCCCTCAGAGATATAGTCTTTCGCCGCTTTGGCCTGTTCATGGCCAGATTTATCGCGCACCAGTACGTGCTTAATAGTGCCGTCTTTCAGGACTTCGCGATGGATGCCAGTAAATTCGCTCATAAGTTCCTCTTTCTGGTGATCAAACTGAAGCCGGATGCTCATATCAGGTTCCATGAGCTCAGTATTAAGCATAGTTTTATTCCGCCAGAGTTCGAATAATAAATATCTGAATATTCCTTCAGCGACGATAACTTTTTCCTGATAAATTAATACGTGAGTCAATGGCATACTGGCTTAATCAGGTTTTATCGGCGCATTAGCAGGAGAAGGCATTTTGGACGCAAGCACTATCAACACACTTTTTTTCGTCGGCGCCCTGTTGGTAGCAGCAAGCATTCTGCTCAGTTCGCTCTCTTCCCGCCTCGGAATTCCCATTTTGGTCATTTTTCTCGCCATCGGTATGTTGGCGGGGGTTGACGGCATTGGCGGCATCGCCTTTGACAACTATCCGGCGGCCTATTTAGTCAGTAACTTGGCGCTGGCGGTGATCCTGCTCGACGGCGGCATGCGCACCCGGGCCTCCTCCTTTCGCGTGGCCCTCTGGCCCGCCCTGTCGCTAGCCACCGTCGGTGTCCTCATTACCGCCGGATTAACCGGCATGGCGGCGGCCTGGCTGTTTAAAGTCGATATGATTCAAGGCCTGTTAATTGGCGCGATCATCGGCTCCACCGACGCCGCGGCGGTGTTCTCACTGATTGGCGGCAAAGGCTTAAACGAACGTGTCAGCGCCACGCTGGAGATTGAGTCAGGCAGTAACGACCCGATGGCGGTATTCCTGACCATCACCCTGATCGACATGATTGCCAAAGGCCAGCACGGACTGAGCTGGATGTTCGTTCTCGACGTGATTCAGCAATTTGGTTTGGGCATTTTCTTCGGGCTGGGCGGCGGCTGGCTGCTGCATAAGCTGATCAACAAAATCTCTCTGGCCACCGGCCTCTACCCCCTGTTGGCTTTCAGCGGCGGGTTGATGGTCTATGCCCTGACGGTGGCCATGGACGGCAGCGGAATTTTGGCGGTGTATCTCTGTGGTCTGGTGCTGGGCAATATGCCGATCCGCAACCGCCACGGCATTATGCAGACCTTCGACGGGCTGGCGTGGCTGAGCCAAATCGGCATGTTCCTGGTGCTCGGCTTGCTGCTGACGCCAAGCGATCTGCTGCCGATTGCCGCCGGCGCGCTGGCCTTGTCTCTGTGGATGATTCTGGTTGCCCGCCCGCTTTCGGTATTCGTCGGGCTGTTCCCGTTCAAAAACTTTACCCTGCGCGAGCGTTTCTTTATTTCGTGGGTCGGGTTGCGCGGCGCGGTGCCGGTGATTCTGGCGGTATTCCCCATGATGGCGGGCATCCCGCAGGCCAACCTGTACTTCAACGTGGCCTTCTTCGTGGTGCTGGTTTCCCTGCTGCTGCAAGGCACCTCGCTGGGCTTTGCCGCCAAGAAAGCTAAGGTGATCGTGCCGCCGATGCCGACACCAATTTCCCGCGTGGGGCTGGATATCGACGTGTACAGCAATTGGGAACAGTTTATTTACCAGCTGGGTTCTGAGAAATGGTGCGTGGGCGCGGCGCTGCGTGACCTGAAAATGCCCGCTGAAACGCGCATTGCCGCCCTGTTTCGCGGCACTGAGATGCTGCACCCCACGGGCAGCACGCGGCTGAAAGAGGGGGATATTCTCTGCGTGATTGGGCAGGAAAAAGACCTGCCAGAGCTGGGCAAGCTGTTTAGCGACAGCAACGCGGTGGTGCTGGATGACAGATTCTTCGGTGACTTTATCCTGCAAGCCGATGCCCCGCTGGACGCCATTTCACAGCTTTATGGCCTGAATTTGGATGACTCGGTGGATAAATCCCTGTCACTGGGCAACTTCGTTATTCAGCTGTTGGGCGGCGAGCCGGTTATTGGTGACCATATTGAATGGGACGGCTTAACCTGGACCATTGCCGAGATGGATGGCAAAGACGTGAGCAAAGTCGGGGTAAGAATTGTGACCGAAAAAGCCTAAGTAACAGACTTCCTGCTAAACTTCCCGCCAAAAAAATCATAAAAAAAACGCCTGTGAGGTTAAACCTGACAGGCGTTTTCTTCTTTAGCGGCCAGCAAACTAGCCGCTAAATCAACCGTTATTGGCCGGCTTGTGGGTCTTTGTCGTAATCAGAACAAGACTGGTAGCCTTTATTCATTACGTGGCCCGTGTCGTTAAAGCTGACGAAGTAAGTCTGAGCTTTACCATCACGTGGCGCAACGGCGTAGGTCTGACAAGTCCCTTTAGCATGGACCAGCGTCGCTTCAGTTGAAGGTGGACCCGCCAGAGCACGAACCTGCGCTTTGGTCATACCGACTTTAACGTCGCTGACCACAGGCTCTTTGACATAGCTCGCTGCGCGATCGTAAGTCTGACACCCAGCAAGCACTGATACCGCTGTAGCAACAATAATTAACATCTTCTTATTCATGACTTCTTTCTCCTGAAGTGCTTATGTTTAGTTAAGACTAGAAGAAACGGTCAATTTCGCCAGTTAATATGACTTTTATATGTGAATAAGTCGGCTAATTAGGCTTTTTCTGATAAGAGCGGTTAAAGAATAGCCGACATTGCCGTTCAGCTGATGTGAAAGCAGCCACTTTGTTCTATAAATGAAGGAAGTAAACCCTTGAACTTAGGGTTATTGGTTTCTCTTTTGTAACAAGGAGCAGTGCTAATGGCTTTGGACAGACGTCGATTTTGTACTTTACTCAGCGTTGCCGCCCTGCTGCCCTTACCTTTAACCCTTAAAGCCCAACCTCGGGAGGTCGCCGTGGAGATCCTACATACCGGCAAACCGGACGGTGGCGTGCCCAACAGCAAGCTGCCGGTGCTGATTTATCATCACGTTATCCCGCCAGAAGTGGCTGACAACGCCGAATACCTTGAACATCTGTTCCGCGCTAACGGCTGGCCGCCGCAGTGGCGCTACCCGGTCTACCCTTTCACCCACTTTCACTCTAATACCCATGAAGTGGTCGGCGTGTACGCAGGCGCGGCCAAGCTGCAACTGGGGGGAGAGAAAGGCAAGATCATTGAGGTTAATGTTGGCGATGTGCTGCTTATTCCGGCCGGCGTCGGCCACAAACAGATTTCAGCGGATGACAATTTTATGCTGGTGGGCGCCTATCCGCCGAACGTCACCGCCGACCTGTGCCACGATGAGCCGAAGAAGATGGCGGAGCGAATTAAGGCGATAAATCAGGTGCCGATGCCGGAGAGCGATCCGGTCACCGGCCATTCAGAAGGAAGTATGCATTACTGGCACGCGGCGAAATAAGGTCAGGCAGGATTAGCGCAGCGGGCGCTGCATAACCGTGACCTGCTCGTTGTCCACTTCGCGTGTTTCCACTTCCTGCCAGCCAAGGCGGGAATAGAGTCCCTTTTGGTCCGGCGTATAAAGCCAAAGGGTATCAACACCTGCCGCGCGCGCGCGCTCGATGCTGGCATTGATCAAGGCGGAGCCAATACCACGGCCGCGCAGGTGGTGGCGGGTAAAGACTTCGCCCAGCCAATATTTGCGCTCGGCCACGTCGTCCAGCTCATAGCGCATCACGCCGGCAGTGCCGACAACCTCGTTATTCTCATCAAAAGCGACCAGCACGAACTGGCGGCCTTTGCTGGCAAGTCTCTGGGTAAGTCGCTGACGAATATACTCTTTCTGGGCCCAGTGCGGAAAAGCAGACCATTCGCCATGCAGGTATTCTGTGATCACCTCGAGGTACTGGGGAACATCCGCAAGGTTGGCAATCTTCACAGCACAGGCGTTGGATGGAGATGAAGTCTCAGTCATGGGAAAACCGTTTTAAGCAATCAGGGCAACTAATTTGTCGATTCCCCCGTTGACTGTCAAGCCGCAGCCTGAATTTCGCCCAAACCAAATCTAGACACCGCCCTCTCCAAACGTTGCGATTGCGCCAATAACTCCTGCGACGAACTGGCCGCCTGCTGCGCCAACTGGCTGTTTTGCTGCGTTACCTGAGTCAGAGTGACAATGCGTTCGGACACTTCATGAATACTTTCGCGCTGATGCTGGGTCGCGTCAGAGATTTCACCCACCAGCGTATTTAGCCCGCTAAAAAGGGTGATGATCTCATTTAAGCTTTTGCCCAAGTGCGTCACCGAGGTTGAGCCGCGACCGATTTGCGCCATTGAATCTTCGATGAGTTGATGAATGCCGCGCGTCGAATGGCTGCTTTTTTGCGCCAACAGCCCAATCTCTTTCGCCACCACGGCAAAACCGCGACCGTGCTGCCCGGCGTGAGCGGCTTCAATGGCGGCATTGAGCGCCAAAATATTGGTCTGGAACGCCACGCTGTCGATCATCGCCACGATATTGCTCATCTCGGCGGACTGGCTGACAATCTCTTTCATCGCCCTGTCCACCTTATGCATCACGTCGCCGCCGCTGGTCGCCACCTGCTGGGCCTGCTCGGCGCGCTGGCTGGCCTGATGGGCATGCTGCGCGTTGTCCTTCACGCGCTCGGTCAGGGAGCTAATGTGCTGGTTGGCGGCGGCCAGCTCATCGCGCTGCTTCAGGGCCTGGGCTGACAACTCCTCATTACCTAAGGCGATTTCATTAATGTTCACCATGATATGCGACGAGGCGTCGCGCACTTCGCTAATCAATCTGCGCAGCCCGGCTTGCATCTCGCTCAGGCTTTGATTGAGCTGGTAAACCTCGGTGACACGCAGGGTTTTGCCGCCAATCTGCTCGGATAAATCCCCGGCCGCCAGCACGCGAATGTGGGCGATCAGCTGCTGTAAAGGTCTGATAACCCAGCGAGTAATGCCGCGCCAGACCATAAGGGCAATCACCGCCAGCAGCACCAATGTGCCGAGGAACAGAGATTTCGCCTGTGACAGCGCCGCCAGCAGATGGTCGCTGAGCGAGACTGCCGTCTGCTCATTGACACTCAGATAGCGATAATATTTGTCGCTGAAATCATCCTGAAACGCCTGAATAGGCACATTAAAGAAGGAATCAATGGTATTAGTTTTTTGCAGGCCGTCAGACTGCTCGCGCAGCCCGTCATAGAACATCTGGTAGCTGGCCTGAAGGTCGGTCGCCGCCTTTTGCGCGTCGCCCTGCAAGCCGCCGGTCATGGTGGCAAACCGCTTGAAAGCCTTATCAGACGCGGCCAGCGCGGCCTGCGACTCCTCCATCAGACTGTGCCAACTGCCGTCTGAACCCGTCTCTTTGTCCTGCATGAAATAAATCCCCGCGCGGTTGAGCTTATCGCTGGCGATCAGCAGCTCCATGCGCGCCTTGTCCATCACCGCCTGCTGCTGGCGCAGGCTTTCGGTGGCAATGACGTTTTGGCGGGCATCTTGCAGGATGTTGGTGAGGATAAGGGTCGAGAAGATCTGCAAGGCGGAAAATAGCGTGATAACGCAAATTACCCCAAAAAGAATACCTCTTGGGCGAGATGTGAAAGCTGTGCGGAATACTGTGCTGAAAAGGCCATGAGCTTTAAAGAAAGGGAAAGTTAATTTCATGATTATTCTGCATAATTTTTAGCGTAGGCAGAATTTTACTCGTGGGAAATGACAGAAATATTTCAGGGGCCGCAGCCCCTGAAAGTCAGTCATCACATCAAGTTTTCGGGAAGATCCACAGGTGTTCAGCGGGTAGCGACAGGCGGAACATCTCCTGACCGCGCACTTCACTGCCATAAGCGCGAACCACAAAATCTTCGGCGACCGTGCGGAACAGGTATTCCCAGCGATCGCCAAGATACATGCTGGTTAGGAGCGGCAGCTCGATTTGGTTGCCCTCGGCGCTATCGCCCAGTTTCACCTGCTCGACGCGGATCACCGCCGTGGCTTGCTGCCCGACCTGCACGCCCTCGCCCGCTAGTCCCCACAGCGCCCAATCCTTACCTTCAATGCGCGCCCTGCCGTTGCTCAGCTCAGTGATTTTGCCGTGCAGACGGTTATTGCTGCCCATAAACTCGGCGGTGAACAGGGTTTTCGGCGAACCGTACATCTCCTGCGGCGTGCCCTGCTGTTCAATTTTGCCATTGTTGAGCAGCAAAATGCGGTCGGAAATCGCCATCGCCTCGTTCTGGTCGTGGGTGACCATCAGCGCCGACAGGCCTAGCTTAATGATCAGTTCGCGCAGGAAGACGCGTGCTTCCTCGCGCAGTTTGGCATCAAGGTTGGAGAGTGGCTCATCCAGCAAAATCACCGGCGGGTTATAAACCAGGGCACGGCCAATGGCCACGCGCTGCTGCTGTCCACCAGACAGCTGGTGCGGGTGGCGCTTGCCGAGATGCCCCAGCCCGAGCTGATCCAGCACCGATTGCACCCGCTGGTTCATTTCGCCCGAGGCCACTTTGCGCAGTTTCAGCGGGTAAGCCACGTTTTCGAACACGGTTTTGTGCGGCCACAGGGCGTAGGACTGGAACACCAGCCCCAAATTGCGCTCTTCGGCCGGGATTTCGCTGCGCGGGCTGCCGTCGTAAACGGTGTTTTTCCCGATCACAATGCGGCCCTGCGTCGGCTTCTCCAGCCCCGCCACGGCGCGCAGCAGCGTGGTTTTGCCACTGCCGGATGGCCCAAGGAGTGACACCACTTCTCCACGTTTTAAATCCATGGATACGCCTTTCAGCACCGGGTTGTCGCCATAGGTTAAATGCAGATTATCGACGCTTAACTCAATCATGTAATTTGACTCCAAAACGTAAGGCAATACCCAGACCTAACACCACCAGCAGGATGTTAATAAAGGAGAGCGCGGCCACGATATCAATCGCCCCCGCCGCCCACAGGGAAACCAGCATTGAGCCGATAGTCTCCGTGCCCGGCGACAACAGATAGACGCCGGTGGAATATTCGCGCTCGAAAATCAGGAACATCAGCAACCAGGAGCCAATCAGGCCATAACGCGACAGCGGGATGGTGACGTGGCGGGTGATTTGCCCACGGGTGGCGCCCGTGCTGCGTGCCGCCTCTTCCAGCTCCGGCCCGACTTGAAGCAGGGTCGACGAGATAAGGCGCAGGCCGTAAGCCATCCACACCACGGTATAGGCCAGCCAGACGCTGAAGATGGTGCTGCGCAGCGAACGCAGCCACACCACCAGATTCTCACGCAGCCACTCAGACACCGGCAGGCCAGAGAGCCAGCCCGATTTCAGCGCGTTGTCGAGCCACATCGGCAGGAACAGGAACACCCACAGGAAGGCCAGACCGGCCAGCAGGCCCGGCACCGCGCGCGGCACCAATACGCTATAGTCGAGGAAGCGCGTCACGCCGTCCGGCTTGCGATGCATGGCGATGCCGATAAACAGGTAGCAGACCACCGCCAGCGCCCCGCCAAAGACGCCAATTGCCATTGAGTTCACAATCGCCCGCAGCAGGTTTGGCTGTTCCCAAATGGTGCGGAAAGTATTGAGCGAAAGTTCGTCCCACAGCGACACGCCGACGCCCCAGTTGGAGATAAAGGCGCGCAGCACCACGCCCACCAGCGGCACGCCGATGGTGACGGTCAGCCAGAAGGCCACCACCGCGCCAGCCACCCAGCGCCACTTGCCCAATGGGAGTGCGCGAGCCTGCGAGGCCTTACCTTTGACGGTGACAAAACGGTTGGCGGTGCGCATCAGGCGGCGTTGCAGCATCACCAACGGCACGGTGATACAAATCAGCACCACGGCGACGGCAGCCATCAGGTGGTAAGACGGCGTGCCGAGCTTATTGGTCAGCTTATAAAGGTAGGTGGCCAGCACCATGTTGCCTTCCGGGTCGCCCAACACCAGCATCAGGCCGAACACTTCCAGCCCGAGGAAAAACAGCAGCACGCTGGCATAAAGAATCGACGGGCGCACCATCGGCAGGCTGACGGCGGTCATGACCTGTAGCGGCGTGGCCCCCGCCGTGCGCGCGGCCTCTTCTACATCTGACCCAACGCTGCGCAGCGCTGAGGAGATATAAAGGTAGGCGTGCGGCACGTGAGTCAGGCCCGCGATCACCACGATGCTCGACATGGCATAGATGTTCCACGGCACGAAACCGAACAGCGATTCAGCCCACAGGGAGAAGAATCCCACTGGCCCCGCCGCCACCACGTAACCAAAGCCCAATACCATTGGCGACACGAAAATCGGCACCAGGATCAGCGGCTCGATCAGGCGTCTTCCCGGTAAATCGGTGCGCACCATCAGGAACGCCAGAATGCCGCCCAGAGGAATAGAAATGACAATCAGCCCAAAGGCCAGAATAAAGCCGCTTTTCAGCGCCTTATAGAAATCAGGATCGGTGAAGATAAATTCAAAGGATTCAAGGCTGAACTCCTTCGAAGGCGAAAAGAAAGGCGCCGAGAGAAAACTTTGTATAACGATAAACGACAGTGGAATGTAGATAACCAGCGCGGTTATCAACACCACTACGCTGCGCGGCAGGCTCTGCCACTTTCTGCGTAATGCAATCATGTCACGTCCCTTCGGTTATGCGCTCTGAGCCATGCAAATGAAGACGGTCAGAGCAAATCGAGGGGATACGCGCCCTTTTTCACCGACGCGCATCCCGTTTTACCGATTTAAATCAATCAATACCCTAAATCATTTGAGTCATAGGAAGGCGGCAAGCAAATGCCCCCCGATGAGCTTACTCAAGTCAGTGATTCGGGTGAGTCGCCCCTATGGCTCGAAGGCTGACGGGTATTTTATTTGGCCGCGGCCTCGCGCCATTGCTTGATGTAATCAAGGCGTTTTTTCTGCTGTAAGTACTCCAACAGCGTTTCATCAACCGGGATAGGTTTGAGGGCGTTACCCAGCATTTTGGTCATACCGTCGATATCGTTGTTGCCTTCGATGTCGTTACGGATGGAAGGAATGTCGCCCTGATTCGCCAGGATGCTCTGGCCTTTTTCCGACAGCACGTAGTCCAGCCACAGGCGCGCCGCGTTGCTGTTTTTGGCTTCTTTGCTGATGAAGGAGACGCGGGAAAGGACCAGCGTGTAATCCTTCGGATAGGAGATCCCGAGCGACGGGTCAGTTTTGGCGCGGGCCTCGGCGTAGGAGCCTAAAATGTTAAAACCAATCAGGTTTTCGCCAGAGGACACCCTTTCCATCATGGTGCCGGTGGAGGACTGCACGGCTAAGCCGCCCTTGGCGACGTCAGCCAGCGTTTTGAAGTAGTTCGGGTCAGCCTTGAAATCTTCAACGGAAAGCATGAAGCCCAGACCTGATTTCTCGATGTCATAGGTGGTGACTTTCTTCTTGAATTTGTCGGTCTGGCTGGCAATCAGCTTAGCCAAGGCCGCGTGAGAGTCCGGCACGTCACCGGCTGGGATCAGGCGTTTGTTGTAGATAAACACCACTGGCTCATAGGTGGTGCCGTAAGCCTTCTCTTTCCACACTGCCCACTTAGGCAGTTGCCCATGTTCCGGCGAGGTATATTCCTGCGCGTAGTCGGTCGCCAGCTTCAGCGCGGTGTCCATGGAGGAACTCCACACCACGTCGCCGCTGTTGCCGCCCGCCGCCTGCTCACTGATAAAACGGTTGTACAGCTCGGTGCTGTTCATGTCGTTGTATTCGACTTTCACACCCGGATAAGTCGCTTCAAAGCCCTGGATCAGCGGCCCTGCGGCCTTAACGTCGGTGGTGGAATAAATAACGACTTTGCCCTCTTTCTTGGCGCCGTCGACCAGATTCTGGTAGTCAGCCGGGTACCCTTCAGGTAATGCAGAGATTGCAGAGGAAGACATCAAAACGGCAGTAGCAATCAGAGAGATACGTAATTTCTTAGACATTATTGTTAACCTCTAGTTACATTTGGGAAACTAAAAATCAACATATAGGCAGTGCCACTTCCTGCGCAATCAGGTTAACGGGTTATGTTCGCGAATTGTGAGACGGGGCATTTTTTAGGCAATTAACACCATTAACACCACGAAAAAACCTCAGGAAAGAGTTAAAAACCGGGGGTTAACAGCTCAGGAAAAATGCAAAAAGAGGGAAAAGAGAGATTTCGGTGAATTTTAGGCACAAAAAAAGCCGCTAATCACTTAGCAGCTCATTTGCGTTGTTGTTAATGGCGGAGGAGAAGAGATTCGAACTCTTGAATGGTTTCCCATCGCCGGTTTTCAAGACCGGTGCCTTCAGCCGCTCGGCCACCCCTCCGCAACAACAATCTGTCTCAAGAGCAGTGCTCATCAGACGGGGCGTAGTATACAAGAAGCAGAAGAAGATGCAAACATTATTTTCGTTCTATTTTGTTGATTTAATAAGCATTCTTGCAAAATTCATTAATTGCTGAGAAATCGAACAAAGGAAGAAACATGGGAAAGTCGAGACAGGAAATGCCAAAACGCAGAGACAAAAAAAGCCGCTAATTTCTTAGCAGCTTTCTTGTGTTGTATATGGCGGAGGAGAAGAGATTCGAACTCTTGAATGGTTTCCCATCGCCGGTTTTCAAGACCGGTGCCTTCAGCCGCTCGGCCACCCCTCCGCAACGAAGCGAACTATAAACATAGGCCATTAGGTTGTAAAGCCTGATTATGTTCGTTTGCCTGAAAAACAGGCACTGGCGTTTCAAATGATGATTAAATCGACATTACGGCCAGTTTTAAAACAGGGAAGCGTCATTTCTACGGCGAGTTGGCGGTAACTCATGGGTAAAGAAGGGTAAAACGCCTTTAATCACGGCAGGTAACTATCTACTATTCATGGCTGATTGTATTTTCACCGACTCCAACTTTTGTCGATAAGTGAGATTTTAAATGGAACGTATTGTTGCCTCTTCCTCCTCTCGTGCGGGCGCGCTGTTAAGCACCCACAGAGTTCTACGTAATACCTATTTCCTGCTGGCGCTGACGCTCGGCGTTTCCGCTATTACTGCTACCGCTAGCACCCTACTGCGTTTACCTTCGCCGGGTATGCTGCTGACGCTGGTGGGTTTCTACGGGTTGATGTTCCTGACTTACCGCACGGCTGACCGCCCTGTGGGTATTCTTGCGGCCTTCGCCCTGACCGGCTTTATGGGTTACACCCTCGGCCCACTGCTTAGCTCCCTGCTTTCGGTTGGCGCGGGTGACATCATTATGCTGGCCCTTGGTGGCACGGCGCTGGTGTTCTTCTGCTGTTCAGCCTACGTGCTGACCACCCGTAAAGACATGTCCTTCCTGTCAGGCATGATGATGGCGGGCTTCGTGGTGCTGCTGGTAGCGGTTATCGCTAACCTGTTCCTGCAGATCCCTGCCCTGTCACTGGCGATTAGCTGCCTGTTCATCCTGTTCTCCGCTGGCGCAATCCTGTGGGAAACCAGCAACATTATTCACGGCGGCGAAACCAACTATATTCGTGCCACGGTGAGCCTGTACGTTTCTCTGTATAACGTATTTGTCAGCCTGCTGAGTATCTTAGGTTTGTCCCGCAGCAACTAATCCGGCCCTTCAGCAAGCCAAGCCTCGCGAAAGCGGGGCTTTTTATTTTGTGGCTCCGACCTTTTTGCTAAACTGCGCGCAGCGTTTTATTGAGAATTGAGGTGTTATGTTGGAGTTTGCAGGCCGCGAGATTGAAACCGATGCTCAGGGCTACCTAAAAAACAGTGCTGATTGGCACGAAGATCTGGCCCCTATGTTGGCCGAAGAAGAAGAGATCGTGCTGACCGAGGCTCACTGGGAAGTGGTGCGCTTTGTGCGGGAATTCTATCTCGAATTCAATACCTCCCCCGCCATTCGCATGCTGGTCAAAGCCATGGCGCAAAAATATGGTGAAGAGAAAGGCAACAGCCGCTACCTGTTCCGACTGTTCCCTAAAGGCCCGGCGAAGCAAGCCACCAAAATTGCTGGCCTGCCAAAACCGGTCAAATGCCTGTAGCTTTTAGGTGATAGCGAAAGCTAATGGCGGATTTTAAATTCGCCATAATCCCCCGGTGGCGCGGGCTCGCTTAACACTTTATCTACCTTGGCGTGTTTCGGGCCACCCTGTTTAAGCCACGCCAGCAGTTGATCCACCTGCTCCTGCTCGCCGCAAACAATGACTTCTACGCTGCCATCATCCAAGTTTCTCGCATAGCCCGTCAGGCCCAAGCCGTTGGCCTGCTGTTGCGTGGCGAAACGAAATCCTACGCCCTGCACCCGGCCGTAGACATAGGCGGCTATACTGACTTTTGCCATAATATTCTCTCCGTTAGCGGTATGGTTCGTTGCAATTTTGGCTGCTTGCTCGGACAATGACGCTCTTTTTTGCCCCGAACTGACAGAACCTAATTCTATGACTGCTCGTTTATTCTTGGCCAAAGGCCGCGAAAAATCTCTCTTACGCCGCCACCCGTGGGTATTTTCCGGTGCGGTAACCCGTGTCGAAGGTAAAGCAAACTCTGGCGATACTATTGATATTGTAGACAGTCACGGGAAATGGCTGGCTCGCGGTGCATATTCTCCGTCGTCGCAAATCCGCGCACGCGTCTGGACCTTCCGCCAGGACGAAGATATCGATATCGAATTTTTCGTGCGTCGTTTACAGCAAGCGCAGAGCTGGCGTAACTGGATTGCCAAGCGTGACGGGCTTGATGGCTATCGCCTAATTGCCGGTGAGTCCGACGGTTTGCCGGGTATCACCATCGACCGTTTCCAGAATTTCCTCGTGCTGCAGCTGCTTTCTGCCGGTGCTGAATATCAGCGCGCCCCTCTGCTGGCCGCGCTGCAAAAATGTTACCCGGAATGCGCAATCTGGGATCGCTCCGACGTCGCCGTGCGTAAAAAAGAAGGCTTAGAGCTGACTCAGGGCCACGTGATTGGTGCCGAGCCACCTGCACTGCTGCCGATCCAAGAGCACGGCATGAGCCTGCTGGTGGACATCAAACAGGGGCACAAAACCGGTTTCTATCTCGACCAGCGCGATAGCCGCTTGGCTGCGCGTAAATATGCCGAAGGCCGCAAAGTCCTAAACTGCTTCTCTTACACCGGCGCTTTTGCCGTGTCGGCGCTGATGGGCGGCTGTGAGAAAGTGACTAACGTTGATACCTCGCAAGACGCGCTGGACATCGCTCGTCAAAACGTTGAGCTGAATAATCTGGATCTGTCGAAAGCCGAGTTCGTGCGCGAAGACGTGTTCCAACTGCTGCGCAAGTACCGCACCGAAGGCGTGCAGTTCGACATGATCGTCATGGACCCGCCAAAATTTGTTGAAAACAAGAGCCAGCTGGCCAGCGCCTGCCGTGGCTACAAAGATATCAACATGCTGGCGTTGCAGTTACTGCGTCCGGGCGGCATTTTGTTGAGCTTCTCCTGTTCTGGCCTGCTGCCTACCGATCTGTTCCAGAAAATCCTCGCCGACGCCGCGCTGGACGCCAATCGCGAGATCCAGTTCGTGGAGCAGTTCCGTCAGGCCGCTGACCACCCGGTTATCGGTTCTTACCCGGAAGGTCTGTACCTGAAAGGCTTCGCTTGCGTAGTGATGTCGTAATTTATCGTTCTGTGCCTTATCACGGCACAGAACCTGAATTAACACCGCAAAACAGGGTCAAAACTTGAAATAGCGCCGCTAACCTCCATATAGAAGTTAAGGTAATTTTTTTCAGGAGATGACTATGATCGCCAGCAAATTCGGTATTGGCCAGCAAGTACGCCACAGAATGTTAGGTTATCTCGGCGTCGTGATTGACGTGGACGCAGAGTATTCGCTCGAGAAGCCAAAGGTCGAGGAACTCGAGACCGATGACTCTATGCGCACCGCGCCTTGGTATCACGTGGTGATGGAAGACGAAAAAGGCGAGCCGGTACACACTTATCTGGCAGAGATCCAAATCGATCACGAAGCGGCGCGTTCCCACCCGGAACAAAGCTCTTTAGATGATTTGGCCGAGTCTATTCGCAGCCAGTTAACCTTACCGCGCCTGCGTCACTAAACCTGCTGCCTGCGGCAATAAAAAACCGACTCCTTCGGGTCGGTTTTTTTATGTCTACATGCAGCAGATTTATGGCCAGACCTACTTCTCCAGACCTAAGCGCAGAATTTCAATTTTCGGGCATTTATCCATGACCACTTTCAGACCAGCCTGTTTAGCCAGCACCGCCGCTTGTTCGCTAATCACCCCCAACTGTAGCCATAGCACTTTCGCACCAATATCGATGGCCTCTTGCGCGACGCCATAAGCCGCCTCGGTATTGCGAAAAACGTCAACCATATCAATCTCATGGGGAATATCCGCCAGCGTGGCGTAGACCTTCTGTCCGTGCAGCGTGCTTCCAGCCAGTTTCGGGCTGACAGGGGTTACCTCATATCCCTGAGACAATAAATAAGCCATGACGCCGTTGCTCGGCCTGTTCAGCTTGTCACTCGCCCCCACCAGCGCAATAGTTTTCACCTCTTTTAAGATGGTGACGATGTCATTATCTTGCATGCCATTTCCCTCATTAAGCGACGTATTACCAGTTTAACTCAGTGTCAAAACTTCGGCAGTTTTTAGCTTAAAACTGCGGCTGAAAGCACTGATTGCCAAGAAAATGGGTATAAATGTAACAATAAATACATCCTGTAAAGTTTTGACACATTCGCCGCATTGCTCAATAATAGAGGCTGTCAGTGAAAGGTAAGGAGTGAAGTATGAAAGTCAGATTAATGGCCGCTTTAATGTCGGTTTGCCTGCTGGCACCCGTTTGCGCGACCAGTCTGAAACTTTCATCGGACATCGACCTGCTAGTGCTGGATGGAAAACGTATATCCGGCGCTATTCTCAAAGGGGCAGAAAGCCTTGAAGTCGATGCAGGACAGCATCAGATTTTATTCCAGGTCAGCAAAAACCTGCATCCGGCCACCATGAATGCCCTGATGTACCACTCCCCCGCCATGATAGTCAGCTTTAGCGCCAAAGGGGTTCGTTCGGCTTCCTTCATTTTGCCAACGCTGAATAACGAAATGGATGCCGCATTCTTTAGCAGAAAGCTCAATTATCGCCTTGTTGATCAAGACGGTCGAGACATTCCGAGCCGCCGCGACGTGCTTCGTCAGGTGGTTTATGGCAATGCGACTGATTTAGAAAAGGTGATGCTGCGCTATAACTTATCTGGTCTGCGAGCGTCCGTGCCGGCCTTCGCCACTGCCGTACAACAGCGGGACAGCTCACTGTTCAATACCACATCACTGTCGATGCTCAACGTTTCCAGCCAAAAGCACAGCAGCCCGGGTAAAACGAGCTGGCCGAAGCTGGTCGCCTCCCCGCACGTCGGCCGTTTTTTCTCTTGGTTCAGCTTCCCTTCATCCTGAAAAACCCTCCATTATCAGCCTGATGTCACGAAAAACCTCAACGTTCGGCTGAATTGTTGCATCAGAGCTATGCAGAAAATATGAGTTTCAGTACTCTGGACGCAACTCTATTTGGCGTCGAAGGGAATATTTATGGAATTCACCACCCGCACCATTGGTAAAAAAAAGCATATCGCGCTGGTTGCCCACGATCACTGTAAAAACATGTTGATGAGATGGGTTGATAAGAACGTCGCGGAGCTGTCGCAGCACACCCTTTATGCCACCGGCACCACCGGGAATCTGGTGCAGCGCAATACCGGAATTGACGTGAAAAGCATGCTCAGCGGCCCGATGGGTGGGGATCAACAGGTGGGCGCGATGATCGCCGAAGGGAAGATTGATCTGCTGATTTTTCTCTGGGACCCGCTGAATGCCGTGCCGCACGACCCCGACGTTAAAGCCCTGCTGCGCCTCGCCACCGTGTGGAACATTCCGGTTGCCACTAATCTTGCTACCGCCGATTTCCTTATCGCCTCGCCGCTATTTAAAGAGGAAGTCGAGATTTCTATTCCCGACTACCAAAATTACCTGCTTTCCCGCCTGAAAGCCTAAGCAAAACGCCCCCATTCGCGGGGGCGTTTTACTGTATTACGGAGCCAGATTACGGCTTTCTCTGCGCCGGCACGCCCAAATCTTCAAGCTGGGCAACAAACACTGAAGGCTGCGATTTATCCTGCATTAGCCACACCTGATGCTTGGCGCGGGTGATCGCCACATACAGCAAGCGGCGCTCTTCGGCATCGGCAAAATCCTCTGGCTCGGGCAGTAACACCTCTTCCAACAAAGATTCGCGCGCCGGGGCCGGAAAACCGTCATTGCCCTCGTGCAAACCGACAATAATCACATACTCCGCCTGCTGCCCTTTGCTGGCGTGAATGGTCATAAATTCGATATTGAGCTTAGGCCAGCGCGTCGCCGCTTTCTGCAAAACCTCCGGCCTCAGATGGTGATAACGCGCCAGAATGAGGATTTTTTCATCGGCTTTGGCGAAGCCGCTCAGCTTATCCAGCAGGGCATCCAGCTGTTCATTGGGCAAAATCGTGACGCTTTTCTTGCTGCCTTTAGTCAGGCTATTCAACGGCTTCATCAACTGATACGGATTTTGCAGAACAAACTTATTGGCGATTTCACCAATGCGATCGTTAAAGCGATAGGTGGTATCCAGCGCGCACTGCGCCCCTTCGCCAAAATGGCCTTCAAAGGCGGTAGTGAGGGAAAGCTCGGCACCGCTGAAACGATAGATAGCCTGCCAATCATCGCCAACGGCAAACAGGCTGGTGTAGCTATTTTGCTCGCGCAATGCGGCCAGTAGGCGCGCCCGCTGCGGGGAAATATCTTGGAATTCATCAACTAAGATGTGTTTCCACGGGCTGACAAAACGCCCCTTCTCCAGAATATTGACCGCCTGATGAATCAGCCCGGAGAAGTCCACGGCGTCCTCTTCTTTCAGCGCTGACTTCCAGGCTTTGAGCAGTGGTGCCATCAGGCGAATCCGCTTCTGGAACAGATCGCGCACCTCGTCGGACGCCTGCTCAACCATTTCAGCCTGACTGCCGCCGTGCATGCGCATCAACCCCAGCCAGCGCTCGAGGCGGCTGCCTAGACGCTCCGCCAGCGCCTTGTTCTTCCAGTAATCTCCTTCAGGAACCTCCCACTCTAGTTCCTCGGTCATCCATGCGCGCCAGCCGCTGGCCTGAACTTTCTTCTCGGCACACTGCTGCTGCCAGGTTTTGATCAACAGGCTGCGACGGGCTTTGCTATCAGTTTCCAGCTTGCTGATTTTTGGCGTTTTCTTGCTCCCTTCCTGAATAATGTGCAGCGCCAGGGCGTGGAAGGTTTTAGCTTTAATGTCACTGGTGTGCAGGCGTTCTTTAATTCTTTCATTCATCTCGTCGGCGGCCTGACGACCAAACGCCAGTAGCAGGATCTGTTCTGCAATCGCTTCCTGACGGTACAATAGCCAGCCCGCGCGGGCCACCAGCACCGACGTTTTGCCACTCCCTGCCCCTGCAAGCACTAAAACGGCGTCTTCGCCGTTGACCACGGCGCGGCACTGGCTGTCATTAAGGGGAGTGGTTTCGATGTTGTCGAAGAAATCGCGATGCTGCTCGATAGTTCTTTCAGTCCATGCCTGATTGCGGGACACCACGCTCTCTTTGCCCTGACGCAGCCATCTCAGACACAGCTCGTAGTCTTCGCGACAATTGTTGAACTCGTGCAAACGCTCAACCGGCACCGGCACGGCGGTAAAGGATTCGGCGATACTTTTTTGCACGGCGGCCAACTCGCTGCTTTTGAACCATTTATCCTGCTGTTCAATGCGCGCAATCTTTTCCGCCTGCTGATGCAAGACGCCAGCGCTGACCTCACTCATCTCCTCACTCCAGCTGCGCCAGACTTTAAGAAGATGGTGATAAAATTGCTGCGTCTCCTGCCATTCCGTGCCGTGCAGGCGCACGACCTTTTCTTCCGGTAGCTCAAACTCCAGCTCGCCCCAGACGATGCCACGTTTACAGCGAATAGAAATTAACTGGTTGAAAGGGATGAGATAATGATGCTTATCGCCACTGACTTCGACGCCTGCGTTGAGTAGCCGCACCCGATTATAGGGGTGCTGCGCCAGATGTTTTCCAAATGAAGTCGATTTCAGTTCCATATCATCACGCCATTTTCTTAGTATTAGGAGCCGCTAACGGGTAGCTGGTTATTAATTAAGGAATTATTTGCTTCAGTTTACCTGCGATAAGCACTGGCGCTCTACCCCCAACATCAGGGTAGAATAAAAAGCGTAGGATTTCCGTTAACGCACTGGCGTTACCCTCTTTTCTGACATGACTGAGTGATAACATGCGCGCAATATTGAACATTTTGAACTTTGTGCTGGGTGGCTTTTTTACCACGCTGGCCTGGCTGTTTGCCACATTGATCAGCATCGTGCTGATTTTTACCCTGCCACTGACCCGTTCTTGCTGGGAAATCACCCGCCTGTCGTTGATTCCGTTCGGCAATGAAGCCGTGCACGTTAACGATCTGTATCCAGAGAAAAGCAATGCCATCTTAACCGGCACCGGCACGCTGCTAAACATCTTCTGGTTTATCTTTTTCGGCTGGTGGCTGTGCTTGTCCCACATCACGGCCGGTATCGTGCAATGCCTGACTATTATTGGTATTCCAGTGGGTATAGCCAATTTTAAAATTGCCGTGATAGCGCTTTGGCCGGTCGGCCGGCGCGTGGTATCAGTAGAAATGGCAAAACAGGTACGGGAAGCCAAAGCGGCTCGCAACTTGTCCAATGGCCGCATTCGTTAATATAAAGTTAGTCATTAATTTATAGACCTTTTATATCATTGCTGAGGTTTTCAGCCTTTTAATTAGCCTTTTGCTAAGTGGAGTTCCCTTGTTCTCTTTCGCCCCGGGTTTAAGACGTTATGCCTATAACAGCAACGTCCTTTACAATATCCGCATTTTTATTGCGCTCACCGGGGCGGCCGCCGTGCCTTGGTGGCTCGGGCTGCCCACGCTGACTATCCCACTGACTTTGGGCGTGGTGGCAGCGGCGCTGGCTGACTTAGATGACCGCCTCTCGGGGCGGCTGCGTAACCTGCTGATCACCTTAGTCTGTTTCTTTATCGCATCAGCCTCTATTGAACTGCTTTTTCCTTATCCATGGCTGTTTGCCATGGGGCTGATGATCTCTACCTGTGGGTTTATCCTGCTCGGCGCGCTCGGTCAGAGATATGCCACTATCGCCTTCGGCGCACTGCTTATTGCCATCTACACCATGCTCGGCACCAGCATGTATCACATCTGGTACCAGCAACCAGTGCTGCTGATATGCGGCGCAGTGTGGTACAACCTGCTCACGCTGGCGGGGCACATTCTCTACCCGATACGCCCTCTGCAGGACTTGATTTCCCGCTGCTATTCTCAGTTAGCGCACTATCTTGAAGCCAAAGCGACGTTGTTCGACCCAGATCAGGAAGGCGACAATAAAAATGAGTTGGTGGCGCTGGCGATGGCTAATAGCCAGTTAGTAGCCACCCTGAACCAAACTAAAACCACTCTCCAGACCCGGCTGAAAGGCGATCGCGGGCAGAAAGGGACGCGCCGAACGTTGCATTACTACTTTGTTGTGCAGGATATTCACGAGCGCGCCAGCTCTTCCCATGTGCAATACAAAAAGCTCAGCGAGCAGTTCCACCACAGCGATATTCTATTCCGCTTCCAACGTTTAATGAGCATGCAGGCGCGAGCCTGTGCCCAACTTTCGCAGTGCATTCTTTATCACCAGAAATACCAGCATAACACTCAGTTTGAGCGAGCTTTCTTGCGCCTGGATGAAGCCCTAAAAAGGCTCGATACCCAGACCCAGCACCGCGAAATGCTGCAAGCGCTGCGCCACCTGTTAATCAACTTACGGGCTATCGACGCACAACTTGCTAGCATCGAATCCGAGCAGGCGCTGCCGGAGAATCAGGAAAATACCAAGACCTTTGCCGAAGACAAGCTGACGGGAATCGATGACATTTGGCTGCGAATATCTCGCCACCTCACGCCGAAATCAGCCCTCTTCCGCCATGCCATTCGCATGTCGATTGTCTTAGCGATGGGCTATGCCTTTATCCAAATTAGCGGCTTAGATCACGGATATTGGATTTTGCTGACCAGCCTTTTTGTCTGCCAGCCCAACTACAGCGCGACCCGTCGTCGTCTGGCATTGAGGATTATCGGCACGCTGGCCGGTATCGCCATAGGCATCCCAATTCTCTATTTCGTGCCCTCCATTGAAGGCCAGATGGTGCTCATTGTTATCAGCGGCTTGCTGTTCTTTGCCTTCCGCAATGTGCAGTATGCCCATGCCACGATGTTCATTACGCTGCTGGTTTTGCTGTGCTTTAACCTGTTGGGTGAAGGCTTCGAAATTGCCATTCCGCGCGTCATCGATACGCTAATTGGATGTGCTATCGCCTGGGCGGCAGTGAGTTTTATCTGGCCAGATTGGCGATTCAGGCAATTGCCTGTAGTGGTGGATAAGACGTTTACCGCCAACTGCCGCTATCTGGATGCCATTCTGGTTCAATACCATCAGGGCAAAGATAATAGTCTTGATTATCGGCTGGCTCGTCGCGACGCACATAACTGTGACGCGGAACTGGCCTCTGTCGTTTCCAATATGACGTCGGAGAAGAATAACGATCAGCAAACCCTTGAAGCCGCTTTCCGCCTACTGTGTTTAAACCACACGATGCTGAGTTACATCTCGGCGCTGGGGGCACACCGGGAAAAGCTGCATGATGCAGAAACCCTGAAACTGCTCGACGACGCGGCCTGCTGCATTGATGACGCGCTGCATCATGAACCTGCAGATGCCGAGAAAGTTCATCGTGCCATTGAGCAACTGATGGCCCGTATTGAACAAAGAACCACAGAATCCGACAGCAAAGAACAGCTGGTCTTACAACAGATTGGCCTGTTGCTGGCCCATATGCCGGAATTCACCAATTTAAATAGCAAAATCGTACCTGCCCAAAGCCTCTAGGGTTGAAATGATAAGCCAGCAAAGTCGCTCACTTTGCTGGCGCTATTTTTAACGAGCGGTCTTATCGATCATCGGCTGATGAGATTTAAACCACTGCATTAACACTTCGCGGGAAGCCATAGGTAAAGCAGCCTCATGGAACCCCTGTATCGCTGCTTCAAGTGCAATCAATACATTTAGTCCCAGATTTTTCTTTACTGATTTCAATTTCAGATAAGTAACACAAGCACCCTGCGCACGCAGTTGTGAAGAGGTAGAGATACCGACTTGCCACAGTAGACGCTCCAGATTGAGCGAAATATTCGGCAGGTCCTTCAGTCTGGCCTCACCCTCTTTTTTAGTTTTCATATCGTCTAACATGCCTTGCAAAGAGCACTTTGCAAGGGTGATCAACTGGGCAGTGTCTTGCCAAAGCTGCTGATCAACTTTGAAATAGCGAAGGGTTATCGCGATACCCCGTTTGCGATAAATCAGCGATTCCATCCCCATACGGCGAAAATGTATTTCATTTTCTGGCGTTGCTCGCAGATAGAGATCCCCGTCAGAAACTAAGGCAAACATTACGCCGTTAGCCGACAGGCTATAGCCTCCAAACTGTGAGCGAGAACGGATATTTCCCAGGCAGGTAAATAACTTTTGAGATTCAGAAACTCTTATTTTTGTACGATTAATCATTGCGATATCCTTTCATGAATAAATCCAGACGTACCCTTTGTTGTTACTCGTAAAGCTATTTGCAAAATACGCAAAGTCCCTCACAGCACCAAACATAAAATGCGATTACATTCCGTTGCCTTCCATTTTTGCGAGATTTCTTGGAAAAAATTGGGTTGATCTTTGTCCAGTCAACGAGTACTGTACATCCATACAGTTACTCACTGGCAGGATACATCATGCGAACTCAAGCTCTGACAAATCATCATTTACGGCATCAAGCGGTTTCTGTAACTCCACCGCACGTCAAACAATCGACACCGATATCGAGAAATAGTGGCCTGCTCACAGAGTTCGTATACTGTGAAAGCCAGCCGGCATTGTCGGAACTATTATTACCTGTGCTGCAACATTTAGGTTTGCAGTCACGTTGGTTGCTGTGGTTAACCCCGCAACAGAAACTGAGCCGTAATTGGTTGTCTCAGTCTGGATTGCCGGTGAGCAAAATCGTTCAGGTGAGCCAAATGAATTCCATGTCGCCGGTAGATGCGATGGAAAAAGCACTTTTGACAGGGAACTACAGCGTTGTTTTGGGGTGGCTACCTGATTTAAACGATGCAGAACGTGAAAGATTGCGCTTGGCAGCACTTCAGGGAGGGTCTTACGGATTCATCATGAGACCGACAAATGCTCAAATCTCAGCTCATGGACAGCAATCAACAGTAAAAATTCAGTCCTCTGTGTACCATTAGTTCAAATTAGGAATGTTCTGATGAAATAACCCCCTTTTTTAGTGATTTGTGCTGAAAAGTGGGTTTTTATCGGTAAATTTGCGCCTTCACGGTGCAACTAACTCCAAAGTTTCGTCAACAAATGGCCTTTGATGTTAAGAAATGTGTACATTTTTCCTTTTTTTTCCACGCTGTTAACACATCAAGCTTGTAAGTTTCTCGCCACGTTGTAGACTTTACAACGCCAAGGTTGCTCTATAATGCCAACGTAAAGTGGCAAAGTTCTTAACGGAAGCAATAACTTTGGCGTAAGGATTTTATAACCAAGGGCTTAAAAGCTTAAAGCTCAATTGCCTATTTGGATGATAACGAGGCGCAAAAATGAAAAAGACAGCTATCGCATTAGCAGTGGCACTGGCAGGTTTCGCTACCGTAGCGCAAGCCGCCCCTAAAGATAACACCTGGTACACCGGTGGTAAGCTGGGCTGGTCCCAGTACCATGACACTGGTTTCGCTAACGCTTACAACGGTATCGGCAACGGCCCTACCCACGAAAGCCAACTGGGTGCAGGTGCGTTCTTGGGTTACCAAGCAAACCAATACCTGGGCTTTGAAATGGGATATGACTGGCTTGGCCGCATGCCTTACAAAGGCGACACGAACAACGGTGCTTTCAAAGCACAGGGCGTTCAACTTGCTGCTAAACTGAGCTACCCACTGACTGACGATCTGGACATCTACACTCGTCTGGGTGGTATGGTTTGGCGTGCAGACTCCAAAGGTAACTTTGGCGATACTGGCGCTCGCGTAAGCGATCACGACACCGGTGTTTCTCCACTGGCAGCCGTTGGTTTCGAATACGCTGTAACCAAAAACTGGGCTACTCGTCTGGATTACCAATGGGTTAACAACATCGGTGATGCTGCTACCGTTGGCGCACGTCCTGACAACGCTATGCTGTCTGTGGGTGTTTCTTACCGTTTCGGTCAAGATGAAGCAGCTGCTCCGGCACCAGCTCCAGCACCAGCTCCAGCTCCAGTTGTAGAAACCAAGAAATTTACCCTGAAGTCTGACGTTCTGTTCACCTTCGGTAAATCTAGCCTGAAACCAGAAGGCCAGCAGGCTCTGGATCAGCTGTACACCCAACTGAGCTCACTGGATCCGAAAGACGGTTCAGTAGTTGTTCTGGGCTACACTGATGCAGTAGGTTCTGAGCAGTCTAACCAGAAACTGTCTGAGCAACGCGCTCAAACCGTGGTTGACTACCTGGTATCTAAAGGCATTCCTAAAGACAAAATCTCTGCACGTGGTATGGGTGAAACTAACTCAATCACTGGCAACACCTGTGGCTACAAAGCTGGCCGTGCTACTAAAGCACAGATCGCTTGCTTGGCTCCAGATCGTCGCGTAGAGATCGAAGTTAAGGGTATCAAAGACGTTGTGACTCAGCCACAGGCTTAAGTCATACCGCTTTCTACTGTTTAACGACAGATACTAAAAACCCCGCCTAGGCGGGGTTTTTTTATGGATGTAGATTTTTAGAATAACGAGCTTTGTAGAATGGCGAGGTTATAGAATTACTGAGATGATGACTGCGCAGGCCTACTCATAAAGCCTTCCCCCCTACTCTTTATTACCCAGGATCTGCTGCAAATCTTCTTTGAGCGATGACATCTGGCTCGCATACTTCTCTTTGCGTTCCGCGTCTTCTAACAGTTGGATGATGGTATCCGAAAGGGTTGAACCACGACGCTGCGCCAAGCCAGCAAGACGTTGCCAGACCAGAAACTCCAGATCGATGGATTTCTTGCGGGTGTGCTGATGCTCAGAATTAAAATGTCTTTTTCTGCGGGCACGGATAGTTTGCTTTAGGCGATTTTCCAAAGCAGGATTCATATTATTAGCGATCCAATCCAGAACTTTGACCGGCTCGTTTTCTAATTTGAGAAGTTCATCAACAGCATCTTCGGCGGCGCTATTTTCTAAATGGCGGGTAATTCGTTCACCTTCACGGTGTTTTTTTACCAGATACTTCCACTTCCAACCGCTCTCAAGATTTTCCAGTTGCTGATATTTCATTGTGAGCTCTTCTGTGACCCCGTAACTTTGATAAGCATAACAGCTTTATTCGAATTTTCACTGCAAAAAGCACATGCAAAACTGTTCAATTTTTACACGAACAAACCTTAGCTGCCGTGACCTGCGTCTTAACCACGACACTCCCTGTGTTCATCACTGTTTATTCTTGTATAATCGCCCTTTCCCATTTTACAGAACACAGCTAACACATTGACCAATAACCGACTTGATTGGCAGCTCTTACTGCCCGATACCACGCCCTATGAGGCTATTTTCGCAACGGCTGCTGAGTTGGCCCCAGTGGATTTCGCTGCTATTCAGCCACGACTGGAAAATGGTTTAACGCTGTTCTGTCACCCGCTCTCCCGCCCCCGCTTTATGACCATCAAAGCACTGGAGAGCCGTGAATATCTCTCTCGCATTAATGACGCCATCACCCAGATCCTCCCTGAAGAACGGCCTGTATTTGGCAGCCGCTATCTTATTGAGGGTGGAAAAATCTCGGTGGCGGATGCCAGCACGGTTGAAGATAATTTTGCCGCCAAACTCGCCAGCCACTACCAAGAGTGGATTGAGCCAGAGCAGCTTTTCGGCTGTGTGCGCATCTATAAAGACCAGATTCAGCTTGAGCCGGGCCTAATTCATCAAGTTAACGGCGGCGTGCTGGTGCTATCCATCCGCGCCCTGCTGGCTCAGCCACTGATGTGGCTCCGCCTGAAGCAGATGATCACTCAGGGTATTTATCACTGGATCTCACCTGATGAGAGCCGCCCGCTGCCCGTCGCTATTCCTTCAATGCCCATCGACATTCGCTTGGTGCTGGTTGGGGATCGCATTTCATTGGGCGAATTCAATGAAATGGAGCCGGAGCTGCTTGAGTCTGCGGTGTATGGCGAGTTCGAATCTGACCTGCCGTTAACCGATGCCGACGATATGGCGACCTGGTGTGGCTATGTCAACACGCTGGCGGACGAGCTGGACATTCCACGTCTGGCTGCTGACGCTTGGCCTGCGATGCTGCGTCTGGCGATTCGCTATAGCACCGACCAAGGTAGCCTGACGCTTTGCCCTGCGTGGCTCAGCGCGCAACTCACCGAGGCGGCACTGTATAATCAGGATGAGTTACTGACCCTGACCTCGTTCGAAGCCGCAATTAACGGGCGCGCATGGCGTGAAAGCTACTTGCAGGAACGCATGCAGGATGAGATTGAACTGGGTCAAATTCGTATTGAAACCGAAGGCGAAGTGATTGGCCAGATTAACGGCCTGTCCGTGCTGGAATATCCGGGACATCCGCGCGCCTTTGGTGAACCTTCGCGCATTAGCTGTGTCGTACACACGGGCGACGGTGAATTCACCGACGTTGAGCGTAAAGCCGAGTTGGGTGGTAATCTGCATGCTAAGGGCATGATGATTATGCAGGCGTTCCTGATTTCCGAACTGGAACTGGATCAGCCTCTGCCTTTCTCCGCCTCAATTGTTTTCGAACAGTCCTATGGCGAAGTCGATGGAGACAGCGCGTCTCTGGCCGAGCTTTGTGCGTTAGTCAGCGCCTTATCGATGCAGCCGATTAACCAGCAAATCGCGGTTACCGGCTCTGTCGACCAGTTCGGCAACGTGCAGCCAATTGGTGGCGTGAATGAGAAGATCGAAGGGTTCTTTGAAGTTTGCCAACGCCGCGGTCTCACGGGCAATCAAGGAGTGATTATCCCCACCAGCAACGTGCGTAACCTGTGTTTACACCCACAGGTGATTGACGCCGTGCGTGAAGGCCAATTCCATTTATGGGCAGTCGATAACGCAGGTGAAGCACTGCCTATCCTGACCGGATTAATTTACTCTCACGAAGAGCAAGCTGAAGAAGCTCGCCCAAGTTTACTGGGCTTGATTCAGGAACGTATCGCGCAGGCATTACCTCAGGAACGCCGCAGTTACCCCTGGCCACTTCGCTGGTTGAGTTGGTTCAGCCACAGCTGATCGGAGTTGTTCGGCTTACACCTGTTAGCTAAACTCCGTCCTTCAATAAAATAAGGCTTACATAGAACATGGTAGATAAACGCGATTCCTATACTAAAGAAGATCTAGAAGCCTCTGGCCGTAGTGAACTCTTCGGTGCCGGTGGCCCACCATTGCCATCAGGCAACATGCTGATGATGGACCGCATCGTGAAGATGCAAGAAGATGGCGGCAGCCATGGCAAGGGTTACGTTGAAGCAGAATTAGATATCAATCCTGATTTGTGGTTCTTCGGTTGTCACTTCATCGGCGACCCGGTAATGCCCGGTTGTCTTGGTCTTGACGCCATGTGGCAGCTGGTTGGTTTCTATCTTGGCTGGCTCGGTGGCGAAGGCAAAGGCCGCGCACTGGGTGTTGGCGAAGTGAAATTCACCGGTCAGGTTTTACCGACTGCGAAAGTGGTAACCTACCGCCTGAACTTCAAACGCGTGATCAACCGTAAACTGATCATGGGGGTAGCAGACGGCGAAGTGCTGGTAGATGGCGAAGTGATCTATACCGCGAGTGACCTGAAAGTGGGTCTGTTCAAAGACGCCAGCGCCTTCTAAATCTGTCAGAGCTTGCCCGCCAAGCTCTATCCCACAGGTTGAAAGCTAAAAAAAAGCGAATATGTTCTGCATATTCGCTTTTTTGCATCTGAGGGAAATCGAAACAAAAACCTCCGCCCGCGGCGGAGGTTGTTCCTTTTTCTGACAGGGTGCCGCTTAAGCGGTTACTGCCCTGTCCTCCATGGCTTGTCGCCAACCCCCGAGCCAATGTGCGCGGGCATCAACTGCTTGATGCGGACAAACCTCTTTTGAGCGTCCGACAATACCTGCTTGGTATCCACGTGATTGTGCCCGTTCCAGGCGATCGCGTTTTTGTCTCTTCATGCCTTGTTTCCCTCATTTATTCAGGTTCAGGTGGAAAGAAAACAGTGGCCCGCTTGCGCGTCCACACTTAACAAATAGCCGCAATTTTTGGTCAGGTCAATGCACAAATTGCACACAACTGTCATATTCATGCGCTATCTTATCGGATTGCGCGCAAGCTAATCGCGCCGGAAAATCCCCATCTGGCTGATCGCCAATAAAAAATCCCGAAGTCTGAAAACTCAGAATTCGGGATTTTGCGTCTTTATCTTAAATTAAATTAAGCTTAAAAAATGTTCATCTTAGCTGGCTAGCAATCTGGCTTGCTTCTTGCTGCCAACCTGCGGCCAGCGTTCGCACCAGCGCGTCGTAACCATCTTCATTTTGCTTAAGGGTCAGGTTGAAGCTGCGCTGAATGGTCTGCCCATCGCGGGTTAACACCCAGCTGCCGCTAATCAGCGCAGAGCCGTCATAGCGGCCGTGGAAGCCGGTCACATTGACGTTCAACACATCCTGCTCGGCGTTGTTAGCAGGCTGCGCGGACACCACGCGGCCCGGCAGATCACGCCCGAGATAAGTCACCAGCGACTGTTGAAGCTGCTGGTCGAGCGGGCTGGCCCACAGGTTATTTTGCGTCAGAACGTACTGCACGTCATTGGTCTGGAATACCAGACCGTTGCCCGCCAGATAATCCGCCACGCTGACATGCTCCACCCATAATTGCCGTGGCTGCCTTGTGGGATCATACTGCCGCTGCTGGTGGCTACCGGCGTGCTGCCCAGAATAGGCAGTTGGTAATAAGTTTTCTGATCGCTACTGCTACAGGCAGTCAGCAACAATGCTAAGACGACAGGTATCCATTTCATCATTATTTGGCCTTCTTCGGCTGAGGATCATCTTGCCCAGGGGCGGCGAAAATCAGTGCATTACTCTTACCATTTAAGGTCTTCAGCACCGGCTGCAATTCTCGCAGGGTTTTATCCAGACTCTGCATATCTCCCACCAGATTGCTGTAAGCCGGAGAACCAGGCTGGAATCCCTTCAGGCTGCGATTAAGCTGGATGAGCGTCTGCTGCATATCCTGTGGCAGATTTTTCATCTCTTTGCTGCCCACAATGGCATTAAGCGAATCGAGGGTTTTCTGCGTGGCTTTCATCGTCTTCTGGCTTTCCGCCAGCGTGGTGGTCGCCTCGCGCAGCATAGGTTCGATCGGCAAGTTGTTGATCTTGTCGAGCGTGGTCATCAGCTTCTGCTGAATTTGCGCGAAACCGGCGCTGACGGTCGGCAACAGTTTCTGCCCGTCAATCTGGTATGGCCCTTTCCACGGCTTCTCATTGGGATAGAAGTCGAGATCGACATACATCGAGCCAGTCAGCAAGTTAGCAGACTTCATCGAGCCACGCAGACCCCGAGCAATGCCGTCGCGGATATGGTCAGTGATGTTGAAATCATTACCAATCAGCTGAGCAAAACGGTCTGGCTCAATGCGAATCAGCACCGGAATACGGTAATCATTATCCATCTGCTGTTTCAGCACGTTCATTGGATAAGGCACCTGTGCCACGGTCCCCAGACGAATGCCACGGAACTCAACTGGCGCACCCGGTTGCAGGCCGCGAATAGAATCGGAGAAGAACATCACGTAATCGATATGCTTGGTATACAGCGACTCTTGAATACTGCGCTGGTCGTCAAAGAGCTGATAGTTATCGCCATTTTTGGCCGCCGAGCCTTGCTCCCAGCCGTTCGGCACGTCAAAGCTCACGCCGCCGCTGAACAGGGTGGTGAGTGAACCCATCTCAACGCGCATACCCTGTGCCGACATGTCGAAGTTAACGCCGCTGTCTTTCCAGAAGCGCACGTTATCCGTCACCAGCCCATCATAAGGCGCACGGATAAATAGCTGATATTTGATATTGCGGGCTTTCGGGTCGAAGTGGCTGGTTTCCACAGTACCCACTTGGAAGCCGCGGAACAGCACCGGATCGCCCGGACTGAGCTGGCCGGAGCGCTCGCTTTCCAGAATAACGCGGATGCCTTGGGCGTCCGGCGAGGCCAGAGGCGGCGAGTCATTCAGGGCATATTGCGCCTTCTCCTCCCCTTTATTGCCCGGCTGGAGCTGGATGTAAGCACCAGAGAGCAAAGTACCCAGCCCCGAGATACCCTCACGGCCCACCTGAGGTTTCACCACCCAGAAAATAGAGTCGTCGCGCAGCATCTTCTCCATGCCGGAGTTCAGGCGCGCCTTGATGATGACCTGCTGCAAGTTTTCACTCAGGGTGACGCTTTCGACTTTGCCGACATCAACGTTGCGGCTTTTAATGGTCGTTTTACCCCCTTCAATGCCTTCAGCGGAGCTGGTGATCAGCGTCACTTCTGGCCCCTGATGGCTGTAGTGGTAAAACAGGATCCAGGCACCAATTAATGCCGTGACGATCGGAATGATCCAGACTGGTGACCAGCGTTTGATCTTTTCGACCTTCGCAGTGCCGTTGTGATTCTCATTGATATTATTTTCCGCCATCTTGTTGCTCCTTCAAAGACTGAACTCCGGCCCGATCCCAAATTAATCTTGGGTCGAAAGTCATCGCGGCGAACATAGTAAGAATAACGACCCCAGCAAATAGCAGTGCGCCAATGTCCGGATAAATACTCATAAGCTGCCCCATTCTGACCAGTGCAGAGAGCACGGCTATGACGAACACGTCAATCATTGACCAGCGCCCAACAAACTCCACCACTTCATAAATCACGTGCAACCTTTCCCTGTCGATTTGTTTATTACTGTTGGCATCCCAGCACAACCAGCCAATCGCCAGCATTTTCAGCGACGGCACCATAATACTGGCGATGAAAATCACCATCGCCACCGGATAAGAGCCTTCACTCCACAGCAGCACCACGCCGGCCATAATGGTCGAAGTGATTTTGGTGCCGAGGGCCTGAGTTATCATGATTGGCAATAAATTGGCCGGAATATAGAGCAGCAGCGAGGTGACCAGTAGCGCCATGGTCCACTGTAGGCTGTTTTTGCGGCGCGCGTGGCCCTTAGTTTCACAGCGGCTACACACCGACTGATCGACGGGCAAAATCGCCATGCAGCAGTGGCAAGAACGCAGCCCCTGACTCAAACCACTTTCGCCAATTTTCAGCGGCTGTGTCAGGCGCGGCGCGGGTTCGACCTGCTGCCACAGCCAATAACGGTCGGTGCATTGGAAAGCGCGCAGTTGCAGAAGACAGAAAAGCACATAAGGCAGGAAGCTGGTGCCAACGCCGACGTCGCCATAGGCCATCAGCTTAACGAAACTGACGAGCACCCCGGCAAGGAAGATCTCCACCATACACCAAGTTTTGAGGCGGAAAAGTGTGCGCGCAATGCTGACTTTCCACTGGGTGGAGAGCCGCGTCTTGAGGCAGAGAATAATGATGGACAGCATGCAAATCGCCGGCAGCAGCTGGACGACTATCATGAACAGCGACGCCATACTGGCATAGTTATCAGACACTAATACCCGTGGGATCTGCACCAGCGTGACTTCGCTGCTCAGTCCGGCGACATTCATATTAACAAAGGGGAACAGGTTGGCGAGCAGCAGCATAAACAGCGCGCTGATGGCGAAGCCGATAGGACGTTTACGAGGTTCTTTCCAGCGGGAGGTCAGCGTGGTGTGGCAACGCGGACACTTCGCCTTCTGCCCGATGGCGATAACCGGGATCTCCACCAACAAGTCGCATTGTGGACACAAAATGTGCGGGTCATGGACATGAGAACACACAGTTAACTCCTCAAGTGCGCTAAGGGCAAAAACTGTGCAGACGACGCGCTCCCTGCTCGTCTGCACAGCTGAGGGCAAACTTAGCCGTTTTTCTGCGCTTCCAGCGCTTCCCAACGTTCAAAAGCCTGCTCTAATTCCTGTTCTGCCGCAGCCAGTGCGTTCAGCACCTGCTGCGTTTCGTCATGCGGACGAGTGAAGAAGTTGGCATCACTCATCTGCTCTTGTAAACCAGCAATGCGAACTTCAAAGTCGCTGATTTGTTGCGGCAAAAGTTCTAGCTCGCGCTGCTGATTATAGCTGAGCTTATTCGCCGTGCGTTTAGCAGGTTCTGTCTTCGGCTGCGGTGCAGCTTTCGTTTCAGTGGCTGCAACCTGACGAATAGGCTTCTGGTTGCGGCGCTGATGCTGTGCGTCATGGTAGCCGCCAACATAGCTGTTGATCACGCCGTCGCCTTCATAAATCCAGCATTCAGTGGCTGAGTTATCAACAAATTCACGGTCGTGGCTTACCAGCATCACGGTGCCCTGATAGTTGTCGATCATCTCTTCCAGTAGCTCGAGGGTTTCCACATCCAGGTCGTTGGTCGGTTCATCGAGAATCAACAGGTTGCTTGGACGCAGGAACAGTTTCGCCAACAGTAGGCGGTTACGCTCACCACCGGACAGGGCTTTGACTGGCGTCATCGCGCGTTTCGGGTGGAACAGGAAGTCCTGCAAATAACCCAACACGTGACGAGAACGGCCATTGACCATTACCTCTTGCTTACCTTCAGCAAGGTTGTCCATCACGGTGCGCTCTGGATCTAACTCGGCGCGGTGCTGGTCGAAGTAAGCCACTTCCAGCTTGGTGCCGCAGTGAACGCGGCCGCTGTCGGCCTGCAGCTGGCTCAACATCAGTTTCAGCAAGGTGGTTTTACCACAGCCGTTCGGGCCAACCAGCGCGATTTTGTCGCCACGCTGCACCTGCGCGGAGAAATGGCTGACCAGCTGTTTGCCGGAGATGGCGTAGCTGACATCTTCCATTTCGAAGACGATTTTGCCGGAGCGAGCCGCCTCTTCCACCTGCATTTTCGCCGTGCCCATCACTTCGCGGCGCTCGGAGCGCTCGCGACGCAAGGCTTTCAGTGCGCGAACGCGGCCTTCGTTACGGGTGCGGCGCGCCTTGATACCTTGGCGGATCCACACTTCTTCCTGCGCCAGTTTTTTGTCGAACTCGGCGTTTTGCAGCTCTTCCACGCGCAGCGCTTCTTCTTTCGCCAGCAGATAAGCTTCGTAATTGCCCGGGTAAGAAACCAGCTTGCCACGGTCCAAATCGACAATACGGGTAGCCATATTGCGGATAAATGAACGGTCGTGGGAGATGAAGATAATGCTGCCCTGGAACTCCTTCAGGAAATCTTCCAGCCAGCCAATACTTTCAATATCCAAGTGGTTGGTCGGTTCGTCGAGCAGTAAAACCTGCGGAGAACTCACCAGCGCGCGGCCCAAAGCGGCTTTACGCAGCCAGCCGCCGGAGAGCGATTTTAGCTCGGTGTCGGCGTCTAAACCCAGTTGCAACAGCACTTCGTTGATACGGCTATCGAGCTGCCACAGGCCCTGATGGTCAAGAATTTCCATCACCTGGGACAGTTTGTTCATGTTTTTCTCGCTCGGGTCGGACTCCACCAGATGAGAAATCGCGTGGTAGGCTTTCAGGTGTTCAGCCTGCTCGGAAACGCCTTCTGATACGAAGTCGAAAACCGTACCTTCCACGTTACGCGGCGGGTCCTGTTGCAGACGCGCCACGATCAAATCTTGCTCGTAAACAATGCGGCCGTCGTCCAGCGGCACTTCGCGGTTGATGATTTTCATCAGCGTCGATTTACCGGCACCGTTACGGCCTACCAGACACACGCGCTCGTTTGGCTCGATGTGTAATTCGGTGTTATCCAACAGCGGCGAGTCACTGAATGACAGCCAGGCACCTGACATACTAATTAACGACATAAACTTTATTTTTCCTCGCCGGCGTGGGACAGCAGCCAGCAGTTATGAATTTGACGATTACGGGCGAAATCCTGTGACAGGGTTTGGCTGGTGATCTCTTTTGCGCTCAGGCCAAGTTTGCTCAGCCCGTCGAGATCCATCTGGAAACCGCGCTTGTTGTTGGAGAACATGATGGTACCGTTGCGACGTAAAATACGCTTCAAATCTTTCATTAATGCCAGATGATCGCGTTGAACGTCGAAACTGTCGGCCATGCGTTTGGAGTTTGAGAAAGTCGGCGGATCAATGAAGATCACGTCGAACTGCTCATCACACATGCCCAAATAAGAGAGGCAGTCAGCCTGAATCAGGCGATGCTGGCGCCCGGTCAAGCCGTTCGCCCGCAGGTTCTTCTCTGCCCATTCGAGATAAGTACGCGACATATCTACCGTGGTGGTACTGCGCGCGCCGCCAAGACCCGCGTGCACGCTCGCCGTGCCGGTATAAGCAAACAGGTTTAGGAAGTCTTTACCGTTGCTCATTTCGCCCAGCATTTTACGCGCAATGCGGTGATCAAGGAACAGGCCGGTGTCCAGATAGTCGGTCAGGTTCACCCACAGCTTGGCGTTATACTCTTCCACCAGCAGGAATTCGCCTTTTTGTGCCAGTTTCTCATACTGATTTTTGCCCTTCTGGCGCTCGCGCGTTTTCAGGATCAGCTGACTGGAAGAGATATCCAGCACGGAGAGCGTGGCGTTAATCACGTCGAACAGACGCTGGCGGGCCTTTTGCGCATCCACGGTTTTCGGCGGCGCATACTCCTGCACCACGATTTTGCTGCCGTAGCGGTCAACCGCCACGTTGTAGTCTGGCAGGTCAGCGTCATACAGGCGGTAGCATTCGATACCCTGCTGCTTGGCCCACTTCTCCAGTTTTTTCACGTTTTTGCGCAGGCGGTTGGCGAAGTCTTCCGCAATTTGCGCGCCAGCAGCCCCGGCCGGATTATCAGCCAGCTGGTAGTTTTTCTGCACGCATTCCAACGGGCCGTTTTTCGCCTTAAATTGGCGATCGGCGCGCAGTTGCAGGCAGCTCAGAAGCTCCGGCGAGGCGCTGAACAGCGACAACTGCCAGCCGCCAAACTGCGTCTTCATGATGCGGCCCAGCAGGTTGTGCAAGGCAATCAGCGCGGGTTCGCTTTCCAGACGCTCGCCGTAAGGCGGGTTGCTGATAACCGTGCCGACCGGGCCTTCTGGCAGTGGGTTAGTCAACTTGCCCACTTCTTTGGCATCAAAGCTAATCAGCTCAGAAACCCCGGCACGACGGGCGTTGGCACGGGCCATTTCAATCACACGACGGTCAATATCAGAGCCGAAGAAGCGAGAAGTGGTTTCCTGCACCGCGCGGCGCGTACGCACCTGCGCCTCGGCGATCAGTTCACGCCACAGCTCGGCATCAAACTTGTTCCAGGCGGTAAAGCCCCAGTGTTGGCGATGCAGGCCCGGCGCGCGATCGGCGGCGATCATCGCCGCTTCAATCAGCAAAGTGCCTGAACCACACATTGGATCGACCATCGGCGTGCCGGCTTGCCAGCCAGAACGCATCACAATGGCCGCCGCCAGGCTCTCTTTCAGCGGAGCCTGTCCCGCCAGATCGCGGTAGCCGCGCTGGTGCAAGCCTTCGCCGCTCAAATCCAGAGCCACACTGGCGGTATCACGCTGCAAAAATACGTTAACGCGGATGTCTGGCTGCTGCTTCGCCACGTTTGGACGTTGGTCAATTTTGCGGGTGAAGCTGTCAACGATGGCGTCTTTCACTTTCAACGCGCCGTATTGGCTGTTACGGATCTCATCGTTCAGCCCGCTAAAATGCACTGCGAAGGTTTTATCGACGCCGAAAATTTCCGGCCAGTCGATTGCCATCACACCTAGATAAAGGTCTAAGTCACTGTGGACTTTAAATTCATTCAGAGGCAAAAGAATACGCGAAGCCAGACGGCTCCAAAGCAAACTTTGGTACAGCAGGCGATCGTCACCTTCAAAATGCACCCCTCCCTGCACAACTTTGCAGGCTTGCGCACCCAGCGTTTCCAGTTCGCTTTTTAAAAGTTCTTCCAGTCCACGCGCCGTGCTGGCAAACAAAGAGTTCATATCGACATATCACCAAAAAGAAAATAGTTGCGCATTATAGCTAATCCAGCCAGCTTGTCATAAAGTCTCTGGTCATCATAAAAAATATAACCGAAATCAAAGGAGGCACGATCCCGTGGCTACCCTTTCTCGCCTTTTTATACACCCTGTTAAATCAATGCGTGGGTTACAGCTGTCGCACGCGCAGGTGACGGCCAGTGGTCTGGCATTTGACCGGCTTTTCATGTTGACTGACCCACAAGGCACTTTTATTACTGCCCGACAATATCCTCAGCTGGTTCAGTTCACCCCTTCTTTATTACCCGACGGTCTGATGATCACCAGCCCGGATGGCGATACCCTCTGCGTACGTTTTCGTGATTTCAGCGGCCAGGGCCACCCCACCGAGGTGTGGGGCAACCATTTCACCGCCGTTATTGCCCCCGAAGCTGTCAATCAGTGGCTGAGCGGCTATTTAAAACGCGACGTGCAGCTGCGCTGGGTGGGCGAAGAACTGACCCGCCGGGTGAAAAAACACGCCGAAGTCCCCCTCTCCTTCGCCGACGGCTTCCCTTATCTATTAATGAATGAAGCCTCGATGCGCGATCTGCAAAATCGCTGTCCGAGCGGCGTCAAGCTAGAGCAGTTCCGCCCCAACTTAGTGGTCAGCGGCGCTGAGGCCTATGCCGAAGACACCTGGCAGACTATTCGCATAGGCGAAGTGATCTTTGACTTGGTGAAGCCATGCAGTCGCTGCGTTTTAACCACAGTGAGCACCGAGCGCGGGCGTAAGCATCCGCGCGGCGAGCCGCTGAAGACCTTGCAGGGCTATCGCACGGCAGAGAACGGCGACGTCGACTTCGGCCAAAACATGATCGCCCGTAACACCGGCATGATCCGCGTGGGCGACAGCATTCAGGTTCTGGCGACTAAGCCGCCGCGCCCCTATTCTGCGGGTGAAGTGATTGAAAGCGTGGCTGCGCCTAAGAATGAAAGTAAAACGTTGGAAATTAACTATCAGGGCACGACGTTTACTGGCAACAACCAGCAGATTTTGCTCGAGCAATTAGAGATGCAGGGGTTGCGCATTCCCTATTCATGCCGTGCGGGGATTTGTGGCGCTTGCAGATTGACGCTGGAGTCGGGCGAAGTGTCACCGTTGAAAGCCAGTGCGATTGGCAAAGATGGGACGGTATTGGCGTGCAGCTGTATTCCGAGTTCGGATGTGGTTTTGGGCTAACGTCGGCAATAACAAACAATCAGGCGGAAATCACACCGCCTGATCGTAAAGCTGGCGATTATCAGCGCGCACCGGCGCGGGCATCAGGCGGTCATGCATAATCTTAATCGCGTCGCCGAGCACCATGCCGCGCCCTGCCAAGGTTAAACGCTCTTGCGCCAACAGGCACAGGCTGGCGTTATCTCCAGACTCCACCACCAGCAGCGTTGCCTGCTCGCCGCTCTCCATCACCTGCACTTGCGCTATCTGGCCGTTATCGGGCTGGAAAGGACGGGACTGTTGGGTGAAGTGCCAGCTTTTCGGCATTAAAGGTTTGAGGAAGCGGAAGGCTACTAGTGCGTTTAACACTAATTCAGCGCGCTGCTCATTGGCTAATTTAATCGCCTTGCAGTGCTCTTCATAATCGAAATATAAGGCGGCATCATCGACACAAAATGAGGCGTCACCAAATGCATCTGGCGTTAACATTTTTGCCGGAAAGCGCGAACGGAAAATCATGCCATTAGCTAAATCCAACATGAGCCGGTCATGCTCAGCATCAAAATACCAACGCCAATTATCATCTGGTTTGATTTTCATTTCGTTATCCTGTTTGCTCCGAACCCACAATCCGATCACTCGCTATTAAGAAAGACAGTTAAGCAGATTAGGCTTTTTAGTAGAGAGGTTAAATCAGACAAATCTTGAGCTATCGCTGACCTTAATTCAGGCCAGTGGACAAAATATAGACGAGCCGGGTTAATAAATAAACCCCCGGCTGCCTGAGATATGAAAAAATATTAGATATGGGTAACAATATCTTTA
Organism: Ewingella sp. AOP9-I1-14; assembly: GCF_052375995.1. Taxonomy (NCBI): domain Bacteria; kingdom Pseudomonadati; phylum Pseudomonadota; class Gammaproteobacteria; order Enterobacterales; family Yersiniaceae; genus Ewingella; species Ewingella sp. AOP9-I1-14. Next base: position 416,440 of record NZ_JBQSVA010000002.1, read on the forward strand.
ATCAAACGTGGTCCGTGATAGATAAACCCGGAATATATTTGTATTAATGAAGCACCCGCCGCCATTTTTTCACGCGCTGAGGTTAAGGAGTCTATTCCACCCACGCCAATAATAGGCATCTGTCCTTTAAGTTCATTGGACAGCATACGGATGATTTCGGTGCTGCGGAACTGCACCGGGCGGCCACTTAATCCACCCGCCTGCTCGCAATAATTAAGCCCCTGGATCAATTTACGGTCGAGGGTGGTATTTGTGGCGATCACCCCATCCATATTATGGCGAACCAAACTGTCGGCTATTTGGATCAATTCTTCTTCTGAAAGATCCGGCGCGATCTTAACCGCCACGGGAACATATTTTTGATGGCGCTGCTGAAGTTCCAGCTGCTTATTTTTAATCGCTGCCAGTAAATCATCCAACGCTTCGCCATACTGAAGTGAACGCAATCCGGGGGTATTTGGCGAGGAAATATTGACCGCGATATAGCCCGCATATGGATACACCTTCTCCATACAGGTCAGATAATCGTCTTTACCATTTTCCACCGGCGTGTCTTTATTCTTGCCAATATTGATGCCGAGAATTCCACCAAAGTGTGAACGCTTTACATTATTGACCAGATTATCCACGCCCAGATTATTAAAGCCCATGCGGTTGATAAGCCCCTCGGCTTCAACGACGCGGAATAAGCGCGGCTTGTCATTACCTGCCTGCGCACGTGGCGTCACCGTCCCCACTTCGACAAAACCAAAGCCCATCGCGCCGAAGGCATCAATGCATTCGCCGTTTTTATCCAGCCCGGCGGCAAGGCCTAACGGGTTTTTAAATGAAAGCCCCATGCAGCTAACCGGTTTGGTTGGCACAGATTGGCGAATAAGGAATTCAAAAGGTGAACCTGAAAGGCGGCTCAGTTGGCGGAAAGTTAATTCATGCGCGTGCTCTGGGTCGAGCTTAAACAGTGCTTTCCTGACAAGTGGGTAATACATGCAGACTCCTGGGGTCCCGTGGCTAGACGGGGCGGTATTATCGACTAACATCCGAGCAAAGGGAAACGATTCACTACTAAAATTCCCTATCCGCGCAATCGATACCCTTTTATTTACCTCTTCGTTACCTTCACGTCACCTTTGCAGCATCTCTTAAACCGGTTTTTGGCTATATATAGTCAAAATTTAGATTTCCAGTCCCCCGCCCGCGCCTGTTAGCTTTAAACCACTAAGTTAAAGAAAATGATGAATCTATAATTTTTGGTTATAAGGAGTAGTGATGCGCGTTATATCCCTTGCAGGCAGCCCGAGACAACCTTCACGTTCATCGGCGTTACTGGCCCTGAGCCACCGCTGGTTGGCCTCTCGCGGCGTTGAAGTGATTTCCTACAGTTTGCAGGACTTCAATGCAGACGATCTGCTGTTCGCCAACTTCGGCAGCCCGCAGTTGAAAAAGCTCATCGCACAACTCGCCGACGCGGATGGCCTGATTGTCGCCACGCCGGTCTATAAAGCCTCTTTCTCCGGGGCCTTGAAAACCCTGCTGGACCTGCTGCCGGAGCGCGCGCTGGACCATAAAGTGGTGCTGCCTCTGGCCACGGCAGGCTCGATCGGCCACATGCTGGCGGTGGATTACGCCCTGAAACCGGTTTTGGCTTCGCTAAAAGCGCAGGAAGTGCTGCAAGGCGTGTTCGCCGACGACAGCCTGATCACTGACTACCAGACCTTCCCGGCTACGCTGCAACCCGCGCTGAATGAGCGCCTCGAAGAGTCGCTGGAAAACTTCTATCTGGCGCTCAGTCGCCGCCGCCCAATCCCGCACTCTGCCACTCAGACCTCTGCGGCGAGTATTGGCGTCTGACTGCACTAACAGGAGTTTGCTGATGCCATCCCCCTATTCTTTATTGCGACGCCTGCCGTTGATTGCCGGGCTAATGGCCGCCATGGCCTTCGGCGCGCAGGCCGCCAACTCGCCAGAGAAAGATCCGGCGACCTTCCGCATCGCCTACCAAAAAGGCTCTGTCGGGCTGGTTCTGGCGAAATCGCATCAGTTATTAGAGAAGCGTTTTCCGCATACCAAAATCAGCTGGATTGAATTCCCCGCAGGTCCGCAAATTCTGGAAGCACTGAACGTCGGCAGCATTGATTTGGGTGGAACCGGCGACCTGCCGCCGCTGTTTGCTCAAGCCGCCGGGGCCGATTTGCTGTATGTCGGGCAAGAGCCGCCAAAGCCGCAGGCTGAGGTGATTCTGGTCGACAGCAACAGCCCGATTAAAAGCGTTGCCGAGCTGAAAGGACGCAAAGTCGCCTTCCAAAAAGGTTCCAGCTCGCACAATCTGCTGCTGCGCGCGCTGCAACAGGCGGGGCTGAAGTTCACTGACATCAAACCGGTGTATCTCACGCCGGCCGATGCCCGCGCCGCCTTCCAGCAACACGACGTCGATGCCTGGGCGATTTGGGATCCGTACTACTCCGCGGCCAAGCTGCAAGGCAACGTTCGCGTGCTGATCGACGGCAGTACGCTCAACCAAACCGGCTCCTTCTATCTGGCACCGAAGCAATATACCGAGGCTAACCCGCAGTTTATTCATCAAGTGTTAGCCGTGTTAACGCAGGCCAACGCGCTGGTGAAAACCGACAGGGCGCAGAGCATTCAGCTGCTTTCCAAGGCCATGGGATTACCGGAAAACGTGATTGCCAGCTATCTGGATCACTTACCTGATTCCCCCATCACCCCGGTGGATGCGCGTACCGAGAAAGCCCAGCAAGCCACGGCTGACCTGTTCTATCAAAACAAGATTTTACCTAAGCACGTCGAGATCAAAGACCGAATCTGGCGCGACGCCGCCACTCACTAAATTAGCAGAATAAAACAGCCGCCCTCCCAAGCAAGGGCGGCGATCAGAGAGGAGTAAATCACATGAGTCTGAACGTTTTCTGGTTTTTACCGACCCACGGAGACGGTCGTTATTTGGGCACCGACAAAGATGCCCGCACCGTTGACCACGGCTATCTGCAACAAGTGGCGCAGGCGGCTGACCGTCTGGGCTTCGGCGGCGTGTTGCTGCCAACCGGCCGTTCGTGTGAAGACTCCTGGCTGGTAGCCGCCTCGCTTATCACCGTGACGCAAAAGCTAAAGTTTCTGGTGGCGCTGCGCCCGGGGATTATCTCCCCGACCCTTGCGGCGCGTCAGGCGGCGACGCTCGACAGGCTGTCCGGCGGCCGCGCGCTGTTTAATCTGGTTACCGGTGGCGACCCGGCCGAGTTGGCAGCCGAAGGTTTACACCTCAGCCATAAAGAGCGTTATGAATCAGCGGCCGAGTTCACTCGCATCTGGCGACGCGTGCTGGAAGGTGAAACCGTCGATTACCAAGGCAAGCACATTCACGTTAAAGGGGCCAGCCTGATGCAGCCGCCGGTGCAGTTCCCGCGCCCGCCGCTCTATTTCGGTGGCTCTTCGGATGAAGCGCAGGACCTGGCCGCCGAGCAGGTTGAGCTGTACCTCACCTGGGGCGAACCCCCGCACTTAGTGAAAGAGAAAATCGAGCAAGTACGCGCCAAGGCCGCCGCTCAAGGGCGTACCATTCGCTTCGGCATTCGCCTGCACGTCATCGTGCGCGAAACCACCGAAGAGGCGTGGCAGGCGGCGGATCGCCTGATTGCCAATCTTGACGATGAAACCATCAAGAAAGCGCAGGCCGCCTTCGCGCGCACTGACTCCGTGGGCCAGCATCGCATGGCGGCGCTGCACGGCGGTGACCGCAACAAACTGGAAATCAGCCCGAATCTGTGGGCCGGCGTGGGGCTGGTACGCTCCGGCGCGGGCACGGCGCTGGTGGGCGATGGCCCAACCGTCGCCGCCCGCATGCAGGAGTACGCCGATTTAGGCATCGACACCTTTATCTTCTCCGGCTACCCGCATCTCGAAGAAGCCTATCGCGTCAGCGAGTTGCTGTTCCCGCATCTGGATCTGGCGAAACAGGATCAGGACAGCACGGTAAAACGCGCCATTGAGGCCCGCGGCGAACTGGTGGCCCATGACTTCGCGCCAAAACACGCTTCAGCCGAGCAGTAAGGAAGATCAGCATGCATAGCAAAACCTCACATCGCTGGCTGGACCGGATTTTGCCGTGGATTGTTCCGGTAGCGCTGATTGGCGGGTGGCAACTGGCGGTTGAAGCCGGATGGCTGTCAGACCGCATTTTGCCTGCCCCGAGCGCGGTTATCGAAGCATTCTGGACATTAGCCAAAAGCGGCGACCTGTGGCAAAACCTGAAAATCAGTACTTATCGCGCCCTGATTGGCTTTGTGATTGGTGGCAGTCTGGGGCTGCTGCTGGGCTTTATCACCGGCCTGTCGCGCTGGGGTGAACGCCTGCTCGACAGCTCCTTGCAGATGCTGCGTAACATTCCGCATCTGGCGCTGATCCCACTGGTGATCTTATGGTTCGGCATCGACGAAACCGCCAAGATTTTCCTGGTGGCGCTCGGCACCCTGTTCCCTATTTACCTCAACACCTACCACGGCATCCGCAATATCGATCGCGGTTTGCTGGAGATGGCGCGCAGCTACGGCCTGTCCGGTTTGCCGCTGTTTATGCAGGTAGTCCTGCCGGGCGCGCTGCCGTCAATCATGGTCGGCGTGCGCTTTGCGCTGGGCTTTATGTGGCTGACGCTAATTGTCGCCGAAACCATTTCTGCCAATTCAGGGATTGGTTATCTGGCGATGAACGCCCGCGAATTCCTGCAAACTGACGTGGTGGTGGTGGCTATCGTGCTCTACGCCATTCTCGGCAAGCTGGCGGATATTCTGGCCCGTTCGCTTGAGAGCGTTTGGCTGCGCTGGCACCCCGCTTATCAGAAAAAACAAGGAGATGCCGTATGAGCAACACCACTCGTATTCCTCAGGGCACGCCGGTGACCTTGTCCGGCATCAGCAAAAAGTATGGCAACCGCACGGTGCTCAAAGACATTAACCTGCGCATTGCGCCCGGGCAGTTTGTCGCCGTGGTCGGCCGCAGCGGCTGTGGTAAAAGCACCCTGCTGCGCCTGCTGGCCGGTCTGGAGAAAACCACTCAGGGCGAGCTACTCAGCGGCAGTGCGCCCCTAAGCCACGTGCGCGATGACACTCGACTGATGTTCCAAGATGATCGCCTGCTGCCGTGGAAGAAGGTTATCGATAATGTCGGTCTGGGGCTGAAAGGCGCATGGCGAGAAGCGGCTCAGGCTGCGCTGGAAGAGGTCGGTTTAGCCGATCGCGCTAACGACTGGCCTTCGGCACTGTCTGGCGGGCAAAAACAGCGGGTGGCCTTGGCCCGGGCGCTGATCCACCGCCCTCGCTTGCTACTGCTCGACGAGCCTTTGGGTGCACTCGACGCCCTGACGCGTATTGAGATGCAGGGACTGATCGAACGCCTGTGGCAACAGCACGACTTCACCGTTTTGCTGGTAACCCATGACGTCAGCGAGGCGGTGACCGTCGCCGATAGAGTGATTTTGATTGAGCAAGGCGAGATAGGCTTAGATTTGCAAGTAGACCTGCCGCGCCCGCGCCGCAAAGGCTCGGTACGGCTGGCAGAGCTGGAAGCCGAAGTGCTGGAGAGAGTATTAACGCCTTCTGCGCCAGCGAGCGAGGCGCGTCGCGCTCAGGTTTAAGCTTTTCACTTTACTTCAGTTCACCAAAGAGAAAGGGCGATGTTTCCATCGCCCTTTTTTATGCCTATTGATACTTAATTCACCTGATGCAGCAATTAAGCATCCAGCGCTTTAGATACCTTCTCGAACAGGTCGCCGGAGAGGTTTTCCAGCCCTTTCAACTGCTCCAGTGCGTTACGCATCAGCGCCTGACGCTGGCTGTCATAGCGTTTCAGGCGGATCAGCGGCTCAACCATGCGCGCGGCAACCTGCGGGTTACGGCTGTTCAGGTCGGTTAGCATCTCCACCAGGAACTGATAGCCACTGCCATCGACCGCGTGGAACGCAGAAGGGTTAGCTGAAGCAAAGGCCCCCACCAGCGAGCGAACGCGGTTCGGGTTGCTCATGGTGAAGGAGCGGTGAGTCAGCAGCGAACGCACTTTCTGCAAGACATCCGCCGCCGGGCTGGTGGCCTGCTGAATGAACCATTTGTCCATCACCAGACCATCCTGATGCCAGCGCTCGTCGTAAGCCGCCAGCAAGGCTTCACGGCAAGGCAGCTGGGCAGAAACCGCCGCAGACAGCGCCGCCAGTGAGTCAGTCATGTTGTCAGCTTGTTCGTACTGGGCTTTCACAATCTTGTCAGCCTGAGCCACGTCGCCAAAGGCCAGAAAGTGCAGGCAAATGTTGCGCAGTGCGCGTTTGCTGATATCGGCATGGGTCACGCGGTAAGCCGGCAGGCTATTGGCATGGTAAACGGCGAGGAATTCGTCGCTCATTTCCGTCGCCAGGCAGCGAGTAATGGCTTCATGAACCGCGCTGATGGCTTCTGGATCGATAACGTCGAACAGTTCCGCGATTTCGTTTTCCGACGGCAGAGTCAGGATCTGCGCCGCCAGGCCCGGATCGATATTCTCATCCAACAGCACCGCGCGGAAAGCGTCGGCCACGTGCAGCGGCAGAGACAACGGCTGTTTCTGCTGATGGCGCGCCACGTTCAGTTTGATGTAAATCGCCAGCAGGCTCTGGGCTGAATCCCAACGCGAGAAGTCGTTACGCGCGTGTTTCATCAGGAAGGTCAGCTGGTGATCGCCATATTTGTAATCCAGTTTCACCGGCGCGGAGAACTCGCGCAGCAGCGACGGCACCGGCTGGTATTCCACATCTTCAAAGATGAAAGTCTGCTCAGCTTCGGTCACGTTCAGCACATTGCTGACCACGCCGCCGTTCTGTTTCAGCGCAATCACATTGCCTTGTGGATCATAGAGTTCGATATCCAAAGGAATGTGCAGAGGCAGCTTCTCAGACTGGTCCGGCGTCGCTGGGGTTCTCTGGCTGACGGTCAAGGTGTACTGCTGTTTTTCCACGTCATAGTCGTCGCGCACGGTCAGCACCGGCGTACCCGACTGGCTGTACCAGCGGCGGAACAGGGAGAGATCAACGTTGGACGCATCTTCCATCGCCTGTACGAAGTCGTCGCAGGTGGCCGCGCTGCCGTCATGGCGTTCGAAATAGAGCTGAATACCGGCCTGGAACTTCTCTTCGCCCAGCAAGGTGTGCAGCATACGGATGACTTCTGAACCCTTCTCATACACGGTCAGCGTATAGAAGTTGTTCATTTCGATGACTTTTTCCGGGCGAATTGGGTGCGCCATTGGGCTGGCGTCTTCTGCAAACTGCGCGGCGCGCATCACGCGCACGTTGTCGATACGGTTAACAGAGCGTGAACCCAGATCAGAGCTGAACTCTTGGTCACGGAAGACGGTCAGGCCCTCTTTCAGGCTCAGTTGGAACCAGTCGCGGCAGGTCACGCGGTTGCCGGTCCAGTTGTGGAAGTATTCGTGGCCGATCACCGCTTCAATGCCCAAGTAGTCTTTGTCGGTGGCGGTTTCTGCTTTCGCCAGCACGTATTTGGAGTTGAAGACGTTCAGACCTTTGTTCTCCATCGCGCCCATGTTGAAGAAATCAACGGCAACGATCATGAAGATGTCGAGGTCATATTCGAGGTTGAAACGGGTTTCATCCCACTTCATGGACTGCTTCAGAGACTCCATAGCCCAGTCGGCGCGGTCCAGATTGCCACGGTCAACGAACAGCTCCAGCGCCACGTCGCGGCCTGAACGGGTCTTAAAGGTGTCGCGCAGCACGTCGAAATCCCCCGCCACCAGCGCAAACAGGTAGCAAGGTTTTGGGAACGGGTCTTCCCATTTAATCCAGTGTTTGCCGCCTTCCAGCTCGCCCTGATCAATACGGTTGCCGTTGGACAACAGGTACGGATAGCGCGCTTTGTCAGCCACGATGCGGGTGGTGAAGCGCGCCAGAACGTCCGGGCGGTCCAGATAATAGGTGATGTTGCGGAAGCCTTCGGCTTCACACTGAGTACAGAGCGCCACGCCAGACAGGTAAAGCCCTTGCAGCGCGGTGTTTTTGGACGGGTGAATTTCGTTGACGATGCTCAGTTCAAAGGCATCCGGCAGACGGTCGATCGTCAGCGTGTTTTCAGTCAACTGGTAGCTTGGCCAATCCTGACCATTCACTTTCAGGCTAATCAGCGTCAGTCCTTCACCATCCAGCACCAGCGAAGCGCCTTCCGCACCCTGGCGTTTAATCTGGCTGACCGCGGTCACTACCGTGGTTTCTGCATCAAGTTCAAAGTTGAGATCGATGTCGGTGATGGTGTAATCCGGCGCACGGTAGTCGTGGCGATATTTGGCTTGTGGCAGTTGAGTCATAAAAAACCTTTTAACGTTTTCGTCAATCTTGACGACGTTTGTTGTTGGGTTAGACACCAGAGCATCCCTTAACGGCGATCCTATAGCTTGAAAAGCTTTCCTAAACTTTACCACAGGCACCTGAAATTCCCAGATTGTTACAGGCTTGTGAGTCTGTTAGGACACGTTTTGTTCAGCACGGGCAATCTGGCTCTGCCCTCTCCGGCCTCCGATGGCGGGTTGATTAATTAACAAGCCAGTCTTTTATGCTTAATTATCGTGTTTAACCCATGAATTCAAAATTTAAAACCGCACGCTAATCATTAGCATGGTTGTTAATACCATGTATCCAAGAGGTTAATAAAAAATGAGCGGTATAGCTGCGCCCGGAGTGGATTCGACTTACTCTAAAAATAATCATAACCCTACGCTGTCGGCTCGCATCGACGCACTCCCACCTACGGCCGGACTATGGCGCTTTATCGTTTTGCTCTCGCTTGGCGGTTTTTTCGAACTGTATGACCTGTTCCAGACGGGCTATATCAGCTCGGGCCTGGTGGCTGAGAATATCTTCCACGTCGGCGCGGCCGGGATTTTCGGCATTGCCGATCAGGCGGCGTTTGCCTCCAGCACCTTTTTAGGACTGTTTGTCGGCGCCAGCCTGCTGGCGCCCAACGCCGACCGTTTTGGCCGCCGCATGACCTTTATGTTCGCGCTGGTCTGGTACGGCTTTTTCTCCTTATTAATGGCTTTTCAACACAGCGCCGAAGGAGTAATTCTTTGCCGCTTCTTAGTGGGCATTGGGCTGGGTCTGGAGCTAGTAACCATTGATACCTATCTGAGCGAATGGGTGCCGACGCGCCTGCGCAGCCGGGCCTTCGCCTTCGCCTTCTTCATTCAGTTCCTCTCGGTTCCGGCGGTGGCATTAATGTCATGGTGGCTGGTGCCGCAGACCTTCTTTGGCCTCAGCGGCTGGCGTTTCGTGGTGATTGCGGGAGCGGTGTGCTCGATTGTCATCTGGCTGGTGAGGAAGAATCTGCCGGAGTCGGCCCGCTGGCTGGCGCAGCAGGGGCGGCACGAAGAGGCTCATAAAGTCGTCACGGAGATGGAAAAGCGTTGCGGCGTCAGCCACAGCCCGGCCTATGTGCCGACGGCGGCGCGCGCAGAACCGCCACGAAAAAGCACCTTTAAAGAGATTTGGGCACCTGAGTATCGTTCGCGCACGCTTATGCTGATGGTGATGAACTTCTTTCAGGCCATCGGCTTCTTTGGCTTTGGTAACTGGCTGCCCGCCCTGCTCTCCGGCCAGGGCACGACGCTGACCCATAGCCTGCTGTACGCCTTCTTTATTACTCTGGCCTATCCGCTGGGTTCGCTGATTTGCAGCCGCTACGCCGATAAAATTGAAAACAAATGGCAGATTGTTCTCTCTTCATTAATGACGGTGATTTTCGGCACGCTATTCGCTTTCCAGAGTAATGCCCTGATGCTAATTATTTGCGGCTTCCTCATCACCTATTCCAATGCGTGGCTAACCTACAGCTATCACGCTTATCAGACCGAGGTGTTTCCGACCCACATTCGCGCCCGCGCGGTGGGCTTCTGCTACTCCTTTAGTCGGCTTTCTACCGCCTTCAGCAGCATTATGATCGGTTTGATTTTGCAATACGCAGGAACCGGCGGGGTGATCGCGTTTATCGTGATCAGCATGTTAATTGTCATGCTCGTGATTGGCCTGTTCGGGCCGAAAACTCGCGGCATTAATTTGGAAAACATTTAGCCAAACACGCCGGGTGACGCCCGCTGCCCGGCATTTTTGTTATTTAAATGTGATCAGACCTGGCATTTCGCCTTGCAAAATAGTTAACAGAAAGAGCCTTTGTGGGCGGAAGCGCACATTTAATCCTCGACCCATCGCGGACAATTATGATGTGATGTGGGTTCTTTCGCAGGATATTACGGTATACTTCACAGACTTTGCTGTTTTATCCAGAACGCTTTTTTATCTGGAATGGTTGTGTACAGGCAAACTGCCTACCTATGTAATGTAACGGTGATTGCCGACGACCCTTTCTGACGAGGATGCTGTAAACGCGCTATGACTCCATACGCCTCCCCGATTTTGACTTCGCTGCTAGATACCGATGCCTACAAGCTTCATATGCAGCAAGCGGTCTACCATCGCTACCACAATATTAGCGTGGTCGCAGAATTCCGCTGCCGTGGTGATGAGCTGCTGGGCGAATACGCCAGCGAAATCCGTCAACAAATCGAGATGATGAGCCAACTGGCCCTGACCGATGAGGAATTTACTTATCTGTCCGGCCTGCCGTTCTTCAGCAACGATTACCTTAACTGGCTGAAAACTTTCCGCTATAACCCAGAGCATGTCACGGTTTCCGACCGCGACGGGCATTTGCACGTGCGCATCGCCGGTCCATGGCGCGAAGTGATCATGTGGGAAGTGCCGCTGCTCGCCGTGATAAGCGAAGTGGTACATCGCCAGCGTTCGCCGCAGGTCACGGCCCAAATGGCCATCGACCAGCTACGTAAGAATCTGGCACGCTTCAAAGAAGAAGCCGCCGACGTCGATATTTCTCGCTTCCGCCTGATGGACTTCGGCACCCGCCGTCGTTTTACCGGCGAAGTGCAGCGCGCCATTGTCAGCACGCTGAAAGAGGAATTCCCGTACTTAGTCGGCACCAGCAACTATGATTTGGCGCACCAGCTGAAATTATCTCCGGTCGGCACCCAAGCCCACGAGTGGTTCCAGGCGCATCAGCAAATTAGTCCGGTGCTGGCTAATAGCCAACGCGCCGCGTTGCAGGCCTGGCTGGATGAGTATCCAAATCAGCTGGGTATCGCCTTAACCGACTGCATCACTATGGACGCCTTCTTGCGCGATTTCGGTCCGAAGTTCGCCAATGCCTATGAAGGTTTGCGCCATGATTCAGGGGACCCGGTTGAATGGGGTGAGAAAGCGATCGCCCATTATCAAAAGCTGGGTATCGACCCGATGACCAAGACGCTGGTGTTCTCAGACAATCTCGACTTGGATAAAGCGTTGGACCTCTACCGCCACTTCCACACTCGGGTGAATTTGGTGTTTGGTATCGGTACGCGCCTCACCTGTAATATTCCTGAGGTGAAGCCGCTGAACATAGTCATCAAGCTGGTGCAGTGTAACGGTAAGCCGGTGGCTAAGCTTTCAGATAGTCCGGGCAAAACCATCTGTCAGGACAAAGCCTTCGTTAAAGCCTTACGCAAAGCTTTTGATTTGCCGCTGGTGAAAAAAGCTTCCTGATCAAAACGCCGTCGGCCATACCGGCGGCGTAATTTCCTCCCCCAGTTCTGCCCTTCCGCCCCCTTTAGACTTTTTCTTCCTTTATATAGCTATTATTTGCTTTTGCTTACTTGCCACTCATCAGCTTGATGCAACTGATCCCGCCACCGGTTTGGCGGACAAATGTTGTCTGGCGAAGGTGATTTCTGCTTGTGTCCTGAGAAAGGCTAAGTAACATAGCAAAATCCCTTTTTAAAGGGTGTCCATTATTTCTGAATCACCATCTGAATTTATAAGAAAGAGAGAAACCTATGAGCGTTGTGCCTGTAGTCGACGTACTGCAAGGCCGTGCTGCGGTTGACAGTGAAGTCACCGTACGCGGTTGGGTACGTACCCGGAGAGATTCTAAAGCTGGCATCTCCTTCGTCGCCGTTTATGACGGTTCCTGCTTTAATCCGTTACAGGCCGTTGTGAATAATTCTCTTCCAAATTATCAGGATGAGGTTCTGCGCCTGACCACCGGTTGTTCAGTTGAAGTGACCGGCACCGTTGTTGCCTCTCCTGGCGAAGGCCAGAGTTTTGAGCTGCAAGCAACGGCCATTAAGGTGGTTGGCTGGGTCGATGACCCGGACACTTACCCGATGGCGGCTAAACGCCACAGCATTGAATATCTGCGTGAAGTGGCTCACCTGCGCCCGCGCACCAACCTGATTGGCGCCGTGGCTCGCGTGCGTAATACCCTGTCCCAAGCGATTCACCGTTTCTATCACGAAAATGGTTATTTCTGGGTGTCGACTCCACTGATCACCGCGTCCGATACCGAAGGTGCTGGCGAGATGTTCCGCGTGTCCACGCTGGACTTCCAAAACCTGCCGCGCACTGATAAAGGCGAAGTAGATTTCAGCGAAGACTTCTTTGGTAAAGAAGCGTTCCTTACGGTTTCTGGCCAGTTGAACGGCGAAACCTACGCCAGCGCCCTGTCCAAGGTTTACACCTTCGGACCGACCTTCCGGGCAGAAAACTCCAATACCAGCCGTCACCTCGCCGAGTTCTGGATGGTGGAGCCAGAAGTAGCCTTCGCGACTCTGGATGACATCGCCGCACTGGCTGAAAGCATGCTTAAATATGTTTTCCAGGCCGTTCTGGACGAAAGAGCGGACGATATGGTGTTTTTTGCTGAACGCGTAGACAAAGATGCTGTTTCTCGCCTGCAGCGTTTTGTAACATCAGATTTCGCCCAAGTGGATTACACCGATGCTGTAGAAATTCTTATCAATTGTGGTCAGAAATTCGAAAATCCGGTTTCTTGGGGCGTCGATCTCTCTTCTGAGCATGAACGCTATCTTGCAGAGCAACACTTTAAAGCGCCTGTAGTGGTTAAAAACTATCCGAAAGATATCAAAGCATTCTATATGCGAATGAATGAAGACGGAAAAACAGTTGCAGCTATGGATGTGCTAGCACCAGGCATCGGCGAAATTATCGGCGGTTCTCAGCGTGAAGAACGTTTAGATATGCTGGATGCTCGTTTGGAAGAGATGGGCCTGAATAAAGAAGATTATTGGTGGTATCGCGACCTTCGTCGCTACGGCACCGTGCCACATTCAGGTTTCGGCTTAGGCTTCGAACGTCTGGTAGCTTATGTCACTGGCGTGCAAAACGTTCGTGATGTGATCCCGTTCCCACGTACACCACGTAATGCAACCTTCTAATTAACTAAAATATTTTCCAATTAACATTTTAGTTACACAAATAAGGCCAGCTTCGCTGGCCTTAGTCATTTTTAAAGATAGATCCCTGTCACAAAGTTCCGTAAAAATTACATTTTGTAATACATTTTTTCCTGCTGAAACATATTTGGGGGTTTGGTAGCATTTTCGATGTGGATTAACCCCCCTTCGGATGGAACACTGCGTTCAGACACAGGAGACACCAAACTCTCAAGAATAGTTCCCTAAAGAATTATTTACGGCAGTGGCAGGTGTCCAAATAAAACCAATGAGGGTAATAATAAATGATGAAGCGCAATATTCTTGCAGTGGTGATCCCAGCTTTGTTAGCTGCTGGTGCAGCAAACGCAGCTGAAGTTTATAACAAAGACGGCAACAAACTGGACCTGTACGGTAAAGTTGACGCGCGTCACCAGTTCTCTAAGAACAACGGTGATGATGGTGACCAGACTTACGTTCGTTTCGGCTTCAAAGGCGAAACTCAAATTACTGACCAACTGACCGGTTACGGCCAGTGGGAATACAACGTTCAAGCTAACCACGCTGAAAGCGCTGGCGACGAAGGCAACAAAACTCGTCTGGGCTTCGCGGGTCTGAAATTCGGCGACTGGGGTTCATTCGACTACGGTCGTAACTACGGCGTGATCTACGACGTAATGTCTTACACTGACCAATTGCCAGTGTTCGGTGATGACACCATGTACCAGAACAACGACAACTTCATGATTGGTCGTGCTAACGGTCTGGCTACTTACCGTAACAACAACTTCTTCGGTCTGGTTGACGGCCTGAGCTTCGCAGTTCAGTACCAAGGTAAAAACCAGAACGACCGTAATGCAGAAAGCACTGATGCATTCGGCAACACCGTTGTTGATAAAGGCACTGCTAAAAACCAGAACGGCGACGGCTGGGGCGCATCTACAGCTTATGCTATCGGTAACTCCGGTGTTAGCGTAACTGGCGCTTACTTCTCTTCTAACCGTACTGACACTCAAAAACGTGATGGTAACGGTGATAAAGCTTCTGCGTACGCGTTGGGTACTAAATACGATGCTAACAACGTATACCTGGCTGCATTCTACGGCGAATCTACAAACACCACGCCATACGGCGGTGACTTCAACAACATCGCAAACAAAACTCAGAACTTCGAAGTGGTTGCACAGTACCAATTCGACTTCGGCCTGCGCCCATCCATCGCTTACCTGCAATCTAAAGGTAAGGACCTGAACGCTCTGGGTACTGGTTTCGGCGGCGGCGATGCTGACCTGGTTAAATACATTGAAGTGGGTACCTACTACTACTTCAACAAAAACATGTCTACCTACGTTGACTACAAAATCAACCTGCTGGACGACAACGACTACACCAAAACTGCCGGTATCTCTACCGACAACGTTGTTGGCGTTGGCTTGCAATACCAGTTCTAATCTTGCTTAATCGAAGCACTTTCGGGTGCTTCACCAGCGAATGTAAAGGCAGAGCTTCGGCTCTGCCTTTTGCTTTTCAGCTTATCTCCTGCCTTTTCCATCATCAAAATTATTAATCTCGACAGCCGCCTCACAACTCTGCTTTCTTTTTACCGCAAACGGTTGGCAAACTGATTTTGAGGCGGTAACCTGAGCCCTCTTTCTGCTAAATATCAGGTCATGGAAGTCTTTCACATGTTTGAAAAAATCATTGCTGCTCCTGCCGATCCTATTCTGGGTCTTACCGATCTTTTCCGTGCTGACGATCGCCAAGATAAAATTAATCTGGGGATTGGTGTCTATAAAGATGAAACGGGTAAAACTCCGGTTCTCACCAGCGTAAAGAAAGCCGAACAATATCTGCTGGAAAACGAAACCACCAAAACCTATCTGAGCATCGACGGCCTGCCAGACTTCGCACGCTGCACCCAAGAGCTGTTGTTTGGCAAAGACAGCGCCATCATTGCGGCTAGACGCGCGCGCACGGCACAAACGCCAGGCGGCACCGGCGGCCTGCGCATTGCCGCTGAGTTTATCGCCACGCAGACTTCGGCTAAACGCGTTTGGGTCAGTAATCCAAGCTGGCCAAATCATAAAGGCGTGTTCAACGCTTCTGGTCTGGAAGTGGTGGAATACAACTATTATGACGCAGCAAACCATGCGCTTGATTTTGACGGCATGCTGAAAAGCCTGAGCGAAGCTAAAGCGGGCGACGTGGTGCTGTTCCACGGCTGCTGCCATAACCCTACCGGTATCGACCCAACAGAGGCCCAGTGGACTCAGCTCGCAGACCTGTCCGTGGCTAACGGCTGGCTGCCGCTGTTTGACTTCGCTTACCAAGGTTTCGCCAAGGGTCTGGAAGAAGATGCTCAGGGTCTGCGTATTTTCGCCGCTAAACATACGGAACTGCTGGTTGCCAGCTCCTACTCTAAAAACTTCGGCCTGTACAACGAGCGCGTAGGTGCATGTACACTCGTCGCCGCCGATGCAGAAACAGCAGATCGCTCTTTCAGTCAGGTTAAATCCGTGATCCGCGCCAACTACTCCAACCCACCATCACACGGTGCGGCAGTGGTAGCGACCATTCTTGGTAATGAAGCGCTGCGTGCTATCTGGGAACAAGAGCTGAGTGATATGCGTCAGCGCATTCACCGTATGCGTCAGCTGTTCGTGACCACCTTGCAGGAAAAAGGCGCGCAGCAGGACTTCAGCTTCATTATTAATCAGAACGGTATGTTCTCCTTCAGCGGCCTGACCAAAGATCAGGTTCTGCGCCTGCGCGAAGAGTTTGGCGTATATGCGGTGAACTCTGGCCGTATCAACGTCGCAGGTATCACACTGGACAATATGTCCCCTCTGTGTGAAGCCATTGTTGCCGTTTTATAATCACTGAATTCGGCAAACTAAAAAGCCCGTCAGGCAACTGGCGGGCTTTTTTTATAACTCTTATTACTGCCTGAGTGGTTTCACCCCACCTTTACCAGACCGGTAATTCATCCTGTAAAAACGGATTCGTTTTGCGCTCGAACCCTAAATCTGACATTGGGCCGTGCCCCGGAATGAATTTTATATCATCACCCAGTGGCAGCAATTTGGTTTTAATTGAGTGAATCAATGCCTGATGATCGCCACGCGGGAAGTCACTGCGCCCCACGCCACCACGGAAAATCACATCGCCAGACACGGCTAAACGGCTTTTCTCATTGATGAAAACGATATGCCCCGGCGTATGGCCCGGACAGTGTAAAACGGAGAGTTGTTCTTCGCCGACGGCGACCTTATCGCCCTCTTCCAACCATTGATCGGTTTCCAGAGGCGCGCAATCGGCTAACCCAAACATTCTGCTTTGGGTTGGCAGAGATTCCAGCAGGAATAGGTCTTCTTTCTGTGGTCCAACGATGGGTACCGAATAGTGCTGCGCCAGTTCCGCCGCGGCCCCCACATGGTCAAGGTGACCATGAGTCAGCAAGATTTGCTTAACATCGACGCCAAGAGATGAAACTTCCGCAATGATTTTTTCGGCTTCCCCACCGGGGTCGACAATGGCTGCCTGATTGGTTTCAGTACACCAAATAACCGAACAGTTTTGGCTGAACGCCGTGACAGGAATGAGATGGTATTTCATAAGGCTCCACGGCGGCTTATTTGTTCATCTTTTCATTCATAAGAAATAAGAAGTCATGAACCAATAAGCCGCATATTACACATATCACCAGGTTCTCGCCGGACCCGTATCGATATGCACAAAGTTGCTACGTGGATAATATCCTACACCACCCATCTTCATTTTTAACGCGGCTTTGCGAATATTACTCAAGTCTATGCCGGCAATATGGAAGTCCATCGCCTGCCCCAGCGTGTGATAGCTATGTTTCGCCACGCCGCTGCCGGGTTTACGCATGCTGTTATTAGTGGCCAAGGTGCGATAACCAGAAATGAGCTGGACCGGTTTATTGGTGCCCAACATCACTTGTAAACGATAGAGATGGTCAAATAAGGCGGGGTCAATACTCTTAACTTGCTCGGCACGGTAATCTCTGAACAAGTGGTTCAATCTTGCCAACTCATCCTTGTTGTAACGCTTTCCATCAAAAAACTCGGTTTTGAGGGTCTCACCGGTATTTATGTTGTTAACCACTAAAATACGCGGACGAGGAGTGGAAAGAGTGGCAAAAGCGCGTCCAGGAAGAAGTGCTATGCCCACAGCGGCACCGCCAAGTGCCAGCCATTTACGGCGATGTTTGTCGATTTGGTCCATGAACAGTTTATTACCCGATAAGAGAGTCAAAGTAGGCGCAAAATTGAGCCCTTCCGAACCTTAACCGCCTTATTTCAGTGAGTCAACTCGTTGTATAAAGCATAGCGGGAATAGTGTGGCCACTATTCCCGCTATCAGGCCAATTACTCTGACCGCTATCATTTTAGTTTTACTGCATTTATTGCAACAAAATTTCTGCCTGTGGCAAAATTTGCGCGCCAGATCTCACTGGGGAATCATAATTGTAAATATCTGTGCGGAATTGCGGCTTACCGTCCTCTGCAACCCATGCCGTCAAGTAAAACAGTTTTACTGGTATACGGTGACGAATAGGCACAAAGGTCGTATTCCCGCCCTGCAGCGTGGACGAGATACGCGTGTCATTCCAACCAGCATCCTGCAAGAGCATATTCGCCAGCTCAGACGCTTTATTCACACGGACACAACCTGAACTCAGAGCACGAATATCCTTCTGGAATAACCCGTGGTTAGGCGTGTCATGCAAATAGATGGCATCCGAGCTCGGCATATTAAATTTGTAACGTCCCAGCGAGTTGGTCGCCCCGGGTGCCTGACGAATTCGATACGGGAAATGATTCGGCGACACGACGCTCCAGTCAATCATCGTCGGGTCGATCACTTCCGCATCATTATTCCAGCCAGACAGCACGGTATAGCCATGTTTCTGGAAATAGCCGCTATCGCGCATCGCCTTAGGCACAATATCTTCCCGCACCAGCGTTGTCGGCACGTTCCACGGCGGGTTAACCACCACATTGTTCAACGCACTGCTCATTAACGGCGTTTTGCGACTTGGTCGGCCAACAATCACACGTGAAGACAAAACCTCGCTGCCGTTGAGGTAATAAGTCAGCTGATAGTTAGGAATATTCACCATAATGCCGGTATTCACATTACCCGGCAAAATACGCAGCCGCTGGATATTCAGCGCCAGCAGCGTCGCACGCAGGCGTGGCGAGGCGTTCAGCCATTCGCGAGTTCGGGTACCGATAATGCCATCGGCCTCAAGCCCCTGCCATTTCTGGAAGCGTTTTACCGCCTCGACCAGTTCTGGTGAGTACTGGTTATCGGCTACGGCAACCGGCGTCGGCGCTGCGGACTGCCCCGCTGGCGTCACCGATGGCAATACATCCGTCACCGAGGTTGCTGCCGGACTGACTACCGGGGATTGCTGAACTGATTTATCGGCAGTTTCATCAACCGACAGGTCATCATTCGCCGCGGCGCCCGGACCATCTTTGGCGATGGTTTCATCCGTAGGCTTTGGCGATTTGGCCTCAGCCGGGCTGGCGGTCATCATGCCGGTGCGACTGAGGATCTCGCGCAATGCCGGGATATCATCACTGATTTGCCCTGGCCGTAAACTGGCGGCGTTAGTGACCTGTGGCCATGGGTGGTTATCTGCCAGCATGGTTCTCAGCGCGGCGTGCATTTTGGCATACAGTGGATGCTGTGGCGTTAAGGTCGCCATATAACCTGCCGTGGTGCCCTTGCGCAGCGCCAACTGCCATTGATTGATCACTGTCAGCGGCGGCGTGGTCATTTTGTAAGGCGTGGCGCTATACAGCCAATTATCACCGTTCGCCTCGACGCCGCTCACAAATTGCAAATACCCCAGCATCGCATCAGACAGCACAATATCTCGCGCCATTCCGGTAACCTGCGGATCAGTTAGCCACTTTACCCACTGAGTGAACTGCGGTTGAATGCCCGAGAGGGCCAGCTCTGCTAATTGCTGCTGGAATTGATGGACGGTGTCCCTGTCTTCCCACATTGGCTGCATATGATTAGCGGCGTAAAGAGATGAAAGAGAGGATAGATAAAGCGGCTTAACCCCTTTTGGCAACTCAGCCTGCAGTTGGCTAAGGCTTTGGACGCTAGAAAGCGTCGCCGAACGCACCGAAAGTGTCGGCACTGCCGCGAATGCAGCCTGTAGCGGCGCTAATCCCAATGCGATAAGACAGCTGGCTGCCAGAAATCTGAGAGACCCTTGACTCGTAAACATCATCCCTTGCCTCCCTTAATATGCCCAAATCAAACCCGATAAATTCAAGCAAAAAACCCATGGTTTAAGTATATAAACATAATTCTTTTTTTGCGCGAGATCTCAACACAATAGCACCTCGCGTGCAGTGAAGACTCTAAGCTAGCACGAGGATGAAATAAAGTGCCGCCCAAGGATAATCTTTAAGCTAACTGCTACAAAAGATGTCTTTATGGGTGAAAAATCCACAACTTACCGAAAACGGCAACTTTCCCTTGCGATGGCTCCCCATAAAATTGCAAGTGTGAACTTTCTTAACCCCATAAACTCAAAGTAAATATTAGTTATCTTGGCTCAATAAAACGTTCATAATTAAGCTTGATTATTTAAAGGCCAAAAACTAGGATAGCCACTGATATTTTAACTAAATTATTTATATGAAAATTTTACTCATTAGACGCGATAATATTGGTGACCTGATTCTAACGACACCTCTCATTGCGAACCTTACTAAACACAAGGCAAATACTCTCGATTTACTGGTAAATACTTACAATAAGGATGTATTGGTAGGCAACCCTCACATCAGTAACGTTCATCTATATTGTAAGTCTCACCATAGAAAAGCCGGGCAAAGCCTACTAAGCGTTTACTTTCAAAGAATTAAAACCATTTTCGCCGTGCGCTCATCGCGCTACGATGTTGTCTTGATTGCTAGCACTGACAAACACTCTCTCAAATGGGCAAAGCTTTCCGGCGCAAAAAGAATAATCGCTATAGGAAATACCCCTAAGAAAGTGGTTACCGATTGCCTGCCGCATACAGAAGGCTTACATATTGTTGAATTACTCAATACATTATTAACACCTCTGGGTATTAATGAAGTTCCAGGGCCTCTCGAATTATACGTCTCTGAGAATGAAGTTAATCAGTGTGCTGAAAAATTCAAAATTATCAGAGATAAACCTATTTACGGTTTACAAATTAGCTCTCGAAAACCTAAACAGCGATGGCAGGCAGAGAAATTCATTGAATTGGCCCATCGTTTGGCGGCACGTGAAGATTGTAAATTGGTGCTTTTCTGGTCTCCTGGCGCAGAAGATAATCCTGAACACCCTGGTGATGACAACAAAGCCAAACAGGTGATTGAGGCCTGCGCCGATATTCCTTTAGTAGCGTTGCCGACCACCAACATCCGCGAGCTGATGGCAGCAATGTCACTTTGCGATCAAATTATTACCAGTGATGGTGGCGCACTGCACATTGCCGCGGGCGTACATAAACCCGTTGTTGCGTTGTACGGTAATAGTGACACCAAATACTGGGCTCCATGGCAAGTCCCTTGCGCCATCATCAAGGCTCCGTCAGAAGATGTCGGGCTGGTTGATGTGGACAATGTGTTTAGCCAATTCACTCAATTGCGTGAAAAAGTGTTGTCTATGGCCTGATAATCCATGGGTCATTAAATTAGGCTATCGCCTAAACGTAAAAAAGCCCCATAAACGGGGCTTTTTTTATGCGCAGAATCCAGCAGTTATCAGCCGTTTTCCACTTCAGCATCTACAGTGGCTGGTAGCTCGGCGGCGAAGCCGCGTAGACCCACCACGTGCACGTGTTCATGGTTGTTGAACACTTTACGCACCAGCTTATAGGTTGTGCCCTTCTCTGGACTGATGTTTTCAGGTGCGGCGATAATCAGCTGCATCTCAAGACGGTCGCAGAGTTCAAACAAGGTGGCGATAGATTTCGCATCTAGACGCGCCGCTTCATCGAGGAACAGCAGGCGGCAAGGCGAAATGTCTTTACCGCGCATGCGGCTCGACTCTTCTTCCCAGCTCTGCACCACCATCACCAGAATCGACATACCGGTACCGATAGCCTCACCGGTGGACAGCGCCCCGCTCTCCGCACGCAACCAGCCGTCAGAACCACGGTTAACCTCCACTTCCATTTCGAGATAGTTACGATAATCCAGTAACTCCTCGCCGATGGTTTGTGGCGTACGCTGGCCCATGTCGATCTGCGGATTCAGGCGCTGATAGAGTTTCGCCAGTGCTTCAGAGAAGGTTAGACGGTTGCTGCTAAACAGGTCCTGATGCTGATCTTGCTGCTCGGAGAGCACGTCCAGCAGGCCCGCATGTGCTTCGCGAACGTTAACGTTAAGACGCACACTCTTAACCTGACCGAAGGCCACGGCCTGTAGCCCTTGGTTGAGCATGCGAATACGGTTCTGCTCACGCTGAATGGTTTTGCGAATAATGTTCGCCACGCTCTTCGAGCTGATCGCCAGCTGCTGCTCACGCGCGGTCAGCTCTTCCGTCAGACGCCCCAGCTCGATTTCCATCTGTTCGATAGCTTCAACCGGGTCGTCGGTGCGAATAATATCCTGACGAATGCGCTCGCGCAGATGCTGATAGACCGCGATGTAGAACTGAATTTTGCGCTCAGGGCGTTTTGGATCTTCGGAAAGACGCAGAACGTCGCGCAAATGCTCGTTGTCAGCCACCGCCAGGCGCAGCGCGCCCAGTGATTTATCCGACATGGAACGCAGCTCGTCGCCGTCCATATAGGCCAGCTCGCGGCGGTGCAGACGACGCTCGACGCCATTGTCTTTCACCAAACGCATCACCGCACACCAACCCGCCTTCGCGGTGACCACGTGCTCGCGGCTCTGGTGATAATCACGCTCAAGCTTGCGCAGTTTCTTCTGCAAGTTATCCATTTCGGCTTCGCAGAAGGTGATCTGTTTTTCCAGCTGGTTACAGCGAGCGCGGTTGGTGCTCAGCGCGGCATGCAGCTCGTCACGACGGGTCTTGGCGCGGGCTTCGGCGTTAGCGTCAGCCTGCACGCCGATATCCTGCAGCTCTTGCCCCAGCTCTTTGAGCATATCGCGCTTAGCATCGAATGAGCTTTTCAGCGACGCCAACACTTGGTTGTACTGGGCGTACTGTGCCTGATGTTGACGCATCTGCTCACGGGCACGGGTACGCTCAGCCTCGGCATGTTCAAGGCGCTGACGCAGCTTGTCATTCAAATCAGAGTTTTCAGTCAGCATGCCCGCTGAATCGGTATAGCCGAAGTGCGCACGACGCTGAACCACTTCGGTCAGCGAGAAGGCCTGCTGCTTAGCCAATCGCTGCGCGTGCTGGGCCTGCGCGTAATCCTCTTTTAACTGGTCGTGCTGCTCAGGGTCACTTTGCAGCACAGAAACCAGCGGCTCCAGCTTGGTGAGAGACGCGCCGTGTTGCTGAATAAAGCGGGCAGAATCCTGCGCTTCTTCCAGCTCTTCACGGATCTCTTCAACCCGGTCGATCAGGGTTTCATCACACAGCAGGCCCACGCGCGGTAGCAGCTTGTTGAGCATGGCAACGGATTCTTTTGCCTGTTCATACTGCTGGCGCTGCTGCTGGTTGGCCCCTTCATGAGAGTTCAGGGCGCGCTCCAGCTCACCGCGACGCCCGCTGAGAGTGCGGATCTCGGCTTCCGGGTCGGCATCAAACGCCACCGCCAAGTGACTGCCGATGAAGCGACTGAAGGCCTGATGCACACGCTGAATCTTCTGTACGTCAAACGACAAGGTCGCATAACGCTCAGACAGAGTTTCGCGCTCTTTATGTAAAGTCTCGAGGCGATTCTCACGTGCCGCGCGGCCGAACAGAGGCACCTGCGGGAAGTGGGAATAACGCCACTGGCGGTCGCCGGTTTTGACCAGCACCGCGCCCTGCATCTCTTCGACGGCAAACACGCTGTCATCGAAGGACTGCGGGTCCCCTTCAATCAGATAAAGGTCTTCTGGGCAGTCGTCCAAGCCGTCAAGCTGGTCGCGGATCAGAGAGAGATCTGGCACCACGATGGCATGGCGGGAAGGCCCGTAAAGCGCGGAGAAATAAGGCGCGTCATCAATGGTAACGTCGTCATAAATCTCAGAAAGCAACACGCCGCCAAAACGCTCAGCCAGGGCAATCATGCGCGAATCTTCCGCACCGCTTGGCTGGCTAAGGCGCGTTATTTGCCCTTCAATGCGTTTTTTGCGCGAAGCCACTTCGTCGCGCTCAACCGTGGTTTCGCGCTCGCTTTCCAGCATCTGCTGCATGTACTCAGTAACCTGCTGGCTACTTTCCAGCGGCTCTTTGCTCTGCTCGCTCAGCTGGCTCAGCGCCTCTTGCGCCGCCAACCACACCGGTGCACGGGCGGTCAGCTCACGAATACGGGCCTGAACGCGCTCAAGCTCTTGGCGCATCTCCATGCGGCGCTCGCCGGCTTGGGAAACCACACCAGACAGCTCTTCAATCTGTACTTCCAGCTCGCGCTGAAGCTCGTCTAAATCTTCAGGATGAACATCCTGACCCGAACGTTTGCAGAACTCCTGCAATTGGCGCTCGGCGTCTTGCTGCTCGCGCAGGCGGCCTTCAAGCTCGGACAGGCGCATGCGCAGTGGCTCTACGCGCTCGGCCTGGTGCTGTTGAGAAGACCAGTCGCGCAACAGTTCACGCGCGGTTTGCCAGGCTTCGCTGCGGCTCACTTCACCGGCGATTTTCACCACCAGCTGATAGGCGTTTTCGAACTGGCTGTGCGCCGCGTCGGCCACGCTCATCTTCTGCTCGAGCATCAGCAGGATATCTGTGGCTTCCTGCTCTTTGCTTTGGAAGGTTTCCAGCCACTCTTCGCTGTTCTGGCTCGACAGGTCAGGGATTTGGCACAGCTCGCGCGCGCGCTCAAGGGCGTGCAGCGCCTGCTGGTACTGAATGGCGCGGGTTTGCTGCACGTCGAGCGCTTGCTGGTAATCCGCCAGCTGGCTCTTCAGCTCATCCACTTCAATCTCAGCGGCTTCGGCGCGGGCTTCGTGCTCGGCGTGCAGCTCGCTGGCTTCGGCCACCACTTCATTTTGTTCTTCGAGACGATAAGTCAGCTCTTCGAGGTCGCTCTCATAGCGCTCGATTTTTTCCTGCTGACGCATCGCCGTCTGCACCAGACTCAGGTGGTCACTGGCCGCCTGATAGTCAGTTTCTAAATCACTTTGCGAGCCGCTCTGCTCGGCCAACTCGCGGGCCATTTCAACATGGCGATACTGCTCGCTGGAGAGCTGTTTGCGGCTGGTCAGCAAGTCGTTGCGCAGCACCAAGGCACCGTCGAGATGAATGCGTCGCTCGTTGGCATGGCGCATATAGTCGGCGGCAACGTAAGAGGTGGCCTCGGAGATCAGGTGTTTGAACAGGTCGCGGTCGGACTGGGTAACGCGGATAGCTTCCAGCGTCATGCGGTTCTCGCGCAGGGCCGCTTCCATGTCTTGGAAGGCTTTGCGCACGCCGCTGTTTTCTGGCAACAGGTAGTCGCGCAGAGAGCGGGTGATGGCGCTGGAAATCCCGCCGTACAGCGAGGCTTCAATCAGGCGATAGAACTTGCTGCGATCGGACGCGGTGCGCAGACGGCGCGGGATCACGCCCAGATCGAACATCAGCGAGTGATAGTCAGTGATCGAGTTGAACTGCTTGAACTGCACCCCTTCCATCGCTTCGACGCTGTCTTTTAGCTCTTGCAGCGACAGCACGCGCGCCTGACGGTCGCCCACGGTCTGGGTCAAAATCTCTGTAGGCTGAATCGCAGTAGGGAGACCTTGAATGGTGAAAGGTTTGATATCCACTTTACGGTCACGGCCGGCAACCTGCTGCAAACGTACGCCGACGATCACCCGCTGATGGCGCGAGTTCACCACGTCGAGGGTGGAATAGCAGACACCGGCGCGCAGCTTGCCGTGCAGACCTTTATCACGAGAGCCGGAGGTCGCACCCGCTTCGGTGGTGTTACGGAAGTGCAGCAAGGTTAAGTCAGGGATCAGCGCCGTAACGAAGGCCGCCATGGTGGTCGATTTCCCCGCCCCGTTGCCGCCCGATAGCGTGGTAACCAAAGCATCAAGGTCAAAAGTACGCGCAAAGAAGCCGTTCCAGTTAACCAGCGTTAGTGAGCGAAATTTACCGCGTTCAATCATTCCTGTTCGTCCTCTGCGCTGTCATGCCCTTGTTCGGTTGGCGATTCGCTGTCTTCGTTTTCGTCATTCAGCGATAACGCGCTTTCAATTGGCATTGCTTCACCGTCGCGGATCATTCGCAACTGCGCTTCGCGGGCGTCATCGCCACTGCGTACATCTGCCCCGAAGCGGAACACGGCTTCGGTAATGCGGAATTTACTGCTGTCGGCACCCATAAACCACACCATGCCCAAGCGGCGCAGGCGGTTCAGCGAGGTTCTGACTTTCTCTTGCAGCTTCTGGCGATCAAGGTCAGAGCCGGTAGAACGCTGATTGACGTATTTCAGCAGCTTGCTTTCATCGGCAAGGCTGAGCAGCTCATCATAAAGTTCCTGCTGGGTGAAAATGCCTTCATGCGCCAGACGCTCCGGGCTGAGGTACAGATAGCAGAGAATTTTCCCTACCATCATGTCCAGCTCGGAAAGCACCGAACGCGGGATAAGCGTGGTGGAACGCGGGCGCAGGTAGAAGAAACCTTCCGGCGCGCGGATCAATTCAACGCTGTAGCGGCTATAAAACAGCTCGAGTTCTTCCTGATAGTCCATCAGGAAAGCGTGGTTATCCAATTCGTCAATGCCAATGTGACGGCCAGAACGCAGCTGACTGTCCAGAGCAGGAAATACGGAATTTGCCAACGCTTGCGCCAGCTTAGCTGGCATTATGTGTTCAATATTTGTCGATGACATGGGCCTGCACCTTGGCTCCGAAATCATTGATTGCCTGCCATTCGGCTGGCAACCCTGAAAAATCTGCTTCAGCCACACCAAGGCGTACAGCCTGGTCGACCACAATTCGCGCTACGTCAAAATGCCGCGCGCGCGGGTACTGTTCAAGGTAATCGCGCATCACGGTCCCCAGATTAAGCGGCGTCTTCTGTTGTTGATACACTTGCAGCGCTTGCTCAATCATTGCGGCAAGCTGCTCACGTATTTCACTAAATTCTTCATATTCCAGGTCCGGCGGAAGTTCACCGGTCACCTCTTCACTGCGCAGCGCCAGCTCTTCATCACGCATGTCCAGTAAACGCTCTGCATTCGCAAAGGTTAACGTCCACGGATTGTCGAAGTAATTTTGGACGGACTGGCGAAGACGCTGAGCAAAGACGCGGTTTTTATCCATATCGATCGCGGTACGAATAAATTTGTGAACATGACGGTCATAACCGATCCACAGGTCAATCGCTTGCTGGCCCCAGCTGGTAATGCGGTCAAGCTTGCTTTGCAAATCAAAGACTAACTTATCGACGAAGCTCAGTTCGCTTTCGCCCATGGTCGAGTCCTGAATCCGCAGTAAGTGCGCTTGCAGCAGGTCGCCCGCGGCCTCTAGCGTATCCTGTAATTCACGCAGCGTACCTGAGGTTTCGGACAGCAGCATTTCACAGCTGGAAATGGCC
Organism: Ewingella sp. AOP9-I1-14; assembly: GCF_052375995.1. Lineage (NCBI taxonomy): Bacteria > Pseudomonadati > Pseudomonadota > Gammaproteobacteria > Enterobacterales > Yersiniaceae > Ewingella > Ewingella sp. AOP9-I1-14. The sequence continues at coordinate 443,434 of NZ_JBQSVA010000002.1, forward strand.
GCGCGCCAATCTTTGTTTAACAGCGCGGCGATATCGTCTTTCACGCCCTGCTGCTGCTCGTCCATGATGCGCTGCGTCATGTCGATACTGTCAAAAATCTCCGCCACGGAGTATTTCAATGGCGCGAAAACATTGCGATGCCAATGGAACTCATCACCGCCCTCTTCGGCGGCATCCGCGGCGCGCTTAAGCTCTTGGGCCACGATGGACAGCTGCATGGAGAGGCGCAGCGTCGAGAATTCACGTTGGCGAATATAGTAGTCGGTGATGCCAATGCCCAGCGGCGTTAAGCGATAAATGGCATTGCCGTCAGCCAGTTCACTGACAAAACGATTGAGTAAACGCTGACGCACCATGTCATTAATGGCGTTGTTGGCGCGCACGGTGACCGTTTCGTGAGTTTGCTCGAAGCCTTTGCTTACGTGGCGAAAAGCATCGACCAGCTCACCCTCACTCATTTCACCGTCCAGACGCTCACCGTTCAGTGTGGCGATTGCCAGCAGAAAGGCCAGACGTTCGGTAGGCAGAGAAATGGAGAAGTCATTTTTGCGCGCCCAGGCGACCAGTTCGGGTACAGTCTGGGAAAATTCACTCATGATTCGTCCTTCAGATTGGGTTTGTGCGCCATCACGTGGATGTAACGTCCCAAACTAACAAAAGGTTCCTGTCGGCAATAACGCTGTTCCAGCGCCAGAAGCTCGTCGAAATCCTGTTTATGTTGTTGCCGGTTACGCAAGTAATCATGGAAAACGCGAACACCGGTTTTGCCCGTGATCACCATCCCCAACGCATCAAGCCATGCATAAACTTGTTGAGGTTCCAGAGGATGATCCGGCAACAGCGAGCTTTTTTTAATTTTTGGCACGCCTGCTTCGACGTGACCGAAGTTACCCAAGATCATGTGACGCATCACCAGACCATGGATATTGTAAAACATTAGCGACAAGGCACCACCCGGCGCCAAACAATCGGTTAATGCCTGCAGCGCCTGTTGAGGTTCTGCCAGCCATTCAATCACCGCGTGAAACAATATCAGATCAACAGGCTGTTCCAAATGCTGAGCGACGTTCTGAGCAGGACATTGTACAAATTGCATGTTGTCGCTCACACCTTTTTCCTCGGCGGCCGCTTTGGCGCGGCGGATCATCTCACCAGAGAGATCGCACAACAAGACCTGATGTCCCAAAGCGGCGAGTTCGCACGCCATCTGCCCTTCGCCGCCCCCGGCATCCAGAATGCGCAGCGGCCTCTGGGGGAGCGTGGCGATCAGTTCGCGAAGATCTTGTCCCAGCACGGCCTGACGAATACGACCTTTGGTCGTACCGTAAATATTGCGTGAGAACTTTTCGGCGATATCGTCGAAATTACGATCCTGCATGAAATGATACCTGTTCCTGATAGCGCATTTTGTTGAATGAAATCATAACCGAAATACTGAGCATTGCGGGACGGCCGCGCCTGCTATTTTGGCACAGGCTGACGTAGAATAAATCATCCCAATGTGGATTCGTGCCTGGATGTCGTTTTTTCGCTCAAAAGGACCTATTTTCGATGCCATTTATTCTCAAAAAAGCCGTTGGAGGGCTGCTGCTCCCGCTACCCTTTTTATTAACGATCATGGCGGTAGCGCTGGTTTTACTGTGGTTTACTCGCTGGCAGAAAGCAGGAAAAGTCTGCTTTTTACTGAGTTGGCTCGCTCTGGCCCTTTTAAGCCTGCAACCTGTGGCTGATGCTTTGCTGCGGCCGCTAGAATCAACCTATCCCACTTACCGCGCCCATAGCGCGCAGCCGTTAAAATATGTGGTGGTGTTAGGCGGCGGGTACACTTATAACCCAGACTGGGCACCCAGTTCCAATTTGATCAATAACAGCCTGTCACGAGTAGCAGAAGGCATTCGGGTTTATCGGGAGAATCCGGGCTCGAAGATCATCTTTACCGGCGGAAGAGCGATAGGTAACTCCACCAGCGCGGCCGAAGTGGCGGCGAAAGTCGCCATCAGCCTCGGCGTGCCGCAGAGCGATATCATTATGCTTGATACTCCGCGAGATACCCACGAAGAGGCCGAGCAGGTGAAAATACACATTGGGCAACAGCCTATGGCGCTGGTGACCTCTGCCAATCACCTGCCGCGCGCCATGATTTTCTTCGAGCAGCAGGGTCTGCACCCTACGCCTGCTCCGGCCAATCAGCTGGCCATCGACTCGCCGCTCAATCCTTGGGAAAAAATATTGCCAAGCTCGCTGTTCTTAGGACACAGCGAACGAATTTGGTATGAAACTCTGGGGCGAATCTGGCAACGAATTGGCGGCAGTGGCGACTGACCTCAGTTAAGCCATGGAAGCAGCTGCTGTTTAGCGTGTTCAAACGCCGGGCGGTCCAGCTTGCCGGTGTGTAGCAAGTGGGAGACAGATTCCCACAGAAGATATAAACCGCGCCGGGCGAGGAAGCTTTCTGAGACCGGCGCACGCTGTAAATAGCGAAATAGCAGCTGCTCGCTCATCCCTTTCTCCCACAGTCGGAACAGCTCAAACTCCCTTGGCCCCCACAGCAGCGTGCCGGGGTTGATCATGGCTAAGAGCTGGTCGCTGCGCGGGTCTTTTAACAGACTGCGCAGTGAGAGGTTGCCGTGAAGCAGTACGGAATTATCATTAAAGTCAGCAAACAGGCTGGGCAGGCTGGCGCGAGAACGGAACAGCAAAGTGCGATCTTCCTGCGTCAGCTGCGCTGACTGCAAATGGCTGATGGAAGCCCAAAGTGCCTCAACGCGCTGCTGATACCACAGCGACCACTTATTGTCCTGCGTGCTATCCACCGTGCCCACGTGGCCATGGCTGTCAATGCGGTGCCACGCCAGCAGCCCTTCGATAATCTGCTCTATCAGCATCTCGCCGCGCTGCGGCGTGCGGGTCGGAGCTTCGGCAGAAACGCCTCGAAGGCGCTCGATCAGCAAGACTTCCTTAAAAGGCGATTGGCTGGTGGTAACTAAACCAAATACCGTCGGCACGCGCACCACGCCCTCGCGCGCCAGCATCGACAATTTATACGCCTCCTGGCTGGCAATGCCCGAGCAGACGTAACTTTTGGCCATTAGCGGCACGGCGTGCCCCTGCTCATCATAAATCGCATAGAGATGGGCATAAGGTTGCTCGCTAACGCATTCAAGGCGAGACAGGCGTTCGCCCAGCACAATACTTAATTCGGCTTTCAGCTGTTCCATGACGGTTACACAGTGAAGAAGTGATGAGGTTTATGATGAAAGCATTGCCCGACGATTTCTCGGTGGCAGATCAATGAAAGTCGCAGAATAAAAAACGGAATGCCCAATGACATTCCGTATCAGTATAGCGTTGCAAGGCGCAAAGCGGGGAAAGGCTAATTAGTGGGCCAGAAACTCGCGCACGCGCTGCAAATCTTCTGGCGTATCGACACCCACCGACGGCACTTCTTTCGCTACGGCCACGTGGATTTTTTCGCCGTACCACAGCACGCGCAGCTGCTCCAGAAGCTCGATATTCTCAAGCGGGCTTGGCGCCCAGTTGACATAGCGGCGAATGAAACCGGCGCGATAGGCATAAATGCCAATGTGGCGCAGGAACGTATCACCGACAGTCTCTCTGGATTTAGCAAAACGCTCGCGCTCCCACGGAATGGTTGCCCGCGAGAAATAGAGCGCGTAGCCGTTGACGTCCATCACCACTTTTACCGCGTTAGGGTTGAACGCCTCTTCTGCCGTTTCAATAGGCACCGCTAAAGTCGCCATGCCGGCTTCACAGGAGGCCAGATTATCAGCGACCTGCTTGATAATCACCGGCGGCACCAGAGGCTCGTCGCCCTGCACATTGACGATAATGTCCTCGTCGGAAAAGCCGTACAGTTCGATGACTTCGGCCAGACGCTCAGTGCCTGACTGGTGGTCAGCGCGGGTCATGCAAACTTCGCCGCCAGCTGCTTCTACTGCAGCAAAAACGTCAGGATGGTCGGTGGCGACGATAACGCGATCGGCACCGGACTCTTTCGCGCGTTCCATCACATGAACGACCATTGGCTTGCCGCCGATATCCGCCAGAGGTTTCCCCGGCAGGCGGCTGGAAGCAAAGCGGGCAGGAATGATGGCAATAAAACTCATGGATGCGTCTCGTCAGCAGAAAGCGCACGGGCTTCAGTTTCTAACAACACCGGAATGCCGTCGCGCACCGGATAAGCCAGTCCGTCCACTTTACAAATTAATTCTTGCGACTCTTTATTGAAATAAAGCTTACCGGTACAGACAGGGCAAGCAACAATTTCGAGTAAACGATGATCCATACATTCTCCCGGGGCATGTGAATTGCACGCTTGAAGGCCAAGCAGCTGCAATAATGCGTGTTTTGACAAACCTCTACGGTGGCAAAGAATACCATAACCCTTCCGCCAAGGTTAATCTGACATCGGCAATATAGGCTGCCTAGTGGGATAAATCGCCAAGAGGCCGAAACAGAGATTGATAAAAGCCGGAGGTCGGCGTAGTATTTTTTTGTGACACAAGTCACATTAAATTTCTACTGACGAGCACTGAAATGAAACTGATCCACAAAATCATCGCGATGTTTGCCAACTACAGCAACTAAGGCTGTTTTGACATTCTCACCCAGCGAAAAACGGCTGCCAATGGCAGCCGATTGTTTATTTGAGCAATGACCAGCCCGCTTCCCAGTGCAGCCGCAACGCTTCTGGTACCTTCCCTATCAGCACCCGATCAGCCTCGTGCCATAAGGCAAAACGACTGACGGCATCAGTGATATCTTTGATGCGTCTTGGGCTCAGTTTAGTACCACTCTCAAGGTGCAAGGTTTTCACTTCAAAGGTTTTCTCTTTGCGATGCATCTTGGCGTCCACGCGCCCGATCAGCTCTCCGCGATTCAAAATAGGCAACGTGAAATAGCCATATTGCCGCTTCGGCTCCGGCGTGTAACATTCCAGTCGGTAATCAAAATTAAATAGCGCCAGCGCCCGTTTTCTATCCCATACCACGGGGTCGAATGGCGAAAGCAGCGCGGTAACCGTCGAGCTAATTTTGCCGTTAATGGCTTGTTCCAGCAGGGAAAACTGACTCTGATGCACATAGAACAGGCCATCCAGCCCTTTTACATTGACCGGCCTGACCTCACCACTTTCTAACCAGCGGGATATCACCTCCTGCGCTTTAATGCGTTTTAGGCGATAATAATCTGCCAGCCACTCAGGTTTGAATAAGCCCAGACTTTGCGCCGACCGGCGCAGCATGATCTCTTCGGCATCCTGCTGTGACAGAGCCTGGGTGGCATCATTCCAGCCGGGCATCACGCGCTCTGCGAGGTCGTAAACGCGATGAAAACTGCGACGCTCCACCACCATCAGCTTGCCTGAGGTAAACAGCGTCTCCAGATGCCGCTTGTGCGGCTTCCAGTCCCACCAGCCGGTAGCTGAACGCTTCTCTCCGGCGAAATCCGCCGAACGCACCGGGCCATTTTCCGCAATATGGCTGAGGATGCCGTCAATGTCTTCCTGATGCTTTTCGACCCACTCGGTTGAGTATTTCCACCCCATTTTCTCAGGCTGAAGCATGCGGTGGCGTAGCAAAGCGTAATCTTCGATGGGGATAAAACAGGCTTCGTGAGCCCAATACTCAAACAGTTTACCCGACGCCAGTGCGTCTTCCAGCCACTCCTGCGGATAGTGCCCGAGGCGGCTAAAAAGCACTAAATATGGGCTGCGGGCGACCACGCTAATGGTATCAATTTGCAGCAAACCCATCTGAGTAATGGCTGTGAGGAGATCGTCCCGTTGGGGCTTGCGCTTGAGTGGGTGTTGAAGTTGTTGAGCAGCGAGGTGCAAAGTGCGGGCGGCAGAGAGAGATATAACCGGGTGAGACATATCGGTATCCGTTGATGAAAGCATTACAGATACCGATAACACATTTTGACCTGAGCGTAAATTTACGCGCCAAGGTCTGGGGGACAGGTCAAACTTAGAACGCGATCACATCGGCTGCTGACGGACCGTGAGCCACGCTGCGGTAGGTGGTGAACTCTACGCGCTGCCCAGCATTCAAAGATTTATTGCCTGTATTAGCAATAGAGGCGCGCTGAACATAAATTTCAGACGTACCGTCGAGAGGGCAAATAAAACCATAGCCTTTAGCTTGGTTGTACCATTTAACTAAACCCATTTTTAACATCATAATTGTAGATCCTTTATTTTGGGCATCCATGAACACGCTTTTTATTATTGTTCGGATGCGCTTGCCCACTCTAAAGTTATTTTTTTATAAAAACCTCTAATGAGCGATTGTGAAATAATTTATTAGTTTTTTTCGCCTTAGGGTTCAGCATCTTAATTCTTTGATTAAGATTTTCTGCCATAAAACGTTTAGGGCCAATCGAGTAGATTGATTACTTATGGGGAGGTACTTAGAAGGTTCGACTTGAAGAGGAATCGTTTTATCAAAGATAACGTCTTGGGAGGAACTGCTAGATTGTAAACTCGGACATAAATAGCTCTGCATCACAGGCCGGACTGCATTTACTCACAACTCAAATGTAATAGCAACACCTATAAATTAAATAAATATTTAAAACGCCAACATTGAATTATATTCCATATAAATCAGCTCATTAGCTGGGAATTTTACTATTTTTTTAATTTGAAGAAATGTAAACAAGGCCTGCCCTGAGAAGCAATAGGCTATTTTTTCGCAATAACTTGGTCGATTTTTGCCAACAGGCGGGCTGTATCAGCCTCGGAAACGTGGGCATTAACTGGCAAATACCACCAATTTGGCTGGGCAAAACTTCTGCATTTGACAGCGTCTTTTTCCGTCATCAATAGAGTTTGTTCAGCACCGAGCAGAGCACTCAGTTGCTCGGATTGGTAATCTTGATGATCGGCAAAGGCGAACTCGGCTTGGGTGGTTACTTGAAGGTTTTTCAGCGTGGCGAAGAAGCGCGGAGGGTGCCCAATACCCGCCATGGCAACAACCTGTGGCAAAGAGGTGGCATCGCGCTGTTCACCCGTTAGCAAGTTGACGGCCATTCCCGGCTGCAAGTGCATGGCGATTTCGCCCGGCTCGCTCTGTCCGCCATTGGTGATAACGGCGTCAACAGAACGCAGGCGCGATGCTCTTTCGCGCATTGGCCCGGCGGGTAACCACCAGCCGTTGCCGAAACGACGTATGCCATCAACCACCACAATTTCTAAATCACGCTGCAAAGCGTAATGCTGCAGGCCGTCGTCGGTGACAATCACGTCGAGCTGATGATTCTTGAGCAGCGCTTTTACCGCATCGGATCGAACTGGGGATACCGCCACCGGGGCGCCGGTGCGCTGATAAATCAGCACAGGCTCATCGCCCGCTTCGGCCGTTTGGGTATTTGCATCAAGCACCAACGGATAAGTCTCTGACTTACCGCCGTAGCCGCGAGAAACTACGCCTGCGTGTAAACCCTGACGCTGTAACAGTTCAATCAACCAAATCACCACCGGCGTTTTCCCATTGCCACCGGCAGTGAGATTACCGACCACGATAATCGGGACAGGCGAGCGCCAACTCTTTTTCCACCCCTTTCTATAGCAGAGCCGTAACCCGCAGGTTATCAACCCGTACAGCCATGAAAGAGGCAGTAATAGTAGATAAAGTGGCGACTTACCTGACCAGATTCGCTCTATCATTGGCCAAACTGCATCCGGTGCAACTGGGCATAAGCGCCGCGCATCTCAAGCAGCTCGGCGTGGGAACCGCGTTCAACCACTCGGCCATCTTCAATTACCAGAATTTCATCGGCTTTTTCAATGGTTGAGAGACGGTGCGCAATCACCAGCGAAGTACGGTTCTTTTGCAGCTCGTCAAGCGCGGCTTGAATCGCACGCTCTGACTCCGTATCCAGCGCCGAGGTTGCTTCATCGAGGATCAGCACCGGCGAGTCCCGCAGCAGAGCACGGGCAATAGCAATACGCTGGCGCTGGCCGCCAGACAGCAGCACGCCGTTCTCGCCAATTACCGTATCGAGACCGTTATCCATTTTATTAATGAAGTCCATGGCATAGGCCATTTTGGCGGCTTTCTCAATCTCTTCGCGGCTGAAGACGTCGGTGCGCGCATAGGCAATGTTATTAGCAATGGTATCGTTAAAGAGGTGGACATTTTGCGATACCAAAGCCACCTGATTACGCAGCGATGACAGCGTGTATTCACGCAAATCATGGCCATCCATCAGGATTTGGCCTTCCTGAATGTCATAGAAACGCGTCATCAGGCTGGCAATGGTCGATTTACCCGAGCCAGAACGCCCTACCAGAGCAACAGTACGGCCCGCAGGGATGGTGAAAGCCACATCGCGCAGCGCTGGCGCATCGCGCCCAGGATAGGTAAAGGTGACGTTTTTGAATTCAATATCGCCTTTGGCGCGCTCAACGACGCGTTTACCTTCATCCTTTTCCTGCTCCATATCGAGGATAGAGAACAGCGTCTGGCAAGCTGCCATACCGCGCTGGAATTGGGCATTAACGTTGGTCAGTGATTTCAACGGGCGCATTAAAGCGATCATGGAAGAGAACACGACAGTGATAGTACCGGCGCTCAGTGTTTCCATCACAGACGGGAAGCTGGCTGCATAAAGAACAAATGCCAGCGCCAGAGAGGCGATAAGCTGAATAATCGGGTCAGAAATCGATGATGCCGACACCAAACGCATACCCTGCTGACGCATGCGGTTGCTGACAGAATCGAAACGCTCAGTTTCCACTTTCTGCCCGCCAAAGATCAGCACTTCTTTATGACCTTTGAGCATCTGCTCGGCGCTGGTTGTAACATGACCCATGGTGTTCTGCATGTTTTTGCTGATATCGCGAAAACGCTTTGAAACCAGACGGATAACAATCGAGACAACCGGCGCAATCACCACCAAAATGATCGAAAGCTGCCAGCTGTAGTAGAACATCATGATGAACAGGCCAATAATCGATGCCCCTTCGCGCACTACTGTTACCAGCGCGCTTGAAGAAGAAGAGGCAACCTGCTCGGAATCATAAGTAATACGTGACAGCAATGTGCCCGTCGATTGTTGGTCAAAGAAGGCGACCGGCATGCCCATCATGTGGCCAAACAGACGGCGACGCATCTGCATCACCACTTTGCCCGATACCCATGAAATGCAGTAGCTAGAAACATAGCCACTGATCCCTCGCACAATCATTAATGCGATTACCGCCAGCGGCATCCAAAGCAAGATAGAGCGATCGGCTTTGCCAAAACCATCATCCAGCAGAGGTTTCAACAGAGACAGCATGAAGGTGTCACTGGCGGCGTTCGCCACCAGCGCAACAGCCGCCGCGATAAGCCCTGCTTTGAAAGGGGTAATCATCGGCCAAAGGCGGCGGAATGTCTGCCAGGTGGAGAGATCTTTATCATTCATAATGCATTATTAACCAGCAGCGAAAGAAACAGCGGCCCATTCTACTCATTATCACCTGATACGCCAAACCGACGATGATACCAACGAGGAAATATTTGCTCTCTGAATCCTTCCACGCGCCAATATTTGTCATAAAAATGAACAGATAACTGGCCTGAGCGTGAGGTATCGCGCCAGGCTAGTCTGGCATTTCGATACCTTGCCATCACTTTTTGCGCGGGGAGATGCCACTTATTGAAGCGAGATGAGGAAGAAATCGCCAGTTCCGGTGCGACAGCGCGCAAAAACGGCGGTGTTGATGACGTATTGCTGCCATGATGAGGAACCTGCAACACCGTCTAGCCTAAGGCCCCGCGATATCTTGAAACAATTTTGCGTTCAGCGCCTGATTCGATATCTCCGGTCAGTAAAACACTGAAATTCCCATCACTGACCCTCACGACGCAGCTGTCATCATTGCCGGACATGATTCCCGCCCTTTCCGGCCAAAGCGCAGCAAAGGACAGCCCTTGCCACTCCCAAGTAATACCAGCATGGCAAGGCAGTGGTGAACCTATCACGCTTTCCCTTAGAGTCGCCGAAGGAAATGCCCGCATTATGGCGTCTAAACCACCGCGATGGTCGGCGTGAGCATGGCTAATAATGATCTGTTCAAGCTGAATATTGCGCCATCTGATCAAGGGTAGAATATTCATCTCGGCCGCCGAACCCGTCTCCCAGCGGTTCCCAGTATCATATAACACCCCCTTGCCGTTTTTGCTGATCAACATGGCAAGGCCATGGCCGACATCCACCATGTCCACACGCCAATTCTCTCCATCCGTCCTGTAGAACCAGACCATTAGCACCGAGGCCAGGCCTATTACGGTGGCGGGGAAAATCCTAAGCCACCCCAGGCGCCAGACAATCACACTCCCCCACCCTGCCAAAGTGAGTGCGACGGCTGGCTCACTTAAATAGAACCAGCCACCTGAGAATCTCTGCACGCCCCAAAATACCAGCGACAAGCTCTGGTCTGCCATTAACCACATTTTCTCTGTAACAAGGGCTGGCAGTGCACCTGAGCAAATTACGCCTAGCAGTACCAAGGGCACGGTAAATAGCGAAACGATAGGCACGGCCCACATATTCGCGGCGAAAGAAGAGAGATTGACGCCGTGGAACAGGCCGACTTGGAGAGGTAGCAGCAAAATCGTCATTCCCAGCTGCAAATGGGCCCAGCGCACCGCAGCCCAGCGCCATGAGTGCCCTACTCGCTGCGGTAAAGGCGCCCACTGAAACCAGAAGATCAGGGCCGCCACCGCGAAACAGGAGAGCCAGAAGCTATCCGAAAGAATACTCATCGGGTCGCTAATCACTATTAGCGCGACGCACCACAGCCATATTTGCCACGGATGGCATTTAACTCGCATGAATCGCAATAGCAGCCATAGTGAAAGCGCCACGGCGGCCCTCACGGCGGGGGCGTTACCTCCTGCCAACCAGGTGTAGGTCAGCAGGAATAACTCGCTGGCGATGAGTGGGAAGCGATAATCGATATATTTAATCGGTAATAAGAATTGCAGCGCTCGCGCCAACACATAGCCAAACCAGGCCGCTATGCCGATGTGCAGCCCTGAGATAGCAATCAGATGAGCAATGCCTGTTCGCTGCATCAGCATTTTGTCTTCGGCTTTTATCAGCCCCTTCTCGCCAAAGGCTAAAGCCATTAGCACCGCGCTGTTCCCCAAGGGAGTGATAACCTGTTGCACGTGGGAAATTAGACGCTGGCGCAGACTGCATTCGGGGCTGATGAGCGTTCTGCTGCTGATCCTGCCAGTTAAAGGCCAGCGGTTGGCTAATGCCCAGCGCTGGCTATCGAACCCACCCTCATTTAGCAGGGCGTGGACTGGGCGTAAATTGACGCTTAGCTGCCACTTTTGGCCAGCGCAGAAGTTACCCTCCCCCTCCCAACGACTGCGAAAATAAATCGGAGGAAAGAGTAACTCCCCGTCGACTCTTTCGATTTTAAAGATGACTAACTGACTACCTGATTGATGCAAATTTATCGTTTTTAGCTCGGCAATCACCTCTTTCTTGCCCAGACTCAGGCTCTCGGTTTGCTTAAGTAAATAGTGTCCATTGTGCGTCCCCCACAGCAGGCTCAGCAAAATAATGGCGACAAGTAGCGACAATCTACGGTTAATCCTCCCACCGCCTATCACGCCAAGGGCCATGAAAAGACAGGCATAGAAGCCCGGCAGTTGGGGAAGAAAAATCAGTGGCAGCATTCCGGCGATCGCAGCCAGCGCTATCTCATCCATTGAGATTTTGATGTGGCGTCCTTACTGCATTAGTTGGCGAGAGATAAAAACTCGTTGCTGTTTTTTCCAGCAAAATAGGTTGGCGGAAGTATGGTTTTGCGGGATGGGGAGAACAAGAGGCAGAGAGGAAGGATGCGAGACGTCACGCAATTGTGGAGCGAGATGAGCAAAAATAAAAAAAAACGGTGTCTTAAAAAGACACCGTTTTTGGTTCGCTATAGGCATAATTTATGTCAGACCGAAGTCTTAACCATAAATATTCGCGCGATCGCGCAACTCTTTGCCCGGCTTGAAATGCGGAACGTACTTACCGTCCAACTCCACTTTGTCGCCAGTTTTTGGGTTACGACCAACACGCGGAGCACGGTAGTGAAGAGAAAAACTGCCAAACCCACGGATCTCAATGCGTTCGCCATCAGCTAAAGTTGCAGCCATATGTTCAAGCATCTCTTTCACTGCATCCTCAATGGCTTTCGCCGGGACATGAGAGTGCTGGCCAGCAAGTCTTTCAATAAGTTCAGACTTGGTCATATTACCTCCAAGCTTTGCAGCTAAACTACCGTTTCGGGGCGATATAAATACCGCCCCCCGTCATTACTCGCCTTTTGCCGCTTTGAACGCTTCAGCCATAGCATTAGAGAAGTTGCTTTCGTCTGGTTTGTTGTTAACCACGGCGATTGCTTCTTTCTCGTCTGACTCATCCTTAGCACGGACGGACAGGCTTACTACGCGGTTCTTACGATCAACACCGGTGAATTTAGCTTCAACTTCATCACCAACGCTCAGAACCAGAGTTGCGTCTTCAATACGGTCGCGAGAAGCTTCAGAAGCACGCAGGTAACCTTCTACGCCGCCTGCCAATTCAACTGTAGCACCTTTGGCGTCAACTGCTGTGACTTTACCAGTAACAATAGTACCTTTCTTGTTAACAGACAGGTAGTTATTGAATGGATCTTCAGCCAGTTGCTTCACGCCCAGGGAGATACGCTCGCGCTCTGCGTCAACTTGCAGAACAACAGCTGCGATTTCGTCGCCTTTTTTGTATTCACGAACTGCTTCTTCGCCTGCAACGTTCCAGGAGATGTCAGACAGGTGAACCAGGCCGTCGATGCCGCCGTCCAGACCAATGAAGATACCGAAGTCAGTGATTGACTTGATTTTACCTTCAACACGGTCGTTTTTGTTGTGAGTTTCTGCGAATTGCTGCCATGGGTTAGCTTTACATTGCTTCAGACCCAGGGAGATACGACGACGTTCTTCGTCGATATCCAGAACCATAACTTCAACTACATCGCCCACGTTAACAACTTTAGATGGGTGAATGTTTTTGTTAGTCCAGTCCATTTCAGAAACGTGAACCAGACCTTCAACGCCTTCTTCGATTTCTACGAAGCAGCCGTAATCAGTCAGGTTAGTAACGCGACCAGTCAGTTTAGTACCTTCTGGGTAACGTTTAGCGATAGCAACCCATGGATCTTCGCCCAGCTGTTTCAGGCCAAGGGATACACGAGTACGCTCACGGTCAAATTTCAGAACTTTAACAGTGATTTCGTCGCCAACGTTGACGATTTCGCTTGGGTGTTTAACACGTTTCCAAGCCATATCAGTGATGTGCAACAGGCCATCAACGCCGCCCAGATCAACGAATGCACCGTAGTCAGTGAGGTTCTTAACGATACCTTTAACTTCCATGCCTTCCTGCAGGTTTTCCAGCAGTTGATCGCGCTCTGCGCTGTTCTCAGACTCAATTACTGCACGGCGAGAAACAACAACGTTGTTGCGTTTCTGGTCCAGTTTGATGACTTTGAACTCAAGATCTTTGCCTTCGAGATGCAGCGTGTCGCGTACCGGACGAACGTCTACCAGTGAACCTGGCAGGAACGCACGAATACCGTTCAGCTCAACAGTGAAACCGCCCTTAACTTTACCGTTGATAACACCGGTAACAGTTGCAGCTTCTTCGTAAGCTTTTTCCAGCATCAGCCATGCTTCATGACGTTTAGCTTTTTCACGGGACAGCAGAGTTTCACCGAAGCCGTCTTCAACAGCGTCCAGCGCAACATCAACTTCGTCGCCAACCTGGATTTCCAGTTCGCCCTGTGCGTTTTTGAACTGCTCTGCTGGAATAGCGGACTCAGATTTCAGACCGGCGTCAACCAGTACTACGTCTTTGTCGATAGACACAACAACGCCACGAACGATGGAACCCGGACGGGTTTCGATTGTTTTTAAGGATTCTTCAAAGAGTTGAGCAAAAGATTCAGTCATGTTGATAATCTTTAGGTTCTTAAGTTTAACGTCCATCTGGCATCCTGCTGGATGGGGTTGTTTCAAATGCCCCGCTACAGATCCTTGCGGCGAGGTTAAAAAAAACTATAGCTAAAACTGGCGCTGAACCTTTATTCAGCACCAGTTAACAAGCTCGATCACCGGGTTTGTTTTTGCGGCGATCCTAGAATTTCAGTGGCATAAGCCAGCGCACGTTGGATAACTTCGTCGATCGACATGCTGGTTGAATCCAGCAAAAGCGCGTCAGAAGCAGCGACCAAAGGCGCTATAGCACGATTACGGTCACGGTCATCCCGTTCCTTTATCTCGGCTAAAAGACGTTCAAAGTTAACACTAAAGCCTTTTTCCTGCAACTGTAGCATCCTTCTGTTTGCACGTTCTTCCGCACTGGCGTCTAAGAATATCTTTACCGGCGCGTCGGGGAACACCACGGTGCCCATATCTCGGCCATCGGCAATCAGCCCTGGGGCCTCGCGAAATGCGCGCTGACGGCGCAATAACGCTTCGCGAACCCGAGGGAAAGCGGCAGCCTGTGACGCGGTGTTTCCTACCGTTTCGGTGCGGATTTCATTACTGACATCCTCACCTTCTAAAATCACTTTTAATTGCCCATCCTGGGCCACAAAACGCACATCAAGATGTGCGGCAAGCGGCACCAAAGCATCTTCAGAGACAATATCAACCTGATGATGTAAAGCAGCCAGTGCTAAAACGCGATAAATGGCACCAGAGTCCAGCAAACGCCATTCCAGAGCCTCTGCCAGCGCCTTGCACAAGGTGCCTTTACCTGCGCCACTTGGCCCATCAACGGTAATTACCGGGGCTAAAGCCGTCATTTCTGTCTCCTTTGGGTGGGGTAAACCCTCATCATTAACCCGATAAGGCTAATTCAGGAGCGGCATTATACGCTGCCTTTGCGTCAACTGTTACCCCACATCATCCAGTTGGCGAAAAAGCAGACTATGTCTGAAGAAGAATAGTTCATTACTCATAAAAAAACGGGCATCGACTGATGCCCGTTATGGCTGAAACCCAGATACAGCTTGGGAGTTACGCCAGAGTGCTAATGCCAGCTAGTCTGTCGAAATAGTCAGGGAAAGTTTTCGCGGTGCATTTCGGGTCCAGAATGGTCACTGGCGTATCCGACAGCGCCACCAGCGAGAAGCACATCGCCATGCGGTGGTCGTTATAGGTGCCAATCTCGGCGAAAGTCAGTGATTGCGGCGGCTCAACGCGGATGTAATCCTCGCCTTCCTCAACGGTTGCCCCCACTTTGCGCAGCTCAGTAGCCATTGCCGCCAGACGGTCAGTCTCTTTTACGCGCCAGTTGTAGATGTTGCGCAACGTGGTCGGGCCTTGTGCGAATAGCGCGGTGGTGGCAATCGTCATGGCGGCGTCAGGAATATGGTTCATATCCATATCAATCCCGGTCAGAGAGCCACGAGAGCATTCAATATAATCTTCTGCCCAGGTGATTTTCGCCCCCATTCTCTCCAGCACGTCGGCAAAGCGAATATCGCCTTGCATGCTGTTCTTACCAATGCCGGTCACGCGAACGGTGCCGCCTTTGATGGCTGCCGCAGCCAGGAAGTAAGAAGCTGAAGAAGCGTCACCCTCGACTAAATAGGTGCCTGGAGAGACATAGGTCTGCTGGCCTTTGATGCGGAACTCTTGGTAGTTCTGGTTCTGTACCGTCACGCCGAAAGTCTTCATCAGATTCAGAGTGATATCGATGTAAGGCTTGGAAACCAAATCACCTTTGATGCGAATAGTGGTATCTGCCGCCGCCAGAGGCGCGGTCATCAGTAACGCGGTCAAGAACTGGCTGGAAACGCTGCCATCGACCGTAACTTCGCCGCCTTTGAATCCACCGCGCAGACGCACGGGTGGGTAATCTTCTTGTTCGAGGTACTCAATCTCCGCTCCGCCCTGACGCAAAGCATCAACCAGATGGCCAATTGGGCGTTCTTTCATGCGCGGCTCGCCGGTCAGCACCACGTCATGCGCGCCGAGGCACAGCGCTGCGGCCAGAGGACGCATCGCGGTGCCCGCATTACCTAAAAACAGCTCTAAAGCTTCAGAAGGCTGGAAAGCCCCCCCTAAGCCGTCAATATCACAATGCGTGCGATCTGCTGACAGGCGGTGAGTCACGCCCAGTTTGGTGAGCGCGTTGAGCATGTGACGCACATCGTCACTGTCGAGTAAGTTATTTAAGCGGGTTGTACCCTGGGCAAAGGCCGCCAGCAAAAGTGCACGGTTGGAAACACTTTTTGAGCCCGGTAAATTGATAGTGCCGTTAACCAATGCAACGGGTTGTAATGTCAGGGATTCCACGCTTTCTCCATTATTCTTTATTCATAAAATGACCCCGGATTTCAGGCCGGGGTCATTTTCAAGCCATGCTGCGCACGGCGATGATTACAGATGATTAACCGTGGCTTTTCTCGAAATCAGCC
Source organism: Ewingella sp. AOP9-I1-14 (assembly GCF_052375995.1). Classification (NCBI taxonomy): domain Bacteria; kingdom Pseudomonadati; phylum Pseudomonadota; class Gammaproteobacteria; order Enterobacterales; family Yersiniaceae; genus Ewingella; species Ewingella sp. AOP9-I1-14. Next base: position 459,911 of record NZ_JBQSVA010000002.1, read on the forward strand.
ATAAAGTCGGTCAATGCTTTAACACCTTCAATCGGCATCGCGTTATAAATCGATGCGCGCATTCCGCCAACAACGCGGTGCCCTTTCAGAGCATGCAGGCCCGCTTTCTGCGACTGCTCTAAGAACAGTTTGTCCAGAGACGCATCCGCCATTTGGAAAGGAACGTTCATCCACGAACGGTTGGCCTGAGCCACGTCGTTACGATAAAAATCAGAACGGTCGATAGTGCCATAGAGTAATTCAGCTTTCGCCCGATTACGCTTCTCCATTTCGCGCAGGCCACCCTGCTCTTTCAGCCATTTGAAGACCATGCCAGACAGATACCAGGCGAAGGTCGGCGGCGTGTTAAACATGGAGTCATTTTCAGCCAGCACGGTGTAATCAAGAATCGAAGGCAATTCTTTGCGAGCACGGCCCAGCAAATCTTCGCGCACGATCACCAGTGTCAGGCCAGCCGGCCCGATGTTTTTCTGCGCGCCGGCATAAATCACGCCAAAACGGTTCACGTCTACCGGACGAGATAAAATAGATGACGAGTAGTCAGCAATGACCAGTTTGTCGCCAAAGTCAGGCACTTCATCAATAGCGACGCCATCAATGGTTTCATTCGGGCAGTAGTGAACATAGGCGGCATCTTTGTTCAACGCCCATTGGCTCATCGGCAAAATGCCGCGCTTGCCGTCGACGGTGGTTGTCACATCAATAACGTTTGGCGTGCAGTATTTCTGTGCTTCGTTGACCGCGCTGTGTGCCCAGTAGCCGCCGTCAATATAGTCAGCAGTGGTTTTATCACCCAGTAAGTTCAGTGGGATCGCAGCGAACTGCGCGCGCGCGCCGCCGTGGCAGAACAGGACTTTATAGTTCGAGGGGATATTCATCAGCTCGCGGATATCACGTTCCGACTCTTCGGCAACCTGAATAAACTCTTTACTACGGTGACTGATTTCCATCACCGACGTGCCCAAACCATGCCAATTACATAATTCTTGTTGCGCACGACGTAACACTTCTGCCGGGATCATTGCCGGACCTGCACTGAAATTATAAACCTGAGTCATTTCCCCTCACCACTCCACTGAGCTAACCATCGATACAATCAATTTAACGGTTTTATCATTCGAAACAAGCAGTCTGCAACGCTTATTGTTCCTGAGAGCAGGATCACATTGCTGTCACCCGAATATCGCCCCATTCACCGCGTTTAAATCGTTAAAAAATGAAAAATAAAGACTATGTTGCTGATGCTTTATCCCGTGCACGCAATAGCTGTATGAATACGTGGAGCTATAGGCCAAAACCCCGTATCATTGCGCGTTTTTAGAACGCTCAAAAGTGAACTCAATGACGCAAACTTTTATTCCTGGTAAAGACGCCGCGCTGGAAGACTCCATTTCCCGCTTCCAACAAAAACTCGCCGACCTCGGTTTCAATATTGAAGAAGCTTCATGGCTGAATCCTGTACCCCACGTTTGGTCGGTACATATTCGCGATCGCGACTGCCCGCTCTGCTTTACCAATGGTAAAGGCGCCAGTAAAAAAGCGGCATTGGCTTCTGCTTTAGGTGAATATTTCGAGCGTCTGTCGACCAACTATTTCTTCGCCGATTTCTATCTGGGTAAAGAGATTGCCAACGGCGATTTCGTACATTATCCCAATGAAAAATGGTTCCCAATCCCGGCGGACAACAGCCTGCCAGCGGGGATTCTGGATGAGCGTCTGCATGATTTCTATGATGCCGATAAAGAGCTTACCGGCAGCGATTTGGTAGATCTGCAGTCCGGCAACCCGGAGCGCGGGATCTGCGCCCTGCCGTTCACTCGCCAATCTGACCTGCAAACCGTCTATATCCCAATGAACATCATCGGCAACTTATACGTTTCCAACGGCATGTCTGCGGGTAACACCGCTAACGAAGCGCGCGTTCAGGGGCTGTCCGAAGTTTTCGAGCGTTACGTTAAAAACCGCATTATTGCTGAGTCAATCAGCCTGCCGGAAATCCCTGCTGACGTGCTGGCGCGCTATCCGGGCGTGGTGGAAGCCATTGCCAAGCTGGAAGAAGAAGGTTTCCCCATTCTTTCTTATGACGCCTCTCTGGGCGGCAACTATCCGGTTATCTGCGTGGTGCTGTTCAACCCATCCAATGGTACCTGTTTCGCCTCTTTCGGCGCGCACCCGGACTTTGGCGTGGCGCTGGAACGTACCGTGACCGAACTGCTGCAAGGCCGCAGCCTGAAGGACCTCGACGTCTTCACTGCGCCAACCTTCGATGATGAAGAAGTGGCGGAACACGCCAACTTGGAAACTCACTTCATCGATTCAAGCGGCCTGATCTCATGGGACATGTTCAAGCAAGATGCGGACTACCCGTTTGCAGACTGGAGCTTCAGCGGCACCACCGAAGAAGAGTTCGCCACCCTGATGGCCATCTTCGACAAAGAAGATGCTGAAGTGTATATCGCTGATTACGAGCACTTAGACGTTTACGCGTGCCGCATCATCGTGCCTGGCATGTCAGACATCTACCCGGCGGAAGACTTGCTGTTAGCCAACAACAGCATGGGCGCCCATCTGCGCGAGCAGCTGTTGGCTCTGCCAGACAGTGATTTCTCACAGGAAACCTATCTGGAAATGATCACCCAGATGGACGACGAAGGTCTGGACGACTTCACCCGCGTTCGCGAGTTGCTGGGCATTGCCAGCGGCAAAGATAACGGCTGGTACACCCTGCGCGTGGGTGAGCTGAAATCCATGCTGGCCTTGGCCGGCGGCGACTTGGATCAGGCACTGACCTGGGCCGAGTGGGCGCACGAGTTTAACTCGTCCGTGTACAGCGATGAGCGCAACAACTATTACCGTTGCTTGCAAACCCTGCTGCAACTCTCATTGGAAGAAGATCGCGACCCGGCCCAGTATTATGGCGCCTTCGTCAAAATGTACGGTCAGGATGCTGTCGATCACGCCTCGGCTGCCATCAGCGGTGAAGAGCGTTTCTATGGGCTGTTTGCCGTAGATGCTGACCTGAAAGCCCTGCCGTCCCATCAAGGACTGCTGGCGGCCTATGAGAAGCTGCAGGCGGCTAAACGCCGTTACTGGCTGAAGAAGTAATTCGCTTCACTCTTTCTTGAGCAAATCCAAACCGGTAGCCCTGTCTGCCGGTTTTTTTAATCCTAAATACCAAAAATCTGGAACCGTTTTTTTGCATTAAAAACCATCGATATGATTATTTGACTACTCATTCAATTTGCTGCTTAATTTTATGCCTTAACTATTTTTAATTTCCCCGCTTATTTTTTATTTCACTTCTGCTAACCATTAAAAAATATCGCAGATAATATGCACAATAAGAAATGATTTCATTGCATTGCCCCTCAAACTTTAACATTTCATTCTCACCCTCAAAAATGCAATTCAACTTTTTTTGTAAGATTTAAAATGTTTTTATTCTTTATTTTTCAAAAAGATAAGGCATCATTTACTCCTTTGGTATAAGCTCCCAGCTCGGATATAACCCCCCCTTATGATCCAAGTCAATTTTTACGTTATACTGCTTTGCTAGTATCTCGTTGTGCAGTAGATAACCCTTACAGAGAGAGTTACTGTGAAAGCTGACAACCCCTTCAATTTATTGTTACCCGCAGCTACAGCGAAAGTCGCCGAAGATGCTGGCGTTTATAAAGCCACTAAACAACCGCTGAAAACATTCTATTTAGCGATAACCGCTGGTGTCTTTATCTCAATTGCATTTGTTTTCTATATCACCTCTACCACAGGCACTGCAGCCGTCCCTTACGGTCTGGCTAAATTAGTCGGCGGTATCTGCTTCTCTCTCGGCCTGATGTTGGTCGTGGTGTGCGGAGCTGACCTTTTCACTTCTACGGTACTGATCGTGATAGCCAAGGCCAGCGGCCGAATCACATGGGGCCAATTGGCATGTAACTGGGTCAATGTCTATATTGGTAACTTGATTGGCGCATTGTTCTTTGTCGCCCTTATCTGGTTCTCTGGTGAATATATGGTTGATAACGGCCTGTGGGGGCTTAATGTCCTACAAACCGCCGACCATAAAATGCATCACACATTCATCGAAGCCGTATGCCTCGGCATTCTAGCTAACCTGATGGTCTGTCTGGCGGTGTGGATGAGTTACTCAGGCCGCAGCCTGATGGACAAAATGTTCGCCATGATCCTCCCTGTCGGCATGTTCGTTGCCAGCGGCTTCGAACACAGCATCGCCAACATGTTTATGATCCCTCTCGGTATCGTGATTAAAAACTTCGCTTCCCCTGAGTTCTGGCAGGCGATTGGTACCACACCTGCACAGTTTGCAGAGTTGAATATCAGTAACTTTATCATCGACAACCTGATCCCAGTCACCATCGGCAACATCATTGGTGGCGGTTTAATGGTCGGATTGACGTACTGGGTAATTTATCTCCGTGATGAGCAAAAACACTAAGTTCTGTGAATTGCTGGTCACAACAAGTTTACAAACCGATTTATAAAGAAAGCCAAATTAGAAGGTAGGTGCATAATGTCCAAGCTCAATGAAAAATTGACCAACGCATGGCAAGGTTTTAGTGCTGGCGAATGGCAGAATGAAGTTAATGTCCGTGACTTCATTCAGAAAAACTACACCCCATATGAAGGTGATGAGTCTTTCTTAGCTGGCGCAACTGAAGCGACTTCTACCCTGTGGGAAAAAGTGATGGAAGGCATCAAACTGGAGAACAGCACCCACGCTCCAGTTGATTTTGATACCGATGTCGCGGCAACTATCACCTCTCACGATGCGGGCTACATCAACAAATCTCTTGAGACCATCGTCGGTCTGCAGACTGATGCTCCTCTGAAACGTGCCCTGATCCCATTCGGCGGCATTAAGATGGTTGAAGGTTCATGTAAAGTTTATGGTCGTGAACTGGATCCAGCGCTGAAAAAAGTCTTCACCGAATACCGCAAAACCCACAACCAAGGCGTTTTCGATGTTTACACTAAAGACATCCTGAACTGCCGTAAATCCGGCGTTCTGACCGGTCTGCCAGATGCCTACGGCCGTGGCCGTATCATCGGTGACTACCGTCGCGTTGCGCTGTACGGTATTGATTACCTGATGGCTGACAAATACGCACAGTTCCAGTCTCTGCAAAATGACCTGGAAAATGGCGTAAATCTGGAAATGACCATCCAACTGCGCGAAGAGATTTCTGAGCAACACCGCGCACTGGGCCAGATTAAAGAAATGGCAGCGAAATATGGCTACGACATTTCAGGTCCTGCAACTAACGCACAAGAAGCTGTTCAGTGGACTTACTTCGGCTACCTGGCCGCGGTTAAATCTCAGAACGGTGCAGCAATGTCCTTCGGCCGCGTATCTACCTTCCTTGACGTGTTCATCGAGCGTGATATCAAAGCTGGCACCCTGACTGAAGAAGCTGCGCAAGAGCTGATTGACCACTTGGTTATGAAACTGCGTATGGTTCGCTTCCTGCGTACTCCTGAATACGATGAACTGTTCTCCGGTGACCCAATCTGGGCAACGGAATCTCTGGCAGGTATGGGCGTTGACGGCCGTACTCTGGTGACTAAAAACAGCTTCCGCTTCCTGAACACCCTGTACACCATGGGTCCTTCACCGGAACCAAACATGACCATCTTGTGGTCAGAAAAACTGCCACTGAACTTCAAAAAATACGCAGCAAAAGTCTCAATCGATACTTCATCCGTACAGTATGAAAACGATGACCTGATGCGTCCTGACTTCAACAACGATGACTACGCAATTGCTTGCTGCGTAAGCCCAATGGTTGTTGGTAAACAAATGCAGTTCTTCGGCGCACGTGCCAACCTGGCGAAAACCATGTTGTACGCCATCAATGGCGGCGTGGATGAAAAAATGAAAATCCAGGTTGGCCCGAAAGAAGCGCCAATGATGGATGAAGTGCTGGACTATGACAAAGTTATGGACCGCATGGACCACTTCATGGACTGGTTGGCTAAACAGTACGTGACTGCCCTGAACATCATTCACTACATGCACGACAAATACAGCTACGAAGCTGCATTGATGGCGCTGCACGACCGTGATGTTTATCGCACAATGGCATGTGGTATCGCAGGCCTGTCCGTGGCTGCTGACTCCTTGTCTGCAATCAAATACGCCAAAGTGACGACAATTCGTGACGAAGACGGTCTGGCGACTGACTTCAAAATCGAAGGTGAATATCCGCAGTTCGGTAACAACGATTCTCGTGTAGATGACATCGCTTGTGACCTGGTAGAACGTTTCATGAAGAAAATTCAGAAACTGCGTACCTACCGCGGCGCTGTGGCAACTCAGTCTGTTCTTACCATCACCTCTAACGTGGTTTACGGTAAGAAAACCGGTAACACGCCAGATGGTCGCCGCGCCGGTGCTCCATTCGGTCCGGGTGCTAACCCAATGCACGGTCGTGACCAGAAAGGTGCCGTTGCCTCTCTGACCTCCGTCGCTAAACTGCCGTTTGCTTACGCGAAAGACGGTATTTCATACACCTTCTCCATCGTGCCAAATGCGCTGGGTAAAGATGATGATGTCCGTAAAGCCAACCTTGCTGGCTTGATGGATGGTTACTTCCACCACGAATCAAACATCGAAGGCGGTCAGCACCTGAACGTCAACGTGATGAACCGTGAAATGCTGTTAGATGCGATGGAAAATCCGGAAAAATATCCGCAATTGACCATCCGTGTATCTGGTTACGCAGTACGTTTCAACTCGCTGACCAAAGAACAACAGCAAGACGTGATCACCCGTACCTTCACCAAAACGCTGTAAGTAATACGGCGGTAAGTTAGCCGCAAAACATAAAGGCTCCACAACCGTGGAGCCTTTTTAACATCAAGCCCTGCTCTTTGATGAAGACTTTATAGAATAAGTCTGCTTTGCCAGAGTCTTAGTGACAGAGGCTTCTGGCAAAGCAAATCCGCGATGCTATAGCAATCAACCTTACTAATTGTCTGTTATTATTAACAAGTAGCAACCAGAGAATCCTCAAGGATATGGGGTTACTTTCAGTTTATCTCTGCCAGGCCAGCATCCGCGCATTTAGACTGCAACTTATTGGTCAATATTGGAGAAAAACCCGCAATGTCAGTTCAAGGTCGCATCCACTCTTATGAATCCTGTGGCACGGTAGATGGCCCAGGCATACGTTTTATTGTGTTCTTCCAGGGTTGCCTGATGCGTTGCATGTATTGCCACAACCGCGATACGTGGGACACCCATGGAGGCAAAGAGATCAATGTTGAAGATTTAATGAGTGAAGTGGTCACCTATCGCCACTTCATGAACGCCTCGGGCGGCGGGGTTACGGCTTCGGGCGGTGAAGCGATCCTGCAAGCTGAATTCGTGCGCGACTGGTTCCGCGCGTGCCAGAAAGAAGGCATCAATACCTGTCTCGACACCAACGGGTTTGTTCGTCGCTATGACCCGGTAATTGATGAGCTGCTCGACGTGACTGACTTAGTCATGCTCGACCTCAAACAGATGAATGACGATATTCACCAGAATCTGGTTGGCGTGTCGAACCACCGCACGCTGGAATTCGCCCGTTATCTGGCAAAACGCAATCAGCGTACCTGGATCCGTTATGTAGTGGTTCCGGGTTGGTCGGATGATGACAAATCGGCGCATCTGCTCGGTGAGTTCACCAAAGACATGACCAACATCGAGAAGATTGAGCTGCTGCCCTACCATGAGCTGGGTAAACACAAATGGACCGCCATGGGCGAGACCTATGGTCTGGACGGCGTAAACCCGCCAACTAAAGAGATCATGGACAGAGTGAAAGGCATTCTTGAAGGCTACGGCCACAAAGTGATGTACTAACCCTTCCGTATCTGCACAAACAAAAAAGCCCGAAGGTTCGGGCTTTTTTATGTCTGTTTACCGTGAGTTGGCTTTAGGCGGTTGCCACCGGAGTCTGATGTTTGTCAGCTTTACGCAGCAGAACTACCAGATAAACCAGAGCCACGGCGGCAATCATCACAAAAAGTAGACGGTCGGAATAGTTTTGCATCAGCATCGCGGTCATGGTTGGCCCGGCAAGGCTGCCGATGGTGTAGCTCATCAACAGCGCCTGATTCATCGCCACCAGCTCTTCCGGATTGACCTTCTCACAGGCCCATGACATCGCCACCGGATAGAGAGTAAAGCCCGCGCAGCCGAGGATAAACAGGGTTGGCGCCATCGCATAGCCACTGAGCATCGCAATACTGCCAAGGATCACCACAAACACCTGCACACGCAGCACAATCAGGCGACCATAACGGTCGGCCAAACGCCCTACCGGCCACTGCCCGATGATCCCCGAACTGACCAGCAACGCCATCCAATATCCCACGTCAGCATCGCTCATGCCCTGATGGTTAAGGAACAGCGGCATTAAGCCGTACAGCGAGCCGAGAATAATGCCTGAAATCACGCAGCCGTTGATACCCAAGCGCGCGCTGCGACGTTTTAGCATCGGCCAAATAGAGGTGCGCGGCAGCTCGCTGTCCTGATTGGTTATCTGGGTGAACAGCAGCGGCAGGATGGAAATGGCGATAAGCGATGTCACCCACGGCAGCACGCTGAACAGCTCGGTCGAGACTATGCCGAGCATCAGCTGTCCGACCACGGTACCGATATAATAGATGATCATGTAGGCCGCCAGCAGTTGACCTCGGTTACGCACTGTCCCGCTGCGCAGCAGAGCACTTTCCACAATGACCCAAATCAGCGCACAGCCCACACCGGCCATAAAGCGCCAGCTGATCCAACTCCAGAAGCTCATTGACAGTGCCAGTCCGGCGGTCGCGGCGGCAAACACCATGCAGGAGAGGTAATAACTGCGGTTGAAGCCGAGCTTTTTAATCACCACCCCGGCGATCAGCGTGCCAACCAGGTTGCCCGAATAATAGGATGAACTCACCAGTCCGACCTGCCAGGTAGGCAGCATTTCATGGCTGAGCCAAAGCGGCACTAGTGTACTGAGTACAGCGATAGAAACCGTCAGCAAAAGTAGCCCACATAATAATAAAATTACCGGGCGAGAGTAGGCGGACATAGGGAAGTTGGCGACCAAGAAGCGAAGAAATTGCGCGCATCATGCCACTGGCGATTTAAAAGTCAATTGGCTGAAAATCGGTATCAGCACAAACTGTGAGTCGATGATTTAAAACGCTAATCAATCCAACGCTAAGAACTCATGAAGGTTGTAATGACAAACTAATATCACCATGATAACAAACGAGTTTGCATTTACCGCAGCCGTTACAGTTATCGTTATTTATCACCGGTTGATTATGTTGATTAAAAAATATTGCCGTCCGCGGACAGGCTATTTCACACATTCTGCACAAGTTATCGAGGCGTCCCAGACACTGCTGAGAAATAACCGGACGCAGCCCGGTATCCATCACCACCGTCGCCTCTAATGCGCCGCGCTGACAGGCGTGAGTGCAAGCACCGCAAAAGTCGCACTCGGCGTACTCAATTTGCAGCGTTGCCTTGCCCTGTTCCACGGCGATGATGCCCATCGGGCAGGCATCGCGGCACTCCCCGCAGCCGTCGCACGCTTGTAAAAAAAGCGGCTCGGCGATGGCCTGTGGCGGGCGAGCGCACTGGCGAACTAACACGCCGGCATCGCGATTGTCTTCAACGGCGCGCTGGCCGGAGGCGAAGAAGCCGCGAAACAGCCCGCGACGGCTAACTTTCCGCGAACTCATCCACGCCCGATAGTAATTGGCATCACGCGAATCGCTCATTAACGGTAAAGCTCCTGCTCAACCACCGCCAATGGGCAGAACTGCTGCCAGCCATCCAGCGTGACTTGCGCCAGACGCGCTACGGCTTGATAAAACGGATGCACCGCGCCATGCTCGAGCAAGGACAAATAGCGCGAAGACCAAGGCAGCAGGTGCTCGGCCAAAAACGCGTCAAGATGCTGGGGATCGTTTTCCGCCAGCCAGCTGGCCATCATCAGCATTAAGCCAATGTGATCTTCGGGTTCGGCCTGAACAAGCTGAGATTCAATGCCGCGCTGGCGCATCCACTCGCGCAGTTTGAGGGTTGAATCGCCAAACAGGACGCTCTCTTTATCCAGATAGACTGAACCCCAAGGCGGAGCCGGTAAGGCATATGGCCCGACAAACAGCCGCTGAAACGCCTCTTCGCAGGACTCTTCCTCACGCAAACTTTGCTGCAATAAAGCCTCGATATCAGCTGCAGCGTTAGCCGTTAAATAGGGCCATTCGCTTTTCCACGCCCCCTCTTGCAGCCATTGAACCAGCGGGAAAACCTGCGGTGAATCGGGCGGGAAGTAAAGCAGTGCGCCCAGCACTTTGCCGGTAACGGCGATGGTTTCAGTAGACATAGTTAACTCATATTTAGCCCGCGCGGCCTCAAGACGGCGCGGGCCCTGTGAAGCTTAGCTGCCGATGGCAACACCCACGGTCATATGCAGACCATAGAAAATGGCGCGTCCGATCAGCTCACCGGCAAATACCAGCACGAAGGCCAGAACCAGCGAGGCCACCGCCGGGCGTTTACGCATCACCAGTGGGCAAATCCAGCAGCCCAGCCCGAGTACCACCAACACCACGCGCCATACCGACAGCGCGCCGTATTGCGGGATAAGTGCCGAAGCGGCCTGTACCGAGCTGTTAATGCCTGCCAGACTGGCGCTTTGCATCATCATCACCGCGATACTCGCCACCAGAGCCACCACGCTAATCATCGGCAGCAGCCTGAGTCCGCACCCTTGGATGTTCGCGCCGCGCAGCAGCAAATAGCCCAGCAGCGGGCCGCCAATCAGCACGGTAAGAGCAAAGTTGAGTGCCGTGAAAGCATTGTCCCAGGTCGGCACGGTGTCGATTTCATACACCCGGCACATGGCGTAAACAAAGCCAACGCCCGCCAGCATGGTGACCACCAGCCAAACCTTGCCCAGCGCCTGCGGCATCTTATTCAATACCGCCAGCAGCCAGTAAATGCCGCCCAAAGCGAAGAACAGCGAGCCGCTGCCAATCTCATTACTCAGCGGCGATGCGCCAAGGCGATTTAGCGAGTTGAAGGCGCGCAGCGGCGACCCTAAGTGCAGCACTGAAGCAATAAACGCCACCGCCATCAGCACCCAGAGAAAGAACATAGAAAGGTGAATGCGGCGCGTCTCTTCCCGCGTTCTATTCCCCAACAGCGCGATCGCCAGCACAATAAAACCGCCGACCACGCACTGGCCTAACACCGTAAAGACCATCAAAGGCCATTCATGCCATCCGTTTCCCATCTTAAACCTCCTTCGGGTTAGCTAAGTAACCCGTGGTGTCGCCGACCGGACGGCTGTTCGCGTTCGGCTTAATCACAATATTCGGCTTGGTAAAGTGCGCGCCCGGCAGTGGAGCGACCTGCGCCAGCGTGCCGTATTTCTCGCGAAGCTCTTCAATCGGTGCCATATCCAGCGCGCGCAGCGGGCAAGATTCGACACAAATCGGCTTTTTGCCTTCGGCAATGCGCTCGTAGCAGCCATCACACTTAGTCATGTGCCCCTTAGCCGCGTTGTACTGCGGCGCGCCGTAAGGACAGGCCATGTGGCAATAGCGACAGCCGATGCACACCTCTTCATTGACCACCACGAAGCCATCTTCGCGTTTATGCATCGCGCCGCTCGGGCAGACTTTGGTGCACGCCGGGTCTTCGCAGTGGTTGCAGGAGATAGAGAGGTAGTAGGCATAGACGTTTTGATGCCAGCCGTCGCCGTCCTGCTGCCAGTCGCCGCCGGCATATTCATAAATGCGGCGGAAATTGACGTCCGGCGTTAAGTTTTTGAAATCTTTACAGGCCAGCTCGCAGGTTTTGCACCCGGTGCAGCGGCTTGAATCTATATAAAAACCGTATTGGGTTGTCATAATTTAGTCCTTTAAACCTTCGCCACTTGCACAAGGTTGGTATGAGAAGGATTACCTTTCGCCAGAGGGGAAGGCCGTTGTGAAGTCAGAACGTTGATGCTGCCGGCGCGGTCGATGCGCTTGCTGTCCGGCGAGTACCAGGCCCCTTCCCCGAGAGCCACCACGCCCGGCATCATGCGCGGCGTCACTTTGGCGGCAATTTGCACTTCACCACGCGCGTTGAAAATGCGGATCATATCGCCATTGCTGATACCCCGCGCCGCGGCGTCTAATGGGTTGATCCACATCTCTTGACGGCAGGCCGCTTTGAGCAGGTCGACGTTGCCGTAGGTGGAGTGCACGCGGGCCTTGTAGTGGAAGCCGGTTAATTGCAACGGATAGGTGCTGGCGAGCGGGTCGTCATAGTTTTCAAAACCGGCGGCGTAGACAGGCAGAGGATCGATTACATCATCCTTTTCCAACTGCCACGTAGCGGCGATGTCTGCCAGTTGGGCAGAATAGATTTCGATTTTGCCCGACGCCGTAGCCAGCGGGTTTGCCACTGGGTCTTCGCGGAAGGCTTTATAAGCCACGTGATGGCCCTGGGGGTCGCGCTGTTTGAACATGCCTTGCTGGCGGAAAGTGTCGAAATCCGGCAGCGCCGGAATAGCCTGCATGGATTGAAGGTAGAGATGGCGCAGCCACTCTTCCTGCGTCCGCCCTTCGGTGAACTTCTGCTCCACGCCCATGCGCTTGGCCAGTTCACTGGTCATTTCATAAATGTTTTTGCATTCAAAACGCGGCTTGATGGCCTGATCGGCAAAAATCACGTAGGACATGTTGCCCGCCGAGGCATCAAGGCAGAAATCCATCTGCTCAGAGGCGGTACAGTCCGGTAGCACGATATCGGCGTATTTGGCCGAGGAAGTCATGTGGTTATCAATCACCACAATCATCTCGCACTTTTTATCATCCTGAAGAATATCGTGAGTGCGGTTGATGTCGGAGTGCTGGTTTATCAGGCAGTTACCGGCATAGTTCCAGATGAACTTAATCGGCACATCCAGCTTCTCTTTGCCGCGCACGCCGTCGCGGGTGGCAGTCATTTCCTTGGCGCGGAAAATCGCGTCGGTCCACATAAACATGGAAATGCTGGTCTGAACCGGGTTTTCGAAGGTCGGCATGCGCACAAAAGGCAGGCTGTAAGAGCCTTCACGCGCCCCTGAGTTACCGCCGTTAATGCCCACGTTGCCGGTCAGTATGGCGAGCATGGCTATTGCGCGAGTGGCGGTTTCGCCATTCGAGTGACGCTGTGGCCCCCAGCCTTGGGTGATAAATGCCGGTTTGGCCTGCCCAATTTCGCGGCCTAGCTTGATGATTTTATCAGCCGAAATGCCGGTAATTTTGGCCGCCCAGCTTGGGGTTTTGGCGATACCGTCGGCGCCCTGCCCGAGAATATAGGCCTTATAGTGGCCATTCTTCGGCGCACCCTCGGGTAGCGTTGTCTCGTCGTAGCCGACGCAGTATTTGTCGAGGAAGGGCTGATCTACCAGATTTTCGCTGATCATCACGTGGGCCAGCGCGGCGGCCAGTGCGGCGTCGGTGCCTGGACGGATCGGCAGCCACTCATCTTCGCGGCCTGCACCAGTATCGGTGTAACGCGGATCGATGATAATCATCCGCGCCTTGGATTTTTGCCTCGCTTGTTCAATGTAGTAAGTCACCCCGCCGCCGCTCATGCGCGTTTCGCCAGGGTTGTTGCCGAACAGCACTACCAGTTTGCTGTTTTCAATATCCGACGGGCTGTTGCCATCCGCCCAGCCGCCGTAGGTGTAGTTCAGCCCTTCGGCGATCTGCGCCGAGCTGTAGTCGCCGTAATGGTTGAGGTAGCCGCCGCAGCAGTTCATCAGACGGGCAATCAGCGTCGCGCCCGGTGGCCATGAACGGGTCATGGTGCCGCCCAGCGTGCCGGTGCCGTAGTTGAGATAAATCGCTTCGTTGCCGTACTGGCTGATGATCTTCTTCATGCTGCCGGCGAGGGTGTCGAAAGCCTCCTCCCAGCTGATGCGCACGAATTTGCCTTCGCCGCGCGCGCCGACTCGTTTCATCGGATATTTCAGGCGGTCCGGGTTATACACGCGGCGGCGCATGGAGCGACCGCGCAGGCAGGCACGAACTTGATGCAGCCCTTCATAATCGTCATTGCCGGTGTTATCGGTTTCCACATAGCGAATTTCGCCATCGACCACGTGCATCCGCAACGGACAGCGGCTACCGCAGTTCACGGTACAGGCGCTCCAGACTACTTTTTCATTCTGAGCGGTAGCCGTGGCTGGCGATTGGTCGGCGCGTGCCTGTCGGAATGGCAACGAGATGCCACCGGCAGCGGCGGCCAGGCCAACCAGAGCGGAACTTTTCATCAAGGTGCGGCGGCTTAACCCCGCGCCCTGCGACGCTTTCCCTTGTTTGTTTATCGACATTACTTGCTCCTAAATATCCTCACGGGTGTTGCCCAGAGGCGAAACTTGGTATGGCTAGATGGGCAATGGATCTCTTGGTCCATTGCCTCGGTTTACACTTTTTCTATTTGAATCAGATTGGTATGTTGCGGATTGCCCTTGGCTAATGGCGAGGCGCGATGCGTGGTCAGGGTGTTCATACAGGCGCCGTGATCGACGCGATCTCCGGCCATGTTGGCCTGATGCCAGGCTCCCTGCCCCATCGCCACCACGCCCGGCATGATCCTTGGCGTCACCTTGGCGGCCACTCGCACCTCTCCTCGCCCGTTAAATACGCGCACCGCGTCGCCGTTTTTAATGCCACGGCCCTGTGCATCCAGTGGGTTGATCCATACCTCCTGACGGCAGGCGGCTTGCAAAATATCGATATTGCCGTAGGTCGAGTGGGTACGCGCCTTGTAGTGGAATCCGAACATCTGCAGCGGATATTGGCTGCGCATTGGGTCATCCCAGCCTTCAAAGGTCGAGGCATAAACCGGCAACGGGCTGATGGTTTCGTCCTTCTCCAACTCCCAGCGCGAGGCGATATCCGCCAACGCCGAGGAGTAGATTTCAATCTTGCCGGAAGGGGTTTTCAGCGGGTTAGCCTGCGGGTCTTCGCGGAATTTTTTATACGCGACAAAGTGGCCATTCGGGTCTTTGCGCTTATAGATACCCATCTGGCGCAGCTCTTCATAGGCCGGTAATGTCGGATCTTTGGCGAGCATTTTGGCGTACAGATACTGAAGCCATTCGCGCTGGGTACGGTTTTCCGTAAACTTGCTGTGTACCTCTGGACCAAGGCGACGGGCCACTTCACTCATCACCTCATAAATGCCTTTGCGCTCAAACTTGGGTTTGGTGGCGGGCTGAATGAAGATCAGATACCCCATGTTGCCAGCGTAATCATTCGGGATGATGTCCTCCTGCTCGGTGGTCATCAGATCTGGAAGCAGGATGTCGGCATATTTCGCCGAGGAGGTCATGAAGTTTTCCAGCACGACAATCATTTCGCACTGGCTGTCGTCTTGCAGAATGTCGTGGGTTTTATTTATGTCCGAATGCTGATTGGTGATGGTGTTACCGGCATAGTTCCAGATGAACTTGATCGGCACGTCCAGCTTGGCTTTGCCGCGAACGCCATCTTTTTCGGCCGTCATTTCCGGACCGCGGAAGATAGCGTCGGTCCAGCTAAAGCAGGAGATCTGCGTCTTCACCGGATTGGTTAATACCGGCATACGCTCAATGGTAATGGTGTAAGTGGACTCACGCGCTCCGCTGTTGCCGCCGTTGATGCCCACATTGCCGGTCAGGATTGGCAACATAGCGATAGCCCGCGAAGTCAGCTCGCCGTTGGCTTGGCGCTGCGGCCCCCAGCCCTGAGAAATATAGGCCGGTTTCGTCTGACCCATCTCACGCGCCAGCTTGATAATACGCTCGGCCGGAATACCGGTGATATGTGATGCCCACTCCGGGGTTTTCGCCGTGGCGTCTGCACCTGTCCCTAAAATATAGGCTTTGTAATGACTATTTTCTGGTGCCCCTGCTGGCAACGTTTTCTCGTCATAACCGATGCAATAGCTGTCGAGAAAGGCTTGATCGACCAGATTTTCTGTGATTAACACGTGCGCCAGGCCGGCGACCAAGGCGGCGTCGGTGCCCGGACGAATGGGGATCCACTCATCTTCGCGCCCGGCGGCGGTGTCGGTATAGCGCGGATCGATGACAATCATGCGCGCATTAGATCGCTCGCGGGCCTGTTCGAGGTAGTAAGTGATCCCGCCGCCGCTCATGCGCGTTTCCGCCGGGTTATTGCCGAAAAGTACTACCAGCTTGCTGTTTTCAATATCTGAGGTGCTATTGCCGTCGTTGCTGCCATAGGTGTAAGGCATGGCGCAACTGATCTGCGCGGTACTGTAGGTGCCGTAATGGCTGAGGAAGCCGCCGTAGCAGTTCATCAGACGGGCCACTAAAGAGGCATAAGGCGAGGAGCGCGTAATATTGCCGCCGACGATACCGGACGTATAGTTGATGTAAACCGCTTCATTGCCGTACTTGGCGACGATTCGCTTTAAATTATTGGCAATTTCATCGAAAGCTTCATCCCAGCTGATGCGTTTGAACTTGCCTTCACCGCGCTTCCCTACCCGTTTCATCGGGTAGTTGAGTCGCTCGGGGTGATTCATGCGGCGGCGAATAGAGCGCCCGCGCAGGCAGGCTCGCACCTGATGATCGCCATACTGGTCATTGCCGGTGTTGTCGGTTTCAACCCAATAAACTTCTTCGTCGCGCACGTGCAGCCGCAGAGCGCAGCGGCTGCCGCAGTTGACCGAGCACGCGCCCCAGACCACTTTCTCTGCTGCCTGATGGGCAGCGGGTTGGATGGCATCGGCGACGGCTTTGCGGCTGAATGGTAAACAGACACTCCCCGAAGCCAGCGCTAGCCCGGCAAGAGTTGATGATTTCATCAGGGTACGGCGGCTGATACCGCCTTTTTCGACAGGTTGTGTTGGCTTTTTATCCCGCATGCTCTGCTCCATGTGATTTTCCTGATAGCGAGTCCATGTCGACACGGGCATTGAAGATCAGTTATCAGGTCAGGGAGAGCGGGCTAAGACGTTATGATCAGATGATTTATACCCACTCTTACGCAGGGGATATTACTCATTAGTGGTTAGCAAACTTTGTTTGCTATCAAGAAAGGAGGGCTTTACTTAAGCAGAGCAGTGAATTGTTTCGAGTGGCGCACACTTTAAAACGTAAAAAAGGCGCCCGAAGGCGCCCTTTCGCTATATTATTAAATATATAGCGCTATTAGCCGATCACTTCCAGTCCACGCATGTACGGACGCAGAACTTCTGGCACTTCAATGCGGCCATCTTCCAACTGATAGTTTTCCAGCACGGCAACCAGAGTACGGCCAACCGCTAAGCCAGAACCGTTCAGGGTATGAACCAGACGCGGCTTTTTCTCAGTTTTGCTGCGGCAGCGAGCCTGCATGCGACGAGCCTGGAAATCACCCATGTTGGAGCAGGAAGAGATTTCGCGGTAAGTGTCCTGCGCTGGCAACCAGACTTCTAAGTCATACGTTTTGGTTGAGCCGAAGCCCATATCGCCAGTACACAGCAGCACTTTGCGGTATGGCAGGTTGAGCAGCTGCAACACTTTTTCAGCGTGGCTAGTCAGCTCTTCCAGAGCTTGCATCGAGTCTTCCGGGCGAACAATCTGCACCATCTCAACTTTGTCGAACTGGTGCATACGGATCAGACCACGGGTGTCACGACCGTAAGAGCCAGCCTCGGAGCGGAAGCACGGAGTATGCGCAGTCAGTTTGATTGGCAGTGACTCTTCTTCAACAATCTCGTCGCGCAGCAGGTTGGTCAGTGGAACTTCAGCCGTTGGGATCAGCGCGTAGTTGCTGCTCCCCGCTTCTTCGCCCAAAGGCTTGGTGTGGAACAGGTCTTCACCAAACTTCGGTAATTGACCTGTGCCGAACAGCGTGTCTTGGTTTACCAAGTAAGGTACGTAAGTTTCGCTGTAGCCATGCTGCTCAGTATGCAGGTCCAGCATAAACTGGGCCAGTGCACGGTGCATGCGAGCGATCTGCCCCTTCATCACTACAAAGCGCGAACCCGTCAGCTTAACGGCGGAAGCGAAATCAAGCCCACCGGCCAGTTCGCCCAGTGAAACGTGATCGCGAACTTCAAAGCCATACTGGCGCGGAGTGCCCCAGCGACTGATTTCCTGATTATCGTTTTCATCTTTGCCGGCTGGAACAGAGTCATCTGGCAGGTTCGGGATCGCAGAAGCGATGTCGCGAATAGCCGTCTGCAAAGCATCAAGTTCTGCTTTCGCCGCATCCAATCTCTCACCCAGCTCATTAACTTCCTGACGCAGGGGCTCGATGTCTTCGCCACGGGCTTTCGCTGCACCGATCGATTTCGATCGTGCATTACGTTCTGCCTGCAGAGTTTCCGTTTCTACTTGCAAGACTTTGCGACGTTCTTCTTGAGAACGCAGCGTTTCCACATCGAGTTTAAAACCTCTGCGAGCCAGTTTTTCTGCAACTGCGTCTAGCTCATTACGCAGCAGATTGGGATCGAGCATGCTAATCCTGTACGTGTTGTTTTGAATGTGAATTAGATGAAGCACGCCGCCTGAATAGGCAGCATGTCAAAGAGTTATCAGAAGTAACCTTACCGCAACAGCAATATTAGCGGTAGCGTTTTGTCGGGCTATTTTGATCTTGTTCAGTCAACCATGCCAGCTTTTCACCAATCTTACCCTCCAGACCGCGAGAAGAAGGATAATAGTACTGGGTGTTAGCCATTTGTGGCGGGAAATAGTTCTCACCGGCAGCGTAAGCATTGGGTTCATCATGGGCATAACGGTACTCTGCGCCCAGCCCCATTTCTTTCATCAGCTTGGTCGGCGCATTGCGTAAATGCTCTGGGACGTCGTAGTCAGACTGTTCGCGGGCATCGCGCATCGCGGCTTTAAACGCAGTGTAAACAGCATTACTTTTTGGCGCACAGGCAAGATAGACGATGGCCTGGGCAATCGCCCGTTCGCCCTCGGCCGGGCCGACGCGGGTGAAACAGTCCCAGGCGGCAATTGCTACCTGCATGCCGCGCGGGTCGGCATTGCCAACATCTTCTGAGGCAATAGCCAACAGGCGGCGCGCCACATAGAGCGGGTCACCACCGGCGGTGATAATACGCGCATACCAGTACAGCGCGGCGTCGGGGGATGAGCCGCGCACCGATTTATGCAGCGCGGAGATCAAATCGTAATACCGGTCACCTTTATTGTCGAAACGCGCGCTGCGCTCACCGGAGATCTCCTTCAACAATTCAGGCGTCAGGGTTCTCACGCCTTTTTTGTCGATTTCGGCCATGTCGGCCATCATCTCGATACTATTTAGCGCACGCCGCGCATCGCCGTTGACCAGCTCGGCCAGCATGCGGCGAGTTTCAGCGGGAACCACAATTTTCTGATCGGCGTAGCCGCGCTCTTTGTTGGTCAGCGCCTGCTCGATAACTTTTTCAATATCCTCGGCAGTGAGCGATTTGAGCAGATAGACACGGGCGCGGGACAGCAGTGCCGAATTCAGTTCAAAAGAGGGGTTTTCGGTGGTCGCGCCAATAAAGGTGATGGTGCCATCTTCAATGTGCGGCAAGAAAGCATCTTGCTGGCTTTTGTTGAAACGGTGCACCTCGTCCACAAAGAGGATGGTGCGACGGCCCGCGTCGCGATTCTGCCGCGCACGTTCAATGGCTTCGCGGATCTCTTTGATGCCTGAAGTCACCGCCGAGATACGCTCGACGTCGGCGTTGGCGTAGCGCCCTATCAGCTCCGCCAGCGTCGTTTTCCCGGTGCCCGGCGGCCCCCACAAAATCATCGAATGCAGCTGCCCCGCTTCTATCGCGCGCGGTAGCGGCTTGCCAGCGGCTAAAAGGTGCTGCTGGCCGATGTATTCTGCAAGTGAAACTGGCCGCATTCTTGCGGCCAGTGGCTGGAACTCATTATGGGAAAAATCGAGTGACAGATTACTCAAAGGGACCTCACTGACGCTGGTCGTCCACCGTCACGCCTTTCGGCGGTGTAAATTTGAATTTGGCATCATCAACCGACGCGTTCTGCTCGCCTTTCAGGCTATACGCGCTTTTCTGACCATCTTGCTCCACCGCGGTAAAGCTTTTGATGGTGCCGGTTGGTGTCACGGTGATCGCAAACTGCTTCAGATTACCGGCTGCCGTTTTTGGCGTTAATTCGAAATCATCGCCTTTTTGTTTAACGTTGTACTTGGCCCAGTCACTGCTGTCGTTACGCGTGATCAGCATAAACGGCGTGTTACCGGTGGCGTTTTTCAGCCAAGTTGCCGTGACTTGCTCAACAAATGGGTTGTAGAACCACAGGGTTTTACCATCGGAAACCAGAATGCTTTCATCCGGTGAGGTCATGTGCCAGTTAAACAAGTTAGGACGTTTAACCCACAGTTCACCTTCACCTTGCTGCACGGCGGCGCCGTCATCACTGGTAACGGTTTGCGTGAAACTGGCATGGAAAGTATTCAGCTTGCCCAAGCGACTTTTCAGGTCACTGCTGGCATCGGCTAAAACCGAGGCGGAAGTAAATGCTGTCAATAAACAACCAACAACTAACAATTTTTTCATTCTTATCTCTACCTCAGAAACCATTTTTGATTCAGACGTTGCCTTATGTTAATACACAGGCCCATGTTGCGAACTCTAGCCGAGGCGCTGGCACAAAGGTAGCTCATTCGTCTGAAAAACTAGGGGTTTACGCTTCTTTGCACAAAGGCCGCCATGGCGACCTTTGTGCATTCGACGGTATTATTCGTGAGAAGGTGGGGCTAAGACTTCACGGTTACCGTTGTGGCCCGGCGTACTCACAATGCCCTGTGCTTCCATTTGCTCAACGATACGCGCCGCGCGGTTATAGCCGATGCGGAACTGGCGCTGAACGCCGGAAATAGAAGCACGACGCTTGTCGACCACAAAGGCTACGGCCTGATCAAACAGCGCATCCAGCTCTTCATCGCTGTCCAAACCACCGCCGCCCCCTTCGCCATCTTCACCACCCGCAAGGATGCTGTCGATGTACTTAGGACGCCCGCGCGCTTTCCAGTCCTGAACCACGGCGTGGACTTCCTGGTCACGGACGAATGCGCCGTGAACACGAACCGGAATCGACGAGTTTGGAGCCATGTAGAGCATGTCACCCATGCCCAGCAGGGACTCGGCGCCGCCTTGGTCCAAAATGGTACGGGAGTCAATTTTACTCGACACGGTAAAGGCGATACGGGTCGGAATGTTGGCCTTAATCAAGCCGGTAATAACGTCTACCGATGGGCGCTGAGTCGCCAGAACCAAGTGAATACCGGCCGCACGGGCTTTCTGAGCCAGACGCGCAATCAGTTCTTCAACTTTTTTACCTACCGTCATCATCAGGTCAGCAAACTCATCGACCAACACAACGATAAATGGCTCTTTTTCCAGATAAGGCGGCTCAGCGGCCATGCCATCACCCGGTTTCCAGAATGGGTCGGGGATCGGACGGCCCATGGCTTCGGCTTGCTCAACTCGCTCGTTATAACCCGCCAGATTACGCACACCCAATGCCGACATCAGCTTATAACGACGTTCCATTTCGCCGACACACCAACGCAGCGCATTGGCGGCGTCTTTCATGTCAGTTACCACCTCGGTTAACAGGTGTGGAATGCCCTCATAGACCGAAAGCTCGAGCATTTTCGGGTCAATCATGATGAAGCGAACTTCTTCCGGCGTTGCCTTGTAGAGCATGCTGAGGATCATGGCGTTGACGCCGACCGACTTACCGGAACCGGTCGTACCGGCCACCAGCAAGTGTGGCATTTTCGCTAAGTCAGCCACGACTGGCTCACCAGAGATATCCTTGCCCAGCACGATGGTCAGCGGCGACGGACTGTCTTTGAATTTGTCACAGTCCAGCACTTCGCGCAGGTAAACGGTCTGGCGTTTCTTATTTGGCAACTCCAGCCCGACGTAAGGTTTGCCCGGAATAACTTCAACCACGCGCACCGCAACCGCCGAGAGCGAACGCGCCAAGTCGCGCGAGAGATTCGAAATACGCGCGGCTTTCACGCCCGGCGCCAGATCCAATTCGAAACGGGTGATCACCGGCCCTGGCAGCTTATCGACAACGTCGGCTTTGATGCGGTAATCGTTCAGACGCGCTTCAATCAGGTTGCCCATCTGTTCCAGTGCAAACTCATCCACCGGCTCAGATTCGGCTGGCGGGGAGGTCAACAAATCGAGCGACGGCAGCGGCGTGGTCGGTTTCACCAACGGCTGCTCGTGACGCATCAGGAATGGATGGATCAGGCTATCCATATTCGGCTGAGCAGGTTGAGATTGCTCCGGCGCCTCATATTGTTCGATTGGCTGGTGCTTCGGCGCTGTCTGTCGATAGCTTTGGCCGAAGGTCGGCACTTCTGGCTCATCTTCTTCTTTGTGCGGTGACAGCGTAAACAGAGGTTCGGTTGGCGTGTCATCCACCAAATCCGCCATCGGCGAGAAGGTGAAAGCATCATGCGTGCTGATGTTCATCGCGGCAGCCGCGAGTGCATCCGCCGCCGCAGAAGAGACTGGGTTCTGCTGTGGCGCGCTGTGCTGAGAGTAAGCAGGCTGAGTGTCCTGCTGCTCATCCTGCTGATAACGGTTCTGCTCACGGGCAGCGAAAGCCTGACGAAGCTCGGCTTCTTGCAAGGCCGCCTCTTCATCTTCTTCTGAAGCAACGTGTTCATCGCCATAGCGCTGACTCTGCTGCTCAGCAAACTGCTGGCGCAACGCCGCTTCTTGTAATGCGGCTTGATCATCGCCCTGCTCGCTATCCGCTTCATCTATAACGGGCTGTTGCTGGGCAGCAAGCTGCTCCTGCTGCTCGGCAATGCGTTGTGAAGGTAACTTGATGCCATAAGAAGCCAGCTCACGTCGCGTTGGAATACGCACCGGATTCGGCCTTGGCAGCTCGGGACCCACGCCTTTTTTGACCTGCGAATTGCCGTCACTGACCGCGCTGAAGGCAGGCATAAAGGTATTGCTGGCAGAGCTGGCTGACTGCCCGGCCTGTGCCAAACCTGTCGCCAATGCCGCAGTGGCCGCCAGACTGTTGACTTCGCTGCTGTCGCGCTGGGCGGTGCTGAAGTCAAAAGGTGAACGTTCCGGCTCGGAAGGCGCGCTGGCCTGCCAATTGCCTAAGCGTGGCTCATCGTCATCATAAGATGGCGATTTGGTTGGCTGCTGCGGAGCTGGTGTTTCTTGCGGAATTTCAAAGCTATAGAGCGGCGGTGCGGGAGCAATAGTTGGCTCCGGCGCAGCAGGCATCTCAACTTCAGGTGCTGGCGCCCTCACCTCACTCGCAGCATGCTGAGTCACCTCTGGCGCTGGAGCAGGTGTTTGAACTGGCGCAGTTTCTGGCTGAGTTTTAGCCTCGGCATTGTCATGCAGCGACGGCGCGGAGAACAGTACGTCATCTTCATCATCCACGGCGGCATTGGCCGGTGCGACTTTGGCACTGGCGGTCGCAGCCGCGGCAGCTTTCGCTGCGGCAGAAGGCACGCAGTCAGAGTCGAGTAACGGATCATCATGGCTATCATGAGCAACATTTTCATGGTGATCATCTTCATAGTCATAATCATCGTCACGACGCGAACGGTTGGTCATGAAGGTAGTAACACCCAGCACCACGCCGCCAATTTTCTCTGCAATCGTCAGCCATGACCAGCCGGTAAACAGTGTCAGACCCGCCGCCCAAATACAGAGCAGAACCATGGTCGCGCCGACATTATTAAACCACGGGGTCATCGCCGTGGTCAGCAAACTGCCGATCACGCCGCCTGAGGCAAAGTAATAAAGGTCATCAATATTGAAGGCTGCCAGTCCACAAGACGTGAGAATTAACGCCAGCGTACCAATAAGTCGCAGCGACAAAGAGAAATAGTCGATGTAATCCTGATTATCACGCTGACGAAACGCCGCCCAACACAGGCAAAGCATGATAGGGGGAATAGCGTAAGCTAATACGCCAAAAATGAAGAACAAGGTGTCGGCCATCCACGCACCTACACCACCACCCCAGTTATGAATAGGTCCATGCCATGCGGTCTGCGACCAGCTTGGATCTGAGGGGTTAAAACTCACCAGCGCCGCCATAAGGTAAACGGCGAAAACGGCTACCACTACCAGAACAGCTTCCAACACGCGGCGGCTACTGCTCAGTTTTTTCAGGGTAACGTCTTTATCTTCTGTATATTCCTGGCTCAAGAAAGGCTCTCCAGGTTCCTGTGGGCTGAAAAAGCAACAGCGCCGAGAACGGGCCTCGGCGCCGGGGCTGTATAGATACACAGGAGTGTAGCTAAATTTATAAGGTTTTGCACCTGAACCTTTACCGGGTCTTAATAACCAGACGGTTGGTTTGTTTTACTTCTTCCATCACCACGTAGGTGCGGGTGTCGTTAACGCCCGGCAGTCGAAGTAATGTCTCGCCTAACAACTTACGATAGGCTGACATGTCAGGTACGCGGGTTTTCAACAGGTAGTCGAAATCCCCAGAAACCAAATGACACTCCTGAATATCTTCAAGTTTTTGTACTGCTGCATTGAATTGCTCAAACACGTCCGGTGCACCACGGTTGAGTGTTATCTCAACAAACACCAGCAGCGATGCATCCAGATAGTGTGGATTGAGCAACGCGGTATATCCGTTAATGAAGCCTTGACGTTCTAAACGACGAACACGCTCCAGACACGGTGTTGGAGATAATCCCACTCTTTTGGAAAGCTCGACGTTTGAGATCCGGCCATCCTTTTGCAGTTCGTTGAGGATGTTACGGTCAATACGGTCGAGATCTTTTCCCGGACGCTTTTTGTTGTCTACCATTATTATTGTCTCTCTGCTGTCCTTCCCTGCACCTGCCATACCCTAGCCAACTTCAATGTGTCAGGGTTTGTCCCAAGCGAAGACCCGATAGTTTTAGGTTTGAGTATGCCGTTTGATTGCGTGAGTCCCCTGTCGAAAGAAAACGCTTTCAATGACGTTATACCGAGAAGAAATATCGCTGTGAAATGAATAGCTTGCGCAATGCTCGCTGTTTTCACTAAATCCTGCACAAGAAAAAACCAGCGAAACAACACCTTGAACAAGTCAGGTAGCAGCTGATCGTAGAATTTCAAGTCACAGGCAGGCGATTAATTTCTTCGTCCCTAGATGTTTTCGCAAATGCACAGCGGATTGTCAAAGTAAAAGAAGCAAAATCAGAAGAACGTGCCAGATTGAAATCTCACGGCCTCGTTTTTACCTATCTTTCAACGACCAATAATAACAAAACAATTAACCTACTTTTTCGTGCTAAAGCCTACATAAAGTCGGGATTTGCCGCGAAAAGGCCAGCGTTTGATGGAAAAATAACAAGCTCACAACATATTCATTGCCGGTTATTTGTCCAATCTTCAATCGGTTACCTCAAATGAGAGCTAACCGGGGTGTAGTTGTACGTGGGTTTGAAATTAAAAACTATCAGACAAATCGTTAACAACATCTGAGTTTGCTTTTTTTACTGCGCGGTTTTCCCTACAATCGGTTCATTGCTAGTCGCCATCACGGAGATGAATTGCTCATGAGTACGGTTAAACACAGTAAACTATTGATTTTAGGTTCAGGTCCAGCAGGTTACACGGCAGCGGTTTATGCCGCGCGCGCCAACCTGAATCCGGTATTGATCACCGGTATGGAAAAAGGCGGTCAATTGACTACCACCACAGAAGTGGAAAACTGGCCGGGCGACCCAGAGGGGCTGACAGGTCCGGGGCTGATGGAGCGCATGCACGAACATGCTGCGAAATTTAATACCGAGATCATCTTCGACCACATTAACAAAGTTGATTTGCAGAACCGCCCGTTCCGCCTGTTCGGTGACAGCGAAGAGTACACCTGTGACGCGTTAATCATCGCCACCGGGGCGTCTGCACGTTATATCGGCCTGCCTTCTGAAGAGGCGTTCAAAGGCAAAGGCGTTTCTGCCTGTGCGACCTGTGACGGTTTCTTCTATCGCAACCAGAAAGTCGCGGTAGTCGGTGGTGGTAACACCGCGGTTGAGGAAGCACTTTATCTGGCGAACATTGCCGAAGAAGTGCATTTGATTCACCGTCGCGACAGCTTCCGCGCTGAAAAAATTCTTATCGACCGTCTAAACGAGAAAGCCACCAAGGGCAACGTGGTGCTGCACACCAACAAGACCTTGGACGAAGTTCTGGGCGACCAGATGGGCGTAACCGGCGCTAACCTGCGTGATGCGCGCACCGACGAGCTGAGCAAGCTGGACGTCGCGGGCGTGTTCATCGCCATCGGCCACAGCCCTAACACTGCCATTTTCGACGGTCAGTTGGAGCTGGAAAATGGCTACATCAAGGTGCAATCCGGCATCCAGGGTAATGCCACTCAGACCAGCATTCCTGGCGTGTTTGCCGCTGGCGACGTGATGGACCATATCTATCGTCAGGCGATCACCTCTGCGGGCACCGGCTGTATGGCCGCGCTGGATGCAGAACGCTATCTGGACGGCTTGGCGAAACCTGCTGTCTAATCGCTGAATGCCAGACAATTATTAACTCCTCATGAGGCGGCCAATTGGCCGCCTCATTGTTTTGTTTTTTATGGAAATAACCGTTTTTATAGAAATAGATTTTTCAGCGTAAGTCCGAACATGTAACATGAGCGAGCTTTCGACTCAGCTCGGAATGCAACGGGTAATAGCACCGCCGTGGCGGCGCTTTTTTGGATCATGCGACCTGCGAGCGGGCTTCTTCAGCGTCATCCTGACTCTCCGTTCAATCGCATGTCACTCTATACGGAAATACCCCTGTGATTTCTGTATTGCTGCGCAGACTGATTGCCTGATGAATAAAACACGACAACAAGAACTCACCCGCTGGTTAAAGCAACAAAGCTCACGCGCCAAAGGCTGGATACGCCTGTCGATGATGCTGGGTTTACTCTCTGGTTTATTAATTCTTGCCCAAGCCTGGTTAATGGCGGGCCTGCTCCACAGCTTAATTATTCAAAACACGCCGCGCGACCAGCTGGTGCAAAGCTTCCTGCTCTTGGCGCTGACCTTCATTCTTCGCGCCGTAGTGACCTGGCTGCGTGAACAGGTGGGCTTTATTTGCGGCAAGATTATTCGTCGCGGAATGCGCAAGCTCGTGCTGGACAGGCTGGAGAAGCTTGGCCCGGCGTGGATCCAAGGCAAGCCAGCCGGAAGCTGGGCCACCATCATTCTCGAGCAAATTGAAGAGATGCAGGAGTACTACTCCCGCTATCTGCCGCAGATTGCGCTGGCGGGGATTATTCCCCTGCTGATTCTGGTGAGTATTTTCCCAATCAACTGGGCCGCGGGCATGATTCTGCTGGTCACCGCGCCATTAATCCCTATTTTTATGGCCTTGGTCGGCATGGGCGCGGCCGATGCCAATCGCCGCAACTTCACCGCCCTCGCGCGCCTGAGCGGCAATTTCTTAGACAGCCTGCGCGGCTTGGATACGCTGCGCCTGTTCCACCGCGCTCAGGCCGAAACCGCGCAGATCCAACGCTCTACCGAAAGTTTCCGCGCCCGCACCATGGACGTGCTGCGACTGGCGTTCTTGTCTTCCGCCGTGCTCGAGTTCTTCGCCTCAATCTCCATTGCCGTGGTCGCGGTCTACTTTGGCTTCTCCTATCTTGGTGAACTGAATTTCGGCAGCTACGGCACGCCTGTCACGCTGTTTGCCGGTTTTCTGGTGCTGATACTGGCTCCCGAGTTTTTCCAGCCGCTGCGCGATTTAGGCACCTTCTATCATGCTAAAGCACAGGCGGTGGGCGCGGCAGAGAGCCTGCTGACCTTCCTGAGTGCTGAAGCGGAAAGTCAGGGAGAAGGCACCCAGCCTTGGCCGATGGCAGTCGAGAGCGCCATTTCACTGGAAGCCGTCGACCTGATTATCCGCTCGCCGGACGGCAAAACGCTGGCTGGCCCACTTAATTTCACCCTGCCTGCGGGCAAGCGCGTGGCGCTGGTTGGCCTGAGCGGCGCGGGGAAAAGTTCGCTGCTCAACGCCCTGCTCGGCTTCCTGCCTTATCAAGGCTCGCTGAAAGCCAATGGCATAGAGTTGCAGGAGATAGCCCGCGTGGACTGGCGCCAGCAGCTCAGCTGGGTGGGACAAAACCCGCACCTTCCGGAGCAGAGCCTGCGGGCCAATATCTTGCTGGGCTGGCCGGATGCCAGCGAAGCGCAGCTGCAATCGGCTATCGAGCGCGCCTATGTCAGCGAGTTTCTCCCTCTGCTGCCTGAAGGCTTGGACACCGAGCTTGGCGACAGCGCGGCGCGCCTTTCCGTCGGGCAGGCTCAGCGCGTGGCCGTGGCTCGGGCTCTGCTCTCGCCTTGCCACCTGCTGCTGTTAGATGAACCGACAGCCAGCCTTGACGCCCACAGCGAAAAACGGGTAATGCAGGCGCTGAGCGACGCCTCTCAAGCACAAACCACGCTGCTGGTGACCCATCAGCTAGAAGACACCCGACATTACGATGAAGTATGGGTGATGGATAAAGGCCAGCTGATCGAGCAAGGCGGCTATCAACAATTGGCGAGCGGGAATGGCGCATTTTCCCGTTTGTTAGCTCAGCGCAGTCAGGAGCTATAAACATGAAAATTCTACTGCCTTATCTGGCGCTTTATCGCCGCCATTGGCTGCGTTTATCGCTCGGCATCGTGCTGGCGATCATCACCCTGCTGGCGAGTATTGGCCTGCTGACTCTTTCGGGCTGGTTCCTCGCGGCGTCGGCGCTGGCGGGCCTCGCGGGGCTTTATACTTTCAACTACATGCTGCCCGCTGCGGGCGTGCGCGGCGCGGCGATTTTCCGCACCGCCGGGCGCTACGCGGAGCGTCTGGTGAGCCACGACGCCACCTTCCGCGTGCTGGCGCACCTGCGCGTGTTTACCTTCACCAAAATTATGCCGCTCTCTCCGGGTGGCATGGCGCGCTTCCGTCAGGCAGATTTGCTTAACAGGCTGGTGGCCGACGTCGACACCCTCGACCACCTCTACCTGCGGGTTATCTCGCCGCTGGTCAGCGCGCTGGTGATTATTCTGGTCGTCACCTTCGGCCTGAGCTTCCTCGACCTGCATCTGGCCTTAACACTCGGCGGCATCATGCTGTTACTGATGCTGTTGCTTCCCTTGGTGTTTTACCGCGCGGGCCAGCCGATTGGCCGTGAATTAACCGAGCTGCGCGGCGCGTACCGCACTCAGCTCAACTCATGGTTGCAGGGCCAGTCGGAATTAGCCGTATTTGGCGCACAGGCGCGTTTTCGCCAGAGTATGAATGAGACGGAGAGCCGCTGGGTGAGCCGCCAACAGCAGCAAGCCAAGCTTTCAGGTCTGTCGCAGGCGATGATCATTGCCAGCGCCGGATTGACCGTTACGCTGATGCTGTGGCTGGCTGCCGGTGGCATTGGTGATATCGCCCAGCCCGGCGCGCTGATTGCCCTGTTTGTCTTCACCCCGCTGGCCGCCTTTGAGGCACTCGGCCCAGTCGCGGCGGCTTTCCAACATTTGGGGCAAGTGATTGCCTCCGCCCAGCGAGTAACGCAGATCATTGAGCAGCAACCCGCCGTCACCTTCCCGGCCCACGGCCCACAGGCTGAACAGCAGGTCGCGTTGGAAATTGAAAATCTCAGCTTCACCTATCCCGATCAGCCACTGCCAGTGCTCAAAGGCATCAATCTGCGGGTTAACTCTGGTGAACACGTGGCGCTGCTCGGCCAAACCGGCTGCGGTAAGTCGACGCTGTTACAGCTCATCACCCGCGCGTGGGACAGCAACCAGGGCATCCTGAACATTAACGGCGCGGCCATTGCGGATTACGATGAAGCCACGCTGCGCCAGATGATGACCGTGGTCAGCCAGCGGGTGCATATCTTCAACACCACGCTGCGGGAAAACCTGCGTATGGTAGCCCCGGCCAGCAGCGACGAGCAGCTGGTCAAGGCGCTGGAAGCCGTTGATCTTCAAGCTTTGCTGGCCGGTGATGGCTTAAACAGCTGGCTGGGAGAAGGCGGCAGGCAGCTCTCAGGCGGCGAACAGCGTCGCCTTGGCTTGGCGCGCGCCATCTTGCACGACGCCCCGCTGTGGCTGCTGGATGAGCCGACAGAGGGTCTCGACGCAGAAACCGAACGTCATATTCTGGCGCTGCTGCGCCAACATTGTGAAAAAAAGACGCTAATCTTAATTACCCATCGCCTCTACGGCTTGGAAAATATGGATAAGATCTGCGTGATGGAAGAGGGTCAAATAGTTGAGGAAGGCACTCACCAAGCGCTGATCGGCATGGCGGGTCGCTATGCACGTTTTCGTGCGCGCGGCTGACAAACTCTTTTGACCAATGAACAAGGACCCTATGCGGTTAGTCAAGCTTGAAGCGAATTCCGTCGTCTTCCCTAACCCGGAGACGGCGCTGCATGAACCTAACGGCCTGCTGGCGCTGGGCGGGGATTTAACCCCCCCTCGCCTGCTTTCGGCTTATCGCAGCGGTATCTTCCCCTGGTTCGAGCCGGGGGAAGTCATTCTCTGGTGGTCCCCTGACCCACGGGCCGTGCTCTACCCCGAAGAACGTCATATCAGCCGCAGCCTGCGCCGTTTTATGCGTCGGGAACCCTATCGCTTCACGCTTAACAAAGCGTTCGCTGAGGTGATTCACGCGTGCTCTCAGCAGCGTGATGAAGGCACCTGGATTGGCCCGCTGGTGAAGCGCGGTTATCAGGAGCTGCACGAAGCGGGCCATGCGCATTCGATTGAAGTGTGGGATGGCGACGAGCTGGTAGGCGGCATGTACGGCGTAAACGTCGGCGGATTATTCTGTGGAGAATCAATGTTCAGCCGCCGAGACAACGCCTCAAAGTGCGCCGTAATGATTTTTTGCCAACATTTTACCCGCTATGGTGGAGAACTGATTGACTGTCAGGTGCTCAACCCTCACACTGCGTCGCTGGGTGCGAGAGAGATCCCACGCCGCCAATTTTTGCAGTCGCTTTCCCGGCTTTCACAGCAACAATTACCGCCGGAATGCTGGCTGCCCCAAGACTTATCCCCACGTTATGAAGACCTGCCGACAGTCCCGATGGATAGGGAATAGATGCGATCGTCAACCATACTTCTTTACATAATGTGGGTTTTTCGGCATTATCACGCCGGTTAAAAACTATGGTAGTTAGACCTAGAGGATTCGATGGCCAAAGAAGACAATATTGAAATGCAGGGCACCGTACTTGATACGCTGCCAAACACTATGTTCCGCGTTGAGTTGGAAAACGGGCACGTAGTCACCGCACACATCTCCGGTAAAATGCGTAAGAACTACATCCGCATCCTGACGGGTGACAAAGTCACTGTAGAATTGACTCCTTACGACCTGAGCAAAGGCCGCATTGTCTTCCGTAGCCGCTAACAGGCGGCTCACTCATCGCTGATTTCCAGCGATACCCGAGGATACCCTCTTCGCCCTTCCTGCTTTTGCAAGGGCGTTTTGTGGTATCCGCAATTCGGCAATTTCTGCTATTTCCCTCTGGTATCAGCTTCAGGTTATCTACCCCATCCCACTGATACTCGGCGGAAAACAGGCATAAAAAAAGGCGATATCTCCATCGCCTTTTTACTTTTCAGCTACTGCTGCTGATGCTTAGTGCACCGCGCCTTCCGCTTTTTTCTTCTGCGCACTCATGAAATGGTACGTCAGTTTATCGGCACTCTTATCGAGGCCCACGGAGACTGAACCGCCATCAACCAGCGAACCAAACAGCAGTTCATTAGCCAACGGTTTCTTCAGGTTTTCCTGAACGGCACGGGTCATTGGACGTGCGCCCATGGCGCGGTCGTAGCCTTTGACTGTCAACCAGTCGCGCGCTTCGTCGCTGACTTCCAGAGACACGCCTTTCGCATCCAGCTGCGCCTGCAGTTCAACGATGAATTTGTCGACAACCTGCTGAATAACTTCAGTAGACAGGTGGTTGAACCAGATCACGTTGTCCAGACGGTTACGGAACTCTGGCGTAAAGACTTTCTTAATCTCTTCCATTGCGTCCGGGCTGTTATCCTGATGCACCAGACCAATAGATCTGCGCTCAGTTTCACGCACGCCGGCGTTGGTGGTCATGACCAGAATGACGTTACGGAAATCCGCTTTACGGCCGTTATTATCGGTCAGCGTACCGTTGTCCATTACCTGCAACAGCAGGTTGAAGACGTCCGGGTGCGCTTTCTCGATTTCATCCAGCAGCACAACCGCGTGCGGGTGCTTCAGCACGGCGTCGGTCAGCAAACCGCCTTGGTCGAAGCCGACATAGCCCGGAGGTGCACCAATCAAACGGCTGACGGTGTGACGCTCCATGTATTCGGACATATCGAAACGCAGCAGCTCAATGTCTAACGCTTTCGCCAGCTGTACGGTCACTTCGGTTTTACCGACCCCGGTCGGACCTGCGAACAGGAAGGAACCGACAGGCTTGTGATCCTGACCCAGACCGGCGCGACTCATTTTGATCGCCTCGGTCAGTGCTTCAATCGCCGGATCTTGCCCGAATACCAACATTTTCAGGCGATCGCCCAGATTCTTCAGCACGTCACGGTCGGTGGCCGATACTGTTTTCTCTGGAATACGCGCGATGCGCGCCACCACGCTTTCGATGTCGCTGACGTTAACGGTTTTCTTACGCTTGCTGACCGGCATCAACCGGCTGCGCGCGCCCGCTTCGTCAATCACGTCAATCGCCTTGTCCGGCAGATGACGGTCATTAATGTATTTCACTGACAGCTCAACCGCGGCGCGCACGGCTTTCGCGGTATAACGCACGTCGTGGTGAGCTTCGTATTTAGTTTTCAGACCATTAATGATCTGCACGGTCTCTTCGACGGTTGGCTCAGTAATATCAATCTTCTGGAAGCGACGCGCCAAGGCACGGTCTTTTTCAAAGATGTTGCTGAACTCCTGATAGGTCGTTGAGCCGATAACCCGAATTTTGCCGCTAGAAAGCAGTGGCTTAATCAGGTTGGCTGCATCAACTTGGCCGCCAGACGCCGCGCCCGCCCCGATGATGGTATGGATTTCATCGATAAACAGGATGCTGTTTTTGTCTTGCTCAAGCTGCTTGAGCAGTGATTTAAAACGTTTTTCGAAGTCACCGCGGTATTTGGTGCCCGCCAGCAGTGAGCCGATGTCGAGTGAGTACAGCGTGCAGTCGGCCATCACTTCAGGAACGTCGCCCTGCTCGATTCTCCAAGCAAGGCCTTCGGCGATAGCGGTTTTACCGACGCCTGACTCGCCCACCAGCAGTGGGTTATTTTTGCGACGACGGCAGAGAACCTGAATCGCACGCTCAAGCTCTTTGTCACGGCCAATCAGCGGGTCAATACCACCCACGCGCGCCAACTGGTTAAGGTTTGTGGTGAAGTTCTCCATACGATCTTCCCCCGCCGACTGCTCTTCGTTAACTGGGTTCTCTGCGTTGTTATTTGGCGCCTGACCTGGCTCATCTTTACGGGTACCGTGAGAGATGAAGTTGACCACGTCGAGACGGCTAACGTCATGTTTGCGCAGCAGATATGCGGCCTGGGATTCCTGTTCGCTGAAGATCGCGACCAGAACGTTTGCGCCAGACACTTCACTACGACCGGAAGATTGCACGTGGAATACCGCACGTTGCAGAACGCGCTGGAAACTCAGCGTAGGCTGGGTGTCGCGCTCTTCTTCACTGGCAGGTAAGGTGGGCGTGGTTTGTTCGATGAACGCTTCCAGTTCCTGGCGTAACGCCACCAGGTCAACGGTACAAGCTTCAAGCGCTTCACGGGCTGCAGGGTTGCTTAGCAACGCCAACAGCAGGTGCTCCACGGTCATAAACTCATGCCGGTGCTCACGGGCTCTTGCGAAAGCCATGTTGAGACTGAGTTCAAGTTCTTGATTGAGCATAGGCACCTCCCAAATAGATTGCCTTAATCAGGCTTTTTCCAGCGTACACAGCAACGGATGCTCGTTCTCCTTGGCGTACTTATTCACATGTGCGACTTTGGTTTCGGCTACTTCAGCGGTATAGACTCCGCAAATAGCTTTGCCTTTATAGTGCACCTGGAGCATCAGTTGCGTTGCACGTTCAATATCATAAGAAAAGAACTTTTGCAGAACGTCAATCACAAATTCCATCGGAGTGTAATCGTCGTTGTTTAATATAACTTTATACATAGATGGCGGTTTTACCTCATCCTTTAGCTTATCCGCCGCCAAGTGTTCGAAATTTAGCCAGTCTTGATTGTTACCCATTGCCTGTCCATCACCTTCTGAAGGTCTGTTATGACGTCAGCATTGTCTGGCACCCTTGCGCCTTAGCTTTCGTCATGACGTTTAACATTCATTTTACCATCTCTTAAAGCATCATGCCCCCGCGCATCTTCCACTCTTTGCTATCGGTAAAATCGTTGAAATAATGACCACATTATTTCAGGATCGTTACCTGCTTCAAAGTTTGGCTATCTGCTCAGGCATGACAAATGCCCTTCCCTTGACGTCCAAATCAATTCCACTAGAGTGTAATTTCGTGTGCAAAATACCGGCGATAAGTGCCTGTATTCAGCGACGTACGGGCATTCGTGCTCACTTATTAGCTCAATCTCTTCAACTCACCAAATAGTCTTGAGAGGGAAGTAGAAGCATGGAGACGGGTACTGTTAAATGGTTCAATAATGCTAAGGGCTTTGGTTTCATCTGTCCGCAAAACGGCGGTGAAGACATCTTTGCTCATTATTCCACTATCCAGATGGAGGGTTATCGCACCCTCAAAGCCGGGCAGCTAGTCAGCTTCGATGTCCATGAAGGGCCAAAAGGAAATCATGCAAGCCTCATTATTCCGGTGGAAAGTGAAGCGGTCGCCTGACCGTACTCATTGCCTTTTTGCCGCACCATCATGTTGCGTACTCTTTGCCAAATGCCAGTCTCATCTTGACTGGCATTTTTATTTATGGGGGAGAAACGATTGGCCTTCAAGCCCCGAAAAATAAAAAAGCACATTATTGTCAGTTTTGACCCGCCGTTTATCCCTCGCAGGCTAACGATTTACACTTTGTAACTTCAGCTAAACAGAACCCAAACAATTGTAAGTATTCCGCTGTGATCAAAATCACCGTTGATATTTGGTTTATTCACCAACTGCTCAAATAACGTCATTCAGCCTTGGAGGCTTGTGAAGAGCAGGTACATAACGATGAGTGCAATCAGCTACCCAATCGAAAATAGAAAAATACACTCTGGTATGCAGATGTTATCCGCATTGGTTTCCCGCCGCATGGTGCCTGGCCCTGCCTGGAACCGGACCAGCTATCGCTTGAAGTTTTTACTGCGCACGCTGTTGGCGCCGAAATCCACGCTGTCGCTGCTGGATTATCTGGCAAGCCACCCGATGCGCGACGAGATGCTGCGCGCAGCGCCGTCTCTGCCTTGCAAGCTGCACCGCGTTTATCAGTCAGTGAAGGTGAACCGCGAGATAGCCTTGAAAAATATTATTGCCCACTACGACCACTTCGCGGCGCAGGTGCCGCCCGCGCTGGGGCATGCGCATTTCTCCGACCAGCCGCTGCACATTGCCACGTTAGAAGGTAAAGAAGGCCAGCGCTACTTTATTCAGTTCAACGCCGCCGGGCGTCTGGATAAAGAAGGCGAAGCCACGCTGATGTTCACGCTGGAAAACGGCGAGCCGCTGGCTACCGTCACCTTCGCGTTGATTAACTACCGAGATCAGCCGACGCTGTTTATTGGAGCAATCCAAGGCCCGCGCGCCCACGTTGAGCACTCGCAGATTCAATCAGCGACCAAAGCCTGTCACGGCCTGTTCCCGAAGAAACTGGTGATGGAGGCCACCCTGCTACTGGCCGAGCTGACTCAAATGACGCAAATTGTTGCCGTCGCCAATAAAACCCACATCTATGAAAATGCCCGCTATAAGAAACGCAGGGGCATGATCTTCGCTGATTACGACAGCTTCTGGGAAACGCTGCAGGGCGAGCTAGAGGAAGACGATTATTACCATTTGCCTCGTCAGATCCCACACCGTCCGCTGGAAGAGATCGCCAGCAAGCGCCGCTCTGAGTACCGCCGTCGTTACCAGCTGCTGGATTCACTGGAAGCGCAAATTCGCCAAACCTTCTCGCAGGGTTTTGCCGCACCTCGTAAAACCGACGATTAGTCAGCCCTGCCCCGCGCCAGCCACGCGACGCGGGAAAACATTTGCCGCAGCAATGGTGGAATAGACCCCACGCCGCGTTGAGACGCCGCCAGCGCAACGTCGATGGCCAAGTCGGGTTTCGACGTGCGGTGAATCGCTTTGTCGATGATACGCCGTGGTGACATGGGTAGCGTGTCTGGCAGTGCCGCGTTGCGCCGATAGACATCTTCGAAGCCGCCGCGATAGAGGAAATGCTCTATATCCTGCGAAGGCAGCGCCGTCAGCCGATAGCGCAATGTGTCGTCGTATTTCTCAACGTTGCTGATCACCGTTGCGGCATACTTCTTCCCAGCCTCGTCGCCATCCACCAGCACGTGCCACTCAATTCCCATCTGACGAGCAAAGCGCATTAATGGCTTGAGGCCGCACTGGGCGAACTCAATCACCTTGATACCTTCTGACTCGAAGTGGTAACCACACTGGCGCGCCAACTGGTTGAGCAGCCACACTTCCGTTTCCCCTTCGACCAGCAGCCAGCAGCGGGCAAACAGCGACGACGGGCGGTTGAAACGAATATGAAACGCGATGCGGCGGCTGTCCTCCGAGCTTAGCCCTTCCGGGCCAATGCTGTAGGCCGCCACTCGCCCCGACTCGCGCACCAATCGGCATATCTGCTCTACCGGTACCAGCGACAGCAGCTCGCCGGAGTTGGTGGTGGTAATGCGCTGCAAGGGAAGCTGGTCGAGCAGCCCCCACGCCACCGACAGCATAATCGGGTGCAGACGGGTTTCCGGGTCTTCTATTAATAGCAGCGGGCGAGCATCGGGATGCAGCACCACCGAACCCTTAGCCTGCAATAATGTGGAAAACATCCCCAGCAGCATAACGCGCATACTGCGGCTGTTCGGCTCGGCAATCATTCGGTTGATATTGTCGAGGGAGCGCCATGCGCGGCGGCTCTCGGCCCGGCCGTGGCGCTTTTGCTGCCACGGCGCGCTGCTGCTGGTGCCCTGCTCGGCAAAATAGTGTTCTAACAGCTGCTGCATCGCCGCCAGCCCGCTGCGCAACTCACTGTTGGTCAGGTTCTGCGGGTTGTGGATCAGCCCGCGCGTCAGGTCGTCGAGCTGCTTAGCCATCTCTTCATTATTTTTAGCAAGGCGCGGGGCCAGCGTTTCACTACGTAAACGGCGAATAAACCGCGCATCGCGCAGCCGCAGCACCGGATTTAAAGTGATTAACGCCTGCGCAAGCGGATCAATAGTTTGCAAGTTCAGCGGCTGGCCGTTGGCAGAAAGGAAGCTGCGCAGCGTCAGCACGCTGCCGTCATCGTCCAGCTCCCCTTCGAGCCGATAATAGATGCGCGTGAGCTTGTCCGCGCACTTCACCCATAAAGGAGAAAGCGGGTTGAATCGCGGCGAGGTGTGGTGCCCGGCCTGATTCTCGCAGAAGGTGAAAACCACGTGCAGATATTTCGATTTGGACTGCTGTTCCCCGGCGGGGAAATAGAAATCTTCCTCTTTGAAGCAGTAGAGTTTGGGTTCAGGCGAAAGCAGCAGCGTCAGGGCATCCAGCAAGCTGGACTTACCCCAAGCATTTTCCCCCACCAGCACGGTATTGGTGGTGACGGAAGAGACGCCCTCCTCGCCCAGCGGGCCGCTGATGGAGGCGCCGCGCTGCGTGGGTTGGGTCAAGGTTAGCGATAACCGATTTAGACCACGAAATCCTGCAATATCGATATGTTCCAGATACATCGGGCGCTCCCTTCTGCTTCACCTGTGTTCAGCATGGCGTTAAAAATGCTGTTTGGTCAAGATATTGCCGCGCCATTTGCTGGTTAAAGCGACTTTACAGCGACACGGCTTTTGGTTAGCGTGTTGACCGCCCCTTCAGGACTCGCAACTAC
The DNA here is from genome assembly GCF_052375995.1 of Ewingella sp. AOP9-I1-14. NCBI lineage: Bacteria > Pseudomonadati > Pseudomonadota > Gammaproteobacteria > Enterobacterales > Yersiniaceae > Ewingella > Ewingella sp. AOP9-I1-14. The sequence goes on from NZ_JBQSVA010000002.1 coordinate 498,008, forward strand.
ACGGAAAGCTTCATGTATTCAGGTTTACTGATCATTCTTTTGCCGCTGATCATCGGCTATCTCATTCCATTAAAAAAATCGGCTTTGCTTTATGCCATTAACCGCCTGCTGAGTTGGATGGTGTATGTGATCCTATTCATCATGGGCGTCAGCTTAGCCTTTCTCGATAATCTGAGTACGAATCTGCTGCTGATTTTCAAATACGCGGCGGTCTGTTTCTTGTGCATTTTCATTTTCAATTTTGTCGCACTTTGGCTGTTGGAAAAGCGTAAACCCTGGAAATCCAATCATCAGCAAGAGTCCCTGCCTTCTCGCCTGAATATGGCGATTGATTCACTCAAGCTGTGCGGCGTGGTGATCGCCGGTTTCATGCTCGGCCTGACCCAGTGGCACTGGCTGACTTACGCCTCAGAAGCCAGCGAAGTGGCGCTGATTTTCCTGCTGGCGCTAGTGGGGATGCAGCTGCGCAATAGCAGCATGACGCTGCGCCAAATCATCCTTAACCGCCGTGGCATATTAGTGGCGTCGGTGGTGGCCGTCAGCTCACTGGTCGGCGGCGCGCTGGCCGCGCTGCTGCTCGGCTTGCCGCTGAATACCGGATTGGCGATGGCCTCCGGCTACGGCTGGTACTCCCTCTCCGGCATTGTGTTGACGGACGCTTTCGGCCCGGTGGTCGGCAGCGCGGCGTTCTTTAACGATTTAGCCCGCGAGCTGTGCGCCATTATGCTGATCCCAACCTTGGTGCGCTCCAGCCGCTCCTCGGCGCTGGGCCTGTGTGGCGCAACCTCCATGGACTTCACCCTGCCGGTGCTGCAACGCAGCGGTGGATTGGACATGGTGCCACCGGCGGTGGTGCACGGCTTCTTGCTGAGCCTGATCGCGCCAATCCTGATGGCCTTCTTCTCCGCCTGACCTGTTTTACCTCGCGCTGGCCTCTGCGCCAGCGCGACGGCCTTTCTTCAGAAATTGCGCTAAATCAACCCATCTGCACTTATTCCACAAAGCACTTCAATTCTTTCCTGTTGCGTCTTAGGCTTAACTTAGAACATGCATTATAAATGCAACTTATAAAAGGAGTGGATAATGTTTTGTGTGCAATGTGAACAAACGGTGAGAACCCCGACCACCAGCGGCTGCGCCTATGCGCAGGGGATGTGTGGCAAAACGGCTGAAACCTCTGACCTGCAAGACCTGCTGGTGGCGGTGCTACAGGGCCTATCCTCGTGGGCGCTCATCGCCCGGGGCTATGACATCATTGATGCCGAAATTGATGCCTTTGCGCCCCGCGCCTTCTTCTCAACCTTAACCAACGTTAACTTTGACTCGGCGCGCATCGTGGCTTATGCCCGCGAAGCCATTAGCTATCGCGAATCCCTTGCCAGCCGCTGCCGCCTGATGGATCCGGCCATCAGCAACCCGCACCCTTTGGCAAATCTGACTTTGACCAGCGACGCCATCGACCAGCTACAGATTCAGGCCCAGCAGTTTGCCTTAAACAGCGATAAAGCCGAAGTCGGTGACGATATCCACGGCCTGCGCCTGCTCTGCCTGTATGGCCTGAAAGGGGCCGCCGCCTATATGGAACACGCCCACGTGCTGGGCCAGTCCGACACCCATATCTATGCCGATTATCACCGCCTCATGGCGTGGCTCGGCACCCGGCCTGCCGACATGGCCACCCTGCTGGAAAATGCCATGGGCATCGGCAAGATGAATTTCCGCGTGATGGAGATCCTCGATAAAGGCGAAACGGACGCCTACGGGCACCCGCAGCCGACGGCGGTGAACGTCAAGCCTCGCGCCGGGAAAGCCATTCTGATCTCCGGCCATGACCTGAAAGATTTGCAGATGCTGCTCGAACAGACCGCCGGCACTGGCATTAACATCTATACCCATGGTGAAATGCTTCCCGCCCACGGCTACCCGGAGTTGAAGAAGTATCCGCATCTGGCGGGCAACTACGGCAGCGGCTGGCAGAACCAGCAAATTGAATTCGCCAAATTCCCGGGGACGGTGGTGATGACCTCCAACTGCATTATTGACCCGAATGTCGGCAACTACGGTGACCGGATCTGGACCCGCAGCATTGTCGGCTGGCCGGGCGTGAAGCATCTGGAAGGGGAAGATTTTGCGCCGGTGATTGCTCAAGCCTTGGCCGAGCCGGGATTCAAATACAGTGAAATCGAGCAGGAGATCACCGTCGGCTTTGGCCGCGAAACCCTGCTCGGCGCGGCCGACACGGTAATTGACTTGGTGGCCAGCAAACAGCTGCGCCACATTTTCCTGATTGGCGGCTGTGACGGCAGTCGTGGCGAACGCAGCTACTTCACCGACTTAGCCCGCGCCGTGCCCGACGACTGCCTGATCATGACGCTGGCCTGCGGCAAATATCGCTTCAACAAGCTGGACTTCGGCACCCTCGGCCCGCTGCCCCGCCTGCTGGACGTCGGCCAGTGCAACGATGCCTACTCGGCCATCATGCTGGCGGTGCATCTGGCCGACAAGCTGGGCTGCAGCGTCAACGACCTGCCGCTGAGCCTGGTGCTGTCATGGTTTGAGCAGAAAGCGATTGTTATTTTGCTGACTCTGCTTTCGCTCGGGGTGAAGAATATTGCCACCGGCCCGACGGCTCCGGCCTTCCTGACAGAAAACCTGTTGAACGTGCTGAAGGAAAAATTCGGCCTGCGCGCCATCACCTCGGTTGAGGACGACCTGCGCCAGATGTTGCCACAATAATTTCACCCGGCCGGTGCGCGACACCGGCCCCTCGAGGAACGCGCCATGACTTTCCCTCTGTTTGCCGACCAACCCACGCTGCTGTGCCCCAATCGCCTGCAGGTGCATGACATTCAACAAGAAACCGCCGATGTCTGGACTTTATCTCTGTTCAGCCATGTGCCTTATGACTACCAGCCCGGCCAGTTTGCGCTGGTGAATATTGGCACTAGCGGCCAGGTGCAGCGGGCATATACCCTCTCCTCCACGCCCGGCGTCAGTCCGTTTATCACCCTGACGGTTCGCCAAATTGCCGACGGCCAAGGCTCGAATTGGCTGACTCAACAGGTGAAAGTGGGCGACTATCTCTGGCTTTCAGATGCTCAGGGCAGCTTTGTCTGCGACGGCGACCAGCCCCTGCTGCTACTGGCGGCGGGCTGCGGCGTGACGCCAATTATGTCGATTTGCCGCGCGGTTCTACAGCAAACGCCCGCCAGACCCGTGACGGTGTTTTACAGCGTGCGCAGCCCACAGGATGTGATTTTCGCCGATCAGTGGCGGAAGTTGGCCGCACGCCACCCACAGTTAAACTTAACGTTATTATCCGAGAACAATGCAACAGAGGGCTTTGTCGCCGGGCGACTGAGCCAAGACCTGTTGGAGACTGGTGTGAAGGACATGGCGGCGCGACGGGTGATGATTTGCGGCCCGGCGCCTTATATGCGGCTAGCTGAACAGTGGGTTAAAGCCCTTGGCGCGGCGGACAATAGCGTCATCACCGAGCAGTTCCACCAGCCGATTGCCGAGCCACAAAGCAATAAGCTGCTGACGATGACTCGCCTGACGCCGCTTGCCCACTACAAGGTGCCCGTCGGTTCTACCCTGCTGGCGGCGATGGAGCAGCACCAAATGCCGGTCAATGCCGCCTGCCGCGCCGGTGTCTGCGGCAGTTGTAAAACCCGCGTGATCGGCGGCGATTTCACGACCACTAGCCAAATGACCCTGACCGACGCCGAGATAGCCGAAGGCTACGTCTTGGCCTGTAGCTGCCAGCTGCATGGCGACGTGACCTTAGCCTAATTCCCTTTCCCCGACTCCCGGCCTGCCTGTAGACATCTAGATTTACAGTTAGGCCGGATAGATTTACAAAACTACAACCCACTCCCTGACCTTTTCTGTAAGGTTGAAGACCAATACGGAAATCTATCGAAATCTTAAAAGCATTCTCGAAACAAATCACATTTGCATCATGAACTATGATTAGCGGAGCTTTTAACTTATCGATGCGATCGATTAAACAGTCTATCTGGAGGGATCTATGAAACACACCGTGGCTTCGCTGCTGGCAAAAACACTTGAAGAAGCTGGCGTTAAACGGATTTGGGGCGTCACCGGCGATTCCCTTAATGGGCTTAGCGATAGTTTAAACCGCATGGGAACCATCGAATGGATGGGCACCCGACATGAAGAAGTGGCCGCCTTTGCCGCCGGCGCGGAAGCCCAGCTGACGGGCGAACTGGCGGTATGCGCCGGCTCCTGCGGGCCCGGCAACCTGCACTTAATCAACGGTCTGTTTGACTGCCACCGCAACCACGTGCCGGTGGTGGCGATTGCCGCCCACATCCCTTCGAGCGAAATCGGTACCGGCTATTTCCAGGAAACTCACCCTACCGAGCTGTTCCGCGAGTGCAGCCACTATTGTGAGATGATCACCCATCCCGACCAGTTGCCGCAGGTGCTGGGCATCGCCATGCGCAAAGCCATTCTCAATCGCGGCGTGTCGGTGATAGTGCTGCCGGGCGACGTGGCGCTAAAGCCTGCACCGGAAGACGCGACGGCCAAATGGTATCCGCCGCAGCTGCCGCTGGTGCTGCCAAATCTGTCCGAAATGGAAAAGCTGGTGGAAGTGCTCAAGGGTGCGAAAAACATCACCCTGATGTGCGGCAGTGGCTGTGCCGGTGCCCATGATGAAGTGGTGAAACTGGCAGAAACCCTCAAAGCGCCGGTGGTTCACGCCCTGCGTGGCAAAGAGCATATTGAGTGGGACAACCCTTATAGCGTCGGGATGACCGGCCTGATTGGCTTCTCATCCGGCTACCACGCCATGATCAATGCCGACACGCTGATCCTGCTCGGCACCCAGTTCCCTTACCGCGCCTTCTACCCAACAGACGCCACTATCATCCAGATTGATATCAATCCGGGCAGCATTGGGGCGCACTGTCAGGTGGACATGGCGCTGGTGGGTGATATTAAAACCACGCTGACCGCGCTGCTGCCGAAGTTGCAGGAGAAAAGCGACCGTAAATTCCTCGACAAGGCGCTGAAACACTATCAAGAGGCGCGCAAAGACCTCGATGGCCTCGCCACGATGAATGACAAACAGGCGATCCACCCGCAGTATTTGGCGCAACAGATTAGCCGCTTTGCCGATGCCGACGCGGTGTTCACCTGTGACGTGGGTACCCCGACCGTCTGGGCCTGCCGCTACTTGCAGATGAACGGCCAGCGCCGCCTGATTGGCTCCTTTAACCACGGTTCGATGGCTAACGCCATGCCACAGGCACTGGGCGCACAGGCCATTGACCGTAACCGTCAAGTGGTCGCCATGTGCGGCGACGGCGGCTTCACCATGCTGATGGGGGATTTCCTGACGCTGGCGCAGCAGAAGCTGCCGGTGAAAATCATCATCTTCAACAACAGCGTGCTGGGCTTTGTGGCGATGGAGATGAAGGCCGGGGGCTATCTGACCGACGGCACCGAGCTGAAAAATCCGAACTTCGCCGCCATGGCTGAAGCCGCGGGCATCAAAGGCATTCGCGTGGAGAAAGCTTCCGACGTCGATGCCGCGCTGCAAGACGCCTTTGCCTACGAAGGCCCGGTGCTGGTTGACGTGGTGACCGCCACCGACGAGCTGGCGATGCCGCCGCAAATCAAACTTGAGCAGGCCAAGGGCTTCAGCCTGTATATGCTGCGCGCGGTGATCAACGGCCGTGGCGACGAAGTGGTAGAACTGGCGAAAACCAACTGGCTGCGATAACCCCGTCGGGGATATAGTGCTGTGAGTACTGCGCGGGTTGTTGCAAAACGGCCCGCGCAGCTTCCGCCCCTTCTCCACTTTTCTAAAAGGACTCCGACGTTGATCGATTTACGCAGTGATACAGTGACTCGCCCGAGCGAAGCAATGCGTCAGGCTATGGCTCATGCAGAAGTGGGCGACGATGTGTACGGGGATGACCCGACGGTTAATGCATTGCAAGAACTGGCCGCCAGGCTTACCGGCAAAGAAGCCGCGCTGTTTATGCCGACCGGCACTCAGGCCAATTTGGTGGCTCTGCTGACCCATTGTCAGCGTGGCGACGAGTACATTGTCGGCCAAAAAGCCCACAACTATATGTATGAAGCCGGTGGTGCCGCCGTGCTCGGCAGTATCCAGCCCCAGCCGCTGGAGATGGACGCCGATGGCTCCATTCCTCTCGACAAAGTGGCTGCCGCCATCAAGCCGGACGACATTCACTTCGCGCGGACTCGTCTGTTGAGTCTGGAAAATACCCACAGCGGCAAGGTACTGCCACTGGATTACCTGCAAAAAGCCTTTGAATTTACCCGCGAAAAAGGGCTGGCGCTGCACATTGACGGCGCACGCATCATGAATGCCAGCGTCGCGCTGAACGTGCCGTTGATCGAGATAACCCAATATTGCGACACCCTGACCATCTGCCTGTCGAAAGGTCTGGGGACGCCGGTTGGCTCGGTGCTGTGCGGCAGCCGCGAGTACATTACCCGCGCCAATCGCTGGCGCAAGATGACCGGCGGTGGCTGGCGTCAGGCGGGCATTCTGGCAGCAGCGGGGATTTATGCGTTAGAAAACAACGTTGAACGCCTAAAAGAAGACCACGACAACGCGGTCTGGCTTGAGCAGCAGTTGCGGGCGATTGGCGTGGAAATCGCCGCGCCGGGCGCGCAGACCAACATTCTGTACATCAAGCAATCTGCCGAGTTGGCCGCCAAACTTGGCCCGTGGATGCGCGAGCGTGGGGTGATCCTCAGCGCCGGTCCGCTGACTCGTCTGATCACACATATCGACATTAGTCGGGCTGATCTGCAAAAAGTCGTGTCTCTGTGGCAAGACTTCCTGCAACATCACGCCAAGTAAGCTTTGCGATGAATAAACAAAGCGGCTTAAGCGCCGCTTTTTTATCATCGATTTTTTCCTCAATGAGCGAAATGGATGATGCCAGTGTCAATACCAACCACAAGGGTCGTGGTGCTTGGGGCCAGCGGTTACATCGGCCAGCATCTGACTTCACATCTCAGCCAGCAGGGCTATCAGGTCACTGCGGCAGCAAGGCGCGTCGAGTGGCTACAGCAGCAGAAATGGCCCAATGTGCGCTGCTGCTTCGCGGATGTGTATAACAGCAAAAGTTTGAAAGAAGCGTTCGCAGGTGCCGACGTGCTGGTCTATCTGGTTCACTCCATGAGCGAGGATGACGACCTGCTGGAGAAAGAGCGACAGGCGGCGCAAAACACCCTGCTGGCGCTGAAAGAGTCCTCCATCAAACACATTGTCTATCTCGGCTCGATGCAGCCGCAAGCCAGCCACTCCGCCCATCTGCAAGCGCGAAAACTCACCGGCGACCTGCTGCGACGTGGCGATATTCCGGTGACGGAACTGCGCGCGGGCATTGTGATCGGCGCAGGATCTGCTGCCTTCGAAGTAATGCGCGACATGGTCTACAACTTGCCAATCCTCACGCCGCCGCGCTGGGTGCGCTCGAAATCATCCCCGCTGGCACTGGAAAACTTGCTGAATTATCTCAGCGGGCTGATTGCCCTTCCCCCGCAGTCACATCGCCATTTCGACGCGGGCGGCCCGGAATATATGAGTTACCAGACGCTGTTTGAACGCTTTATCGCCATCAGTGGTAAACGCCGCTGGCTGCTGCCGTTACCTCTGCCGACATCGCTGATTTCAGTCTACTTCCTGAGTCTTATTACCTCGGTGCCGACGCCGCTGGCGAAGGCGCTGATCCAGGGGCTGAAACATGATTTACCCGCCGACAGCGCGGCGCTGCGCCAGCTTATTCCGCAGAAACTCATCACGGTAAACGAGTCGATTCGCGCTACGCTGGCGCAGGAAGAGCAGCAGGTGCTCGACTCCTCAGACTGGCATTACGACGCTGACGCCCGCGCCCGCTGGCGTCCGGGTTACGGCTACTACCCGAAGCAGGCCGGATTTAAGCTGGAAACCACGGCATCTAAAGCTGCGCTGTGGCAGGTCATTCAGCAATTAGGCGGCAAAGAGGGTTATTTCTACGCCAACAAACTGTGGCGGCTGCGCGCCAGAATCGATGATTTGCTCGGTGGGCGCGTGAAGTATGGCCGACCGGATCGCCCGCAGCTGCGGCTGGGTGACAAGATTGACGGCTGGAAAGTGATTGGGCTGCAGCCCCAGCGCGAACTGTCGCTGCTGTTTGGCATGAAAGCGCCGGGGCTGGGGCGGCTCACCTTCACCATTACCGATCACGGCGACAGCCGCAGCATCGACGTCCGGGCATGGTGGCACCCGGCGGGCTTTAGCGGTTTGCTCTACTGGTTCAGCATGATGCCCGCTCATCAGTTTATTTTTCGTGGCATGGCGAAGCGCATTGCCAGCCTCGCCCGGCAAAAAGATCGCTGCGGCCTGTGACGCGGATTATTTCCCGCGCAGTCGCACCGGCTGGCGTCACGCTTTCCGCCTTTCCGATTGCAAGTAGCACAATTTCACGAAAGAATGGCACCCTTATTGCTCATGGGTATTGGATTGAACCTCAGCCCCGTAAAAAAGCGTTGGAATTGACCTATTTATGAAAGTACTCGTGACAGGCGCCAGCAGCGGTCTTGGCCGCAATGCCGTAGAATTTCTGCGTAACAAAGGCATTAGCGTCAGGGCGACGGGGCGTAACGCTGCAATGGGCTCGCTGTTGCAAAAAATGGGCGCGGAGTTCGTCCACGCGGACCTCACCAGCCTGGTGTCATCGCAGGCCAAAGTACTGCTGGCGGATGTGGACACCCTGTGGCACTGCTCGGGGATGATTTCCCCATGGGGCAGCGAGCAGGAGTTCGAACTGGCCAACGTGCGCGCCACGCGCCGCCTTGGCGAATGGGCCACCGCCTACGGTGTCGAAAACTTCGTCCACCTCTCTTCGCCCGCGATCTACTTCGACTTCCACCATCATCGCAATATAAAAGAAGATTTTCGCCCCAACCGTTTTGCTAACTCCTTTGCTCGCAGCAAGGCAGCGGCCGAACAGGTGATCACCACGCTGGCGCTGTCCAATCCACAGACTCACTTCACGATTTTACGCCCGCAGGGGGTGTTTGGGCCGCACGACAATGTGCTGCTGCCGCGCCTGCTGCAAATGTTGAAATACGGCGGGACGCTGATGCTGCCGCGCGGTGGTGAAGCGCTGGTCGACATGACTTATGTGGAAAACGCCGTGCACGCCATGTGGCTGGCGACGCAGACCCAAAAGACCGAATCCGGCCGCGCCTTCAACATCACCAACCAGCAGCCGCGACCGCTGCGAACCATGGTGGAGCATTTGATGGACGCGCTGGAGATGAATTACCGCATTCGCTCGGTGCCCTATCCGCTGCTGGACATGATGGCGCGCGGCATGGAGAAGATCAGCAAGAACTCGCACAAAGAGCCGGTGTTGACCCACTACAGCGTCGCCAAGCTCAATTTCGATCTCACCCTCGACACGCAGCGCGCGCAGGATGAATTGGGCTATCGCCCGGTGATCTCACTCGATCAGGGCATTATCCGCACCGCCAACTGGCTGCGCGACCACGGCCGTCTGCAAGGTTTGCAGGGCGTCGGTAATAAGCGCGACTAACCCCACCCTTCTTAATTCCCTGCCGGATACTGTTGTAACAGCGCGCTGATAATGGCGTCAGATTCAGCATCGGCCTCGCCGCGATAATCCGCCGGGCGAAAATGCATCTGGAAAGCGGCAATCACCCGCCGCTGCTGGGCTTGGTTCATGTCTGGCGTCACCGGATAGCCGTATTGCTGAAGCTTCGCTAGCAGGTCGGCTTTATCCACTGACTGATGCGGATCGCGCCCCGCCAGATTATCCCTGACTCGCTGGGCGTTGGGCCACGCGCCTATGCCGCGCTTCGCCAGTTCACGCCATGGGAACAGCGGCCCCGGATCGTCTTTGCGCAGCGGCGCGATATCGCTATGGCCGACCACGTTGCGCGGCTCAATCTGGTAGCGCTGGATAATTTGCTGGCTGAGATCGGCAAGCAGGTCAATTTGCGCGGGCGGGAATGGGTAAAAATGCTTGCCCAGCAGATGGCGGCTGTAGCCTTTATTTTCCAGCTCAATGCCAATAGAGGTGTCATTGAGATTGGTGCGCCCGCGCCAGCCGCTGGCCCCGGCGTGCCAGGCGCGCTGCGACTCTGGCACCAGCTGCCACGCCACGGGTTTGCCGTTTTCCACCGGCGGGTGCGCCGGAATTAAATAATGTGCGCTGACGTGCTCATCAGTAAGCGTATTTAATGCGTTGTGGAAATCTTCGGCGGTGTAATGGATCACCAGAAAACGCACGCGCTGGTCAGCGCCCTGCGCCTGGCGCTGGCTTTCTAGCCGATAGGGTAAATTCTGCTCGGAAGACGGCGAGGTTTGGCAGCCCGTCAGCAGCATTATGGCGGCAATCATCGCTCCGCCGTTGCGCCATAACGCCTTCATAAGCAGAATTCAAAGGAAGCAGTGAGGAAATGTTGCATAAGTATTCCTTATTAGTTTTCGTCCGTTTGCCAGCCAGTCATCGGCCAAAGCCTTGAGTATAGCTTATGAGCTGAGGTTGATTTCGCACCGCACCGTGCATCAATCCAAATCGGTTTTATACTGTATGCTAAAGAAAGTCATGGTGAAAACGTTCAATCTTTCAGTAAGGAATACGATGAAATATAAAACACTTGCCGCCGCGATCCCCCTGGTGCTGACCCTCAGCGCATGTACTACGGTTGAACCGGCTTTTAAGGATATTGGCAGCCGCACTGCGCCCTGCGTTGATGGAGGCCCGGACACCGTCGCGCAGAAATTCTATGATTTACGCATTAAAAATGGCGGTTCTGGCCTGCCGAATAGCAGCCAGCTGGCGCAATACCGCCCTTACCTGAGCACCGGCCTGTATAACGCGCTGCTCAAGGCACAGTCTGAACGTAAAGTAGATATCGCCGCCACGCCGAATGAAAAACAGGGTGCTAGCGACGGCGACGTGTTCTCCAGCCTGTTCGACGGCCCGACTTCGGCCTGGGTTGATGATGCCTCCACTATTCCGAATACCGACGCCCGCAACATCCCGCTGCGCGTGACCATGACCCACGCCAAAGACAACGGCGCGAATTCAACCTGGAAAGATGAAGTGTTGATGGTGCGCGAAGGCCAATGCTGGACTGTCGACGACGTGCGCTACATGGCCGACCTCGACTTCGCCTCCAGCGGTACCCTGCGTCAGGTTCTGGAAAATCAATAATCGCGATGAGTAGCTCCCCTAAATCATTCGAGTTGGATCAAGGCGGCAACTGAGCGAATCCCCGGGAGCTTACTCCAGTAAGTGACCGGGGTGAGTGAAGGCAGCCAACGCAGAAACGGCTTGAAGGATGAAGGGGAGACAATATGATGTGCTATGGTTTACTACTAAAGCACCTCACTCATAAATTTTAAGCCGCGATCGTTGCATAACTATGCTACAGAAGTTAACATCCGCGGCATCAATGGCTATTCACTATTTGCGCATGAGTATTCAACTAAATAACATCAACTGCTTCTACGGCGCACATCAGGCGTTGTTCGACATTCAGCTCGACTGCCCAGCCGGAGAAACCCTCGTGTTGCTCGGGCCAAGCGGTGCCGGGAAAAGTTCTCTTCTGCGCGTGTTAAACCTGCTAGAAATGCCGCGTTCAGGCACGTTGCAGATAGCCGGGAACACCTTCGATTTCACCAAAAAACCTGACGAAAAGGCGGTGCGTGAACTACGCCAAAACGTCGGGATGGTTTTCCAACAATATAACTTATGGCCGCACCGCACGGTGCTCGACAACCTGCTTGAAGCGCCAATCCGCGTATTGGGTTTAAGCAAAGATGTCGCCATGAAGCGGGCAGAAAAGCTGCTGACCCGCCTGCGCCTGACTGACTACGCGTCGCGCTTCCCACTGCATCTTTCCGGTGGCCAACAGCAGCGCGTTGCCATTGCCCGCGCCCTGATGATGGAGCCGCAGGTGCTGCTGTTTGATGAGCCGACCGCCGCGCTGGATCCAGAAATCACCGCGCAAATCGTCAGCATTATTCGCGAACTGGCCGGTACCGGCATTACTCAGGTTATCGTGACCCACGAAGTGGAAGTTGCGCGTAAAACCGCCAGCCGCGTGGTTTACATGGAAAACGGTCGCGTCGTTGAACAAGGCGATGCCACCTGCTTTACCCAGCCGCAAACCAAAGAGTTTGCCAGCTATCTGTCTCATTGATGTTTACTACGGAGTTTGCGATGAAAAAATTATTAATTGCTGCTGTTTTGGCGAGCGTCACTCTGTCTGCCAGCGCAGCTGAAAACATTCGTTTCGCGATGGAAGCCTCTTATCCTCCGTTTGAATTTGTGGACTCCGGCAACAAGATTCAGGGCTTTGACGTTGACCTGGCGAATGCCGTCTGTAAAGAGATTCAGGCTAACTGTACCTTCACCAATCAGGCGTTCGACAGCCTGATCCCAAGCCTGAAGTTCCGCCGTTTTGACGCGGTAATCTCCGGCATGGACATCACGCCTGACCGCGAAAAGCAGGTTGCCTTCTCCACGCCTTACTATGAAAACTCCGCGCTGTTCATCGCTGAGAAAGGTAAGTTCGCTGACCTCGCCGCGCTGAAAGGCAAACGCGTTGGGATGCAAAACGGCAGTACCCACCAGAAATACCTGATGGAAAAACACCCTGAGATCACCGCCGTGCCTTACGACAGCTATCAGAACGCCGTGCTGGATCTGAAAAATGGTCGTCTTGACGCCGTATTCGGTGACACCGCCGTGGTGAACGAGTGGCTGAAACAGAATCCTAACCTCTCATCCGTCGGCGACAAAATCACCGATAAAGACTACTTCGGCGTGGGTCTGGGCATTGCTGTTCGCCAGAACAACACCGAGTTGCTGAAAAAACTGAATGACGGACTGGCAAAAGTGAAGGCTGACGGCACTTACCAGACTCTGTATTCAAAATGGTTCCAACAGTAAGTTTTGCCATCAATGACTGAACTTCTACCTCTCGCAAGCGCCGCCGGGATGACCGTCGGCCTTGCCGTTTGTGCGCTGGTCCTCGGCCTGTTTTTGGCGATGATTTTTGCGGTGTGGGAATCTGCACCGTGGAAACCCGTCAGCTGGCTGGGTACGGCGTGGGTGACGATTCTGCGCGGCCTGCCGGAAATTCTGGTGGTGCTGTTTATCTATTTCGGCTCTTCGCAGCTATTAGTGGTGCTGGCCGACGGCTTCAACATCAACTTGGGCCTGTTCCAAATCCCGGTGAAGCTGCCTAATGATAACTTTGAAGTCAGCCCCTTTGTTTGTGGCGTAATTGCCCTCTCCCTGCTCTATTCGGCCTATGCTTCGCAGACCCTGCGCGGCGCGCTGAAAGCCGTGCCGCAAGGCCAGTGGGAATCAGGACAAGTGCTGGGCATGAAGAAAACAGCAATTTTCTTCCGCTTAATCATGCCGCAAATGTGGCGTCACGCCCTGCCGGGCTTGAGCAACCAGTGGCTGGTGCTGTTGAAAGATACCGCGCTGGTGTCGCTGATTAGCGTCAACGACCTGATGCTGCAAACCAAGAGCATCGCGACCCGCACTCAAGAACCTTTCACTTGGTACATGATTGCCGCCGCGATTTATCTGTTAGTTACCCTGTTCAGCCAGTTTGTCATCAAACGCATCGAACTCCGTACCACCCGCTTTGAACGGAGTGCTTCCTGATGTGGGATTACTTACCCGAAGTTGTCAAAGGGCTGCACACCAGCCTGACGCTGACCATTGCGGCGCTGATCGTCGCGCTGCTGCTGGCGCTGATTTTTACCGTGGTGCTGACACTCAAAGTGCCGGTACTCAGCCAAATAGTGAAAGGTTACATCACGCTGTTCACCGGCACGCCGCTGCTGGTGCAGATCTTCCTTATCTATTACGGGCCGGGCCAGTTCCCCTCGATTCGCGAAATCCCTTGGTTGTGGGACTTGCTGTCACAGCCTTGGCTTTGTGCGATGTTTGCGCTGGCGCTGAACAGCGCGGCTTACACTACCCAGCTGTTTGCCGGTGCCATGCGCGCTATTCCGTCGGGTCAGTGGCAATCTTGCGAAGCACTGGGCATGTCGAAGAAACAGTCGCTGCGCATTCTGCTGCCGTTTGCTTTTAAACGCGCCCTGTCGTCCTATTCGAACGAAGTGGTGTTGGTGTTTAAAAGTACGTCGCTGGCGTACACCATTACCTTGATGGACGTGATGGGCCACAGCCAATTAATGTATGGCCGAACCTATGATGTGATGGTGTTTGGCGCGGCGGGTCTGGTTTATCTGTGTGTTAACGGCCTGCTGACGCTGATGATGCGCCTGATCGAGCGCCGCGCGCTGGCGTTTGAACGCCGCAACTAAGCCGCAGCTAAACTGCACGGCAAGCTCCGCCTTGATTAAAAAGCGACCTGCGGGTCGCTTTTTTTATGCCGAATGCAATGCAATTCCTCGTGGGCATAGCCGAAACTTGCGAGATATCTCGCATTACTGCAACAACATCACCTCATTTCATAAAAATAGTGACGAAAGTCACACAATATTCCCCAAAAGACTCATAGAATGATTTCCCGTAAATCCTGAAGGATCACACCCATGCATTCTCGTTTCCTCGACGCATTCGCCACACTGCCCGCCACTCTTCAGACCGCACTCGAACCGTTGCTCAGCCGTGACGACTTCCCGGCCATGTTGACAGCCGATCAGGTCGCGAACGTCAAAGCGCAGACGGGCTTGGATGATGATGCACTGGCGTTTACACTGCTGCCGCTGGCCGCCGCCTGCTCCCTGACGCCTATCTCCCATTTCCACGTGGGTGCCGTAGCGCGAGGTGTTTCTGGCAACCTGTACTTCGGTGCCAATATGGAGTTCAGTGGCGCTTCCATGCAGCAAACCGTGCACGCGGAGCAGTCTGCGGTGACGCACGCCTGGTTACGCGGAGAGGCCAAACTGGCGTCGATCACCGTCAACTACACGCCGTGCGGTCACTGCCGTCAGTTTATGAATGAGCTGAACAGCGGCACTGAGTTGAATATCCATCTGCCGGACCGCGATGTCGCCACGCTGGGCGACTACCTGCCCTACTCCTTCGGCCCGAAAGACTTGGATATCACCACGCTGCTGATGGACAAGGTCAATCACGGTTATCAGATTGCCGAGCAAGACGCCCTCAGCCAACAGGCTTTAGATGCGTGTAACCAGAGCCACGCGCCTTATAGCCAGTCACACAGCGGCGTCGCGCTGGAAACGGAAACTGGCAAGATTTTCGCCGGGCGCTACGCGGAGAACGCCGCATTTAATCCGAGCCTGCCGCCGCTGCAAGGGGCGCTGATTTTGCTGAATCTGTCCGGTGAAGACTGCCTGAAAATCCGCCGTGCGGTGATCGTCGAACGCCACCAGCCGCTGGTCAGTCAGCACGATGCCACCCGCGCCACCCTCGCCGCGTTGGGCTGCCAGCAATTAACGGCAATTACGCTGTAAATTATTATTTGTTCCCCCGACGGCAGGGATTAAACCCACCCTCTGTCGTCGGAAATCACTTTTTTTAGTTACCTAATTCCCTTTCCCCGTCTGGCATTTGAAATAGTTATTTTCCGTTGTTACCCTTCTGTGCAGAAATAGGACACAAATCACATTTCCTCTGCCTTTCGTCATAGGCTGATAACAAATACTGTACATATTTACTTTATCTTTTAGGATCAGCTCCCTGAGATAGTAAATAATAAGAAAACAGCAACCCGCTCCGATAGCCGAAGAGTAAAATCAATGGAACTTGAATACGAGAGTAAACGCCCGCTGTATATTCCACATGCTGGCCCAATCCTGCTTGAATTCCCGCTGCTGAATAAAGGTAGTGCCTTCACAGAAGAAGAACGTAACAACTTTAACTTGCATGGACTGCTGCCGGAAGCCGTTGAAACCATAGAAGAACAAGCCGAACGTGCTTACCGCCAGTTTCAAGACTTCAAAAGCGATATCGATAAACACATTTATCTGCGCAACATTCAGGACACCAACGAAACCCTGTTTTACCGCCTGATTGATTCCCACCTCAGTGAAATGATGCCGGTGATTTACACCCCAACCGTTGGCGAAGCCTGCGAGCATTTCTCTGATATCTACCGTCGCGCCCGCGGCCTGTTTATCTCCTACCCAAACCGCGCTCACATCGACGATATGTTGCAGAACGCCACCAAACAGCACGTAAAAGTGGTAGTAGTGACTGACGGCGAACGCATTCTGGGCCTTGGCGATCAGGGCATCGGTGGCATGGGTATTCCAATCGGTAAACTCTCCCTGTACACCGCCTGTGGCGGTATCAGCCCGGCTTACACCCTGCCGGTGGTTCTCGACGTGGGCACCAACAACCCGCAGTTGCTGAACGACCCGCTGTACATGGGCTGGCGTCATCCGCGCATCACCGGTGACGAGTACTACGAATTCGTTAACATGTTCATCGAAGCCGTAAAAGTGCGCTGGCCGAACGTGCTGTTGCAGTTCGAAGACTTCGCGCAGAAAAACGCCATGCCGCTGCTGACGCGCTACCGCGACGAGCTTTGCTGCTTCAATGATGACATTCAGGGCACCGCGTCCGTAACGCTGGGCAGCCTGATTGCCGCCAGTAAAGCCGCAGGCTGCCGCCTGCGCGACCAGACTGTCACCTTCTTGGGTGCAGGCTCTGCCGGTTGCGGTATCGCCGAGCAGATCATCGCCGGTATGAAAGCCGAAGGCCTGAGCGACGAAGAAGCCCGTGCGCGCATCTTCATGGTTGACCGTTTCGGCCTGCTGACCGACAAACTGCCAAACCTGTTAGATTTCCAGAGCAAGTTGACGCAAAAAAGCGCCGACCTCTCCGGCTGGGGCTTGGATAACGACAGCATCTCCCTGCTGGACGTGGTTCGCCATGCAAAACCTACCGTGCTGATTGGCGTTTCCGGCCAGCCTGGTTTGTTCACCGAAGAGCTTATCCGCGAAATGCACAAGCACTGCGAGCGCCCAATCGTGATGCCACTGAGCAACCCGACCTCTCGCGTGGAAGCCCAGCCGGTGGATATCATCACCTGGACCGACGGCAACGCGCTGGTCGCGACCGGCAGCCCGTTCTCTCCAGTGACCTACAAAGAGACTGTCTACCCGATTGCCCAGTGCAACAACTCCTACATCTTCCCTGGCATCGGCCTGGGTGTCGTGGCATCGGGTGCAACCCGCGTGACTGACGAGATGCTGATGGCCGCCAGCCGCGCGCTGGCAGAGTGTTCGCCGCTGGCGACGGATGGCGTAGGCTCCCTGCTGCCAGACGTCAATGACATTCAGGGCGTGTCTAAGTGCATCGCCATGGAAGTGGGTAAAGCCGCGCAGTTGCAAGGTGTGGCGATGGTGACCTCTGAAGATGCGCTGTCAAAAGCCATTGAGCATAACTTCTGGTCACCGCAGTACCGCGATTACAAACGCACGTCGTTCTAATCTTCGCGGACTCACGCTAGAGATCATCGGGCCAGGCAGCTTCTGCACTGGCCCTTTTTTATGCTGTTTTACACCAAAATTGGAATACAGCTTCCACAGCACGAAGTAATTACCCCATTGTTGCTGAAATATTCCGCGAAGCCCCGAGATACGGAGCCGTGCTTATTGCATGGTTTCGATAGGTCAAGTAGCCTTGAATTCCTGATTTCCAGCAGCGACTCAGGGAAGCGAAAGAGCATAGCGTTAGCCGCTAAGGCCGCTGCAACCTGAAGGATGACGAGTTTATGATTAAGCGACTGATAGTAGGCTTCATCAGCATCATAGTATTGATGTTGGTTGTCGCTATTGGGCTTGACCGGTGGATCAGCTGGAAAACCAAAGATTATGTCTATGACGAAGTGCAAGAGTTGCCGCATCGTCAGGTCGGCGTGGTGCTCGGCACGGCCAAGTATTACCGCACCGGCGTCCCCAATCAGTACTATCTCTACCGCATTCAGGGTGCCATCAATGCCTATAACAGCGGCAAAGTAAAATACCTGCTGTTGAGCGGCGACAATGCCCAGCAAAGCTATAACGAGCCAATGACCATGCGCCGTGACCTGATGGCAGCGGGCATTCCGGCCAGCGATATCGTGCTCGACTACGCCGGTTTCCGCACGCTGGACTCTATCGTGCGCACCCGCAAGGTGTTCGACACCAATGATTTCCTGATCATCACCCAGCGTTTCCACTGCGAGCGCGCCCTGTATATTGCGCTGCACATGGGGATTCAGGCCCAGTGCTTCGCCGTGCCGTCGCCGAAAGACATCATGACCGTTCGCGTGCGTGAAATCTTCGCCCGCCTTGGTGCGCTGACTGACCTGTATATCCTTAAACGCGAGCCGCGCTTCCTTGGCCCGCTGATCCCGATCCCCGCCGTCCATCACATCCCGGATGACGCGCAGGGCTACCCGGCCGTAACGCCTGAGCAGCTGCTGGTACTGCAACAGAAATTGGCCGATGAGAAGAAAGCGGCGGAAGAGAAAGCCGCCCAGCTTAAAGCAGCCGCAGAGAAAGCCGCGGCGGACAAAGCGGCGGCCGATGAAGCCGCCAGACTCAAAGCCGAGCAAGAAGCTAACGACACCGAGGAACAGAGTGTGGATGGTGACGCACCTCCACCACCGCCTTCGCGGCCAATGGTGCCGGGCCGCAACCCGTTCTCGCAGTCGCGGGAATCTCATTGACTATAAAACAACAAGGGCGCCGAAGCGCCCTTGTTAGTACTATTGATTTATTTACTGCTGATTTTTTAGTTGTTGGTTCTTCCTGCTCCCCACTCTTATTTCTTCTTGGCGTACTTCAGTGAATCCAGCGCCACCGCGAAGATAATAATCGAACCTTTGATAATGTACTGCCAGTACGGGTTCACCCCGATGTAGGTCAGGCCGTAGTTGATCACGGTGAAGATAAGCACCCCCGTCACCACGCCCGCCACTGACCCTACACCACCGGCGAAGGATACCCCGCCCACCACGCAGGCCGCGATGGCATCCAGCTCATACATAAAGCCGAGGTTGTTGGTAGCACTGCCGATACGCCCGGCTTCCAGCAAGCCGCCGAAGGCGTAGAACACGCCGGACAGCGCGTAAATCATAATCAGGTTTAACGGCACGTTTACGCCGGAAACCTTGGCTGCTTCTGGGTTGCCGCCGATAGCAAAGATGTTTTTACCGAAGCGAGTTTTGTTCCACAGGATCCAAACGAAGCCAATGGCAATCAACGCGTAGAAGGTGATGTAGGAGATCTTCAGGCCGCCCAGCTGAATAAAGCCCTGCGCAAAGCTGGAGAATCCTGGGTCAAACCCTGCCACCGGCGAGGAGCCAACGTAGTCGTAATACAGTGAGTTAATACCGTAAACGATAATCATGGTGCCTAAGGTGGTGATAAATGGCGTCACGTTGAGGTAGGCGATGATAATACCGTTCACCAAACCAATCAGCGCGCCAATCACGCACACGGTCAGAATAACCACTGGAATAGGCACGACTTCAAGATGCGGGAACACCTTGTTAACGTTATCCATCGCCTGCAACAGGGTGGCTGCAACCACCGCCGCCAAGCCGACCTGACGACCCGCTGACAAGTCAGTGCCCTGAGTCACAATCAGCCCCGCCACGCCGAGGGCGATAATTACGCGTACTGAAGACTGAGTTAAAATATTACTCAAGTTGACCAGACTGAGGAAGGTCGGGTCCTGAATAATGATAATTGCTAGTAACACCAGCAACACAACGTAAATCCCGCCCTCTTTTAAATAAGTGAGCATACTTTTCTTATTTAATGCTTTCATAATAAGAACCCTTAAAAATTAGAGGTGCAAGGATGCAAGGCGTAAAATTTCATTCTGCGAAGTATTTTTTGTTTCAACAATACCCGCAACCTGCCCATTGCTCATAACTAATATTCTGTCTGTAATTCCCAACAGTTCTGGCATTTCAGAGGAGATAATAATGATCCCCTTCTCTTTTTTCGCCAGCTCGGTAATTAACTGGTAAATTTCAAACTTGGCCCCGACGTCAATACCGCGCGTAGGTTCATCAAGCATTAATATTTCCGGCTGTGTTAATAACCAGCGCCCAATAATAACTTTCTGCTGATTGCCCCCGGACAGCGAACCAATACTGGTGCGATGCCCCGGCGTTTTCACCCGCATGGAGTCGATAACCCACTGGGTATCGCTTTTCATTCGGTTGACGTCCAACAGGCCAATCTTGTTTTTGTAATTACGAATATTTGAAATCAGTGAGTTAAAACCGATATCGAGATAAGCATAAATACCGGTGGAACGGCGCTCTTCAGTCACCAAAGCAAAACCGTGATTAATGGCTTCGTTGGCGCTGTGATTATTAATTTTCTTACCATGCAGCTTGATGGTTCCGGCGACTTTTTCGCGAATACCAAACAGGGTTTCGACGATATCAGTACGCTTCGCCCCCACCAGACCGGCAATGCCCAGAATCTCACCTTTGTGCAAATCGAAGGAGATATCGCGGATTGAAGGCTGGCGCAGCGAGGTCAGGTTGCGGACTTCCAGAATGACCTCTCCCGGCACATTCTGACGGTCTGGGAAACGCTGACTCAGCGAACGCCCTACCATCATGGAAATGATTTTATCCATGTCGAGACCTTCCAGTGACTGGGTCATGATCCACTGACCGTCGCGCAAAATGGTTATTTCGTCACACAGCTGGAAAATCTCTTCCATCTTGTGAGAGATGTAAACAATGCCGCAACCGCGATCTTTCAGCTTGCGGATAATGGTGAAGAGATGATTCACCTCTTTCTCAGTCAGAGACGAGGTTGGCTCATCCATAATCACGATTTTCGCGTTATAGGAGAAAGCCTTAGCAATCTCAATCATCTGCATCTGGGACACAGAAAGCTTGGCGACTTTCTCACGCGGGTCGATATCAATATCTAGCTCATCGAAGATAGCCTGCGTGTCTTTGAGCATTTTGTCCTGGTCAACGAAGAAGCCTTTGGTTGGGTAACGCCCCAGCCACATGTTGTCCATGACCGTGCGCTGCAACACCAGGTTTAACTCTTGGTGAACCATCGACACGCCCTGCTCAAGTGCCTCTTTAGAACTTTTAAAATTAACTTCCTGACCTTGGAAAAGAATGGTGCCGGAATCTTTGCTGTAGATGCCAAAAAGACATTTCAATAAGGTGGATTTACCCGCCCCATTCTCGCCCATCAGCGCGTGAATAGAGTGCGGTCGAACTTTCAAATTCACATTATCTAATGCCTTAACGCCGGGAAATGATTTATTAACATTGCTCATTTCCAGCAGAAACTCACGCGGCTGGGGAGCCACGGCGTCAGTCTGCGTGATGTCAGGCTTTGGAATATCGGCCATAATTATACCTGGCTAAATATTAAGAGAAACTGATTATATTAATACCTGACGTCATGAATACCGCCGGTCAGTAATAGACCGGCGGTATAAAGACATCACTTCCTGTTATGCAGGTATTAACGTGATATTACTTCACTGCTAATTAATGCCACTGCTTAGCTATATATTTAGCTATTTACTCGTCTGTCCGTAATCTTTGGATTATTTAGTAAAGTCAGCCAAGTTAGATTGGTCTACGGCTACGTAAGGAATACGTACCACTTTGTTTTCAACTTTCCATTTAGTGCCGTCGGCGGCTGGTTTGCCGTCAGCCAAGTTCTTCGCCAGATCGAATGTCGCCTGAGCCTGATTCTTAGCATCGTTCAGCACGGTACCGGCCATTGCGCCTGATTTCACCAAAGCCAGAGCTTCTGGCAAGGCGTCAACGCCGAATACAGGAATGCTGGTTTTGTTATGAGCTTTCAGCGCTTCTACAGCACCCATTGCCATTGCATCGTTGTTGGCGATAACCACTTCGATTTTGTTAGCGTTTGGGCCAGATAACCACGCGTCCATTTTGTCTTTAGCCTGAGCGGTATCCCACATGGCCGTGTCGAGCTGCAATTGCTGAGTTTTCAGACCTTCTTTGTCATTCAGCGTGCTCACTACATACTTAGTACGAGCTTCTGCATCCGGGTGGCCCGGCTCGCCTTTCAGCAGCACGTATTGGATCACGCCGTCTTTGTTCAGGTCCCAAGCTGGAGTCGCTTTCCAGTGTTTAGCAATCAACTCGCCCTGAATCACACCAGACTCTTTAGAGTCAGTACCGACATAATAGGCTTTGTCGTAGCTGTCCAAATCTTTACGTGATGGCTCTTTGTTGTAGAACACCACCGGGATGCCAGCACCTTTGGCTTTAGCAATGATCACCGGAGCCGCGGCTGGGTCAACCAAGTTAATAGCCAGCGCTTTCACGCCTTTTGCTACCATGACGTCAACCTGATCGTTTTGCGTGGATTGACTGTTTTGTGAGTCATTCATCAGCAACTGTACGTTTGGCGCTTTCTTCGCATCTTCCTGAATGGCTTTGCGAACTTCGGACATGAAGTTGTCATCATATTTATAAACGGTGACACCGATACGGGTATCAGCAGCATGAGCAGCAGCGCCAAACATCATGCTTGCAGCCAGAGTAGCCAGGGTGAAGACCTTCTTATTCATTTATATCTCCGGTTTTGTGTAGGGTGGTACAGAGTGTGGCACCGGCAATCCTGCGGGAGCAGTGCGTCCGCGCCTCAACAATGAAACGGTGCCTGCCTTCCTTGACGTATGACTTCCTGACTCGCTGTGAAAACCTGTCCTGTAGCAAGGACACAAAATGAATCATGTCGAAAACGAATGAATCATAATGGCGTCAATGTTAATAATCTGTGAAAGTTCTCACAGATTGAAAACGGTTACACAGCGCTAATTAGTCAATAAGTGACCGGTGCCACATTTTGCCAAGGTGCCACCGAATGGCGCCGGACCAGCGTCGGCATAAAACAGTGCGACACGCCGGTTTCAAGCTGGTTGGCTGCCCCTTTTAAGGCCAGCTCAGTGGCCAATGTCGCCATGGAAACAATGGGATAGCGCACCGTGGTGAGTTTTGGGCTGGTGTAGCGCGCAATGGGAATATCGTCGAAGCCGACCAATGAGAAATCTTGCGGAACGCTGATGCCGTTCTCTTTCAGCACTGCCAGCGCGCCTGCGGCCATGGAGTCGTTATAAGCAAACACCGCGCTCAGCTGTAGGTTGCGCCCCAGCAGCTCCACCATGGCAGCTTCACCGCCCTGCAGGTCAGGTGAGCCCTGCGCACGCCAGCTTTCCGGCGGCGGTTGACGTGTCTGCGTCAAGGCGGCTGACGTGCCCTGCATCATCGCCGTCAAATAGCCCTGCTGGCGCTGCAAATCATCTTCAATCCCATGGTTGGAACCGATGTAACCGATGCGCTTATGCCCCTGCGATAGCAGTAATCGCGTGGCCATTTCAGCACCGGTGACATTGTTGAGCGACACGCAGCGGTGCTCATAGCCGGGGATCACCCGATTAATCAGCACCATGCCCGGCACCTGATTGAGAAAGTGGGACAGCTCGTCGTCACCCAGCGCTTTCGCGTGCACAACCAGAGCATTACAGCGTTGGCGGATCAGCACTTCTATCGCGTGGCGCTCTTTCTCCGCCTCATGATAGCTGTTGCCAATCAGCACATATTTTTGGTGGCGCTGCGCCACGGTATCGACGGCCTTAACCAGCGCGCCGAAGAAAGGATCGGAGACGTCCATCACCACCACGCCGATAGTGTCGCTGCTCTGAGTTGCCAGCGCCTGCGCATTGGCATTCGGCCTGTAACCCAACGCAGCCACGGCCTGTAATACCAACTCACGCGCCTCTTTACTGGCGATCGCGGGGTTGTTTAACACGCGGGAAACGGTCGCCACTGACACACCGGCCAGCTTCGCCACATCACGAATGGTGACCATGGGTCGCTCCAGATTGTGGCAATAATGGCTGCGCCTGCGTGGGCAGATTAATTGAGCTAACTGATTGAAAAGAATAAGGAGGAAATGAAAAAGTTCGTGCCCAGGTGGAGAACAAAGAGGTGAAAACAGACAGCAGTACAGTGATCATGGTGTTTCCTGTTTTTATCGGCTAACGCTGCACGAGCGATATCCTAAACATTTTGTGAAAACACCTGCGTGAATCTCGTCACAGGAAAGAAAACGTTTACATACAATTTTGCAACGTTTCTCTCATATTTATAATTTGTGTGAATATCAACTCAGGCTGTTCTCCTCAACACCGGAGGCGCGAACCGTCAGTTTGCGCCAGATCCACTCTATCGGTCCCTGCTTGAAATACCGCAGCCAGGCTAAGGTCACTAGCAGGTTAATGGCCCACACGGCAGGCACCAGCGCCACCAGCTGTAGGCGGTCGAAGTGCTGGTAGAAGCCAAATAAGTTGAAGAAAGTGGTGCAGATCAGAGTTTGTAGCAGGTAGTTGGTGAGCGCCATGCGGCCAATTTGTGAAATCCAGTGCGCCAGGCGCAAGCGAGAAAGCCGCGGCCAGAAGCCGTAACAAAGTGACAAATAGCCCACCGCCTGTATCAGGCTGCCCACTTCACGCGGGGCCTGTAGCAAAAAGCCGCTCCAGCGATAGTCCCATTGCAACTGCCACTGCAAGGTGATGGCCGGGATTTGAATCAGCCATGAAAACGGTAACAGTAGCGCCGAAAGGTGGCGGTAGTGACGCTGGCTATAGGCTCCGCGCAGCCAGCCGCTGCGCATCAGCCCTGCCCCTAGCAGCATAGCGCCTGCCAGCTCCCAGCCGTACTGTACGGCAATGGCGATCAGGCTTGATGACAACAGGTCGAGGCGATTAGTGATAGCTTCCATCCCGCCTTTTAACTTCCAATATTGCTCATATTGCAGCTGCGCCGGTCCGGGCAACCAGAAGCTGCCAGGCTGTGGATTGCTGATAAACCCCAGCATCAGCAGCACCGCGACGCCAATCAAATAGAGCATAATGCCAGTATTAATCAGCGACTGGCTACTGCGCCCTTCTCTGACCAGACGCCAGCACACCAGACCAATCAATCCGTAGGAGAGCAGGATGTCGCCATCCCAAAAGAACGCCGCGTGTAACAGGCCGCAAAGCAGCAACAGTGACAACCGCGCCTGAATCCAATGTTTGCCGCGAGGCAGCAGCAAGTAAAGACCGCCGCCAAACAGGATGGCGAACATCATGAGGAATTTGCCCTGCGCCAGCAGATCCAATACCGCCCAGGTCCATGCGTCGCTGCTCGACGGCTGGCCGTTAAAGGCCGGATTGAGATAAGCCGCCTTCGGCAGCCCAAACGCGCTGATATTGAGCAATAAAATGCCAAGGATGGCGATGCCACGGGCAAAATCGAGGGTGGCAATGCGCGGGTGGGTTCCTGAAGGTTTTGTCATGAAAGTTGGCTGCAAAGTGGATGACATCAGAAAATGAGTATGCCAGATAGACTAGCGGCACCTAAAAGGTGCCGCAACTTAAAGCTTTCAACTGTCTTTCGAATGAGTAAAAACGCGATTAGCTGGCGTGTCTCACGGTGCGCAGGAATTCTTGACGCGTGTTCTGGCTCGACTTAAACAGGCCGCCGAGTGACGTGGTGGTAGTGGCGCTGGTCGCATCACGGATACCGCGCGCTTTAACGCAGTAGTGCACGGCATCAATCGACACCGCCACGTTGTTGGTGCCAAGCAGGGTTTGCAGGGCTAACAACACCTGCTGGGTCAGACGCTCTTGAACCTGCGGACGCTGGGAGAAGAACTGCACGATGCGGTTGATTTTCGACAAACCGATCACTTTATCTTTCGGGATATAAGCCACGGTGGCTTTGCCGTCGATGGTCACAAAGTGGTGCTCACAGGTGCTGGTCAGGGTGATATCGCGCACGGTCACCATTTCATCCACTTTCATCTTATTTTCGATGACGGTGATTTTGGGGAAGTTGGCGTAATCCAGGCCGGAGAAGATCTCATCGACATACATTTTGGCGATGCGGTGCGGCGTTTCCGCCAAACTGTCGTCTGCAAGGTCAAGATTGAGCAGCTGCATGATGCCGGTCATATGCTCTTTGATTCGCTGTTTACGCGTTTCATTATCGATTGGCAGAGGCTCACGCAGGGGGGTTTCCAGTCCACGGGCCAGCAATGCCTCGTGTACCAGAATGGCTTCTTTACTCAAAGTTGACATAGTTATTCTCCAGCAGGTCCCGCAAGTGTCGTCAAGTTGACGCAGATCACACCAAAATGAGGTGGCTTACTGTAGTGGAGTGCGGATTCATAATCCAGTGATTGTGATTCATGATGAGTGAAATAGCTGCAACTTATCAATATTGCACAAATGGGGGCAGGACGAGGCATTCCGTCCGGCACCCAGAGGGGAAGCCGGACGGACTGGGAACTCAGAAGCTGTATTTTACTCCCAGAGTCACAGTATAAAACTCGTTTTCCATACTGCCTGAATCTTTATATGTCGTGTAGGTCCCGTCAGAGCGATCGTGGGAATTCACGGAGCCGCGCTTCTCTTGATACTGATTCCAGCTTCCTTCCAGATAAACCTTTGCCTGTGGCGTGACGTAATAGCCGACATCTGCCACGACGGCGTAATAGCGCGCATTATTGACATCATCTTTGAATGTTGTATTTCTTGAATAATGTTCGTCATTGGCATTGGCACTGACCCAATTGCTGTATTTAAACACCAGGTTAGTTTCGAATTTCTCATATTGGTACCGGCCCACCAGCCCGATATAAGGCAGTTTAAACTTCTGCTTGTAACCAATAGAGAGCTCTCCACGAGGCCAATTGCCGATGTCCTTACCACTGTTGTAATTGTAACTGCCGCCTTTCGCCAGCCAGCTAAATGCGCTTTGTTGATAACCCGCCAGCAGCCCCAGCCGATATTGCTCTTCATTTAACAACCAACCTTTAATATTGATATCAAATTCGTTGGCATAATTAAGCTTGGTATTCGAGTGGCTTGACCAGTCGGTCCACTGTGATTTAGAGGTATCCAGCCAATCATAGTCATCCATTGACGCGCCGGAAGAGGCCAGCGTGGTCCAGCCGTTAAAGCCGAGAGAGGCCCATGGCGAGAAGTCCCACGCAAAATCCCCTTTAACAATGCCGGCATTATTATATTTCCAATTCAGTTGGCTCACTTTGCGTCCCCCCTCTTCTGGATCATACACCCGCTCTTTGGCTTCCCCTTGTAGCTGGCCTAATGAAAGCCCAACAGTGACCTTCTCCGGGGTAAACCAAGAAGGGTCGGTTTCTGCCAGCACCAAAGAGGGGGCGGCAGTCATAGACAGAACACAAGCTGTATAATAAGTGGCCTTTTTCATTGTTGCTCCTTGCATTAGATTAAATAAACAAACGCGTTATTAATTCATCTAAATAGTGATATCCCGTTGTTAAAAACCTTGCGGCTTTTAATCACTATATCGGCACCAAGGCACAACTCAATAGCCAGTAGCCAAGATTCTTCTGTGTGGGAAAAACCACAAAAAAGAGGATGTGTAGATAATTATTTCGAGAAAGTATTTACCGGGGTAATACCTTAGACTATTCGCTTATTAAAACTCAAAAATCAGAACAACCAAACTCAAACCTAAATATATTCTTAGTATATTTTTACTCAATCATTTATCTTTGATTTATAAATTATTACTGATAAAGCTAATTATATAATTACGGGGAATATTTAATAAATAAACATTCCCCTAATATATATTATGCTTTGGCGCTGGCAACGCGTTGCCCCGGACGCCCGACCACTAATGCACCAGCAATAATAAAGCCTACCAGCGCGACATACAGCGCAGGTTCAAGACGGTGAGTCATCGCAGTCGAAATAGCAGAAAGAATCGGCCCGCACAGCTGCCCCACCGCGTAGCCGGTGGTTAACAGCCCTGCCAGATAACGGCTGTGGTCTGGCGCCAATTCGCGGCCATATTGCAGGCTCAGCTGCACCACGCTCAGGAAGCCGCCGCCCACCAGCACCGCACCTATCACCAGTCCGCTGACGCCTGGGATCACTTCGGCAGAGAGAATCCCTAACCCCTGTGCCCACAGGGTGAGTGCCAGACGAGTATGGGTGGTCAGGCAGTGACGGGTCAGAATGCCGATGATAATCCCAATCACCGCCGCTCCGCCGAACACCGGCCAGACGAACTGGGCAAACAGGCTTTCGGGGAAACGCGCGCTGGCCATCTGCGACAGGAAGGTGGCGGGTAGAATATAGCCGAATCCGGCCAGACTGTAGCTCCACACCAGACGCTTCAGGGTCGGCGTCATTTTCAACGGCTCAGTCGCCACGTGGGTCCGGTGCAACTCGCCGGTTCGCGGCAAGTTGACGCTGATCAACGCAATAAACACAAAGGCCAGAACGCCATACACCGCCCAGGCCTCGGCCGAGCTGAGCTGCAAGCTATGAATCACCACGGCCAGAATCCCACTGAGGAAGATACCCGCCCCCGGCCCGGCGAAGACCGCCGCGCCCAGCGCCGGACGGCCAAAGTGGTGCAGACGCTCATTGCACCACGCGGACACCAACACCATCGCCCAGCCGCTGGTCCAACCAATCATAAAGCGAATCACGCTGTGGAAGACTTCACCAGTGACCGCCGCCGAAATAAGCGTCAGCGCCACCGCGCCCCACAGCCCAAGCCACAGGCGGCGCTCAAGATGCCGACTCGCCTTCATGGCGTCATAAGCGCCGCACAGGTAGCCCAAATAATTGAATGCCGCGACCAAGCCCGCGCCCGTTAGCGTGAACTGATGTTCAGCTATCATTAATGGCACCTGAGGCGTAAAGGCAAAACGGCCTATCCCCATGGCGACGACAAATGCCAGAAAACCGCTGAGTGCTACACGAAATGCCATAATGTTCCGCCCTGTTTTATTGTTTTTTACAATTTCGCAACATCTAACAAACATAGAGAAAGTGTAACGACTAAACACCCTCTTTTGTGCATAGGTGTTAAAACTAAGTTGTGGATCATCATGCCTTGCGGATACAATCACGAAAAGTGAATAATAATGACCAAGTTGTTTCTTCTTAGAGAATTCACTCAGAAGGCAATCTCGGCATTTCATCATCAAGAGGGTGGCGATGGACCTGACACAATTGCGTATGTTTTGCAGCGTAGCGGAAACCGGCTCGCTGGCGCGCGCTGCCGAGCAGCTGCATCGCGTGCCCTCCAACCTGACCACGCGCCTGCGCCAGCTTGAAATCGAGTTGGGCTGTGACTTATTTATTCGCGAGAAGCAGAGAATTCGCCTGTCGGCGATGGGCCACAATTTTCTTAATTACGCCCAGCGCATTCTGGCACTGAGCGATGAAGCCATGAGTATCACCCACGCCGGTGAGCCTGCCGGGGGTTTTGCGCTCGGCTCAATGGAGAGCACGGCGGCGACCCGTCTACCCAGCCTGCTGGCGGCTTATCATCAGCATTACCCTCAGGTGTCGCTGTCGCTTAATACCGCCACCTCGGGAGAGACCATTGATGGCGTGCGCGATGGCAAACTGGCCGCCGCGCTGGTCGATGGGCCGATTGATTATGACGACATCAACGGCTGTATCGCCTTTCGCGAGCGTCTGGTAATTATCTCGCCGCAGGGAGAATCGCCTTTCGACCCCCCACCGGGGCGCAGCGGCCATACGGTTTTTGCTTTCCGCGCCACCTGCTCTTATCGCACGCGCCTACAGTCGTGGATTAAACACACCGGGCTGGCTGTCAGCAATATTATGGAAATTCAGTCCTATCATTCGATGGTGGCCTGCGTCGCCAGCGGGGCGGGCATTGCC
Source organism: Ewingella sp. AOP9-I1-14 (assembly GCF_052375995.1). Classification (NCBI taxonomy): domain Bacteria; kingdom Pseudomonadati; phylum Pseudomonadota; class Gammaproteobacteria; order Enterobacterales; family Yersiniaceae; genus Ewingella; species Ewingella sp. AOP9-I1-14. Next base: position 527,761 of record NZ_JBQSVA010000002.1, read on the forward strand.
ATGGTACCGCGCAGCGTGCTGGATCAGCTGCCGGGCAATGAACGGGTGCAAGCCCATGAAATCGAAGACAGTTTCGCCGATACCGCGACGTGGCTTATCTGGCGACGCGACGCTTTCACCCCTAACGTGCGGGCGCTTAAAGAGCTGATCATCGCGCAAAACGGCGGCGTCGTGCCGTTACTCAAACACCCCATTGCTGGCGAGTTAGAACAACCAGCAATATGAGCCCACAGTCATTGAAGCTGTATCAAGGGCGACAATTTATAAAACAGGAGCAATACCGTGGAAATGATCAAAACTCGCGCAGCCGTTGCATGGGGCCCTAACCAGCCACTTTCCATTGAAGAAGTGGATTTAATGCCGCCGCAAAAAGGCGAAGTTCTGGTGCGCATCGTCGCTACTGGCGTGTGCCATACCGATGCTTACACCCTGTCCGGCAAGGATCCTGAAGGGGTATTCCCGGCGATTTTGGGCCATGAAGGCGGCGGCGTAGTCGAAGCCGTGGGCGAAGGCGTCACCAGCGTCGCGGTAGGCGATCACGTCATTCCGCTGTACACCCCAGAATGTGGCGAGTGTAAGTTCTGTAAATCTGGCAAAACCAACCTGTGTCAGGCGATTCGCACCACGCAGGGTAAAGGTTTGATGCCAGACGGCACCACCCGTTTCTTCAAAGACGGCAAGCCAATCTTCCATTACATGGGCACTTCCACCTTCTCTGAATATACCGTGGTGCCTGAAATCTCCCTCGCCAAAATCAACAAAGAAGCGCCGCTGGAAGAAGTCTGCCTGCTGGGCTGTGGCGTCACCACCGGCATGGGCGCGGTGATGAATACGGCCAAAGTGAAGAAAGGCGACACCGTTGCTATCTTCGGCCTCGGTGGTATCGGCCTGTCGGCAATTATTGGCGCCGTGATGGCGGGCGCGGGTCGCATCATCGGTATCGATCTCAACACCAGCAAATTCGACCTGGCGCGCAAACTGGGTGCAACCGATCTTATCAATCCAAAAGATTTTGATAAGCCGATTCAGGACGTAATTGTTGAAATGACCGACGGCGGCGTGGACTTCTCGTTCGAATGCATCGGCAACGTCAATGTAATGCGCTCTGCGCTTGAGTGCTGCCACAAAGGCTGGGGTGAATCGGTAATTATCGGCGTCGCAGGCGCGGGTGAAGAGATTTCAACTCGTCCCTTCCAACTGGTCACAGGCCGCGTATGGCGTGGTTCTGCCTTTGGTGGCGTCAAAGGCCGCACCCAGCTGCCGGGCATTGTGCAGCGTTATCTCGACGGCGAGTTTGCCTTGAATGACTTCATCACCCACACCATGGGTCTGGACGACATTAACGAAGCCTTTGATTTGATGCACGATGGGAAGTCCATTCGTTCCGTTATCCACTTTAATAAATAAGGGAGCCTAACGGTGAGCAGCTCGATAGAACTACTCGAAGAACACCGAATGTTTGGCGGTTGGCAACAGCGCTACCGCCATACCTCCAGCAGTTTAAATTGCAGCATGACATTCAGCATTTATCTGCCACCGCCGCGTGATGATAATCCGCCGCCGGTGCTCTATTGGCTGTCAGGTTTAACCTGCAACGATGAAAACTTCACGATGAAAGCCGGGGCGCAGCGCATTGCCGCCGAATTGGGATTGGTGCTGGTGATGCCAGACACCAGCCCACGCGGCGACAATGTGCCCAATGACGAAAATTACGATTTGGGTCAGGGCGCGGGGTTCTACCTCAACGCCACCCGCGCGCCGTGGGATGCCCATTTCCGTATGTATGACTATATTATCGACGAGCTGCCGCAAATCATCGCCGGGCATTTCTCCGTCAGTGATAAACAGTCAATCTGCGGCCACTCCATGGGCGGCCACGGAGCATTGGTGTTAGCCCTGCGCAACCCGCAGCGTTTCCGCTCAGTATCAGCTTTCGCGCCCATCGTTAACCCTTGTCAGGTGCCATGGGGGCGTAAAGCTTTCAGCGCCTATTTGGGCGATGACGAGAACCAATGGTTGCAGTACGACAGCTGCCACTTGCTGAATACGCTGCCCAAGGATCAGAAACCCTTCCCGATCTTGATCGATCAGGGCGACGACGATCAGTTCCTTGCCGATCAGCTCCAGCCATCCAAGTTGGTTGAGCTGGCGCGTCAGCAAGGCTGGCCGTTGCAGATCCGCATTCAGCCGGGCTACGACCACAGCTACTTCACGATTGCGACTTTTATCGAGGAGCATCTGAGGTTCCACGCGCAGTGGTTACACGGTTGAGTTTTGATTTTATTCCTACTTCGATAAGGGTTTAACCTTCAGCTCCTCCCCCTGATAAGGGGGAGGCTGGGAGGGGGTATTGCAAAAAACTCAGTAAGTTAGGTGATAAATACCCCACCCCAACCCTCCCCTTGCCAAGGGAGGGAGCTAAAGTAAACTTCACCCCAGCCCTCTCCTTAAAAAGGAGAGGGCGCTAAACCGTACCTCGCTTCACAGGCTCAAACGGCAGGCCTAGAGAGTGGAAGAATACCGTGGCTTGCGGCAGCCAGAGTTTCACGCCGTCTTTAGTGTCGAAGAATACGTGGGAGTTTTTACCGAACACGCCGATATCGACCATCTTCGCTTCATGCGCTGCGCCTATCGTGTGGCTGTAATAAGCCGAGAACATCTGCTGTGGCATAGGCTGTGGCCAGTTTTGGTCGTTGTCGCCATAGAACCACAGTGACGGATAGCGGGCCTGTTTGCCGTAGGCCGCGTAGGTGGCGACCAGCCTTTGCGGCCAATCGCTGCAGGTGCGCATCCGCAGCCCGCCGGAAAAGTTCACCAAGCCCAGCACGCCGGGGATCTGCTGGGTACCGAGCGCGATAGTGGTTAGGCCGCCATCTGACTGCCCTGCAATCACCATGCGCGTTCTGTCGACATAAGGCAGTTTCACCAATTCATTAATCGCCGCAGCAACGTCTCGCGCCTCGTCTAAGCCATGCTTGTAGGTATCGCAGTGGTCGTCAGGATAGCGTCCTCCTGAACCCGCAAAGCCTTCACGCATAGGGATGGCGACAACATAGCCGCGCTCCACCAAGGCAGCCGCCACTCGCAGATGTCTCGAGCGTTTTTGATCTCGGGCCTTGCCGGGGTTTTTACCGTGGTTGAGCACCACCATCGGGAAAGGTCCCGGCCCCGAAGGTTTGAAAATAGTGGTTTGCAGCTCAACCGTGCGATCGCCAAGATGCGCCGCAAGCATCACCACCTGCTCATTAAGCCGCGCGTCGAGTGGCGGTTCAGCGCTGCTCTGCACGGCCCTGGCCATTGAACAGCCGCCCAGCGCCAGAGAAAGCGCCGCGGCGGGAAGCCATGTCAGAGAAAAACGCTGGATGGAATTCGGTGAGAAAGGCCCCATAAGCTGCTCTATACCTCAATTATTTTTCATTAATTTCAGCTGGCGTTTTACGCCGCAGAGTGAGGCATGAGATAACGCCCCGCAACTATATAAGGAGAGGGTTATTTTTGGATCAAGTGGTAAACATTGATTAACAACCCCGCATTGTAACCGGCGGTAAATTCGCCACATCCGCCTCTATTCTTTCGTTATTACACTGTCGATCCCACCTCAGCTTTGAATCAGATGAATCTGCGTTGTTATCTCACCTCACTCAACTAGCCTTAATGATTCATGCACATTTAATGCATCAACCGGTGAAGAGAGGACGAATAATGAGTAAGCGCGATCAATACACCATGCAAAACCCTGTGACGCAGTACAGCAGCGATGGCTTCCCTAAGCAGAAGCAACCCGCGCCGGGGCTTGATGCCAAAATGCAGCCAAAACCCGATCATGGCGAAGAGACTTATCGTGGCTCAGGGCGACTTGAAGGGCGTAAAGCCTTGGTCACCGGTGCCGACTCGGGCATTGGCCGCGCCGCCGCCATTGCCTATGCCCGTGAAGGGGCCGACGTCGCCCTCTCCTATCTGCCCGAAGAGCAGGTGGATGCCGAAGAGGTGGCGAAATACATTATTGAGGCTGGCCGTAAAGCCGTGCTGATCCCGGGCGATATCAGCAATGAAGATTTCTGTAAACGTCTGGTGGAGAAAGCCCGTTCCGAGCTGGGCGGTTTAGATGTGTTAGCACTGGTCGCGGGCAAGCAGGTGGCGGTCACTGACGTGACGGAATTAACCACCGAGCAGTTCAGAAAGACCTTCGAAACCAACGTTTTCGCCATGTTCTGGATAACCAAAGCGGCTATCCCGCATCTGCCCGCTGGCTCGACGATCATCACCACCTCGTCAATTCAGGCCTATCAGCCGAGTGAGTTCCTGCTCGACTACGCGTCGACTAAAGGCGCCATCATCACTTACAGCCAAGGCTTGGCGAAGCAGGTCGCCGAGAAAGGTATCCGCGTCAACGTCGTCGCTCCCGGCCCAATCTGGTCAGTGCTGCAAGTCAGCGGCGGGCAGCTTCAGGAGAACATCCCCGACTTTGGCTCAGATACCCCACTCAAACGCGCCGGGCAGCCCGCCGAACTGGCCTCAAGCTACGTTTTCCTTGCCTCGCAGGAGTCGAGTTACATTACTGGCGAGGTGATAGGGGTAACAGGCGGCAAACCTATTAGTTGATGGGTTAATGGGTTGGGCGACCCAGATTCGCCTTTTAAATTCCAATTCAACTTCAAAACCGTGGGCGTCGGCCCACACCGTTTTAAGGTCAAAACCGTGCGCTGCCGCCACACCGGCCTCAAGGGGCGCCTATCGCCGCGCCCCTTGAGAATCCCCGGCTCTTTACTACGCGCTCCGCTCGTGGGGCGAACGTGTTTCAGTTACACCTGTTCTCCACCGCAAAATGTCGCCGCTTAGGCGGTGCCTTCGCTGCGGGATTCAAGCCTCAGGTCTTGAACCTCTTGCTCAGCGCCATTTTTGACTGCGGTTTTGAGGCATTTCGACCGTACCGTTTCAATAGATTTTGCTTTGCTCCCAGCCCTTTTCAGGGGGAGGAACAAACCAAACCAAAACCCACTGAAAAGGCACGGTTGAGAAGCCAGTAGGTCGCGTTCAGAAGTGACGCCGAGGGAGTGGTTCGAGACCTATGGCTCGAAACCCGAACTGAGGGAACCGCCTAAGCGGCGACACTTCGCGACAAACACTGTGGCTACTGAAACATGTCCATTCCGACCCTGCGCAGCCTCGATCTCCCAACAGAAAAAACGCGGGATTGCACAAGGGGGCGCGTTTACGCCCCCTTTGCCCGGTGTGGGCCGGCGCCCACGGTTTTGAAGGGCTTTTCCAAAAGCCCTCCCTTCTTACCCTTTTAATTTCGGATCTAACGCGTCCCTCAACCCATCCCCTAACAGGTTAAACGCCAGCACCGTCAGGAATATCGCCAGGCTGGGGAAAATCGCCACGTGCGGGGCCATGACCATGTCAGCGCGGGCTTCGTTGAGCATTGCGCCCCACTCTGGCGTCGGGGGCTGGGCGCCCATGCCGAGGAACGACAGGCTGGCGGCGGTGATGATTGAGGTGCCGATGCGCATGGTGAAATAGACCACGATGGCTGACAGCGTGCCGGGCAGAATGTGGCGGAACAGGATGGTGAAGTCAGAAGCGCCGATGCTGCGCGCCGACTCAATATAGGTCTGGCGTTTCAGCACCAGCGTATTGCCGCGCACCAGACGGGCAAAGGCCGGTATGCTGAAAATCGCCACCGCGATGATCACGTTCGACATGCCGTTGCCCATTACGGCTACCACGGCGATCGCCAGCAGAATACCGGGGAAAGCAAACAGCACGTCGCAGACGCGCATAGTGATGCGATCCCACCAGCCTTCGTAGTAGCCCGCCAGCAGCCCAAATACCGTGCCGATAATGCCGCCCAGCACCACCGACAGCACGCCCGCCGCCAGAGAAATACGGGCACCCATCAAAATACGGCTGAAAATATCCCGCCCGAGAGAGTCAACGCCCAGCCAGTGAATCAGTGAAGGACCTTCATTCAGGCGGTCGTAGTCAAAATAGTTTTCAGCATCAAATGGCACAATCCACGGGGCCAGCGCAGCCACCGCAATCATCAATAAAATGAAGACACCCGCCGCCAAGGCAATGTGCTGTTGGCGAAAACGCCGCCAGAAAGCCTTCCAGGGTGTGCGCACCTGCTGCTTTTGCACCGACTCCGCGGTTATCACCGGCATCGAGGCCAGCACGGCATTACGCCGCCAGTTTTTCATGCGCATGCTCACTTGTAACGAATTGAAGGGTTGATGACTGCATAAAGCATGTCGACCAACAGGTTGATCAGGATGAACTCCAGTGAGAACAGCAGCACTTCGGCTTGAATCACCGGGTAATCGCGCATTTCTACCGAATCAATCAGCAGACGCCCTAGCCCCGGCCAGTTGAAGACTTTCTCCACCACGATAGAGCCGCCGAGCAGGAAGCCAAACTGCAGGCCCATCATGGTCACCACCGGGATCATCGCGTTACGCAGGCCGTGTTTCACCACCACCAGCGTTTCGCGCACGCCCTTGGCACGCGCGGTGCGCATATAGTCCTCTTGCATCACCTCGACAAAAGAGGCGCGAGTGAAGCGGGCCATGATCGCCGCCACCGCCGCGCCTAGCGTGATAGAAGGCAGAATGTAGTGCTGCCAGCCGTCTGCGCCGATAGTCGGCAACCAGCCGAGCTGCACCGAGAACACCTGCATCAGCAGCATACCGAGGGCAAACGCCGGGAAGGAGATGCCGGAGACCGCCAGCGCCATGCCCACGCGGTCAGGCCAACGATTGCGCCAAACGGCAGACACCACGCCAATCACCAGCCCGAAAATCACCGACCAGACCATGCTGGTGAGCGTCAGCCACAGGGTAGGCAGGAATCGCGAGCCAATCTCATCAATCACCGGGCGCTTCGACACCATTGAGTGGCCGAAGTCGCCGCGCAGAGCGTGGCTGAAGAAGGTGAAAAATTGCTGGTAAAGCGGCTTATCGAGGCCCAGATCTTTGCGAACCAGTTCAACAACGCTCTGGTCAGCATCCTGCCCCGCCGCCAGTCTCGCCGGGTCGCCTGGTAGCAAATGTACAAACAGAAAAACCAACACCGCCACAATGAGCAGGGTTGGTATCAATCCGAGTAATCGTTTTAGGAAGTAATTCAGCATGACAGATTAACTGCGCCCATTAAAAAAACCTCTGAGACGTTAGCAAGAAACAAATTCACGGAGAAGCCTGACGTGAGGCCCTCTTTGAGCACCCCACTCCCTGCTTCCCCTAATGAACTAAGCTAGTCGAAAGTGATTACTTCACGTCCGCATCGTCAAAGTTGAATGAGGTATCCGGCATCACGTAGAAGCCGCTCAGGCGCTTGTTCTGAGCAGAAACCAGACGCTCGGTGACCAGGAAGGCCCAAGGTGCGTCATCCCAAATTTTGGTCTGCGCATCTTGATACAGCTTGGCTTTCTCGGTTTTATCCGTGGTTTTCAGGGCATCGGCCAAGTCTTTATCCACCGCCGGGTTGCTATAGAACGCGGTGTTGAACTGCTTAGGCGGTGCTGACTGAGTGGCGAACAGCGGCGTCAACGCCCAGTCTGCTTCACCCGTAGAGGCTGACCAGCCGGTGTAGAACAGGCGAACACCCGCATCTTTCTGGCCGACGTTTTCCACCTGAGCAGCACGCTGCGCGGCGTCAAACGCGGTCACGGTCACTTTGATACCCACCTGAGCCAGCTGCTGTTGAGCAAACTGAATCACTTTCTGCGCGGTGCTGCTGTTGTGCGAAGACCACAAAGTGGTGGTGAAACCGTTCGGGTAGCCCGCTTCTTTCAGCAGCTCTTTAGCCTTAGCCGGGTCGTAAGGCCAAGGTTTGAATTTGGCAGCATACTCGATGCCGTGCGGCAGCGGGCCTTCAGACGGCACGGCGTAACCGGCAAAGGCGACTTTAATCAGCGCGTCTTTGTTGATGGCGTAGTTGATCGCCTGACGAACTTTCAGGTTATCAAACGGCTTCTGGGTCACGTTAAAGCTGATGTAGCGGTGCAGGATTGACGGCGCGGTCACGACATCAAGCTTGGTGTTTTTCTCCAACAGCGCGGTTTGCTCATAAGGCACCGGGAAGGCGAAATCAGCTTCACCGGTTTGCAGCATCGCGGCGCGGGTATTGTTGTCCACCACCGGGCGGAAGGTAATGGAGTCGAGCTTCGGCTCACCTTTCTTCCAGTAACCGTCGAATTTCTTCACTTTCACGAAATCAGTCTGGTTCCACTGGTCCAGCACGTACGGGCCAGTACCCACCGGGTGGAAGCCGATGTCTTTGCCGTACTTGGTCAGCGCCGCCGGGGAGATGATCACCGCAGACGGGTGAGCCAGGTTGTTGATGAAGGCCGAGAATGGCGTCTTCAGGGTGATTTTCACCGTGTTGGCGTCAACGACTTCGGTCTTATCGATGTTTTTGAACAGGTTATAACGCTTGAGGTGGCTGTCAGGATTGCTGGCGCGATCAAGGTTTACTTTTACAGCTTCGGCGTTGAAGTCGGTGCCGTCCTGGAATTTAATCCCCGGATGCAGTTTGATGGTGTAAACCAGACCATCTTTGCTCACGGTGTAGCTTTCGGCCAACACGTTGACCAGTTTTAGGTTTTTATCAAAGCCGAACAGGCCCTGATAAAATGATTTCGCCACGGCCTGCGACAAGGTGTCGTTAGCATCATACGGGTCAAGAGAAGTGAAGTTCGACCCAACGGCGATAGTGACGTCTTTTGCTGCCCATGCAGAGCCGGAAGCCAGTCCGCCAACCACGGCGACCGCGAGGATGGCTTTGCGAAGCCCTGCCTTACCCTTCAATGTTTGCATCCAATTTTCCTTTTTATAATTGCTGTCAAAGTGACTTATCTTTATGACTACACCAGAATCAGTACAGGCCGCCAACGGCGTGCCTTGCAACATAATGCCCTTCTGCGACTCGCACTAATGGCGAAACCACAGGCTCATCATGCAGTGCGCGGATCGGGCTTGGAATATCATCCACCAGCAGCGCGTGTTCTTTGCTGCGGTGGGCAGGATCGGCGACCGGCACGGCCGCCATCAGCTTGCGGGTGTAAGCATGTTGAGGATTCTCAAACACCGCGCGTCTTGGGCCAATTTCAACAATTTGCCCAAGATACATCACCGCCACGCGGTGGCTAATGCGCTCCACCACCGCCATGTCATGGGAAATAAACAGGAAAGCGATACCAAACTCGCGCTGTAAATCCATCAGCAGATTGACGATCTGCGCCTGAATCGACACATCCAGCGCAGAGACGGACTCATCGGCAATCACCACTTTCGGGTTCAGCGCCAGGGCGCGGGCAATGCAAATACGCTGCCGCTGGCCGCCAGAAAACTCGTGCGGGTAACGCTGCGCGTGCTCCGGCAGCAGCCCCACCTTCTCCAGCAGACACGCCACTCGCGCCTCGGCCTCTTTGCCGCGCGCCACGTTGTGCACCAGCAGCGGCTCCATAATGGAGTAGCCGACGGTGAGGCGCGGGTCGAGCGAGGCATAAGGGTCCTGAAAGATAAATTGTATATCACGGCGCAAATGTTGCAGCGTCGGGCCTTTCAGGTCGGTAATGGTCTGGCCGTTAAAGGTGATACTTCCCCCCTGACTTTCCACCAGCCGCAGCAGAGAGCGCCCGGTGGTGGATTTGCCACAGCCGGACTCGCCCACCAGCGCCAGCGTTTCGCCCGGATAGAGGTCAAAACTGACTTTTTCCACCGCGTGAACCTGACGCGTGACGCGGTTGAGGATGCCGCCACGCAGGTTGAAACGGGTGACTAAGTCGCGAACTTGCAACACAGGCTGCGCGCCCGGCTTCAGCGTATCTTGGGTTAAATCCGCCGGCGATTCGCCAGCCGCCTCGTCGTGAACCAGCAGCGGGAAACGGGCCGGCAGGTTTTTGCCGGTCATCGCCCCCAGCTTAGGCACGGCGGAGAGCAGCGCCTTGGTATAAGGATGCTGGGGCGCGCGGAAAACCGTGCTGACATCCCCGACTTCCACCTTATTACCGCGATACATCACCAGCACGCGGTCGGCAATTTCCGCCACCACGCCCATATCATGAGTGATAAAAATCACTCCCATATTCATCTCTTTTTGCAACACGCGGATTAGCTGCAAAATTTGCGCCTGAATGGTCACATCCAGCGCCGTGGTTGGCTCATCGGCCACCAGCAGCGCCGGTTTGCACGACAGCGCCATGGCAATCATTACGCGCTGGCGCATCCCGCCAGAGAGCTGGTGCGGGTAGCTGTCGAGAATGTTTTTCGCTTCGGGAATACGCACTAAATCCAGCATGCGCAGGGCTTCGGCGCGCGCGGTACGGTGATCTTTCCCCTGATGCAAACGGATAGATTCGGCAATCTGCTCGCCCACCGGGAACACCGGATTGAGGGAGGTCATCGGCTCCTGAAAAATCATCGCGATATCAGCGCCGCGCAGCGAGCGCATCGCCGACTGCGACGCCGCGGTGGTGTCCACCACTTCGCCATTGCGCCGCCGAAACAGCACCTGCCCCTGGGTGATCTGCCCGCCGCCCTGCTCCACCAGACGCATCAGCGCCAGCGAGGTGACGGATTTCCCCGAGCCGGACTCACCGACAATCGCCAGCGTTTCGCCGCGATGCACGTCAAAACTGAGATTGCGCACGGCTTCAATCGCCTGACCTTCATGGTGAAAACGCACGCTAAGGTCGCGCGCGGCCAGCACCTGATTGTCCGGCAGGATCAGCGGCTTATTGGTAGATGGCTGCATTTGGCCGTTCTCCCACGTAAGCCACGCCGCGATACATGCCTTCGCTATTAAACGGCAAGGCTACGTTGCCCAAGCTATCCACGGCAATCAGGCCGCCGGAGCCGTCGAGGGCCACCAGCTTTTCCATCACCACTTTGTCTGTCGCTTGCTGCAAAGTTAGCCCCGCGTAATCCATTAACGCCGCCACGTCATAAGCCGCAACGCAGCGCATAAAGACTTCACCCGTGCCGGTACAGGACACCGCCGCCGTCTGGTTATTGGCATAGCAGCCCGCGCCGATAATCGGCGAGTCGCCCACGCGCCCGGCCTGCTTGTTGGTCATGCCGCCGGTCGAGGTCGCGGCAGCCAGATTACCCTGAGCGTCGAGGGCCACGGCACCTACCGTGCCGAATTTGCGATCGGCATCGAGAGGATCGTCAGATCCCGCCGCCGCGCCGTCATGATCGAGCACCACGCCGCTTTCGCTGGCAATGGCGCGAGTCAGTTGGTCATAGCGGTCTTGAGTCGAAAAGAAGTCGGCGGCCACCATTTCCTGCCCGTGATTACGCGCAAAACGCTCGGCACCTTCGCCGGTGAACATCACGTGCGGGCTGACTTCGAGGATTTTGCGGGCGGTAAGAATGGGGTTACGAATATGGTTAACGCAGCTAATGGCACCCGCGTCCAAAGTGCGGCCATCCATAATGCTGGCGTCCAGCTCGTGGGTGCCTTGATGAGTAAACACCGCGCCGGTTCCGGCGTTGAATAACGGGCACTCTTCGAGCAGGCGCACGGCTTCGGTCACGGCATCTAAAGCGCTGCCGCCCGCCGCCAAAATCTGCTGTCCGCTGGCGAGAATGCTCTCCAGCGCCTGAAGATAGCGCTGCTCTTTTTCAGCACTCATGGCAGATCGGGTAATAGCCCCGGCACCACCATGTATCGCAATAACCGGACGCTTTTTGTCCAAAATAGAAGCATCAGGAGCAGGAGTCGTAGAACTCATTCGCGCTGTACCCTGTGTTAATAAAAGGTTAGATCGAGCTTTTTTTGACTATATTTAGCCCGCTACAGTATGTAAAGCAGAAATGTATAACCAGAATTAATAAGCTAATTGCTTAGAATATTTAGGAAAATTAAATAATGGGATCGTATAAACAGGCGAGACAAACGTCTAAATAACAGGAATAATAAACGTCCTATCCCCAAAATAATTTACGTTACGGCTGGGTGCCAAATGCCCCGCTGATGCGTAGCATAGAGGGGATTTCGTGGTGCAAGGTGTCTCTGGCAAGGCTTCCCACTCTCTTAAAACGGCTTTTACATACTCAAATGCTCAAGTTTTCGTAGGATGGCAACGCGCCGGACAGCGAAGGATGAAGAGTACTCTTAGGAAATAGGTTATGGATACTGTGTACAACCGCCGCCGGATTAACGTTATCTCGTGGCTGAGTTACTTTTTTACCGGCGGACTGGTTTCTACGCTAGGTATTGTTATCGGGCCGGTCGCGACCGCGTTCAATAAAGATCCGGCGTTTATTGGTTTGATGTTCTCCCTGATGAACATCGGCCTGTTCCTGCCGATTATGGTCAGCGGCCTGCTGATGCGTAAATTCGATTTGGGCAAGCAGCTGATCACCGGCTCGGTGATTTCCGTGCTGACCTGTATCGCCCTATTCCTGATGCCTTCTATTACTCTGTTCGGCATTGGCGTGTTCCTGATTGGCTCCACCGCGGGCCTGATGATGTCGATTGGCAGCTATCTGGTAGTGCGTATCAATGACGACCCGAAAAAGCGCTCTGCCAACCTAATTTTCACCGACTTCTTCTTCGCCCTCTCCGGTATGACCCTCTCCCTGCTGCTCGGTTTCCTGTTCAAGCATGGCGCGAGCTGGCTGGCGATGTACGGCATCATGGGGACGCTGAGCCTATTGATGATTTTGCTGTGCGTTGGGCAGAAATTCCCGTCCGTTCCGCAGCCGGAAAAAAGCGTTTCTAACCAAGATGTGGCGAAAGAGCCTTGGGGCATCGCGGCCTACGTGCTGTGCTTCGCGCTGTTCGCGTTTGTCTTCAGCGAGCTGGTATTTACCCTGTGGATGCCAAGCTGGCTGCTCGAGCACTTCCATCTGGATGCTGACCGCTCGGCGTTTTACATCACCATTTACTGGACGGTGAAGGCGATTGGCCTGTTCCTCAACCAGTTCACCGTGCGTTTCGTCAAGCTGCGCACCTTCCTGCTGATCTCCGCCATTGTTGGCCTGATTAGCCTGAGCGTCGTAACACATAGCGAATCCACTACGCTGGTGATGATTGGCGTGGGCGTCTTCGGCTTCTGTAACTCCGGTATGTTCTCTGGCCTGATGAGCTACGGCAGCCTGCAAGTGAAGAAATCGCCACCGACGCTGACCTCGGCGCTGCTGACCACGGCGTCAGTCGGCACCTTGATCTTCGCCTCTTTCTCCTCCTTTATTCACCGCGAATTCGGCCTGTTCTGGGCGCTGAATATCGCCAGCATCTCCTACGTGCTGCTGGTGATTGCGGTAGTGATTGCCGGGATTAAGAGTAAAGCGGAAAAGATTCACCACAACGCGTCGGCACACTGATCGCCCGCTAACCGTGGATGAAGCATAAAAAAAGGGAAGACAGCGATGTCTTCCCTTTTTGCATTCTGCGCAACAGATTTGGTTTTCGCGTTAAAGCTGCGGTGCCTGTTGCAGGCTGTTTACCCAGCCGGTGGTCGGCTGCTGGATCAGGCGGCGAGCGCGGCCGTGGCGGCGCAAGATTAACCCCTGATCCTGCATTTCACTGAGGTCGCGGCGAATAGTTTCTAAGCTGACATTCAGCCATTCGGCCAATTCGCTGACTTGAACTACCTCATGTTCGTCCACCAACCGAAGGATCGCTTGATGGCGGTTTTTTTTCATCACAATGCAACTCCCAACGGCAATAGACATTAATTTGTGCGCTACATCACAAAACTGTCGGTAATAATACCTAGGTTTTCATATTAATTTCGGGATCGATCTCAATTTTTCTGTAAAAGTTATTCACGCTAACTATCGATTTTTTGCCCGCCATTTTCTCTTCCTTTGCGTAGTCTGACATAATGATCCCATGCTTTTGCCCCACTCAGCCGTCAACACGTCGGCAGGCACACAAGGAATTTATGATGGAATTCAACACCGAAGGTCTTATTTCGCTGCAAGACGCACTGGACAAAATGCAGGGGCACATCGCCTCGAAACCCCCGTCAGACGCTGAATCCGTGCCGCTGACCGCCGCCGCGGGCCGCATTACCGCCGCGCCGGTGCGCTCCCCGGTCTTCGTGCCGCCCTTTGATAACTCGGCGATGGACGGTTACGCCGTGCGCTGCGCCGACCTACACGATGACGCGGTGCTGCCGGTGGCGGGCAAAGCCTTCGCCGGCGCGCCTTTTAACGGCGACTGGCCTGCGGGAAGCTGCATTCGGATCATGACCGGCGCGCCGGTGCCGCAAGGCGCGGACGCCGTCATCATGCAGGAGCAGGCCGAAGTGAGCGATGCGGGCGTGCGCTTCACCGCCGACGTTCAGCCGGGCCAGAACATCCGCCTGATTGGTGACGACATCAAACAGGGCGATAGCGTCTTAGCCAAAGGCGTGCGTCTCGGCGCGGCGGAGCTGCCGCTGCTGGCCTCGCTGGGCATTGAGCAAGTCGAGGTATTCAAGCCGCTGAAAGTGGCGATTTTCTCCACCGGCGATGAGCTACAGCCCGTCGGCACGCCTTTACAGGAAGGCCAAATCTATGACACCAACCGTTTTGCGGTTCGCCTGATGCTGGAGCAAATGGGCTGCGCGGTGCTGGATTTAGGCATTATTCGCGATGACCCGCAGGCGCTGCGCCACGCGTTTGAGCAGGCCGATGACTATGCGGATCTGGTGATTTCCAGCGGCGGCGTCTCGGTGGGCGAAGCCGATTACACCAAAAAGATGCTCGACGAGCTGGGCGAGATTGGCTTCTGGAAACTGGCGATTAAGCCGGGCAAGCCTTTCGCCTTCGGCAAACTGAAAAATGCCTGGTTCTGCGGCCTGCCGGGCAATCCGGTCTCCGCCGCCCTCACCTTCTACCAAATGGTGCAGCCGTTTATCGCCGGGCTAAGTGGTTACAGCAGTTGGTCGCTGCCTCCGCGCTTTAAAGCCAAAGCCCTGACGCCGTTTGGCAAATCGCCGGGGCGTTTGGATTTCCAGCGCGGAATTTTCACCACCAGCGCCACGGGTGAATTAGAGGTGCGCAGCACGGGGCATCAGGGTTCGCACGTATTTAGCTCCTTCAGCCAAGCCAACTGTTTTGTGGTATTGGAGCGCGAACGTGGCCGCGTAGCCGCTGGCGAATGGGTGGATGTCGAACCTTTTAACGCCCTGCTGAGAGGCTAACGATGAATACACTGCCTGAACTGACTGACGCCGAAACCCTGCGCTATAACCGCCAAATAGTGCTGAAGGGCTTTGATTTCGACGGGCAGGAGAAGCTGAAAGCCAGCCAGGTGCTGGTAGTTGGGCTGGGCGGTTTAGGCTGTGCCGCCGCGCAATATTTGGCGGCGGCGGGCGTAGGTTCAATGACGCTGTTGGACTTCGACACCGTGTCGCTCTCCAACCTGCAACGGCAGATTCTGCACACCGACGCGCGCATCGGCATGCCTAAAGTAGCCTCTGCTGCCGAGGCTCTGGCGGCAATTAACCCGCACGTGGCGCTGACGCAGATTGACCACCAGTTGGACGAAAGCGAGTTGCAGGACGTCATCGCTCGCTGTGATTTAGTGCTGGATTGCACCGACAACGTGGCCATTCGCGACCAGCTAAACCGCGCCTGTTTCCAGCTCAAAACGCCTTTGGTATCAGGGGCCGCCATCCGCATGGAAGGCCAGCTGAGCGTGTTTACCTATCAGCCGGACGAGCCTTGCTATCGCTGCCTCAGCCGACTGTTTGGCGAAAACGCCCTGACCTGCGTCGAAGCCGGCGTTATGGCCCCGCTGGTCGGCACCATTGGCAGCCTGCAAGCCATGGAGGCCATCAAACTGCTCACCCACTTCGGCCAAACCCTGCGCAGCCGATTACTGATGTTTGACGCCATGACCATGCAGTTCAGAGAGATGAAACTGACCAAACACCCCGGATGCGAAGTCTGCGGCAATCCATAAACGCTAATTTCACGCATAAAAAAACCGCCTCTCGGGGCGGTTTTTTGTGGAGCATTTAGCTTGTAATCCTCAAAATCATTCGTGCTGCATCAAGGCGGCAACTAAGCGAGACCCCGGGAGCATACACAAGTATGTGACCGGGGCGAGCGCGGGCAGCCAACGCCGAGGCAGCGCGAAGGATGCAGAGGATTTAGTTATCAATGCCTTTGCTACGCAGATAATCTTCATACGTACCTGAGAAATCGACAATCTTGTTCGGCGTGATCTCGATGATGCGCGTTGCCAAGGAACTCACGAACTCACGGTCATGGGAAACGAAGATCAGCGTGCCTTCGTACATCTCCAGCGCCATGTTCAGTGATTCGATGGATTCCATATCCATGTGGTTGGTTGGCTCATCCATAATCAGGATGTTTGGACGATGCATCATCAGTTTGCCGAATAGCATGCGGCCTTTCTCACCACCAGACAGCACTTTGACTTTCTTCTTGATATCGTCCTGACCAAACAGCAAACGGCCTAAGATGCCGCGAACTGCCTGCTCGTCATCCTTTTCGGATTTCCACTGGCTCATCCAGTCGAATACGTTCAGCGTCTCATCGAATTCATATTCGTGATCCTGCGCGTAGTAACCGATTTTGGCGTTTTCGGACCATTTCACGCTGCCGCTGTCTGGCTCAAGGTCGCCTACCAGCGTTTTCAGCAAGGTCGATTTACCGATACCGTTGGCACCGAGAATGGCGACCTTCTCGCCCACTTCCAGCATCAAACCCAAGTTTTTAAACAGCGGGCCGTTATCAAAACCTTTGGTGAGTTTTTCCACTTCCAGCGCGTTACGGAACAGCTTCTTATCCTGCTCGAAACGGATGAAGGGGTTTTGGCGGCTGGACGCTTTGATTTCGTCGAGCTGAATTTTATCAATCTGACGGGCACGCGAGGTCGCCTGTTTAGATTTAGAGGCGTTGGCACTAAAGCGGCTCACGAAAGATTGCAGCTCAGCGATTTGCGCTTTCTTCTTGGCGTTGTCGGCAGTCAGGCGCTCACGAGCCTGAGTGGCCGCTGTCATGTACTCGTCGTAGTTGCCCGGATAAACGCGCAGTTCGCCGTAGTCCAGATCCGCCATATGAGTACAGACCATGTTCAGGAAGTGACGGTCATGCGAAATGATGATCATGGTGCTGTTACGCTCGTTCAGCACCTGCTCCAGCCAGCGAATGGTATCGATGTCCAGGTTGTTCGTCGGTTCGTCGAGCAGCAGAATTTCTGGGTCGGAGAACAGCGCCTGAGCCAGCAATACGCGCAGTTTAAAGCCCGGGGCGATTTCGCTCATCGGGCCATAATGTTGCTCAACCGGAATACCCACGCCAAGCAGCAGCTCACCGGCGCGAGATTCCGCGCTGTAGCCATCCATCTCGCCGTAAGCCACTTCCAGATCGGCCACTTTATAGCCGTCTTCTTCGCTCATTTCTGGCAAGGCGTAAATACGGTCACGCTCTTCTTTCACGGCCCACAGCTCGGTGTGGCCCATGATAACGGTGTCAAGAACGGAGAATTTCTCGAACGCAAATTGGTCCTGACGCAGCTTACCCAGACGTTCGTTCGGGTCGAGCACGACGTTACCCCCGGAAGGCACTAAGTCGCCGCCGAGGATCTTCATGAAAGTGGATTTACCACAGCCGTTCGCGCCGATCAGGCCATAACGGTTGCCGCCGCCAAATTTCACGGAAATATTTTCAAATAACGGCTTGCTGCCGAATTGCATGGTGATGTTGTAAGTACTTAACACAACGCTCGCTCTTAATTAGGAATGTGATTTGGCGCGCATTATGCCACAACCAAACAATGGAATCGCGTACAGTTATGTACGTTTCTCAAGCAAACGTCAGGAACAAGGCAATAGACTACGCAGGCAGTCGCAGATGGCTGAGGAATATGCGTCGAAGAACAGTCTTAACCTGTCTAGCAAAAACTTCCATGACCTTGGTATCAGTACTTTCCGTGAAGGCACCCACCCTTCTTTGGCTGACATGTTAACGGCAATTGATGAAGGCTACATTACTAGCGGTTCGACAATCATCATTGAAGCTATAGACCGACTGTCACGACGCTACCCTTGAAACCCTGAAAGAAATCCTTCGTAAAGATGTTTAGATAGTTTCGTTGTCCGACGATTTGCGTTTAGACCGTGACAGCCTGAAAGATTTGACCAGCATCATTCGTATCGCATTAGCCGCTGATCTTGCTCATGCTAAATCAAAGCGTAAGTCTGAACGGTTGCGCCAGACCAAGAACAAACAACGAGAATAGCCGTAAAATTATTTTGTTCTGGCTGACTGGTAGCGCAGACGCTTACAGATTGAGTGACCGAGCAGATGTAGCCAAAAAGATTGTTCGACTCAAGCAGGAAGGTAAAGGCAGCAACCTGATCGCCAAGGTTCTGAACCAAGAAGGTATTGCAGGTATTCGATCACCTCAATGAAATCATGGTTCGATAACCAAAATGTTGAAGAACCAAGCCCTGTACGGTGCATATCAGACAGGCCAAACCAACAAAGACCGTGAATTTATTGTTTTGGACCTGATTGAAAATTACTTTCCAGCCTTGATCATCAAAGAAGAATGGTTGCTGCTTCAATCCGACCAGAACAAGTCTATAAGAGGTCGTCGCACTACTCACAACCCATACAGCGGCTTATTACGTTGTTCTTGTGGCGGAGCTTTGATAAAGCGAAAGACACCTATTAATGACAAGCTGTACATATATCACATTTGCTCGAATGCAAAAGATGTTAGATGCTCACAGAAACTAGGAATCAAAGACTTGGAATCGGCATTAGCCAAGATTCTAGATCGGCTTGATTTCAAGAGAAACACACTGTTAATCAATCGCTAAATGTGGAAAGACTGACATTAGAAAAGCGCATATCAAAACTTAACAATCAGTTGGCGACTGTTGATGATGTTCCAGTGAGTGTTATTCAAACAATCGTGGAACTTGATGCCAGACTCAAAGAAGTTACCTAAGCTGTTTTGAACACCGAACGTGAACAGCGTGGAATCGACGCAGTGGACATCGAGAAGCTATCGAGTGTCACAGATAGCCTAGAACTTAACGTGCTGTTAAAACGCATCCTGAAAGGCATTACGGTGTCCCCGACTGGTAAGAACTGGCGAATTGAAGTGGGGCATATTTCCGGTGATACCCAAGGTTTTATTCTTACCAACGGTGAGTTGCGTTTCGTGACGGATACAATCAAGTTGAGAAAGCTATTAGACGAGTTCTAAGCCAACTAGACAATATAATTATCCAATACACCTGATTAAAAATGCATATTAATTATTTACGCATGGTCCATTAAAAATTCATGATTCATCATTTCAGCGTGGGTTTCATTACTGTATAGGGACGATTTTTCTTCGAATTATCCAAAAATTAAAGTTCAAGTCGTGGCGGTTAGGTTAGGTGTATATGAAAACCGATACAGCTCATTAAAAAAATCGGTTTCATATACAAGAGACAATATTTGAGACAGATGATTTTCCGTAAAGTATTTCTTTTTTGGTTTAAGTAGCTGCAATTAATCTATGCAGTAGATAAAACCTATCATTTGCTTTGATATCTCCATTTCTCAACTACTTGATTTATCTGCTCCAAGGTCATCGCCTGCTTTTGCCAACCCTTGTCGAAATCAACATCATTTGAACGAGGTAGCTGTTCTTGTGTTAGGCTGCGGATCATAACCCTCGTTGGCAATGTTGCGGCTTGACCGACAAAAATGGCCTCTTGCCGCCGTAACCCTGAAAGCATCTTTGTTAAACCAGACATTGAGTCAGGCAATATGCTACGGACGTGTTCTCTATCCGTATCATTAGTAATTCGTAGCACAATCCATGAGTTACATTGTGATAAAACTGTCGCTTCAACCTCACTAGGTCTTTGTGATACTAACAATAATCCGACACCATATTTTCGCCCTTCTTTTGCAATGCGACGGATAGCCGATTGGGCGGCCTCGTATTGCGCTTCACCACGATTAGGTACATATCGGTGTGCTTCTTCACATACTAATAAAACAGGGCTGTTCTGACGTTCGTCTTCTGATTGCCAAACTTTAAGCTGGAAAACAATTCTTGCGATTGCTGCGCTGGCAACGCCAGCTACTTCATTTGGTACACCAGAAAGATCAACTATTTGTACCGTTGTATTCTGTGTCATGAATTGATTCACGATGGCAGGTAAAGGATCTTGCTCACCATCCCAACTTTCCATCATAAATTTAAGACGACCATCTTTTAATAAGGAATCTATCTTGCGAATAACCTTGCTAAAATCCTCATGCTGTTTTTTATCTTTATTTTCTGGTCTCTGTGCGTTGATCGCTCCGATTAACCCTACTTCATAATGTACACCATCTTTTAAACCCAAATGGTCTAAACCATCTGCACTACCTAAAATATAAGGGATTGGTGAATCAACAGTTAACTGATTTTTATCGAGCCCGAGTTTTTCCGCCGCTTTCTCCCGTACAGAAATCAGAGCATTCTTGATGATATTAGATTGAGACGTCGCTGCAAATTCTGTTTTACCAATGAACAAGCTCAATGATTCTTCTAAATCAAGTAACCAGTAAGGTAGTTTTAATGATCCTTCATCAGTGGATAATCTTTGGTGTTTTTGGAAAGCTTTGCCGTATTCGTTATGTGGATCGAGGATGATAATTTGTGGATGCCAGTATGAATGTTTAGCTATTTCACCACGTTCAAGAATACTATGAATTACCGCTGCGACCGTACCAGATTTACCTGAGCCCGTTGAACCTAAAATTGCTGTATGCTTCCCTAGCAACTCATTAAGTTCCGCATAGCATGGGGCTCCTCCAGAGCCAACATGCTCCCCAAGCTGGATCACTGGACCTTTTGCGTCACCATATATGAATCTGAGTTCTGATTTTGGTGTAAGGTAAATTGTTTGCTGCGGTAGCGGATAGGTTGCAACGCCTCTTTCAAATTCAAGTGAAAACTCATTTTCACCTTTTTTTCTCCATTCTCCCTCACCAAATAAGTCAGCCTCTATAATTCGCTCATCAGAAGCAGCAACCGGCATCCCTTTTTCGAGTTGATAATCCGCTTTCATGCGTAAACGACTAACTAAACCATAAATTAAACGACGACCAAAGTGTATTTTAATAATTGAACCAAACTGACCAATTGGATAATTCTCACCAGCAAACACTCGAGATAGTTCAGAAATGGTCGGATCAAGTTCTGCAATTATGCGCGAACCATCCACTTCGATAATTTTACCGATAGCCAGATTATCGATTGGTTTAATGTACTTATTTTCCATATCAAATACCTCCTTCCAGAATCTCAGTTAAATTTTCAAATCTCCACCACTCAATGCTGCGAGCAGAAATCACTTTATTATCTGCATGGAAAAAACCCTTGTCAGCGAAAATAAGCACTTGTTCTGTGATAGCGTTATCTTCATGCCATTTTTTTAAAACCCCGTTCGGATTTTCATCACTAGTGAAAGCAATTACAGTCAAATTACCACTGGATGCTCTTAATCCTCGCTCAATCTCCAAATTGATATGTGCATCACCAAAGCTATAGCCAGCAATCAGTAAAACACGCTGATTACCATATTTGGGATTTAAAACTAACCGAGCTCTATGCATTAAGTCTGCATAAGGATCGAGCTGAGTCTCGCGATATTTAGTCGAAGCAGGCCAAATCATAATTTTTGAAACTTGCGATTGACTACGTTTAAGATGTGAAGCGATGCGTAAAGGCGTTGACGATGACGGGTTTTCGGCCCAATTTATAGAACCATGTAATTTAAATATGCGAGCATCTAGGCCTTTCAGATCAAACGTAGAAGGAGACCACCACCCTGATACGCCACCTTCTAAGCCATCAGCGTAGCGGAGTTTGGACAAAGCCAATGCATCCTCTATTAGTGTGTCGTAATTCATCACTAGGTAATCAATAGCTCCTGTAGAACTTTCCTTTCCCGGTCTGATCGGACGATGAAGCGCCTGAACAAACCGCTCATGAATTTCAGAATCTACAGCGATATTGATGACTTCAAAAATCGCAAGTTTGATTTCATCTATTGCCTGCAATAACTGTTCATTTCGATATTCAATGTCGCCAATTTTTACGTTGTGAATAGCAACATTTCGATTAGTACGACGCGATGTAATTGCTAGCCAATCAACCAACTCACTTAAGTAATCCTCGATATGTGACGTTGGATTTGCGCCATCAAAAGAAATTTGAATAGCCTTCAATATTTGCTTTGAATCCGCAGAGAGCTTTGCGCTTTCTAGCGCCTTTGCGGTCAACTGATTAGTCAAAGGTAAACCTGCGCAAGCGCTGGCTCCTGCCCCAAGCAATACAGCTTTTGAATGCGAAAGAAGTTCCTCAAGCTTGTTTAGCGCCCCTCTGAATTCTTTTTCCTCAAAAATACTGGTATCAAATGCCATATTTCCTCCTTAGATATTATCGTTGAAAGCGGAATCGAGAGATCAATTTGTACAAACCATTTGAATCATCCAATTGATCTTTACCTTTTATTGAGGAAGGTTCGCATAATCAAGTCTTCTATGGGAAGGAGTGGGCGACTTGCGGTGAAACTTCTCTCGTTTAGACCGTCGTGAATTTCTACTGCCTTTGTGGAGATTAGATCATCGTAAATGAATTTCTTATCAGCTTTACTTATCTTGTTTAATTGTTTAAGGTTTGGCCGTTCCATTTGAATGACATAACGTTTCATTCCATTTTCAGCGTCTTCACATGACTCATGTTCTTTGACTCTCTCATCCATACTGGTTGCATATCGATCAATAAATTCATCCATTGATAAACCATCGCAATGTATTATGCGTCCCGAGATGTAATGAGAAAATCCACGTTGCTGTTCAAATTGTATTGATTTTTTCATACTAATGAAACCTTCACCGAAAATATTCAAAGAATTATTTACAGCAAGGAAATATATATCTACAGTGAAGTTAAATATTACTGGGTATATGTCAACATATCGTTTATAGAAGTTAAATGCCTCACGAATATATCTCTTAGTTTGGTCATTTTTCGTATCGTCTATAACACGTTGAATTATCGCTATCGGCAACAAGCATAAAATACCAACTTCTGCGCGCAGATCGCCAAAATCCTCTGTCTTTATTCCTTTCGAATCACTCAATAATTCGGAATGATGTATTGCGTAGTTGCGTAACGTTTTTAAAGCCAGATAGCGCTTGTTTGATCTACTAATATTTTCACCAGTTGCCTTTTCGAATTTTTCGACTGAACTACATAGCGAGTTAAGTAAATTATTGAGATCATCGGCATCTGACGAGGCAGTAAAAGTGTAGTATCTTTTGAAGAATCTGGATATTTCAATTTCACAACTTTCTTTTGGTGTCAGAATGTCCATACGCTAATTCCCCTCAGATATTCAGATCAATAAAACTATATTTGTAGAAAGAGTATGAATATTGCTTGTAATTAAGTAACTACATGGTGATGTTGTAAGTACTTAACACAACGCTCGCTCTTAATTAGGAATGTGATTTGGCGCGCATTATGCCACAACGCCACAAGGAGATCGCCTCCTGGCGTGGTCATTTTTCAGGCAGGTGGTAGGTATTTGTCCGAGGAAGGGCATGACGCGGCGCTAATTTGCGTTATTTTCGGAACCGAAGCCGTTTCGAGACCACTTATTGGGAAATCCCCTGCTGACAGGCGGGGTTCTATTGGCATTAACTGGTCAACTAAGCGAGACGTCATGGAAGTTCAAAAACACGGACATCTGCCGAGCGAGCTGCTGCACAACGTTTTTTCAAACCTGAAAGATGATGCTAAGTCGCTGGCGGCGATGTCAGAGACGGACAAGCACAGCCGCGCCAATGCGCTCTACACCTTCAGCACCTTCCCCGAGGGCGAGAAGCAGCAACAGTTGCTTAAAGCCGTGCTGGGGCGGGATGAAAAAACCGTGCGTTTTATTCTTTCCAGCCGCATTAATCCTGACTTGATCAATAAGCCGACGCATTTCCAGCACGGCTCGCATAATGCCTGGGCCTGCGCGGTCTCTGGCTCGCGGAAAGAGATCGTCAACATGCTGGCGTCCTACCCCGGCGCGGTGCCGACGGCGGAGAATCTGCGTC
Source organism: Ewingella sp. AOP9-I1-14 (assembly GCF_052375995.1). Taxonomy (NCBI): domain Bacteria; kingdom Pseudomonadati; phylum Pseudomonadota; class Gammaproteobacteria; order Enterobacterales; family Yersiniaceae; genus Ewingella; species Ewingella sp. AOP9-I1-14. The sequence continues at coordinate 551,847 of NZ_JBQSVA010000002.1, forward strand.
AGGCTTTGCTGCATTATGACTCATCCCTGTTCCCCATCATGCTGAACAAAGCCCTGAGCGCCAACCCGAATCTGTTACAGAAGGAAGGCACCGGCTTGCTCAACTCGGCGATTGGGCAGATGAAGCATGAGCTCATTCCGTCGCTCATCCAACACGCCGGGGTGGATATCAATAATACGCTGGCGGATAGCAACCAGACGCCACCGCTGAGCCGGGCGATTCAGCGCGGGGACAAGCAGAGCGTCAGCGCGCTGCTCAACTCACCCAACATTGATGTCAACAAAGGCGACCGCCAAGGCAACACGCCGCTGCATATTGTGCTGAGTAAGGACTTGCCGAGCCGCAGCATGACCGAGAACCTGCTCAACGACCGACGCCTCGACCCCAACCAGAAGAACGCCAGCGGCCAGTCGCCGCTGCATATGCGCAGCCGGTTCAGCGGCGTGACTTTTATGCACAATCAGTATGTGAAAACCCTCTCCCAGCCCGACATGAAACCGATGAAGCTGCTGCTGTCGCGCCCCGACGTTGACGTCAATTTGCAGGACAATCACAAGGGCGACACGGCGCTGCACATCTGCGCCAAATCCGGTAACAGCCAAGGGATTGCCCTGCTGCTCAGCCACCCAAATATCAATCTGAATGTAAAGAATCGACAGGGTGAGACGGCCCGCGACGTGGCAAAACGCTATAAAAACCCGGAGATTTCCCAGATGTTAAAGCAGGATAATTCGTTGATGAGTAAAGTGAAAAACTGGAAGATCTAGTTTGGTAGCTGCTGTCACGTTTTGTTAATTATCAGCAGATGCAAATTTCAAACACTTAACTTACACTCCGGTTCATGAAAAAGATCCGTCTGCTTATTTTGCTGATTTTGTCCATTACGCTGCCCTCTCTGGGGCTGGCGTCGATGAACTTGATGGCGCAATGTAATCTGATGACGGAAACCTCGTCCAGCGCTCCGACTATGCCCTCCATGGCGGGCATGAGCGGCATGGAGGGGATGCCTGATGACTGCATGGCGAGCAAAAACGCCCTGTCCTCTTCGCACGGCAAACAGCAGAGCGGCCAAAACTGTAAGTTTGGTTCTAACTGCAACCTCAACACCATTTTGACCTCCTTTGCTCCGCTGAATTTATCTGCGCCTTACCACGCAGAGGCTCAACCTACCCCGGAAACTCCCTTTTCTCCTCCTCTTGAAGGCCAGTGGCGCCCTCCTCGGCTTGCGTGATTCTTAACGACTGTTAACGCCGTCCAGCCTGTGGCTTGGCGGAATAGGTATGCCATCGCGCGTGCCGTTACTTTCATGGGATCACCACGATGTCCTTCAAATCGTTCTATCTTCCTGCCCAGCTTTTGCTGGTGGGACTTGCGCCCTTGGCTCACGCCGCGCCGCTGACCTTCAGCTATGCGGTGAGCAGCGCGTTACAGCAATCACCCGAACTCTCTGCCAGCCAAACCGCCGTGCGCTCGGCGCAGTCCTCGGCTATTCCGGCCGGTGCCTTGCCTGACCCGAAACTGGTGACCGGCATCGACAACTTTCCCATCTCCGGCCCTGCCGCCAACTCCTTCACCGAAGAGTCCATGACCATGGAGAAGCTCGGCGTGATGCAGGATTTCCCCAACGCCGCCAAGCGCGATGCGCGGGAAGATGTTGCCAGTGCGCAAATCCAGCAGGCCGGTTCACAACACAATGTGTTGCAAGTCGACGTGGCACAGGGCGCCGCCGTGGCGTGGATAACGCGCTATTACCTCGAGCAGCAGCTCGACTTATTGCAGCAGCTTGAGCATGAAAATGACGCGCTGGGCAAAGCCCTTCAGGCTCAAGTGGTCTCCGGGCGCACAGGCCTTGCCGACTCGCTGAATGCCGATGAAAAACGGGCAGACTTGGCGGATCGCGAAGACCAGCTGCGCCGCGAGCTGCGGGTCGCCACCGCCACCCTCAGCCGCTATATCGGGCAGGATGCCGAGCAGCCGCTGGTCGGCCACGCCCCGGACCTGCCGGTGGATGGCGCGAGCTACATCAAGTCCTTGCAAAAAACCGCCAAAATTCAGGCTTTCAACAGCGACACGGCCAAGGCTAAAGCCGAGCTGCGCGCCGCCGAAGCGGAGAAAAAGCCGGACTGGGGCGTGGAGCTTGATTACCAGCGCCGCGACCCGATGTACGGCAACATGGTGTCGGTGCAGTTCACCGTCGGCCTGCCGCTGTTTGCCGCCAGCCGCCAAGACCCGATCATCGCCGCCAAAACCCTCGACCTCACCCAAGTCGGCGAACTGCGCGACGCCGCCATTCGCCAATTAACCAACCAGTTGGACAACGATCTCGCCGACTACGCCACCCTCGGACGGCAGATCGCGCGCATCGACCAGCAGTGGCTGCCCCTCGCCCGGCAAAAAGTCTCTCTGCTCACCGCCGGTTATTCGCGCGGCACAAGCGACGGCGCGGCCCTGATTAATGCCCGCAGCGCGGTGCTTGAGCAGCAGCTGAGAAAAGCCGGTTTGCAAAGCCAGCGCGACCAGCTGGCCGCCGCCCTCTATTACACCTTTGCTGGAGTTCAATGATGACAAGTAAATCCTTCAAGCTGGCGGCTCTGGCACTGCTTTGCATCGCGGCTGGCGGCGCATCGGGCTATTGGCTGGCGAAAAGCCAAGCTTCGGCGGCGCAACAAGATCCGGCCAAAACCGCCACGGCGGCCGAGCCGAAAGCCCTCTATTGGTATGACCCAATGGCTCCAGCCCAGCATTTCGACAAGCCGGGTAAGTCGCCATTTATGGACATGCAGCTGGTGCCGAAATACGCCGACGCGGCAGACGCAACCACTGCGGACAGCGGCGTGAAAATTGACGGCGGCATGGTGCAGAACTTAGCGATTCGTTTAGCGCCGGTGGCCCAAGGGCCAATCACCTCCAGCATTCGCGCCGTGGCTAACGTGGTGCTCAATGACCGCGACGTGGCAATTGTGCAGGCGCGCAGCAACGGCTTTGTGCAGCGCAGCTACCCGTTGGCGGCGGGTGACGTAGTGGCCGCCGGTGCACCACTGGTGGATTTACTGATGCCAGACTGGGCGGGCGCTCAGGGGGAGTATCTGGCCCTGCTGCACGGCGGTGACAGCGCACTGCGCGCCGCAGCCAGACAGCGTCTGGTGCTGCTCGGCATGCCCGCCTCGCTGATTAATCAGGTCACGCGCAGCGGCAAGGCCCACCCGGTCTACACCCTCACCGCGCCCATCAGCGGCGTGATCCAGTCACTCGACATTCGCCAAGGTATGACGGTCGCCAACGGCAGCACGCTGTTGCAGCTCAACGGCATCTCCAGCGTCTGGCTGCAAGTGGCGGTTCCCGAGGCGCAGGCCGCACAGGTGCAAAACGGGCAAATGGCGCAAATCAGCTTCCCGGCTTATCCCGGAAAAACCTTTAGCGGCAAAGTCAGCGCCATTCTCCCAGTGGCCGACGCGGCGAGCCGGACCCTAAACGTCAGGATTGAAGTTGCCAACCCGCAGCAACTGATCAGGCCGGGGATGTTTGCGCAGGTTAGCCTGCAAAGCAGCACTCAGGCTGACAGCCTGTCAGTGCCGAGCGAGGCGATTATTCGCACCGGCCTGCGCAACGTGGTGATTGTCAGCGAGGCTAACCACCACTTCGCGCCGGTAGAAGTCCAGCTTGGAGCTGAATCCGCAGGCCGCACTCAGGTGCTCTCCGGCCTGCAAGCGGGCCAGCAGGTGGTGGCTTCCGGCCAATTCCTGATTGATTCAGAAGCCAGCCTGCAGGGCGTTCTGGACAAGATGGACACGGCACAAAACGGAGGGACGCAGCCATGATCGCTCTGCTGATCCGCTGGTCTATCGCCAACCGTTTTCTGGTGTTAATGGCGACGCTGTTTATCGCCGCCGCCGGGATCTGGGCCATTAATACCACGCCGGTCGACGCCCTGCCGGACCTCTCCGACGTGCAGGTGATCGTGCGCACCAGCTATCCGGGGCAAGCGCCGCAAATCGTCGAGAATCAGGTCACCTACCCAATGACCACCACCATGCTGTCGGTGCCCGGCGCGCAGACGGTGCGCGGCTATTCGTTTTTCGGCGACTCCTTCGTCTACGTGATTTTCAAGGAAGGCACTGACCTCTACTGGGCGCGTTCGCGGGTGCTGGAGTATCTCAGCCAGGTGCAGTCGCGCTTACCGGCGGGGGCGAAACCGGCTCTCGGGCCAGACGCCAGCGGGGTTGGCTGGGTGTATGAGTACGCGCTGGTGGATAAAAGCGGCAAGCACGACCTCAGCCAGCTGCGCGGCATACAGGACTGGTTCCTGCGCTTCGAGCTGAAAAGCCTGCCGAACGTGGCGGAGGTTGCCAGCATCGGCGGCATGGTCAAGCAGTACCAGATTGTGCTCGACCCGGTGAAGATGGCGGCTTATCGCATTGCTCAGCAAACCCTGGTTAACGCCGTGCAGCAGGCCAATCAGGAAGCCGGGGGTTCCGTGCTGGAGCTGGCGGAAACCGACTATATCGTGCGGGCTTCGGGCTACCTGAAGACCCTCGACGACTTCAGGAAAATCCCGCTCAGCGTTGAGAACGGCATTCCAATTACGCTGGGCGACGTGGCGACGGTGCAAGTGGGGCCGGAGCTGCGCCAAGGCGTGGCTGATCTTAATGGTCAGGGAGAGAGCGTCGGCGGCGTGATCGTGCTGCGTTCCGGCGAAAATGCCCGGGCGACCATTGCCAGCGTGAAGCAGAAACTGCACGAGTTGCAGCGCAGCCTGCCGGACGGCGTGGAAGTGGTGCCGGTGTATGACCGCAGCAAGCTGATTGATCGCTCCATCGACAACCTCACCCACAAATTAATTGAGGAATTTGTGGTGGTGACGCTGGTCTGCGCGCTGTTCCTGTGGCACTTCCGCTCGGCGCTGGTGGCGATCATCTCCCTGCCGCTTGGCATTATGCTTGCCTTTTTGCTGATGCGCATTCAGGGCATCAACGCCAACATGATGTCGCTGGCGGGCATTGCGATTGCCATTGGCGCGATGGTCGATGCCGCCATCGTGATGATTGAAAATGCCCATAAGAAGATTGAGCACTGGCGCGCCGAGCATCCCGGCGAGAAGCTGGAAGGTCAGGCGCACTGGCAGGTGATTAGCGACGCGGCGACGGAAGTCGGCCCGGCGCTATTCTTCAGCCTGCTGGTGATCACCCTGTCGTTTATTCCGGTCTTCACGCTGGAGTCGCAGGAGGGCAAGCTGTTCGGCCCGCTAGCCTTCACCAAAACCTACGCCATGGCCGGGGCTGCTCTGCTCTCCATCACGCTAGTGCCGGTACTGATGGGCTTTTGGATCCGTGGCCGAATTCCCGATGAAACCCGCAACCCGATTAACCGCGGCCTGACCCGGGTCTACCGGCCAATGCTCGACTGGGTGCTGCGCTGGCCTAAGCTGACGCTGCTGCTGGCGGCGCTGACGCTGTTTACCGTGGTATGGCCGCTAGACAAGATTGGCTCGGAGTTTTTGCCAGCCATTGACGAGGGCGACCTGCTGTATATGCCGTCGGCGCTGCCGGGGCTGTCGGTGTCCAAGGCTTCGCAACTGCTGCAACAGACCGACCGGCTGATTAAAACTGTGCCGGAAGTGCAAAGCGTATTCGGCAAAGCCGGGCGCGCCGAAAGTGCCACCGACCCCGCGCCGGTGGAAATGTTCGAAACCACCATTCAGTTCAAGCCGCGCGACCAGTGGCGTAAAGGCATGACGCCGGACAAACTGGTGCAAGAGCTGGACCGCGTGGTGAAGGTGCCGGGGCTGGCAAACATCTGGGTGCCGCCAATTCGTAACCGCATCGATATGCTGGCGACCGGAATTAAAAGCCCGATCGGCGTGCGTATTTTGGGGCCTTCGCTGGAGGCCATCGACCACACCGCGCAGGCCATCGAAAAGCTGGCGAAAAGCGTGCCGGGGGTGAACTCGGCACTGGCGGAACGCCTGAACGGCGGCCACTACATCGACGTGAACATCAACCGCGCCGAGGCCAGCCGCTACGGGCTGAACATTGCCGACGTGCAGGCGATTGTCTCCTCGGCGATTGGCGGCGCGAACATTGGCGAAACCGTCGAAGGGCTGGCGCGTTACCCCATCAACCTGCGCTATCCGCGCGAGATCCGCGATTCGCTCAACGGGCTGCGCGAGTTGCCGATTTACACGCCGTCCGGCCAGCAAATCACCCTCGGCACGGTCGCCGCGCTGGGCATTAGCTCTGGCCCAACCATGGTGAAAACTGAAAATGCCCGCCTGTCGGGGCTGGTATATATCGACGCGAATAGCCGCGACGTGACTTCGGTGGTCGAAAAACTGCGCCACGCGGTGGACCAGCAACTGCACCTGCCGCCGGGGGTCAGCGTTGAGTACGCCGGGCAATTCGAATACCTGCAACACGCGGTGCATCGGCTGAAGCTGGTGGTTCCAGCCACCTTAGCCATCATCTTCCTGCTGCTGTATCTGATTTTCCGCCGGGTCGAAGAGGCCCTGCTGCTGATGTTCACCCTGCCGTTCGCCATGGTCGGCGGTATCTGGCTGCTCTACCTGCTCGGCTATAACTTGTCGATTGCCTCCGGCATTGGCTTTATCGCGCTGGCGGGGGTTTCGGCGGAGTTTGGGGTGATCATGCTGGTTTATTTGCGCCAAGCAATGCAGGCCCACAACCCGAATAACTTGCCAATCTCAGCGCGAGAAATGGATGAAGTTATCCGCGAAGGCGCGACCCTGCGCGTCAGGCCGAAAGCCATGACCGTGGCGGTTATTCTCGCAGGCCTGCTGCCGATTCTTTGGAGCGGCGGCACCGGTTCTGAAGTGATGAGCAGAATTGCCGCGCCGATGGTCGGCGGCATGATCACCGCCCCGCTGCTGTCGATGTTTATTATCCCCGCACTCTGGCGCCTGCTTGCCGCGCGCCGCTTTGCACGCACCACCCCAACTGAAAACACCTCAATTATTCAACACAAAGAAGGAAGGAAATAACATGTCTAAAATCATCAAAACCCTCGCACTGTCTGCCGTCATTTTCGCTGCCGCGCCGCAGTTGGCTTCTGCCACCAGCATGTCAGGCGACATGGTCGGAATGGATATGTCAGGCAATAGCGCCAAAAGCGATACCGCCAACGCCAGCGGCGTGGTGAAGAAAATCGACACCGCCAATGGCATGGTGACGTTGCAGCACGGTCCGATCCCGGCTATCCAGTGGCAAGCCATGACCATGGGCTTCAAAGTCGCCGATCCCGCACTGCTGAACACGATTAAAGAAGGTGAAGAGGTCGACTTCAGCCTGAAGCCGGAGAACGGCAATCAGGTGGTGGTGGCGATTGCTGCCAAGAAATAAGCCCATAAAAAAACCCGGCTGCGAGGCCGGGTTTTTCACACTATGCGCTAGGCGTCGGATTAGAAGTTGTAGCCGATAACCGCGTAGTAACCCCAGCCGGTAGACTTCACGTCGAAGTTGCCGTTGCCGAAGTTCAGCTCTGCGCCATCTTGCCACTGGCCGCCGTTGTGGAAGTAACGCGCCACGAACGAGTAGTGCCAGTGGGTGTAGTTCAGAGAAAGAATGTGGCTTGACGCGACAGAGTTGCTTGAACGCGCTTTACGGCCGTTCACGTCTGCGAAGTCGTTGTCACCTAAATCTGAACCCCAGTCGAAGTTGGTGAACCCGATGTAGCTCAGGTTACCGCCCCACAGTGGGGTCAATGGAACGAAGTATTTCACTTTGAAACGGTAGCCGTCCCAGCTGTTTTCGTTCGCCGCACCGTAGTTTTCCCACTGGTATTTCGCATACACGTTCAGGGAGAGGCTCATTGGCAGGTGAGTATCGATATCGGTACCCAGACCCATGAACCAGGTGTTCTGGCGGTTATCGCTGTTCGGGCCCATATCGTAGATATAGTTGTTCGCGAAGTACCACTCTTTGAACGGACCGAAGCTCAGGTCAGTGCCGGTCAGCTTGTCGATAGAGAAGCGAGGTTCGATTTCCATAAACAGCGGAGAACCGTTCTTATCCCAGATACCGGTGTCATTACCGTTACCCGCGCCGAAAGTCTTAGGAATATCGATATAGCCGTAGAAATCGAACCAGTCTTTGTGTGCAAAAGCTTCATATTCGAGGTAGACGTCGTTACGGATGGTTGGTCCGAAACGCGTATCCGCGCTGCCCACCACGTTAACGCTTTGATGCCACCAGTCAGAAACGAATTCGCCTTGTGTGTCGTCAGCCAGTACGGTCGCGCTGTAAGACAAAGCTAAAAGTGCGCCAGCTGCAATTATTTTATTGTTCATTGATTTACCAGGGAGCGGTTAGAGAGCAACTCCTTTTGCCAGAAGGAGACAATTTTTACGAAACAGTCAGGTCGGATTTACAGGTTATTGTCCTGCTATATCTGACTAAATGTTTAAAACCGTAATTGGCGTGCCACATCACTACGCATAAAAAAGAATTCAAAACTGTGATCCGCAACCGATTGCGAGCCTTTAATACAAAGGCGCTGAAATTTCCAGTCGCCACAGTTCAGGTTCAAATTTTGTTAGCTAATAAATAGGTTTGGTCAATGTTTGTCAATTTCTGTTTCATCTTCATACACACTTTGTGTGATTGCCGTCACACAAAGTTCATAAATGGATGATAAGGGAGTGCAAAGAAAGCTTCGCAAATTGTGCCAAATACGTACATCTGCCATTTGTCGTGCTATAGTAATGACAATTAGCCGAATGATAAAAGGAGTCTGTTATGGATAGTAAAATTTCAGAGCTGCATCCCAAAAACGCCCCACTTCCTGCAATGCGTTTGTGGCAATCTGCGGGGCTTCCCGCAAGTGGAGGAATCAGTTTGATTAACGCCATACAGAAAGGTTTTTCAGTTGATAGTATCAACCGTCTGAATGCCGAACTGGGATGGTCAAAAATGGCACTACTGGAAATAATGGGGATCAACGAGCGCAGTTTTGCTCGTCGTAAAGCCGAAAATGGGCTGTTGAAAACGGATGAAAGTGAGCGCGTAGCCCGGCTGATACGCATCGTTGACGCAGCAACCGATCTCTTCGAAGGCGACCGCAGCGCCGCCCTTGATTGGATACGTCGCCCTGCTCCCGCACTCGGCGGCGTGCCGCCGGTAGAGATGCTGGCTTCAGAAGCCGGCGCGTTAGAAGTCAACCGCCTGATTGGCCGTCTGGAATACGGGGTCTTTGGGTGAGGCTGTACCGCATCGTCAAGACCAAACACCTCTCCACCGCCTGGTCAGGAACCGGCGCCCAACTTTACGGCGGGCGCTGGAACCCTCCCGGCAAGCCGGTGGTCTATCTCGCCACCAGCATCTCACTGGCGATCCTTGAGATCATGGTCCATCTGCAAAGCAGCCTATTACTTCAGTCTTACACCCTGCTGAGCATTGATATTCCTGATGAAAAGCTGGAGCAGCTGAATCTCGACAACCTGAGCGAAGACTGGAAAGATCCCTCGCCACCGGACAGCACTCAGAGCCTCGGCGAAGCGTGGCTACAGTCTGCCAGCAGTGTGGGTTTGCGCGTGCCGTCGGTGATCGTGCCCAGCGAATTCAACGTCATTGTGAATCCACTGCACCCTGATTTTGCGCCACTGCTGGCGAGTGTTGAGAAGCAGCCGATGGCCTTCGATCCGCGCCTGATTTGACCCAAACGGTTTTAACGCGAACGGTCGCTGCGATAAATCAGCCACAGCGCGATAGCCAGACAAGGGATCGCAGCAAGACGATGCCATGAAAGCCCAATGGTGGGGTTGTGCAGCCAGCCAAAGTTATCAATCATCATCCCCATCGCCAGCTGGCCGAGGATCACCGCCACCGTCGCGGCGGCGGTGCCGATGCGCGGAACGGCAATCACCATGATGATGATGTAAGGCACGCCAAATAGCGCCCCCATAAGCTGCCACTTCGGCACGGTCAGCAGCGTGGCGGATTGCGGAGTTTGCAAAAACAGCACCAGCAACGCGGTAATGGCGGCACCCACGCCGAAGGTCAGAAAGGCGCTTTTTAATACTCCAACCTGCTCGCCTAACTTGCCATTAACCGCCGCCTGCATGCTCAGCGCAGCACCGGCGATCACCGCCAACACAATCATAATCAATTCAGTCATCTTCAGCTCCAGGCAATCAGAATTAGCGCGGCGACAATAAACACCAGCGCCAGCAGGCGCTCACCGCCAACCTTCTTGGCCGTGGTGCCGAACCAGCCAAAATGATCAATCAACAGGCTTTTCGCCACCTGCCCAGAAAGCACGGCAATCATGGTTAAGCCGATACCAATCACCGGCGTCGCCAGCGTCAGCACGATGACGTAAACCGGCCCTAGCGCGCTGCCGAGCATTTGCCAGCCCGGCAGCTGGTTGTAGGACACCGCGTTGCGCGGGCCGAAGAACAGCACCAACAAGCCGGTCAGCACAGTGCCGACACCAAAGATGCTCAGCGTGGCCCATAGGTGCCCCACCTCTGTCCCCAGCGGGCCAATCAGCCCCGCCTCCATCGACAACCCCATTCCCGCCAGCACTACCAGCGGTATTAACAACAGATTCATGGTTTTCCTGTTAATCAATTGGCAAAGATGCGGACTATAGCGTGGCATTTCATTGCAAAAAACAGGAGAATCTCGAAAATACCTTTGCGAGAAACGCACAGATGGAAGGTTTTAATCAGATCAATTTCAAATCTCTAAAGCTGTTTGTCGCCGTATTGGATTTAGGGAGTTTTTCAGAAGTAGCGCGACGCGAAGCCCTCTCGCCATCAAGCGTATCGCGGGTTATTCAGCAGATGGAGCAAGCCCTGCAAACCCAGTTGCTCTACCGCAATACCCGTGCCGTTAGCCCCACCGAGTCGGGCAAGTTGTTAGGCCACCATGCTCGACAGGTGCTGGACCAAATCGCCCAAGCCGAGCGCGGTTTGCAGGAGCAAGATCTGGAGCCGAGCGGCCTGGTTAAGATTAACGCGCCGATTGTCTTCGGCCAGCGCCACATCGCCCCTTGGCTGCACGAGCTGTGCGCCCGTTACCCCAAGTTGCAGATTGAGCTGATGCAGACCGATGATTTTATCGACCCACTGCATGACGCCACGGACTTGCTGATCCGCATTGGCGTGATGGCTGACTCCTCGCTGCAAGCCCGGACCTTGGCCGTGCAGCGATACTGTCTCGCCGCCAGCCCCGACTATCTAGCAAAAGCCGGGATGCCCACCTCGCCTGAAGATCTTCTGCAACACAGCTGTTTGGTTTTTAAAGGCTACGTAGGCTCCCAGCGCTGGTTCTTCCGCCCTAAGTCCTCTTCAGCACGCTCGTCTACAGAATGGCAAGCCTACAGCCTGCGCGGGGTACTCACGGGCAACAACGCCGAGACCCTGACTCAGTCAGCCATCAACGGCATGGGGCTGGTGGTGTTCCCTACATGGCTCATTGGTGAGGCACTGCACGACGGTCGACTGGTCAGCGTGCTAGAGGAGTATCAAGTCTCAACCCAGCTTGAAACTCCAACCATCTCCGCGCTCTACCCACAGGGGAAACGGCTGTCGCTGAAGGTTCGGGCGGTGATTGATTTTCTGGTAGAGAAATATGGGGAGAAGCCTTATTGGGAGGGGGGTAATTGAGGAATTACTGGGCCTTTTTAAATTCAACTTCAAGTTCAAGTTCAAGACCTTGCGTTGCCACGCAAACGGGCCTTAAGGTCAACACCGTGCGCTGCCGCCACACCGGCCTCAAGGGGCGCCTATCGCCGCGCCCCTTGAGAATCCCCGGCTCTTTACTCCACGCTGCCGCTCGCTGAGCGGACATGTTTCAGCTACTTCCGTTATCCACCGCAAAATGTCGCCGCTTAGGCGGTACCTTCGCTTCAGGCTTACTCGGCCTCTGGCCTCGCCCTTCGGGTCGTTGCTTTGCAACGCTGTCTCGCTTCGCTCGGCTCGAGCCCTAGGTCTCGAACCATTCGCTCAGCGCCATTTTTGACTGCGGTTTTGAGGCATTTCAACCGAGCCGTTTCAGTGGTTTTTTGTCTTGCTCCCTCCCCCTTTTCTGGGGGAGGAGCAGAACATCACTCCCCTGAAACGGCACGGTCTAAATGCCAGTAAGTCGCGTTCAGAAGTGACGCCGAGCAAGAGGTGGAAAACCGCGTGTTTTTTACGCGGGTTGGAATCCCGCAGCGAGGATACCGCCTAAGCGGCGGCACTTCGCGACGAACACGATGGCTGCTGAAACATGTCCATTCCAACTCTGCGCAGCCTCGATCTTCCAGTGGCAAAAAACGCAGGATTCCAAAGGGTTTCGTTTAAAACCCTTTGGGCCAGTGTGGGCGGCGAGCCCACGGTTTTAACCTTGACTTTAAAGTTCACCGCTCAGGCCGCCCCCTTTAACCTCATACTTATATGCGGGATCCCATCTTCATCATAAATATCCGTGTAAGCCACAAACCCGAAACTGCCGTAGAATTTCTGCAAATGCGCCTGTGCGGAAAGGATAACCTCGGCGTCGGGCCAGTGCTTTTTACAAGATTGCAGTGCCCTTTCCATTAGCTGATAACCGAGCTTCAGGCCTCGGGCGGCGGGGGCGATGATCACGCGGCCAATCGCCACTTCGCCGTCCAGTTCGAGGATGCGCAGATATGCCACCGGCTGGCCATTTTGCCAGCCAATGATGTGGCGGTTTTCGCCCACCAAATCGCGGCCATCAATATCCTGATAAATACAGTTTTGCTCCACCACAAACACGTCGCTGCGCAGGGCCAGAATGGCGTAAAGCTGGGCGACATTGAGTTTACTGTGGTGTACATCCTGCCAAAGAATGTCCTTGTTTGAATCCGTCATAAAATTCCCGCTCCTGCCGCACAGTGCCGTAGCCAAAAAAAAGAGATAACCCGAAGATTATCTCTTTTTATCATGTCCAGACGATAAAGACAGTCTAGCTATTTATCAGAGTAATGGTTTAGCCGCTTCTTTTCTTACCGGCGCGCCGTTGGCCTGATAATAATCCGCCGTGCTCTTCGGCAAGGCTTCGCGTCCACGGATCTTATCAGCGATTTTCTCGGCGATCATGATGGTGGTCGCATTCAGGTTACCAGTGATGATTTGCGGCATGATTGACGCATCCACCACGCGCAGGCCTTGCATACCGTGCACGCGCCCCTGCCCGTCTACCACGGCCATCTCGTCGCTACCCATTTTGCATGAACAAGACGGGTGGAACGCCGTCTCGGCATGTTCACGGATAAAGGCGTCGAGCTGCTCGTCGGTCTGAACATCTGCGCCCGGACTGATTTCTCGGCCACGGTACGGGTCCAGCGCTGGCTGGGCCATGATCTCACGGGTGATCCGGATCGCATCGCGGAACTCGTGCCAATCCTGCTCGCTCGACATGTAGTTGAATAGAATGCTCGGGTGCTGGCGCGGATCTTTCGACTTCACCTGCACGCGGCCACGACTTGGCGAGCGCATTGAGCCAACGTGAGCCTGGAAGCCGTGCTCGTTCACCGCGTTGCTGCCGTTGTAGTTAATGGCAACCGGCAGGAAGTGGTACTGAATGTTCGGCCACTCAAACTCTTCGCGGCTGCGGATAAAGCCGCCGGCCTCGAACTGGTTGCTGGCACCCACGCCAGTACCGTTGAACAGCCACTCGGCACCGATTTTCGGCTGGTTGAACCATTGCAGCGCCGGATAGAGTGACACCGGCTGAGTACAGCTGTACTGCAAGTACATTTCCAGATGGTCCTGCAAGTTCTCGCCAACGCCCGGCAAGTCATGCACCACGGGAATATCCAGACTATTTAACAGTTCGGACGGGCCGACGCCGGAGCGTTGCAGAATCTGTGGAGAAGCAATCGCCCCGCCGCACAGCAGCACTTCGCGTTTGGCTTTCGCCGTTTTGGCATTGTACTCGTCGCCTTTGAAGTAACTGACGCCCACGGCGCGCTTGCCTTCAAATAGAATCTTGTCGGTCATCGCATGAGTGACAATCGTCAGGTTGGCGCGCGATTTCGCCTGATCCAAATAACCACGCGCGGTACTGGCGCGGCGGCCTTTTGGCGTCACTGTGCGATCCATCGGGCCGAAGCCTTCCTGCTGGTGGCCGTTCAAATCGTCAGTGCGCGGATAACCGGCCTGCACGCCAGCTTCAATCATGGCGTGGAACAGCGGGTTATTGCCATTTTTCGGCGTCGCAACGCTCACCGGACCATCGCCGCCGTGGAAATCATTTGGCCCGATATCGCGGGTTTCAGCTTTGCGGAAGTACGGCAGGCAGTCGAGGTAGCTCCAGTCTTCCAGACCCGGCGCTTTCGCCCAGTTGTCGAAGTCCATCGCGTTACCACGGATGTAGCACATACCGTTAATCAGCGACGAGCCGCCCAGCCCTTTACCACGGCCACACTCCATGCGGCGGTTGTTCATAAATGGCTCTGGGTCAGTTTCGTAGGCCCAGTTGTAACGCTTGCCCTGAAGGGGGAAAGCCAGCGCCGCAGGCATCTGCGTGCGGAAATCCAGACGATAATCTGGGCCGCCCGCCTCCAGCAGCAGCACGTTGACGCTGCTGTCTTCGGTTAAACGGGTCGCTAATACGTTGCCGGCTGAACCGGCACCAATGATGATGTAATCGTAATCCATTCAATTCTCCTATGCGGTGGCGGATTAAAAGACCGAACTGTATTCGCCCAGCTCAACCTGCACGGATTTAATCTGAGTGTAATGCTCAAGGGTGCTCACGCCGTTTTCGCGGCCTACGCCAGAGTGCTTGTAGCCCCCCACTGGCATGGCAGCGTCAGACTCGCCCCAGGTGTTGATCCAGCAGATACCGGCTTCCAACTGGTGGATAACGCGGTGTGCGGTGTTCAGATCCTGTGTCACCAGGCCCGCTGCCAGACCGTATTCGGTATCGTTGGCGCGGCGCACCACTTCTTCTTCGCTCTCGTAAGACAAAATGCTCATTACCGGCCCGAAGATCTCTTCGCGGACGATTTTCATGTCGTCTTTACAGTCGGTGAATACCGTCGGTGCGACGTAAGCGCCCTTGGCGTAATCGCCGATGATGATGCGCTCGCCGCCCGCTAACAGACGCGCGCCTTCGCTTTTGCCGCTTTCGATGTAGCGCAGCACGGATTCCATGTGTGCGAAGCTGACCAGTGGCCCGAAGTTGACGTTTTCGTCAGTCGGGTCGCCGAGGCGAATACGCTGTACGCGCTCCAGAATTTTGGCTTCGAACTCAGCTTTGCGGGTTGCGGGCACAAACACGCGGGTGCCGTTGGTGCAGACCTGACCGGAGCTGTAGAAGTTGGCCATCATGGCGATATCTGCGGCTTTATCGAGATCAGCGTCTGGGAAGATGATCAGCGGAGATTTACCGCCCAGCTCCATGGTCACGTCTTTCAGCGTGGAGGCCGATGCGCTGGCCATCACTTTCTTGCCGGTCGCTACCCCGCCGGTGAAGGATACTTTCGCGATGTGCGGATGGTCGGTCAGGGCCTGGCCGACGCTCGCGCCGCTGCCGGTTACCACGTTAAACACGCCATTCGGCACGCCCGCTTCGGTGAAGATTTCAGCCAGTTTCAGCGCGGTCAGCGAAGTCACTTCGCTCGGTTTGAAAATCATCGCGTTACCCGCAGCCAGCGCCGGAGCAGACTTCCACAGTGCGATTTGAATCGGGTAGTTCCATGCGCCAATGCCTGCCACTACGCCCAGCGGCTCGCGGCGGGTGTAGACGAAGGAAGAGTCGCGCAGTGGGATCTGCTGGCCTTCGAGCGCAGGGATAAGCCCGGCGTAATATTCCAGCACGTCAGCGCCGGTGACGATATCCACGGCGGTGGTTTCAGACAGCGGCTTTCCGGTGTCTGCGGTTTCGATAGCAGCCAGCTCGTCATTCCGCTCGCGCAGAATATCCACTGCACGACGTAAAATGCGCGAACGCTGCATCGCGGTCATTGCTGCCCACTCTTTCTGGCCTTTAATCGCCGCGTTAACTGCCAGATCAACGTCTTCGGCAGTCGCGTTTGGCAAGGTGGCAATGACTTCGCCATTGGCCGGGTTGATGGCGTCAAACGTCTCGTTGCCGGTGCTTTCCTGATAGCGTCCATCGATATACAGTTTTTGTGTGCCGTAGCGGGACATAATTAACTTCTCCTCGGTCAGTGCGGTCTGAATTTAGGCCTTCGGCGCGGGGGCCGAAATTTGTGATTCAATGAAGCGATAAGTAATTTGTAGCGCTTCTTCGCGGTTAAACGGCTTGCCACTCAGGGCTGACCTCAACCACAGGCCGTCGATTAATCCGGCCATACCTTTCGCGGCAACGCGCGCCGCGTCTTTCGGTAAAAACCGCCTAAACTCAGAACATAAATTTGAATAGAGTCGGCGACTGTTCACTTGCTGTAGGCGGTGCAACTGCGGGTGATGCATGCTGCTGGCCCAAAAAGCCAGCCAGGTTTTCATCGCCGCGCCATTGGTCTGGCTGTCGTCGAAGTTGGCCTGAGCAATTGCGTGCAAACGTGCCGTTGGTGCGTCGTCGTCCAGCTGCGCCAGTCGCGCCTGCACCCCTTCCCCCAAATGACTGAGCAAATAACGCATGGTGGCTTCCAGCAGACCATTCTTGTCACGGAAATAGTGACTGATGATGCCGTTGGACACGCCAGCGCGGCGGGCAATTTGCGAAATCGATGCTTCATGCATCCCCACTTCGTTCACTGCTGCCAGCGTTGCCTCAATCAATTGCTGCCGTCTAATTGGCTGCATTCCTACTTTGGGCATGGGTACAACTCCTGAAAAATCGGTCTTCCGAAACCTATTTTTTAACCATGATTTCGGACGTTCTTAACCTTGTTGCTGACTCTATTTAACTTTTTTTTGATTGAACGTTCAATCAAAAATGCATATATTTTATTACCAATACGTTAGTAATTTGTATGAGAAATGCATTATAAATGGATGAAGTAACCTGCTAACTATCTGAAAATAAGTTAATTAATAACCTAACAGGGGAAACGATGGCTGCTGTCGATACGACGGATAAACTGTCCGAGAAACCACGGGATAAATTGAACGGCGTGGTGTTTTTCACGTCCGCCGGTTTAATTTTAGCCTTCACGCTGATGTCTATTTTTTATACCGAACTGTCGGGGAAATGGCTCAGTAGTGCACTGAATTGGGTATCAGCAACTTTCGGCTGGTATTACATGCTGGCTGCTACGCTGTACATCGTGTTTGTAGTGTTCATTGCCTGTTCGCGCTTCGGCTCGATTAAACTCGGCCCTGAACAATCCAAACCCGAATTCAGCATGATGAGTTGGGCTGCGATGCTGTTCGCCGCCGGGATAGGCATCGACCTGATGTTCTTCTCCGTGGCCGAGCCGGTAACGCAATATATGTTGCCGCCGGAAGGTCAGGGCCAGACGCTGGAAGCTGCGCGTCAGGCGATGACCTGGACGCTGTTCCACTACGGCCTGACCGGCTGGTCAATGTACGCGCTGATGGGCATCGCGCTGGCTTACTTTAGTTATCGCTACAACCTGCCGCTGACCATTCGTTCTGCGCTATATCCAATCTTCGGCAAGCGCATTAATGGTCCCATCGGCCACAGCGTGGATATCGCGGCGGTGGTCGGCACCATCTTTGGTATCGCCACCACGCTGGGTATCGGCGTGGTGCAGCTGAACTACGGCCTCAACGTGCTGTTCAAAATCCCGGAAAACCTGACGGTGCAGGCCTCGCTTATCCTGCTGTCGGTGATTATGGCGACAGTCTCTGTGACCTCTGGCGTGAACAAAGGTATTCGAATTCTTTCCGAGCTGAACGTGCTGCTAGCGCTGGGTCTGATCCTGTTCCTGTTGTTCTTCGGTAATACCGAATTCTTGCTCAACGCGCTGGTACTCAACATTGGCGATTACATCAATCGCTTTATGGGCATGACCCTCAACACCTTTGCCTTTGACCGTCCAACCCAGTGGATGAATAGCTGGACGCTGTTCTTCTGGGCATGGTGGGTTGCCTGGTCGCCGTTTGTTGGCTTGTTCCTGGCGCGTATCTCACGCGGCCGTACTATCCGTGAGTTCGTGCTGGGTACCTTGATCATTCCGTTTGTGTTTACCCTGCTGTGGTTGTCGATTTTCGGTAACAGCGCGCTGTACCAAATCATTCACGGTAATCTGGGCTTCGCCAATGAAGTGATCGCCCACCCTGAGCGCGGCGTTTACAGCCTGCTGGCGCAGTATCCGGGCTTTACCCTGAGTGCTTCGGTTGCCACCATTACCGGCCTGCTGTTCTACGTGACGTCGGCGGATTCCGGCTCTCTGGTGCTGGGTAACTTCACCTCGAAGCTGGCGGACATCAACAACGATGCCCCGAACTGGTTACGCATTTTCTGGTCAGTCACCATCGGCGTGTTAACGTTAGGCATGTTGATGACCGACGGCGTCTCAGCGCTGCAAAACGCCACGGTTATCATGGGTTTGCCGTTTAGCTTCGTTATCTTCTTCATCATGGCCGGTTTATATAAATCGCTGCGGCTGGAAGATTATCGCCGCGCCAGTACCCAGCAGTCTCTGGCCCCGATTGCGGTCAGCGGCGGCGACGCGGTGCTTAACTGGAAACAGCGTTTATCACGCGTGATGAACTATCCGGGTACCACCCATACGCAGAAAATGATGGATAACGTCTGCCGTCCGGCAATGCTGGACGTGGCGCAAGAGCTGGAGCTGCGCGGTGCCAAAGTCGAGTTCAGCGAGCATGAGCCGGAGGACGATGAGAAAATCAACCATCTCGAGCTTATCGTGGCGCTGGGCGAAGAGCAGAACTTTGTCTATCAGATCTGGCCTGTGCGCTATGCCGTTCCGGCGTTTACCTATCGCGCTCGTGCGGGTAAATCGCACTACTACCGTCTGGAAACCTTCCTGCTGGAAGGTACGCAGGGTAATGACCTGATGGACTTCACCAAGCATCAGGTGATCAATGACATTCTGGATCAGTACGAACGTCATCTGAACTTCCTGCACATTAATCGCGAAGCGCCGGGCAACACCCTGACCTTCCCTGAGCAGACGATTTAATCCTCAATCGCTCAGTTAGTACGATAATAAAAACCCGCCTCGGCGGGTTTTTTGTTGGCTATCCAAAAACCTGCTCCGTTTATTGGCGCAAGAAAGGCAAAACCTTCTCCAGCAGAAGCTCCGGCTGTTCTTCTGCAATGTAGTGTCCACAGGGCAGCGCCTCGCCTGTTACCTGTTCAGCCACCTTCGCCCATTCCTCCAGCGGCTTAAAACATTTGCCGACGGTGCCCTGCTCGCCCCACAGGATCAACAGCGGACATTGCACTTTGCGAGACGCCTCGAGATCAATCTGGTCGTGTTGCAGGTCAATCGACGCCGAGGCTCGATAGTCCTCGCAAATCCCACGCGCCGTGCCATCAAATTGCAGACAGCGCAAATAATCTGCGTATGCTTCGTCGGTGAAGGGCTGCATACCGGCGCTGCGGCTACCCATTACGCTGCGCAGGTACAGGTCAGCATCATGA
Source organism: Ewingella sp. AOP9-I1-14 (assembly GCF_052375995.1). Lineage (NCBI taxonomy): Bacteria > Pseudomonadati > Pseudomonadota > Gammaproteobacteria > Enterobacterales > Yersiniaceae > Ewingella > Ewingella sp. AOP9-I1-14. The sequence continues at coordinate 571,355 of NZ_JBQSVA010000002.1, forward strand.
GAGATTAAGGCTTCAGGGAGCGGCGCGGGGCGAATCAGGAAGAACCAATGCCAGTAGGCGCGAGCAAATTCTTCATTGGTTTGCTGGTACATGGATAGCGTCGGCGCGATATCCATCAGCACCATGCGTTTTACGGCCTGCGGGTGGTCGAGGGCCAGACGGTGCGCCACGCGAGCGCCGCGGTCATGGGCTATCACGCTAAATTGCTTGAAGCCCAGCGCCAGCATCAGCTCGTACTGGTCCTGCGCCATTTCGCGCTTGCTGTAGAGATAATGGTCGGCGTCCGGCTCAGGTTTGCCACTGTCGCCGTAGCCGCGTAAATCGGCTAGTACCACTGTGTATTGTGAAGTCAGGTACGGCGCGACTTTATGCCAAATCACCTGCGTTTGCGGGTGTCCGTGGAGCAGTAGCAAGGGTTCGCCTTGACCGGCTATTCGATAGGCAATGTCAGTGCCGTTAACGGCAATCCGACCTTGGGTAAAATGTTCAAGCATGGGTTTTCTCCTTTTTACCCATCTTAGTCTTTGCCCCGTTGGCAACAAGCTCACAACTGGAGATCGGCTATTCACGGATCGTGTTTTGAAGCACCACGCTTAGGCCATTGCTCGGACACCTGGAAGTTGCGACGCTGGGTTATCCACTGAGTTTCTCAGGGCAATAATAGTTTCTCAGGACAATAAAATGAAACCAAGAACGCTATATGAAAAGCATATCGACAGTCACAGCGTGCGCACGCTGGATAACAAAGGCCACGTGCTGCTTTACATCGACCGTCAGGTGATTAACGAGTACACCAGCCCGCAGGCCTTTAGCGGGCTGCGTGACGCCGGGCGCCGCGTGTGGCGGCCTGAGACGTCTCTCGCGGTAGTTGACCACGTCAACCCAACTGCGCCAGTGCGTACCCGCCAAATGCCGGACGCGGGCGGAGCGCGGCAGGTCTCCTATTTGGCGGAAAACTGCCAAGAGTTTGGCATTGAGCTGTTTGATATTTTAGACAAACGTCAGGGCATTGAGCACGTGGTGGCGCCTGAACAGGGCTTTATCTTGCCGGGCATGGTTATCGCCGCCGGAGACAGCCACACCACCACCTACGGCGCGCTGGGCGCGTTTGGTTTCGGCATCGGCACATCCGAAATTGAACACCTGCTGGCGACCCAAACCTTAGTGTACAAAAAGCTGAAAACCCTGCGCGTGACGGTGAACGGCAGGCTGGCAAACGGCATTACCGCCAAAGACGTGGTGATGGCGCTGGTGGCGAAAATCGGCGCGGCGGGTGCGACCGGCTACGCCATTGAGTTCTGCGGCGAAGGCATCGACATGCTCAGCGTCGAGGGGCGGATGACCATCTGCAATATGGCGGTCGAGGCCGGTGCGCGTGGCGCATTTATGGCACCAGACGAAAAGGTCTTCGAGTATTTGAAAGACAAACCGCGCGCGCCGAAAGGCCAGCAGTGGCTCGACGCCGTTGCCCTGTGGAAGAAAGAGTTACACAGCGACACCGACGCCGTGTTTGACCGCGAAGTGGAACTCAGCGCCGCTGAGATTGCCCCGATGGTGAGCTGGGGAACCAGCCCGGATCAGGCTCTGGCGATTAACGGCCAAGTGCCGGACCCGTCAGCCGAGCCGGATGCTTCTCGCCGCAAAGATTTGCAGCGTGCCCTGAACTACATGGGCCTGCGCGCAGGTCAGCCGCTCAATAGCATCAATATCAGCCACGCCTTTATAGGCTCCTGTACCAATGCGCGTATTGAAGATTTGCGCGCGGCGGCGGAGGTGGTTCGCGGTAAAAGCGTGGCAGCGACAGTGCGGGCAATGATTGTCCCCGGCTCTAGCCAAGTGCGGGCGCAGGCCGAAGCAGAAGGCTTGGCCGAGATCTTTATTCAGGCCGGTTTCGAGTGGCGCCAGTCAGGCTGCTCAATGTGTCTGGCGATGAACGACGACGTGCTGTCACCGGGCGATCGCTGCGCGTCGAGCACCAACCGTAACTTTGAAGGTCGTCAGGGTGCCGGAGCCCGTACCCATCTGATGAGCCCGGCGATGGTCGCCGCCGCCGCCATTCGCGGCCATCTGACCGACGTTCGCGACCAGTGAGGAGAGAACCATGCAAGCTTTTAACGTATTAACCGCCGTTGCCGCCCCGCTAACTGCGGCCAACGTCGATACTGACGTGATCATGCCAAAGCAGTTTCTAAAGGGCATTGACCGCAATGGCCTGGATAAAGGCGTGTTCTTTGATTTGCGCTTTTTGACCGACGGCGCGCCGGACCCGGCGTTTATTCTCAATCAGCCTGAGTGGCAGTCGGCCAAGTTTCTGGTAGTTGGGCCGAACTTTGGCTGTGGCTCAAGCCGCGAGCACGCGGTGTGGGGGCTGAAACAGCTGGGCATTCGGGCGCTGATTGGCACCACCTTCGCCGGGATCTTCTTCGACAACTGCCAGCGTAACGGCGTGCTGACCGTGCAACTTTCGCCCGAGCAGTGGTCTAAAATCGCGGAAAGGGTCGCACAGCCGCAGACCAATGAGATCACCGTTGACCTGCCTGAGCAGAAAATTAGCCTGAGCAACGGCGAGCTGATTGATTTCAACATCGATGAATTGAGCAAGCTGTCACTGCTCAACGGTCTCGATGCTATCGGCAATACCCTGCGCTACAGCGACGACATTCGCCAGTTCCAGCAGAGGCATTTGCAAAACAATCCGTGGTTGGCGTGAAGCACTCTCGGTGAGTATTAAGTTCTTAATGTTGAATGTTGAATGTTGAATGTTGAATGTTGAATGTTGAATGTTGAATGTTGAATGTTTAATGTTGAATGTTGAATGTTGAATGAAGCAGGTGATTTGCGCCGTGACGATCGCGGCGCTAGCCGAGCAGCTGACTGAATCTTTGCTGGAAGAATTCGACACAAACTCGCAGCTTGGCGGACTCCGCCAAACGCGTCGGATAGACCGCCCACACGCTGGCAGGCTGCGAGTAAGCTGGTAAAACCTGCACCAGCTCGCCACTGTCGAGGTAGGGCTGGACGTCCCACTGCGAGCGCAGAATGATACCGTGGTGTTTCAACGCCCATTGCAGCACCACTTCGCCACTGTTCGACGAGAGCGCCCCTTTAACGCGAATGCGCTGCTCTTCACCCTCTGCCGTCACTGACCAGATGCCAAAGGGGTTATCCCGCTCTTTGAGCACCAGACACTGATGTTCGGTTAAATCCTCCAACGACTCCGGCACGCCGTGGGCCTGGAGATAGTCAGGCGAGGCGCAAAGAATGCGCTGATGCTGGGCTAACTTTTTGCCAATGTGCTGCTCGGGGATGTCGTCTCCGACCAGAATTTCCAGATCCACGCCTTCGGCCACCAGATCAATCACCCGATCGTACAGGTCGAGGCGCAAATTAAGCTGCGGATAGTGTTCCGCCAGCTCCGCCACGGCGGGCGCGACGTGGCAGCGGCCAAAGCCAAAAGAGCTGCAAATATGCACATTGCCACGCGGCTCGGTGCGGGAGTCGGACAGGTCGCCGATAAACTGGTCGAAGTTATCCAGGATTTGCAGTGCCCAGCGCTGGGCGCGCTCCCCTTCCTCGGTCAAGCGAATGCCACGCGTGGATCGGTGCAGCAGGCGCGCACTCAGCGCCTCTTCAAGGATCTGAATTCGCTTACTGACGTAGGCGGGAGACTGCCCTAGCTCGGTGGCGGCAGCGGCAAAGCTTTGCTTATTCACTACCGCCAGAAAGACTCGCAGGTCTTCCGCTAAGGGCAATCTGTCGCGTTCGCTGGTCACGAGGAGAGCCCAAAATCAGGCTGAGGTTGCCCATTAAGGTGCTCGGCGTGGTGGACATCGCGGCTTTTAACACCGGCGTTATCCATTTTTTCGCGCGCTTCCTGAATGTCGCCGCTGTCGATTTGCAGCTTCTCCTGATCTTTCCCCTGCTCCGGCGTTAATGCCAGTTCCACCATAATCGGGAAGTGATCGGAACCCATCGCCTCGAGGCGTTGAAGGTCAATCAGGGTGAACTCTTTACTGTGGAAAACGTGGTCCAGCGGCCAGCGCAGGAAGGGATAGCTAGCATGAAAGGTGTTGTACATGCCGCGCCCGCGACGGGGGTCAAGCAGGCCGCTAACCTTCATAAACAGCCGCGTGGTGCGCGACCAGGCCACGTCGTTCAGGTCGCCGGTCACAATGGTCGGGTAGCTGGCGCGTGAAGCCGTGTGGCCCACCGCCACCAGTTCGGCATCGCGATTGGTGGATTCATCATCTTCGGTCGGGCTTGGCGGCATCGGGTGCAGGCAGTGCAGCACCACCTGATGACCAGAGGTTAATTCAGCGCGGAAATGCATTGAAGGGATACCTTCAGCCACTAAATACTGAATTTTCGCGTCAAACAACGGCAAGCGAGAATAGACGTGCATGCCGTAGAGGTTATCCAGCGGGCATTTGATGCTGTGCGGATAGTCACCTTCCAGCGGCGACATCTGCTGTTCCCACCACAGGTCGGTTTCCAACAGCACCAGAATGTCCGGGCGGTTTTTCTCGACTATTTCCAATAGTTTGGCGCTGTTGCGGTTGGTCATTAACACATTACAGTTAATGATTTTGATGCGCGGATGGCCATTCGGCACGGTTTTCTTCACCTGCACCGGATAGAGTCGGGTGTAAGGCAATATCCACCATGCCTGATAAACCATACAGGCCAGCGACAGCAGGATAATGAGCATGGCGAGTGGGCCCCCAAATGGCAAAACCCACAGTTCGGTGAGTAAAAACAGCAATGACAAGGTTGCCATTTGCAGTCGCGGGAAGTCCCAAACTCTCACCCACCAGCGTTGATTCTTCGACAACGGCAGTAACGTCAGCAGTGCCATAATAACGGTCAGCACGCTGACGATAATTCGCAGTGAATCCATTGATGCTTAGCCCTTCCCGTCTGCCACATGACACCAGTTGCGCTGCTCGACAATCCCGCCATTTGGCGAGGTGTAGCCGATACAGCCTAAAATCGAATCAAACAGCTTTTCATGGAACACCGGCGTTTTATCTGCCGCCAGCTTTTGCAGCTGGTCGAAACCGGCACGGTTGTGGTCATCAGACAGGAACTTGTCAGAAGCCCACACCATAATCGGCACCGTACGTTGCTCTATTGGCGCGTGGTCACGCGGTGTACCGTGGAAATGCATGCTTTTTGAAATAGATTCGCCGTGGTCAGAAGCATAAAACACGATGGCGTTCTTGTCTCGCAGTTGATTAAACACCTGCTCGAGGAAGTAGTCGGTATACAACAGCGAGTTATCGTAAGCGTTAATCATCTCTTGCGTCGAGCAGGAGTCATCAATGCCCATACACTCAGGCTGATATTTGGCGAAAGAGCGCGGGTAACGGTCGGAATAGAGATAATGCGAACCTTTGGTGTGCAGAATGATCAGATGCTGGCCCTGCGGATAATGGTCCATCGAGTCCTTCATCTCATCCACCAGCAGCATGTCGTCCACAGGCTTACCGGCGTTGCGCTTTTCAGAGGCAATGTTTTCACGCAGCGAGTAGTCGTTGACGCGGGTCTTGTTGTAGAACCACGCCTCACTCTGCATAGAGTAAAGCTCAGAACTCCAACCATTGCTCTTCAGCACGGAGAAGACGTTGGCCTCTTTCAGCGTACGCTGCGGCGCTTCGGACGCCCCGCCTTCGCGCACAAACATGCAGCGCAGCGAGAGTTTGGTGGCGGTATCGCACGAGTAGCCCTGAAGCACGGCAAGGTTCTTCTCTTTGCTCAGATTCGGCGTGTTGTCACGGTCATAGCCATAGACGCCCATGTGGTCGCGGCGGGCGCTTTCACCAATCACAAACACCACGTACAGGTCTTTGACATCTTTTGGCGGTGTATAAGTGAAATGCTTGGCGGGGTCGAACAGGTTTTTGGTGTCTTCGGCCTGGCTGTAAGAGCTATAAACAAACAGCCCAAAGGCCGACAGCCAGTTTGACGGCGAGTAAGTCCCGGCCACTACGCCGCCATAACTTGCCATCATGCGGTTGTTCATCACATCATGCTTGTCCTGCACTTTACCCATCAGGCGCAGCGGCAGATAGCACATTAATCCCGCCGCAATCAGCAGCACGACCTTCTTCAACACGCCTTTAGGGCGAGTCTCTTTGAGAGCCGATCCCGGCATCTTGCTCGCCCACAGCAGTACCAGCGGCAGCAGGCTGAACAGCACCACCCAACCAGCGAAATGGGTACCAATCGACTCTTTCGACAGGTCGATGGAATCAGACGCCAGCGCGGCCGCCAAAATGCCGTAACCAATATCGACATTAAACAGGATCATGTAATAACTGGCGGCGACGGACGACACCACAATCACGCTGAGCAGCACGCGGAATACGGTTTTACCTGTAAAGGAGAGCAATTGAGTCAGGAAGTAAACCAGCGCGAAACACGCCACCATTTCGACGGCAATGGATAGCACATTGTCGTAATGGAGTTGGCCAAAGCGTCGGAAGAAAATAGGAAGGTTAAGTAGTATCCCCAGGTATAGCGCAATAAACAGTGAAATTTTCTGTTGCGAAAGAGAACGTAGTTTTTGCATCAGTCTGTGAAGCTCTTTTTAGATAATCAAATGCGTATGCTGCCCGCGCGTGCCGAAGTGAAGAGTAAAAATGACGCGTTAGAGTGCACTTCGATAACTAAATCTGACCGGCAAAAAATGCTTTTAGTTCAGATTCAATCATTTCAGTGAATGTAATAACGTAACAATATTAGTTAAATCCATGTATTTCAATAAGATGAAAAGAAATATTTTTCGTATTTTTTTCACCTTATTGAGGAATTATTGAGAAAGTGGTGCTTTTTTCTCCTGATATTCCGTCGGAAATTGCAATGTAAACCGCGTTTTGCCCTGGGCCATACTGCTGACTGACACACTTCCCTGATGCAACGCCATAATGGCTTGCACGATAGACAGCCCTAACCCGTTGGAACTTCCCCCTTCGCTGCGCGACGCATCGGCGCGATAAAACCTGTCAAACAGCTTGCTGCGTTTTTCGGCGGGGATCGGCTCCCCCTGGCTATCGACGTGGATTAGGGTATTGGCCGCCACCTGCTCCACCTGCACGCGGATCTCCGTGCCTTCGTCGCCATAGCGAATGGCGTTCGCCACCAGATTGCTTAAGGCGCGCTGGAACAGAATCGCGTCGGCGTAGAGTGTGCCCCCGCCCTGACACACCAGCCGCATGTCGCGCTCTTCGGCCAAACCTTCGAAATAATCCGCCACTCGCTCCGTCTCGGAGGAGAGCGCCAGCGGCGTAATGTTGAGGACGGAATGGGCATGAGAAGCGCGGGCCAAAAACAGAATGTTTTCTACCATGCGCGAGATGCGCTCCAGCTCCTCCATGTTATTGGCCAGCAGGGTTTCATACTCTTCGGTGCTGCGCGGCTGGTACAGCGCCACCTGACAATGCCCCATCACCGCGCCCACCGGGGTGCGGATTTCATGAGCCAAATCGGCGGAGAATTGGGTCAGGCGCTCATAGCCGTCAGCCAGACGGTCTAGCATGGCGTTGAACGACAGGATCAGCGGCTGTAGCTCTTGCGGCGCGCCCTCTCGACTCAGACGGGTGTCCAGGCTGGTCGGATGGATGCTGGCCGCCTCCTGCGCCATCTTACGCAGCGGCCGCAGGCCCCGGCGGATCACGCTATAACCCAAGGCGGCAATCAGCAGGTAAGCCAGCAGCACCGCACCCATGATTTCGAGGCGAAACGCCGCCAGCATCTGCGATTCGGCATCCATAAAATGCGCCGCAGAGATGATGACGGTTCGACCATCCTGCATGCGCACCGCCGCAGAAATATAGCGCACCGGCGTGCCATCGGCCGCCGTGAGTCGCTGAATATCAGCCAGCGTCAGCTGGGTGCCGTCGGCCACCGGCGGTGTGTCAGGAAGCGCCAGATGGGACGGATTGACGTTGATGATCGGCGCGCTGTTTTGCAGGCGGAATTGCAACACGTCCTGCTCATTGCCGAGCATGTTTTCAAACAATTGCGGGCTATGGCTGAGCTGGGTCAGCGGGAAGTCTGTCGCCAGCAGCTGGCGAAAATACTGAACGCGACCGCTGACTTGATAATCCGCGCGGCGAATCAGCTCTTTTTCAATCGAATAATAGAGGTAGAACCCCACCGCGCTGACCACCAGCGCGGCAATCAGGCCAAACAGCAGAGTGGCGCGCAGGGTTAGCGAGGTCGGGCGTTTCGGCCTTTTGGCATTAGTTTTCAAATTCATGGACGTGCTTCGCACACATAGCCAATGCCGCGCACGGTGTGGATCAGCTTGAGATCGAAGGTGCGATCGACTTTGGCCCGCAGCCGTTTTACCGCCACGTCGACCACATTGGTGTCGCTGTCGAAATTCATATCCCACACCTGTGAGGCGATCATGCTGCGCGACAGCACTTCGCCTTCGCGGCGCATCAATAAATGCAGCAGCATGAACTCTTTATTAGTTAGCGGGATGACCTGCTCTTGGCGAGTGACCCGGCGGCGCAGCACGTCGAGATGCAAATCTGCCAGCGAATAGGTGTCCGCCTCGCGGGCCGACGGGCGGCGCAGCAGGGTGCGAATGCGCAGCACCAGCTCGGTGAAAGAGAAAGGTTTAATTAGGTAGTCGTCGGCGCCCAGTTCCAGCCCGTGAATGCGATCCTGCACTTCATCGCGGGCGGTGAGAAACAGCACCGGCACGTCGCTTTTCTTACGCAGCACTTCCATCACCTGCCAGCCATTCAGCCCCGGCAGCATCACGTCGAGGATCACCGCGTCATACTCTTCTTCCAGCGCCAGAAACAGGCCGTCGGCCCCGTTGCGGGCTAAATCGACGCGATATCCCGCCTCGCCCAGCCCCTTTTTCAGGTAGTCGCCGGTGCTGACGTCATCTTCAATTACCAGTATACGCATGCGGGCTACCTATCAATGAGAGACTCTTGGGCGAATACTTTAGCAGTTTTGTTTGTCATGTTTGATGACAATTTTGTCATCAAGTTGTCATCTCACTGTTCGGGTTTATCGTCCACTCTTAACTAAGCTATACCCTATAGCAATAACACTATCACTTTGATCAACCTGCAAAAATATGGAGAGTTAACATGACGACTTCAACACGCCTGGCGGGCTTAGTCCTCAGCTCGCTTCTGATGTGTACCGGCGCATTCGCAGCAGATAACGTGATTAAACCGACGCGCGGAACCATCGACTCGGTGAATGATTCATCCATGCAAATCACCACCCGTCAAGGTGACAAGCTTGATGTGCAAATCAATGACCAAACCAAAGTTAACAGCGTGTCTAAAGGCCAGATTTCCGATATTAAAGCTGACAGCTTTATCGGTACCGCCGCCGTTCCACAGGCCGACGGCACGCTGAAAGCGCTGGAAGTTCACGTCTTCGCACCAAGCCTGCGCGGCAGCGGCGAAGGCTTCAACCCGTTTGAATCTGCCGATGGCAAAATCAACACCATGACCAACGGCACCGTCGGCAAGCTGGTCAACAGCAATGGCCGCACGCTGACCGTGAAGTACCACGACGCACAGAAAACCGTAGTGGTGCCAGATGATGTACCCGTGGTGCTGTTAGCGCCGGGCGACCGCAGCTTGCTGAAACCAGGCGTGAAAATCGTGCTGTTCGCCGCCAAAGACGATAAAGGCAACCTGGTTGCTCGTGGTATCGCCGCTGGCAAAGACGGCGTCGCGCCACCAATGTAACGGCGATTTCGTCAGTCTCCTGTGTCTAACTTTTTACTGACGATAACGCCATACTAAGAGGCCAGGCGGTGCGAAACTCCCTCTTTTCGCGCCGTTTGGCCTCACTCTTTTTCACTCTGCTTGATAGCACAGGAGCTTTCTTGTGAGCCATCAACCTTCGCTGAAACCTCTCTCGTCAGCCCAACCTAAGCCACGAAAAATCCACCCTTGGCCTGTGCGCCTCTGCCACTGGATTAATCTGCTGGCGATGATTGGCATGGTGATGAGCGGCTGGGGTATCTATAACGCCGACCCCCTGTTCGAATTTCTTACCTTCCCGCAGCAAAGCACGCTGGGAGGCTGGCTGGGTGGCAATATTGCCTGGCATCTGGCGGTGATGTGGCTGCTGGCCGTCAATGCGCTGATTTATCTGCTTTGGGGCGCCTTTAGCGGACACTTCAAGCACGACTTTTTCCCTTTTACGCCAGCTTCCATCTGGCGTGACATCGTCAAAGCCATCACCTTCAAGCTGCCTCATAAGCTGGGTGAATATAACGCGGTGCAGAAAGTGATGTATGTCGGGGTGCTGCTGCTCGGCGCGCTGCTGGTGCTCTCAGGGCTGTCTATCTGGAAGCCGGTGCAGTTTAGCGGGCTGGTCTGGCTGTTCGGCGGTTTCGACATCGCCCGTTATGTGCATTTCTTTGCCATGAGCGGCGTGATGCTGTTTGTGGTGATCCACGTTTTGATGGTGCTTTTGGTGCCTAAAACCTTTGTCGCCATGGTCACCGGCGGCAAAAAAACGGCCTTAAAGGAGCACGCCGATGAGTGACAACGCTGACAAACCCAAAATTATTCTCGAGCCAGATCAGCGCAAGCAGCTGGTGAATATCCAGCGCCGCATGCTGCTGCGCTCGGGTCTGACCCTTGGCGCGGTGTCGATGCTCACCGGCTGTAACTTGCAGGATGGCGACAATGTGGACAAGGTGCTGTGGGCCATGTCGCGCTGGAATGACCGCGTGCAGGGTTGGCTGTTTGGCGGGCAGAAGCTGGCGCAGACCTATCGCGCGGACCAAATTACCACGCCGTTCCGCTTCAATGCCTATTATCCTGAATACAATGTGCCGGAAATCGACATTCCCAACTATCGGCTGGAAGTCTCGGGCTTAGTGCAGAAGAAAGCGCCTTGGACGTTAGAGCAGCTACAGCGCCTGCCGCAGGAGAGCCAAATCACCCGGCTAATCTGTATCGAAGGCTGGAGCGCCATTGGCCAGTGGAGCGGCGTGCCGCTAAAAGTCTTCTTGCAGCACGTCGGCGCGGATCTGACGGCCAAATATGTCGGCTTTAAGTGCGACGACCGTTACTACTCGAGCATCGACATGGCCACGGCGCTGCACCCGCAGACCATCCTGGCGCTGGATTTCGGCGGTAAGCCCCTGCCCCCAGACTTTGGCTATCCGCTGCGTCTGCGCATGCCTACCAAGCTCGGTTTCAAGAACGCCAAGCACATCGGGGCGATATTCGTCACCAATGAATATCCGGGGGGATATTGGGAAGATCAGGGTTACAACTGGTATAGCGGGATTTGACGAGGAATGGCTAAAAAGCAGGCATAAAAAAACCGCCCCGAGAGGCGGTTTTTATTTTCGAAACCGTGTAGCGATTGAACGCTAACTTTTTCGAATAATTAGAAGCGGTAACCCACGCCAGCGATCCAGGTGCCAACGTCAACACTGCGGATACGAGACTGTTCGTAAGAAACGTCAATTGCAACGTTTTCCATTGGGTTGAACTGCATACCAGCGCCGTAAGAAACACCGTAGTCGCTAGTGTCAGATTTCTGACGGTCAACAGTGCTAACACCGTTGGTGCCTTCGAATTTACCGTAACCCACACCCACTACACCGTAGATGGAAGCCCAGTCGTTCAGACGGAAAGCTGGACCAGCAGTCACACCGTAGTACTGACCTTTGTTGTAGTTGTCAGCGCTTGGGTAGCTGTTTTTCTCGATGTAAGTGAAAGAGCCGATAACGCCCAGTGGGTTGCTATCTTGCTCGAAACGGTATTTCAGGTTGAAGCCGTTTGCTTTGTTAGCAACGCCTTGCATATCACCCTGCGCGTAACCTGCAGTTACGGTGCTGGTGTCTGCGAATGCGCTAGAAGCGCCCAGTGCTACTACGCAAGCTAATGCGGAAAGACATGCAATTTTTTTCATAACAACCACCTCAAATGGGAAACAAAAGTAACCTTCACCACGAAAATATAACAAAAAGCAGTGTGAAACTCTGCCTGATATAAGATGTCCAAAGCATCATATGGTGTAACAAGAAGTTTCCACAACGACATATCCTAATGATTATTAATGATTTTTTGACCCTAAAAGTATAAGTGAAACTTATTGAACTTTTTCTGATTAGCAGAAAATTCCTAAAGTTTTGTGCACTTTTCAATCAAAAAAGTGCAGGATTTTCCGAAAGCTGACCCGAAAAATTATTTTTTTTGGATTTTTTCGCCCCTCTTTTCCCTCTACACTGAACCCACAACAACACATCGCTCACAGTTTTTAGTGATAAAACAAGAATTCCGCGGAATCGGGATCACATTTAAGGCGCGAAGGATGACCGAGTCAGATAAAAATTCACCTGCGGACGGAAACACCGCATCTCATCATATTTCTGCAGACCCGGCACCTGCCCTGCCCGCGATTGCTAAGTCAGCTTCGCCACTCGTTGCTGTACTGCTGCTGTTAATTGCCATGCTCTCGTTACAGGGTGGCGCGTCGCTGGCGAAAACCTTATTTCCGGTGGTTGGCCCGCAGGGCGTCACCGCGCTGCGTCTGGGTATCGGCTCTTTGATCCTGCTGGCGTGGTTCCGGCCGTGGCGGATTAAAATGCGCGGCGGCAACCTGAAAGCCTTGCTGATTTACGGGCTGGCGCTTGGCAGCATGAACTACAGCTTCTATCTGGCTATCCAAACTATCCCGCTGGGCGTCGGCGTGGCGCTAGAATTCACCGGGCCGCTGGCCGTGGCGATGTTCTCTTCGCGCCGCCCGGTGGACTTTGTCTGGGTGATTCTGGCGGTGATCGGCCTGTGGTTCCTGTTGCCGCTCGGGCAATCGACTGACAGCATCGACCTGAAAGGGGCCTGTCTGGCGCTGTTTGCCGGCACCTGCTGGGCCATCTATATTCTGGCGGGCCAGCGCGCTGGAAGCAGCTACGGCCCCGGCACGGCGGCGCTAGGTTCATTGATTGGCGCCCTGATCTTCTTTCCGATTGGCGCGTTTCAGGCTCATAGCTCAATCTTCTCGCTGTCCATCCTGCCGTTGGGCCTGTTGATTGCCCTGCTAACCTCCGCCGTGCCGTATTCGCTGGAAATGGTCGCCATGACCAAGCTTCCCGCCAAAACCTTCGGCACGCTGATGAGCATGGAGCCGGCGATGGCCGCGCTGTCCGGCATTATCTTCCTCGGCGAGTTCCTCACCGGCACACAGTGGCTGGCGCTGGCGGCGATTATTGCCGCATCGGCGGGCTCCACGCTGACTATTCAGCGCAAAACCAAGCTGGAGACGGTAGAAGTGCCGGGCAATAATCCCTCGGGGAAGTGACTTCCTGACCCTTTCACATTAAAACCACGTCGCCGAGCGTGGTTTTTTTATGCCTAAATTCAGCCAGTTAAAAATATCTGCATTTTATTTTGATTTTTCTGCATCCAAATCCCGCCCTGGTTCGTATGTACAGATGTGAGACAAGACCTTGTCTACTTACCCTAAAAGGACCACATCATGAAAACGCTTATTCGTACCGCAATCTGTGCTTCGATTCTTTTCAGCAGCGCGTCAATGGCAGCAATGATGTCCGACACCACCATGGTGGGCGGCGCGGCCATGTACCCGTCGAAAAATATCGTCGAGAACGCCGTGAACTCTAAAGACCACACCACGTTGGTGGCGGCAGTGAAAGCCGCAGGTCTGGTAGATACTCTGCAAAGCAAAGGGCCGTTTACCGTGTTTGCTCCCACCGATGCCGCCTTTAACAAGCTTCCAGCAGGTACTGTGGCTAATCTGGTAAAACCGGAGAACAAGGCCACGCTGACCAGCATCCTCACCTACCACGTGGTGGCCGGGAAATATGAGATGAAAGATCTGGAGAAATTGATCAAAAAAGGTGGCGGTAAAGCCGAGCTGAAAACCGTGAATGGTCAGGCGCTGTGGCTGATTGGCAATGGTCCGCACAATATTCAGTTGAAAGATGCCAAGGGCGACGTGGCCAACATCAGTACCTATGATGTGCAGCAGAAAAATGGCGTGATCGACGTGATTGATACCGTGCTGATGCCGAAATAAAACCGTCTATACTGGGTGCAGTGGCGAAAAATCCCACTGCACACTTTCGGTTTTGGGGCTGGCGAATGCATGAGAATTTAACAATAAAAACGATGCCGGATCCGTCCGAGGATCCCCTGCGCGACCTGATGCACGCCATGGCTGGCGGGGATCGTCAGGCCTTCGAAAAACTGTACCGTTTAACTTCGCCGCGCCTGTTTGCCGTCGCGCTTCGCATGCTGCGACGCCACGCGTGGGCCGAAGAGGTACTGCATGACAGCTTTATCACCGCGTGGAATCGCGCTGCGTCTTATAATGCCGCACTCAGTTCCCCGATGACCTGGCTGACCCATATCGTGCGTAACCGCGCCATTGACTGGATGCGCGGCAGCGACAACCAACTTGATGAACTGGACGACAGCCTGCAACAGAGCCTGTCCGAGGATAATGACGAGCCGCTGCGCCATTTGCAGCACAACGCCGAGGCCAAAGTGCTTGCCGACTGCATGGCGCACCTGCCGAATGAACAGCGGCAAAGTTTGGTGCTGGCATACTATCAGGGACTTTCGCATGGCGAAGTCTCAGACCATTTACAACAACCTCTTGGCACGATCAAAAGCTGGATCCGTCGCGCCCTTGAGCATTTAAAGAGCTGCGTGGGCCTATGAAAAACAGACGGGAATACCATGCCGCTCTGTCGGCGGAATATGCGCTGGGGACCTTACGCGGTGCGGCGCGCCGCCAGTTTGAGATAGCCATGCAAAATGATTCGGCGCTGCAGGCCGAAGTGGCTCGCTGGCAGGAAGCCTTTACCCAGCTCGACAACAGGCTCACGCCGGTCAGCCCGCCGTCATCAGTGTGGAAACGCATTCAGCTGCAACTGGGGCCTGTGCCTCAGGCAGCGGAGCATACCGACAACGCTCCAACACCAAGCAAAATGCCGTGGCGCGGCTATCTTGGCTGGGCGCTGGCGGCGGGGCTGGCTGCATTACTGCTGGTACCTAAGCTGCTGGTGCAGCCTTCGCCTATCACGCCAGTGGCCATTTTGGCTAACAGCAGCGCTGGAAGCGGACAATGGGTGGTCAGCGTAGATAAAGACGCCAACCGGTTGACCCTCACTCCGCTGCATTTGCAGGAGATAGCCAAGGACCGAAGCTTGGAATTGTGGACCATTCCGGCGGACGGCAAACCGCGCTCGCTCGGATTGTTAAATGTGGCGTCGCCAACCCAGCTTTCACTGGCGGCAAGAATGCCTGACCCCGGCTCGACGCTGGCTATCAGCCTTGAACCTCAGGGCGGCTCCCCAACCGGGCAACCGACCGGCGCTGTTCTCTACAGCGGCGCGATTGCGCTTTAATCAGTACCCTCTAGCTTGAAAAGAAGTCTTCATCATTTTTCGCCGGGCGGCTTGGCTTGCCCGGCGTTTTTTTATCTTTGCGCTCTGACTCGCCAGCGTCATCAACTCGGTCTAGGATTATGGGCAACACCCCGACTACGCTGTTAAGGAACCGCCATGAAAGACTGGAATCCTGATCTCTACCGCCAATTCGAAGCCGAACGCACACGCCCCGCCGCTGAACTCCTTGCCCGTGTACTGCATCCTAACGCCAAATTCATCACCGACTTGGGCTGTGGGCCGGGGAATAGCACCGAACTGCTGCAACACGCCTACCCTCAAGCCCTGCTTACCGGCCTCGATACTTCTCAAGCCATGCTGGAAAAAGCGCGCGAACGCCTGCCTTCCTGCCGCTTTGAAAAGGTGGATATTCGCGAATGGAAGCCGACCCAGCCACAAGACATTATCTATGGCAATGCTTCACTACAGTGGGTGACAGGGCACGAGGAGCTGATCCCCCATCTGATGCAGCAGCTCGCGCCCGAAGGCGTATTTGCCGTGCAGATGCCGGACAACCTGTCCCAGCCCTCGCACCAGTTAATGCAAAAGGTGGCCGACCAGCCGGAGTGGAGGAATGCGATTGCCGGGGTGGATAACTCGCGCAAGCAGCTGCTCACCACCGAACAATATTATGATTTGCTGGCAAGTCAGGGGGCGTTGGTGGATATCTGGCGCACCACCTATTACCACGTGATGCCTTCGGCCAAGGCGATTGTCGATTGGCTAAGTGCCACCGGGCTGCGGCCTTTTCTGGCTCCGCTGGATGAAACCCAGCAAGAAGCTTTTCTCGCCAGCTACCTGCAAGAGCTGGAGAAGGTCTACCTGCCACGCGCCGACCGCAGCGTGCTTCTGGCCTTCCCACGGCTATTTTTAATCGCCCGTAAAAGCGCGCGCCATTAATTTTTCACTCCTTTCCTTTCACGGCTGAGAATATATTCACTCAGCCGTGAAATAAAATATTACCAATTCCTTTTCCGCCATTCACCGGCTAATGGCGAACTGTCACTCGGGGTTATTATCACTGATAAGTAAAACTGAATGGATAATTAAGATAGCTCTTAAAAAATCTCATAAAACTGCAATGGAAATGTAAATGATAAATATTATCAGTTTGCTACATCGCAAATAATCACCATTAAAATCCATTTAAAACAATAAGTTGTGATTTAAATAAAATTTTAGGGTTGAAATCACCCCTGCTCGCCCCTAGTGTATTTAACAGCAACGAGACAATGCGACGTTAATTATCTTTGTGTATATCTGGTCATGTAAAAAGCATGAGGCACACACAGAGAAAAAAATATTAAAACGCTGGCTATCACCATTAGATTTTAACGATTTCATTGATAGCTGATGATTTAAGGCAGAATGTAAAAAGGTTGCTATACTTATTCCCATACCGAATTCGTATAACGCTTAAACTAAAGATAACTAAAGAGGATATCTATTATGAGTACCGCTAAATTGGTAAAAACGAAATCTTCTGAGCTTCTCTACACACGTAATGATGTTGAAGAAGGCGTGAAGCTGGACACCATCAAAGTGCTGAACCCTTTGGTAGCTGAATACATCGACCTGTCGCTGATCACTAAGCAAGCTCACTGGAACATGCGCGGCGCGAACTTTATCGCAGTTCACGAAATGTTGGACGGTTTCCGCACTGCCATCACTGAGCATCAAGACAACATCGCAGAACGCGTGGTGCAATTAGGTGGTGTAGCACTGGGTACAGTGCAAGTGGTTAATGACAAAACTCCGCTGAAAAGCTACCCAACTAACATTCACACCGTTCAAGAGCATCTGAAAGCCTTGGCCGATCGTTATGGGCAAGTTGCCAACGACACACGCAAAGCGGCAACCAAAGTAGAAGATGAAGATACTGCAGATATTCTGACTGCGGCATCACGAGATCTGGATAAGTTCCTGTGGTTCATTGAATCCAATATTGAATAACATCAGGGTCCAGCTTTCGACTTAATCAACTTCTAGCCTTGTAGAACGTAACGGGCCAATGGTGAAAATCATTGGCCCGTTTTCTATTGATTTGGAGGATTTATGGCAAGTGGATGGGCACAAGACGGCGCCGTTCAAGATCAAATTGACTCAACCGTCGAAGACGCTGTAAACCGCGCGCGTCAGGCACTGGGCCACGGCGAAAGTGCAGAATTCTGTCACGAATGTGGCGAACCTATTCCCGAGGCGCGTCGCAAAGCCCTGCCTGGAGTGCAATATTGCATTGCCTGCCAGACAGCGCTCGACAAAAAACATCAGGCCAGTGCGGGTTATAACCGTCGGGGGAGTAAAGATAGCCAGCTGCGGTAATATCTTATATATCGCCTCACAATTGCATTGCACCAAATTGGAACAACCCGCCCCTTTTCTCCGCCATATTTACCCCCCAGCAAGCAACCGATTGCTTCATTATTAGGCAACTGTTTCAGAACTTAGTTGTAAAAGTTAGAGTTTGATAGCAATAACGCAGCGTAACTGTTAATTAGCGATTGTTTAACAGCCGCCAATTGGTTAATGATGAACCGTTGCACCATAACGATCCATGTCAATTTGTAACGACGCACCAAAAAAGTGCGATCCGAGTTATTAAGCAAGTCTTAACGGTTCAGCAAGATATTAACCCACTGAATTCTATACGACTTGCTCTGTGGCACGCTAATTGCATTAAAATCGACGCAACAAATGCCGTTCCCATAATACGTATAAAGGAAATTAACTGATGAAGTCACTGTTGAAAGTTTCCCTGGCCGCGATGACGCTGGCCTTTGCCGTTAGCTCCCACGCTGCAGACAAAAAATTAATCGTTGCAACTGACACCGCATTCGTTCCTTTTGAATTCAAACAAGGCGATAAATATGTCGGTTTCGATATTGACCTGTGGGACGCCGTCGCCAAAGAGATGAAAGTCTCCTACGAACTGAAACCAATGGACTTTGGCGGTATCATTCCTGCTCTGCAAACTCACAACATCGATCTGGCGCTGGCGGGTATCACCATCACCCCTGAGCGTAAGAAAGCGATCGACTTCTCTGACGGCTACTACAACAGCGGCCTGATGGTAATGGTTAAGAAAGACAACGACAGCATCAAAAGCGTCGCTGACCTGAAAGGGAAAACTGTGGCAGTGAAGAGCGGCACCAGCTCCGTTGACTACATGAAAGCCAACGTACAGACCAAAGATCTGCGCCAGTTCCCGAACATCGACAGCGCCTACATGGAGCTGGGCACTGGCCGCGCTGACGCGGTCATGCACGACACGCCAAACATCCTGTACTTCATCAAAACTGCCGGTAACGGCCAGTTCAAAGCCGTGGGTGACTCGCTGGCTGGCCAGCAATACGGTATCGCTTTCCCACAGGGGAGCGACCTGCGTGAAAAAGCCAACGCCGCTCTGAAAACCATTAAAGAGAACGGCACCTACGCGAAAATCTACAAAAAATGGTTTGATACCGAGCCAAAATAATATCTGTTGCGCGCAACAGACGTTAAGTGATTGAGAAGTTAACGCCTGCCAGCACAACAGGCTGAGCAGGCGTTAAAAGTAATAGATTTATCTGGAGAGATTACATGCAGTTTGATTGGAGCGTTATTTGGCCCGCTCTGCCAATCCTGCTCGAAGGCGCCAAGATGACCCTGTGGATCTCGGTCCTCGGTCTGGTTGGCGGTCTGATTATCGGTGTGATTGCGGGCTTTGCTCGCGCGTTTGGCGGCTGGTTCAGCAGCCACATTGCATTGGTATTTATTGAGCTTATTCGCGGCACCCCGATTGTCGTGCAGGTGATGTTTATTTACTTCGCCCTGCCAATGATGGTTCCTGATTTACGTATCGATCCCTTTACCGCCGCGGTGGTGACTATCATCATCAACTCCGGTGCGTACATCGCTGAAATTACTCGTGGCGCCGTGTTGTCGATTCACAACGGCTTTCGCGAAGCAGGTCTGGCGCTGGGTCTTTCGCGTCGTGACACGCTGCGTTACATCATCATGCCTCTGGCACTGCGTCGCATGCTGCCACCGCTGGGTAACCAGTGGATCGTCAGCATCAAGGACACCTCACTGTTCATCGTTATCGGCGTGGCCGAGCTAACCCGTCAGGGCCAGGAGATCATTGCCGGTAACTTCCGCGCGATGGAAATCTGGAGTGCGGTTGCCATTATTTATCTGATTATCACGCTGGCTCTGAGCTTTGTTCTGCGCCGCCTCGAACGCAAACTGAAAATTATATGATTGAATTTAAGAACGTCTCAAAACACTTTGGTAAAACCCAAGTGCTCCACGACATCGATCTGCAGATTTCTCAGGGTGAAGTGGTCGTGATCATCGGGCCGTCAGGCTCCGGTAAATCTACCCTGCTGCGCTGCATCAATAAGCTGGAAGAGATCACCTCCGGCGACCTGATTGTCGACGGCCTGAAGGTCAATGATCCGAAAGTCGACGAGCGCCTGATCCGCCAAGAAGCGGGCATGGTGTTCCAACAGTTCTACCTGTTCCCGCACATGACCGCGCTGGAAAACGTGGCCTTTGGCCCGATCCGCGTGCGTGGTGCGAAGAAGGAAGAAGCTAACAAGTTGGCAAAAGAGCTGCTGGCGAAGGTCGGCCTGTCCGAGCGCGCCCATCACTACCCTTCCGAGCTTTCCGGTGGTCAGCAACAGCGCGTGGCTATCGCCCGTGCGCTGGCGGTCAAACCTAAGCTGATGCTGTTTGATGAACCAACCTCGGCGCTGGACCCAGAGCTGCGTCATGAAGTTCTGACCGTCATGAAGCAGCTTGCGGACGAAGGCATGACCATGGTTATCGTGACCCACGAAGTTGGGTTTGCCGAGAAAGTGGCATCACGCCTGATCTTCATCGACAAAGGGCGCATTGCTGAAGATGGCAAACCTGCTGACTTGGTGAACAATCCGCCAAGCGAACGTCTGCGCGAGTTCCTGCAGCACGTTTCCTGATTCAACCAAAGCTCAATGAATAAACGGATATCCTCGGATATCCGTTTTTTTTACCCCCTTTCTCCCCCTCTGCGACATAAATTCCCTACACTGTTGTAACACCAACGGCTCCTTGTATGAGATCCATCGATAAACCGCAGCTTTAAAAGTGAGGAACAATGCCGAATAACGACTGGAACGCGTTATCGCAACGACCATTATCCAAGAGACATAAAAACCCTTTATTGCTTGTCTTGCCCTTCTTAATGCTGATGTTGACGCTGTTCAGCAGCGCCACACAAGCCGCCGCCCCGCAGCCTGCTGCCAACAGCGATGCTGATAAACAGAAAGCCTCCTATGCTGCGCTGGCGGATATTTTGCAAGATGATAAATCTCGCGCCGAGCTGATTGCTCACCTGCGCGACGCCGCCAAGCCTCAGTCTGGCGAGCAGCAACAGCCCGCCGCCGAGCCAAAATCCGAGCAAGTGTCGCTGGTTGATGGTCTGGTGGACACCAGCCAGCGCTATGCCTCACAGGTGATGCAGCGCGTGGAGCAGCTCAAAGAAACCATCGATTCCGGGCCAAAGCGCACCTTCAACGCCGAACGTTTTATTCACGCGCTCTCCTATTTCCTGATGACCGTGGTGGTGACCTTCGCCCTGTTCCACTTAATCCGTTTTCTGGTTAGCCCGCTGTATAAAAGGCTGGGGCGATGGGGGCACCACGCTCGTCTGAAAGAGGCGCACTGGTATCAACTGCCTGCCAGTATTCTGAGTGCCTTTGCGATAGATATTGCCATTTTGCTGCTCACCGTGGCCGCCGGAAACCTGTTCACTCAATATGTGAATGGCGGCAGCGCGCTGATTGCTCGCCAGCAGGCGCTGTTCCTCAGCGCCTTCGCGGTAATTGAATTCTTCAAGGCGGTACTGCGTTTACTCTTCGCGCCCAACTTCGACTATCTGCGCCCCTTCCCGCTGCGCGACAAGACTGCCAGCTATTGGAACACCCGCCTGGCGTGGGTCAGCGGCCTGATTGGTTACGCTCTGATGGTGGCCGTGCCGATTGTTGCCACGCAGATTAACTACCCGGCCGCCGCCGTGGTGAACTTTGTCGTGATGCTGGCTCTAACTCTCTACGCCAGCTGGCTGATTCTGCACAATCGCAAAAATATTCATCAGGAATTCAACCTGCTGGCCGAACGCTCGATGGCCTTTTTCAGCGTGATCTTGAGAACGCTGGGCCATATTTGGCATATTTTGGCCGTCAGCTACTTTTTGGTGCTGTTCTTCCTGTCGCAGTTCGACTTCGCTGGCAGCCTGACCTTTATGATGGCCGCCACGGTGAAGAGCCTGATTATCATCGCGCTGGGTGCCTTAATCTCCGGCCTGCTGTCGCGCTGGATTTTAAAACGTATCACCCTGCCCGATGACATCAACCGCCGCTACCCGATGCTGCAAAAGCGCATCAACTCCTATATTCCCAGCGGGCTGAAAATCCTCCGCGTTCTGGTGGTACTGTCCGTCACCCTCTCCCTGCTGGATGCGTGGCAGATATTCAATCTTCACCACTGGCTGGCCACCGAGGGCGGGCAACAAGTGGTGGGTGGCGTGACCCATATTCTGTTTATTCTGTTCTTCGCCATCGTGTCATGGACCCTGCTCGCCAGTATTATCGAGCACCGCCTGGCGCTGGAGCTGAGTAACGGCTCACGCCCAAGCGCCCGCGAACGCACCCTGCTGACGCTGTTCCGCAACGTGCTGGCCATCGTGATTTGCACCATCACCATTATGATCATGCTGTCGCAAATAGGGTTAAACATCGCGCCCCTGCTTGCCGGTGCTGGGGCACTCGGCTTAGCCATCAGCTTCGGTGCCCAGACATTGGTGAAAGACGTGATCACCGGCGTATTCATTCAGTTCGAGAATGGGATGAATACTGGGGAATACGTCACGGTGATGGGGATTAGCGGCACGGTGGAGCGCATGACCATTCGCTCCATCGGCCTGCGCGACATTTATGGCGTGTACCACATTGTCCCTTACTCTTCGATAACCACGCTGTCGAACTACGAGCGCGAGTTCGGCGTATACCGCGCCAGCTACCGCGTAGGCCGCGATGAAGATGTCGACCAGGTCAATGCCGTACTGGCCGAAGCCGTAGAAGCCTTGAAGCAGGATGAGAGTGTTAAAGGCTCCCTGCTCGGCGAGCCAATCTATCAGGGCGTAGTCGAGCTAGGCGACCAATCATTCAGCGTCCGCGTGCTGATCCGCACTAAAGCGCTGGAGCAGTGGAACGTGCAGTATGCGCTGGACCGGCTGGTGAAGATCCACTTCCAGAAGGCGGGGATTAGCATGCCGAAGCAAGCAATGAGGGTGTTTACGGAGGAGCCTCCTAAAGCTGTGGGGGATGGCTTTGAAAAGCCATAGAAACTTTTCCGTGCGCTGCCGCCACACCGCCAAAACCTTGCGTTGCCACGCAAACTGGCCCAAAGGGTTTTAAACGAAACCCTTTGGAATCCTGCGTTTTTTTGTTGCTGGTAGATCGAGGCTTCGCAGGGTTGGGATGGACGTGTTTCAGCTACCTCAGTGATCGTCGCGAAGTGCCGCCGCTTAGGCGGTTCCCGAATTTCAGGCTTCGAGCCTTGGGTCTCGAACCATTCATTCGGCGTCACTTCTGAACGCGACCTACTGGCATTTCGACCGTACCATTTCAGTTATTTTGCCTTGCTCCCTCCCCTATTTAGGGGAGGGTTGGGGTGGGGCATTTCTCACATAAACCACTGATTTTTTCGGCAATACCCCCTCCCTGCCTCCCCCTTGCCAGGGGGAGGAGCAGAACAGCACTCCACTGAAACGGTACGGTTGAGATTTCTCAAAACCGCAGTCAAAAATGGCGCTGAGCGAACGGTTCGAGACCCAAGGCTCGAAGCCTGAAGCGAAGGCACCGCCTAAGCGGCGACATTTTGCGGTGGATAACAGAAATCCCTGAAACACGTCCGCCCAGCGAGCGGAGCGCGCAGTTGAAAAGCCCGGGGGTCAAGGGGGCGGCGGCGACTGGCCGCCCCCTTGCCGGTGTGGGCCGGTGCCCACGGTTTTGAATTTGAATTTAAGAAGCAGGTGTGGGCCGACGCCCACGGTTTTGACCTTGAGATCGTGTGGCAACACGAGGTATTAGTGGGCTTTGGGGCTTGCCCCCACTCCCGCCATCATCCTTACCAAATCCTGCATGCCGAGATTCACCTGATTGATGACCTCACCGGCGTTGCGGCTTAGCGTTACTCCGCCACCTGCGCGACTCACGCAGTTCCCCATGCCGTCGATGGCGGCCATCACGCCGTCGCGGATGCTTTGCGTGAGTTGATCAATTTCAACGGCGGCTTTGCGTGATTGGTCGGCAAGCGAACGGACTTCGCCTGCTACCACGGCGAATCCGCGGCCCTGTTCCCCGGCGTGGGCAGCTTCGATAGTGGCGTTAATCGCCAATAAATTGGTCTGTGAAGAGATTCGGCGTATGGTATCGACCATCTCACCAATGCGTTCAGAGGTTTGACCCAGCTGGCTGATAATGTCCGCCGTGCGCTTGGCAAGTGCTTCAACTTCCTGCATATCCTCTACCGCTTTTTGCACGATAGTCACGCCCTGCGCGGCCGTTTTATCGGTATTTAGCGACAACTCGTGGACGTGAGTCATCATATTTTCCTGCTGGCGCTGCTGGTTCATTTGCACCGTGATGTCTTGGGCGATTTTTACCACTTTCACCACTTTGCCTTCATCGTCCATCACCGGGTTGTAGCTGGCTTCCAGCCATACGCTCTGCCCACGGCTATTCACTCGCTCGAAACGGCCGAGGATAAACTCACCTTTTTTCAGGCGCTGCCAGTGTGAACGGTAATCGTTGGAGTCTCGCCAATCGGGCAGGCAAAACATCGCGTGGGATTTTCCCTGAATATGGTTCAGTGAATATCCCATGACTTTTATAAAGTTGGCATTGGCGGAAAGAATATTGCCTTCAGGGGTAAAGGTTATCAAAGCCATGGAGCGGTCGATTGCTTCTAATAAGCCATGATGATCGTGCGATTCGTTAATACGATCAGTCACATCACTGGCTATTTTAATTATCTCAACCACCTTCCCTTGTTTATTTAAAACGGGGACGTACGTCGCTTCTAACCAAATAAGAGAGCCGTTTTTATGCAGGCGTTTAATATTGCCGCTGACAGACTTGCCCTGCTGTAGCCCTTGCCAGTGCAGCCGATAAGCATCACTGGCAACGAACTCCGGGGTGCAGAATATCTTGTGGGGCTGCCCAACCACCTCATCACGGGTATAACCTATGGTGTTGAGAAATAGGCTATTTGCCTCGGTAACAATACCCTGCGGGGTGAAGACGATCATGGGAACGGCTTGCGAGAGTGCAGAGAATTTATCACGCCATGCCGTGCTGAATTGATGAGTGAAAAGTTGCATAGTGCAGAGACCCTGTGGCTGATTACGTGAATAAGGAAATAACACGTGCGCTGAACGTTAAAATCTACAAAGATTGTAAATTTACATTTAGCTTCGCCCTGGGTCGGTGTATTGGGAGGCTGCTAGAAAAAAAGATAAAAGTAAAAACCTAACGCGATGAATAATTTCACTGGTGACAAAGTGAACTGTTCTTATTATGAATTAATCATAATTTAAACTACTAAAAAAGGAAGGGGTCGCTAGGATTTTTTTTAGCCTGACACATTAATCCGTATCAGGCTAATTAAATGCGGGGAAGAAACAAGGCGTTAGATTAGCCCCAACGCTTTCCTGCCCAGCTTTTTTGCTGCCAAGGGGTGAGGAAAGTCCAGGCCACGAAGCGGCTGATTTTATTCCCCTGAGTCATTTCTATGGTGCGAACGTCCGTCGCTTCCAGCTCTTCCAAAGCTTCATACAGCAGTGGCAAGGTGGTTTTCTTCGACACTAAGACCGTGAACCACAGGCAGTTAGTGCGCTTCTCGGCGCTCTCTTCCGCCATGCGCACCACGAAAGCTTCTTCGCCCCCTTCGCACCACAGCTCGTTGTGCTGGCCGCCGAAGTTCAGTTCAGCTTTGTTTCCGGCGCGGCGATCGAGGCCAAGATTTTGGCGTTTACGCTGGCTGCTACCTGCGGCTTCCTCGGCAGAACCGTGGAATGGCGGATTGCACAGCACCGCGTCGTAGCGCTCGTCGTGACGAATAATGGTATCGAAAATGCGCTGCGGCTTAGACTGCAGGCGGAAACGCACCTGATTGGTCAGCTGCGGGTTGGTAGCAACAATCTTCTTGGCGGCGGCCATGGAAGTGGCGTCAATCTCACTGGCAGTAAAGCGCCATCCGTATTCGCGCAAACCAATGATTGGGTAGATGCAGTTGGCACCCACGCCGATATCCAAAATCGCCAGATCCTTGCCTTTCGGGATCTCGCCATTGTTGCTGCTTGCCAGCAAATCAGCCAAATGGTGAATGTAATCCGCGCGGCCTGGGATTGGCGGGCAGAGATAATCAGCAGGGATATCCCAGTTTTCAATCTGATAGAAGTGACGCAGCAGCGCGCGGTTGAGCGCTTTGACTGCCTGCGGATCGGCGAAGTCTACTGACAAATCGCCCCATTTGTTTTCAGAAACGAACGGGCCAAGCTCCGGGCTGCTGGCAATCAGGGCCGGGAAGTCATAGCGGCTACGGTGGCGGTTACGCGGGTGCAGGCCGCTTTTTTCCTGCGGGAAGATTTTCTTTTGTTCCACCTGAATGACTCTCCGGTATTGTTTGATAAACGAACTATTTCTGAAAACGAATGGCTTTCACAAAGAATTAAAAATTTCTGGCGCGTAAGATACCACAAACTGCCCCTCTCTGCCGGACGTAAAAAAACCGCCATCAGCCGAGCGACCGATAGCGGTTGTCTATCGCGAAGCCTTACTTATGAAAATAGGTCTGTTGCACGAAATCGGCAAAGTCCTGGCACATGGCTTCGTCGCCGTCGGCGCTGTCAGCTAACACGCGTTTGCCGTCCACTACGCGAATATGCGCATTCAGATCGAAATCCGCCGCCGGCTGTTCGCGCTGCGCCGCGGCTTTCATGGTCTGCTGCGCCTCTTCCCACGCCGCCGCCACGGTTTGGTTGCAAGCTTCAGCCAGATAATCAGGGTTGAAACCCTCGCCGGTCTGGTTACGCAGGGTTTCGTCATGGCTAATGCTGTTGCCCGGCGTCCAGTAGTGCTTGGCTAAATCCGGGCCGATGGCCGGGTTGTCGGTCAGATAACCATCGCGTTTAAGGAAGAAGGCGCGGGTTTGTTCGACGGCCATCAGCGCCAACAGGTAGCCCTGATAGGAACAGGCAGATTCCATCGATAACAAGTGAGGAATAGCCATGGTAGGCCGCGGGCTGCCGGTGACACCCAAAATGTGAGTTTCGACATCGCGCGCCAGCGCCAGAATGGCTTCCGGCGTGCGCTTTTCGTCCGGCCACTGGTAGAGCTGCCATTCAAAATAGGGCACCAGCAGAATGTGACGCTCATTGAAGGCGCGCATTGGCTGGCGGGCCGCGATGCTGTCGTGGATAAGGGTATCTGGCACCGACTCGCCCTGAGCATTTTTCGCATAACGCTTCAGCCAGTCGGCATCTTCCAGCAGGCTGTCGCAGAACATAGACTGGGTTTCGGCGTAGGCCATGGAGGTCGGCGGGAACTCTTGCGAGAAGCACGGCGCGTTCTGGCGAATGTTGGCGAAATGCGCCGCGTGGCCGCCCTCGTGGAACAGCGTGTTCAGGCCGCTGCTGCCGCTGCCCACTTGGTCTGGCTTGGCGAGGCTGGTGAAGTTGATCACGCCAGAAACCCAGTCGCCGTTGTCATAGAAGGTTGGCACCGGGCTGTGCATAAAGCCATTTTCATACTTGCCTTCGCGCACCAGCAGGTCGAGCTGCATTTCGGCACCCTGGAAGTCGATATGCAGGCGTTTAAAGCTATCAATCCAGCGGCGCAGCGAGTCGGCAAACGGGAAATAAGGGTCAAGCTGGCGAGTGACGTCTCCGGCGCTGGCAAAACGAATGTTCCACGGCAGCAGGGCGCCATCGCCCTTACGCGCGACCAGCTCATTCAGGCTGCGCACGTTGCCTTCGCGGGTCTGCTCTTCGAAGCGATCCAGAATGGCGAACAGCTGTTCCGGCGTCATACGCTCGGTTTTGTTCACCTTATAATCGAAATAGTTGCGGTAGCCCAACTGGCGGGCAAAACGGTTACGCAGGCCAACCAGCTCTGGGAAGCCGTTGTGCAGCAGCCACTCTTCCAACTCGCGCAGCGCGGTCTGGGAACTGCGGCGGTAAGCCTCATTTTCGTTGTTAGCCTGATTGGTCAGCAGCTCGCCGAGAGAAGCATTCACCCGCTCGCCTTTGGCATTGATATGGGTCAGGCGGTGCGCCTTGCGCTTGGCGAACAGCGCGGATTCGGCCTGAATGATTTCATCCAGCAGCGCCTGCGCCTGTGGGTCTTCAATGGTGTTGCAGTCAAAGAAGCGATACCAGCCCTGCAGGCCGTGCAGCAGCGCCTTGCCCTCTTCGTCGAGGGTCAGCTTTTCCAGCGAGGCAATGTGCTCGCGCAATTCACCCAACCGGCGGGATTCAGAGATAAAACGCTTGTGAGCAGTCTCTGCTGCCGCGAAGTCTGCCGACACGTTTTCGTCGCCAGTTCCCATGTAGTTCTGCCAGAAAAGTTCTTCTTTGGCCTTATGCACCTGCAGATAATCGTGATTTAGGGCATTAAAATAGTCTTGAGCCTTTTTCATGCAGTCTTCTCTATTGATAGGTAACGAGATTATGCATTGAGTGTATGTTTAGACGGCGGTTCTGTCGACATGAGAGAACCGCGGTTGTTACGAGGATGTGAGGCAGGAAAGCTTAGTTTTTCTTCACGAACTCAGATTTGAGTTTCATCTGACCAAATCCGTCAATTTTGCAGTCAATATTGTGGTCACCTTCGCACAAACGGATGCTTTTCACTTTGGTGCCAATCTTGAGCATCGACGAGCTGCCTTTTACTTTGAGATCTTTAATGACGGTCACCGAGTCGCCGTCCACCAGCGTGTTACCGTTGGCATCAACTACCACCAGCGCGTCGTCCTGAGCATCGGCATCCCCTTCCAAAGACCAAACATGTCCACATTCAGGGCAATTGAGCATCGCGCCGTCCTGCCATGTGAATTCAGAACTACAAGCCGGGCAATTGGGTAACTTTTCCATGTATTTATCTCGTTAAATTATTTTTAAAAAAATGAGTAAAATCATAAGAGAAATGATTAATAACGAGTATTTTACCTTTTCAGGATGGAGATGGGTAGATTTATGGGCAGAAACGCAAAATCTAAGTCGAAAGCTGTTCTGCTCCTCCCCTAATTAGGGAAGGAGAAAAGCCCCCTAAAACACCTGTTCAATAATCATCTTGGCCTCCGCCATATCTGCCGAGACCCCCGCCCCGACCAGACAACAGATAAGCTGATTGAGCAATGCCTGCGGGATAGCACGCTCCCCTCGCAAACACGCGTTAGTGAAGGCGACGGTGGTGGCGACGTCTTTACTGTCAGGCAGATCGACATCGGTGAACTCCTGCTTGTCGGCCAGCACCTGCTGCTCGCCGTTAGCGAGAAGATAGATGGCCGGACAGCGCTGCGGGTTGGCGTACACCTCGCCTTCGGTGCCTTGCGACAGCAGCGCGCGCCCTTCCACCTGGCGGAAAAACGATGAAACTTTCTGAATATATTCCGGGTGCGACACGCTCGACAGCCGCAGCACATCTTGCTTGCCGAAAGGCGTGATCAACTTGGCTAGGGTGTGAGCGCTGTTGCGAACGCCCATCTGCCAGCGCAGTGCCAGCTGCTTGTCCATTGGCGGGCAGAGCACGGAAACCGGCACGAAAACCGGCTGCTGGCCTGCATCCAACTGCTGCTGCGCCTGCTGCTGGTCCTGCGCGGGCTCGACACCGAGCTGGTGGAAAATCTCCGCGCTGGTGATGCGCGTCGGGTCTTCATCGACGCCGTGAACCAGCACCGGGAAGCCCAGCTTGCTTAGCAGCATCGCCAACAATGGCGTCAGGTTGGCCTGCTTGCGCGCACCGTTATAAGTGGGGATCACAATCGGCATCGGCCTGTCGGCAGGGGCTTGCAGCTGCATCACCTGCTCTTCCATCGCCTGATAGAAACCGAGCATCTCCTCTTCCGACTCGCCCTTGATGCGCAAAGCAATCAGCAGGCCGCCGAGCTGTAAATCAGGCACTTCGCCCGCCAGCATCTCGCGATACAGCGCCAGCGACTGCTCGCGGTCCAAGTCACGGGCGTGGTTCTTTCCACGGCCCACTTCTTTAATCAGTTTGGTGTAATCCATTGGTCTGCCATGTGATGAAAATCGAATAAGGCCAGCATAACTCAGCCAGCAATCAGGGAAAACGGCAACGCGCCGGTCATTTGTCGGATTTGGCGTTGACCATCGCCTGCGCCAGCGGGCTGGCGTCGCCTTGCAGCTCTTTCAGGCCATCGATTACGCCATTAACGTCTTCGGCGCTACGGTTCTGGCTCAGCTTCCATTTCCCCTCGACTTTGCGCGCCACCAGCTCAAAGCCCACGATGCCTTTCAACTGCGCGGCGATGAAGTTATCAGGGGCGTCACTCACCGCCCACGGCTCTCGCTGCCCCTCTTCATGCTGGGTGGTCAGTGCTTTGAGTAAGGTTAGCAACCAGCCGGGACTGTCGATAATCTTGGCTTCGCCGCTGACCTGCACCGTGGCGTAGTTCCAGGTGGGCACCGTTTTTCCGCCGTTTTGCTGCTTCGAAGGATACCAGGACGGCGAGACATAGCCCTCAACGCCCTGAAACACCACCATGCAATGTCCGTTTTCGGCCAGCGACTTCCACTGGGCATTGCCGCGCGAAAGGTGGGCGCGCAGCGTCAGCTGGCCGTCGGCGTCGACATCCACCAAAAAAGGGATCGGGTTGGCTTCAAAACCCTCAGGCCCGTTGGAAATCAACAGTCCCAGTGGATACTGGCGGATAAGCTCCGCCTGAGCCTGAACGTCTTGTTGTTTAAATGCAGCGGGTAAATACATTGATGAAGTCTCTTAACCGTCAGTTATGAATCTATTGATAACGACGATTAAGAGAACAGTAAAGACACAGTTTTGCGGAAAAGGCGTGGTACAGCTTGGTTAGCGCGCTTTGCGGCGGCGTTTGACCATTTTAGTGGTGCTTTTTAGTCGGTCCGGGCGTTTAACCGAGCCGGGCGCGGGCATTTCTCGCTGCTCAATAGGGAAAATCGGCAGCGCCGCCAGCAGCCGCGAGCCATAGTTTTTGCTGATCAGCCGCCGGTCGTAAATCACGATTTCGCCCCGGCATTCGTGGCTGCGGATCAGACGCCCTACCTGCTGAATCAGGTTGAATGACGCGCTCGGCAGGCTCTGTACTTCAAACGGATAGCGTTTCAGGGTTTTCAGCCACTCGCCCTCGGTCAAAATCACCGGGCTGTCGATTGGCGGAAAGGCAATTTTATGGATGTGCACCTGAGTGAGCAGATCCCCTTTGAGATCCAAGCCTTCGGCAAAGGATTGCAGACCAATTAGCACGCTCGTGGTGCCCGCCTCGACCCGCCGACGGTGCTCCTCCACCAGACGGTAGCGTGGCTGATCGCCCTGCACCAGCAGCATTAGTCTCAGGTCGGGCATCAGGCTGACAAACTGCTGCAACGCCCGATTGCTGGCAAACAGCACCAGTTGGCCTTTGTGTTCACCTTTGGCTAACTCGGCGCGGAAGAAGTCGGCCATCTCTTCCAAATGAGCCGCCTCATTGGCCATCATCGGCTCGTTTTTCATCTGCGGAATTACCAGCTTGCCCTGCTCAATATGGTTAAACGGCGAATCCAGACTGACGAAGCGATCGCCCGCCTTTTCATTCAAACCGGTCATCTCTTGCAGGCGGGAGAAGCTGTTCAGCGAGCGCAGCGTGGCGGAGGTGATCACCACGTGAGGCACCTTGCGCCAAAGCAGTTTTTCCAACTGTTCGCTGACGCGAATGCCCACGCAGTGCAGCATCAGATGGCTTTGATTGTCGAAAAACTCCCGCGTCACCCATTTGCTGATTGGCGCGTTGGAGGCTTTTTCCATCGCCGCCAGCCGCCAGAGCTTGCTCATGGTTTCGAGATAACCCAGCATGCGGCTCATGTGCAAAATCGCCCGATGCAGACGGCCAATGTCGTGTTTGCCAGTCTTTTCGCTGAGATCATTGAGCATGAACTCGGCCAAACCGCGCAGCGCGTCGGTCAGTTTAAACAGCCGCGCGCACTGCTCGGTCAGCTCAGGAGAGAGCGCGCCCATCTCGAAACGGTGCTCGGCCTCCGGCGCGTCGGGCGGCAGATATTGGCTAATCTGCTGCTCAATCGACAACAACAGCTCGCGCATCTCGGCGCAGTGGTTGTGCAGCCGCTCGGCGTTGGTCAGCGGCGGCGGGTTTTTCGGGGTGAATAACCCAAGGCACTGCTCAATCTGGCGAACAAAGTTATCGAGTTGCAGATGGTTCCACACCGCCGAGATATTGGCCTCAACCTCCAGCGCGTCGCGGGCGACGTCGGGCAGGTGGTGGCCTTCGTCGAGCACTAACAGCAGGTCTTTGGCCGGGGGCAGCACCATGTCTGACTCCAGCGCGGCCATCACCAACGCGTGGTTGGTCACCACCACGTCGGCGGTTTCAATCTCTTTTCGCGCCACAAAATAGGGGCACTCTTTATAGTAATGGCAGTTACGGTTCAGGCAGTTAGCCTTGTCGGTACTAATTTTTTCCCACAAGGAGTCCTGAATCATCTGCTGATAGTGGTCGCGCAGGCCATCCCACTGGTAGCGCGCCAGCGCGGTTTCCAGCGTCTTGGAAAACTTCTGCTCTTCTGAGTTTGAAGGTGCCAGCTCGTCGCCGAGGAACAGCCCTAAATCGCCCTGCGCATTCTCGTTGCTCATCATCGACAGGTTGCGCGGGCAGACGTAACGTCGGCGGCCAAAGGCACCGGTGAACTTGAGGTCAGGAATAATCTTTTTCAGCAGCGGAAGGTCTTTGCTGTAGATCTGATCCTGCAACGCCACATTAGCGGTACTGACGATTAACGGCTTCTCCTCCTCACGGCTTACAGCAATGCCGGGGATCAGATAGGACAGGGTTTTGCCCACGCCGGTGGGCGCTTCAATCGCCAAATGACGTGCAGCATCGCCAGAAAACGCCTTGGCAACCTCAGCGATCATCTGTCGCTGTGGCGCTCGGGAGATAAAATCCGGAATTTGTTGTTGCAGGGCTTTGTACCACTGGCTTATCTGATTTTTTACTGCGGGGGAAAGCGCCATTCATCCCTTATAAAATTGAGTTATCGAGAAATTCTGCTACCCATTGTCCCACAGACCGGCCTGCGGATCAGCCTGCAAATCCTGTTTCGGAAGATGTAAATCTAGGTGCATTTGTAAAACAAAAAGAAAGTTCATTTTTTTCTGTCATAAATCGATCACAAACATAAGGTAAAAAATCCTCGCTGTGAAAATTTCAGGCACACATTGAAAGCACAGTACATGAGATGACTCGCGTCCTTTAAATAAAACCCTTTTAGTCTCTTTTTATATCAATAGAGATAATGGGAAAGCAGGGTATATAAAATGAAACATAAGATTCTGGCATTATTAATTCCTGGTTTACTGATTGCATCCGGGGCACACGCAGCCGAAGTTTATAATAAAGACGGTAACAAACTGGACCTGTACGGAAAAGTTAAAGCCGAACATTATATTTCTGATAATGCCGGTGTTGATGGCGACCAGACTTATGTTCGTTTCGG
The DNA here is from genome assembly GCF_052375995.1 of Ewingella sp. AOP9-I1-14. NCBI lineage: Bacteria > Pseudomonadati > Pseudomonadota > Gammaproteobacteria > Enterobacterales > Yersiniaceae > Ewingella > Ewingella sp. AOP9-I1-14. The sequence goes on from NZ_JBQSVA010000002.1 coordinate 604,561, forward strand.
TTTTAAAGGCCAGACACAAATTAACGATATTCTGACCGGTTATGGCCAGTGGGAATATCAAGTCGCTGCAAACCATTCAGAAGCTCAAGGCACCCAAGACACCAAAACGCGTCTGGGCTTTGCCGGTCTGAAATTCGCTCAATATGGCTCATTCGACTACGGCCGTAACTACGGCGCGCTGTACGATGTAGAAGCCTGGACCGATATGTTCCCAGAGTTCGGTGGCGACGGTTACACCAAGGCAGACCGCTTCCTGACAGGCCGTGCTAACGGCGTGGCAACCTACCGTAACCGCGGCTTCTTCGGCCTGGTTGATGGTCTGAACGTCGCCGTTCAGTACCAAGGTAAGAACGAAAACGACGGCCGTTCTCTGAACACGGCTAACGGCGACGGCTACGCGCTGTCTACCACTTACGCCTTCGGTGATTCAGGTGTGAGCGTCGGCGGTGCCTACTCTTCTTCTGACCGTACTTCAGCACAAACTGCGGTTCGTTACGGTAAAGGCGATAAAGCTGACGCGTGGACTGGCGGTCTGAAATATGACAATAACAGCGTTTATTTAGCAGCTATTTATGCTGAAACTCGCAACCTGTACGCTATTTCCGTACCGGGCAGCCTGGCTGGTACTCCTGCATCAGTGAGCGGCTTCGCAAATAAAACTCAGACCTTCGAAACCGTTGCGCAATATCAATTCGACTGGGGTCTGCGTCCATCATTGGGTTATGTTCAGACCAAAGCTAAGGATATTGAAGGCATTGGCGATGCAGATTTGGCGAAATATATCGACGTAGCGACCTATTATTATTTCAACAAAAACATGTCAGCCTTTGTTGATTATAAAATCAACCAGCTGAACGATAATAATACACTGAAACTGAACAACGACGATGTTGTTGCGTTAGGCCTGGTTTACCAGTTCTAACTTGTAGTAAGAAGTAACCTTCATCAAATAAGACCTCATTGTCATAAATTCTCTGTGAACACTTCGCCGGGCTCATCCCCCGGCTTTTTTATTGCCTGTCTCCCGTAACTGACTTTTCACTCTTCCTTAATCCTATGAATCTGCTACAGTTTTGGAGGATTTTCTTACTAATACTAAAAATCAAAGGTGATAGTGAATGAAAAAGATGACGCTGTGCGCCACCGCTGCGCTGGTTATGCTGGCTCTGACGGGCTGTGCGCCAAAAGCTGCCCAAGACCAACAGAAGCTGAACGACCAATCGGTGATGGCCCTCAACTGGTTCCAACAGTCTGGTGAATATCAGGCGCTGACTTATCAGGCTTTCAACGCAGCAACCGTCGCCTTTGACAATGCTAAGCCTTTGGATGGCAAGCCTAAAGCCGTGGTAGTCGATCTCGACGAAACCATGATTGATAACAGCGCCTACAGCGCGTGGCAGGTTAAAGCCAACAAGCCATTCGACAGCAAAACCTGGTCTGAATGGACCGCCGCCAAGCAGGCAACCGCCGTGCCGGGCGCGGTGAATTTCGCCAACTATGTTAACTCCCACGGCGGCACCATGTTCTATGTGTCAAACCGTAAAACCAGCGAATACGCCGCCACGCTGGAAAACCTGAACCGTCTGGGCTTCACCGGCGTGAACGAGAAAACCCTGTTACTGAGCAGCGACACTTCGAACAAACAGGCGCGTTTCGACTCCATCAAAGCCGCGGGTTATAACATCGTGATTTACGCCGGTGACAACCTGAACGACTTCGGTGCCGCGACCTATCACAAAGACAACACCCAGCGTCGCGCCTTCGTAAACCAGAACTACAAGCAGTTCGGCACTCAGTTCATCGTGTTGCCAAACCCACTGTACGGCGACTGGGAAAGCGGCCTGGCTGCGGAATATAACAAGCTGACGCCAGAACAGAAGCTGAAAGTGCGTGATACAAACTTGAAGGCGTGGAACGGGAAATAACCTTTTAGGTTTACCTTAAGGTCAAGTTCAAGGTCGTGGGCGTCGGCCCACACCGACCAAGGGAGGCGTAAACGCGCCTCCCTTGGAACCCTGCGTTTTTTCTTGCTGGTAGATCGAGGCTGCGCAGGGTTGGGATGGACGTGTTTCAGGCACCCTTGTTACAGCTGTGCCGTTTCAGTGGGCTTTTGGATTTAGGCTTGTTCTCTACCATTCGTTAATTCTTTCACCCCAATACCTTAAACATCACCGTGGTCGGCTCAAGTTGTCCTTGCGTTGACATTGCATACTGTGGGATCTGCCCCGCCACCTCATACCCTAACGAGCGATAAAGCCCCTCGGCGGCTCCGTCGGTGATGGTATCCAGCACCAGCAGTTGCTTACCCGCGCTGCGTGCCACTTCTTCAATCGCCACCATCAGCGAACGCGCAATCCCCAAACGACGGGCTGCGGGATGCACCATCAGCTTATTGATCTCTGCCCGATGTGCGCCATTGGCGGGTTGGCTCACCGCCAGTTGTACCGTGCCGACAATCCTGCCGTTCAGCCGGGCCACCAGCAGCCGACGCTCGCCGGAGATGAATGCCGGAATGAGTTTGTGCCAAAACGCCACAGCCTGCGGATGTGCGAACGGCGGAACAAAACCAATGCTCGCCCCCTGCTCTACCGCCAAATTCAGGGTTTCCGCCAATTGGTCGAGGTCCGTTTCACTCAATGCGCCATCAAACACTTCCTTCACTGCCACTTGGTGAATTTTCGACATACAGAGCTTCCTCCTCAGGATGGTTTAAAGATTAAGGCCGGGAAATAGCGATCAGGTAATGGGCGTCATCAGGGCCGGGCACGTGGAAAGCCGAGGTGCCGAACAGCAGGAATCGCATGCTATCGCCCTTCTCCAGCCTGAACTGGCGCTGGTCGAGCGTCAGTTCCAGCACGCCCTCCAGCACCCAAATATGTTGCTCAAGGCCCGCCACCGGCGGCGAGTCATAGGAGATAGTGGCTCCCGCCTGCAGCTTGCCGGTCATCAGTTCAACACGATAGCCATGGGCCGGTGGCGACACCGAACGCCGCTCGAACCCGGTCGCCGTGTCGCACCACACCGACTGCTGCCCGTGGCGAATCAGCTCCGGCGGGTTATCCTCCAACGCCATTAACAGCCGCGAAGTGGTCAAGCCATAAGCCGCGCTCAACTTACCCAACAGCGACGCCGTTGGGCTGGTCTCGCCCCGCTCGATGCGCGAAAGCGTCGCCCGGCTAATCCCCGTTTGCGCTGCCAGCACCTCCAGCGACCAGCCCTGATTCACCCTCAGCCAAGCCAATCGCTCCGCCAATCGCATATCATCATTTAGGTTTTCATCGTCCATCGCCACGCTCCTTAAATTCTCAATATCGAGAACTTATTCCATATATGGGAGTTAAGCAATATGGATAAAGCAAAAATCCTCCCCTGAAACGGCACGGTTGAAAAGCCAGTAAGTCGCATTCAGAAGTGACGCCGAGGGAGTGGTTCGAGACCTGAGGCTCGAAGCCCGAACTGAGGGAATCGCCTAAGCGACGGCACTTCGCGACGATCACTGGAGTTGCTGAAACATGTCCATTCCGACCCTGCGAAGCCTCGAACACGCAGCGATAAAAAGCGCGGGAGTCCAGAGGGCGCGCGCTTTCGCGCCTTCTGGGCCAGTTTGCGTGGCAACGCAAGGTTTTGTGTGGGCAGCAGCCCTCAACTTGTACAACAATAATAAACTTGTACAACTTTCCCCATAACGGCTAGAGTGAAAGGAAGAAGTACGAATATTCAGGAGGGATCTATGTCTCTGTACAGCATAGGGGAAGTGGCGCGTATCTGCGGTATCAACCCTGTCACGCTGCGGGCGTGGCAAAGACGCTACGGGCTGCTCAAGCCACAGCGCAGCGAAGGTGGTCATCGGTTGTTCGACGATAACGACATCGACACCATTCGCACCATTTTGTCTTGGATTAACCGCGGCGTGCCGGTCGGGCAAGTCAGAGCGCTGCTCGAAGGCACTGTCGCACCGCTGCCGAGCGGCTGGGCTCAGTCGGAACAGCGCCTGCTCACCGCCCTGCAAGAGAGCAGCATGCATAAGGTGCGCCAACTGCTGGCCGAACTGGGCCGTGAATATCCGGCAATGGCGCTCATCAACAACGTCATTCGCCCATTGAGAAAACGCCTCGGCTCTGGCGGCCCTTCTCTGCACCTGCTGCGCCATTTGCTCGACGGCATGCTGATCGAGCACGCGGTAATGTGCCTCAACGCCGCGCGCAAAAAGCCCGGCGTGCGCGTAGTGCTGATGGGCTGGGGCGAGATGGACAGCACCGAACTGTGGCTCGAAGCCATTATTCGTAGCGAAGAAGGCGTGCAGATAGACCTGCTGCCGCAGCCGGTGGACGAGCCTTATCTGGAAAACCTGAACGTGCATCAGATTTTAATGTGGTCGGAAGGCCGCCTGACGCGCGTGCAGAAAAACAAGCTGGCCCAGTGGCATGCACAGGGGATCCCGGTGCAACTTCTCGGCAGCAGCGTGCTATTGAACGAGGCAGAAGAATCCCATGACACTGAAGGTCACTGAGTCTGAATCGGTACAGAAAACGCTAGCGCAGTTGGCGGAAGTTTATCGCCAGCTCGACCAAAGCTCGCTGCCCCAACTGGCGCAAATCTACCACCCGCAGGTGATATTTATTGACCCGGTGGGCCAGCACGACGGCATTGCCGCCCTCGAGGGCTACTTTCGCCAATTGCTAAAAAGCGTTAACGACTGCCGTTTCGATATTCAGCAAACCTTAGTGAGTGGCGATGAAGCCACGCTGGTGTGGTGTATGGCCTACTCTCATCCCTCGTTAAAAAAGGGTGAGACGCTCTATCTAGATGGCATTAGCCATTTAAAACTGGCTGAAGATCAGGTGATTTATCAGCGAGATTATTACGATTTGGGGGCCATGCTCTATGAGCACGTGCCACTTCTGGGGCGAGCCATTAAGGCGCTGAAGGCGAGGTTAAAAGCATGAATCATGTTCTGATAACCGGTGCCAGTTCAGGCATTGGCAAACAACTTGCGCTGGACTACGCCGCCGACGGCTGGAAAGTCACCGCCTGCGGGCGCGACCCGCAAAAGCTGGAAGCCCTGACGCGCTTGCACAGCAACATCGAAACCCTGAGCTTTGATATGACCGATCTGGCGCTCACCCGTCAGGCGATGGCATGGGTGCAGGCCGATTTAGTGATTCTGAATGCCGGGACCTGCGAATATCTCGATAACGGGGTGGTGGATGCCGAAAGCGTGACGCGGGTTATTAACACTAATCTTATCGGCCCGGTTAACTGCCTGGATGCGATTTTGCCAGGCATGGCAGCGGGCAGCCGCGTGGCGCTGGTCGGCTCAACCGCCTCGCTGGTGCCCTTGCCTCGCGCCGAAGCCTATGGCGCGTCGAAAGCCGCACTGGCCTACTTCTCCCGCTCGCTGGCTTTGGATTTAGGGCCGCGCAATATTCACGTTTCCACGATTTTGCCGGGCTTTGTGAAAACGCCGCTCACCGATCGCAATGATTTCCCAATGCCGATGATGATCACCGTTGAACAAGCTTCGGCCTATATCCGTAAAGGGCTGGCGAAAGGCGCGAGTGAAATCGCTTTTCCTCCCCGCCTGTCACTGCTGCTCAAAACTATCGCATTGCTGCCACTGGCGCTGCAAAAGCGCCTGACTCAACGACTGGTGAGGTAGAAAACCGATGAAAGTCGCCATTATCGGCAGCGGAATTTCCGGGCTTAGCTGCGCGTGGATGCTGTCCAAACAGTCCCAAAACTGTGATATCACCCTGTTTGAAGCCGCCGACACGCTGGGCGGGCACACCGCCACGGTGGACGTGTCTCTCGACGGGCGCGATTACGCCATTGATACCGGCTTTATCGTGTACAACACCCGCACCTATCCGAATTTCATCGCGCTGCTGCGCGAACTCGGTATTCAGGGCCAGCCGACCGAAATGAGCTTTTCGGTGCATAACCCGGCCAGCGGGCTGGAGTACAACGGCCACACTCTGAACACCCTGTTTGCCCAGCGGCGCAACCTGTTTAAGCCTAAGTTCTGGCGCTTCTTGCGGGAAATTCTGCGCTTCAACAAGCTGTGCAAAATGCGCCTGAATAACCCGGCCAATGATGAAGTGACACTCGGCGATTTGCTGGACCAAAACCAGTTTTCCGACTTTTTTGCCCTGCACTACATTCTGCCGATGGGCGCGGCGATCTGGTCATCGTCGCTGGACGACATGTCCAAATTCCCGCTGTCGCTGTTCTTGCGCTTCTTCGAGAATCACGGCCTGCTGGACGTCACCAACCGCCCGCAGTGGATGGTGGTGCCGGGCGGCTCGCGGGAATATATCCGCCGCATGCAGCAAAAGTTACCCGCCAGCGTCGAGCTACTGACCTCCACGCCGGTTCACAGCGTGGTGCGCCACGGGGCGGGCGTCACCCTGCAAACCTCGCGCGGGGCCGAGCATTTTGATCAGGTGATTTTCGCCTGTCACGCCGACCAAACCCTGAGACTGCTGGGGGAAAATGCCACCGAGGATGAAAAAGACATTCTGGGCGCGCTGCCTTATCAGTCAAATGAGGTGATTCTGCACACTGACCGCCGCCATCTGCCGAAACAGCAACGCGCCTGGGCCAGTTGGAATTATCAATTGCCAGTTGAATTCCCGGACGCTAACACCCGCCGCGCCAGCGTCACCTACAACATGAACATTCTGCAAGGGCTGGACGCGCCGCACACCTTCTGCGTGTCGCTCAACCCGACGACGCCAGTAGACGAAAGCAAAATCCTGTTCCGCGCCCACTATATGCACCCGGTGCTGAACCTCGCTAGCCACTGCGCCCAGCTGCAACGCGGCTGGATTAACGGCCACCATCGCAGCTGGTTCTGCGGCGCGTATTGGTACAACGGCTTCCATGAAGATGGGGTCAACAGCGCCAAAGACGTGGTGGAAGAGATGCTGAAAACCCATCCTGCGCTGCTGCAACCTCGCGCCGAGCGGGCCGCATCATGAACAGCACCCTGTATGTTGGCAATGTGCGTCATCGCCGGTTTACCCCGGTCGATCACGCATTCAACTACGGGATCTTTATGCCGCTTATCGATCTCGATGAGCTGGATGAGCTACATCGGGTAGGGATTCGGCTGGAGAAGTTCTCCTCTGCGACCTTTAAGCGCAGCGACTATCTGGGCGGCGGCGACATCAAAACCAAAGCGCAGGAACGCATTGCCGAACTGACCGGTGAACGCCTGACTGGCCGCGTGATGCTGCTCTGCCAGCTGCGCTACTTCGGCCTGTACTTTAATCCGGTCAACTTTTATTACCTGTATGACCATCTGGGTGAACTGCGCTGGATGCTGGCCGAAGTGCGCAACACGCCGTGGAACGAGCGCCATACCTACGCCGTGCTACCCGATGGCAGCCAGCCCGTGGCGAAAGCCTTTCACGTTTCGCCTTTCAACCCGATGGACATGGTGTACCACTGGCGGCTAACCCCGCCGGGCAAGCAGTTGTTGGTGCATATTGAGAACCATCGCAAAACCCGGGAATTCGACGCCACCCTGACTCTCAGGGCGCAGCCGCTGACCCGACAAACTCTGCGTAAACAGCTATGGCAGTTGCCGCTGATGACGATGAAAACCGCCGTCACCATTTACTGGCAGGCCCTGAAACTGTGGCTGAAACGCGCCCCTATTTACGCTCACCCTCCTGCTGATAAGGACTGACCCATGAGCCATCCAGATATGCAGCTTGCCCGTGAGGGCGCAGACAGTCGTCGTAGTCGAGCGGCGCGGGGTTTGATCCTCAGCGTGCTGAAACAGCTACGCGGCGCGGGCCTGACTATTCAGGAGCCGGGCGGCCAGACGCTGTTCTTTGGCGAGGAGCACGCGCCCTTACAAGGGGTGATTGAAGTGCAACGGCTGCGCGCCTATCGCCGCGTTTTGCTCGGTGGCAGTATCGCGGCGGGTGAGAGCTTTATCGACGGCGACTGGACGACGCCCAACCTGACTGCCGTTTTGCAACTCTTGGCTGAGAACTTGGGTCTGGTGGATAAAATCGAAGCGCGCCTGAGTTGGTTAAGTACGCCGGTCAACGGCCTGATTCACCTGCTGCGCAGCAACAGCCGCAAGCAGGCGCGTAAGAACATTTCGGCCCATTACGACTTGGGGAATGAGTTCTATCAGGGCTTCCTTGATAGCCAAATGCTCTACTCGTCGGCGTGGTTTCAAGACCCGCAGATGACGCTGGAACAGGCGCAGCAGGCCAAAATGCGCCGCCTGTGTGAGCAATTACAGCTACGTGCCGAAGACCATTTATTGGAGATCGGCACTGGCTGGGGGGCGATGGCCGAATTCGCCGCCCGCGAGTACGGCTGCCGGGTTACTACTACCACCATTTCCCGCGAGCAGTTCGATTTTGCGGTGAAACGCATTGAACAGGCCGGATTGAGCGACCGCGTCACCGTGCTGTTCGAGGACTATCGCGCCCTGCGCGGGCAGTACGACAAGCTGGTTTCCATCGAGATGATCGAGGCCGTTGGCAAACGCTACCTGCCGACCTTCTTCAAACGCTGTAACGAGCTGCTGAAACCTCAGGGTCGCATGGCCTTGCAGGCCATCACCATCGCCGACCAGCGCTACAAGTATTACAGCCGCAACGTCGATTTTATCCAGCGCTACGTTTTCCCCGGCGGCTTCCTGCCGTCGATCACCGCCATGAGCGAGGCCATGACGCGCCACACCGGCTTAGTGGTTCGCGACCTGTTCGATATTGGCTCCGACTACGCCCGCACCCTGCACGAATGGCGCGAGCGGGTGGTCAATTATTGGAATGGCCAAACCGTCCCCGACAGCGACGATCGCTTCCGCCGCCTGTGGCTGTTTTATCTCTGCTACTGCGAGGCGGGGTTCAGGGCGAGGACTATTAGCACGGTACAGATGACGGTTGAGAGGCGATAACCCTCTCTGTGCATTGAGCACGCTTCAAACCACTCCTCATCCCAGCCTTCTCCTCTGAAAGGAGAAGGAGAAAAAGTCTTCCCAGGGATCACGCATGAAGCTGATTTTTGCCTGTTTACTGTCGCTGATGGCGTTCGCCGCGCAGGCCACGCCTGCATGGAGCTCATGGCCGGAGGTGGGTCACGCCACCCTGACCTGGGGGCCGTTTGACGTTTATCACTCGCAGCTGCGCACGCCGAATGGCCATTATCAGGCGGCGCAGTGGCCGCAGGCGCTGAGCATTGAATATCTGCGCAGCATAAGTCGGGAAGAGTTGGTAAAAGCGACGGGCGAGCAGTGGGAAAAGCTCGGATTATTGCCCAAGGCGCAGCACAACGGCTGGTCTGAACAAGTGGCAAAAACCTGGCCTGACGTCAGCGAAGGCAGCCAAATCACCTTTCTGGCGGATACCGATGGCGGACAGTTTTACTATCGCGCCCCCGACAGCGTGTTGACCGAGCCTCTTGGCGAGCATTTCAGCGCAGATTTTCGCGACGCCTTTCTCGCCATTTGGTTGTCGCCCGCTACGCAATATCCCGATTTACGCAAAGACCTGATTGGCGACACCACGCCATAACCTTGAGGATTTATCATGCTCAGATTAAGCAATGCTCTGAAAGGATTGATGCTGCTCACCCTGATTTTTCTCGCCGGCTGTAGCGCCGATATCAAGGATTACCAGCAGTCCCAGCCAAAGCTGGATATCTTTAGCTATTTCCAGGGCGACAGCGTGGCTTACGGGATGGTGCAGGACTACACCAACAAGCAGACTCGGCGCTTTTCGGTGAAGATTCACGGCGACGTGGTCGGCCCTACCCTGACATTGCATGAAGATTTCGTCTATGACGACGGCGAGAAGCAGACCCGCGTCTGGCATATCCGCAAACTGGACGATGGCAGCTACAGCGGCACCGCGGGCGATATCATCGGCACCGCCACCGGCCACGCGGCAGGCAACGCCTTCAACTGGAAATACGTCATGGATGTGAAAGCCAGCGGCAGCACCTATCGCCTGACCTTCGACGACTGGATTTTCCAGCAGGATGATAAGCATCTGTTTAATGTGACTTCACTGAAGAAATTCGGGGTGGAAGTGGCGAAGGTGACTCTATTTTTTGAGAAGAAATGATGAGTTGAGCGACTCATGTGCGCTTTCTTTTCAATTGCATCTTTAAGGTCAAGGTCGTGGGCGTCGGCCCACACCGTTTTTAAAGTCAAAACCGTGCGCTGCCGCCACACCGGCCTTGAGGGGCGCCTATCGCCGCGCCCCTCAAGACTCCCCGGCTCTTTACTGCGCGCTCCGCTCGTTGGGCGGACGTGTTTCAGGTACTTCAATTATCCACCGCAAAATGTCGCCGCTTAGGCGGTGCCTTCGCTTCAGGCTTCGAGCCTTTGGTCTCGAACCATTCGCTCAGCGCCATTTTTGAGCGCGGTTTTGAGGCATCTAAACCGAGCCGTTTCAGTTAGTTTTGCCTTGCTCCCTCCCAGCCTCCCACTGAAACGGCACGGTTGAAATGCCAGTAGGTCGCGTTCAGAAGTGACGCCGAATGAACGGTTCGAGACCAAAGGCTCGAAGCCTGAAATTCGGGAACCGCCTAAGCGGCGGCACTTCGCGACGATCACCGTGGCCGCTGAAACACGTCCATTCCAACCCTGCGCAGCCTCGATCTTCCAACAGCAAAGAACGTAGGATTCCAAAGGGTTTCGTTTAAAACCCTTTGGGCCAGTGTGGGCGGCGAGCCCACGGTTTTGAACTAGAATTTGAAGATTTAAAGACTCACCGGTTAGTCTTAACCTCCTGAATCACCGCCGGTTTCCTCCCAAACACAAACTTGCCAAGGGTCACCAACAGCACCGCGCACAAAATCACTACCAGCGCGACCCACTCTACTGGGGATAACCATTCGCCGCCGAAGCTTATGCCTATCAGCACGGCGACGATGGGGTTGACGTAGGCGTAGCTGGTGGCGATGGCCGGGCGGACGGTTTTCAGCAGGAACATATAGGCGCTAATGGCAATCATCGAGCCGAACACCATCAGGTAGCCGAGCGCCAGAAAACCACTCAGCGACGGCGTGGCAGCGAGTTTTTCGCCATTCAAATAACTGGCGGCCAGCAGCACGACGCCCGCGACAATCATCTCGGCGGCACCGGCCATCAGGCCAGTTGGCAAGGTCAGGCGTGAACTCCATACCGAGCCAAAAGCCCAGCTGATGGAGGCGATCAAAATCAGTACCGCGCCCCAGGGATTTCCGCCGAGGCTGCTGCCAGTATTCAACAACACAATGCCAAACAGGCCGATGGCGACGCCGGTCCACTCCAGTCGGCTGTTCGGCATCCCCCACAGGCGGCTGAAACATAAAGTAAAAAGCGGCACGGTGGCGACCATCACGGCGGCAATGCCGGAGGGCACGTCCAAATGCTCGGCGACGGTCACCAGGCCATTGCCCACCGCCAGCAGCAGAATGCCGATGGCCCCCGCCGACAGCCACTGTTTCAGCGTCGGGAACTTATAGCCGCGCAGTAGCAAAAAGGTGAACATCACGCAGCCCGCGATGAAAAAGCGCAGGCCGGCCATCATCAGCGGCGGCCAGCTCTCTACGCCGATACGAATGACAAAATAGGTCGAACCCCAGATAAAATACAACGCGAAAAGTGCACCGATTAAAGGCAGCAGGGAGCGAAAGGCTGTTCGGGTCATGGTAAGTACTTTTTTAGAATTAGTTAGAAGGCGAACAGTTAACGCTATTGCTCAGCAGAGCGGCAAGTAAATATGTGCTATTACGTCCAGATGTTACGAAAAAGTTTCTTTAGCACGCGGTTTGCACCGAAAACCTCTCCGCGAGGTAACAAGCGCATCAATAGACTGTTGCAGGAGGGGGCAAACGACTTATAATTCCGGGCAATTATTTAAGAGGTTCGCAAATGAATACGTTCGGCAAAAAATGTCTTATCGCCCTGTTCGGCCTGATGGCTATTGGCGCAATCGGCGGCGTGATGGTGGCAGGTTACGCAGTGGTGATTCAGGAAGATAAAGCGCCAGATACCAGCTCCGCTCCTTCCGTGGTTCCTGCACCAGCTACACAAAACGCGTCCTAAGACGCGTTTCGATTCAAAACTCCCCCGCTTTTCTGCCGCGCTATTCCTGCGGCGGAGTCACCTGCCAGCATTGCAGGCGACGGCTCCAGCGTTCGAAAGCCATATCCACAATGATCGCCAGCAAGGCGACAATGATCGCCCCCTGCAACACATAGGCCGTGTTAAACCCACTCAGGCCAATCACGATCGGCGAGCCGAGACTCTGGGTACCGACGCTTGAGGCAATCGCCGCGGTGCCGATGTTGATGATCACCGAGGTGCGAATACCGGAGACAATCACCGGCGCCGCCAGTGGGATCTCCACCTTGCGCAGAATTTGCCAGCGGCTCATGCCGACGCCCTGCGCGATTTCCCGCGCCGAAGCCGGGACTGACTCAATCCCGGCAATGGTCCCTTGCAGGATAGGCAGCAGCCCGTACAGCACCAGCGCGATAATCGCCGGTTTCTCACTAAAGCCCATCACCGGCACCGCCACGGCTAATACTGCAACCGGCGGAAACGTCTGACCCATCGCCACAATGGTTTCCACCAGCGAGCGAAACTCCTTACCCGCGTGGCGCGTAACGCCAATCCCCGCCGCCACGCCAATCACCACGGCAATCAGGCTAGAGATGCCCACCAGCAGCAAGTGCGCACGCACCAGCGAGGCAAAGCTCTCTTGCAGATACACCGGGCGGTCTAGCGCTGGAAACATCCAGTGGAATAAGCCGCCGAGCGAGGTCATGCCGAACACCAGCGCGACCAGCAGCAGGATCACCCATGGCAGCGGATCTTTCAGCCAACGCAAGGTCATGCTTCACTCCTTTCGGCCACCAAATCGCCAAAGTGCAGCACGCCCAGCGGCTGCCCGGCGTCATCAATCACCGGCAGCTGCTCGACGTGGCGGGCGACAAAGACCGACAGCGCTTCACGCAGCGTCATGGAGGCGGCAATCGGCTCAAGGGAAATTGGCAAGGTTTCGCCGCGACGGGTGCGCTCGCCCACCAGCCCTAAAGAGAGCAGCTTGATGCCCATGTCGCTGCGCCCGAAGAAGTCACGCACAAACGGCGTGGCGGGCTTGGTGAGCATTTCCAGCGGCGTGCCCTGCTGAATCACCTGCCCTTCATTGAGCAACACAATGCGGTCCGCCAGGCTCAGCGCTTCATCAATATCATGCGTCACCAGCACAATGGTGCGATTAGTAAGCTGATGAATTCGCGCCACTTCTTGCTGCAAAGTGGCGCGAGTGACTGGGTCAAGGGCGCCAAAAGGTTCGTCCATTAACAGCACTTCGGGGTCAGAGGCCAGTGCGCGAGCCACGCCCACGCGCTGCTGCTGGCCGCCAGAAAGCTGGTGCGGGTAGCGATGGCGGAACTGGTTTGGGTCGAGATGCAGCAGCTCCATCAGCTCGGTCACGCGGTCGCGAATTTTGGCCTTCGGCCATTTGAGCAGTTGCGGCACGGTGGCGATATTCTCTTCCACCGTCCAGTGCGGGAACAGGCCGATTGACTGAATGGCGTAACCCATACGGCGGCGCAGATCCTGCGCGCGGAACTGGCTGATAGGCTCCCCGGCAAAGGTGATCTGCCCCTGATCGTGCTCCACCAGACGGTTAATCATCTTCAGCGTCGTGGATTTGCCCGAGCCGGAGGTGCCAATCAGCACCGTAAACTCGCCCTTGGACATCTCCAGCGTCAGATCCCGAACCACCGCTTTTCCGGCGAAGTGCTTGCTTACCTGATTGAAATGAATCATCTGCGTGAGGTTTCCAACATTGAGACTAAGAATTTAAAGATGCCATCGACGATGACTGCCATTAGAACCACTGGGATCACCCCGAGCAGAACCAGATCCAGCGCGCTGCTCAGCAGCCCCTGGAACATAATGGCGCCGAAGCCGCCTGCGCCAATCAGCGCGGCCACCACCGCCATACCGACGGTTTGCACCGCGACGATGCGAATACCGGTGAGGATCACCGGCAGCGCGATAGGAATTTGTACTTTGTAAAACACCTGTAGCCGGTTCATCCCCATGCCGCGTGCCGACTCAATCACGCCCGGAGAGACCGAATCCAACCCGGCAATCACGCTACGCACCAGCGGCAACAGCGAATAGAGCACCAGCGCGATAATCGCCGGGGCCAGCCCGATGCCGCTGATACCGTGCTCCGCCAGCCACGGCAGCGCCTTCGCCAGCCCGGCAAGGGGCGCCAGCAGCAGGCCAAACAGCGCAATCGAAGGCACCGTTTGAATGATGTTGAGCACCGAGAGGATCGGCGTCTGCCAGCGAGCCGAGCGATGGCAAATAATGCCCAGCGGCAGGCCGAGCAAAATGGCCGGAACCAGCGTGCCAAACAGAATACCGAGATGCTGCCACAGCGCGTCATTGAACACGTCGGAGCGATTGTCATACTCTTTGAGCAGCGACAGTTCGCTCAGCTGGCCGGTGATAATCAGCGCAATCACCGGAATAACCACCTGCACGTTGAGCAGGATGCGCCACGTCGGGCTCTTGGTAATGCGGGAAATGGCATCAGAGGCGATAAGCAGAGAGAGCGCCGCGCTGGCCCAGAATGCCCCGCCGAGCGAGGTTCTCGCCACGCTATCTTCATCTCCGCCGGTCAGCGCAATAGCCGCGTGGCCGGTCAACGCCGTCAGGCCAAACAGCAAGATTTCCGCCAGCAGCATCACCACAATCATGTTGCGGCGCGAAGGGGTAAAGAAGGAGAGCAGCAGCAGGAGCAGCACCGGCAGCAGCAGCCACAGGCTCTGCCCGTCGAGCAGGCTGGCGAGGGAGATCCCTTTGCCAGACACCAGTCGGTTCGGGGCATGGCTCAGAAAGGCCAGGCCGCTTCCGGCGGCAACAATCAGAATAACCAGCGTCAGTAGTACGCGATTTTTAACGAAGTCCCGGGTCAAAAAAGTCACCTAAATCTAAAAAGTTCAGCCCGCGCGGCGAACCGGGCGGGCTTGAGTTATCTCCTCACCGATATGGCAAGGATCATTTTTTGACGAAACCTTTGTCTTGCAGGTATTTCGCGGCCACTTTTTTGGCATCTTGACCGTCAACCGCGATTTTGGCATTCAGCTTTTGCAGCGTCGGGCCATCGAGGGAGGCGAAGACCGGCTTCAACAGTTCTGGAATATTGGGATGCGCCTTCAGCACGGATTCACGAATGATCGGTGCCGGAGCGTAAATCGGTTGCACCCCTTTCGGGTCAGTCAGCGTTACCAGACCCAATGCCGCAACCGGGCCGTCGGTGCCGTACGCCATCGCCGCGTTCACGCCAGAGGTTTTTTCCGCCGCCGCCTTGATGGTCACTGCGGTATCCCCGCCCGCCAGCGAAAGCAGCTGGTTCTGTTTCAGCTTAAAGTCGTAAGCATTTTCAAACGCCGGTAAAGCATCCGGGCGCTCGATGAACTCGGCAGAGGCCGCCAGTTTGAAGTCGCCGCCGCTTTTAATCCACTTGCCCAAATCTTCAAGGCTTTTCAGGTTATGCGCACTGGCGAGGTCGTCACGCACCGCGATAGTCCAGGTATTGTTGGCAGGAGAAGCATCCAGCCAGACAATTTTGTTCTGGTCATAATCGAGCTTTTTCACTTTCTCGAAACCGGCCTTGGCATCTTTCCACGCCGGGTCTTTCTCATCAGAGAAGAAGAACGCGCCGTTGCCGGTGTACTCAGGGTAGATATCGATTTCGCCGGCGGTGATCGCGCCGCGCACCACTTTGGTGGTCCCCAGTTGCAGTTTATTGGTGGTCTTGATGCCATTGGCTTCCAGCACCTGCACAATCAGATTGCCCAGCAGCGAGCCTTCGGTATCGATTTTCGAGCCGACGCGCACGCTGTCTGCGGCTTGCGCAGAAAGACTAAAAGTAGAAACCATTGCCAACGTCGCTGCTGCCGCTATTGCCCGCACTCGCCCACGTCCTGTCATGAAAGCCATCTTATTTCCTCTTATCGGGTTACTTTTATGTTAAGGCTTTGATATCACCAACAACATTAATTCGTATACACATACGGTGTGATAAAGAATAGTTCAATTTTGCCAATTCGGACAAAATGGCGGGTCATCACACCAAGGCTGGATTTTTGAGTAAAATGCTTATTTGTGAAAAGCTTTGCCACTCAGCGCCTAAAGTAACAGGGCTAGCCTAGCGGACGCGCCCCTCCTCTCAGATGAAAATGTTTTAAGTTATAACTATTTCATTTACCTCATGAATAAAAATCAGTTGTGACTGAGGTCACGCCCCTTCTATGCTGATTTTTTGTCTAAAAGCGTAAAAATAATTATGTCAGATTCATTTGCGGCGGCTCCCGCCGGTTCAGGGAATACAGGTTCAGTCAGTTCATCCTCCAGCGACGCGCCGGTTTTAATCCGCTCCGCCGCCGATATCACCCAGCTCGTCAACCGTGGGGCCGCGAAGCTCAGCGACGCACGCATCGTGATTGCTATCGCACTCGGCGGCGTTTTCCTCGACGCCTATGACCTCGGCGCGCTGGCCTTCGGCATTAAAGACATCACGCGCGAATTTAGCCTGACGCCGTCGGGTACCGGCATGGTGGCTTCCGCAATCACCTTCGGGGCGATCATCGGCGCGCTGTTCGGCGGCTATCTCACCGACAAAATTGGCCGTTACCGGGTGTTTATGGCCGACATGTTCTTCTTCGTCTTTGCCGCGCTGGCCTGTGCATTTGCCCCAAACGAGTGGGTGCTGGGCGGGTCACGCTTTGTGATGGGACTTGGGGTCGGCATTGATTTGCCGGTGGCGATGGCGTTTTTATCTGAGTTCTCCAAGCTGTCCGGGCGCGGCAATAAAGCCTCGCGCGTGGCGATGTGGTGCCCGACGTGGTACGCCGCCATCAGCATCTCCTATCTGCTCGTACTGCTGCTTTACGCGGTATTGCCTGCCACGCACACCGACTGGTTGTGGCGTTTAATCCTTGGCTTCGGCGCGGTTCCGGCTCTGCTGATCATCGCCATCCGCCATCGTTATATGAATGAGTCGCCGGTGTGGGCCGCCAATCAGGGCGACCTGCAAGGTGCCGCCGCGATTTTGCGTAAGTCATACAATATTAATGCCGTGGTGGCCGACGAGGCCGATCTGGAACCGGCGGTAAAAGTGCGCAAAGCCGCGTGGCGCAACTACGGCACGCTGCTGCAAGGGGTTTATCTGCGCCGCACCGTGCTGGCGACGGTGACCGCCGTGGCCTCCTCCTTCGCCTATAACGCCGTGGCCTTCGGCCTGCCGGTGATCCTATCGACGTTTTTGGCTCAGTCGATGATCAGCACCATCCTGGTGTCGCTGGCACTTAATCTGCTGTTTGCCTTTGTCGGCGGGCTGATTGCGGTGCGCTATGTGTCGAAGTTCGGCGCATGGAAGATGACCGTCGCCGGATATGCCTGTCAGCTGATCGCTCTGGTGGTCCTCGCCGCCATTGGTCGCCCAACCGACGGCGCAGAAGCCGCGATTTCCATCGGCATGTTGGCGCTATTCCTGTTCGGCCAAGGTTTCGGCCCCGGCTCCCACACCATGACCTTCGCCTCCCTGAGCTACCCGACCTCGCTACGCGGCATGGGCGTAGGCTTCAACCAAACGTTAATGCGCGGCAGCTCAACGGTTTCGCTGTTCCTGTTCCCCGTATTAGCCGCCGCCCTCGGCACCGGCGTATTCTGGGTGATCGCATTAGCGCCGCTGGCAGGGCTTATCGTGTTGACGGCGATTCGCTGGGAACCCTCAGGGTATGATGTTGATGCAGAAGATTTTTAGGGGGCAGCTTTTGGGGAAAGCTGAGCAAACCTTTTTTTTAAGGTCAAGGTCGTGGGCGTCGGCCCATACCGACCAAGGGAGGCGTAAACGCGCCTCCCTTGGAACCCTGCGAAGCCTCGATCTTACAACAGCAAAAAAACGCAGGATTCCAAAGGGTTTCGTTTAAAACCCTTTGGGCCAGTGTGGGCAGCGAGCCCACGTTTTTGAATTTAAAAGACCTAAGTGTGGGCGGCGAGCCCACGGTTTTGAATTTAAAGATCTAAAGGAGCTGTGGGCCTCCCTGCCCACTATTCCCTTAGCGAATACCCGCTAAGAACGTCTTCGCATAATCACCTGAGGCTTTCTGCGCCGGGTTACTGCTGGTCTGCAAATCAACGTAGGTATAGCTCGATGGGTTGTCACGGTTAAACGACCAGCTACCGATAAACGCCATGTTCTTCTGTTTGGCAAAAGTGGCAACGGTGGTGGCGTCTGGCAGTTTGAACATCTCGGTGGTGTCGTCGTTCAGACCGATCATCGGGGTGATGGCTACCAGTGGGTAGAGCTGCGCGTCAGTCTGGCCCGGATAGAGTTTGCCCAGCTGGGTTTTGATGCTGGTTGCCGCGCTGGTCGCTGCTTTACCCATATCTTGGCTGGAAACGCCGTCGTTATAGTCCATCGCCATACCGTTTACGCTGAACTTCACACCGGCATTTTTGGCGCTCTGAATGATGTTCAGACCTTCAGTCACCAAACCTGCTGGCATGGTTGGCAGTGTAAAGCTGATGCGAACCGATGGGTTGCTCTTCTGGAAAATCGCCAGGGCTGAGCTGATTTTACCGTAGTCGTATTGACCGTTTTCCAAGTCGAAGTCCAGCTGTTTGGCTTTAAACTTCTGTACCACGTCGGTGTAAGTCTGTACCAGTTGGTCAACAGTGAACTTGGTGGAGATATCGGCGTTGGACGCGCCGCCGAAGGAGACAATTACCTGACGGTTTGCCGCGTTCAGGTCGTTTGCCAGCGGCAGCGCCCATTCCAGCGGCATGGCGTCGGAGGCGGCCCAGCAGGCTTTATTCGACGGGGAAAGTGTCAGGAAGCCCAGCACCAGACCGTCAACGCCGTAAGAAATAGCCTGTTGAGAGTAAAGCGGGTTTGGGCGACCGTTAGGGTAATTCTGCCAGTCACTCCACAGCGCATTCAGGGACACATCAATATAAGGGGTATATAAAGTAGCCATGTTTTATATCCTTTTTTATGTAGGTAAGAACGTTTACGCCGGGGCCTTCTCCGGCGGCAAAGTCATCTTCTCCTACAACCTTTTTTGATGCATTCGATCAGGGTAGTAGCACCGCTGGCACAACAGCATCAAAATTAAAACGATATAAAACAGTTAGATAGATTTAAACATTTATCCCATTACCGGTGAACGCGGTGCAAAGACGTGACGCGCCCCCTGCTCAATCATCGCCGCCACCAAATCGTATCCGCCATTGGGGCGGGAAAGCGCAAACTCCCGTTCGGCGGTGAAAATCGGGCTGATCCAGAACTGGTTTACCGGGTCACCATAGTTATCTGGCAGGGTCATTTTGCTGGAAGGCGAACAGAGCGCGGAAGAGACCACGTGTCCCTCATAGCCCAGCGGCGCCATCGGTGAAATCAGCGTATGCCCTTCTCCCAGCCAGCTCAGCGTGGTCCACGGCAGCTGCGCATAGCCAGAAAGCGCGCTGGCCATCTGCACCGCGTTCTCTTCGGTGACATACTCTTTGCCGACGGCGAAAGCCAGCTCGATGCGCCGGTGTTCGCGGGCTTCGTCATTGAAAATAATGTCGATTTGCGGCATTGGGCGGATGCTCATGCCCAGCGTGAAGAAGTAGTAATTCTCCTCATCCTCGTGCTGGGAAATGGCCATTGGCGGCCAGTTGCCCTGATCAATGCCGTAATATTTCACCGATGGCCCGAAGCGCTCCTCATAGCTGGCGAGGAATTTACGCTGAATTTTCGGCCACGGGTTGTGCTCTTCCTGCTGCCAGTCGCGCCAGAATTGGCGCGTCTTGTCGGCCAACTCATATTGCGTATTGGTCGACGCCGATCCCAATGGGAAAGTCAGCGGGTTTTGCTTGATACAGCCCGCCGAATAGCAGACCGAATGGTCGATATACAGGCTCCAGCCGGGGATCACCGCCAGCAGCAACCCTTGATACCAGAGGGCCGCGCCGTCGTCGCTTTCATTCCATAAAATTTGAATTTGTGCCGGATCCAGCGGTGCTTCTGCCTCCAGGCTGCGGCAATACTGCGCGGCGAGCATCGGCGCCTTCCCGCTCTCCATGGCGGCATGGTCGTCGTGCTGCGGGGCGGGAGAAAGATTGCGGATCCAGCAGGCGCGCATGCGCGGGAAGCGATCGCGTAAATCTTCGCGGGCGTAAATATAGAGATAAGCCACGCGGTCATCCTGCTCGACCAGCGCGGTCAGGGTTTGTTTGTCGTTACTGACTTCGACGAGAATGTCTGACTGGCGCATAAAACCTCAACGGTGGGCCTCAATAGGATTTGAAGCGTCTGAGTCGCTTTCCAGTCAGTGTAGAACGATTAGCAAGTGAGGATAACGGGCAAAAGTCCCAAAAATCCTTGTGATAGCGGGGAAAAAAGAGGCGAAATTGAGTAAACAGCAGGCAACAAGCGGGAAAAAATAACGCCAGACCCGAATCTCGGCGTCTGGCGTGTTGGTTTATAGCATAACGGCGTGGCTATCGAGCTTAATGAGCCAGAGGTTTCGACGCCGTGGCTTTATTCAGCTCTGGCCACAGATGAATGACCAAATCAATCAAGCGATTAAGCTGCTCGGTGCTGGCCCCATCGCGAGCCTGCACTGACATCCCCTGAACGGTACATGCCAGATATTTCGCCAACAGCGCGCTGTCAGTCGTTTGTGGAAGCTCGTTGCTGAGTTTTTTCTTTTCGAAGTACTCAAACAAAGTGCGTTCCTGCGACAAGTGGCGGTTGCGCAGCATTTCCGCGATGTCTTGCGAAGAGGAAGACATGCCGGATGAGGCGCTAACCATAAAGCAGCCGCTCGGCGTATCGCAGTCGGTGAACATCTCTGCCGTGGTGCGCAGATACTGTTCGATAGCCTGTTCAACGGACAAATCTGTTCTGCTCAGCAGACAGAAACTCTTTTCGTAAAAGGTTGCCAGATAGTGTTCAACGGCCGCGCGGAATAACCCCTCTTTATTGCCGAACTCGGCATATAAGGTAGGAGCTTTCGCACCCGTGGCTTCGACCAAGTCCGCTAAAGAAGTGGCCTCGTAGCCATGACGCCAGAATAAATTCAGGGCCTTGCTCAGAGCAGTTCCACGATCGAACTGTTTTGGGCGACCGCGACTTTTCCGGACCAAAGCCGTGTGTTCAGTGCTCATACACCCTCCTTCCATCACCTTATTGGTTCTGGTTATCAGAATAATTTAACGATCATTATTAAAAATAGTTGCGCACAAGTCCAGCAGAGATTATTATTTAATTATCGAGCGATAAGTAAATCACTCTTAGCATCTAGAATCTCAGGACAAACCATCATGCGTGCTTTAAAAATCCTTCTTGCCGTTATGGCTTTAACCGCTGCCCCGGTTGCCAATGTCGCCGCACAGCAGGTTATCATGATGCCAACACAGAGTCAGGAAGTTGCCATGGTCAATGTGACTGGGGACAGTAACTTTTGTCACCCTGCCCGCTTCGTCAACGGCAAATCGTCACAACAGCGCATTCCAACTTCTCCAACCATGCCACCTGCCCCAGCGGGCTCAGGCAATCACCCTCCCGTTTATTACTAGGTAATCACCTGATTATTACTAGGTGATCACCTGACCCCTTATTGCACCGTCGCTTTAGACGCCAACGCAGAAAGGGGATGTAATAGAAAGGCGACATAAAGGTCGCCTTTCTGATTCTCAGCAGAGCGAGACTTCTGAAAACCACCCAACGGTTTTACCATCCTTCGCCCTTCACTCCAACCATTAAGTTATCACTCATTAAATAATTCTTGCTTGTGTCATAAAAACCCACTAGCATTTAGTTATCGACCGTTAATTAATTAGCTTGCCGTGAAGATTTAACAATTGAGATACATATCCCTCTTGTTAACGTGATCTGGCTCACAGCACTTTTAGTTAACGATTATTAAAAAAATAAGTTGCACAAGATTCTGTCAACGACTAACATTTAATTATCGAACGTTAATTAATAACGTTGACCAAATCATAAAGACTTTCGACAGCACGATAAACAAATAGAGATAAGGAACTAACATCATGAAAAACGTAAAAATGACTATCGCAGCACTGGCTCTGGCTACCGTATCTTTCTCTTCCATGGCGGCAACGCTGGTTGATTCAGCTCCGGCTAACCAAGAAAAAATTGGCGTGATCAGCGCGAACTCAAGCAATGACCTGTCTAGCTTGCAGCGTGAACTGAATGCCAAAGCCACTGAAGCAGGTGCCAGCTCTTACCGCATCATCGGTGCTTCTGGTGACAACTACCTGCACGGTACTGCTGAGCTGTACAAATAACAGCGAGCCGCTTTTAAAGCGTTATCGCACTAAATTAGTTAACGATTAATAATAATGATTCATAATTAAAGGTACTTATCATGAAAAACGTAACAATGACCCTTGCTGCCATTGCACTGGCCACGGCTTCTTTCTCCACTCTGGCTGCGACTCAGGTTCAGTCTGCTCCAACTAACGCCCAGTCAATCGGCGTAGTTAGCGCGCAGGCCGGTACCAACTTGTCTAGCCTGGAACACCAGCTGGCCGCTAAAGCAGAAGCTAATGGTGCAACCTCTTATCGCATCATCTCCGCTTCCGGCGACAACCGCCTGTACGGGACTGCCGAGCTGTACAAATAAGTCCTGAAGTATTGAGTTTTAAAGGGTACCGAACGGACAGAAGAGTGGCTTTGTTGCCCAGAAAGAGCGCGCGAAGAGCGCCCAGCTAACAAAGTCTGATAAACGACGAATCAATAGGACAATATATTATGAAAAACCTGACAATGACCCTCGCAGCCATCGCACTGGCAACGGCTTCTTTCACCACCATGGCCGCCACCCAGGTTCAGTCTGCTCCTGCTAACTCACAGCCAATCGGCGTGATCAGCGCACAGGCCGGCACTAACCTGTCTAGTCTGGAAAATAAACTGGCCGCCAAAGCAGAAGCTAATGGTGCTACCTCTTATCGCATCATCTCCGCATCCGGCGACAACCGCCTGTACGGGACTGCTGAGCTGTACAAATAATCGTCGCAGCTATACGACGACTGAGGGCAAGACATCATGAAAAACCTGACAAAGACTCTGGCAGCCATCGCACTGGCAACGGCCTCTTTTACCACGCTGGCGGCGACTCAGGTGCAATCTGCACCCGCTAACTCGCAGTCCATCGGGGTGATTAGCGCACAGGCTGGTACCGACTTATCTGGCCTGAAGAGTGAACTCGCTAATGAAGCCCAGGCCCGCGGGGCAAGTGCTTATCGCATCATCTTCACTTCCGGTGACGGCGATAACCACACTTACGGCACGGCTGAGTTGTACAAGTAAGCGTTAAGCAGTAGAAATATGAAGAAGAGGCGGCTTTGGCCGCCTTTTTCATGCCTGCCTCTCGCCCATCCCCCGCTAAAGTAATTATTTTCATCCCTCGTTTAGAGAAAGGCTATATCGCCGCTATCAACAGCCTCTATAATGCTGCTGCACAATTTATAAGAATTTTCATGGGATGAAATAACGATGTCTAATATGGTTTTTTGTAGAGGCTGCGGCAAAGAGATCCACGAAACTGCCAGAAACTGCCCTCACTGTGGCGCAACCAACAGCGTGCCGGGTTCGAAGAACCGCATCGCGGCGGCCTTGCTGGCCTTTTTCCTCGGTGCCTTTGGGGTACATAAGTTCTATTTGGGTAAAATCGGGCAAGGTTTCCTGTACTTACTCTTCTGCTGGACCTTTATTCCTTCGATCGTCGCATTTGTAGAATTTATTATTTATCTCTGCATGTCGGACGAAGATTTTGCCAGAAAGTATGGCTAAGACCGGCGGTAAAAATGGAAAAGGCAGAATCTGATTTCTGCCTTTTTGCTTTCTGCTACTATATTTATTCCCTCCTCTCCTTTACGGGTTCCGCCAATGTAGAACAGCCTCATAACTAACAGCTTTTTTCTTCGTGCTGCCTTTTAGGCCGCGCGCATAACCTGTTTCTTATGAGAATGCTTTTACATGACGACTCTACTGAGTGCCCTGGTGAGCGCGCTGCGCGGCCATTCGTGGCTGAGACTGCTCGGCTACGCCTTTATTCTTTCCTCTCTCGGCAACGGCCTGACCCAAGTGGTGGTTTTCGGCCAGCTTTTACAATGGCGCGCCTCTGCCACCACCCTGATTTTTGCCTACGTGCTCGCCACCCTGCCCGGATTTTTAGGCAGTCTGCTGGGTGAACGCCTCTGCCAACGCTACTCACCTTTTGCCATGCTGCTGCTGGCCGAAGCGCTGGGGCTGCTCTCCTTGGTCTTTCCGCTGTATAGCCTGCTGGCGCAACATTCGGTCGGGCTGCTGGCGGTGCAGGCCTGTAGCGCAGTGATTAGCGGCGTCACCTTTCCGGCCCTGTCGCTGGTATTTAAACGCGGGTTGAAAAGTGAAGAATTACCCGCCGCCACCTGCATGGAGACGCTGATCTTCGCGGCACAGGTGCTGCTAGGCGTTGGCGTGGGGGTGCTGATTTTCCCGCTGATTAATGCCGGAGGGATGTTGCTGCTCGACGCCCTGAGCTTTATCGCCTCGGCGGTTCTGCTTCTGCTGGCTGCGCGGCGTTTTGTGCCGACGTCTGATGAAACTGAGGCCGATGCCTCAACAAGCGCCACGGGGAAAGTCAGCTGGCGGGCGCTCTCGCCGCTGCAACGGCGCAACCTGCTGATGCTGCCGATGCTAGCTACCGTCGGCACGCCAGCGATGTCTCTGCTGCCCGCGCTGGCCCAGCAGATTAAGCCCGATGAAGCCACAGGTTTCGCGCTACCGCTGATGTTCGCTCGCAGTCTGGGCCAGCTTTGTGGCCCGTTACTGCTTCCGGCAAATCGAATGCGGCAATACGCCGGGAATAACGGGCTGCTGGCGACCTGCCTGCTGATTTTCCTCGCCAGCTATCTGCTGATCCCGCCCATGTCCGCGTGGTATTTAGCGCCTCTGGGGATGATTTTTATCGCGCACATTGCCTCCAACGTGGTGTTCGCGCTGGCGACTTTCGGCATTTTGCGGGAGTTTGACGCGCAAACCGTGGCCTCGGCGAGTGCCATGGCATGGCGCTGGCAGCTCGTGGCGGCGGGCGTGGCGTCGCTGATGGTGGCGGCGCTGACTCGTTATGGCGGAGCAATCTTGGCGCTGAAGGTAATGTCACTGGTGGGGTTGAGCACCGCGGTTGGCATTTTGTGGAAGTATCGCCGCTAAGTCGGGCAACCTCCCCGATCATCAGGGGAGGTTTTTACTGCAAAATTAGTTGGCGGAGCTTTTCAACTGGCTGTCTTGCTGGTGCTGTTCTAGAGCCAGTTCCAGCAATTTGGTGATCAAATCGCTATAGCTTAAGCCGCTGGCGGCCCAGAGTTTTGGATACATGCTGATATTGGTGAATCCCGGCAAGGTGTTGATTTCGTTAATCACCACCTCGCCCTGCTGGGTGAGGAACACGTCCACGCGCGCCATACCGCGACACTCTAAGACTTCAAACGCCTGCAAGGCGATGGCGCGAATTCGATCATTGATTTCAGGGGATAAATCCGCCGGAACCGCCACCGAGGCGCCTTGCTCGTTGATGTATTTGGTGTCGTAAGAGTAGAACTCATCGTGCAGGATAACTTCGCCACAGACGCTGGCCTGCGGCTGCGCGTTACCCAGCACGGCACACTCGATTTCACGCCCGACAATGGCCGACTCCACCAGCACTTTATGGTCGAAATCAAAGGCCAAGTCCAATGCGCGGGCATATCCAGCCTGATCGCTGACCTTGCTGACGCCTACCGAAGAGCCTTGGTTAGCAGGCTTGATGAACAGCGGCAGCCCCAGCTCTTGCGCCACTTTCTCAAAGGTCTGCTTGGCGCGGTTACTGCGCGTCACGGTGACAAAAGGCGCCACATTGAGGCCCGCGTCGCGCAGCAGGCGCTTGGTCACATCCTTGTCCATACTGACCGCCGACCCCAGCACGCCAGAGCCAACAAAGGGAATATTCGCCATGCGCAGCAGCCCTTGCAGCGAGCCATCTTCACCCAAGGTGCCGTGCACAATCGGGAAAATGACATCCAGCTGGGAAAGCACGCTGGCGCTGCGGGTTTCAATCAGCTGGTTTTCAGTCTGGCCGGGGATCAGAGCCACCTGATTGTTGGACTTATTCAGCGCAATCAGTGACGGATTTTCAGCATTGATCAAGTAGTTACTGGCGTCGTTAATGTGCCATTCGCCTGTTTTATCAATGCCTAACAGCGTGACGTCAAAACGCTGCTTATCTATGGCATCCACAATATTCTTTGCCGACTGCAACGAGACTTCGTGCTCTGCCGATTTCCCGCCAAAAATGATGCCTACGCGTAATTTACTCACCACAGCTCCTCAAAAACAGTATCTAAAGGGTTGTTAGGACTGAAAAATCAGTCAACCACAAACAGCTTTGCGCCCAACGCGGTCGAGGATTGGTGCGCCTCTGCGTTATCCGCCACCTGATAGCTCATGCCGGGTGTCAAGGTGAAGGTGCGGCCGTCGTCGAGACGAGTTTGTAATTCGCCCTCGAGACAAAACAGCACGTGCCCTTTGCTACACCAGTGGTCCGCCAAATAGCCCGCCGAATACTCGACGATCCTCACCCGAATATCGCCGAAATGCTGGGTGCGCCACAGGGCTACGCCGGTTTCTCCCGCGTGCTCGGTTGGCTCTATCTGGCTCCAGTCGGTGGTACAAAACGGAATTGCAGCAAGCTTCATCGGCTTCTCGTTATCTGTCAGATCAAAAAGGAAATCCAGCATAAAAGTGAGCGCGGTTTTTATCAATCAATGTTGATTGGCTAGGTGAATATGAATTGAAAAAGAGTTCATGGCGTCTATCAGTGCCGTGGCTGCAAAGTTAAGTAAAGCCGAATTATCCGAAGGACAGCCCACAGGGCTGGCGCGGCGCGGGCTGTGGGGCTTGGCGCAAAAACCGCCGATTCTAGAGTGTTGCCAAAGGTGACTCCAGTCCCAAAACGCGTTTTTATCGACTAGGCTTAAGTTACGTTCGCAAAAGCGTTATAAACAAGGAGCTATTTATGCCTTATCAAACGATTAATCCTTTCAACAACAAGCTTATCAAAGAATATCAAACACATAATGATCAGCAGGTTGAACAAACGCTGAGTGCAGCTCATGACCTGTATAAGTCCGAATGGGGTCAAGGGGATATGCAGCAACGCCTGAAAGTGCTGCATAAATTATCCGATATTATGTCTTCCCGAGTGGAAGAGCTGGCGAAAATCGTCAGCGTTGAGATGGGTAAACTGATTGAGCAAAGCCGCGATGAAGTGAAGCTCTGCGCGGAGATTGCCAAGTATTACGCCGACAACGCCGAAGAGTTCCTCAAGCCCGTTCCCTACAAGTCCAGCCTGGGCGAAGCCTGGGTCGAGCATAGCCCGATTGGGGTTATCATGGCGGTTGAGCCGTGGAACTTCCCATTCTACCAGCTGATGCGCGTGTTGGCGCCGAACCTGGCCGCCGGTAACAGCGTCATCGTCAAGCATGCCGGTATTGTTCCGCACTGTGCCGAAACCTTTGAGAAATTGGTCAGCGAAGCCGGGGCACCAAAAGGTGCTTACACCAACCTGTTTATTTCTCAGGATCAGGTGGCCGATATCATTGAAGATGACCGCGTGCAGGGCGTTGCCTTGACCGGCTCGGAAAAAGCCGGTGCCGTGGTAGCCGCCAAAGCGGCTAGCAAGCTGAAGAAATCGACCTTGGAGCTGGGCGGTAATGACGTCTTCGCCGTACTGGAAGATGCCGATATCGACCATGCCGCCGAAGCCGGTGCACAGGCCCGCGTGGCCAATGCCGGGCAGGTGTGTACCGCCGCTAAGCGCTTTATTATCCATGAGAAAGTCGCCGATGAGTTCCTGAAGAAATTCACCGAACACTTCAAGGCGCTGAAGATCGGTGACCCGCTCGACAGCAGCACCACCCTTGGCCCGCTCTCTTCAGCCGACGCGCTGAAAACCCTGACCAAGCAGGTGGATCAGGCGGTGAAAAACGGTGCGAAAGTCCACGTCGGCGGTAAAGTCGTGGCTAACAATCCGGGTAACTTCTATGAAGCGACCATTCTGACTCACATCACCCGCGACAATCCGGCCTACTTCGAAGAGTTCTTCGGCCCGGTGGCGCAGATTTACGTGGTAAAAAACGATGAAGAGTTAGTGAAGTTGGCGAATGACTCCAACTACGGCCTTGGCGGTTCCCTGTTTACCAAAGACATGAAACGCGCCCGTAAACTGGCGACGCAAATCGAAACCGGCATGCTGTATGTTAATTCGCCGTCCAACACCGCGCCAGAACTGCCGTTTGGTGGGGTTAAACGCTCGGGCTTCGGCCGCGAGTTATCCGATTTGGGGATCAAAGAGTTTGTGAACCAGAAACTGGTAGTACTGGCTGCAAAATCCTAGTTTAGTAGTCAGTAAAAAAGCCCTTTCTCCGCGCGGAGAAGGGGCTTTTTTTATGCCTAAGACCTTGATGACGTGGCTTTTATTACGGTTTGTACAGCTCAATTGGCGGCTTAGGCTTCGGCGGCGCTTCGAACAAATCGATATCTTCGCCATGAATGTATTTCGCGCGCAGGATGGAGGAAATCTTATCCATCGTCATCACGATCACCACCAAAATCAGGGTGATAAACATCACCACGTCCCAGTTCCATAAACGCATGTTTTCGGCATACACCAGACCAATCCCCCCTGCCCCAACAAAACCCAATACCGCCGCAGAACGGGTGTTGGACTCAATCTGGTACAGCGACAGCGCGAGGAAGGTCGGGAATGACTGGGTGAAAATACCAAAGCGATGGGTTTGCAGCGGATTCGCGCCCAAGGCCCGTAAACCGCGACTTGGCGAGCGTTCCACGGCTTCGTGCCCTTCGGCGTAAAGCTTACCGAGCAGGCCAAGGTCTTGCAGAATAATCGCCAGTACCCCGGCCAGCGGACCCATGCCGACGGCGCGGACAAAAATCAGCCCCCAGATAGCCATGTCCAAACCGCGCAGGATGTCCAGAATGCGGCGCACCACCAGCGAAATCGGCCGCAGCACCGGCGTGGACATCACATTTCGCGCCGCCAAAAACGACAGCGGCAGCGCCAGGAAGGAGGCGGTGATGGTCCCGGCGAAGACAATCGCCAGCGTCATCACAATTTGCTCGAAGTAATACATCAGCGGCCATTCGGAGAAGTTATGCCACACAAACATGCGCAGGAAATAACGACCAATCTCCGATGAGCCGTGCACCACGGCGGTCCACGGAATGCCGTAGAAGGTGAAAAAGTAGATGTAATACAGCGTGATCAGCACGGCGAAGGTGCCGAGGTAGCGCAGATAGCGACGCTGGGCGGAAAACAGTGTTGGGTTATCGCGCTTGATATTGGCGATAGCCGATGGTGCCAGAGCTTCAGTCAGCATCAGAACGTGCCCTCTACCGCGAGTTTACGCAGCTTGCCGGATAAAAAGTCCATGATGGAAACCACCAAAATGATCAGCAGCAGCGTCATACTGACTTGGTCGTAACGGTCAAGTTTGATGGACGTCATCAGCTCTTGGCCGATGCCCCCTGCCCCGACCAGCCCCAGAATGGTTGACTGGCGGAAGTTAATCTCCAGACGCATAAAGCTGTAGGAGAGGAAAATCGGTTTGACCTGCGGCCAGAGGGCAAAGCGCATGCGCTGCAAACGCCCGGCTCCGCAAGACTTCAAGCCGCGAACCGGCTTGTCAGAGGCGGTTTCAATCGACTCATAAAACAGTTTGGTCAGGCTGCCCACGGTGTGCAGGGTCAAGGCGATAAAGCCCGGAATAGCCCCGACGCCGAACGCCATGACGCACATTACCGCCCACGCCAGCTCGGGCATGGTGCGCAGGAAAGCCACAAAAGTGCGGATACTAAATTTGAGCCATTTCGGCGAGTCGGTGTTACTGGCGGCCATAAAAGCCAGCAAGGTGGCGAGCGCGGTGGATAAAATCGTCGATGAGAGCGCCAGTTGAATGGTTTCCCAAATCAGCGGCAGCTGAATATTCAGACGGTATCCCCAATAAGCCAGCGAA
Organism: Ewingella sp. AOP9-I1-14; assembly: GCF_052375995.1. Classification (NCBI taxonomy): domain Bacteria; kingdom Pseudomonadati; phylum Pseudomonadota; class Gammaproteobacteria; order Enterobacterales; family Yersiniaceae; genus Ewingella; species Ewingella sp. AOP9-I1-14. Next base: position 634,682 of record NZ_JBQSVA010000002.1, read on the forward strand.
CCTTCAGTGTGACCATCAGCAAATAGTTTTGACCAGTGCAATACCGGCACGGTTTCGCCAATATAATCGAAGAAGTGTGGAGCAGAGAAAAATACGGTTTTCAGATTGAGTTCAGAAACATTGCCGGACCATAAATAGAGCAGCAGCATTATTCCCGACCATACCAGCGCTTCACGTTTTTGTTTCCCGCGAATTTGCTGATAATAACGATTGAAGTCTTTATTCAAAATAATGATTCCGTATTTCTATCGATATTAAAGAGTAAAATATATGCAGGCGTTATTGTCGCAGGCAATTTGGATGCGACCAGCGCGCAGGATCCGCAGCGTACGTAAAGTACGTGAGGAATCCGAGCACTGCCCGCATTCAAAGTGGCAAGTAAAATAGCCTGTTAGCGAGAACCTTTAGTCAGTTCACGCTTCATGTCAATTATCTGTTGATATTCGGCCAGTGACGTTTCACCAATATGCAGGGTGCCGCCAACCGCTTTAACGAAGCAGGCGTGGTCGCTGGTGTCCAATTTCTTAATAGCGGCAACCAGTTTCGCTTTGAAATCAGCTGGCAGGTCGCTACGCACTAAGATTGGGCCGTTTGGAATTAATGGAGATTCCCAAATAATACGGATTTTCTTCATCAGGTCCGGGTGATCCATACGGATCATACGGCTGAACGCGCCAGAGGTGTAGCCTGTTTCGCGGTCGCCAATCATCGAAGCCCAGGTTACTGCGCCAGCGAATTGGCCGTTCAGCACGCCCAGAATGTCCTGCTCGTGGCCGCCGGAGAAGGTGACGCTAGAGAAGAAGTTGTTGTATTTGTTATCCGTGTTGCCGCCAAACTCTTTCTTGAAGGCTTGGTTAGGGATCAGGTAACCCGAGGTGGAATCTGGGTCAGCGAAACCAAATGCCGTGCCTTTCAGGTCAGACAGCTTCTTGTACGGGCTGTCGGCTTTTACCACCACGATAGAGTGGTAACCGCGAGATTTGTCGGTGTCATCAATAGTAATACCTACCAAATCGACGGCTTTCGGGTTATTAATATACACCGAAGCGTAAGATGAAGGTGACATGCTTAATACCATGTCAACTTTCCCGCCTAATAAGCCCTGAATAACCCCTGAATAGTCAGAAGAGTTACGCAGTTTAGTATCTACATTTAATTCTTTATCAAAGAAATCTTTCACACACTGATTATCGCCAATCTGTTGAGTGGCATTCTGACCACCCAGAATACCCAGATTTAATTCTTTTGGCGCATCTGCTGCCATGCTGTGCATTGCGGTAAAAGTACCTGCCACCAATACCGCCAGACGTAATAACTTCTTCATGTAATAATGACCTTGTGTAGATGGAGAGAAAGTTGAAATAAATAAAAACAATGAATATTACAAACTACTTATTGTGACGAATAAATTAGATCAATGAGATGATTCGCCGTCTTCACCATAAAGTTGATGAAGAATCGAATCATTTAAATCATCAGGATGCCCGTCGAAAATAATCTGCCCTTTGGCAATACCAATCACGCGGGTGCAGAAGTCTTTTACCAGCTCAACCGAGTGCAGGTTGACCATCACGGCGATATTCTCTTCGCTGACCTTTTTCAACGCGTTCATAATGCGCAGCGTGTTTTTTGGGTCCAGCGAGGCCACCGGCTCATCGGCCAGCAGAATTTTGGGGTTTTGCATTAATGCGCGACAGATAGCAACGCGCTGCATCTGTCCACCAGAGAGGTTCTCCGCGCGCTGCAAGGCGTGCGGCAACATATGCAACCACTCCAGCAAGGAGATAGCGCGGGCGCGGTCTTCGTCGTCGAATTGGTTAAAGAAAGATTTGAAAGTAGAAGTCTGGCTGAGGCGGCCCAAGAGTACGTTGGTCAAGACGTCTAGACGAGGTACCAGACAGAAATCCTGAAAAATCATGCCACAGCCTGAACGCCAGCGGCGCAGCGCCTTGCCAGTCAAACCTGCTAACTGCTGCTGTTCGCCATTTTCGTAATGGCAGACAACGCTACCGTCAGACAGAGGGATGGTGCCGTTCAGCACGTGCAGTAAGGTTGATTTACCCGCCCCAGAGCGACCAATCACCGCCACGAACTCACCGGCGTGCAGATCAAAATTGATGTCATTCAGAACGCGCTGTCCTGATTTGTAGGATTTCACCAATCCTTTAACGTCTAAAACTTTGTTCTGTTGCAGCGTGCGGGCCTGTGGATATTCGGCCTGTGCCAGCTTAAGTTGAGCTTGCGCCATGGTGCGTTCTCTCGGTTGCCTACAGATTCTGGCAATCATTAAGCGGGACTTTTGTGACACATTGATGATGCTTTAATAACCATCCCATGACGCTCAAATATGAACCCTTCCTTTAATATCATTTAAGCCTATGATTATTCAGGGCAGCGATTTTGGCCCTCTGGGTAATAAGTGAGGAATAGGACATGAGCATTCATCAGGATAATCAGACGCTGATCACACGTCTGAAAGAGATCGTCGGCTACCGCCATGTACTCACCGGCGACAGCAACACCGAGCGCTACCGCAAGGGTTTTCGCTCCGGCGGTGGTAAAGCCTTAGCGGTAGTGTTTCCGCAGACCCTGCTCCAGCAGTGGCAACTGCTCAAGGCCTGCGTCGAGGCTGACAAGATTGTCATTATGCAGGCGGCCAACACCGGACTGACCGAAGGCTCGACGCCGAGCGGCGATGATTATGACCGCGATATCGTCATCTTCAGCACCCTCAAGCTCGACCATATTGAACTGCTCGACGGCGGCAATCAGGTGATTGGCTTCCCCGGCAGCACCTTATATAAGCTGGAAAAAATCCTCAAACCTTACGGCCGCGAGCCGCATTCGGTGATTGGCTCCTCCTGTATTGGCGCGTCGGTGGTCGGCGGTATCTGTAATAACTCCGGCGGATCGCTGGTCAAACGCGGCCCGGCCTATACTGAAATGGCTCTCTACGCGCAGATTGATGAACAAGGTCAGTTGCAGCTGATTAACCACTTGGGGATTGAGCTGGGCGACACGCCAGAGCAGATCCTCACACGGCTGGAGAAAGGCAATTTCACCGCCAGCGAAGTGCATCACGACCAGCGCTTGGCGTCGGATCATGACTACGCCGAGCGCGTGCGTGACGTGGATGCCGACACCCCTTCTCGCTTCAACGCCGACCAGCGCCGCCTGTTTGAAGCCTCCGGCTGCGCGGGCAAGCTGGCAGTCTTTGCCGTGCGTCTGGACACCTTCCCGGCGGAAAGCCAGCAGCAAGTTTTCTATATCGGCACCAACAGCACCGCGGTGTTGACTGAGCTGCGCCGCCAGATCCTGGGTGATTTCAAAAACCTGCCGGTGGCCGGTGAATATATGCACCGCGACATTTTTGATATCACCGAAGTCTACGGCAAAGATACCTTCATGATGATCGACAAGCTCGGCACCGACAAAATGCCGGACATGTTCAGCGTCAAGGGCAAGTTTGACGCCCACGCCAGCAAAGTGCCTTTCCTGCCGAAGAACTTTAGCGACCGCGTGATGCAGTGCATCAGCAAAGCGCTGCCGAACCATCTGCCGCCGCGCATGAAAAAATTCCGCGACCGCTACGAGCATCACCTGCTGTTAAAAATGTCCGGCGACGGCATCGCCGAGGCGCAAAGCTTCCTCACCGAATTCTTTAAACAGCACGAAGGCGACTTCTTTGTCTGTACTGACGAAGAGGGCAAGAAGGCCTTTCTGCATCGCTTTGCTGCCGCCGGGGCCGCCGTGCGCTATCACGCGGTGCACGAAAAAGAAGTGGAAGACATTTTGGCACTGGACATCGCCCTGCGCCGCAACGACCGCGACTGGTTCGAAACGCTGCCTGCTGAAATCGACAATCAGTTAGTCGCCAAGCTCTACTACGGCCACTTTATGTGTCACGTTTTTCATCAGGATTACATCGTCAAGAAAGGGGCGGACAGCAAGAAGCTCAAGCACCAGATGCTGGAAATCCTCGACGCGAAAGGTGCTGAGTACCCCGCCGAGCACAACGTCGGGCATCTCTATATCGCCAAGCCGCATCTGAAAGCCTTCTATCAGCAAGCTGACCCGACCAATAGCTTCAACCCCGGCATTGGCAAAACCAGCAAGCTGAAAGGCTGGCGGGAGTAGTCATTTCGCAGCCATAAAAAAAGGCAGGGATGAGCCATCGCCTCTCCCTGCCTCAACGCGTTAACTCAGGTCAGAACAGTTTCGCGCCATAACCCCACATCAATACGGTCAGGGCCAGCAGCAGCTCTAGCACCAGCACGCCCATCGCCAGCGTCGAGCTGGAGAACAGGAAGCCTTCGCGGTGGTCAATATTGAGGAAGTTAGGGATGCCGAGATACAGCAGATAGCCGCTGTAGCACAGGCCAATCAGCCCGACGAACAGGCACAGCCACACCATCGGATAGAGCGCCACCACGCCGCTGAGGAACATTGGCGTCGCCACATAACCGGCGAAAACAATACAGCTATTCAGCGTGGGTCGACTGTCATAGCGACGAGCCATCCAGTAGATGATCCGCCCCATCAGCGCCACCGCGCCAAGCATCAATACATAGAAAATCACGGCAATATAAGAGGCGGTGAACAGGGAAACAATCAGTCGCTGACCGTCGCCAAAGTTCCATCCCAACTGGGTGGTCCCGATAAAGGAGCACACCACCGGGATCAGCGCCATAAGCAATACGTGATGAAAATAGACGTGTGAGACGGTTTCCCGCTCGCGCTGGATTTGTTGCAATTCTGGACCGGGACGGGACATCAGTCCCCAGACATGATTGACCATGGTACACCCCCATAAACGCCGGAAACCGCCAACGGCGCGGGTGATAATGACCTTCCGGGATGCAGCGTCACAGGGCGTGTCACACGCATTAAGAAGGTGGCGGCCTGAGTTAATTATAGTTCGCCCTGTTTTTTCTGCCTGCTGGTTAAACAAATCCTTTTACAAATCCGTAACAAGATAAGGCAGAAATATCACGTCCTCAGGTTGCCGTTGTCTTGATGAGCGTTAAGATAGGAACAATGTTTCAAATCTACCCTACAAAAAACCTATCAGGATAAGGAGACATCATGCCGTATCAGGCAAGCCCTTCCCGTTACGAGAACATGCAATATCGCTTCTGCGGCCGCAGCGGGCTGCAACTGCCCGCGCTGTCACTCGGCCTGTGGCACAACTTCGGGCATATCAGCGCGCTGGAATCCCAACGCAACCTGCTGCGCAAAGCCTTTGATTTAGGTATCACCCACTTCGACTTAGCCAACAACTACGGCCCGCCTCCGGGGTCTGCCGAAGAGAACTTTGGCCGTCTGCTGCGTGAGGATTTCGCCCCCTATCGCGACGAATTGATCATCTCCACCAAGGCCGGTTATGACATGTGGCCTGGCCCGTACGGCTCCGGCGGCTCGCGTAAATATCTGTTGTCCAGCCTCGACCAAAGCCTGCAACGCATGGGGCTGGAGTATGTCGACATCTTCTACTCCCACCGCGTTGATGAAAAAACCCCGATGGAAGAGACGGCGTCGGCCCTGGCCCACGCTGTGCAGAGCGGCAAGGCGCTGTATGTCGGCATCTCCTCTTACTCGCCGGAACGCACGCAGAAAATGACCGAACTACTGCGCGAGTGGAAAATCCCGCTGCTCATCCATCAGCCTTCTTACAATCTGCTCAACCGCTGGGTAGATAAAAGCGGGCTGCTCGACGTGCTGGAAGAGAACGGTACTGGCTGCATCGCCTTCACCCCGCTGGCGCAGGGGCTGCTGACCGGCAAATATCTCAACGGTATTCCTGACGGTTCGCGGATGCAGACCGAAGGCAAAAAGGCGCGCGGCCTGTCAGAAAAAATGCTGACCGAGGAGAACCTCAACAGCCTGCGCCTGCTCAACGACATGGCGCAAAAACGCGGCCAAAGCATGGCGCAGATGGCCCTGAGCTGGCTGCTGAAAGATGACCGCGTAACTTCGGTGCTGATTGGTGCCAGCCGATCAGAGCAGTTGGAAGAGAACGTCGCCGCGCTCGGCAACCTGAACTTCACCGCCGAAGAGTTGGCGGCCATTGATAAGCACGTGGCCGACGGCGAGCTGAATCTGTGGCAAGCCTCGTCCGATAAATAAGCCCCACTGCCCCGCTACGTGGTTTGCCGCGGGTGGGGTTTTCCCTTTTATTGCCTACCCCGGAGCCTCTATTGCGCATCGCCTGCTTACACACTGCCGAAAGTAATATCGCTATTTTTGATGCCGCCGCCGACGCGCTGGGGATCTCACCCGACCAACTCTCACACCACGCGCGCCCTGACCTGCTGGCCGCCGCCGGACAAGCCGGTGGGCTGACGCCAGAGATTCAGCAGCAAACCCGCGAGATGCTGCTGAGTTTGGCGGAGGGCGCCGACCTGATCCTGCTCACCTGCTCGACGCTGGGGCCAGCCGCCACCGAGGCCAATACGTTGCTCGAGATTCCCGTCTGGCGCGTTGATCGCGCCTTGGCAGAGCAATCCATGGCTGCACCGGGCAAAACCCGGGTGCTTTATGCCGCGCCAACTACCCTCGAGCCAACCCAGCGCCTGTTCGAACAGGTGGAGCGTCATCCGCAGGCCGAAGTGGAATTCCAACAGGTGAAAGGTGCGTGGGAAATCTTTTTAGCGGGAAATATTGCCGGGTATTTGCAACGCATTGCGGCACAGGCCGATCTGGCCTTTCAACAGGGCGTGGAGCGCGTGGCGTTGGCGCAGGCTTCCATGGCTGGCGCGGGGAATCTGACTCAACTCGGCGCGCCGCTTTCCAGCCCAATTTGCGCGCTGCGTGACGCAATTCAGTTTTTACGCACCGCGCAAACAGAGCAAAATTCATAATCCTGTCTATACTGAATGAAAGATATCAGCGGTTTAGAGATTTCTTTACATTCATTATTTTTTTGAGGGACTGCGCATGAAAATTATTCTGTGGATCATCGCCATTATCTTTATCGTCGGCTTATTGACCCTAACTGGCGTATTTAAACTGATTTTCTGATCGTCAGTTCTGCTAGACATTGATAACAAAAAAGCGGCGTTGCTGGATGGCAACGCCGCTTTTTTTTATGGCTAATCGGGCTTCGGCAACCTTAGTCGTCGGCCTCTTCAACGCTCGGCTGGGTGCGCTGCTGGTCCTTGGCTTTACGGTAAGTTTTGGCGATCTGCGGCACCGGCACGCTCTTGCCGGTTTCCATCCATGTGCGCAGGCGGTTGGCATCCGCAAAGGCAGTGTATTTGCCGAACGCGTCCATCACCACCAGCGTCACAGGCTTACCATTGATGGTGGTGCGCATCGCCAGACAGTGGCCCGCCAAATCGGTATAGCCGGTTTTGGTTAGCTGAATGCTCCAGCTCGGGTTCATGACCAGATGATTGGTGTTGCGGAACGGCAAGGCGTAGGCCGGGCTGCTGAACACCGCGGTTTTCTCCTGCGTGGTACTCAGCTCGCCAATCAGCGGATATTTCTGCGAAGCCAGCAGCAGGCGGGTTAAATCGCGCGCCGTAGAGACGTTTTGCGGCGACAGGCCGGTTGGCTCGACGTAGCGGGTGTGGGTCATTCCCAACTGCCTAGCTTTAGCATTCATCGCGCGGATAAAGGCTTCATAGCCGCCCGGATAGTGCGCGGCCAGGCTAGCGGCGGCGCGGTTTTCGGAAGACATCAGCGCCAGTTGGATCATCTGGCGGCGATTAATTTCACTGTTCACCTTCACGCGGGAAAACACGCCGCGCATCTCTTTAGTGTTATGAATATCAACCGAAATCACTTCGTCCAGCGGCTGCTTCGCATCGAGCGTCACCATCGCTGTCATTAATTTGGTCAGTGAGGCAATGGGCCGCACTTGGTCTGGATTTCGGGAATAAATCACTTCATGAGATTTAAGATCAACCACCATCGCGCTGCCGGAGGCAATTTGCACGATAGGCGCGACAACCGGCGCATGTTTTTCGCCAGCTACGGCGGAAGTGGCAGACATCATGCCTGCATTAAGAGCCAACAGGCTCACAACCAAAAGACGAATTTTCACATGCATTGCTCTGTATTTAAGAAGGTTGTCATCAATGGAGCATCAAAACTGCCGGCGAATTATAAGTTAGGCTGATGGGCTTGGCACTCGGATTTTTCCTCCCTATTTGTCACAAAGTCTGTCACAACGCCTTTGATGACAGGGGCTGACGAGTAAGTGAACACTTGCGCGAAAGGCTGAGAAAGAGAGGGGTGCTGCGAGATGGGAGTGACCAACATCAGCCACGGAGTATGCCGTGGCTGAGTAAACTTGTCTCAGAAAGACAGGCGAACGTTAGGTATTTTCAATCAGGTAACGGATTTCTTGGCCGTAAGATAGCTCAAAGGTGTTGCCGTCTGGGTCATCGAGAAATGCCCAGTAGCCGACCGGCGCCCCACTCTCTTTTGGCTCGGTGCGCAACACGCCGTCGGCGCGAGCCAGAGCCAGCTTGGCGTCCATCTCCTCTTTACTTTGACAGGCCACGCCGAGGTGGCCGAAAGGGCCAAGCTTGGTGTCGGTAGAGTCAGGATCTTCCGCCAGCACGATAGCAAAAGGCCGCGTCATATCACTCATCCAGGCCACGGGTCGGGCGTCTGTCCCGCGCTCTCCGCGCTGGTGGATCACCTGCATATCCGCAAATTTTTCATAAAAGGCGATGCTGGCATCAAGATCTTTGACGGAAAAAGCGATGTGGGTCAGACCTTTATCTTTGTTATCCATGATATTTCTCCATTTTGCTTTTGTGCTTGAAGCAGCGCGTGGAGAAATCAGGGAAAACGATCAGCGGTTAATGCGTTCGGCGATCTCTTTCGATGTTTGCAACACGCGCACTTCACTAAATAACTCGGTCGCTTCGTCGTACTCTTTGCGTAAATACCCCAGCCACTGTTTGATGCGCGCGACGTGATACAGCCCGGTGTCGCCCTGCTTCTCCAGATGAGTGTATTTCTGCAACAGCGTCATCACGCCAGACCACGGCATGCGCGGCTCGTTGTACTTCACCACCCGACTGAGGTTTGGCACGTTGAGCGCGCCGCGCCCAATCATTACCGCGTCGCAGCCGGTGGTCTGCATACAGGCTTGGGCACTGGCGTAGTCCCAGATTTCGCCATTGGCGATCACCGGAATGGTCAGCCGCTGGCGGATCTCGCCAATCGCCTGCCAGTTAATGCGCTCGGCCTTATACCCGTCTTCCTTGGTGCGCCCGTGCACCGTCAGTTCGGTGGCTCCGGCCTGCTGAACCGCGTCGGCAATTTCAAAACTTTGCGCCAGCGAATCCCAGCCCAGCCGCACTTTCACCGTCACCGGCAGCTCGGCGGGCACGGCTTCGCGCATCGCCTTGGCTCCCTGATAAATCAGCTCAGGGTCTTTGAGCAGCGTCGCCCCGCCGCCGCTGCCGTTGACCGTTTTCGACGGACAGCCGCAGTTGAGATCCACCCCGTAAGAGCCAAGTTGCACCGCCAGCGCGGCGTTTTCGGCCAGCCACTGCGGATACTGCCCCAGCAGCTGGACGCGCACCCGCGTGCCCGACGGCGTGCGGCTTTGATTGAGTAATTCAGGGCAGAGTCGATAGAAGGATTTGGCGGGAAGCAGTTGATCTACCACGCGCAAAAACTCGGTGATGCATAAGTCGTAATCGTTCACTTCAGTCAGCAGTTCTCTGACCAAAGGGTCCAGTACGCCTTCCATCGGAGCCAGTAATACACGCATGTGGTTCAACCCTTAAAAAATGACGGGCAATGATAAGGTTGAACGATGCGTCAAGGCAATGCCGTTATCCCTTACAGACCAAGGTTTCTGGGTGCGACAGTCGCCGTTTTCGTACCGAACGGATGGCGGTTAACACGGCCAGACCGACGGGAATTAAGAAGAATACGAACAGCCAGAAAGCCACGTTGCTGGCATTTTCCGGCCCGGTGTTCATCCCGGCCAGATTGGCGATGGTCCCCGATAGCGCCGCGCCCAGCGCCGCCGAGAAGGATTGCACCACGGTAATCGAAGCCCCGGCGGTCTCTTTCTCCGCTTCATCCGCCTGCTGTAGAACGCGGGTCAAAATGTGCGGCCAGCCCAGCCCGATACCAAAGCCCGCCAGCGTCAGCCCAAGCACCACGCCGGAAATATTGAGCGCGTGTAGGCCGAAGACCACCGGCACCGAAGCCAGCAACAGCAGCAAGCCCACGCCTAACACCAGCGGGCCAGAGATAATCGCCCGGTTGGCAAGACGCCCGGTCCAACTGGCGCTGACCATTTCGCTCAGGGTCCAGCCCGCCGCAGCGGCCGCCGTGATATACCCCGCGGCCAAAGGCGTCTGGCCGTGCAGGTGTTGCAGCATATAAGGCACATAGATTTCGCAGCCCATCGCAATCATCAGTGTCGCCATGGTCATGTACAGCCAGCAAATTGGCGAAGAGAGCGACAGCGAGTTGCGCGGCAACAGGCGAACGTTAGAGCTGAACTCGCGCTGGCGCAGAGCAATCACCATCAGCACCGCCAGCACAATCCCGGCGAAGTTAACCCAGCCGTGGGAGGACAAGCTGCCCGCCGATACCACCAGCACGGAGCCGGTCAGCAGCAGAAGTTGATAGAGAGGCAGAGGTTCGTCGGCGCGTTTTTCCTTTTGCTGGGCGGGCAGCGTTCGCCAAATCAACAGGCCAAACAGCAAGGTCACCGGCACCAGCAGGCCGAAGGCCCAGCGCCAAGCGTGCAGTTCAGCAAAGATGCCGCCCACCGCCGGGCCAATCAGCGTGGCGATCCCCCACATAGCGGAGATCAGCGCCATAGCGCGCGGCCAGAGAGATTCTTTGAATACCAGATTGATCATGGCGTAGGAGAGCGCGAACAGGAAGCCACCGCCCAGCCCCTGAATGGCACGGCCCAGCAGCAGAACCGGCATGCTTGGCGCCAAGGCACAGATAGCCGCACCGGCCATAAAGATGCCAGTCGCGGTGAGGTAGCTGCCGCGTGGGCCCGCTTTGCGCATCAGCCGGGCAGACAGCGCCGAGCCGAGAATCGAGAAGACCACGAACAGCGTCATGTTCCACGCATACCACGCCAGCCCGCCGATATCCTGTACCACGGAAGGCAGAATGGTGATGACGATATAGCTGTTGGTCGCGTACAGCGCCACACCCGCGCTGAGGGCAATGGCGCTGCCCCGATTTTCCGTACTAAATAAGCCGCCCCAGCCCGTTTCATTGTCCGACATCGGTATATCCCTTTTGTTTTTAAAGTCTATCGAGGTTGTGATAAGATTAAACAAGAATTAACTTGGAATACTTAACGGTTCCGTAATCTAAGATCTGACGAGGCAATATGTCAAGCAAACACTTGGAAAATACGTCTGAGGTTAAGCAAAGCGTCGCCGAACGCCTGCTCATGCTGCTTAAAACTCGTGGAGAATTGCAGGCCAGCGACGCGGGCCATATTTTGGGCACCACGGGGGAAGCCGCGCGCCAGCAGTTTGTGAAGCTGGCGAAAGAAGGTCTGGTGGAGCCGAAATCCGTTTCGCAGGGCGTAGGCCGCCCGTCGCAGTTCTGGCAATTGACGGCACAGGGCCATGCCCGTTTCCCCGACGCCCACGCCGATCTCACCGTACAACTGCTGACACTTATCCGCAGCTCGCTGGGTGAAAATGCGCTGGAACAGCTGATCACCAGCCGTGAAGAACTCACTCGTAATGCCTATCATCTGGCAATGGAAGGGGCAGAAACGCTGGAAGAGCGCCTGCAAAGGCTCACCGCCATTCGCACCCGCGAAGGCTATATGGCGGACTGGCAGCAGGAAGAAGATGGCAGTTATCTACTGATTGAGAACCACTGCCCTATCTGCGCCGCCGCCACCGCCTGTCAGGGCTTCTGTCGCGCCGAACGGGAAGTGTTTAGCGCCACGCTGGAGGCGAATGTTGAACGTACCGAGCACATTTTGCAAGGCGCGCGGCGCTGCGCCTATCGCATCTGGCTGTAGAATTTCCTGAATAATAGACATAAAAAAACCGCCTGCGAGGAGGCGGTTTTTGTTTATTCAACCGGAGCGATTATTCGCCTGACGGTTTACGACGTCCTGCGTTAGCCGGGTTTGAACGACGTTGGCCCGCATTGGCTGCGCGCGCCGGACGTGCTGGACGCCCTTCACCCGCGCCTGCGCCACGGCTTTCGCCGCCGCCGTTGCCGCTACGTTGACCATTGCCGCCGGTGCGCGGTGCTGCGCCAGAACGCGGAGCGCTTGAGCGAGGTGCGCCTGAACCAGAACGCTGACCGCCCTGACGTGGAGCACCGCGACCGCCGCTGCCCTGACGACCATTGATGATCGGCTCAGCTTTAATGCTTGGGTCTGGCTCATAGCCTTCCAGCGCGAAGCGTGGGATTTCACGCTTGAGCAGGCGCTCGATGTCACGCAACAGCTTGTGTTCATCCACGCACACCAGAGAAATCGCTTCGCCGGTGGATTCCGCACGGCCTGTACGGCCAATACGGTGAACATAGTCTTCCGGCACGTTTGGCAGCTCGTAGTTAACGACGTGAGGCAGCTGGTCGATGTCCAGACCGCGCGCCGCGATATCAGTTGCCACCAGCACGCGAATGCCGCCGTCTTTGAAATCCGCCAGTGCGCGAGTACGGGCGCCCTGACTCTTGTTACCGTGAATAGCGGCGGCGGTGATGCCGTCTTTATTCAGCTGCTCGGCCAAATGGTTCGCGCCGTGTTTAGTACGGGTAAACACCAGCACCTGTTTCCAGTCGCCTTCGCCGATCATCTGTGATAGCAGTTCTCTTTTACGTTTCTTATCAACGAAATGAACGCTCTGTTCGATTTGCTCGGACGCCGTGTTACGACGCGCCACTTCAACCGACGCAGGGTTGGTCAGCAATTTGCTAGCCAGCGCTTTGATTTCGTCAGAGAAGGTCGCGGAGAACAGCAGGTTCTGGCGTTTAGCGGGCAGCTTGGCCAGTACGCGACGGATGTCGTGGATGAAGCCCATGTCCAGCATGCGGTCAGCTTCGTCCAGCACCAGAATTTCTACTTTGGATAAATCCACCGCGTTCTGATGTTCTAAGTCCAGCAGGCGGCCTGGGGTCGCAACCAGCACGTCAACACCGGCGCGCAGTTTCATCATCTGCGGGTTAATGCTCACGCCGCCGAAAACCACCAGCGAGCGCAGGGTCAAATATTTGCTGTAAGACTGCACGTTCTCACCGATCTGTGCTGCCAGCTCACGGGTCGGAGTCAGGATCAGCGCGCGGACCGGGCGACGTCCTTTGAATTGCGGGTTGGAGTGGCTCAGCATGTTCAGCAGCGGCAGAGTAAAACCAGCGGTTTTACCGGTACCAGTCTGCGCACTTGCCATTAAGTCACGGCCTTGCATCACAACAGGAATAGCCTGACGCTGAATAGGCGTAGGTTCACGATAGCCCTGTTCTTCAACAGCACGCAAAATTTCGGCACTTAAGCCGAGAGTATCAAATGACATATAGGGAAAAGCTCCAGTCCACTCTAACCCGAACGGGGTTCGGTGCAGTTTCAAGAGTGGATGATCAGACGAGGCAAATGAGGCATTACCACGAGGATTCGGCACAAACTGCAGTGCGCCAGTTAGCGAGATTTTAACACAAGACGCGTCAAGGCGTTAAATTATCTGCCATCCATCGGTGTAAGCAGGTGTAATAAGAGCATGAAAAGCACATTAACTGTCGAGTTTTCAATGCTGACGACAGATTGTGTGGACTTAGGTAAAAAGGCTAATACAGAGCATCAATTATTGATTTGATGAATACCTTCCCACTTTTTGCCGTCACCTTAACGCCCTGAGTTGCTATGCTTTATGCAGTCAACACACTCATGGTTAAGGTAAACCCGCAGCATAATGGAAACTTGGAAACTCAATTTAATCTCCGTCTGGCTTGGGTGTTTTTTCACCGGAATGGCGATGAGCCAAATCCTGCCTTTCCTGCCACTTTATATTGAACAGCTTGGCGTCACGTCCCACGCATCTCTGAGTTTATGGTCTGGTTTAGTCTTCAGCGGCACCTTTTTGGTTTCTGCCATTGTGGCTCCACTATGGGGGAGTCTCGCCGACCGCAAAGGCCGTAAGTTGATGCTGCTGCGCGCCGCGCTGGGTATGGCGATTGTGATGGTGTTACAGGGTTTCGCCACTAACGTCTGGCAGCTGTTTATCCTGCGCACGCTGATGGGTTTAACCTCAGGCTATATCCCTAATGCCATGGCTTTAGTGGCGTCACAGGTTCCGCGCGATAAAAGCGGCTGGGCGCTCGGCACGCTGTCTACCGGGCAAGTGGCTGGCGTGATCATCGGCCCGCTGCTCGGCGGTTTTATGGCCGACCACCTCGGCCTGCGCACGGTGTTCTTCGTCACCGGCGGCATGTTGTTTACCAGTTTCCTCATCACTCTATTCTTAATCAAAGAGCGCGTGGTGCCGGTCGCCAAGGCCGACCGTCTCAGCGGCAAAGCCGTTTTCACCGCGCTGCCCTACCCGTGGCTGATTGTCAGCCTGTTCGTCACCACCCTAATGGTGCAATTGGCCAACGGTTCGATCAGCCCCATCTTGACGCTGTTCATCCGCGATCTCTCTTCCGACACCAGCAATATCGCCTTTATCAGCGGGGTGATTGCCGCCGTGCCGGGGGTTTCCGCGCTAATGTCCGCGCCTAAGTTGGGCAAGCTGGGCGACCGAATCGGCGCGCACCGTATCCTTATCGCCGCGCTGGTGCTGTGCTTCGTGCTGTTCTGTCTGATGTCGACCATCAGCTCACCCACCCAGCTCGGCATCCTGCGCTTTATGCTTGGCTTCTGCGACGGCGCGCTGATGCCGGCGATTCAGGCATTGTTAGTGAAATACAGCAGCGACCAAACCACCGGCCGCATCTTCGGCTACAACCAATCGTTTATGTATCTCGGCAACGTCATCGGCCCCCTGCTCGGCTCCAGCGTCTCGGCGTTAATGGGCTTCCGGTGGGTGTTCCTCGTGACGGCGATTTTGGTGTTGTTCAACTTAATACAGGTAGCGTGGAGTTTTAGGCGTGTTCCGACACGCCAGACGAGATTTTAAATTCAAATTCAAGGTCAAGGTCGTGCGCTGCCGCCCAAAAACAAAAAAGGGGCCTTTCGGCCCCCTCAATTTGAAATCAAAAACCCTACCGGCGGTTGCCAAAAATGCGTAACAGCATCAAGAACAGGTTGATGAAATCCAAATACAGCGTCAGCGCGCCCACGATAGAGTACTTGCGGAAGCTGTCTTTATCGTTAACGTCCAGCTGCTCACCCATGTTTTTCAACTTCTGGGTGTCATAAGCTGTCAGGCCAACGAAGATAACCACGCCGATGTAGGTCACCGCCCACATCAATGCCGGGCTTTTCAGCCAGATATTGACCAGCGACGCCAGCACGATACCAATCAACCCCATGAACAGCAGGCTGCCCATACGGCTTAGGTCGCGCTTGGTGGTGTAACCAAATACGCTCATCGCCCCGAACATCCCCCCGGCAACCACGAAGGTGCTGGCAATAGAAGAGCCGGTGTAGACGATGAAAATACTGGAGAGCGTCAGCCCGGTTAGGGCCGAATACAGCATGAACAAGCCGGTAGCGACGGTGCCGCTCAGACGATTCACCATGCCGGAAATTACGAAGACCAGCGCCAGCTGGGCGATGATCAGACCAAAGAAGGTTATTTGGCTGGAGAAAATAAAACCGAGAATGGCTGGTGAGCGAGATGCGTACCAGGCGACAAATGCGGTTAATAGCAGACCACAGGTCATCCAACCATAGACCTGCGCCATGTAGGCTTGAATGCCGGAGTTAGCGCGTTCAACAATCGAGCCGTTACTGCGTGGATATCGATCCATGATGATTACCTCTTGCATGGAGGACAAAATTTAGGCCGTAAACACAGCCCGCCTGTGGGATAACAGTATCACAAAACCACGGCTTTGCGCGGTTGCTAAGCGTAAGGTTTAGTTGCAGTTTACCAGCGCATGGCGGCTTCTTTGTCGCTGTCGCGGGCATCTACCCAGCGGTCGCCCTGCTCGGTGGCTTCACGCTTCCAAAACGGGGCGCGGGTTTTGAGATAATCCATAATAAATTCGGTGGCTTCAAAGGCCATGCCGCGATGGGCGCTGGTCACGCCAACGAACACAATTTCATCGCCAGGATACATCGCCCCGACGCGGTGATACACCGACACCCGTTGCAGCGGCCAGCGCTGGCGGGCATCGGCGACAATTTCCGCCAAGGCTTTTTCGGTCATGCCCGGATAGTGTTCGAGGGTCAACGCACTGACGTTGTCGCCCAAATTGTGATTGCGCACCTTGCCAGTGAAAGTCACCACCGCGCCGTCGGCGTCTGACTGGGCCAGCCACTGGTATTCGTCGCCAACGCTAAACGCCGCGCTGTCGACCACGATCCGCGTGTTTTCCATATCAGCCTCCTGTCACCGGTGGGAAGAAGGCCACTTCGTCCCCGGCCTTCACCGGATGGTCGATGTCGACCAGAGTTTGATTCACCGCCACCAACAGCTTGCCGGACTCTAACGCCAGCGCCCAGCGATCGCCGCGCTGGCACAATGACTGGCGCAGCGCTTCAACATTGATGAATTCGGCAGGCAGTTGCAGCGAACCGACGCCGATGATTTCACGCACCTGCGCGAAGAACAGAATGTCGATCATGGCGCCACCTTGAAATCACCGGACTTGCCGCCGGTTTTCTCCAGCAGGCGAATCGGGCCGATCACCATATCTTTCTGCACGGCTTTACACATGTCGTAAATGGTCAAAGCAGCGACGGACGCCGCCGTCAGGGCTTCCATTTCAACGCCGGTTTTGCCGCTCAGGCGACAGCGCGACTCAATGCGCACGCGATTGTGCTCCGGCTGGGCTTCCAGATTGACTTCAACCTTGGTGAGCAGCAGCGGATGGCAAAGGGGGATCAAATCCCAGGTTTTTTTCGCCGCCTGAATCCCCGCGATACGCGCCGTGGCGAACACGTCGCCCTTGTGGTGATTGCCGTTAACAATCATCGCCAGCGTCTCGGCGGCCATGGTGACAAAGGATTCGGCGCGGGCTTCGCGCACGGTTTCGGCTTTGGCGGAGACATCCACCATATGGGCGTCGCCGGAGGCGTTAATGTGAGTAAAAGTGGTCATAATGGGCTTATTTCTTGACGTGAGGCGTGAAGTTACACGGGCCGTTGCGCGCGTCTAGCTGGGCCTCGATAACGTGTTCCCACGCGGTGCGGCAGGCGCTGGTCGAGCCAGGCACGGCAAAAATTACGGTCTGATTCGCCATGCCGGCTAAGGCGCGGGACTGAATGGTCGAAGTGCCAATCTCTTCAAAAGACACCATGCGGAACAGCTCGCCGAAGCCTTCGATTTCGCGGTCAAACAGCGGTTTGAGTGCTTCCGGCGTATTGTCGCCCTGCGTGAAGCCCGTGCCGCCGTTGATCAAAATGGCCTGGATCTGCTCATCGGCAATCCATTGCGAGACCACCGCGCGAATTTTATACAGGTTATCTTTGACGATGGTTTGCGCCGCAACGCGGTGCCCTGCCTCTTCGGCCACCTCTTTCAGATAGTGCCCGGAGGTGTTTTCTGCCTCGGTACGATGGTCAGAAACGGTCAGAATTGCCAAAGAAAGGGGAAGGAAATCTTTGCTGGCCTTGCTCATCTTGTTGCTCCTTGAATGACTTCAACCACCAATAAACGACAGGTTCTGGGTAATACCCGTGTTGCCCTGATGCAAGAAATGGGTCTGTTTTTTCTGCCGCAGGCCGCCTTGAATTCTATCCATTAAGTCATCTTGCTGCATATCGTCCGCCAGCAAATCACGCAGCGGAATGCCCTGCTCGCCGAACAGGCACAGGTGCAGGTTGCCGATGGCAGATACCCGCAGGCGGTTGCAGCTGGCGCAGAAGTCTTTCTCATAAGGCATGATCAGGCCGATTTCGCCGACATAATCTGGATGGCTGAACACCTGGGCCGGGCCGTCGCTGCGCGCACGGATTTGTAGCTGCCAGCCCTGTTGCACCAGCTGTTCGCGCAGGATTTCGCCTGAGACGTGGTGTTTGCGGAATAGCTCGCTGCCGTCGCCGGTCTCCATCAGCTCAATAAAGCGTAGTTGGATTGGGCGATGTTTGATCCAGTTGAGGAAAGTATTCAGGCTGGCGTGGTTGACGTCGCGCATCAGCACGGCGTTGACTTTCACCTTGCTGAAACCGGCCTCAAACGCGGCGTCGATGCCGCGCATCACGTCGTTGAATTTGTCCTGCCCGGTAATGGCGTGGAATTGGCGAGCATCGAGGCTGTCGACGCTGACGTTGATCGCGGTCAGGCCCGCGTCGCGCCAGTGTTTAGCGTCACGCGCCATGCGATAGCCATTGGTGGTGACAGCCAGCGTTTTGATGGTGGGGTTTTCGCGCACGGCGGCAATGATGTCGCAGAAGTCGCGGCGCAGGGACGGCTCGCCCCCGGTCAGGCGCACTTTTTCAGTCCCTAGATGGGCAAAAGCGCGGCTGACACGACGGATTTCGTCCAACGACAGAAAACTTTTATTGCTGTGTCCCTGCGGCTTATAGCCGTCGGGCAGGCAATAGGTGCAACGGAAATTGCACACGTCAGTAATTGATAGCCGCAAGTAATAAAACTTGCGAGCAAAAGCATCGGTAAGTTGAAGCACCTTAACACCTTTCCAAATACGGGAGATGCAGGCATTTCTACCTTGCACCCTGGTGGCTGAGCCACGGCCAGGACGCCGTATTATTGTGCAAAATCAGTGAGAAAGTTCACCAATTCGGGCAGATAACTTAGGCGGCAAGGCTAGGAGTTTGATTTTTTCAGCTGCAAGCGCAGGGGAAAAAACGTGGTTACGAGGGCTATTGTAACGCCGCGCGGGAAGGAACTCCAAGGCGGTTTTCGCTATGTATTTATATATATAGCGGATTTTAAAGGCAATTCTCAGCACGATAACGACAAGAAACCTCATCAATGCTGCGGGTTTACCTCGCATTTCAGACATAAGTTGAATAACACCTTGTTGCAAAATTGGGTAAAATCAACCGAAGAAATGACATCAAAACCCTAATTTGCTGCCGCGCGAGTGGCAGGTTTAATTTTCTCTGGACAGCTTCAAGGATCTTTATGCGCAATCGCACGTTAGCCGATCTCGACCGCGTAGTAGCACTGGGGGGCGGACACGGCCTGGGCCGCGTTATGTCATCCCTCTCCTCCCTTGGATCGCGTTTGACCGGCATTGTCACCACCACCGACAACGGCGGCTCCACCGGGCGCATTCGCAGCGCCGAGGGCGGTATTGCCTGGGGCGATATGCGTAACTGTCTCAATCAGCTGATCACTGAGCCAAGCGTGGCGTCCGCCATGTTCGAATTCCGCTTTGGTGGGCAAGGCGAGCTGGCCGGGCATAACCTCGGCAACTTGATGCTGCGCGCGCTGGATCACCTGAGCGTGCGCCCTCTCGAGGCAATCAACTTGGTGCGCAGCCTGCTGAAAGTAGACGCCGAGCTGATCCCGATGTCAGAGCATCCTGTGGATTTGGCGGCGCTGGATGCCAATGGCGAGTGGGTTCATGGCGAAGTGAATGTCGACAAGTTGACGCAAATCCCTCGCGAGCTGATGCTGCAACCCGAGGTGAGTGCCACGCGCGAAGCCATTCTGGCGATTAAAGAAGCGGATTTAGTGCTGATTGGCCCGGGCAGCTTTTACACCAGCCTGATGCCTCTCCTGTTGATGAAAGACTTAACTCAGGCGCTGCGCCGCAGCCGCGCGCACATCGTCTACATTGGTAATTTGGGCAAAGAGCTTAGCGTGGCGGCGGCATCGCTGACCCTGCATGACAAGCTTTCGCTAATTGAAAACCAGATTGGCCGCCGCGCGGTGGATGCGGCGATTGTCGGGCCGAAGGTGAATATCGACGATGCCAGCGAGCGGTTGATCATTCAAACTCAGCTCGAAGCCAGCGACATTCCTTATCGCCACGACCGCGAATTACTGCGCAAAGCGCTGGAAGAAGCCCTGCAAAAAATGATTTAAGGTTTTTTGTTCACCAGCGGATGGTTGTTCCACGGGCTGTCCGCTGCCGGTTTGGCGGTGCTGACTTTCGGCTTTTGCGGCTTCTCGGCAGACAGTGGCGTGCGGCGTTTGCTGCGCGTCATGTCAGGACGCAAATGCCCTTCCACGAAATCCAAATACAGCGTTTCCACTTCCTTTCTCGCCCACGGCGTCCGACGCAAAAACTTCAAACTGGACTTGATGCTCGGGTCACTTTTGAAGCAGTTAATGTTCACCTGCGCCGCCAGCGCCGGCCAGCCAAAACTGTCCACCAGCTTAGTCAGCAGTGCTTCCAGCGTCACGCCGTGCAGAGGGTCTTTCGCCGCAGCGGGTTTCGGTGAAGGTGTGTCAGTCATGGTTCGCTCGCAAGTCGATTTTACAGGGCGCGCAGTCTAGCATCTTTTCACTGCGCGCGACCATGTTGGATGGGCGGGAAGGATTAGGACAAGGCGATAAATTGATCTCGCAGAGACTGCAACTCATCACGGGTTCTCGCCGCGTCTTCAAACTCCAGATTCTGCGCGTGGGAGTACATTTTGCTTTCCAACTCGCGAATACGCTGCTCCAGCGCTTTTGGCGTAAGCAGCTTGGCGGTTTCGAAGGCTTCGGCATCGCGCTTGTCTTTGTTCTTCTTGGTCTTAGGCTGGCCCAGTTGAAGAATGTCAGAGATTTTCTTATTCAGGCCCATCGGCGTAATGCCGTGCTCAGTGTTGTAAGCCTCTTGCTTGGCGCGACGGCGCTCGGTTTCGTCGATAGCCCTACGCATCGAGTTAGTGATTTTGTCGCCGTAAAGAATGGCTTTGCCGTTGAGGTTACGGGCCGCGCGGCCGATGGTCTGGATCAGTGAACGCTCGGAGCGCAGGAAGCCCTCTTTGTCGGCGTCCAGAATCGCCACCAGCGACACTTCAGGCATGTCCAAACCTTCTCGCAGTAAGTTGATGCCCACCAGCACGTCAAACTCGCCTAAGCGCAAATCACGAATGATTTCGACGCGCTCGACGGTGTCGATGTCAGAGTGGAGATAACGCACGCGCTCGCCGTGCTCTTCCAGATACTCGGTCAAGTCCTCGGCCATGCGCTTGGTCAGCGTGGTCACCAGCACGCGCTCGTTAATCTCCACGCGTTTGCGGATTTCCGACAGCAGGTCATCGACCTGGGTCGCCACCGGGCGCACTTCAATCAATGGATCAAGCAGGCCCGTTGGGCGCACTACTTGCTCCACTACGTCGCCGCCAGATTTTTCCATTTCATAGGTGCCCGGCGTGGCGGACACATAGATACTTTGCGGCGCGGCGGCTTCAAACTCTTCGAAACGCATTGGTCGGTTATCCAGCGCGGAAGGCAGGCGGAAACCATACTCCACCAGCGTCTCTTTGCGCGAACGGTCGCCTTTGTACATGCCGCCGATTTGCGGGATGGTGACGTGGGATTCGTCGACAATCAGCAGGCCATCGGCGGGTAAATAGTCGAACAGCGTCGGTGGCGGCTCGCCCGGCCCGCGCCCTGACAGGTAGCGCGAGTAGTTTTCGATCCCCGAGCAGTAGCCCAGCTCATTCATCATCTCCAGATCAAACTGGGTGCGCTGGCTAATGCGCTGCTCTTCCAGCAGTTTGTTGTTGTCGAGCAGATTTTTGCGACGATCCGCCAGCTCGACTTTGATCTCTTCCATCGCCTGCACGATTCGCTCGCGTGGCGTCACGTAGTGGGTTTTCGGGTAGATGGTGAAGCGAGGAACCTCTTGCTGAATCTGCCCGGTCAGCGGGTCAAACAGCGACAGGCGCTCCACTTCTTGGTCAAACAGTTCGATGCGCAGCGCCATGTCGTCGGACTCTGCGGGGAACACGTCGATCACCTCGCCGCGCACGCGGAAGGTACTGCGCTGGAAGGCCTGATCGTTGCGGGCATATTGCAGTTCGGCCAGTCGGCGCAGGATAGCGCGCTGGTCGATGATCATCCCTTTGGTCAGGTGCAGCATCATCTTCAGATAGAGATCTGGGTCACCCAGACCATAGATTGCCGAAACCGAAGCCACCACCACCACGTCGCGGCGTTCAAGCAGGGCTTTGGTGGCGGAAAGACGCATCTGCTCGATGTGTTCATTCACCGAGGCGTCTTTTTCGATAAAGGTATCAGAGCTAGGCACATAGGCTTCAGGCTGATAGTAGTCGTAGTAAGAGACAAAATATTCGACGGCGTTTTCCGGGAAAAACTCTTTCATCTCGCCATACAACTGGGCAGCCAGCGTCTTGTTGGGCGCCAGCACCATGGTTGGGCGATTCAGGTCGGCAATCACGTTGGCGACGGTAAAGGTTTTCCCCGAGCCGGTCACCCCCAGCAGCGTTTGGTGCGCCAGACCATTCTCCAGCCCTTCTTCCAAAGCGCGTATGGCCTCAGGCTGATCGCCTGACGGTTTAAAGTCGGAATGCAGTTTGAATACTTTGCTCATGAACGGGCTACCTGACAGAAGAGAAGAATCGCATAACACGGGCTGCGGAGACTCAGTATGGAAGACTCCATGAATTTTGCCAGCTATATAGTACTGGATATAAAACCAGCTTCCAATGGCGATGTGCTGTTGATTTGTTCGCAGGCCATAGCGTGGTTTCTAAGATGCGAAGAAAGCTGCACTTTTTTAGGTTATTCCATTAACCCACTTTTCCCCATGAGAGAACATTTATCCCCAATTATTTTTACGAATTAACTTTTTGACCACAGACTGACGAAAATTGACACAAACGCCAGATCACAATTTGACAACGCTTGATTTATCATAATTCATTGAAAAATATCATTATGATTAAAAAGGTGGGATTAACGACAAACCGAGCGCAGGCCGCGTCCAGACTCGCTTGTAGCAACTTTTCTTACTCTCATGCACATGGTTATCCACAGGAATGGTGGATAACTCACAGCACGCCCCACGCAGCGCGACCTGTCAAAAAAGGCAGTTTCACCCCCGATGGGTTTCGGGCTAAGGTTTTTAGTTATTTTTTGCCTTTTTTACTTCTTTATATATGCCGATTTTGCCTAGATATGCTGTGCCATAGATATTGCAAAATGAAAAAATTTGTATATCGGCAGTCGGATTTGTCTTATCCACACATCAGTATTGCACCACAAACTCTCTGTTCAGCACTGGTAAAGTGCACTATTTCGCCACTTCCCCGTCACACTTATTGCCCAATTTAATGATTTTTCCTCTTTGGCACTCTTTCAAACCATTAACAGTCTGGTTACAACCTCTTTAGGAGTTACCCCGCCAAACTTGGCCCAAGAGTTGCAATATTATTCATATCGGTCGTTTACAGCGCATCGCCCTAAAAACGCAGCTTTTACAAAAACGCTATTTTTGGGTCGCTCTCGCTAGCTTAAGCCGTAAGAAACCGCCGTTTCAGCCTTTTATCACTGGCTAAAGGCTATTTATTGCCAATTGATGCTGTTAGCAAACTTGCTAACCTGCCGCATAAAATTCTGTGAAATTACGGAAATTGCGAAACATAAATGTCAGAAATATGACAGTGACGGTCAGTTAAACAGTGACTCCGCCAAGCTAAAGCCATGAGGCCAGCCAGCGGCAGGAGTTTAGGGAGGTCTGATGTTGAGTATAAAGTCGGTAAATCAGTATTACGGCCAGAAGCATATTCTGTGGGATATCAATCTGGAGCTGTATCGCGGCCAGTGCACTTTCCTGATTGGCCGCAACGGCGTCGGCAAAACCACGCTGATTAACTGCATCATGGGACACCTGCCGGTGAAGAGCGGCAGCATCTCCTGGCAGTCGGCGAATGCTGAGCCACAGAATCTGCTGGATTTGCCCGTCGAGGGCCGCGCAATGGTCGGCATTGGCTATGTGCCTGAAGGTCGGCAGATTTTTTCGCAAATGAGTGTGGATGAAAACCTGCAAATTGCCATGATGGCCGGGCGCAACAAGAATCGCCGCATCCCCGAGCAGGTCTACGAACTTTTCCCTGCATTGAAGGAGATGGGGTCACACAAGGCCGGAGAGCTGGATGAAAGCGAGCAGCAGCAGCTGGCGATCAGCCGCGCGCTGGTGCTGGAGCCGGAGTTATTGATCCTTGATGAGCCAACCGAGCACACCAGCCCGGCGATGGCGGCCAACATGAGCAATATCATTCACCGCCTCAACCGCGATTTAGGCCTGACGCTGCTGCTGGTCGGTCACCGCCTACCCTTTATTCGCAGCGTGGCGGACCGCTTCTGCCTGCTCGATAGCGGCCGCAACGTGGCACAGGGCACGCTGGCCCAGCTTAACGACGATTTAGTGAAAGACTATCTCAGCGTGTGAGAGGCGAAAGGTCGAGATACTGCCCCAAATTGGCGTCGCTGGTGTTATTCAGGAACGGGATCTCGCCCAGCATGGGCGCAGGCAGCATACGCGCGAGCGTGGCAAGATAGGCCTGATGATGCTTCCCCGTTTCCTGTACGTCATTGGCAATCCACCCCACCAATTTTTGGCCGCTTTGCGCCACCGCCTGCGCGGTGAGCAGCGCATGGTTGATGCAGCCCAGACGCATTCCCACCACCAGAACCACCGGCAGCTGTTCGCGCACCACCCAGTCGGCAAAGGTGTGCTGCTCGCTGAGCGGCGTAAACCAGCCCCCCGCCCCTTCAACCACCGTCCAGTCAGCTTTCGGCTGTAGATGGCGTAACCCCGCCGACAGAGTTTCCAGCGCGATAGGTCGCTGTTCCAGTTGGCTGACGATGTGTGGCGAAGTCGGCTCAAGGAAGGTGCACGGGTTCACTTCGTCATAACTCAGTACCACCGAGCTATTGGCCTGCAAGGCCAGCGCGTCGCTATTTCGCGCGCCCTCGGCGGTCATTTCACTGCCTGACGCCACCGGTTTATAGCCCGCCGTAGAAAACCCAGCCTGCGCCGCAGCTTGCAAAAAAGCCGTGGTCGCCACGGTTTTACCGACTTCAGTGTCCGTGCCGGTAATGAAGAATGTTTTTTTCATTTTTAGATAGCCAATGTCTTTCTCGAACAAAATCGAAATCCAAAGTCATTGGCGCTGTATCAAGGCGGCAAGCGGGTTCAGCCCGATGAGCTGACATAGGTCAGTGATTCGGGTGAGCACGCGCAGCCAACGCAGAGACAGCGTCAAGGACGACGGATTTTAGCGTGGGATTAATTCTTCGACCTGAAGCACTCCATACACCAACTTATAGGTCAGCGGCAGCATGCCGTCTTGACGGGCGTAGTGCTTTTCCAGCTTGGCGAGGCGTTCGCGCCCGCCCAGACCGCCAAGGCGACCGTTTTTGATGTGGGTCGCGCCGATGCCTTTCAGTGAACGCATCAGGCTCATGACATCGGGAAACAGTAGGCTTTGCTGGCTGAACTGCACGTCGTGGCGATAAGGCGCGCAGGCTTCGGCGATTTTGTCCGGGGTGAGGAACTGATTGACGTGGCGACGCCCGTCGACCTTCATCCATGCCGCAGCCAGCTCGCCGAGCGAGCCTTCGGCCAGCGTGGAAAACACCACCAGCCCGCCAATGCGCGTCACGCGGTGCATCTCTTCCAGCGCGCGCGGCAGCGCGTTGCACCACTGCACCGCCAGATTGCTGTAGCAGATGTCCACTGACTGATCCGCCAGCGGCAGGCGTTCAATGTCGCCGGGAATATAGCTTTCGGCGGAATTCAGCGCGCTGGCCACGTCCAGCATGCCTTGCGACAAATCCAGCGCCGTCACCTGTTTGCCCATATCGCGCCAGCGGCGGCTGAAATAGCCGGTGCCGCAGCCCGCGTCGAGTACGCGGTTACCGGCGCTTTGATGCTGCTCTGCCACCATGCTGAGCAGGTGTTCGCCCACGTCACGCTGTAACTGTGCGGCGTTTTCGTAATGACCGGCAGCGCGGCTAAAGGCGTCGGCTACGGCTTGTTTGTTCACTAATTCAGTGACTGCACCCATGAAGGGACTCCAGCAAAAAATCGATATCTTCCGGCTGATGAGCAGCCGTGAGGGTAATGCGCAGTCTTGCGCTGCCCGGCGGTACGGTCGGCGGGCGAATGGCGCTCACCCACAGGCCGCGCTCGCGCAGACGCTGAGCTAAGTCGAGCGTCGGCTGGTTTTCACCGACAATCAGCGGCTGAATGGCGGTCGCGGAGGAGGTAAGCCGATAAGGCAAATCTGCCGCGCCAGCGCGAAAACGGGCAATATTGGCCGCCAGTTTATCACGCAGCGCATCGCCTTGCTGAATACAGCGCAGGCTGGCCTGAAGGGCGCAGACCTGCGCGGCGGGCATGGCGGTGCTATAAATCAGATGACGGGCGAACTGCAACAGGTAGTCCGCCGTGTCGTCGTCGCACAGCACGGCAGCACCGCTACAGCCAAACGCCTTACCGAAAGTGACCACCAACAGCTCGGGGCGAACCCCTTGCAGCCAGCAACTGCCCCGCCCCTGCTCGCCAATCACCCCGACGCCGTGGGCATCGTCCACCAGCAGCCACGCGTGGTTATCGCGAGCCTGTTGGTGGATCTCAGCCAGAGGCGCGGCATCGCCATCCATACTGAACACCCCTTCAGTCACCACCAGAGTTTCGCCGTCGCATGAGGATTGCAGCAGGCGTTGCAGAGAGTCCGGCTGATTATGAGCGAAGCGTCGCAACTGGGCCGGAGACTGAGTCGCCGCCTCAAGCAGCGACGCGTGGCTCAGCTTGTCTGCCAGCGCGCGGTCGTCTTTTTGCAGCAGCGCGGCCAAAATCGCCTGATTGGCCGCAAAACCGGAGATAAACAGCAGCGCGCGCGGGTAGCCCTGCCACCGCGCCAGATGCTGCTCGAACTCGGCGTGGACATCGCTATAGCCCGTAACATGCCCCGAGCCGCCGCTGCCGACGCCAAACCGCGACGCGCCCTGCCGCCAAGCGGCCACAATCTCCTCGTGCTGGCTCAGCCCAAGATAGTCATTGCCGGAGAAATTCAGCCAGCGGCGCTCGCCCTGTATCAGCCAGCGGGCGCTGCCTCCGGCGTTCGGCAGGCGCACGCGAAACGCCGCCGCCTCGCGCCGTGCCTGAAGGGCGTCCTGAATTCGGCTTTCCCAGCTCATGGTTTAGACGGCTGCGTTGTAGAACTGGTCGGTGTCGGCGTGAACCAACTGCTCGGCCAGCGCCTCTTGCTGCTGGTTGTCGCCCATTTCGGTTTCGAAAACTTGGGGGTTGAGGCCCAGCTTGCCGAACAGGATCAGGTCTTTGTCTTCCGCCGGGTTTGGCGTGGTCAACAGCTTGCAGCCGTAGAAAATCGAGTTAGCACCGGCCATAAAGCACATCGCCTGTGTCTGCTCGCTCATCTGCTCGCGACCGGCAGACAGGCGCACATAGGAGCTTGGCATCATGATGCGCGCCACGGCGATGGTGCGAATAAAATCGAAAGGATCGACGTCGTCGTTGTTAGCCAGCGGCGTGCCTTTCACTTTGACCAGCATGTTGATTGGTACGCTCTCCGGCGCGACCGGCAGGTTGGCTAATTGCATCAGCAATCCGGCGCGGTCTTTGACCGTTTCGCCCAGACCCACGATGCCGCCGGAGCAGACTTTAATCCCCGCGTTGCGCACTTCTGACAGGGTATCCAGACGCTCTTGATAGCTTCGGGTGGTGATGATGCTGCCGTAGAATTCTGGCGAGGTGTCGAGGTTATGGTTGTAGAAATCCAGACCCGCCGTCGCCAGTCGCTGCGCCTGCGAGGTGTCCAGCGTGCCGAGCGTCATGCAGGTTTCCATCCCCAGCTCTTTCACGCCCTGCACCATCTGCTCAAGGTAAGGCATGTCGCGCTCGTGCGGGTTTTTCCACGCCGCGCCCATGCAGAAACGAGTGGAACCGGCGGCCTTGGCCTGACGGGCAGACTCCAGCACCTGCTTCACTTCCATCAGGCGTTCGGTTTCCAGCCCGGTTTTGTAACGCGAGCTTTGCGGGCAGTATTTACAGTCTTCCGGGCAAGCACCGGTTTTGATCGACAGCAAGGTGCTGACCTGAACCTGACGCGGATCGAAGTGTTGGCGGTGGACCTGCTGGGCTTCGAACATCAGCTCGAGGAAGGGTTTATCGAACAAAGCTTGGGTTTTTTCCAGCGTCCAGTGGGTGCGGGTCGACATCGTTGCCATCTCCAAAATATTCTGAGTTTTGTTTTTTACCTATTCTGTAAACCATTTTTCATTTGTTTTAGTTTACCGTCAACGTTAAAATTATTTTTTGGTTTACAAGTTAGCTTTCAGGATATCGCAATGACCCCTGCCGATCTCGATTTCGACCAGCGCCACATCTGGCACCCTTACACCTCTATGACTCACCCGCTGCCGTGCTATCCCGTGGAATCAGCCCAGGGCGTGGAGCTACAACTGGCAGACGGGCGGCAGCTTATCGACGGCATGTCGTCATGGTGGGCGGCGATCCACGGCTACAACCATCCGGTGCTGAATCAGGCGGCGATTGATCAGATTGGCAAGATGTCCCACGTGATGTTTGGCGGCATAACCCATCCGTCGGCGGTGGCGCTGTCGCGGCGTTTAGTCGAGATGACGCCCGCCGGGCTGGAGTGCGTATTTCTGGCCGACTCGGGTTCGGTGGCGGTGGAAGTGGCGCTGAAGATGGCGATGCAGTACTGGCAGGCGCGCGGCGAGAAGCGCCAGACCCTGTTGACGCTGCGCAACGGCTATCACGGTGACACCTTCGGCGCGATGTCGGTGTGCGATCCGCAAAACTCGATGCACAGTCTGTATCAGGGCTATTTGCCGCAGCATCTGTTTGCCGATGCGCCGCAGTCGCGCTTCGGCGAGGCGTGGAATGAAGAAGATATCGCACCGTTTTCCGCCCTGCTGGAGCAGCATCAATCCGCCATTGCCGCCGTCATTCTCGAGCCGGTGGTGCAAGGCGCGGGCGGGATGCGCATCTATCACCCGACCTATTTGCAACGCGTGCGGCAGCTTTGCGACCAGTACGGCGTGCTGCTGATTGCCGATGAAATTGCCACCGGATTTGGCCGCACTGGCAAGCCGTTCGCCTGCGACCACGCGGGGATTTCGCCAGATATTATGTGTCTGGGCAAAGCCCTGACCGGCGGCTACATGACCCTATCGGCGACCCTCACCACCCGCCACGTCGCCGAGGTGATCAGCGACGGTGAGGCGGGCTGCTTTATGCACGGCCCGACCTTTATGGGCAATCCGCTGGCCTGCGCGGTGGCTAACGCCAGCCTGAGTTTACTGGCGGAAAATCGCTGGCAGCAACAGGTGGCGGGCATTGAGCGCCAGTTGCAAAACGAGCTTACCCCGCTGGCGGCGCACTCCGCCGTGGCCGACGTGCGGGTGCTGGGCGCGATTGGCGTGGTGGAGATGCGCGAGCCGGTAAACATGGCGGCGTTGCAGAAGCACTTCGTCAATCAGGGCGTGTGGATTCGGCCTTTTGGCAAGCTGATTTACCTGATGCCGCCTTATGTTATCTCCCCCGCCCAGCTCAGCCAGCTGACCGGCGCGATTGCCAGCGCGCTCGAGTCGCTCTATTAATCCCGGCAATTAATTGCTGGTCACCAGCCGGTGGGAGGTGGAAAGCAGCGTGCTCAGCTTCTTCCGGCTGATTCTGGCCTGCTCGTTCAGATAGTCGATAGCGACCTGTAGCGCAGGAGTCGGGTTATCCGGGTAGAGCAAGGTGTAAGACGCGCCGCTCGCCACGCAGAGTGGGAACGGCGCCATGACGCGCTTGGCCTGTAGGTCATCTTCTATTAGCGTCAAATCCCCAATCGCGATGCCATACCCCTGCAAGGCCGAATTGATGGCCAGATCCAGCGTGTCGAAGTGCTGAGACTTGGCCGACGGTAGCCCTTTGACGCCGGATTCCCGCAGCCACAGCAGCCAGTCGCGGCGGTCGCGCGTCGGGTGCAGCAGGGTTTTCTCCGCCAGATCCTCAAGCGTGGTGCTCTCCGCGCTCTTGCCGAAGAAGTCCGGTGTGCAGATGGGCGTTAAGATCTCATCAAACAGATGATGCGCCCGGCGCGGCGAGTCCGGCGCGCGGCCAAACACCACGGCGGCGTCGAAGTGCTCGGTGCTGAAATCCACGCCGTGAGCAATGGAGGCGGTCAGCTCGATGCGCAGCTCCGGGCGATCATTCTGCAACTGAATGACCCGTGGCAGCAGCCAGCGCATGGAGCAGGTCGGGCACTTGATGCGCAAGGTATCGGGGTGCGAGCCGACGCGCTTCATCGCTTCGCCCATCTGCTCCAGCGCCTGTTGAATTGGCGGCAGCAACTGCGCGCCGCGTGGGGTCAGGGTTAGCCCTCGCGCCTGACGCAAAAACAGCGGGTAGCCCAGCGTATTCTCCAACCCGGTGATCTGCCGACTCACCGCACCCTGGGTGATGTGCAACAGCTCCGCCGCGTGGGTCAAGTTATGGGTTTTCGCCACCACGCTGAAGGTTTTCAACAGGTTAAGGGAAGGAAGATTGAGCGCCGTCAGATAGGAAAGGTCTGGGGGAGTTGCCATGTTCACCTCTTGGAATTGCTGTCAGCCATGCATCTAGATCATGGCGAGTATGACAAATTATCCATTGTCTGCACAAATAAACTACTGCTTAATCATTCATAATATATAAATATTTATGCCCTCCCGAGGTGATGCATGAAAAGCCCTTTATCGACTCAATCCAAATTGCCTGATGTCGGCACCACGATTTTCACCGTCATCGGCCAGTTAAGTGCTGAGCATAACGCGCTGAATTTATCTCAGGGCGCCCCTAACTTCTCCTGCCAGCCTTCGCTGATTGACGCCGTAACCAAAGCCATGCGCGATGGTCATAACCAATATGCGCCAATGAGCGGCGTCGCCGCGCTGCGCCACGCGCTGTCGGCCAAGGTCGAGGCGCTGTATGGCTGCCACTATGACGCCAATGAAGAAGTGACGGTTACCGCCAGCGCCAGCGAAGGCCTGTACTCGGCCATCAGCGCGCTGGTACATCCGGGCGATGAAGTGATCTATTTCGAGCCGTCGTTTGACAGCTACGCGCCGATTGTCCGTTTGCAGGGCGCGACGCCGGTCGCCATTAGCCTTTCGCTGGAAGATTTCAGCATCGACTGGGATCAGGTCGCCAGCGCCATTAACAGCAAAACGCGGATGATCATCATTAATAGCCCGCACAACCCTACCGGCGCGATTTTCAGCGACGTGGACATTGAGCGCCTGACCGCCCTCACACGCGATACCGATATCGTGATTTTGTCCGATGAGGTCTATGAGCACGTGGTGTTCGACGGCGAGCGCCACCACAGCATGGCCTGCCACCCGCAGCTGGCCGAGCGCAGCGTGATTGTCTCCTCCTTCGGTAAGACCTACCACGTCACCGGCTGGCGCGTAGGCTACTGTCTGGCTCCGGCAGAATTAATGAATGAAATCCGCAAGGTACATCAGTTTATGATGTTCTCCGCCGATACCCCGATGCAGGTGGCTTTCGCCGAAGCCATGGCCGATCCGCAAAGCTATCTGGGGCTGGCAGACTTCTACCAACACAAACGCGACCTGCTGGCCGATGCCCTGAGCGGCTCACGT
Organism: Ewingella sp. AOP9-I1-14; assembly: GCF_052375995.1. NCBI lineage: Bacteria > Pseudomonadati > Pseudomonadota > Gammaproteobacteria > Enterobacterales > Yersiniaceae > Ewingella > Ewingella sp. AOP9-I1-14. Next base: position 666,316 of record NZ_JBQSVA010000002.1, read on the forward strand.
TTTGAGCTGCTACCAAGCCGTGGCAGCTTCTTTATGTTGGCGCGCTTTAGCCACTTTAGCCCGCTGACCGATGACGAGTTTGTACTGAGTTTGATCCGTGATTATCAGGTCGCCACCATCCCGCTGTCGGCGTTTTACAGCCACAACCAGCCGACTGGGCTTATTCGCCTGAGCTTTGCCAAAGACGATGACACACTGTACGAAGGTGCCCGCCGCCTGAGCCGGGTTTAATCTCTCCGAGGAAATGACATGAAAAAAATGAAGATCGCATTACTGTTGGGTTGTGCACTGGCCTCTTTCTCAACACTGGCAGAGGGCACCGCGTTTAAATTTGGTCTGGAAGCGCAATATCCGCCGTTCGAATCCAAAAGCGCCAGCGGCGAGTTGCAGGGTTTTGATATCGACGTCGGCAACGCGGTCTGTGCCGCCGCCAAGCTGAAGTGTGAGTGGTTTGATACCGCCTTTGACGGCCTGATCCCGGCGCTGCAAGCGCGTAAATTCGATGCCATTAACTCGGCGATGAACGTTACCGAGAAGCGCCGTCAGGCCATTGATTTCACAGACGTTATCTACCGCGTACCGAGCCAGCTGATTGCCAAGAAGTCCTCCGGCCTGCTGCCGACGGTTGAGTCGCTGAAAGGCAAACACGTTGGCGTACTGCAAGGTTCGATTCAGGAGAGCTACGCGCAGGCGCACTGGGCACCGAAAGGGGTCGATGTGGTCTCTTATCAGGATCAGAATCAGGTCTATCTGGACCTCTCTTCCGGCCGCCTCGACGGCACGCTGGTGCTGGCTCCGGCTGGGCAAAACGGCTTCCTTGACCGCCCGGATGGTAAAGATTTCGCCTTCGCCGGTGACGCCGTGCGCGATGACAAAATTCTCGGCAGCGGCATCGCTTTCGGCCTGCGCAAAGGCGACACCGCCAATAAGCAGAAGCTGGACGCCGCCATCGCCAAGATTAAGCAAGAAGGCGTGATTCAGCAGCTGGCGAAGAAGTATTTCGGCGATATCGATGTGACAGTGAAGTAAGTTTTGATTTTGATTTTGGTTTTGTCTTTGCGCCCTCTCCTTTTAAGGAGAGGGCTGAGGCGAGGTATGCCGCATTGAGTACAATTCAAACCACTCCTCATCCCAGCCTTCTCCGCTGAGGGGAGAAGGCGCGAAAACTCACACTAATCAATACTCCGAATTCACCACCACCTCTTCACCAAATGCCCCGGCCTGCGGCAATGGCTTGTAGCTGGAGTTAGAAGCGCGCAGAACGCGGATACCACGGGCACTCACGGCCTGCGCGGCGGTAATATCACCGTCGGAATCACCGTAGAAAATCTTAATCTGCTTATCTTTCAGCCACTGGGTTTTGGTGTTCTGACCCGGCTGGTCACCGGCGAAAATCACTGGGTTAACTTTGTCTTGTGGGATTTGGAAATCGCCCTGCAAGGTCTTGGTGACGGTCTCGGTTTTAGTCTCGCTGCGCCCGGTGACGAAGTAGATGCTGTCGCCGCGTTTGAGATGCATATCAATCAGTTGCTTCGCCACTTCTTTCGGCATACTGAAATCATCCCAGCCGTTGTTCATCTTTTCCCAGAACTGCGGATTTTTCAGGTAATCCTGTTTACCCGGAGAGAACTCTTTCTGCCCACGGTAGAAGCCAGGGCTTGAGAAAAGCACGGTGTCATCAATATCAAAACCCACGGCAATTGGCGGGCGACCCACCAGACTGTTCTCAATCTGCGCCACTGACACCCAGTGTACCGGCGACTGCTGCGCCAGCTGCGCGACATTGACGCCCGGATAGAGCGGCGCGGGGGTGGACTCTTTCGCCAACGCGCTCTGGTTCAGACTCAGCAGTACACAAACCGCCCCGAGTGCCAATTTAATCTTCTGCATCTTATTTTCCTTTTATGCTTATTTATCGGTGAGTTAACGCGACATCATCGATTCAAAACATACGCGTGAAAAGCCAAGAGCGGAAGTGCATTGTGACGGTTTTGTGACAGCACATTTTAACAAAGCATAAACCGCTCAGCCTAAGGTTCAGTTAGCTGCCTATACTTATTCCTCATGACCTGTTGCCATTTGGTAGTGGTTTTCACCAAACAATCATCGGAATAGGAGTTTGTATGTCTCAGAATTCAGCAGTAAACCGCCGCTTTGTGCTGGCTTCGCGCCCGAAAGGTGCCCCGACGCCAGAGAACTTCCGTCTGGAAGAGCAACCCGTACCTGAGGCCAAAGAAGGCGAGCTGGTGCTGCGCACCCTCTACCTCTCTCTCGATCCCTATATGCGCGGCCGCATGAGCGACGCCCCCTCTTACGCCGCGCCGGTACAAATCGATGCGGTAATGACCGGCGGCGCGGTATCTGAGGTTGTCAGCTCGAAAAGTCCTGACTTTAAACCTGGCGATATCGTTTTGGGCAGCACCGGCTGGCAAGACCATCCGGTTGTCAAAGCCAAAGAGGTGAAAAAGCTCGAAGGCCCGGCAGAAAAGCACCCTTCTCTGGCACTGGGCGTTCTGGGTATGCCTGGCTTTACGGCCTTTATGGGGTTACTGGACATTGGCCAACCTCAGTCCGGCGAAACCGTGGTCGTCGCGGCCGCCACCGGGCCTGTGGGTTCACTGGTGGGCCAGATTGCTAAAATTAAGGGCTGTAAAGTGATTGGTATCGCCGGTGGCGAGGATAAATGTCGCTACGCGGTCGAGCATTTTGGCTTTGATGAGTGCCTCGATCATCGCGCACCGGATCTGGATAAACGCCTGAAAGCCGCCTGCCCGGACGGTATCGACGTCTATTTCGAAAACGTCGGTGGCGCGGTCTTCGATGCCGTACTGCCCCTGCTCAACACCAAAGCGCGCATTCCAGTCTGCGGGCTGGTTTCCCAATACAATGCGACGGAGCTGCCTGATGGCAAAGACCGCGTTTCACTGCTCGCCAGCACGATTTTAAGAAAGCGTATTCGCATGCAGGGCTTCATCATCTTTGATGACTATGGCCATCGTTACCCAGAATTTGCCGAGCAGATGGGCGAATGGTTTGAAGCCGGAAAAGTGAAATTCCGCGAAGACGTGGTGGATGGCTTAGAGAATGCGCCTCAGGCGTTTATCGGCCTGCTGGAAGGTAAAAACTTCGGCAAACTCGTGGTTCGCGTCGCGAAAGATAAAGCGTGATAGCGAATTAATGACCATAGCCGGGCCACGGCGTGACCGGACCCGCAGGAGGTAACATGAAATTACTGATTGTATTAACGTCACACGACAGGCTCGGCGATACCGGCAAGAAAACCGGCTTTTGGCTGGAAGAGTTCACCGCCCCCTACTACCAGTTTCTGGATGCAGGGGCCGAGCTGACGCTGGCGTCACCTAAGGGCGGTCAGCCGCCGCTAGACCCAAAAAGCGATGAGCCGGATGCGCAGACAGAAACCACCGACCGTTTTCGTCAGGATAAATCAGCCCAGCGCGCGCTGGGTAATACGGTGAAATTATCCACGGTGAAAGCCGATGATTTTGACGCAGTATTTTATCCCGGCGGCCACGGCCCGCTGTGGGATCTGGCTGAAGATGCTGATTCCGTGAAGCTGATTGAGTCTTTTTGGGCGGCGGGCAAGCCCGTTGCCAGCGTGTGCCACGCGCCCGGCGTGCTGCGTGATGTAAAAGACCAGCACGGGCTGCCGCTGGTGAAAGACAAACGCGTCACCGGTTTCAGTAATAGTGAAGAAGACGCGGTTGGCCTCACTGACATCGTGCCGTTTTTGGTCGAAGATGAATTGAAGAAAAACGGCGGCGATTACAGCAAAGCGGCCGACTGGCGGCCTTACGTGGTGACTGACGGCAATCTGATCACCGGGCAAAATCCGGCCTCCTCGGCCAGTGTCGCGCAGGCGCTATTGAAGCTGCTGGGTGGCGAAATCGCTAAATGAGCCAAGGCCGGTTCATGCCATTTTTAGGCTTTTTATCATCAAGAACGGGAGGAACGTATGACCTTTACTCTAACCAGTAACGACCTGAAAGATGGCGAGAAAATGCCGGAAGCTCAGGTGTTCAACGGCATGGGTTATCAGGGACAAAATATCTCGCCACACTTGGCGTGGAGCGGCGCACCGGAAGGCACCAAAAGCTTCGCCATCACCTGTTATGATCCAGACGCTCCTACCGGCTCCGGCTGGTGGCACTGGGGCGTGGCGAACATCCCCGCCGACGTCAGCGAACTGGCGCAAGGCGCGGGTTCCGGCAAAGCGGAATTGCCTCACGGCGCGGTGCAAACCCGCACTGACTTCGGCAAAGCGGGCTACGGCGGCGCGGCACCTCCGCAGGGCGAGAGCCATCGTTATCAGTTCACGATTTATGCCTTAGACGTCGACTCGCTCGAAGTGGACGAAAACGCCAGCGGCGCCTATCTCGGCTTCAATATACACTTCCATACAATAGGCAAATCTTCTCTGACGGTGTTATATAGCTGAATTATGGTACATTGCGCTGTTGCCCAGAATCACTCGAGTTGCATCAGGCAGTTTGAAGGTTGACGGGTAGAAAATATGAGTAACTTTTATCAAGGAGTCAGACCCAGTGAAATTAACTACCCTGTCGCGCGCCTGCGCTATTTTGTCAGCCAGCCTGGTTCTGGCCGCTTGTAGCAGCAGTCACGAAGGTGTTTCAACCCAAGTTGCTCCGGGCACAGCCGCCAACCCAATTCTTAGCCCAGACGAAGCGGCGAACTTTACCGCCAAAAACTATCTGGCCTTCGGCGGGCGCTCTCTTCAGGTTCAGCAGCAGGGTTGGTTCCCATCTGTCAGCGATATCTCTGCCGCGAAAACTAACTTCGTGGTCGGCACCCAGATGGGCACCGACGGCGCAGCTTACACCAGCATTCAGCAAGCCGTAGAAGCCGCCCTGCGCGTGCGTAACCACGGCGAGCGCGTGTTCATCAAAATCCTGCCAGGCACCTACACCGGCGCGGTTTACATCCCGGCTGGCTCACCGCCAATCACCCTGTTCGGTGCTGGCAACAGCGCGGGCGACGTGGTGATCCAGCAAGGTCTGGAAGCATCGGCTACCCCTGCGGTGTACCGCGCGACGGTCAACCCGAATGGCCAGTTCATTCCGGGCAACCGCAGCGAATACATGTTCAAAGATTGTAGCGATCAGCAGTCTGAAACCATTGGCGCGGGCTGTACGGCCACCGTCTGGGCACAGAGCAGCAGCCTGCAATTGCAGAACCTGACCGTGACCAACAGCCTGTTGGATACAGTAGACGCGGGTGACCATCCGGCGGTGGCTCTGCGCACCGACGGCGACAACATCGTGCTGGATAACGTACATATTATTGGCCGCCAGAACACCCTGATGCTGACCACCGCGAACATCAAAAACCAGCCGAACAACAGCCGTTATAGCCGTGCTTACGTGCATAACAGCCTGATTGAAGGTGACGTGGATTACGTGATTGGTCGCTCAAGCGCGGTATTCGATCGCGTTGAGTTCCACACCGTGAGCAGCCGTGGCGTGAAGCAAGCCTCCATCTTCTCTCCAAACACCCCGGCCAACGTGCCTTACGGCTTCCTGGTGACCAACAGCACCCTGACCTCTGATCGCGGTTTTGAAGGTCAGGCGGCGAAAGCCCAGCTTGGCCGTGCATGGGATCAAGGCGCTGAAAACGGCGGTTATGTGCCGGGCACCACGTCAAACAGCCAGGTTGTTATCCGCGATAGCCAAATCGACAGCGGCTACAACCAAGTCAACCCGTGGGGCGATGCCGCCGTGTCTGGCCGCGCCTTCGCTGGTAACGTGCCGAAAGATGAAAAACAGGCGCGTGACCTGAATGACGTGAACTTCAACCGTCTGTGGCAGTTCAACAACGTGATCACCGCGCCGGCTAAATAAGCCCGCGAGGATCGAAAAAAGCCGCTGAGTAGATGCTCAGCGGCTTTTTTATTGGCAGAATTCAGAAGAAATTAGGCTTGGGCGACCGGCTCATTGCCGAGGCGGAAGATAGCCACCGTCTCCTCGAGATTCACCGCCTGCTCGTCCAGCGACGCGGCAGCGTTGGCCGACTGCTGCACCAGCGCCGAGTTCTGCTGGGTCACGGTGTCCATTTCCGCCACCGCCAGCGCTATCTGGCCGATGCCGCGGCTCTGCTCTTCCGACGCCGAGGCAATCTCATGAATGATGCTGGTCACGTGGCTCACCGACTGGACAATCTCTTCCATGGTGTCCCCGGCCTTGCCCACCAGCGCCGAGCCGCTGTTGACCTTGCTCACCGACAGGCCAATCAGGGTTTCAATCTCTTTTGCCGCCTGCCCGCTGCGCTGTGCCAGATTGCGCACTTCGCTGGCCACCACGGCAAAACCGCGCCCCTGCTCTCCGGCGCGCGCGGCCTCAACGGCGGCATTCAGCGCCAGAATATTGGTCTGGAAGGCGATGCTGTTGATGACCGAGGTGATTTCAGAAATCTGCTTCGAGCTGACGGCGATGTCCTTCATCACCCCCACCACGTCGCTAACCAGTTTGCCACCGCGCCCTGCCGTGTCGGCGGCGGAAGAAGCCAGTTTGCTGGCCTGACTGGCGTTATCGGCGTTTTGCTTCACCGTCGCGGTCAGCTCTTCCATGCTGGCTGCCGTCTGCCCCAGCGCCGACGCCTGCTGCTCCGTTCTGGCAGAAAGGTCAATGTTGCCCGCCGCGATTTCACTCGAGGCGCGGGTCACTTGGGTCACGCCGTTGCGGATATCCCCAATGATGCCGCGCAGGTTCTGGTTCATCCCCTCCACGGCGCGGGTCAGCTGCCCCACTTCGTCATTGCTTTGGCTGCGGATGTGCGCGGTTAAGTCGCCCGCCGCGATGCGCTGGGCCACGTCCAGCGTGTGACGCAGCGGCACGGTGATTTGGCGCGTCATGCGCCACGACAGCAGTGCCCCGGTCAGAATGGCAATGGTGATGATGATCAGCATCTCTTTGATGGTTCGGCTGACTTCCTCTTGGGTGTAGGCCATTTCGTGGTTGAGAAGCTGGTCCGACGCCGAGGTCAGGGCCAGTCCGGCCGCCGCCAGGCTGTCGCTGATTTGCTGCGGATCGCTGCCCGCTGGCGGGTTCAGCGTGTGCTGCCAGTTTTCACGGTAACGGCGGATATTCTCCGGCATGGCGTCAACCTGCGCCTGATCGACCGGCTGCCAGTGGTAGGTTGCCACTTCTGCCAGTCGCACTTCTAACTTGTCGAGCGCCTGACGGTTTTGCTCGACAAACTTCTGATCATGATTCGCCATATACGAAAGCCGGGTGTATTTGGCTTCGGCCAGTAAATCATTCACTTTCTTGAGCAGCGTGGCCTTTTCGGCTCGCTCGCTAATGCTGGTGAGATGGTAAATGCCTGAGGCGGCAATCGAGGAACCGAGCAGCAGAACCAGCGTGAATCCTGCGGCTAGCTTGGTAGCGATGTTGGCGTTATTGAAAATGCGGGTGATCCCTGAAAATAAACTCATCCTGCTCTCCCTGTTTATTATTGTTAATAAATAACTGTTTGCGCCCAACCTATCCTGTGACACGAAATATGATGGGAACATTCGGTGTTGGTAACGGGAAGAGTTATCGACAAGGAGGCCACAATGTTTAGAGGGAGATGAAAATAATTCTAATCAATGGCACGAAGTGTCTTTTTAACAAAAAAGTAATAAAAAACCCCGACTTGTCAGGGTCGGGGCAGTTTTTTGCAGCACTTGATTTCGCCGAAAAAATGGCGACTCATTAGCGGGCTTAACTTCTCACGTCAAGAATGCTCACCCACATTGGGCCTTTGCCCACCGGGTACTCTTTCAGCGTGGTCAGCGCACCGCTGGTTTGGTCAATCTTCGCCACTTCGATGCCGTTAGATTTTTGACCTGCCGTGATAACAAACTGGCCCTGATGGTCAATGTTGAAGCCGCGCGGCTGAGTCTGGGTGGCGTGATGCCCCAACAGCTCCAGCACGCTGCCATCTTCGGACACGCTGAGCACGGAGATCAGGCTGGCGGTGCGGTCGCAGGCATAGAGGAATTTGCCGTTTGGCGTGATGTGAATGTCCGCCGCCCAACGCGTGTCTTTGAAATCAGCCGGCATGATGTTCAGTGACTGAACATTGTGGTATTCGCCGCTGGTCACGTCTTTCTGATAGACATCGACGCTGCTGTCCAGCTCGTTAATGCAGTACGCAAAGTGCTGATTCGGGTGGAAAGCCATATGACGCGGGCCCGCGCCGGTCTTGGTTTTCAGCGCTTCCACGTGGTGCGGCGTCGCCGCGCCTTGCAGGCTGAAATCAAACAGGCGGATGCGGTCTTCTTTCAGCGCCGGGATCATCAGCAACTGGTTGGTCGGGTCGATATTGGCCGAGTGCGGCGCCTGAATATCTTCCAGCACGTGAATTGGCGCGGTGACGATGCCTTCTTCATTGATGGGATGAATGCTGACATTGTTGAAGCTGTAAGACGCCGAGAACAAGAAGCGGCCCTGTAGGTCAGTGCCGACGTGGGTCGGGCTGCCCGGCAGCGGCGCCATGCCTGCCTGTTCCAGCTTGCCTTCGTGGTCAATGCGGTAGGTCAGAATGCCAAACTCTGGGCGCACGCCGACATATAAACGATGACCATCAGGATGAATAACCATTGGCTGAACCTGACCAGGCACGTCAACGATTTGCAGCGGGCTCAGCTCGCCGTTTTCGCCCAGACGAAATACGTGAATTTGCTGGCTCTCAGGGCTGGCAACGTAGACAACTTGCTTCATTACATCTCCTTATTAACACCGGATTAATTTTTATTCGGGCATACGTTAAGTCATTCAAGCGTAGCTCAGGTTACCACGATAACCCAGCCTGTGGAGGTGGCCTTTATGCTCTTCTCCAAGGTTTTATCAGCGGTTTTTAAGGTGTAACATGGGTGAAATTTCTTCAATTCTCTGAAAACCTTACGAGCTAACTATGACCTATCGCGTAATTGCGCTTGATTTAGACGGCACCCTGCTGGACCGTCAAAAACGTATTCTCCCTGAATCTCTGGCCGTGCTGGCCGAAGCCCGCTCACAGGGTGTGAAAGTGATTGTGGTCACCGGCCGCCATCACGTGGCGATCCACCCGTTCTATCAGGCCTTGCAGCTCGATACTCCGGCCATCTGCTGTAACGGCACTTACCTGTACGATTACCACGCGCGCAAAGTCATCACCTCTGACCCAATGGATAAAATCAAAGCCAAAAAAGTGGTGGATCTGCTCGAGCATCACGGCATCCACGGCCTGCTCTACGTGGACGATGCCATGCTGTATCAGCATTTAAACGGCCACGTCAGCCGCTCTATCGTTTGGGGTGAAGCGCTGCCGCAGGGCCAGCGGCCGAATATCGTCAAAGTCGACAGCCTGCGTGACGCCGCCGATCAGGCTAACTCGGTGTGGAAATTCGCCACCTCCCATGAAGATCTCGACGCCCTGCGCGCCTTCGCCAAGCAGGTAGAAGATGATTTAGGTCTGGCCTGCGAATGGTCGTGGCACGATCAGGTAGACGTCGCGAAACAGGGCAACAGCAAAGGCCGCCGCTTGCAGGAGTGGGTGGAGTCGCAAGGTATGAGCATGGCCGACGTCATCGCCTTCGGCGACAACTACAATGACCTGAGCATGCTGGAAAATGTCGGCCTCGGCGTCGCCATGGGCAACGCCGACGACGCTATCAAACAGCGTGCCGGTCTGGTCATCGCCGACAACGAACAGCCCGGTATCGCCGAGGTGATTCGCACGAAGGTGTTGGGTTAATCCCGCTCCAGACTATTACCAGGCACTGCCTTTGGGCCGTGCCTGATTTTTCCACTGACTGACCTGCGGCAGACTTTTTGGCGAAACGTAAACCGTCTCTTTACCGTCTTTATGGGTTCGCAATAAACCCAGCTCAGCCAAGACAGTTAAATCCTTCCTCGCCGTGTTGTCGGACACGCCCAGCCGCTCCCTTACTTCCGCCACGGTAAAGATATTTTCCGGCCGGGCAAAAGCCACGTTGAGCAGGTTTTTCTGGCGTTCGTTTAATGTTGCGCCAATTTCTGACTCATACAAAAACCTATTCAGCTCATCCCGCACCTTCACCATGTGGTGAATGTAATCCACGTACTCATTCAAAGCCCGCCCAACAATGCTGCATTGATAATCAACGAAATAGGTCAAATCCATGTCATCCGTCTCGGAATAACAATAGGACTTGGCGTAGGCCGTTGAGGCATTTTTCAGCAGCTTGCTGATTGAGATATGGCGAAAGGCCGAATAGCCGCAGCGCAGCATGTACCAATAGAACAGCGCCCTTGCCGCGCGGCCATTGCCATCATTAAACGGATGAATAAACCCAATCATGAAATGCAGGATGCAGGCTTTGATTAACGGATGAAGGTACTCTTTCCCCTCCAGCCGCTCGTGGGGCTGGTTAGCCCATTTGAATAATAGCGACAGCCTGAGTTCGACCTCGGTATAGGTCGGCGGGTTATGAATGATTTCATTTTGAATATCCGCCACCACCACGTCGTCTGAATGGCGAAACTCCCCCGGGCGATATTTTTGGTCATTAATCTCCCCCACGGCGATGGCGTGTAACTCCTTAAAATTTGCCAAACTGAGATCTTCTGAACAATGGGCATTGACGTATTCCATCATGTGGAAATTCCCCATGATCATTTTTTCGCTCTCATCTCGCGGCGCGCGATTGACTTTAATCATCTCTAGCGCGACGCGGCTGGTGGTGGCCGCCCCTTCTAACTGGCTGGATGAAATCGACTCTTCAGCACGCAGCTCCTCAAGCAAGTGGCGCGAGGCGAACAGGGGCTCCAGCAGTTCGCTCTCGCCGCCCGACGTCGCCAGCCTATCGACCATCGAGATAGTCTGCTGCATTTGCGGTGTGATATTGAGGAAAGCCAACTGGTTGAAATCGTAACCATTAAGGGTCAGCAAACGCCCGTTGGCGCGACGCACAATGGTGGTGAGTGACCAGAAGATTTGCGGGTTAATCCCAGCAGGAATGCGATGCCTAAGGGCATCCCAATGCAGATATTGGCCCTTTTCATTGACCATAGAGACGAGGGGAAAGGTGGCGGTAAGCGCATCGCCGGGTATTTGACCCACGGCGAGCAGCGCTGGAGGACGTTTGACCTTCATCTTTCACCTCAAAAAATTGAATTATTGAGATGAATGATGTTCTGCTTTGGCTTAATTTGCAAGCAATCTGGGTGTTATCGACTCAGCGACACACTCTTGATCTGCGCGTAGAGCCACTGGCCGGGGCGGATCATCAGCTCGTCTCTGGCCCACGGGGTGATGCGCGCCCAGATGATATGATCGGCCATGGCCAGCTTCACTTCCACCTGTGAACCAATCTCCAGACACTCCAGCACCTTGGCGGGCAGAATGTTGCGAATACTGCTGTTGTTGGCGGTGGGTTGCAGCACCAGCGAGACGTCGGCGGCGTTCACTCGCACGCGCATTGATGTACCTTCGGCGGCGTCAACTTTGCCTATCCACAGGCGCTGATCGCCGATAGCCAAGGCGGTCATGTCATAGCGCGGATGGTGCTCCAGCACGCTGACGTTGAGCACGCTGCTCTGCTCCTCGCGCGGCAGCCACGGGCGCATGATATTGCTGGCCCACACCTCTTCCAAATCGCCCATCGCCAGCACGCTGCCGTTGTCCAGCACCAGCACTTTCTCGGCCAGACGCAGGATCTCATCCAGACTGTGAGTGACATAGAGAATCGGGATATTGACCTCTTTCGCCAGCCTCTCCAGATAAGGCATCAGCTCGCGTTTACGCGGTAAATCCAGCGCGGCCAGCGGCTCGTCCATCAACAAGATTTCAGGGGCGGTGAGCAGAGCACGGCCAATCGCCACTCGCTGTTTTTCGCCACCGGAGAGCGTCAATGGGAAACGGTTGAGCAGTGGCCCAATGCCGAGCAGCGCCACAATGCTGTCGAACTGCCCGCGCATGGAAGGCGCCATGCCGTACTGCAAATTGCCCTGCACCCGATAGTGCGGGAACAGGCGCGCGTCCTGAAATACATAGCCAATGCGGCGTTTTTCCGGCGGCAGGCAGAGACCTTTGTCGGCGTCGAACAGTGGCCGATTGTTCAGCGCGATGCGCCCGGTTTCAGGCTTTGTCAGCCCCCCGATGGCGTTAATCAGTGAGGTTTTACCCGCGCCGGACAGGCCAAAAATCGCCGTGATCCCCTGCGCAGGCAGGTTTTGCGTCACCTGAAGGGTCAGGTCGCCAAGCTGCTGGCTGAAGTCGAGTTCTAGCATCAGCCCCCCAGCCGAATGCGGCTGCGTTTCGCCAGCCAGTCGGAAATCATTAAGGAAGCCAGTGACAGAATAATCGCCAGCACGCAGAGCCGCGCCGCCGCGCCTTCTGCGCCGGGTGTTTCAATCAGGGTGTACATCGCCAATGGGATGGTGCGGGTTTCGCCGGGAATATTGGAGACAAAAGTGATGGTGGCGCCAAACTCGCCGAGGGAGCGGGCGAAGGCCAGCACGATGCCGACGATGATCCCCGGCACCGAGAGAGGCAGCGTGATGGTGAAGAAGACGCGCCACGGCGACGCGCCGAGGGTGCGGGCGGCCAGCTCCAGCTTGGTGTCCACCGCCTCCAGCGCCAGCCGGATAGCGCGCACCATCAGCGGAAAGGCCACCACCGCCGAGGCCAATACCGCGCCGTGCCAACTGAAGCTAAAGCTAAAGCCGAACCAATTGTAGAGCCATTCGCCCACCACGCCGCGCCGCCCCATCACCACCAGCAGCAAATAGCCAATCACCACCGGCGGCAGCACCAGCGGCAAATGGATAATACTGTCGAGCAGCGATTTGCCGGGAAAACGGCAGCGGACCAACACCCACGCCATCAGAATACCAAGCGGCAAGCTGCACACTACGGCCAGACTGGACACCTTCAGACTTAAAAGTACCGCCTGCCACTCATATTCACTCAACATCATTCTTTGGGCGCAAATCCATATTGTTTGAAAATGGCTGAGGCCGCTGGCGTTTTCAGATAGTCATAAAACGCGCGAACTTCAGGCTTTTCGTGATCTTTAACAATGGCCATTGGGTATTCGACCGGCTTGTGGCTGGATGCCGGGAAGGTACCCACCACTTTGACTTTTTTACTGGCAATGGCGTCTGAGCCATAAACAATCCCCAGCGGGGCTTCTTCACGCTCAACTAAAGCCAGTGCGCCGCGAACATCGCTGGCGCGCGCCAGTTTCGGCTCAAGGGTGCTCCAGGCACCCAGCTTTTGCAGGGCTTCTTTGGCATAGATGCCCGCCGGGACGTGGTCAGGGTCGCCCACCGCCAGACGGCTATCGCCCAGCAACTTGGTCCACTGGGTTTTGTCATCAATCTCGACGTTGTCGATTTTACTGATTTTAGCTGCCACCAGCACCAGCTCGTTACCCAGCAGAGTATAGCGAGTATTTTCAACAATTTGCTGCTTGCTGATGCTGTAATCCATCCACTGCTGGTCGGCAGAAATAAACAGGTCTGCCGGCGCGCCCTGCTCAATCTGGCGAGCCAGCGTCGAGGAGGAAGCAAAGGAAGAGACGACCTGCACGCCCTTCTCTTTCTGATACTGGGCGGCAATGTCCTGCATCGCGTTGGTCAGCGAAGCGGCGGCAAACACGGTGATTTTATCCGCAGCCTGGGCCTGAGCTGCCAGGCCCGCCACCAGCACGGAACCGGCGATTAATTTACCCCAAGAAGTACTCATTTTATGTTTCCTCGTTGATAGAACGCATCGTTATATAGGCGTTAATATAGCGTGGAAAACAGTCTTGTCATTCGATTTATCGGCAGGGCTTTGAGGAACTTAAAAGTTTTTGATCTGGGACAGAAAGAAAGGGTGCAGAAGGGTGTGCGGTTTACATAAGGAATAAAAAAACCCGATGTTAAAATCGGGTTCTTTAGAGAATCTTGCCACCAGCTTAACGATGCTGTTGCTGTTGCTCTTGTTGCTGCTGATTACGGCTCTCTTTGGAGTGACCGATATTGGAAAGCACGTTGAACACTTCGCCCAATCCCCAAATCAGCCCAAGAATCAAGGCAATAAAGATAGGCACCATGACCACGGCGAAAACCAAACTTCCTAAAAGTTCTAACATGATAGCCTCACTTAACTGGCTGACACGCACCCAAGTGGCGGTGTTAAAAGCATAACTGTTGTCGATAATAGCAGCCATAACAGCAGAATACTTTAGCTTTTAACCAACTTAGCTCCGCAAAAAGCCTTCACACCGCTATATGTCAGTTAGAGGATAGGCGACAATAGCCGAAACGCATTCTAAGGAACCCTTATGCAAGCTGAAATCTTATTAACCCTGAAATTACAGCAAAAGCTGTTCGCCGATCCGCGTCGAATTGAACTCTTAAAGCAGATCAAGGTGACAGGCTCGATTAGTCAGGGGGCGAAGCTGGCGGGCATTAGCTATAAAAGCGCCTGGGATGCGATTAACGAAATGAACCAACTGGCCGACGAGGTGCTAGTAGAACGCAGCACCGGCGGCAAAGGCGGCGGCGGCGCGCTGATCACCCGCTACGGTGAGCGGCTGTTGCAACTCTATGATCTGCTGGCACAAATCCAGCAAAAAGCCTTTGACGTGCTGAAGGATGACTCCCTGCCCCTCGACAGCCTGCTGGCCGCCATTTCGCGCTTCTCCCTGCAAACCAGCGCCCGCAACCAGTTCTTCGGCAAAGTGGTTGAGCGCGACCATCTCTCCGTCCAGCAGCATATTGAAGTGCTGCTCAATGATGAAAAGACCCGGATTCGCGTCGCGCTGACCGAGCAAAGTGCCGACCGACTGGCCCTGACGCCGGGCAAAGAGGTGTTGGTGCTGATAAAAGCGCCTTGGGTCAACCTGAGTCCTGAAGCCACCCACGCCGATAACTCTCTCTCCGGCGAGATACAGAGCATTCAACAGGGGAAAGAGAGCAGCGAAGTGCTGCTACGCCTGGCCGGTGGTGACATTCTCTGCGCCACGGTGCCCAATGCCGCTGTCACACAACTGTCATTAGTCGAGGGCCAGAATGTGTTTGCTGAATTCGACGACGACAAAGCAATCATAGCCACCCTATGCTAGAAAGAGTTTATTTATCATAATCTTGCACAATAAGATTTGATAGTTTGCAGAATCGTCAATTGACTTCATTTTGTTCCAGGATTATCCCTAGGAAAAGAATATCACTGCAATTTATGGATGAGACATGGCTTCGTTGCATATCTCGCAGGGCGTTTTTCGCCTGAGCGACACCCGCACCCTTACTCTTTCTGATTTACGCATTCAACAAGGCGAAAGCTGGGCCTTTGTTGGCTCCAACGGCAGTGGGAAATCGGCGCTGGCGCGTGCTCTGGCGAGCGAACTGGTCCAGCTGCAAGGTGAAAGCCAAAGCGATTTCAACAACATCGTGCGCCTGTCATTCGAACAACTACAGAAGCTGGTGGAAGAAGAGTGGCAGCGCAATAACACCGACCTGCTCAGCCCGGACGAAGACGACACTGGCCGCACCGCCGCCGAGATAATCCAAGAGCAGGTGAAAGACCCGCAGCGCTGCGCCAGTTTGGCCGCGCAGTTTGGCATTACCAAGCTGCTCGATCGCCGCTTCAAATACCTCTCCACGGGGGAAACCCGCAAGACGTTGCTCTGTCAGGTGTTGATGCAGCAGCCCGATTTGCTGGTGCTGGACGAGCCTTTCGACGGGCTGGACGTCAACGCCCGTGCGCAGTTAGCCGAGCTACTGGCCGGGCTTGCCCAACAGGGGCAGACCTTGGTGCTGGTGCTCAACCGTTTTGACGACATCCCCGCCTTTGTTCAGCACGTGGGCGTTCTGGCGGATTGCACGCTAGCGACCATTGGCCCGCGCGAGAAAGTCATGGCAGACGCGCTGGTGGCCCAGTTGGCGCACAGCGAAAACCTGCAAGGCATGGCGCTGCCTGAGCCGGAAGACCCGGCACAGCGCGCCCGCCCGGCCGACGGCCCGCTGATCATTCTGCGCAACGGCGTGGTGGAATATAATGATCGCCCTATCCTGCACGGCCTGAGTTGGCAGGTGGATCAAGGCCAGCACTGGCAAATCGTCGGCGAGAACGGCGCGGGCAAATCCACTCTGCTGAGCCTGATCACCGGCGACCACCCGCAGGGCTACAGCAATGACCTGACGCTGTTTGGCCGCCGTCGCGGCTCTGGCGAAACCATCTGGGACATCAAACGCCACATCGGCTATGTCAGCAGCAGCCTGCATCTGGATTACCGCGTCAGCTCCAGCGTGCGCAACGTCATCACCTCAGGCTTCTTCGACTCAATCGGCATTTATCAGGCCGTATCAGACCGCCAACTGTTCCTCACCAACCAGTGGCTGGAGCTGCTGGGCTTGGGCGGCAGCAAGGGCGACACGCCATTCCATAGCCTGTCGTGGGGGCAGCAGCGTCTGGCGCTGATAGCTCGCGGGTTGGTCAAGCACCCGGCGCTGTTAATCCTCGACGAGCCGCTGCAAGGGCTGGACCCGATTAACCGCCAGCTGGTGCGGCGTTTTGTCGACGTGCTGATTAGCGAGGGCGACACCCAACTGCTGTTTGTCTCGCACCACGCGGAAGACGCGCCGGAGTGCATTACTCACCGTCTCTCCTTCGTGCCGGATGGCAATATCTACCGCTACCAGCTCGATGCCTTGAAGTAAAAACGCCCTAAATCCCCAAATAGTCGTCGTGATATTTGGGGAATTTTTCTAGTGTAAACGATTACACTCCAATCCCTCTGTGCTTCCTTCCTGATTTGTCCCCGCCTGTGCGCCTCGCTGTATTAAGGCGGATACTGGTGCTAGACTGTGATGTAAGCGATTCCATGAACTTGAGCATAGATCACCTTTTTCAGCCTCGCTGCATGGTATCTTAAGCTCAACATGACTCTCAGGGAGCAATTATGTACGTCTTAGTTACGGGTGGTAGCGGTTACATTGGTAGTCATACCTGTGTGCAATTGATTGCAGCGGGCTACACGCCAATCATTTTAGATAACCTGCATAACAGCAAAGCCAGCGTGCTCGAGCGTATCACTACGCTGAGTGGCAAAACGCCGCTGTTCTATCAGGGCGATATCCGCGATCGCACCATCCTCGATAAGATTTTCAGCGAGCACGCCGTGCATTCGGTAATTCACTTTGCAGGCTGGAAAGCCGTGGGAGAATCCGTCGCCAAGCCGCTGGCCTATTACGACAATAACGTGAGTGGCACGCTGGTGTTGGTGGAAGCCATGCGCGACGCGGGCGTGAAGAACCTGATTTTCAGCTCTTCCGCGACGGTTTACGGCGACCAGCCGAAGACGCCTTATGTGGAAGACTTCCCGACCGGCAACCCTTCTAGCCCGTATGGCCGCAGCAAGCTGATGGTGGAACAAATTCTGCAAGACGTGCAGCGCGCTGAGCCGGACTGGAGCATCACCCTACTGCGTTACTTCAACCCGGTGGGTGCGCATCCGTCAGGTTTGATGGGCGAAGACCCACAGGGCATCCCGAACAACCTGATGCCGTTTATCGCGCAGGTCGCCGTGGGCCGCCGCGAATCCCTGTCAATTTTCGGCAATGATTACCCGACCAAAGACGGCACCGGCGTGCGCGACTACATCCACGTAGTGGACCTGGCCGACGGCCATATTGCCGCGATGAAAACCCTGCATAACCGCGCTGGCGTGCACATTTATAACCTCGGCGCGGGCTTTGGCCACAGCGTGCTGGAAGTGGTTAATGCCTTCAGCAAAGCCTGCGGCAAGCCGGTGAAGTACCACTTCGCCCCGCGTCGCGACGGCGACCTGCCAGCCTACTGGGCTGACCCAAACAAAGCCGCCAATGAGCTGAACTGGCGCGTCACCCGCACGCTGGAAGATATGGCTAACGATACCTGGTTATGGCAGTCCAAAAACCCGCAGGGTTATCCAGACTAATCGCGCCAATGCCCGAATAAAGGAATTAACATGTCAGAATTCAACCCGATAGATCATCCACATCGACGCTATAACCCGTTGACTGACCAATGGATTTTGGTCAGCCCGCACCGGGCGAAACGTCCGTGGCAGGGCCAGCAGGAAACGCCGTCGCAGGAGACGCTGCCACAGCATGATCCTGACTGCTTCCTTTGTCCGGGCAATACCCGCGTGACGGGCGATGTGAACCCGGATTACCACGGCACCCACGTGTTTACGAACGACTTTGCCGCCCTGATGCCCGACACGCCGTTCGCACCAGAAAGCGACGATCCGTTAATGCGCATCCAGAGCGCGCGCGGCACCAGTCGCGTTATCTGTTTCTCGCCAGATCACAGTAAAACCCTGCCGCAGCTGTCGCTCAGCGCGTTAGAAGAAGTGGTTAAAACCTGGCAGGAACAGAGCGCGGACTTGGGTAAAACCTACCCGTGGGTGCAAGTGTTTGAGAATAAAGGCGCGGCCATGGGCTGCTCTAACCCCCATCCGCACGGCCAAATTTGGGCCAACAGCTTCCTGCCGAACGAAGCCGAGCGTGAAGACCGTTTGCAGCGCGCCTATCTGGAGCAGCAGGATTCGCCGATGTTGCTCGATTACGCCAAGCGCGAGCAGGCCGATGGCAGCCGCACCGTGGTAGAAACCGAACACTGGCTGGCGGTGGTGCCTTACTGGGCGGCGTGGCCGTTTGAAACCTTACTGTTGCCGAAGGCCCACGTGCAGCGCATCACTGAGCTGAGCGACGCCCAGCGCAGTGATCTGGCGCTGGCGCTGAAAAAGCTCACCAGCCGCTACGACAACCTGTTCCAGTGCTCCTTCCCCTACTCCATGGGCTGGCACGGTGCGCCGTTCACCGCAGGCGACCAGGCACACTGGCAGCTACACGCCCACTTCTATCCGCCGCTGCTTCGTTCGGCGTCGGTTCGTAAATTTATGGTTGGCTACGAAATGCTGGCCGAAACCCAACGCGACCTGACCGCCGAGCAAGCCGCCGAGCGCCTGCGCGCCGTCAGTGATGTGCACTATCGTGAAGCCGGAGTGAAATGATGAAACTGAAAAATAAAACCTTAGAAATCTTTGAACAGAAATTCGGTTATCCGGCGACGATCACCATTAAAGCACCGGGCCGCGTTAACCTGATTGGCGAGCACACCGATTACAACGACGGCTTTGTGCTGCCTTGCGCCATTGATTATGAAACGGTGATCGCCTGCGCCCAGCGCAATGACCGCCAGATCCGCGTGGTGGCGGCAGATTACGACAATCAGGAAGACCTGTTCTCCCTCGACGATCCAATCCTTAGCAGCAAAACCCTGCCGTGGGCCAACTATGTGCGCGGCGTGGTGAAACACCTGCTGCAACGCAACAAAGATTTCTCAGGCGCGGACATGGTGATCAGCGGCAACGTGCCGCAGGGCGCGGGCCTTAGCTCGTCGGCCTCGCTGGAAGTGGCGGTCGGTCAGGCGCTGAAATCACTGTATGACCTGCCGCTGGACGGCGTGGCGCTGGCGCTCAATGGTCAGGAAGCCGAGAACCAGTTCGTCGGCTGTAACTGCGGGATCATGGATCAGCTGATTTCCGCCCTCGGCAAGCAGGATCACTCGCTGCTGATTGACTGCCGTTCGCTGGAAACCCGCGCGGTGTCGATGCCGAAAAACGCCGCCGTGGTGATCATCAACTCTAATGTGAAACGCGGCCTGGTGGATAGCGAATACAACCAGCGTCGCGAGCAGTGCGAAACCGCCGCCCGCTTCTTTGGTGTGAAAGCCCTGCGCGACGTGACACAAGAGCAGTTTGACGTGGTGGCTAACGAGCTGGATCCGCTGGTTTCCCGCCGCGCGCGCCATGTGATTTCCGAAAACGCTCGCACCTTGGCGGCGGCAGATGCCCTGGCCGCCGGTGATTTGAAGAAAATGGGCCAGCTGATGGCCGAGTCCCACGCCTCCATGCGTGACGACTTCGAAATTACCGTTCCGCCAATCGATAAGTTGGTCGACATCGTGAAAAACGTGATTGGCGATCAGGGCGGCGTGCGCATGACCGGCGGCGGCTTCGGCGGCTGTATCGTGGCGCTTATCCCTGAATCTTTGGTTGACGACGTGCGCAGCGCGGTGGCCCGTGAATACCCTGAGCAAACCGGGCTGAAAGAGACGTTTTACGTCTGCACCGCGTCTCAGGGAGCGGGCGTATGCTAAAACCGGAAAACACCCCGTTGGCACCGGACGGCGACCCGTTCGAGCTGATCACCCTGCAGAATGCGGCGGGCACCACCGCCACGTTCATGGATTGGGGCGCGACTTGGCTTTCGCTGGAATTCCCTCTCGCCGATGGCAGCAAGCGCGAGCTGCTGCTGGGCTGCGAATCACCGCAGGGCTATGTCAATCAAAGTGCCTATCTGGGTGCCACCGTTGGCCGCTACGCTAATCGCATCGCCAAATCGCAGCTGACGATTGACGGGCAAACTTATGCGCTGGTGCCAAATCAGGGTGAAAACCAGCTGCACGGCGGCCCTGAGGGCTTCCACGCGCGGCGCTGGACGCTACTGTCACGCAGCGCGCAGGCGGTGAGCTTCCAACTGCTCTCCGCCGATGGCGATCAGGGTTATCCGGGCAATATGACGGCGGAGGTTCACTATCGCCTTACTGACGATCATCGTCTGGAAATTCGCTATCAGGCGACGGTCGACAAACTCTGCCCGATTAACCTCACCAACCACGCCTATTTCAATCTGGATGGCGAAGGTCACGATGCGCGCAAACAGAAGCTGCAACTGTTCGCCGAGCGTTTCTTGCCGGTCGACAGTGACGGCATTCCCAGTGCTGATCTGACCCCTGTCGAGCACACCGGGCTGGATTTCCGCGCGCCTAAAACGCTGGCCGAGGATTTCCTGCGCGATCGCGAGCAGCAGCGAGTGAAAGGCTATGACCACGCGTGGTTGCTCAATCGCACCTGTAACAGCGCGGAGCATCCGGCGGCGCACCTATGGTCAGCCGACGGCAAGGTTAGAATGAGCCTGTTTACCTCAGCCCCGGCGCTACAGGTCTACACCGGCAATTTCCTGCGCGGTACGCCGAATCGCTCAGGCGGGGAATATGAAAACTATCAGGGCGTGGCGCTGGAAACCGAGTTTCTGCCCGACAGTCCGAATCACCCTGAATGGCCACAGCCTAGCTGCTGGATAAAACCCGGCCAGGGCTACCGTTCGCAGACGGTTTATCAATTTTTCGCATTATAAAGCGCCAGATTGATTCCACACTCAGGGCCGCAAGGCCCTGTTTTCTTTGCGCTCTCTCCCCTTTTCATCACTTTCTGCGCCAGCTGTTACGCTTTTTTAATGCTAAAGCGCAAAGGCCGATCTACGCTTAGGGAGTGTCCCGTTAGGGGGACGTCTGAAAAGGAATCCGTTATGCGTTTATCTGTGGTTTTACCTCTGCTTACTACGCTGTTAATTGGCGGCTCTGCGCTGGCCGCTGATGCTGTAAAAGCCCCTTCCGCCGCACAGACGGCACAACGTCAGAAAATGACTGATTGTAATCAACAGGCCACCACGCAGTCGCTGAAAGGCGATGAGCGTAAGACCTTTATGAGCCACTGTTTGAAGGCTGAAACCAAGCCGGATCAGAAGTTGACCGATCAACAAAACAAGATGAAAACCTGTAATGCCGACGCAGCCAAAAAAGAGCTGAAAGGTGATGCTCGTAAGACGTTCATGAGCACGTGCCTGAAAAAAGCAGGCTAAGCGGCTGAACTGAACTCTTAAATTCGCTATGGTGAGTGACCAATGCGCGCCGCAGGCAGCATGAGATGCAACAATCAGATTGCCGTCTGCGGCGCACAGACCCTATAATGATAACAGTTATCATTGAATATTCAGTTAATTGAGGAGTTTAGCTATGGCTGTAACCAAGCTGGTTCTGGTAAGACACGGCGAAAGTCAGTGGAACCAAGAAAACCGCTTTACCGGTTGGTACGATGTTGACCTGTCCGAGAAAGGGCAGAAAGAAGCTAAAGCTGCGGGTAAACTGCTGAAAGACGAAGGCTTCCAGTTCGATTTCGCCTACACCTCCGTGCTGAAGCGCGCTATCCACACGCTGTGGAACGTATTAGATCAACTGGACCAGCCTTGGCTGCCGGTTGAGAAATCCTGGAAACTGAACGAACGTCACTACGGCGCGTTGCAGGGCCTGGATAAAGCTGAAACCGCCGCTAAATATGGCGACGAGCAAGTTAAACAGTGGCGTCGCGGCTTCGCGGTAACCCCACCAGAATTAGACAAGAGCGATGAGCGTTTCCCAGGGCACGACCCGCGTTACGCAAAACTGCGCCCTGAAGAGCTGCCAACCACTGAAAGTCTGGCTCTGACCATCGATCGCGTTATCCCTTACTGGACTGACGTTATCAAACCACGCATTGAAAGCGGCGAGCGCGTGATCGTTGCGGCTCACGGTAACTCCCTACGTGCGCTGGTTAAATATCTTGATGACCTGAGCGAAGACGAAATTCTGGAACTGAACATCCCTACCGGTGTTCCATTGGTTTACGAATTCGACGAAAACTTCAAACCTATCAAACGCTACTACTTAGGTGATGCAGACGAAATCGCAGCGAAAGCCGCGGCCGTTGCTAACCAAGGTAAAGCGAAGTAATTAGCCTCGGCTAAACTTCAGATAGCAAAACGGGGCCAATCGGCCCCGTTTTTTATGTCTGCTTTTCAGCGAGCAGCGTGTTAAAACTTAACCGCGACGCGCTTTCACCGCATCCGCCAGCTGGCGCAGCAGCACTTCAGTGTCTTCCCAACCAATGCAGCCGTCGGTGACGCTTTTGCCGTAAACCAGTGGTTCGCCGCTGTCGAGGCTCTGGTTGCCTTCCACCAAGTGGCTTTCAACCATCACGCCAATAATCGACTGTTCGCCGTTTGCCAGTTGGCCGCAAACGTCAGTACAGACTTCCATCTGCTTTTTGTACTGTTTGCTGCTGTTGGCGTGGCTGAAGTCGATCATGATTTGGGCTGGCAGTCCGCCTTTTTTCAGGCCTTCTTTCACGGCTTTCACATCGTCAGCGCTATAGTTTGGCTCTTTGCCGCCACGCAGGATGATATGGCAGTCGTTGTTGCCGCTAGTGCTGACAATCGCCGAGTGGCCCCACTTGGTGACCGACAGGAAGCAGTGTGGCGCGCCCGCCGCGTTGATAGCGTCGATGGCCACTTTGATGGTGCCGTCGGTGCCATTTTTGAAGCCCACCGGGCAAGACAGGCCAGACGCCAGCTCTCGGTGTACCTGAGATTCAGTGGTACGCGCGCCAATTGCGCCCCAACTCATCAAATCTGCTAAATACTGTGGCGTGATCATGTCGAGGAATTCGCCAGCAGCCGGCAGGCCGGTGTCATTAATATCCAGCAACAATTTACGCGCGATGCGCAAACCATCATTAATCTGGAAGCTGTTGTTCATGTGTGGGTCGTTGATTAGACCCTTCCAGCCCACCGTGGTACGCGGTTTTTCGAAGTAAACGCGCATCACGATTTCCAGGTCACCGCGCAGTTCTTCGCGCAGGCTGAGTAAACGTGCAGCGTATTCTTTCGCGGCTTTGGGATCGTTAATCGAACAAGGACCAATAACGACGAGTAAACGATCATCGTTCCCTTTCAGTATCTTATGAATGGCATTACGTGCCTGAGATACCGTTTTTGCGGCTTTATCGGTAGCGGGAAATTTCTCTAACAGGGCTACAGGCGGCAAAAGTTCCTTAATGTCTTTGATGCGTAAATCGTCGTTTTGATAG
The DNA here is from genome assembly GCF_052375995.1 of Ewingella sp. AOP9-I1-14. Taxonomy (NCBI): domain Bacteria; kingdom Pseudomonadati; phylum Pseudomonadota; class Gammaproteobacteria; order Enterobacterales; family Yersiniaceae; genus Ewingella; species Ewingella sp. AOP9-I1-14. Next base: position 690,080 of record NZ_JBQSVA010000002.1, read on the forward strand.
GTCATAGCTGTTCCAATGGGTATTTCAAAATAAAGGCGTAGCAGAATGCTGAACGCATCCAATCTAGCTGCAATGTCAGCTGGTGTAAATGCACTTTAAGCCAGTATGGCTATTGCGATTAGTCTCAATAATCCTTCGACCTGTCTAACTTAAGCTAATCTTTAGATATGGCGTTTTTTGTACAGCCCTACAACAAATGAATATTCACAACCATGAGATGGAGAGTCAGGTATGAAGAAGATCATTATGATGGTATTTGCTGCTTCAATGGCGATGGGTACGGGTGCAGCCTTTGCAGAAGATTCAGGCTCTAACAATGGCGCGGCGAATCAGGCGAACGATCCGGGTTCAATCCAGAAAATTGCCCCGAACAATGTTGATAACAGCAAAATCAACAACACTGACCAGCCCGTGAACGAAGTGCATAAAGACAAAGCGCATAAGAACACCACCAAGAAACACAGCGAAGCACATAAGAAAACGGTAGATCACAAAAAGGCCATGTGTAAAGACGGCCGCTGCCCAGACCAGGTTCCGGGTACCAACCAATCTAAAGCCACCGGTAACTAAGGTGTAGTTGCGGAAAACAAAGATTCCGTGATTAACCCACCTCGTTAACCGCCTAAAGGGAGCCTCGGCTCCCTTTTTTTATCGGCGTTTGCAAGCGATCCGGCTTCGGTTATGCTGAAAGTCCTTTTGGCCACATGCAGTGAACGTATTTTATGCCAGCCTTGCTCCTCGTTGACGATCATCCCTTAGTTCAGGTTGCCCTGGAAGCTGCCCTGCAAAAATCGAATTTTTCATGGCAGATGACCAGCGTCTCGGACGACGTTCAGGCGATGGCGTCTCTGGCGGAGGAGCAATTTGCCCTCGTGGTGCTGGATATTGGCTTGCCGCAGGTGGACGGTTTACAGCTTATGCGCCGCATGCTGCGCCATTATCCCGACCTCACCGTGCTGATTTACACTGCTCAGGAGGAAGAGGTTTACGCTCGCCTGGCCTTTAACGCCGGTGCCTGCGGATTTGTCAGCAAGGGCCAGCCGATGCCGCAGCTTATCGCCGCCATTGACGCGCTGAGTCAGGGCGAGCGCAGTTTCCCCGACTTCATCAACCCTTGCCTGCAAGAAGAGGTGGAAGAGACGCTGGCGTTGACGCCGAAAGAGTTGCAGGTCATCGGATTGCTGTCGCAGGGGCTGTCGAACGTGCAAATTGCCGACATGCTCAACATCAGCAATAAAACCGTCAGCACCCATAAAAATACTATTCTGCGTAAAACCGGCGCCAAGAACCTGTTCGAGCTAGCAGCCGTTTATAAAGAGTTACAGCAGTGAGAAAGGCTCTTCACGGCCTGTGGCTGACGCTGTTTTTGCTGCTGACTTCTCCCCTTCAGGCTGCGCCGACCACCCTGCACTTAATGAATAATCTCAGCCTGCCCACCGACGTTTTACTCAACGGGGTCAACAATCCGTGGCGCGGAAAAACGCTGCGCATTGGCATTCTCAGCGACAATACAAGCCCCTACAACATTTTGATCAACAATGATTTTTATGGGCTAAACGCCGACTATCTGAGCTATGTCCAGCAGGCATTAGGTATCACACTGGACCTGCGCGGCTACCCTTCCCTGCCCGCTTTGCAGAGCGCGCTGGCTCAGGGGGAGATCGACCTGTTTTATGGCATCCCGCTAAACGCCCTGCCTTCGGGGATGTGGGCGTCAAAACCTTATTACGTCAGCCCGCTGCGTGTCCTGCGCAACCGGCAAAACGGCCGTCAGGTCATGGTCAATTCCCACGACGCCCAAATCGCCATTAGTAAGATGACCGGCATGCAGGCTTTTGATCGTATTAGAAAATTAACCCCTGACGTCCACCTGTTCGACAACAACCTGCAGGCTATTTACTCCCTGCTTAATGGCAAAAGTGATTACCTGATTGCCGATGAGGCCAGCGCCAGTTTCATTTTGGATCAGCTGCAACTCGGCCAAATCTATCGCATTGAAAGCGCGCTGGATTTTGGCAACCTCTCCTTTGTTTTCGTCAGTAGAAACCCGGCCCTGCTCGAGGTGCTCAACCAGACCATCACCACCACGCCGATGGAGGTGATGAACACCCTGCAAGGCCGCTGGAATAAGCCGATCCCTAGCTATTTGGACGCCGGAAATGCCTCGCTGACGGCGATGGAACAAGAGTGGGTTCATCAACATCCGCAGGTCAACTATGCCGCGACGGAGAACAATTATCCCTTCGTTTATCGCGGATCCGACGGGCTGCCGCACGGCTACGTGGTGGATATTCTCAACATCATCGCGCAAAACACCGGGCTGAAGTTCGAACCAGTTTGGGGAAGCAACCCGCAGCGCGCCGATGCTCAGGTGCGTCAGGGGCAGGCGCTGTTCCGCGCGGTGCTGCCACTGTCGGCGAATTCGCGCGAGAACTACCTCAGCAGCATGCCTTTCCATCGCTCGCTGTGGGGCGTGTATGTCCGCCAAAGCAGCGAAGGTGTCTCCACGTGGCAGAATCTGGCTGGTAAAAGGATTGGCGTCATGCGCGGGGATCTCGCCGCGTCTCTGCTTCCCGCGGACGTCCAGCAAATCGCCTTCGACGATACCCAAACCCTGTATGACGCTCTGGCTAATGGGCAAATCGACGCGCTGATCGATAATATTGTTTCGGCCAACTTCATCTCGCTTTCGCGCTATTCCGGCCAGATAAAGCTGGCTTTCGCCGCCAATAATATCTCCTACCCCATCTCCTTTGGCGTCGACGCGGCCTCTCCGCTGCTGCTGTCAATTTTGGACAAAAGCCTACAGCAGATCCCGCCGCAGACGCTGCAATCGCTGCGCGATGACTGGACCAGCGATCGCCGCAATGTGATTGATGCGGTCAATGACAATCGCATGCCGCCGCAAACTACGTGGCTCCTCGGCCTGCTTGCCAGCGTCGTCGCGGTGCTGCTGGTGATCCTCGCGCGCCGCCAGTGGCTACAGCGCCGCGAGCAGCGCAAAGAGCAACAGGAAAGGCAGATGATTGAACTGGCGCGCCAGCAGGCGGAGGAGGCAAACCGCAGCAAGAGCCAATTCCTCGCCACGCTGAGCCACGAACTGCGCACGCCGATGCACGCCATTCTCGGCCTGCTCGAACTGGAACTTCAGCGCCAGCCCGCCACCAGCGAAAATCTGCCGGTGATTTACAGCTCCGCGTCGTCGCTGATGAACCTGCTGAATGACCTTCAGGACCACGCCCGCCTCGACAGCGGCATTCTGACGCTGGCACCCAAGCCGATGTCGCCTACTGAGTGGATTGCCCTGCTTAGCCGCCTTTATCCGCCGCTAATGGGTAAGAAACCGGTCGATTTTCAGGTCATCGCCCTCTCCTCTCTGCCCGCAAGATGGCTCATTGATCCCGACCGATTGATGCAGGTGATGAATAACCTGATTGGCAATGCGATCAAATTTACGGCGGAAGGGGAAATCCGGGTTGAGGTGCGCTGGCAGCAGGATGAGCTGGATATTCGCGTGCTGGATACCGGGTGCGGCATTGATCCCGACGAGGCCGAACTGCTTTTCCATCCCTATTACCGCGCCAAAGGTGCCCAGCGCTTCTCGGTTCAGGGCAGCGGGCTGGGCCTGTCGGTGTGCAAAGAGATTGTCGATAAGATGTCCGGCAAGATTGAACTGCTCTCGCGTGCGGATGCGGGAACTGAGGTGCGGGTGATGCTTCCGGCGGCAGAAACCCACGAGCCAACTCTCGCCCCGCCGCCAGCGCCTTCGGCTCCCAGCCTGAGCCAGCTTCGCGTGGCGGTGATTGATGACCACCCGACCAATCTGCTACTGATGCAGCGCCAGCTCTCGGCATTGGGCATCACCGCGACCCTGTTTGATGATGGCCGTGCGCTGTTGCGGGCGCACGTCGAGCGCCCATTTGAACTGCTGTTTATTGACTACAACATGCCGCGCCCCGACGGCGTGCTGCTGACCAAGCTGATCCGCCGCCGCGAGCGCCAGCATCCACAGCTTGCTGCCAGCCAAATCGTGCTCTGCTCGGCGGATGTGCAGGAGTTCACCCGCCTGCCGCTGCAACAGCTTAAAGTCCCGCACTGCCTGACCAAGCCGATTTTACTGGAGGATATCCGCCAACTGCTTCCCAGCAATAGCTCGCTATTTCAAGATATTGGCGAGCGTTTGGCCCTGACGGGCAATCACGACCCGAGGCTAATTGAGAAGTTGCGCGAGACGCTGCTTCACACCCTGCGGGTCGACCAGCAGCGCGCGGCTCAGGCTTACGCCGTGGAAGATAGGGAAACTCTGAAAGATGCGGCCCATAGAATGAAGGGCAGCCTGCTGATTCTGGGCTATTCGCACCCCGCAGAGGCATTTCAGGCGGTGATCAACGCCTGCCAGCAAGGCAAGACTGCGCCCGAAGCCTATACTACAATGCATCAACTGTTGCAGGATTTGCTTCAGCAGCTTGATAGACAAGTCAATCCGGCTGCTGAAAACCGGCAAATCATTACTTAAGGAAAGCTATGTCATTTTTACCTCAGGATAAAAATAGCCGTCGGTTATTGTTAGCCTTTTTGGTTACCGTCGTTTTCATGGTTGTCGAAGTCATTGGCGGCCTGATCTCCGGCTCGCTGGCCCTGATCGCCGATGCTGGGCATATGCTCACCGACGCCGCGGCCCTGCTCATTGCACTCTTGGCCGTGCATTTCGCGAAACGCAAACCGAGCGCCAGCCACACCTTTGGCTATCTGCGTCTGACCACCATGGCGGCCTTCGTCAACGCTGCCGCCCTGCTGGTTATCGTCATCCTGATAGTGTGGGAGGCCATCGTCCGCTTCGCCAACCCACAGCCTGTGATGGGCGGCACCATGCTGGCGATTGGTATTGCCGGCCTGATTGCCAATCTGTTCTCATTCTGGTTACTGCACCAGGGCGAGGAGAAAGCCAATATTAACGTGCGCGCCGCGGCGCTCCACGTGCTGGGTGATCTGCTCGGCTCGATTGGTGCCGTGGCGGCAGCCATTATCATCATGAAAACCGGCTGGACGCCTATTGACCCGATTCTGTCGGTTCTAGTTTCCTGTCTGGTGCTAAGCAATGCGTGGCGCTTGATGAAGGAGAGTTTCCACGAACTGCTGGAAGGCACGCCGCAGGAAATTGATATTGAGAAACTGCGCAAAGACTTGTCGGTCACTATTCCCGAAGTGCGCAGCGTTCATCACGTTCACGTCTGGCAAATTGGCGAGAAACGCCTGATGACGCTGCACGTGCAGGTTGTGCCACCTCACGACCACGACGCGCTGTTAGGCCGGATTCAGGCTTACTTGCTGGATAAATACCGTATCGGCCACGCCACGATTCAGATGGAATATGGTACCTGCAGCACGCCAGACTGTGTGATCAGCGACAGCGTTGCAGATGACGGCCATAGCCATCTTGGTCACAGCCACGCGCATCACCATCATTAATCCCACCTTAAACGCCAAGAGCCTCCCACAGGGAGGCTCTTGAGTAAATCGTATTAACTTACTGTTTAAACGCGCTGTAGCGGCTTAGAGCCATTCTGAGCGGCGCTCTTAATCCAAAGCCACGAGCCATTCAGGGCAATCAGCGTCAACAGCACGTATTCCAGCGCCATGGCATACACGCCCTGATAAGCAAAAATCGCCACGCTAATCACGTCGATAACCACCCACACCAGCCAGTTTTCCACATATTTGCGTGTCATCAGCAGCATGGCGATGATCGACAGCACCATCATTGATGAGTCCCAGAACGGGAAGGCGTCGGGTTGCAGTTCAGGCATATGCACATTCAGCCCCAGCCCTTGCATCAGATTAACGGCTAGCAGACTGAGTGCCGCAAAAACGCGGTCGATATTGAAAGTCATAAACAGAATGCCCACCACGCAGACCGCGCCCCATACCAACGCTTTACCACGGGGCAGCCAGCGGATTTGCAGCTCGGCTTGCTTATCTTCAGTCTGACGACTCCACGCGTACCAACCATAAATGTTGGCGGCGAAGAAGAATATCTGTAGCAGCAGGCTGGCATAAAGCTGGATCTGGAAGAAGATCACCGCGAACAGCGTGACGTTAATCAGCCCAAACGGGTAGTTAATGATTTTCTCTTTGCTGGCAAACCAGATGCACAGCAGACCAAACAGCGTGCCGATAGCTTCAATCCACGACAGGTCATAGCCGCCTTTACCGAGCGGGATATGAACCAGAATATTGCTGGTGCTGAAAAAATCCATCGCGATTCCCTTCTGTAGCCTTCGTTAATGAAAATGTTTAAGCGTTACCCTGCACTCGCAGCTTAAGCTGCGCGGCGAAGTCCAGCATGCGGTTCAGTGGAATCAATGACTTCACGCGAAGGGCTTCATCCACTTCAATCGCGTGCTGGGCACCGCCCAGTTCTAATCCTTCGGCAATGGCTTTCAGGCCGTTCATCGCCATCCACGGGCAGTGGGCGCAGGTTCTGCAACTGGCACCTTCACCGGCAGTTGGCGCTTCGAACAACTCTTTATCCGGCACCGCCTGCTGCATTTTGTAAAAAATACCGCGATCGGTGGCCACAATGAGTTTGTTATTAGGCAAGCTCTTGGCCGCCTGAATCAGCTGGCTGGTAGAACCCACGGCATCGGCCATATCCACAATCGCCTGTGGAGATTCAGGATGCACCAACACGGCCGCGTCAGGATACAGCGCCTTCATGCGCGACAATGCCTGCGTCTTAAACTCGTCATGCACGATGCAGGCGCCCTGCCAGCACAGCACGTCGGCGCCCGTCTGCTTGCGCACATAGTTACCGAGGTGGCGGTCAGGAGCCCAGATGATTTTCTCACCCAGACTGTCGAGATGCTCGATTAACTCCACCGCGATACTGGAGGTCACCACCCAGTCTGCACGGGCTTTTACTGCCGCCGAGGTATTGGCGTAAACCACCACGGTGCGATCCGGGTGACTGTCGCAAAAATCAGAAAACGCCTGCTCAGGGCAGCCAAGATCTAAAGAACACTCGGCATTCAGAGTTGGCATCAGCACGGTTTTCTCCGGGCTGAGGATCTTCGCCGTCTCGCCCATAAAGCGCACGCCTGCAACCAACAAGGTTGAAGCCGGATGTTGGCTGCCGAAGCGCGCCATCTCCAGCGAGTCTGCCACACAGCCGCCCGTCTCCTCAGCTAGCTGCTGAATCTCAGGATCAGTGTAGTAGTGCGCAACCATCACCGCATTGCGCTGCTTCAGCAGAGTTTTAATCTTGGCTTTATAGAAGGCTTTTTCATCCTGGCTTAAAGGCACAGGCTTGGGAGGAAATGGATACACCGCGGCGTTCAGATCTAAAGTCTCGCTCATCGCTCATCATCTCTTGTCGTCAGGGGCTCAGTCTGACAAAGGCACCAATAATGGGATAAAACACCCATTTGTTTTGTATGCTAAACAAAATAGCGCAGATGTGGAGAAAAGTCGCTTATATTTTGTGCTTTAAGATAAAAGTGTTTAAGGGACTTAAAAAAGGTGACGAGATTGGAGGTTTAGGAGGGCTAGAAACGAAAAAAACGCCTTGAGGCGTTTTAGTCTGCTTCTCTTAACAGATTCTTGTCAGAGAAGTGGTGGGCCGTGCTGGATTGATTCGGTCTTCGACCTCACCCTGCGGGCAACGCGTTCGCGTTGTCGTCTCGCTTCGCTCGGCTCGAACCAGTGGTTCTCATCCTGCACTGCTTTACTCTGAGTCCCACTTAGAAAGTGGTGGGCCGTGCTGGATTCGAACCAGCGACCAATTGATTAAAAGTCAACTGCTCTACCAACTGAGCTAACGGCCCGCGGTATGTCGCGATACTTCTTACTGCTGCGCAATTCGTTGAAAACGAATCACTCCCTATGCTGCCACTTATCTAAAAGTGGTGGGCCGTGCTGGATTCGAACCAGCGACCAATTGATTAAAAGTCAACTGCTCTACCAACTGAGCTAACGGCCCGCGCTGTGTTGCGGTACTACAAATATCTATCGAGTGACTAAGAAGTGGTGGGCCGTGCTGGATTGATTCGCTCTGCGAGCTCACCCTACGGGCAACGCGTTCGCGTTGTCGTCTCGCTTCGCTCGGCTCGAACCAGTGGTTCTCATCCTGCACTGCTTTACCGTGTGTCCCACTGAAAAAGTGGTGGGCCGTGCTGGATTCGAACCAGCGACCAATTGATTAAAAGTCAACTGCTCTACCAACTGAGCTAACGGCCCACGGTCTACTTCTTAATACTCAACGTTAAATCACTTAAGATTTAGTGGTGGGCCGTGCTGGATTGATTCGCTCTACGAGCTCACCCTACGGGCAACGCTATTGCGTTGTCGTCTCGCTTCGCTCGGCTCGAACCAAAGGTTCTCATCCTGCACTGCTTTACTCTGAGTTCCACTTCGAAAGTGGTGGGCCGTGCTGGATTCGAACCAGCGACCAATTGATTAAAAGTCAACTGCTCTACCAACTGAGCTAACGGCCCGCTCAAACACTAAATCTCTCGCTGCTTTAACGCGTTACAGTTGCCTAGGCAACGGCGGCATATATTACTTATATAACTTTTCAGTGCAACGTTTAATTGAAGAAAAAACTCTGACTGCTTGTTCTTCACGCATTCAAGCCCAGAAAACCATCGAAATGGATGTTTTCTGGGCCTGAATAACGAATTACTGTGAAGACAAGCGTTTTTGAGCTTGTTTAGCCGCATCGGTATTTGGGTACTGTTTTACGACCTGCGAGAAGACAGCCTTGGCTTTATCAGCCTGCCCTTTCTCCTGCATGATCACCCCAACCTTGTACATCGCGTCCGAACTTTTTGGAGATTTTGGATAGCTTTTAACCACCACGGCGTAGAAATAAGCCGCGTCATCTTTCTTACCTTTGTTGTAATACAACTGACCTAACCAATAGTTGGCGTTAGGCAGGTAAGTCGATTTCGGGTATTGCTTGATGAACGCCTGGAAAGCTGAAATAGCCTGATCGTACTGTTTCTTTTCCAGGGCAAGTGCAACGGCAGCATTGTAGTCAGTATTTTCATCACCCGTGCTCGCAGGAGCCTGCGTAGGGGCAGGAGTGGATGAATCAGTGGCTGCGCCGGCAGCAGCTCCACCAGCAGCGCCTGAAGCGGCAGCATTCGCATTACCAGAACTCTGGCTGCTAAGACTGTCCATCTGCTGATAAATTTGCTTTTGGCGATCAACAATCTGGCTTAACTGATATTGGTTTTCCTGAATTTGACCACGGAGAGAATCAATATCGCGTTGGGAGTCAGAGAGTTGTTGCTGAAGTTGAGTTAATAGTTGGCTGTGAGCGTTAGAAATACGCTCCAGAGAGGTGACTCGATCGTCTATCGAGCCTGAGCCGACATTACTGATTGGCGCTTGGGCAGTAGCGGCCCATGGGACCGCTACGCCAACCAGTAACGACAGACCCAACAAGTGATGTCTGAAGTTACTGCTCATGCGACTCTCTTAGTATACCAGTACGGCACGACGGTTTTTAGCGTAAGCCGCTTCGTCGTGGCCCAGTACAGCTGGCTTCTCTTTACCGTAAGAAACGATAGAGATCTGGTCAGCAGAAACGCCTTTGCCTTGCAGGTACATTTTAACTGCAGTAGCACGACGCTCACCCAGAGCGATGTTGTATTCCGGAGTACCACGTTCATCCGCATGACCTTCAACAGTCACTTTGTATGAAGGGTTGCTGCGCAGGAATGCAGCATGCGCATCCAGCATTTGAGCGAAGTCAGAAGCGATATCGTACTTGTCCAGACCGAAGTAAACGATATTGTTCTTTTGCAGCTCTTGCATCTGCAGACGCGCTTGCTCTTCAGAAGACATGTTGCCGCTCTCTGCACCAGTGCCAGCGCCAGCGCCCATACCAGATTGGCCATTGTCTGCGCTTTTGTGAGAACTACACGCGGCGATTGCCAGTACAGGCACAGCCAGCAGCAGCCCTTTAAGCACTTTGTTCAGTTGCATCTCGTTGATCCTTTTATAATTTTTGCCATACATAGTTTTATATGCATCACAGGTACGGCGACCAGGCAGGGAATTTTACCTGTCCATCAGTTGCCGGAAGACGCGCTTTGAAACGCCCATCAGTCGAGACCAACTGCAACACGGAACCCAGACCTTGAGAGGCGCTGTAAATCACCATGGTGCCATTTGGGGCGATACTAGGCGTTTCATCCAGGAACGTGTCCGTCAATGTTTGAACGGCTCCCGTTACTAGATCTTGTTTAGCGATGTGCTGCGAGCCATTGTTGCTGCTCACCATAACCAGGAACTTACCATCCGAGCTGATATCAGAGTCCTGATTCTGAGAACCTTCCCAGGTCAGACGCTGAGGCGCACCGCCATTAATACCGACTTTATAAAGCTGTGGACGACCGCCCTGATCCGAGGTGAAAGCCAGAGTCTGGCTATCTGGGAACCAGGTTGGTTCGGTGTTGTTGCTACGTCCATCAGTAACTTGGGTAATTTGACCCGAGCCAAGATTCATTACATAAACGTTCAGACTGCCGCCTTTAGACAAGGCGAAGGCCAGTTTGCTGCCGTCTGGAGAGAACGCTGGAGCACCGTTGTGACGCGGGAATGAGGCGATCTGTTTGATTGCGCCATTAGCCAGAGTCTGTACAACCAGAGCAGAACGCCCACTTTCGAATGTTACGTAGGCCAGTTTGCTACCGTCTGGAGACCAAGCCGGAGACATCAAAGGCTCTGGTGAACGGTGAACCACGAACTGGTTGTAGCCATCGTAGTCAGCAACGCGTAATTCGTACGGGAATTTACCGCCGTTGGTCTGCACGATGTAAGCAATACGAGTACGGAAAGCACCCTTAATGCCGGTTAATTTTTCAAACACTTCGTCACTGGCGGTGTGTGCGGAATAACGCAGCCACTGCTTAGTGATTTGGTATTGGTTTTGTGCCAGAACAGTACCTGGTGAACCAGAGGTATCAACCAGCTGATAAGAAACCAAATACTTGCCGTCAGCACTTGGCTGAACCTGACCAACCACTACGGCATCAATACCCAGCGCCGTCCAGGCAGCAGGGGTGACTTCTGATGCGCTTGTCGGTTGTTGAGGCATGCGTGATGCATCAATTGGATTAAATTTACCGCTGTTACGTAAGTCAGCAGCAACAATAGCACCGATATCTTCCGGTGGATTACCAGGACCAGCCCATTTAAAAGGCACCACGCCAATTGGGCGCGCGGTGTCGACCCCTTGGGTAATTTCAATGCGAACTTCTGCGTGTAACACAGACGCCCACAGTATCAAAAGGCCAAACGCTACTCGAAATGCCTGCTTCATTGTATCTCCCTTATCTGGACCGATCTGCCCGCGATAAATTAGCAGAATTTTAACAAACCAACGCACACAAAACTATAAGTCGACCACATTTACCTTCGTAATAATCCGAAAAACGATAACTTTCGACTATTACTATGGTTTGAAGTCCAATGGCGCATTTTTAAATATTTCGTAAACAGCTTCTGAAGGTGGTTTCGGGAATTTAGCCTGTCGAGCTGCTGCAACAGCTGCCTGACAGAGTGCCGGATCTCCCCCCTCTGGCGTCACACTTTTCAGTGTGCCATCTGGTTCCATTTTAATGCGTAGCGTACAGGTTTTGCCTGCATACGAGGAAGCATCATAGAACCGGCTTTCGATAGCTGCCTTAATCTGGCTGCCATAGTTAGCGATATCTGCGCCAGAAGCACCGGCCGCCTTATTCTTGCCCTGCCCTGCTGGCGCGCTGGCTCCACCACCGCCTTTCGGCGCGTTTTTAGAGTTAGCCAAACCACCAAATAGGTCATCAACAGACTCAGACTCTTTTGCCGCGGCGGCGGCAGCGGCTTTCTTGTCAGCAGCCGCTTTTTTAGCAGCAGCGGCAGCTTCGGCTTTCTTCTCAGCGGCGGCATCAGCTTTCGCTTTTGCCGCAGCATCGGCCTTAGCCTGAGCAGCAGCTTCTGCTTTTTCTTTTGCTTCTGCGGCTGCGGCAGCTTTCGCGTCAGCAGCAGCTTGTTTCTTCGCGTCAGCTTCAGCCTGCTTTTTGGCCTCCGCTTCAGCTTGCTTCTTGGCGGCTGCCGCAGTGGCAGCGGCTTCTGCTTCAGCCTGTTTCTTCGCTTCGGCAGCCGCTTTCTTCTGCGCGTCAGCCTGAGCTTTGGCGACTTTATCAGCTTCGGCTTTCGCTTTGGCAGCGGCATCAGCCTGTTGCTTCGCGGCTTCGGCTTTCGCTTTGGCTGCAGCATCTGCGGCGGCCTTCTGCGCCTGCTCCTGAGCTTCTTTCTGTTGCTCGGCAGCAGCTTGCTTTTGTTGCTCAGCAGCCTGTTTTTGCTGCTCTTTGGCATCTTCCTGCGCCTGCTTAGCATCTTCCTGTGCTTGCAAACGCTCTTTCTCTAATTCTTTCAGTCGCTGCTGCTCTGCTGCCTGCTTCTGCTGAAGTTCCTCAGCCTGCTGCTCGGACTTTTTCTGACGGGATTGGGCAGCGCGTTGAGCATCGGCTTGTTGCTGCTGCTGGCGATTGTACTGATCAACCACCGCGCTTGGATCAACCATAACGGCTGAGATGTCACTCCCGCCGCCACCGCCACTCATGCTGGTATCTTCGTCCAGCGATCCCCAGATAAGCAGGGCAATTATGATGATATGCAGAACGACCGAAACAATAACGGCGCGTTTGAGCTTATCGTTTTGTTCAGTTGCAGTTGCCTTTACCAAAATAGATTTCCCAACACAGGATTGCCAAAAACCCGGATTTCTTCTGCACCAGTTATCGCTTTGCAGACGACTGTTTTATCAGGCCAAGAAAAGCCGGGTTTCCAATAAGTGTTACAAATTACCTATCGTTAAATAGGTTGTGTCATAAGTCCGACAGATTTCACGCCTGCCTGATGGAGCATGTTCAGCGCCTTGATGATTTCATCATAAGGAACATCTTTTGCACCGCCGATCAGGAAGACTGTCTTCGGATTGGCTTGGATACGGCTGGTTGCTTCCGCAATAACCTGCTGTTCCGGCAACTGCTCCATACGCTGATGATCCACCACGATGGTGTATTGACCAACACCGGAAACTTCAACAATGACCGGCGGGTTATCATCAGTAGATACCGTTTTAGAATCTGTCGCATCAGGAAGATCAACTTCCACGCTTTGCGTGATGATTGGCGCTGTAGCCATAAATATCAGCAGCAGTACCAACAGCACGTCGAGCAGCGGAACAATGTTAATCTCTGACTTTAATTCGCGACGATGGCGACCACGTACTCGAGCCATGCTATCCCCCTTTAGTTACTGCTTGTTTCGCGAGAGAAAGCCTGACGGTGCAGGATAGCCGTAAATTCTTCCATAAAGTTGTCGTAGTTTTGCTCGAGCTTGTTCACGCGCTGGTTCAATCGGTTGTAAGCCATAACTGCTGGAATTGCAGCGAAAAGACCGATTGCTGTAGCGATCAAGGCTTCGGCGATACCCGGCGCAACCATCTGTAAGGTGGCCTGCTTAACAGAACCCAAACCGATGAACGCATGCATGATCCCCCAAACAGTACCGAACAGACCAATGTATGGGCTGATAGAACCAACGGTGCCGAGGAAAGGAATGTGGGTTTCGAGGGTTTCCATTTCACGGTTGAAGGAGATACGCATGGCGCGAGAGGAGCCGTCGATGACCGACTCTGGCGCATGGCTGTTTGCACGGTGCAAACGAGCGAACTCTTTGAAACCTGAATGGAAAATTTGTTCGGCGCCAGTGAGAGTCTCACGACGGCCCTGGCTTTCCTGGTAAAGGCGTGAAAGCTCAATACCGGACCAGAATTTATCTTCAAACGCTTCTGCCTCACGCGTAGCAGCATTCAACACCTTAGTGCGCTGAATGATGATTGCCCAAGACGCGACAGAGAAGCACACCAGAATAAGCATGATCAGCTTAACCAGGATGCTGGCCTTTAAAAATAAATCAAGAATGTTCATGTCAGTCACTGCTTAAACTCCGCGACAAAAGACTTAGGAAGCGCTCTTGGCTTCTTTTGGTGTGGATCGATACATGCAATCAACACTTCTGCTGTACTCAGAAGGTTGCCACGTGCATCAAGAATTCGTTGTGCAAAGGTAAGTGAGGCCCCCCGGATAGACGTTATCTCACTTTGGACATCCAGCAAGTCATCAAGACAAGCAGGAGCCAAGTATTCGACCGTCATGCGGCGGACAGCAAAAGCGACGTGTTCATCCAACAACTGTTGCTGGTGAATATTGCGTTGGCGCAACATTTCTGTGCGAGCCCTTTCATAAAAGGCGATGTACTGGGCGTGATAGACCACCCCACCAGCGTCTGTGTCTTCGTAATAAACACGGACCGGCCATCGGAACAACGAATTACTCACTCTACATCCCGTAATGCAATTTGACGGGCCTACTATACGCAAGAGATTTCTTGATGGGAATGGGTTGCAAGTCAGGAACGAAAATAATTATGGGCCTGAATGGCCCATAGGAAAAGTAGTGTAAATATCTATCAATATTAGATAAACAAACTAGCTAAAAAAGTAAACCAGCCCCGCCAGCAGAATAATCATCGCCGGGAGTGGTGAAAAGAACGCTTTCCATACAGAGCGATGGGGACGGAATCCAAAGCCGTGAATTAGGCCTGTGCAAACGGCCCAAATCAGAATGATCCCATGCCAGACTTCCAGCTGACTGGTGGAAGAAGCGAATTCACCCGGTTGCCAAAATACGCATCCAGCTAATACGAGCGCCATCACTAATGAAAGGGCCCGCAAGGGGCCCTTGTCAGTCACGGCATAAACTCTATCCGCGAGCGCGCTCATTATTCGCGCTCTTTCGCCGCAGCGGCTTTATTCTCTTCACTGTGCTCGAAAGCCAGTGCGGTAATAATGCCGAATGAGCACGCTAACAGAGTCCCGAGGATCCACGCAAAATACCACATAGTGTTATCTCCCGTTCAGTTGAACGATTAATACAAAGAGTGTTTGTTGTTTTCGATGTAAGTTTTGTCGAGACGACCAAACATCTTGTAATACGCCCAACTGGTGTAGATCAGAATGATCGGCACGAAGATACAGGCCACCACGGTCATCACTTTCAAGGTCAGCAATGTCGAGGTTGCATCCCACATGGTCAGGCTGGCGTCAGGGTTAGTGATCGACGGCATGACGAACGGGAACATGGTGATCCCAGCAGTCAAAATAACGCAAGCGATGGTCAGTGAGTTACTGACGAAAGCCAGTGCGCCTTTATTAATGCGTGAGAACAGGATGGTGAACAGTGGCAAGATAACGCCCAGTGCCGGAATAGCCCACAGGCTCGGCATATTGTTGAAGTTCACCAACCATGCACCAGCTTGATGTGCGACGGTTTTATGCAGTGGGTTCGATGGACCTGCGTGATCCAGCGTCGACGTCACCAGATAGCCATCAATCCCTTTCACCAGCCACACGCCCGCTAACAGGAAGCACACCATCATCACCAAGGCTGAGATCTGCGATGCCGTGCGAGTGCGTAAATGCAGCTCGCCGGTGGTACGCATTTGCAGGTAGGTCGCGCCCTGAGTGATGAGCATGGTCAGGCTCACGATACCCGCCAACAGGCCAAACGGATTCAGCAACTCGAACAGGCTGCCGGTGTAGAACAGGCGCAAGTCATTGTCGATGTGGAATGGCACGCCCAACAGCAGGTTGCCGAACGCCACGCCGAACACCAATGCAGGCACGAAGCTACCGATGAAGATGCCCCAGTCCCACATGCCACGCCAGCGCGCGTTTTCCAGCTTCGAACGGTAGTCGAAACCTAATGGGCGGAAGAACAAGGCGCAGAGCACCAGGATCATCGCGCCATAGAAGCCGGAGAAGGCGGCGGCATAGACCATTGGCCATGCGGCGAACAGCGCACCGCCCGCCGTGATCAGCCAGACTTGGTTGCCGTCCCAGTGCGGAGCAATGGAGTTGATCATCACACGGCGGTCAGTGTCGGTTTTGCCAATAATGCGCAGCAAGATGCCCACGCCCATGTCGAAACCGTCGGTCACGGCGAAGCCAATGAACAGCACGCCGATCAATGCCCACCAGATGAATCGTAATACTTCATAATCAAACATAGCTAGACTCCCTATTACCGAGCTTGTTCAAGCGGTGCTGAAGGTTGTTCAAAGTGGTAGCGGCCAGTTTTCAGGCTGCTTGGCCCCAGACGGGCGAATTTGAACATCAGGAACATCTCAGCGATAAGGAACAAGGTGTACAGACCGCAAATCAGCCCCATCGACATCAACACGTCAGCGCGAGTCAGGGAAGAGTTAGCGATAGCCGTCGGTAAGACTTCACCGATAGCCCAAGGCTGGCGGCCATATTCGGCAACAAACCACCCTGCTTCGACGGCGATCCACGGCAGCGGTAAGCCCCACAGCGCCGCGCGGTGCAGCCAACGCTTCTGACCAATCTTGCCGCGAAGTACCATGAAGAACGACAGACCGATGATGGCCAGCATCAGGAAGCCACAGGCCACCATGATACGGAATGCGAAGTACAGCGGCAGAACGCGAGGAATGGAATCTTTGGTCGCCTGCTGGATTTGTGCTTCGGTGGCATCCGCCACGTTCGGCGTATAGCGTTTTAGCAGCATGCCGTAGCCGAGATCCTGCTTAGTTCTCTCGAAGGCGCTACGCACGGTTGGGTCGGTATTGCCTGAGCGCAACTCTTCCAGCAGCGTGTACGCCTTCATCCCGTTACGAATGCGCACTTCATGCTGCGCCATCAGGTCTTTCAGACCCGTCACTGGCGTATCGACGGAGCGCGTGGCAATCAGGCCGAGCAGGTAAGGAATTTGGATGGAGTATTCGTTTTCCATCTTGTCCTGATTTGGCAAGCCAATCAGCGTGAAGTTGGCCGGTGCAGGTTGGGTGTCCCACTCTGCTTCGATAGCCGCCAGCTTGGTTTTCTGCACGTCCCCCATTTCGTAACCGGATTCATCACCCAGCACGATAACGGAGAGCGTGGCAGCCAGACCGAAGCTTGCTGCGATGGCGAATGAACGCTTAGCGAAGCCTACGTCACGACCTTTCAACAGGTAGTAAGAGCTGATAGCCAGAATGAACATCGCACCTGTGACATAACCTGCCGCCACGGTGTGAACGAATTTAACCTGTGCAACCGGGTTTAAGACCAGCTCGGAGAAGCTGACCATTTCCATACGCATGGTTTCGTAGTTGAAGTCCGAGGCAATCGGGTTTTGCATCCAGCCGTTGGCAACCAGAATCCAGAGTGCGGATAAGTTTGAGCCGAGCGCGACAAACCAGGTTACCGTCATGTGCTGGACTTTCGATAAACGGTCCCAGCCGAAGAAGAATAACCCGACTAACGTGGATTCGAGGAAGAACGCCATTAAACCTTCGATGGCCAGCGGGGCCCCAAAGATATCACCGACGTAATGTGAGAAATATGACCAGTTGGTTCCGAACTGGAATTCCATGGTCAAACCCGTGGCCACACCCAGAGCAAAGTTAACTGCAAATAACTTGCCCCAGAATTTGGTCATATCTTTATAGATTTGTTTGCCGGAAAGTACATATACCGTTTCCATAATTGCCAGTAAAAACGCCATACCTAGCGTTAATGGGACAAATAAGAAATGGTACATGGCAGTTAAAGCAAACTGTAAACGCGACAGTTCAACGATATCAAACATCTTGACCCCTTGCTCCTCGGAGGAAGACTCCAACTTGCGACTCTCTGACGAACCGATTGCCGGAACGCCTCATGACTTCCAATTTCAAAACCTGCCAAACAAGTAAAACTGTCAAATACGCCACTGATAACTGTAGCGTTTGACGCCCAATCTCACCGCATGCGTAGGCAAAAACTCTGCAAAAAAGGCCGCAGCGCTAAGGGATGTGAAGATTGGAAAAGTTAGCAACCTAGATCTGTTCTTGGGTACTGATGCTACAGGTTGACAATGTTACGCCACTAATCCCACACAATAAATAGGTTTTTGCGTGAGCTAAATCGTATTTCCATTTACAGGTCAATTAATGGCTGAAACATCAGGATCCCCTGATATTGATCTGCAACAATTTAAGCCTATCTGGCTATTTATTTCTATATTGTTCTTAGGCTTTCTACAAAAAATCTTAGACATTGTTAATTATTGGTTTCATTCGGTTTTATTGAAAGCCAATGGGTTAATTATTTGTGAATTTATGGTGAAACAAATATCATTTCCGCCACATTATAAATTCAATTACGCCTATTTATTTTCGAATTAACCCAGCGCTTAATTGTTAAAAACAATCATCTAAATGGATAATTGTTAAATATTATAGCAGCAATAAAAAAGGCCACTCGAAAGTGGCCTTAATTTAAATAATAACGCGAAGTTATTTAGTTTGGCAGAACCGCTTTTACTGCGTCGCCGATGTCAGCCAGGCTGCGAACAGTCTTCACGCCAGCGGCTTCCAATGCAGCAAATTTATCGTCAGCAGTACCTTTACCACCGGCAATGATGGCGCCTGCGTGGCCCATGCGCTTGCCTTTAGGTGCCGTCACGCCCGCGATGTAGCCCACAACAGGCTTGGTCACGTGATCTTTGATGTAAGCAGCTGCTTCTTCTTCTGCGTTACCACCGATCTCACCGATCATGACGATAACTTCAGTCTGTGGATCTTCCTGGAACAGTTTCAGGATATCGATGAAGTTAGAGCCAGGTATCGGGTCACCGCCGATACCCACGCAGCTTGACTGGCCGTAGCCGTTGTCAGTGGTCTGCTTAACGGCTTCATAAGTCAGGGTACCAGAGCGGGAAACGATGCCCACTTTGCCCGGCTTGTGAATGTGGCCCGGCATGATGCCGATTTTGCATTCGCCCGGCGTGATAACGCCCGGACAGTTTGGCCCGATCATTACCACGTCAGTTTGCTCGAGCTTAGCTTTCACAATCAGCATATCCAGCGTTGGGATGCCTTCAGTGATACAGATGATGAGCTTAATGCCTGCATCGATAGCTTCCAGGATGGAATCTTTGCAGAACGGAGCTGGAACGTAGATCACAGAAGCCGTAGCGCCTGTAGATTCCACGGCTTCGCGTACAGTGTTGAACACTGGCAGACCCAGATGCTCGGTGCCGCCTTTGCCTGGCGTTACGCCGCCAACCATTTTGGTGCCGTAAGCAACCGCTTGTTCAGAGTGGAAAGTACCCTGGCTGCCGGTGAAGCCTTGGCAGATAACTTTGGTGTTTTTGTTGATTAAAATCGACATTATTTCCCCTCCACTGCCGCGACGACTTGTTGAGCCGCATTGGTCAGGCTGGTCGCTGCAATGATGTTCAAACCGCTGTCCGCCAATTTCTTAGCGCCCAGCTCGGCATTGTTACCTTCAAGACGTACCACGACTGGCACGTTGACGCCCACTTCTGCGACTGCGCCGATGATACCGTCGGCAATCAGGTCACAGCGCACGATGCCGCCGAAGATGTTAACGAATACCGCTTTAACTTTTTCATCAGACAAGATGATTTTGAACGCTTCAGTTACGCGCTCTTTGGTTGCGCCGCCGCCTACGTCGAGGAAGTTAGCTGGCTCGCCGCCGTGCAGTTTAACGATGTCCATAGTCCCCATCGCCAGACCCGCGCCGTTAACCATGCAACCGATGTTGCCGTCGAGAGCAACGTAGTTCAGTTCCCACTGAGCAGCCTGAGATTCACGGGCATCTTCTTGGCTGTGGTCGCGCATTTCACGCAATTCTGGCTGACGGAACAGTGCGTTGCCGTCTGCGCCCAGCTTGCCGTCGAGGCAGATCAGGTCACCAGCAGTGGTCACAACCAGTGGGTTGATTTCGATCAGCGCCAGGTCGCGCTCAAGGAAGATAGTCGCCAGACCCATGAAGATCTTAGTGAACTGCTGAACTTGCTTACCGGTCAGACCCAGTTTGAACGCCAGTTCACGGCCTTGGTAAGGCTGTGGACCTGCCAGTGGATCCAGAGCAACTTTGTGGATCAAGTGTGGCGTTTCTTCTGCCACTTTCTCGATTTCCACGCCGCCTTCGGTAGAAGCCATGAACACCACGCGACGGGAGCTACGGTCTACTACTGCGCCGAGATACAGCTCTTTGTCGATATCAGTCGCTGCTTCAACCAGAATCTGGTTTACCGGCTGACCCTGTGCGTCTGTCTGGTAAGTAACCAGGCGTTTGCCCAGCCAGTTTTCAGCAAAAGCGCGGATCTCTTCTTTGCTTTTAACCACTTTCACGCCGCCCGCTTTACCGCGGCCGCCAGCGTGAACCTGGCATTTAACTACCCACGGGCCAGCACCGATTTTTGATGCTGCTTCTTCCGCTTCGCGCGGAGTGGAACAGGCGAAGCCTGATGGTGCTGGCAGGCCGTAGCGTAGGAACAGCTGTTTCGCCTGATACTCGTGTAAATTCATGATGTTCTATCCATTCAGTAGTAAGGCATCTCTATGGCACGGCGCACCGCGCCATAGACTTTTCGATCTCTTTTCTTGACCCGCTTGGACTAGACGTCCAGCAGCAGACGAGCCGGATCTTCCAGCATTTCTTTGATGGTCACCAGGAAGCCTACTGACTCGCGGCCGTCAACCAGACGGTGGTCATAGGACAGCGCCAGATACATCATTGGCTGAATAACAACCTGACCATTCACCGCCATTGGGCGATCTTTAATGGCGTGCATGCCAAGGATCGCGCTCTGCGGTGGGTTGATGATTGGTGTAGACATCAGCGAGCCGAATACGCCGCCGTTGGTCACTGTGAAGTTACCGCCGGTCAGTTCTTCTACTTTCAGCTTACCGTCGCGACCTTTGATGGCCAGCTCTTTGATTTGCTTCTCGATGTCAGCCATACCCAGCGTGTCAACGTCGCGCAGCACTGGCGTTACCAGACCGCGTGGGGTTGAAACGGCAATGCTCACGTCGAAGTAGTTGTGGTAAACCACGTCATCGCCATCGATAGAAGCGTTAACTTCTGGGAAGCGTTTCAGTGCTTCAACCACGGCTTTCAGGTAGAAAGACATGAAGCCCAGACGCACGCCGTGACGTTTCTCGAACGCTTCGCCGTACTGCTTACGCATGTCCATGATTGGCTTCATGTTGATTTCGTTGAACGTGGTCAACATGGCGGTGCTGTTTTTCGCTTCCAACAGACGCTCGGCAACGCGTTTGCGCAGACGAGTCATAGGAACGCGTTTTTCGCTACGCGCGCCGATCGCCGGAGCAGCCGCAGTTTCAGCTTTCGCCGGCGCCGCGTCAGACTTAGCGTCTTTGCCAGACTTAGCCAAGTGCGCTTCGATATCTTCGCGAGTCAGACGACCACCCACACCGCTGCCTTTGATAGCGCTGGCGTCAAGGGAGTGCTCAGCAATCAGGCGGCGAATAGCCGGGCTGAGTGCATCGCTGCTTTCGTCATCCAGTGCCGCAGTGTGGCGCTGTGAAGGCGTCGATTCTTTATCAGACGCTTTCTCCTGGCTTGGTTTGCCGGTGCTGTTGCCCGGACGCAGGCGCGCCAGAATCTGTTTAGAAACAACGGTTGCACCTTCGTCTTCGAGGATGCTGTCCAGAATACCGGCTTCACTTGCTGGCACTTCCAGAACCACTTTGTCAGTTTCGATTTCAACCAGAACTTCATCGCGTTCTACACTGTCGCCCGGCTTTTTGTGCCAGGTGGCAACCGTGGCGTCTGCTACGGATTCAGGGAGGTCAGGGACCAAAATATCTACGCTACTCATTCTCAATCCTTCTAAAATTCGTTAATTAACGTTTAACGCGTCATTGACCAGATCTTGCTGCTGCTTCTGGTGAACGGACATATAGCCAACTGCCGGAGAGGCAGACGCCGGACGTCCTGCGTAACGTAAAGAAGCCCCGAAAGGAATCACTTCACGGAAATTGTGTTGGCTGCAGTACCAGGCACCCTGGTTCAGCGGCTCTTCCTGACACCAAACGAAATCATGAACGTGTGAGAATTTCTCAAGCACTTCCTGAATTGCTTTGTGCGGGAATGGATACAGCTGCTCGATACGAACGATGGCGACATCAGTTTGCTCGTTCTTACGACGTTGCTCCAACAGGTCATAGTAGACCTTACCGGAACACATCACGACGCGCTTAACTTGCTTCGGATCCAGCTCGTCAATCTCACCGATTGCCGGCAGGAAGCTACCGTTTGCCAGCTCATCCATGGTCGAAACGGCCAGAGGATGACGCAGCAGAGATTTAGGCGACATCACCACCAGCGGACGGCGCATACCGCGCAGCGCCTGACGGCGGATCATGTGGTAAACCTGCGCCGGGGTCGACGGGATACAAACCTGCATGTTCTGCTCAGCGCAGAGTTGCAGATAACGCTCCAGACGTGCGGATGAGTGCTCTGGACCCTGCCCTTCGTAGCCGTGTGGCAGCAGCATCACCAGACCACACATGCGGCCCCACTTCTGCTCACCGGAACTGATGAACTGGTCGATAACCACCTGAGCACCGTTGGCGAAGTCACCGAACTGCGCTTCCCAGATAGTCAGGGTGCGCGGCTCAGCCGTGGCGTAGCCATATTCGAATGCCAGAACCGCTTCTTCAGACAGCACGGAGTCCCAGACGTTGAACTCGCCCTGGCTGTTATGAATGTTAGACAGCGGCACGTAGACAGAACCGTTTTTCTGGTTGTGAACAACAGCATGGCGGTGGAAGAAGGTGCCACGGCCGGTATCTTCACCGGAAATACGGATAGGAATACCTTCGTCGACCAATGTTGCGTAAGCCAGGTTCTCGGCGCCGCCCCAGTCAAACTTCTTGTTGCCTTCGGCCATTTCAATACGGTCGGCGTAGATTTTCGCCACGCGAGCCTGCATTTCAATCGCTTCTGGCACATGGCTGACGCGGCGAGCAAGTTCTTGCAGACGCTTAGGATCAACCTTGCTCGGGTACTCTTCATCCCACTCGTGGTTCAGGTACGGAGACCAGGTGAAAGTGTGCATGTCATTTTGACGCCACTCTTCAACCACGCAGTCGCCCGCGTCCAGCGCGTCACGGTAGAGATTAACCATTTCGGTCGCATCTTCCGCACTGGCGACATTCTGCTCAGCCAGAATATCGGCATACAGTTTGCGCGGCGTAGGATGTTTTTTGATTTTCTGGTACATCAGCGGCTGAGTTGCACTTGGCTCATCGGCTTCGTTGTGGCCATGACGGCGATAACAAACGAGGTCGATCATCACATCACGTTTAAAGGTGTTGCGGAAATCCAGTGCCAGACGCGTCACAAAAGCCACGGCTTCCGGGTCATCTGCGTTGACGTGGAAAATAGGTGCCTGCACCATTTTCGCGATGTCAGTACAGTAATCAGTAGAACGCGCGTCTTTCGGGTTAGAGGTGGTGAAACCAACTTGGTTGTTGATAACGATACGCACGGTACCGCCCACTTCATAACCGCGAGCCAGTGACATGTTCAGGGTTTCCTGAACGACGCCTTGGCCAGTGATAGCAGCGTCACCGTGAATGGTGATTGGCAGAACCATGTTACTGCGCGCTTCGTCCAGACGGTCACGACGGGCTCGAACAGAACCAATAACCACCGGGCTAACGATTTCCAGATGCGACGGGTTAAACGCCAGCGCCAGATGAACCATGCCGCCTTCGGTTTCCACGTCGGAGGAGAAGCCCATGTGGTACTTAACGTCACCTGTGCCCAGATGTTCTTTATGCTTACCAGCAAACTCGTCGAACAGGTCCTGAGGTTTTTTACCCAGCACGTTGATCAGCACGTTCAAACGACCGCGGTGTGCCATACCCAGCACCACTTCACGCGTACCGTTTTTACCGGCGTGACGAATCATCTCTTTCAGCATCGGAACCAGCGCGTCGCCACCTTCCAGCGAGAAGCGTTTTGCTCCCGGGAATTTAGCGCCGAGGTAACGTTCCAGACCTTCAGCAGAGGTCAGCTCTTTCAGGAAGGTTTTCTTCTCTGAATCGCTGAAGTTAGCGCGCCCTACCACGGATTCGATGCGCTGTTGGATCCAGCGTTTCTCTTCAGTGTTAGTGATGTGCATGTACTCAGCGCCGATAGAGCCGCAATAGGTTTGCTTCAGTGCTTTGTACAGCTCGCCGAGCTGCATGGTTTCTTTACCAATGGCAAAAGAACCTACATTGAAGGTTTCCTGGAAATCAGCTTCAGTCAGATTGTGGAAAGCCGGATCCAAATCAGGCACGTCGTCAAGTTTCCACAAGCCGAGAGGATCAAGATTTGCATTCTGGTGGCCGCGGAAGCGGAAGGCGTTAATCAGCTGCAACACTTTAACTTGCTTGGCATCCGTTTCCGGATCGCTGATAGCGGAGTTATAGCGAGAAGCGTCTTTTGCCAGACGTCGGAAATAATCGCGTGTTTGAGAATGGAGTTGCTCTGGTTTGACACCCACTGTCGGAAGCTGTTTAAAAATTGAACGCCAGCTATCGTCAACGGAACCAGGATCGGTTAAGTAGTCTTCATAGAGTTGTTCTATGTAAGACTGGTTTGCACCCGCCAGATAGGAGGAATCCAGCCAGGCCTTCATTGCGCCGTTCTGCATCGTGATCCCTTAAGCATTGAAGCTTTAGTTTTCGCCGTGGTTAATAATATTGACCGTGATACACCGTGGTAAGACGGTTTTCCATACATATTCAGTTCATTGGTCTGGAGCCTGCGGCTCTGTCAAGGAACCTCCAAAAATCAACTTGCTGCCTCGTGTTGCATGTTGGCTTTTGGCGCTACCCTGCGTTATCCGACCTTATTATTTTCTCCTGTTCTTATACTACTCCAATCGGGGGCAACTTTGTTGCACCTTGTTGCGAATATGTTACCAATAACTCACTTAATGTTAGCGGGAACCTGAGTTCCCGCTATTGAACATCATCTTACTGACTCAGGCACCGCGCTGAAGCAGCATCGATTTGATGTGACCGATAGCCTTGGTAGGGTTTAGGCCTTTAGGACACACGCTGACACAGTTCATGATGCTGTGGCACCGGAATACACTGAAAGCGTCGTCCAGATTATCCAGACGAGATTGAGTTTCTGTGTCACGGCTGTCGATCAGGAAGCGATAAGCCGCCAGCAAACCGGCCGGACCAACGAATTTGTCCGGGTTCCACCAGAACGACGGGCAAGAAGTCGAACAGCAGGCGCAGAGAATACATTCGTACAATCCGTCCAGCTTTTCGCGCTCTTCCGGCATCTGCAAGTGCTCGCGCGCCGGGGGATTCTTCCCATCATTCAACAGGTAAGGTTTGATTTTCTCATACTGCTTATAGAACTGCCCCATGTCCACAACCAAGTCACGCACCACTGGCAGACCCGGCAGAGGACGGATAACAATCTTCTTACTGCCTTTCTGTAAAGCCGAAACTGGCGTGATACAAGCCAGACCGTTTTTACCGTTCATGTTAATACCGTCTGAGCCACACACGCCCTCACGGCAGGAGCGACGGAAAGAGAGGGTTGGATCCTGCTCTTTCAGCTGGATTAACGCGTCCAGCACCATCATGTCGCGCCCTTCTTCCGCTTCCAGTACGTAATCTTTCATGTACGGCGCGTCGTCAACATCTGGGTTATAGCGATAAATCGAAAATTCGAGTTTCATAATCTGTCTCCGCAACGCCCTAGTAAGTACGCGCTTTCGGCGGGAACGCCGCGCGAAGCTTAGGCTGCATGTTCACCTCACGGCGAGTCATGCTCTCAGTTTCCGGTTGATAAAGCGTGTGGCAGAGCCAGTTAGCATCATCACGATCTGGGAAGTCGAAGCGGCTGTGCGCGCCACGGCTTTCAGTACGGTAGTTCGCAGAAACGGCGGTGGAGAATGCGGTTTCCATCAGGTTATCCAGCTCCAGACATTCAACGCGCTGGGTGTTGAATTCTGTTGAAGTGTCATCCAGACGGGCATTTTTCAGACGCTCACGGATCTCTTTCAGCTCTTGCAGACCTTTCGCCATCGCATCGCCTTCGCGGAATACCGAGAAGTTGTGCTGCATACAGGATTGCAGGTCTTTACGAATCGCCACCGGATCTTCACCGGAACGGGTGTTGTTCCAACGGTTCAGACGCTCAAGGGCGTGGTCGATATCATCTTGCGATGCATCGCGGCTGTCGCCCTGCTCGTTGATGGATTCTTGCAGATGCAGACCCGCCGCGCGGCCGAAGACCACCAGGTCGAGCAGTGAGTTCCCCCCGAGACGGTTAGCACCGTGAACGGATACGCAGGCAATTTCGCCTACTGCGAACAGACCTGGGATCACCACGTCTTCGCCTTTCTCATTCACGCGCAGCGCCTGACCGGTCACCTTGGTCGGAATGCCGCCCATCATGTAGTGACAGGTTGGGATAACCGGGATTGGCTCTTTGACTGGGTCAACGTGAGCAAAGGTACGAGACAGCTCAAGGATGCCCGGCAGGCGTGATTCCAGAACGTCTTTGCCCAAGTGGTCAAGTTTCAGCTTGGCGTGTGGGCCCCAAGGACCGTCACAGCCACGGCCTTCGCGGATTTCGATCATGATGGAACGCGCCACCACGTCACGACCCGCCAGGTCTTTAGCATTAGGTGCGTAACGCTCCATGAAGCGCTCGCCGTCTTTGTTCAGCAGGTAACCACCTTCACCACGGCAACCTTCGGTCACCAGCACGCCCGCGCCCGCAATACCCGTCGGGTGGAACTGCCACATTTCCATATCCTGCACTGGAACGCCTGCACGCAGTGCCATACCTACGCCGTCGCCGGTGTTGATATGTGCGTTAGTGGTGGATTGATAAATACGGCCTGCACCGCCGGTCGCCAGCACGGTGGCTTTTGCTTTGAAGTAAACAACTTCGCCGGTTTCAATACAGATGGCAGTACAACCGACTACCGCGCCGTCTTGGTTTTTCACTAAATCCAGTGAATACCATTCGGAGAAGATAGTGGTGCCGTTTTTCAGGTTCTGCTGATAAAGGGTGTGCAACAGGGCGTGACCTGTACGGTCAGCCGCTGCCGCAGTACGTGCCGCCTGCTCGCCGCCGAAGTTCTTCGACTGGCCACCAAACGGACGCTGATAAATTCGGCCGTCGTCAAGACGGGAGAAAGGCAGACCCATATGTTCCAGCTCGAGAATCGCTTCCGGGCCGGTTTTACACATATATTCAATCGCGTCCTGGTCACCGATATAGTCGGAGCCTTTCACGGTATCGTACATATGCCATTCCCAGTCATCCTCATGGGTGTTACCGAGGGCTACGGTGATACCGCCCTGCGCTGACACCGTATGGGAGCGGGTTGGGAATACTTTAGAAATCAGGGCGCAAGTTTGGCCCGTTTGTGAAATCTGTAATGCGGCACGCATACCGGCGCCACCTGCACCGATAACGACAGCATCAAACTCTCTGACTGGCAGACTCATTGACTACGCTCCCCAAACAACAATTGTTCCATAAAGTAGATAAACCACTAACGTCACGACGATAGCCAGTTGCAGCACCAGTCGCACAGCCAGAGGCTTGACGTAGTCCGTTAACACCTGCCACATGCCAATCCACGCGTGGATCAGAATCGAAAGCAGCGTCAGCAGGGTAAATACTTTGGTAATGGAGGAAGCAAAGAAGCCTTGCCAGACATCAAAAGTAATGTCCTGAGCCATCACAACAAAGCCCAGAATATAAAGGATATACAGCGTGATAACGATCGCCGATGCGCGCAGCAGCAGCCAGTCGTGGACACCATTGCGTCCTAATGCCGAAACATTGTTTACCATACGAAGACTCCAGCCAGAATTGACAGCACGACGGTAAGGCCGATCACCACTTGGGCTGAACGG
Organism: Ewingella sp. AOP9-I1-14; assembly: GCF_052375995.1. Taxonomy (NCBI): domain Bacteria; kingdom Pseudomonadati; phylum Pseudomonadota; class Gammaproteobacteria; order Enterobacterales; family Yersiniaceae; genus Ewingella; species Ewingella sp. AOP9-I1-14. The sequence goes on from NZ_JBQSVA010000002.1 coordinate 717,914, forward strand.
GTACCGACAGCTAAACTCTCTTCGATATAGCCGAAATCCATCAGCAAGTGACGAATGCCACCGCAGACGTGATAGGCCAGTGCGGTGAGTATTCCCCAGAAGATGAATTTCACAATGAAGCCATTCATGATTTCAGCTGCGTGTGCAAACCCTTCAGGCGAAGAGAGTGACATGCCGAGCAGCCAGAGGAGGATACCGACAGCGACGAAGGTAATGACGCCGGAGACACGGTGTAAGATGGACGCTATTGCAGTTACGGGAAACCGGATCGTTTGCAGATCCAGATTGACAGGTCTTTGTTTTTTCACGGTTTTGCCCACACACCTCATAGAACCTTTTCGTGATCGCGGCAATCGCGTTGATGACGAAGGTCTTATTATTTTCCTTCCTCCGGCCTTGGCGGTGTTCAGACAGCATCTATCCTGCGTTCTTGAAATTGTGGATGCGTTGGCCGCTTTCACTCGCACGAATCACTTACCGACGTAAGCTCATCGTGACTCGCTCAATTGCCGCCTTCCCACAATTCCAATTACTTGGATATATTAGAGCTTAAGCTCCACATTTCCCGCGCTCAAACAACGACATCCGATGTGCTTAAACGGCGCAAAAATGAATTCCTTCAGTGCTTTTCCATTAACCTGAAAGACAAAAGAAGGTGATGCTGGGTGCTCCTACTTCGGGTTACCCGGAGACCTGGCGCAAAGTATAGGTTGATCACATTCCTATTACAATTCCCCTACAAACGCTTTGGTCACATTTCTGCGAAACAGTGATTAGGCTCCCATTTTTCACAATCCAAACAAAATAAATTATGTAGTTTGACATTGGATCAACATTTCCATTACATATTAGCCATTCGCTCACATCCGTGATGACTACGACAGACACATCCACCCTTCCCTGTTACGCCAAGTTATGCAAAAGTGGGGATTGTGTTATATCCATAACCTTGTCGTAAGTACTGATCCACCGAAAGCTGAGTAACAGAATTGTAAGATCTATCGAATCTTTAACAACGATGAAGTGTCGCCTGTCCGTCAAATCGTGATCCAAGGTCACAGCCGATTGGCTCTACGTTCCCTTTCTAAAATCGATCGCAGAGTCCGCCGAAATAATAATGACGGGGATTGAGGTGATATTTTAGGCTGTTCAGTTGTTGACGATTTTTAAAATAAAGGCGCTAAGGAGACTGTAAATGGCTGATAAGAAAGCGACACTTACCCTACAAGGTCAAGACCCAATTGAACTCGACGTGCTATCCGGCACCTTGGGTCAGGACGAAATTGACATTCGTACCCTCGGCTCCAAAGGCTTGTTCACCTTTGACCCCGGCTTTACCTCTACCGCATCTTGCGAATCCAAAATTACTTACATCGACGGTGACGAAGGCGTTCTGTTACACCGCGGTTTCCCGATTGATCAGTTGGCGAAAGAGTCAACCTTCCTGGAAGTGAGCTATTTGCTGCTGTACGGCGAAGCGCCAACTCAGGCTCAATACGAAGATTTCAAAAAAATCGTTGAACGCCACACCATGGTTCACGAGCAGATCACTCGCCTGTTCCACGGCTTCCGCCGTGACTCGCACCCAATGGCCGTGCTGTGCGGCGTGACCGGTGCTCTGGCGGCGTTCTACCACGACTCTATCGACGTGGAAAACGAGCGTCACCGCGAAATCGCTGCTTACCGTCTGCTGTCCAAAATGCCGACCGTTGCCGCCATGTGTTACAAGTATTCCATTGGCCAACCGTTCGTTTATCCGCGCAATGACCTCTCCTACGCTGGCAACTTCCTGCACATGATGTTCGCAACCCCTTGCGAAGAGTATGTGGTGAACCCAGTGCTGGAACGCGCAATGGACCGAATTCTTATCCTGCACGCTGACCACGAACAGAACGCATCAACCTCTACCGTGCGTACCGCAGGCTCTTCTGGCGCTAACCCATTTGCCTGTATTGCGGCGGGTATCGCATCTCTGTGGGGACCGGCTCATGGCGGCGCCAACGAAGCTGCGCTGAAAATGCTCGAAGAGATCAGCAGCGTCGATCACATCCCAGAATTCATCAAACGTGCGAAAGACAAAAACGATTCGTTCCGCCTGATGGGCTTCGGTCACCGTGTTTACAAAAACTATGACCCTCGTGCCACCGTAATGCGTGACACTTGCCACGAAGTACTGAAAGAGCTGGATCTGAAAGACAACCTGCTGGAAGTGGCGATGGAACTTGAGCACATCGCGCTGAACGACCCGTACTTCATCGAGAAGAAACTCTACCCGAACGTAGACTTCTACTCAGGCATCATCTTGAAAGCCATGGGTATTCCTTCTTCCATGTTTACCGTTATCTTCGCGATGGCGCGTACCGTGGGCTGGATTGCACACTGGAACGAAATGCACCAGGACGGCATCAAAATCGCTCGTCCACGTCAGCTGTACACCGGCTATGACAAACGTGATTTCAGCTCTCAGGTGAAAAAGAAATAAGTCTGTCAGCAGACGAGAAAAAGGCACTCATTGAGTGCCTTTTTTATTGCTCAAAACCTAGTGTTGACAGCCGGGACAGTGGAAAAAGGGCCGGGTAGACACCGAGGTTTTGACGATGGTTTCGCCACAGCGCTTACAGGCCTTGCCTGCCCGACCAAATACCCGAAAGCTGAACAGCGCGCCGTGGTGTTTGTTCTCCTGCACCTGCCCGCGCGTAGCATAAGACAAGCGTGCAATGGACAGACAGGCGTCAGCCAAGTCATCTAGCTGCTGTTCATTCAAGTCTTTGGGTTTATGCGTGGGAAGCAGCTTGGCCTGCCAGAGAATTTCCGCCCGCAAATAGTTGCCTAGCCCAGCCAAGAATGCCTGATCGAGCAGCATGCCGCCCAGCTGGCGATTGCGGAATTTGGCAGAGAGTAGCCGCTCGCGCACTTGCTCCACGGTCAGCGTCTCATCCAGCACGTCGGGGCCAATACGCTGCAAGAACGGATGATTTTCTATCTCATCGCTCGACCACATCTCAATCTCAGACGCGCTGTAGAGCAAAATAGTGCCGTCGGTGCTTTGCAGCTTCACCCGCAGCGAACGCTTGCTCTCCTTCGGCTGCTGCCCCGCCTCAACCACCCGCCAGACGCCGTACAGCTGATTATGGCTGTAGAGGGTTAAGCCATTGGAGAAATGCGTCAGCAGCGCCTTACCGCGCGTTTCAATCGCCGTAATCTGCGTGCCAATCAGCGCCGACTGGTAGGGCTGTAACTCGGGAAAGGCAAACCAGACGTCGGTCAGCGGTTTATTGACCACCGCGCGCACTAACTGGTCAGCGGCGCGGCGAATTTCAGGACCTTCAGGCATCAGTGCGTCGCGCCTCCCGCCACCCTCAAATCTTCCTCAGTATGCAGGGCAATAGCGATGGTCAGCTCGAGCGCTTCAAGCACGGTTTTCACCGACATACTCGGCTGGCCGGGATGTTTTGCCGCTTGTTCGGGCAAATATGGGATATGAATAAAGCCGCCCTTCACCACCTTGCAGCCCGGCTGCGCCAGACGATGCAGCAGGCCGTACATGATGTGGTTACAGACGTAAGTGCCCGCCGTCTGCGACACCGAGGCCGGAATGCCCGCCTCGCGCAACCCGCTGACAATCGCCTTGATTGGCAGCAGTGAGAAGTAGGCCGCCGGGCCGTCGGCGACGATAGGCAGGTCAACCGGCTGGTTGCCGTCATTGTCGGGAATTCTTGCATCATCGACGTTGATAGCCACACGTTCGACGCTAAAGTCAGCCCGACCGCCCGCCTGCCCCACCGCGATCACCATCGCCGGATCCACTTCATCAATCGCGGCATTCAGCGCGTCAATGGCTTTGCCGAACACGCAAGGCAGTTGGCGAATCACAATGCGCGCGCCGGAGATCTCCAGATCTTCTAACTTCTTCACCACTTCCCACGAAGGATTAAGGCGCTCCCCGTCAAAGGGCTCAAAACCGGTTACCAGAACTTTACGCATAAGAGATCCTTTTATTGTTTCAGGCTGAAACCTGAATATTCTGCTGACGAAACGCCTCGCGCAGACGGCGGGCGAAGGCCAGAGCGTGCTCGCCGTCGCCGTGCAGGCAGACAGTATCGGCCTGCACCGGCACTGCGACCCCCTCGCGGCTGACCACTTTTTGCTGTTGAACCATCATCAGGGTCTGTTGCAGCGCCAACTCGTCACTTTCAATCAGCGCATCCGGCTGGCTGCGCGGCACCAAATTGCCACTGCTTTGATAGCGGCGATCGGCAAACACCTCTTGCGACGTCGCCAGCCCCAAACGCGATCCGGCGCGAATCAGCTCGCTGCCCGCCAGCCCCACCAGCTTCAAAGCAGGATCTACACTGTGCACCGCGCGGGCAATGGTGTCGGCCAAGGCCGGGTCAGTCGCCGCCTGGTTGTAGAGCATGCCGTGCGGCTTGACGTGCACCATCTTGCCGCCCTCGGCGCGGGCAATCGCCGCCAGCGCCCCAAGCTGATACACCACCTGCGCATAGACCGTTTCCGGCGGAAGCTGCATCGCCGTGCGGCCAAAGTTTTCGCGATCAGGGAAGCTCGGGTGCGCACCAATCGCCACGCCGTATTGCAGCGCCCAGCGCACCGATTGCAGCATGGTTTGGGCGTCACCGGCGTGGAAGCCGCAGGCAATATTGGCGGAACTCACCAGCTGCAGCAGGGCCTGATCGTTGTCGCAGCCTTCGCCAAGATCGGCGTTTAAATCCACCCTGAGATCAGCGGCCATGCAGCCCCCACTTAATCTGTTCGATAAAGCGTTCCTGCTCTTTCGACGCCAGCTGCGCCTCTTCCAGCGAGCATTTGACGAAATGCACCGGCTCGCCGAGGCGGATTTGCGCCAAGTTATAGAGGTCAGCTTCAATCACGCAGGCGATGCGCGGATAGCCGCCGGTGGTCTGCGCGTCAGCCATCAGCACGATGGGCTGGCCGCCGTGCGGCACCTGCACCACGCCTGGGATCAGGCCGTGGGACAACATTTCGCGATTGCTTTCCCGTTTCAGACTATGGCCGTGCAGGCGATACCCCATGCGATTGCTCTGCGGGCTAAGCTGCCAAGAGGTGCGCCAAAACGCCTCGCGCGCCTCTTCGCTAAATTCCAGATATTCCGGCCCCGGCAGCGCGCGAATGCGATTACCGAACAGCAGCTGTTTGATGCCAGTCGACTGCCGCGGAGTCTGGCCTTTCTTGCCGATCGGTAGCTTATCGCCGTCGCGCAGCGGGCGGCCCTCTAAGCCACCAAAGGCCGTTTTAAGGTCGGTGCTGCGCGAGCCGAGCACCTCCGGCACGTCGATACCGCCGGACACCGCCAGATAGCTGCGCATGCCGCGCGCGGGGGTTTTGAGGGTGATGACCTGCCCGGCTTTTACCGGATAACGCCAGCCGGTCCACAGCACTTTGCCGTCCAGCTCGGCGTGGCAGCCTGCACCAGTCAGGGCTATCCAGCCCGCGCGTTTAAATTCGGCGCTGAACTGCCCGAGGGTGATTTCCAGCCCGGCGGCGTTTTGGTCATTGCCCACCAGCAGGTTGGCGATGCGCAGCGCGGGAGCGTCCAGCGCGCCGGTCTGGCTGACGCCCAGTTGGCGGTAGCCGCTGCGGCCTAAATCCTGCACCGTGGTAAAAATACCTGCGCGAATAATGCTTAACATACCCCCTCCTTTTGCGGCACAAAGCGCACTTTATCTCCGGGACGCAACAAGCTTGGCGGGGACTGGCGCGCGTCAAACATCGCCAGCGGCGTATGGCCAATAATTTGCCAGCCGCCGGGGGTGATGAGTGGGTAAATGCCGGTTTGGCTGCCGCCAATGCCCACAGAGCCGGCAGGTACCGCCAGCCGAGGCTCCGCGTGGCGCGGGGTATTAAGCTTCTCCGGCATGCCGCCGAGATAAGGAAAACCGGGCTGGAAGCCGAGGAAGTAGACGATGTACTCGGCGCTGGCGTGGCACTCCACCACTTTGCGCGGTTTCATGCCAGTGTGCTGGGCAACAAATTCCAAGTCGGGACCGTGCTTGCCGCCGTAAATCACTGGGATTTCAACCACTCGCGACTCAAGCTCCACCGACTCACTCTCTTCCCACCACTGCTGTAAACGCTCAATGGCGTCCAGCACAAAGCTTTCCGGGTCGGTCAGTAATACTGTGAGATTATTCATGCCGGGGATCACTTCCCGCACGCCGGGATAGTCCTGCAAACGCTGGGCAAGTCCCCAAATGCGTTGCTGGCTGGCTAATGAAACTGGCGGTTCAAGCTCCAGAACCACCGCGCGTTCGCCCAACAGGTAACACCGTGCTCGTTGCACTCAAACACTCCTCAAAAAAGCCGTTGTTGATGCAGCCGCAAAAGCAGCTGTTAAATAAACTGCAGAAAGAAAATCGTTAGACTGGAAACAGTTATGCGTGAAACGGACGGAGGATGTCAACTCAACAACCGCCAGTTTCGGACCCCTTTCAGGTTTCGCCTCCCGTGTTCTACTGCTACTCTCAATCTATTGCTTTATTTTTGTGCTTTCGGATAAAGCCTTTTTAGAAACACCAAGGGAGATGATTTGAAAAAGCCGCTGGCATTATTCTTTCCGCTATACACCACCACCCTGCTGATGCTGCTCGGTTCGGGCCTGCTCACCACTTACATCTCTCTGCGGCTGTCGGCTATCCACGTCAGCGGCGCAATGATTGGTGCCATCATCGCCGCCAACTACATCGGGCTGGTGATTGGCGGCAAAATCGGCCATATCCTTATCGCCCGCGTCGGCCATATTCGCGCCTATGTCTCCTGCTCGGGGATCATCACCGCCGCCGTGCTAGGCCACGGTCTGACTGAGATGATCCCGATTTGGGTGGTGCTGCGTTTAATCATCGGCCTGTGCATGATGTGCCAATACATGGTACTGGAAAGCTGGCTGAACGATCAGGCGGAAGCCGCCCAGCGCGGCGTGGTGTTTGGCTTCTATATGGTCGCCTCTTATCTCGGCATGGCGCTGGGGCAGGTGGTGCTGATGATTAACGACGGGCTGGGGGTCAGCACGCTGATTATCATCGCGCTCTGCTTCGCCCTCTGTCTGGTGCCGATTGCTCTAACCACCCGCACCAATGTCAGCCATATGTCCCCCGCGCCGATGGAGCTGAAGTTCTTTATTGGCGCTATTCCTAAGGTGCTCGCCACTACCCTGCTGATTGGCATGGTGGTCGGGTCGTTCTACGGTTTGGCGCCCATTTACACCAGCCAGCAAGAGCTAACCACTCAGCAAACCGGCCTGTTTATGGCGCTGGCGATTTTCGCCGGGCTGCTGGCGCAGTTCCCGCTGAGCTGGCTGTCGGACCACTACAACCGCAACATGCTGATGCGCATTAACGCCGTGCTGCTGGCGGTAACCGCGCTGCCGCTGGCGATCTTCACCCATATCTCTTTCCCGGTGCTACTGGGCGTCGGCTTTGTGGTCAGCCTGATGCAGTTCACCCTCTATCCACTGGTGGTGGCGTTAGCGAATGATATGATTGAGCCGGAGCGGCGCGTTTCCCTTTCCGCCTGTCTGTTGATGGCCTTTGGCGTAGGTGCCTGTATAGGCCCGCTGGCGGTGGGTGCGCTGATTGAACCTCTGGGCGGCAACATTCTGTATGCCTTCTTTGCCCTGTGCGGCGGCGGGATTGTGGCCCTGAGCCGAACTTCGGCCAAAGAGGAAGAGACGGTGATGGCGGTGGATGCGCCACTGCCGCATATCGCCATGCCGGACAGCTTGAGCAGTTCGCCGCTGTCGCCAGCCTTGAACCCAGCCTTTGATGAGCAGCTGATTCAGGAAACCATGCCCGCACCGGAAATGGCCAATGAAGACGCGGCCGCCAATGATGATATTGAGAAGGAAGAAGAGGAGGAGCCGAGCGCCTTCGCGCCACAGGGGGCAGACCCCGACGCCGATACCGGCTTACAGCGCGCCTTCACCCTGCTGGAAGATAGCGCGCCGGAAGAGCCGCCCGAAGAGAAAGAGCGGCGCGTGCTTTAATGGCTAAAAATAGCCTTTAAGCTGGGTTATCGATATCTATAAATGTGACTTCTAATTTGTGTTCTTTCTCCAGCCACTCCCCCAGCGCTTTCACGCCATAGCGCTCGGTGGCGTGGTGGCCTGCGGCGTAGAAGTGCAGGCCCATCTCGCGGGCAATGTGGATGGTCTGCTCGGAGACTTCGCCGCTGATAAAGGCATCAACGCCAAACTCCGCCGCCTGCTGGATAAAGCCCTGACCGCCGCCGGAGCACCAGGCCACGCGACGAATCTCAGCCGGGCCGCCCTGGCCGCTGTGCAGCACCTTACGGTCCAGCAGCACTTCAATGCGCTGGCGCAAAGCTTCGCCGCTGAGTGGCGTTTTCAGCTCGCCGAAAGGCACCAGCGGCATCACTTCACCCAGCACCTCAATGCTGAACATCTTGGCCAGCTGCGCGTTGTTGCCTAACTCCGGGTGGGCGTCAAGGGGCAAGTGGTAGCCGTAGAGGTTTATGTCGTTAAGTAGCAGAGTTTTCAACCGGTTGCGCTTCATGCCGCGCACTACCGATGGCTCGTTTTTCCAGAAATAGCCGTGGTGAACCAAGATAGCGTCGGCCTTGTGCTCCACCGCCGCGTCCAGTAAAGCCTGAGAAGCCGTCACGCCGGTCACGACGCGGTTGATCTCCTTGCGCCCTTCCACCTGTAAGCCGTTCGGCGCATAGTCATGGAAGCTACTGACATCAAGTTTCTGATTAATCAAGGATTCAAGCTGAAGGTTGGTGATCATATCGGTCTCTCATTGCGTCTGAATATTTAGGGTGATGATAACTGACAAGCCGCTAACACCCAACCTTCAACACGGCTGGCTATAAGGTTAAGTGGTCGCCCTGCTGCATCCTGATAAACTTCACCCCAAGGTCATTGCCTTTCTCCAACTGCTGCATGATTGCGGTTTCTGGATTTTCACCGGCTTTCAGGCTGGGCTTGATGTGGCTGATGATCACACTCAGGCCGTCGAGAGAGCCTTTGCCGCCGCTGGCGGTTTCCAAGACTTTCAGCTCTTTGAGCAGCCATTCAGGGGTCAGATGACCAAACAGCTTGCCGTCGGCCACGTCGTCGGGATAAGAGGTTTCGATGATGATGCCCTTGAGCCGCTTGGCTTTCACCTCAGCACCCAGCACCTGCCACACCGCCGCCAGATTGTTCGACTTCTCCACCGCGTCCGGGCCGGTATCGCCAAAGTAGGCAAAAGACTCTTTATTGCGGCTGAGCAGGATCATGCTCGACGGCGTACCGCCGTGGCTGAGGGGGTAAATCACGCCATCAAGCCCGGTAAGCCCGACGGAAAAACGCTGGGCCGGGCGCGGCGCATTCAGGCGATAGGTGCCGATGCGCAGGCCGCTGCCGGCATCCGTGAAGTTCGGCCACACTTTGCCGTTGAAGTAGTGCTGGCGCAGGGTGCCGATGGTATCGGCGGTGCCGTAAATCGGTTTTTTACTGTCTTCGGGAGAGCTGATGATAAGCCCGGCAAGGTGGTCGAGATGGCCGTGGCTGATGAAGTAGCCGCCAATCAGATTGCGGAAAACCGCGCCCTGCGGGGTGTAAGGCGCGGCATTTTCTGGCGTCACCTGAGGAAAGGCGCCCTTTTCCAACGCCTTACTGATCCCGGGCAGAACCGAACCGGCATCCAGCCCGAGATAAACTTTTTGGTCATCGCTGCGAATCAGATAGGAGGTCAGGTTGCCCTCCTCAACGCCGCCGTGAACGCCAAGCGCCACCACGTCAAAACCTGCGAATGCCTGACTCGCGGAACACGCCAGGATCAGCGCCAACATTTTGTTTCTCATCACATCGCTCCGTGTGTGGTGAAGATTTCTGTTGGTTCTCAGCCCTGTGGCTGATTCCCTCGTTTCGCCGCCTCGAACGCCGCCAGTGTGTCTTTCCGGGCGGTGGAGTGATCGATAACCGGCTGAGGATAGTCTAGCACGCGCTGGGTTTTCTCAGCCCATTGATGTGGCTGGTGAATTCCTTTTTCTGGGACATCGGTCAACTCCGGCACCCAAGCTTTGATAAATCGCCCGGCTTTGTCAAAACGCTCCCCCTGAGTGGTAGGGTTGAAAATGCGGAAGTAAGGCGCGGCGTCGGTGCCGGTGGACGCGCCCCACTGCCAGCCGCCATTGTTGGCCGCCAAATCACCATCCAGCAGTTGCGACATAAAATAGCGTTCGCCCTCGCGCCAGTCGATCAGCAGGTCTTTGACCAAGAAGCTGGCGACAATCATCCGCAGGCGGTTGTGCATCCAGCCGGTGGCGTTCAACTGGCGCATGGCCGCGTCGACAATCGGATAGCCAGTTTTACCCTCTTTCCACGCCTGAAGATCTTCCGGCGCGTGCCGCCAGCGGACATTATCGGTCCAGTCGATGAAAGGCCGGTGTTTACACAGCATCGGCCAGGCCACCAACAAATGACGGTAAAACTCGCGCCACACCAGCTCGTTCAGCCAGCCAAAGGCCCCGCCGTCGCGGCGCTCGAGCACGTCCGGGCATTCGGTGCGCAGGCGGTTAAAGCACTGGCGTGGCGACAGCACGCCGATGGCTAAATAAGGGGAAAGCGAGCTGGTGCCGTCGACGGCGGGCAGGTCGCGCTGCTCGAGATAATCCTGCACCTGCTCGCGGCAAAAACGGCGTAAACGGTCACGCGCCGCCTCTTCGCCGACCGGGAAGTCATCGCCAATCTCCTGCTGCGGATAGTCGAAGGGAGTCAGCGCGTGCAGTTTGACCTCCTCGCCGTTTTCACGCGCCTGCGGCGCAGGCAGCGAGCGGCTGTCTGACTCGGTCAGGCGCTCAAGAAAGGCGCGACGAAATGGCGTGTAGACCTTGTACATGCTGCCTTCGCCGGTAGTTACCGAGCCGGGGGGTAACAGCAGGCTGTCATCAAAACTGCGACAAATGACCTCGCCGGAGAGGCTTTTTTCGAGGGCGGCGTCGCGCTCTAACTCGTTGATTTCATACTGGCGGTTGTAGAACAACGCATCCACGTTTTGCTCGGCGCAGAAATCCTTCAGCCAGACATTGCTGGCGGCGAAGTCATCGCACTGCTGGTAGAACAGCGGAATGCCACGCTCGGCCAGGGAAGCCTGCAAAGCCTGAACGTGCTGGTAAATAAAGGCCGCCTGACGCGGCGCCATGACGTGCTGTTGCCACTGTTTCGGCGTGGCGATAAATAGCGCGAGCACCTTAGCCTGCAGGTCCTCGCAGGCGGCGTGCAGCGCGCGGTTATCGGTGATACGCAGGTCGTTGCGGAACCAGACGAGATGGGTAGTCATAAAGATCCTTCATTAATGGCCGTAGCGTAACCGCAGAGCCTCTGGATATGGCTCAAAATACCGCTGATCCGCTAGATAAGCGTCCGGATACTCAGCCATATAGTGTTTAAGCAGGGTGATGGGTGCCAGCAGAGGCTGAACGCCCTGACGATAGCGGTCGATAAGCTGGGTCAGTTCTTGGCGCTGGTGAGCATTAAGCTGGCGGCGGAAATAGCCCTGAACGTGCATCAATACGTTGGTGTGATTGCGGCGCGTGGCCTTGTGCTGCAACAGAATCATCAGCCGCTGGCGATATTCGACGAAGTACTCTTCCAGCGAAGTCCACTCGGCCATGCCCGCGACGAATCGGCCTAACTCGCGATATTGTGGCTGGGAGTGTGCCAAAAGCGAAAGTTTGTAACGGCTGTGGAAAGCCATCAGCTTGCCGCGCGACAGGCCGCTGGCCCGCAGCTGGTTAAGCTCATATAAGGCAAACACGCGCTCGACAAAGTTCTCACGCAGTACCGGGTCATTGAGCCGCCCATCCTCTTCCACTGGCAGCCACGGGTAGCGTTTCATCAACGCGGCGGCATAAATGCCCACGCCGCATTTCTTGCCGTCTTTGCCGTTGGCGCTGTAGACCCGCACTCTTTCCATGCCACAGCTCGGCGACTTGGCGCAGAGAATATAGCCACACAGATGCCCCAAAGGCTCAATGCGCTCCTCGGCATAGCTCTGCATTTTCTCTGTCACATCAATGGATTCATCATTACTGAAACGCATCGCCACGCCGTCATCCTGACGAACCAAACGCAAGGCTGGACGCGGCGTCGGCAGGCCAATCGCCATCTCAGGGCAAATCGCTTCGAAGCGTACATAGGGCGCAAGTTGCTCAACGGCGAAAGCCAGCCGCTTGTGGCCGCCGTCAAAACGCACGTTCTCCCCCAGCAGGCAGGCACTGATGCCGATCGGAATGTGTTCACTCATTAGCAACTCCCTGATGATGTTCGCCATGGCACTTAGGAAAAGAGCTATCTGCCCTCGTTATGAATCAGTATAAGTTATACAACAAAATAATGTTGTACAACTTTAGATTGAGGTAATAAAAAACCCCGGCTTTTCAGTCGGGGTTTTTAGCTTCTTTCCTTATCAGGAAGGGAAGGAGCAAAGATCAATAAAAATCTTGCGAAGCGAGTTCAGCATGCGACAGCCAAACAGGCTTATCGCTGGTTTTCAGCCAGACGCGGTGTAAATAACTATAAAAACGGGCGCGGTCCTGGCGGAACAGCATCACCGGTAATGCCAGCACGCCTGCGGCAAGCACCAGAGCGCGGCGAACAAGAATACGGGTCAGCGTATACGGCGTGTAATCAGACATAGCGTTGCTCCTTTCGGAATGTTTAAGAATTAATAGAATCTGTAAATTGAACAAAATTTTACCGCAATGGCTGAAAGTTTACTACTCATCTGACCACTTAAAGTGTAAAAAAACACCAAATTTTGCCTATCGATGTAATTGAGTTACAGAAAAGTTAAATAAAAACACTTTTTACATTTCATTTTCATAACAACTCGATCACCTATCAGATTTTTACTCTCCCAGCCCAAATCCCAGCCATTGGCGCTGTAGCAAGGCGGCAAGCGAGAGCATCCCGATGAGCTTACTCGAGTAAGTGATTCGGGGGATCGCGCGCAGTCAACGCAGCTACAGCGTCAAGGGTGCCGGGATTTTTATATAATTTTTATACTGAAGACTGCTTTCTTTTCAGGATCTTTGCCTGCGATTCCCTATTCTCGCTGCAACATAAAAAAACACCTGTGGAGGTGGACTGTGACTGTTGGCGTAATCTGCGGCGCACTGCTGGTTCTGTTGTTACTCGGCTACTTGGTTTATGCCCTGCTTAATGCGGAGGAGTTTTAAAAATGGCAGCTTCGGGCTTTTTAATGATCGCCAGCTTTATGTTGGTGTTATTGCTGCTCTCAAAACCACTGGGGAATTTCATTGCTCAGCTGATTGAAGATCAGCCTGTAGGCGGGTTTATAAGAGGAAAGTTACAACGTTTTGATCGTGGGGTATTACGCACAGCAGGAAGTTCAGAAACAGAAATGAATTGGTGGCAGTACGCCCTCGCCATCATGGTATTCAACATTTTAGGCATCATCGTTTTGATGGTGATGTTGTTGGCGCAAGGCTGGTTGCCGATGAACCCGCAGAACTTTGGCGGTTTGTCTTGGGATCTGGCTTTCAACACAGCAGTCAGTTTTGTGAGTAACACCAACTGGCAGGCGTACAGCGGCGAAAACACGCTGAGCTACTTCAGCCAGATGATTGGTTTGACGGTGCAGAACTTCCTGTCTGCCGCCACCGGTATTGCCGTGGCCTTTGCGCTGATCCGCGCTTTTGCGCGCCCTTCGGCTCATACCATTGGTAACGCCTGGGCCGACCTGTGGCGCATCACGATGTACCTGCTTCTGCCAATCACTCTGCTGATGGCGCTCTACTTCGTCAGCCAAGGGGTGATTCAGAACTTCGAAGTTTATCAGCACGTGACCACGCTGGAAGGCGCGCAGCAGCTGTTGCCAATGGGCCCAGTCGCCTCTCAAGAAGCGATCAAAATGCTCGGGACTAACGGCGGTGGCTTCTTCGGCGCTAACTCCGCGCACCCGTTCGAAAACCCAACCGCCATGACCAACATGGTGCAGATGCTGTCGATTTTCCTGATCCCTTGCGCACTGTGCTTTGCGTTCGGTCGCGTGGTCGGTGACAACCGTCAGGGCCACGCGCTGGTGTGGGCGATGTCAGTGATTTTCGTGGTGTCGGTGGTGGTCATTATGTACGCCGAATTGCAGGGTAACCCGCACTTCACGCAGCTCGGTGCAACCAGCAACATCAATATGGAAGGTAAGGAGAGTCGCTTCGGCATCTTAGCTTCTAGCTTCTTTGCTGCCGTCACTACCGCCGCCTCCTGCGGTGCGGTGAACGCCATGCATGACTCCTTCACCGCCCTCGGTGGTCTGGTGCCAATGTGGTTGATGCAGATTGGTGAAGTGGTGTTCGGCGGCGTCGGCTCTGGCCTGTACGGCATGCTGCTGTTCGTGCTGCTGACGGTGTTTATCGCTGGCCTGATGATTGGCCGCACGCCGGAATACCTTGGTAAGAAGATTGATGTTTACGACATGAAGATGACCGCGCTGGCGATTCTGGTGACACCAACGCTGGTGTTGCTGGGTACCGCGCTGGCACTGGTGACTGACGCAGGCCGTGCCGGTATCTCCAACCCGGGCGCCCACGGTTTTAGCGAAGTGCTGTATGCCGTCTCCTCTGCCGCCAACAACAACGGTAGCGCCTTCGGTGGTTTAAGCGTCAACACCCCGTTCTATAACGTGCTGTTGTCGGTATGTATGTTCTTCGGTCGCTTTGGGGTGATTCTGCCGGTGCTGGCTATCGCTGGTTCACTGGTAGCGAAAAAACGTCAGAAAGCGGGCAACGGTACGCTGCCTACCTCCGGCCCACTGTTTATCGGCCTGCTGGTCGGTACGGTTCTGCTGGTTGGTGCGCTGACCTTCGTTCCGGCCCTGGCCCTCGGTCCGGTAGCAGAACATTTGCAGGTGTGGTCCGGCCATTAATGCCGCGTAACCCGTTGAACTGATAATGAGTGAGATTAATAAAATGACTCGTAAACAACGTGCGCTGTTTGAACCGCGCCTGATCCGCACCGCCCTGCTCGACTCGGTGAAGAAACTGGACCCGCGCGTCCAGTGGCGTAACCCGGTGATGTTCGTGGTGTATCTGGGCAGTATTCTGACCACCATTATTTGGCTGGCTATTCTGTTCAAACAGACTGACGGCAGCGCCGCCTTCACCGGCAGCGTGTCGCTGTGGCTGTGGTTCACCGTGCTGTTCGCCAACTTTGCCGAAGCGTTGGCAGAAGGCCGCAGCAAGGCGCAGGCACAGAGCCTGAAAGGCGTGCAGAAGACCAGCTGGGCGAAGAAAATCTACGAACCGCGCCCGGAATCTCCGGTGGTTAAAGTGGCCGCCGACAGCCTGCGTAAAGGCGACATGGTGCTGATCGAAGCCGGTGATACCGTGCCGTGCGACGGTGAAGTGCTGGTAGGCGGAGCGTCAGTGGATGAGAGCGCCATTACTGGTGAATCCGCACCGGTGATTCGTGAGTCAGGCGGTGACTTCTCCTCCGTCACCGGCGGTACTCGCGTGCTGTCTGACTGGCTGATTGTTGAGTGTACTGCCAACCCAGGCGACACCTTCCTTGACCGGATGATCGCCATGGTGGAAGGCGCAAAACGTCGTAAAACGCCAAACGAAGTGGCTCTGACCATTCTGCTGGTTGCGCTGACGCTGGTGTTCGTTTTAGCCACCGCCACGCTCTATCCGTTCTCGCTGTTCAGCGTTGACGCCAGCCACATGGGCGTTCCAGTCACCGTCACCGTACTGGTCGCGCTGTTAGTCTGTCTGATCCCTACCACCATCGGCGGCCTGCTGTCGGCCATCGGCGTGGCGGGTATGAGCCGCATGCTGGAAGCTAACGTGATTGCCACCAGCGGCCGTGCTGTAGAAGCCGCGGGTGACGTTGACGTGCTGCTGCTCGACAAGACCGGGACCATTACGCTGGGTAACCGTCAGGCATCGCAGTTCCTGCCCGCACCTCAGGTGACGGAACAGGAACTGGCCGATGCCGCACAGTTATCCTCACTGGCGGACGAAACGCCGGAAGGCCGCAGCATCGTGGTGCTGGCGAAACAACGCTTTAACCTGCGCGAACGCGATATTCATTCGCTGAACGCCACCTTTGTTCCGTTCTCTGCGCAAACCCGTATGAGCGGCGTGAACATCGGCGACCGCAGCATTCGTAAAGGCTCGGTGGACGCCATTCGTCGCCACGTGGAAACCAACGGCGGCAGCTTCCCGCAGGCTATCGAAGGCCTGGTGGAAAACGTGGCTCGTAAAGGCGGTACGCCGCTGGTCGTGGCTGAAGGTGCGCGCGTTCTGGGCGTGGTTGAGCTGAAGGACATCGTCAAAGGCGGCATCAAAGAGCGCTTTGCCGAGCTGCGTAAGATGGGGATCAAAACGGTGATGATCACCGGTGACAACCGTCTGACCGCCGCCGCTATCGCCGCCGAAGCCGGGGTGGATGACTTCCTGTCCGAAGCCACGCCGGAAGCCAAGCTGGCGCTGATTCGCCAATACCAGTCAGAAGGCCGTCTGGTGGCGATGACCGGCGACGGTACCAACGACGCCCCTGCTCTGGCACAGGCTGACGTGGCGGTGGCGATGAACTCAGGTACCCAAGCGGCGAAAGAAGCCGGCAACATGGTGGACCTGGATTCCAACCCGACCAAGCTGATTGAAGTGGTGCATATCGGTAAGCAGATGCTGATGACGCGCGGCTCGCTGACCACCTTCAGTATCGCCAACGACGTGGCGAAGTACTTCGCCATTATCCCGGCGGCGTTCGCGGCGACCTATCCGCAGCTGAACGCGCTGAACGTGATGCACCTGACCTCCCCTGCTTCGGCGATTATGTCAGCAGTGATTTTCAACGCCTTGGTGATTGTGTTCCTGATCCCACTGGCGTTACGCGGTGTGAGTTATAAAGCCATGAGCGCCGCGTCGCTGCTGCGTCGCAACCTGTGGATTTATGGCGTGGGTGGTCTGGTGGTGCCGTTTATCGGTATCAAGATTATCGACGTGATCCTCACCGTTTTACACTTAAGTTAAGGGATAAAGACTATGTCTGTTTTACGTGCTCAGTCTGCTAACCAAGCTCCAGCGCCAACCCGCATGAGCTATCTGCGCCCTGCGATTGTGATGACGGTGCTGCTGACGCTGGCGACCGGGGTGGTCTACCCGTTCGTCACCACTGGGATCTCCACCGCGGTATTCAACTACCGCGCTGAAGGTTCGCTGATCCGTGACAATGGCGTGATTGTCGGTTCTGAGCTGATTGGCCAGAACTTCACTCGCGACAACTATTTCTGGGGGCGTCCGTCGGCGACGTCCGATACCCCCTATAATCCAATGGCGTCCGGCGGCAGCAACATGGCGGCGAGCAATCCGGCGCTGGACAAAGCCGTGGCGGATCGCGTGGCGGCACTGCGTAAAGCGAACCCACAAAGTTCGCCACAGGTTCCGGTGGATTTAGTCACCGCATCGGGCAGCGGCCTTGACCCACAAATTTCGGTGGAAGCCGCACAGTGGCAGGCCCAGCGCGTGGCAACGGCGCGTGGCTTAACGCTGGCGCAAGTCAATAAACTGATTGATGATAATACCTCGTCGCCGCTGGCGAGCTTTATCGGCCCAACCGTAGTCAACGTGCTTGAATTAAACCATGCGCTGGACAACCTGAAAGCGCAGTAAGGGTTCGAATAAAGATGTCCTCTAGATAAAGAGGATCAGTGATTAGGGCGCAACACGCTGCACCTTTCGAGATTCCCCCTCGGAAAATGCAACATGCTGCGCCCGTTCGGCTTTCTAAATTATGATGGGAAAACACATGGTGGAAGAATCACAACGCCCCGACCCCGATAGTCTTCTGGCGCTCGCTAATGAGAAGCCGCGCGGTCAATTAAAAGTCTTTTTCGGTGCCTGTGCGGGCGTTGGAAAAACCTTTGCCATGTTACAAGAGGCCCAGCGTTTACGCGCCACGGGCCTCGATGTTTTGGTCGGCGTGGTGGAAACCCACGGGCGTAAAGAGACTGAGGCCCTGCTGCCCGGCCTGAGCCTGCTGCCGCCAAAACGCATTCAGCACCGTGGTCGTCTGGTGCAGGAGTTTGATCTCGACGCCGCCCTCGCCCGCCACCCTGCCCTGATCCTGATGGATGAACTGGCGCACAGCAACGCCACCGGCTCCCGCCACCCGAAGCGCTGGCAAGATATTGATGAGCTTTTAGATGCCGGAATCGACGTGTTTACCACCGTCAACGTGCAGCATCTGGAGAGTTTGAACGACGTGGTCAGCGGCGTGACGGGGATTATTATTCGTGAAACCGTCCCTGACCGGCTATTTGATGACGCCACCGAAGTGGTGCTGGTGGACCTGCCGCCGGACTCGCTGCGCCAGCGTCTGAAAGAGGGCAAAGTCTATATTCCCGGCCAGGCCGAGCGCGCCATCGAGCATTTCTTCCGCAAAGGCAATCTGATTGCGCTGCGCGAATTAGCCCTGCGCCGCACCGCCGACCGGGTTGATGACCAGATGCGCGAATACCGCGATGACCAGGGCGTCCACCGCGTCTGGCACACTCGCGACGCCCTGCTGCTGTGCATCGGTCACGGCGGCGGCAATGAGAAATTAGTGCGCGTCGCCTCGCGGCTGGCGGCGCGGCTGGGCTGCA
Organism: Ewingella sp. AOP9-I1-14; assembly: GCF_052375995.1. Classification (NCBI taxonomy): domain Bacteria; kingdom Pseudomonadati; phylum Pseudomonadota; class Gammaproteobacteria; order Enterobacterales; family Yersiniaceae; genus Ewingella; species Ewingella sp. AOP9-I1-14. The sequence goes on from NZ_JBQSVA010000002.1 coordinate 736,561, forward strand.
TCTGGCACGCGGTGTATGTCGAAACCCCGCGCCTGCATCGTCTGCCAGAAGGCCAGCGGCGGGCGATTTTGCGCTCGTTAAAACTTGCGCAGGAGCTGGGCGCCGAAACCGCCACCCTCTCCGACCCGCAGGAAGAGAAAGCCATTCTGCGCTATGCCCGCGAGCACCGCCTGGGCAAAGTGCTGATGGGGCGGCGCAAAGAGCAGCGCTGGAAGCTTGGCGGCAGCTTCGCCGACCGCCTGGCGCGCATCGGGCCAGATTTAGATTTGATGATCATCGGGCTGGAAGATGCTCCGGCGATCCCGAGCCGCAAAGAGCACGACGCCCGCACCTTCGCCGAGAAATTCCGCCGCCAGCTTCAGGGCTGCGCCGTGGCCGTGGCGCTCTGTACGCTGATCACCCTATTCTCACAATGGCTGATCCCGGCCTTCGATCAGGCCAACCTGGTGATGGTTTACCTGCTCGGCGTGGTGATCGTCGCGCTATTTTATGGCCGCTGGCCGTCGGCGCTGGCCGCGGTGATTAACGTCGCCAGCTTCGACCTGTTCTTCGTCCAACCCCGAGGTTCGCTGGCGGTCACCGACGCGCAGTATCTGGTGACCTTCGCGGTGATGCTGATTGTCGGCATTCTGATTGGCAATCTCACCGCCGGGGTGCGCTATCAGGCGCGCATTGCCCGTCACCGCGAACAGCGCGCTCAGCATCTGTATGAAATGTCGAAAGGTTTAAGTCAGGCACTGACGCCAGACGCCATTGCCCAAACCAGCCGCCACTTTATCTCTTCCAGCCTGCACGCCAAAACCGCGGTTTTACTGCCGCAGGAAAATGGCGGTCTGGCTCCGGCGGCCAGCGATGAAGGCGCCAGCATCGTGGTGGATGACGCCATTGCGCGCTGGAGTTTTGACAAGCAGATGCCCGCCGGAGCAGGCACCGACACGCTGGCGGGCGTGCCTTACCAACTGCTGCCTCTGGTGGCCTCAGGCCAGTCGCGCGGCCTGCTGGCGGTTGAGCCGACCAACGCCCGACAACTGATGGTGCCGGAGCAGCAGCGACTGCTGCAAACCTTCACCGTGCTGGTCGCCAATGCCCTCGAGCGTTTAGATTTAGCCGCCAGCGCCGAAAGTGCCCGGCTGGACGCCGAGCGCGAACAGCTGCGCAACTCGCTGCTCTCCGCCCTCTCCCACGACCTGCGCACGCCGCTCACCGTGCTGTTCGGTCAGGCAGAAATCCTGACGTTAGATTTAGCGTCAGAAGGCTCGAAACACGCGCCGCAGGCTAATCAGATTCGCCAACAAGTCCTCAGCACCACCCGGCTGGTGAACAATTTGCTGGATATGGCGCGCATTCAGTCCGGCGGCTTTAACCTGCGCAAAGAGTGGCAGTCGGTGGAAGAGATCATCGGCAGCGCGCTGCGCATGTTGGAAACCGTGCTCAGCAGCCACGAAATCAAAATCGAGCTGCCGGAAGAGCTATTGCTGGTCAATTGCGACGGCAGCCTGATTGAGCGAGTGTTTATCAACCTGCTGGAAAATGCTCATAAATACGCCGGTTCGGGGGCAACCATTGGCATTCGCGCCACGCCGCAGCAGGAGTGGCTGGAGATGGAAGTGTGGGATAACGGGCCGGGAATTATGTCCGGCGGCGAGCGCGCCATCTTCGACAAATTCTCTCGCGGTAATAAAGAGTCAGCAATCCCCGGCGTGGGCTTGGGATTAGCCATTTGTCGTGCCATTATTGAGGTACACGACGGCGAGATCTGGGCGGAAAATGGCCCTAACGGCGGCGCACGCTTCCGCTTCCGCTTACCTTTGGAATCACTGCCAGAAATGGACACTGACATAATTGAGGAAATGTGACTTCATCTCCCATTAATATTTTGATTGTTGAAGATGAGAAAGAGATCCGGCGCTTTGTTCGAACCGCGCTGGAGGGGGAAGGTTTGCGCGTTTTCGAGAGCGATACGCTGCAACGCGGGCTGATTGAGGCCGGTACGCGCAAGCCTGACCTGATTATTCTTGATCTCGGTTTGCCGGATGGCGACGGGCTGGATTATATCCGCGATTTGCGCCATTGGAGCAGTATCCCGGTGATTGTGCTTTCAGCCAGAACCAGTGAAGAAGATAAAATTGCCGCGCTGGACGCGGGTGCCGATGACTTCCTGACCAAGCCGTTTGGCGTTGGCGAGCTGTTGGCGCGCGTGCGCGTGGCGTTGCGACGCCATGCCGGAAGCCATCAGGAAAGCCCGTTGGTGAGTTTCTCTGATGTCAGCGTGGATTTGGTCAATCGGCGCGTGCAGCGTAATGGCGAAGATTTACACCTGACGCCGATTGAGTTTCGCCTGCTGGCGGAGCTGCTGGCTAACAGCGGAAAAGTGATCACCCAGCGGCAATTACTGAGCCACGTCTGGGGGCCAAACTATGTCGAGCACAGCCACTATCTGCGCATCTATATGGGCCATTTGCGGCAGAAGCTGGAAGTCGATGCCACCCGTCCACGCCATCTGTTGACTGAAACGGGCGTCGGCTACCGATTCCTGCCCTAACCTGCTTTACTCTTCCCGCTCGCGCACTTTGCCGGTTTTCAGCAGCATCATAAAATCTTTAAAGGCGGTGCGCAGAGGGTCGAACAGCGGATGCTTGCGGTTCTCCATCATGGTTTCTGAGAACAGCTTCAAGCCCACGGCAAAAGCCGCCGTTTTCTCTTCGCCAAAGCCCAAATCTTCTCGCGCCTGCAAACGCTTCACAATGCCCAAAATCTCATCGTGGTTCTCAGCTTCAAACACCAGCGTTTCGGCTTCCAGCGGCTCGCCGCGCTTGTCAGTTAATGGTTCAACGGTGATGCGATAACGGTAACCCGGCATTATTTTTTCTCCTCAGAATGAGTATTTTTAGAAGACGCAGCGGCCAGCTCGGCGTCGATGGCGGCGAATTCGGCTTCAATACTTTCTACCGCTTTGACCAGCGTGGCATTAACGCGGGCCACCTGCTCGGCGCTCAAGTCGCCGCGCATCATGTTGCCGCGCAGCACGCGTTTCAGGCGATGCATGGCGTCGGAAATGCCTTCCGCCAAGTTGCCACCGCGCGGACGCGTTGCCCCGGCCAGACGGGCGAAGATGATGTCGACCACTTCCTGATGCTGCGCCAACTCGACTTTACCGGCTTCGGTAATTTGGTAGCTTTTGCGGCCATTGCCGGTAGCGACGGCTTCCAGAAAGTCTTGCTCTTCCAGCAGGGTCAGCGTCGGGTAAATCACTCCAGGGCTTGGCACGTAGAGGCCAGACGAGGCTTCTTCAATCGCTTTGATAAGCTCATAGCCGTGGCTTGGTTTTTTCGCCACCAGCGCCAGCAGCACGCGGCGCAGGTCGCCGTGCTCAAACAGGCGCTGTACGCGCTCGCCGTGGCGGCCTTCCCCACGACCACCGCGACGGCCTTCGCCGCGCTCATCGCGATCGCCAAAATGATGACGCCCGCCGCGACGCATATCGCGATGACCGTGACGGTGGTGCCCCTCTTCGCGGCATCCGTGGCCGCGATGGCGGCCTTCGAACAGTTTGCTAAACATAGATTCAATCCTTAAAAATAGGGTTATTTAGATATATCGAAGTGTTTTCGATATATCTAAACTAGATCGAATTTCAGCCGTCAGCAAGTCGAAAATGCAATTTCGATATATCTTTTTTATGACGAGGGGAATTTCAGAAGGTGCAGAAAGCAAAAAAGCGCTGAAGATTCAGCGCTTTGTTTTGGAGCAGAGGTCGGGATTACTTGGCGTCGGCGAGCACTTTGCTGACGATATCCACGGCTTCTTTTTCGATTTTTTCGCGATGCTCGGCACCCAGGAAGCTTTCACAATAGATTTTGTAAGCTTCTTCAGTACCGGACGGACGCGCGGCGAACCAGCCATTTTTGGTCATCACTTTCAGACCGCCGATGGAAGCCCCGTTGCCCGGCGCGTTGGTCAGGCGGGCGGTGATTGGGTCACCGGCCAGCGTGTCAGCTTTCACCTGCTCAGGAGAAAGCTTGGACAGCGCGGCTTTCTGCGCGTGTGTCGCAGGCGCCTGAATACGGTTGTAGCTTGGCGCACCAAAGCGAGCCGCCAGCGCATTGTAGTGCTCTTGCGGATTCTTGCCGGTGACGGCGGTGATCTCAGCCGCCAGCAGGCACATGATGATGCCGTCTTTGTCGGTGGACCAAGGCGTGCCGTCGAAACGCAAGAAGGACGCCCCGGCGCTCTCTTCGCCGCCGAAGCCGAAGCTGCCGTCAAACAGGCCGTCTACGAACCATTTGAAGCCCACTGGCACTTCCACCAGCTTGCGGCCCAGATCTTCGACCACGCGGTCAATCATCGCGCTGGAGACCAGCGTTTTGCCGACGGCGACCTCTTTGCCCCACTGCGGACGGTGCTGGAACAGGTATTGAATCGCCACCGCCAGATAGTGGTTCGGGTTCATCAAACCGGCCGGGGTGACGATGCCGTGGCGGTCGTAATCCGGGTCATTGGCGAAGGCCAAATCGAACTTGTCGCGCAGCGCCAGCAGGCCCGCCATCGCGGATTCAGACGAGCAGTCCATGCGGATCACGCCGTCGTGGTCGAGATGCATAAAGCGGAAAGTCTGATCGACTGAGTCGTTCACCAGCGTCAAATCTAATTCGTAATGCTTAGCAATACGCTTCCAGTATTCGATACCGGAACCGCCGAGTGGGTCAACGCCCAGCTTCAAGCCCGCTTTTTGAATCGCCTTCATGTCGACGATTTCGCCAAGGCTTTCCACATAAGGCTGAACCAAGTCTACGGCTTGCAGATGGCCGCTTTTCCACGCCGCGTCGAGAGACTGACGCTGAACGCCGGCCAGCTTGGCCGCCAGCAGCGCATTGGCACGTTTTTCGATCACTGACGTCAGGTCAGTATCAGCCGGGCCGCCGTTGGTTGGGTTGTACTTGATGCCACCGTCTTCTGGCGGGTTGTGCGATGGGGTGATGACGATGCCATCAGCCAAAATGCCGCCTTTGCGGTTGTGCGTTAGGATAGCGTGAGAAACCGCAGGCGTCGGCGTGTAGCCATTATCTTCCTGCACAATCACGTCAACGCCGTTGGCCGTCAGCACTTCCAGCACGGAAATAAAGGCCGGTTCGGACAGCGCATGGGTATCTTTGCCCACGTAGCAAGGACCCGTGGTGCCCTGCTCTTTGCGCACTTCAGCAATTGCCTGAGCAATCGCCAGAATGTGGTTTTCGTTGAAGCTATGACGCAACGCGCTACCGCGATGGCCGGAAGTCCCAAACTTCACCGCGTGGGCAGTGTTCGTCGGGTCCGGTTGCAGAACGTAATATTGTGACGTCAACTGCGCCACATTGATTAAATCGCTTTGCTGAGCAGGTTGTCCTGCACGAGGGTTTTTAGCCACGTGTGCATCTCCCTTACGCTGAAATTAGAGGGTACCGCAGACTTTGTCGGTCAGTTCTTGTGGGAACTGCATCAACTGCATGATGTGTTCAATCATGCTGCGTTTGCGATCTGTGTTGGTATTCGTGATAACCCAATACGGCGTTCCAGGAACGTGTTTAGGCTTAGTATGGTTACCGTTTTGCAGCAATGTCTGCTGGTCGCCGGCGAAATAGGTGCGCGTACGGCCGTGCAGAGAGTCCGTCGCCGCAGCAAATTCTTTAGGATTCAGACAGTACAATGTAGTCAGGATCAGCATGAAACGGTTCACTGCCTTGGTCTGTTCTGCATAGTCATCAGAAAGCAGCAGTTCGCGCACGGCGCGGACTTTATCACGCGCGGTGTTAGCAGCAACGACAGGCGTTTTCTCTGCGGCAGTGGCGGCAGCAACCTGCGCGCCCGCATTGGCAGGAGGGGTTTTCGCTTCCTGCCCGGCAGAAAACTTCAGCATACGGCGCAAAATATCCGACGCACTTTCACCGATATGCTGCGTATGGCTGGCAATATAACGGTAGAGTTCTTCGTCAACCTCAATAGTTTTCATCTTTTTCCAGTACTGTTTTTTCTACTTAATTCGTTCGAAAAGGATTATACAAACTTCTGCGCGTTAACGAACAGGCCGCAACACAAAAAGCAGATTTATCCCCGCTTTCTGCTCACGCCTGCTGCAAACGGCTTCGCAGCGCGAAATCCCAATCAGGTATCTGGCTAAAACTTTCCGGTTTAAAAATTTTCAGCAACTCATGATAACCTAATGAGATTGTTTATCTGCATGAACTTCACCATGAAATTACATTATCGTCTGCAAGAATCTGCCCAGCCCGAGAATCAAACCCTGCCCGTTTTGCTGATCCACGGCCTGTTTGGCACGCTGGATAATCTCGGGGTATTGGCGCGCGACTTGAAACAGCAGCATCAGGTGCTGCAGGTAGATATGCGTAACCATGGCCAGTCGGGGCGTTCGGATGACATGTCTTATGCCGCCATGGCGCAGGACTTATTGGATACCATGGATGACGTCGGCTTCGAAAAAGCCTTAGTGATTGGCCACTCGATGGGTGGCAAAGCCGCCATGGCGATGACCGCGCTGGCCCCCGAGCGGATTGAAAAGCTGGTGGCGATTGATATCGCGCCGGTGGATTATGACACTCGCCGCCACGACGAAATTTTTGCCGCGGTTAACGCCGTGAGCGACACCAAGGCTGGCGACCGCCAGTCCGCTGCCGAGTGCATGCGTCAATATATAGAAGAAGAAGGCGTGATTCAGTTTTTGCTGAAATCCTTCCAGCAGGGCGAGTGGCGTTTCAACGTGCCTGTGCTGATGGCCGAGTACGCGAAAATCATCGGCTGGGAAAACATTCCCGCGTGGAACCACCCTGCGCTCTTTATTCGTGGCGGCCTGTCGCCTTATGTGCAAGATAAGTACCGCGACGCCATTGCCAGCCAATTCCCTCAGGCGCGCGCCCACGTGGTCGCCGGAACCGGCCATTGGGTTCATGCAGAAAAACCTGACGCGGTGCTTCGTGCTGTACACCGTTTCATCGATGAGGCTTGATGTTTAATAAGCTGGGGATAAATTGTGCAAAAAGCCTGCATAACTTAATCATTTAGCTATAAATTTGGGCTTTTAACCGTTGTGAATCGCGGCGCGGCTAGGGTATGATTGCGCGCTAAAATTTTGCCGCCCCAAACTGGGTATAAGTTGTGCGGGGCGTCTCGAAGTTGGGTTGGGTGATTAGCCCGAAATATGTAAGGCAATCGTCAGAAACGGCGTGCCGTTTTCCGATGTAACTTTCCTGGTTTTACCGCTACCTATGGCAAAAGAACAACTGGATCGCACGACGCTTGATCTGTTCGCAGATGATCGCCGTCCGGGGCGTCCGAAAACAAATCCGCTTTCACGAGATGAGCAGCTTAGGATTAATAAGCGCAATCAACTTCGTCGCGATAAAGCGAGCGGTTTGCGACGCGTCGAGCTAAAAATTAATGCAGAAGCTGTTGATACGCTCAACAAGCTTGCCGAAGAACGCAATATCAGTCGTAGTGAGTTGATTGAAGAGATGCTATTGGCGCATCTGAATCATCACGAAAGCTGAACCTCAGCGGGCAGCCAGTTCTGGCTACCCGCTCATTTTAGGTTGCTTGCAACCCGCCAGCCTTAGTTAAAACGTTTCCCAATTTTCACTGCTTTTGGCGGCAGATGCCCCCAAGTCCGGGCGCAGTAAAGGTGCGCGCTGAGATGCAACCTGATGCTGTCCCACGCGCGTCACGCTGTCGCGCAGTTTGAAGGTCGCCACAGCGTTGTTCAGCAATGCCGCCTGCTCTTCCAGAGATACCGCGGCCTGCGACGCCTCTTCCACCAGCGCGGCGTTTTGCTGCGTCACGCTATCCATCTGCGTCACCGCCACGGCCACCTGGCTAATCCCTTTGCTCTGCTCATCCGACGCCGAGGCAATTTCCGCCATGATGTCGGTGACGTGAGTTATCGAGCGCACCACGTCATCCATGGTGTTACCCGCCTGCTCCACCAATTTCGAACCATTATCCACGCGGGAGACGGACTCGCTGATCAGCTGTTCAATCTCCTTCGCCGCCTGCGCGCTGCGCTGGGCTAGATTACGCACTTCGCTGGCAACCACGGCAAAACCGCGCCCCTGCTCGCCCGCGCGCGCTGCCTCAACCGCCGCATTCAGCGCCAAAATATTGGTCTGGAAAGCAATGCTGTTGATCACCGCCGTTATCTCAGCAATCTTTTTCGAGCTGCCGGAGATGTCCTTCATGGTGCTAACCACGTCAGCGACAATGGTGCCGCCCTTGCGCGCCGTGGCAGAGGCTTCCACCACCAGCTGGCTGGCGTGATGAGCATTGTCGGCGTTGTGTTTCACCGTCGCGGTCAGCTGCTCCATGCTGGCGGCCGTCTCTTCCAGCGCCGAGGCCTGCTGCTCGGTGCGCGAGGAGAGGTCATTGTTACCGGCAGAAATTTCAGAAGCGCCCTGATAGATGCTATTGGTGCAGTTGCGAATGGTTTGCACGGTGTTGATCAGGCTGTTTTGCATCACGTTGAGCAATGGAATCAGCTTCCCGGCGCAGTTTTTACCAAACTCTTCCAGGTTGTGGGTCAGGTCGCCGCGCGCAATCACCGCAAATTGGTCACGGATTTTATTCAGCGGTTTAACTAATCCCCACACCAGATAGCGATCGGTGATAAACAGAATCACCATGCCCAGCACGAAAGCCACCAGCAGAATGATTTTGCTCATTTGCGTCAAATAGGCTGATTGGGCTTCAGTGCGCTTTAATGCTTCAGCAATCAATGCGTTGGCTTTCTCAACCGAGGCGCCGAACTTGACGCTGTACGGCACAACGTTGACGGTAGAAATCTGCTTATAAGCCTCGGCGTTCTTGCTGCTCGCGGCGTTGAACAGCGGCGTAGCGCCCTGCTCCGCCAGATTTGTCCAGTCAGTAATAAGCTGCTGCACCACGGCGTCATCCAGTCCCGGATGCGGGGATTTTTTAAACGCAGCCAGTGCGTCAGTCATATTGGTCAGCGCCAGTTTCGCGCCATCGAATAACTCCGGTTTCTGGTTAGGGTCGTTTTGTAACGCTGACATCGCACGAGTCAAACGCGTTTGGGTTCTAAAATATTGATCGCTTCCTTTATGAATCAAGGTGAGATCGTTGACTAATGCCACGTTAATCTCGGCATTTCTGGTCAGAGAGTTGAGTGAAGTTACGGTATAGATAGCCACGCCCGCCCACATGACGCTAAATGTACCGAGAATGACTAGTATTGCGGTCCTGATGGTAATATTTTTCAAAAATTGCACGATGTGCCTCTCGTGAAACAGCTCTGTTTCTTTTTATGTGTATTAACGGGGATGCGGAGAATCAAGACAGGTCGCCGGAAGGCATAGGCCGCGGGACATGGTGAACACCTCTCCGGGCATCGATTGCTTGTACTGACGAGTTTCCTCTCGCTTCATCTATCGGCGCTGGGTGGGTAAAATTTAGGAGCAACGTGAAATTCTTTCAGTTTTGCTTAGGGAGTGCGCACTTTGTATGAGCCGAATAGCCACACAAAACACACAAAGGCGATAACGCTCGCCGGCAATGCTCGATAAACTTGTTAGTTAACTGCAAGCTGCGTAGAGGCATGTTCTCTGCGTGATGAGTTTGTTATTATTTGCGGCATTATTGCCTAGGGTATATTTCCGCTATCCCCACTCCGCCAATCAAATGGCCGACGCAACGGATAGTTAGGATCAGGCTTTTCATTGAGAACAAGAGGTTAGAAATCTTATGGCCGTAGTAGGAATCTTCTTTGGATCCGATACAGGTAACACCGAAAACATCGCAAAAATGATCCAAAAGCAGTTGGGTAAAGATGTTGCCGAGGTACATGACATTGCGAAAAGCAGCAAAGAGGATTTGGAAAAATTCGATATTTTGCTGATCGGCATTCCAACCTGGTATTACGGCGAAGCACAGTGTGACTGGGACGACTTTTTCCCATCGCTGGAAGAGATAGATTTCGAAGGTAAGCTGGTTGCCCTGTTTGGCTGTGGCGATCAGGAAGATTATGCCGAATACTTCTGTGATGCGATGGGCACCGTGCGTGACATCATCGAGCCACGCGGCGCGGTTATTGTAGGACACTGGCCAACAGCCGGTTATCACTACGAAGCCTCAAAAGGTATGGCGGATGACACTCACTTCATCGGTCTGGCGATTGACGAAGACCGTCAACCAGAACTGACCAATGAGCGCGTGGATGCATGGGTGAAACAGATCACCGAAGAATTAAGTTTAGCTGAAATCATTGGCTGATCATTAGCTGATAGCAAGAAAGGCCCTGAGTCGTTGATTACACGTCGAAAGGGCCAATCTATTACTGAAATTAACAATTTAACCGCTACAAAATTGTAACTTTCAGCGGTATCAAGGTACACTTAGATCTTGGTTTATTCTATTGATCAAGCCGTTGCGATCTGATCGCGACAGTCGTGAAAAGCGTGATCTTCGTTAACAGATCCCCCTATTCACCATGAACTGATACCACAGGCTTCATGCCTCAACGTGACAAGCATAGTAACAGGACTGAATCCGCATGACTGACAATAATACCGCACTGAAGAAAGCTGGCTTAAAAGTCACGCTTCCGCGACTTAAGATCCTGGAAGTGCTGCAAGCGCCGGAAGGTCATCACGTCAGCGCGGAAGATTTGTACAAACAATTAATTGATATGGGTGAAGAGATTGGTCTGGCGACGGTTTACCGCGTTCTGAACCAATTTGATGACGCAGGTATCGTTACCCGTCATAACTTCGAAGGCGGCAAATCTGTTTTCGAACTGACCCAACAGCATCACCATGACCACCTGATTTGCCTTGATTGCGGCCGCGTTATTGAATTCCGCGATGAGTCAATCGAAGCGCGTCAGCGTGAGATTGCGAAGAAACATGGCATTAAACTGACTAACCACAGCCTCTATCTGTACGGCCACTGCGAACTGGGTGACTGCCGTGAAGATGACAGCCTGCATAACGATAAACCAGCACTGTAATTGCAGTTCTGTAGTCATGCGTTATGTTCTGCCTGAGATGGAGCAGAACTAAAATTAGCCGCTGAAAAGCGGTTTTTTTTATGCCTAATTTCCTCCCCCTCTCGCTTCAGACATTAAAAAACCCCGATCTCTGCATCAGAAATCGGGGTTCTTCATTGTGGCTGGCGGCGAGGCTGACTGCCCTGCCGCTTGCGCCCGTCAACTCACCTTACTTCATGGCGCTCGGCGAGTTGTTGGCTTTGATCTCCTGCCAGATTTTACCGCAATCCTCGGCATAGCTTTGACCATCGCCGGTTTTACGCGCCGTCAGGCATTTCTGGTAGTCGATAACCCGCACGGTTTCTTTCTTCGCAAACGCCTCATGGGCTTTCTCTTTCTGCAGCGATTCCAGAATGGTCTGGCAGGTCGCTAGCTTATCGGCTTCGCCATTCGAGGTATTGATACAGTTGGTGTAAGAGTGACGAAGCTGGTCGGCCTTACTGGCACTCGGGTCAGAACAGGCGCCCAGCAAAGTGACAGAAGCCACCACCAACAACACATTTTTAATCGATTTCATTTTCATTATTTTTTACCCAGAGTCCGATATTAGAAAATGGTGAATGGCGCAATAACAATGAACTTCACGTCTTTCTCATCCTGGAAGATGTTGCCGTAGCCACCGCCCCAGCTTGGGATGTCGGAATGGTTGTCATACTGGGTATAGTGAAGCTTGAACAAGGTGCCTTTGGCACGGCCGCCCTGCACGGTGTACAGCGCGTCGAGGCTCCACGCACTCTCTTTCAAACGCTGGCTCTGGTCATAAATCGGGTTGGAGCTTGGTTTTGCATCCCATGCGTAGACATAAGAACCGCCCACCGCGAAGCCCGGAAGATCCCATTTCGCTAAGTCATACAGCACGCCCGCATACACAGCTTTCTCGCCGTTGGCGTTGAAGTCGGAACGGTTGTCCCACCACACGTCAAGACGGCCGTTAGAAGAAGAATACGTAGGGGTCATGCGTTGCAGGAAATAACCTTGGTTGCCATCCGCCTTAACCATGGTGCCTTCGAGGCGCCAGTTAAATTGCCCGGTGGTGTAGCCGAAGGTCAGCGCCTGCAACCAAGCCATGCCGTCGTACAGACTGTTTGGATCGTTGCTGTCGCCAATCTTGTCTTTCGAACCGTAGAACTGGTAGCTGGTAGTTAATGGGTTGCCCGCCAGCTCAAGTTTGTAAGAAGCCTTACCAAAATATTGGTCAACATAGTTCTCGGCTTGACCAAAAGCCGCTTCCAGCACGAAGTCATTTTTGAAGTCGTATTTGGCGCCCAGTGAATGAATGTAAGAGACGCCAGTAGTGCGGTCAGCACGGCGGAAATCATCCATCTCAAGGTGCCACGGGGATTTGTACTCGTCGGCCCACATGTAGGAGAAGCTCAGTTCGCCCGGGTCGCCAAAGTCATGTTTGTAGCCCGCTTCGGCACCGCGATAGGTACCCGGCATAAAGCTCCAGTGCGGCGCGATCAGCGTCTGGCCTGTTGGCTGGATGTAACCCGCGTGGCCCCAGAAACCGCCATATTTGAATTTACCCGCTGCTTTGTATAGGCTGACCCCGCCTTTGTCGCCGGAGTAGTCTTCATCATAAGCGTGGTTGCTGGAGGAGAACGCGATTTCGTTCGGGTGGCCGCTGTCACTGGCTTCGGCAAGCTCGACCGCGGTGAACGCCGCGAGGTCAATACCGAACATATCCCAAGCGTAACCTGATGAGAAATCGAGGTTTAAGTTAGCGGTAGAGTGAGAGAGGTTGGTGGAGTATTTATTATAATCGGGGTTGTTTACCGTCACTTTGCTGCCGTCAGGACGGGTTTCTTCTTTGGTTTTATTCAGATCTTTACGGTCACGTTCACGCTGCCAGTAATAGATGCCGCCGGTTAGCGATGAATCGTCAATAAAGCCTGCCGCTTGGGCGTCCGGTATACTCATCAAACCACCGCCTAACAAGGTTCCAGCCAGCGCCAGAGAAATCGGTTTCATTCTTGCTATCGGGTTAAGGCCAGCCGCAGCCCTGCCCCTGTTAAATTGACTCAACATGGGAAATCCTCTTTTTGACTTGAAAGTTAACGCAAACCCAAACGGGTAATAGGCCAGTCGCTAATGGCGAAACCAGCACTGTAAACAAGGTTTAGACTATTTTTCGCGGCGCGAATTATCAATCAGTAATTAAATACAAATATCAGAAACATGACAAAGTGCACATAAATATGTATTTGTGTTACAAAAGGATGAAAAGGTTGAATTTAATTTAATTGCTAAAAATAACCCATTAAAATCAGATAATTAAATAAAAACAAAACTCTGACAGTGTAATATTTCAGTGATAATTCATGAAAATGCATCAGCGATCACATATTTATCCGCAAGCATTAATTCGTGTTAAGAAATAAAATTTTGATCGTTTTTATGCTTAGCGTTTTGGATAAATAAAATAAAGAAGGGAATGAATGTGACTGAAGGGAAATTTTGGACATAAAAAAACGCAGCCAAGGCTGCGTTTTTAACAGGGTTAATCACTCGCGCGATTAAACAGCCGGTTTGCTTTCCCACGTATCACGCAGGCCAACAGTACGGTTGAACACTAAATGTTCTGCACTGGAGTAGCGGCTGTCGGCACAGAAGTAACCTTCACGTTCAAACTGCAGGCTCACTTCTGGCTGCGCAGCACCGAGGCTTGGCTCGACAAAACCTTGCGCAATCACCAGTGACTCAGGGTTAATGGTGGTCAGGAAGTCTTCAGCCTGCGCCGGGTTTGGCACGTTGAACAGGCGGTCATACAGGCGGAACTCGGCCGGTTTGCCTTCTGTTGCAGAAACCCAGTGAATGACGCCTTTCACTTTGCGGCCATCGGCAGGATCCTTGCTCAGTGTATCAACATCATAGCTACAGAAGATGGTGGTGATATTACCTTCTGCATCTTTCTCAATACGCTCAGCTTTGATCACGTAAGCATTGCGCAAGCGCACTTCTTTGCCCAGCACCAGACGCTTGTACTGCTTGTTCGCTTCTTCGCGGAAGTCAGCCTGATCGATGTAGATCTCGCGAGTAAACGGCACTTCGCGGCTGCCCATTTCTGGCTTGTTCGGATGGTTTGGCATGGTCACCAACTGCACATCTTCACCGGTGAAGTTTTCAATCACCACTTTAACCGGATTGATCACCGCCATCGCGCGCGGCGCGTTTTCATTCAGGTCATCACGGATACAGGATTCCAGCGCCATCATTTCAACGTTGTTATCTTGCTTGGTGACGCCGATGCGGCGGCAGAATTCACGGATAGAAGCCGCAGTGTAGCCACGGCGACGCAGGCCTGACACCGTTGGCATGCGAGGGTCATCCCAGCCTTCTACAATCTTCTCAGACACCAACAGCTGCAGCTTACGCTTAGACATGATGGCGTATTCGAGATTCAGGCGAGAGAACTCATACTGACGCGGATGGCAAGGAATGGTGATGTTATCCAGCACCCAGTCGTACAGACGGCGGTTGTCCTGGAACTCCAGCGTACACAGCGAATGCGTGATCCCTTCCAGCGCATCGGAGATGCAGTGGGTGAAATCGTACATCGGGTAGATGCACCATTTGTCAGCAGTCTGGTGATGATGCGCGAACTTGATACGGTAAATCACCGGGTCACGCATCACGATAAATGGCGAAGCCATATCGATTTTGGCACGCAGACACGCCTTACCTTCAGCGAACTCACCGTTGCGCATTTTCGCGAACAGCGCGAGGTTCTCTTCTGGCGTACGATCGCGGTAAGGGCTGTTTTTACCCGGCGCAGTCAGGGTTCCACGGTATTCGCGGATCTGCTCTGGAGAGAGTTCGTCAACGTAGGCCAAGCCTTTGTTGATAAGCTCTACAGCGTAGTTGTGCAGTTGGTCGAAGTAGTTAGAAGAGTATTGAATCTCCCCGCTCCACTCGAAGCCCAGCCACTTAACGTCGTGCTTAATGGACTCAACGAACTCGATATCTTCTTTCGCTGGGTTGGTATCGTCAAAGCGCAGGTTGCATTGGCCCTGGTAATCTTGAGCAATACCGAAGTTCAGGCAAATTGATTTGGCATGACCGATATGCAAATAGCCATTAGGCTCAGGCGGGAAACGGGTGTGAACCGTGTTGTGTTTCCCGGACGCCAGATCTTCATCAATAATCTGACGGATAAAATTTGTTGGGCGGGCTTCAGCCTCACTCATTGTGCAATTCCTCTACGCGACATTGGCTCGAATGACTAACCGCATATGTTCCAACAAGCCACGTCGGGAAACAACCGTTAGTTACATAAAATAGAGGTTATCTGGGTTTGAAACAAAAAAACGGGAAGAGATTGCTCTCTTCCCGTCTTATTTACTGCATCACTGCGAGTTCAGTGGGGGATTACTTGGACTGAATCTCGAACAGTTTAGTTTGACCCGCAACGACTGAGCCGCTGGCTACTGCAACAACGCCTGAGTAATCGTCGATGTTGCTGACAACAACCGGGCTAATCATTGAGCGTGCGTTGGCGTTCAGGAATTCCAGATCCAGTTCAAGCACAGGCTGACCAGCAGTCACTGTCGCGCCCTCTTCAACCAGACGAGTAAAGCCTTTGCCTTCGAGGGCCACGGTATCAATACCCATGTGCACCACGATCTCAGCGCCGGTATCCGTTTCTAAGCAGAATGCGTGGTTAGTGTTGAAGATTTTCACCACGGTACCACTCGCCGGAGAAACCACGGTTTTGTCGGTTGGGCGAATTGCCACACCGTCACCTACCGCTTTGCTGGCGAACGCTTCGTCAGGAACCTGTTCCAGCGCCACGATGTCACCCGTTACTGGAGAAACCAGCGTTTCTACGGTTTTCTTCGCAACATTAGGTACAGCCTGAGCCACGGGCGCTACCGCTGCCGCAGCCGGAGCTACAGTGGCCGCTGATGCCGGGATTGGACCGCGAGCAATCTGTTTTTTCATCGCATCAGCCAGTGATTCGGCTTTAGCACCAACGATAACCTGAATACTTTGTTTGTTCAGACGGACGATACCTGACGCGCCCAAACGTTTACAGGCTGCATCATTCACCACACCGGCATCTTTAACAGTCAGACGCAGACGAGTGATACAAGCATCAATACCTTTGAAGTTGTCTGAACCGCCCAGTGCACCGATGTAGCTCAGCGCCAGCTGGTTCAAGCCTTCTTCAGTATTGCTATTAGCTTCTGGTTCCGTCACGGCTTCGCTTGGATCTTCGCGACCTGGGGTTTTCAGGTTGAACATACGAATGATCACGCTGAACAGCACGAAGTAGATGATGAAGAAGATAACGCCCATCACCAACAGCATCCAGACGTTCTTACTGGCCGCTGGCAGGTTGTACATCAACGCATAGTCGATGGCGCCCGCAGAGAAAGAGAAGCCAGCGTGGATACCCAGCGCGGTGGCGATGTACAGGCTGATACCGGTCAAAATCGCGTGGACTAAGTACAGCAGCGGAGCCAAGAACATGAACAGGAATTCCAGCGGCTCGGTAACACCGGTCAGGAATGCTGTTACTGCTACAGACACCAACATACCGCCAACTAATGCACGACGTTCTTTCGGCGCGGCGAAATACATGGCGAAGGCTGCACCTGGCAGGCCAAACATCATGATTGGGAAGAAGCCGGACATGAACATACCCGCAGTGGTATCGCCCGCGTAGAAGCGGTTGATGTCACCGTGGAACACGGTACCTGCTGCGTTGGTAAAGTCACCAATCTGGAACCATGCGATGGTGTTCAGAACCTGATGCAGACCCGTTGGGATCAGCAAACGGTTTACGAAACCGAAGATGCCCGCACCGAATGCGCCAGCGCCCACGATCCACTCACCGCCGGCGCGGATAGCATCTTGAACAGGAGGCCAAACGTAACCGAACAGAGCAGCAAGGATCAGACAGAAGAAGCCCGTTGCGATAGGAACGAAACGTTTCCCACCGAAGAAGCTCAGGAAGTCTGGAAGTTTGATATCAGACCAGCGGTTGTAAACCATACCGCCGACCAGGCCAGTGATGATACCCGCCAAGACACCCATGTTGACTGCTGGGTTAATGGTGATCATTGCTTTGGTCAAAATGAAATAGCCGATACCGCCTGCTAAAGCAGCCGCACCCGCGTTGTCTTTTGACCAGCTAGACGCCACACCAATGGCAAAGATAAGAGCGAGGTTATCGAAGATACCCCCACCAGCTTGCGCAATAAACGGCATATTGAGCAGATCTGGTTGTCCAAAGCGCAGCAAAAGTGCCGCGACTGGCAACACAGCGATTGGCAGCTGAAGCGCTCTGCCTAACCGTTGAAAGAATCCAAGAATATTCACATTTCCCCCTAATTCGCCCTGTGAGCGAATCACCTAAGTAGTTTAATAAGTATGGTTACTACCTTTAAAATCTCATTCAACCAACTGCACTGCGGAGTGTAAAAAAAATATTTCGTATCGCAAATTAAAACCTCGCTTTTTGTGATAATTATCACCAAAAAACACTATTAACAGGCCACAACCCTAGGCAATTTGCAAAACTTATTTTATCATTAAAAAAATCTAGACGGCATTGTGCCTCTCCCGCATGTCATCGTTGGGTTACGCTTACAATGACGGACTTTTAAACACAGCTTTCAAATCCAATTCAAGTATATTCAAGTTCTGAAAACTAAGAGGTGTGTAATGAGATTAATTCCTTTAAATGACACTACTGAAGTCGGTAAGTGGGCAGCTCGTCATATCGTCGAACGTATCAACGCTTTCAAACCTACCGCTGACCGTCCTTTCGTACTTGGCTTACCTACTGGTGGTACCCCTCTCGAAGCTTATAAACATCTTATCGCTATGCATAAAGCGGGCCAAGTAAGCTTTAAGAATGTGGTTACCTTCAATATGGATGAATATGTTGGCTTGCCGCAGGAACATCCAGAAAGCTATCACACATTCATGTACCGTAATTTCTTCGACCATGTTGATATTCCACGTGAAAACATCAACCTGCTCAACGGCAACGCACCCGATGTAAACGAAGAGTGCCGCCAGTATGAAGCAAAAATAAAGTCCTACGGCAAAATTAACCTGTTCATGGGCGGCGTGGGCAACGACGGTCACATCGCGTTCAACGAACCAGCTTCTTCTCTGGCTTCACGCACGCGTATCAAGACCCTGACTCACGATACTCGCATCGCCAACTCACGCTTCTTCAACAACGACGTCTCTTTAGTGCCTAAATTCGCACTGACCGTTGGCGTGGGCACCCTGCTGGATGCCGAAGAAGTGATGATTCTGGTTACCGGCCATGCTAAAGCACAGGCGCTGGCTGCCGCGGTTGAAGGCAACATCAACCACATGTGGACCATCAGCTGCTTACAGCTTCACGCGAAATCCGTGGTAGTTTGTGACGAACCGTCCACCATGGAACTTAAAGTTAAAACTGTTAAATATTTCCGCGAGTTAGAAGCGGAAAATATGAAGAATCTTTGAATAAATAATTGATTCCCCACAATCATTCGAGTTGTGGCAAGGCGGCAACTGAAGTCACCCCTGGAGCTTACTGAAGTAAGTGACTGGGGTGGCTGAAGGCAGCCAACGCAGCCACGGCTTGAAGGATGCAGGGGAATAGGGGGTAGGATGTACGCACTGATTAATGGCCGCATTTATACTGGCCACGACGTTCTGGATAACCACGCGGTCGTCATTGCCGACGGCAAGATCGAACGTGTCTGTCTGGCAGCTGAACTGCCGGCGAATATGGAAACTCGCGATCTGGATGGCGCCAGCCTTGCCCCCGGATTTATCGATTTACAGCTGAACGGCTGTGGCGGCGTGCAATTTAACGATTCTCTGGAAGCGATTTCAGTTAAGACGTTAGAAATCATGCAGAAAGCCAACGAGAAGTCCGGCTGTACTAGCTATTTACCGACGCTGATCACCTGTAGCGATGACTACATGAAGCACGGGATCAACGTGATGCGCGACTACTTGAAAAAGTATCCGCATCAGGCGCTGGGCCTGCATCTTGAAGGGCCGTACCTCAGCCCGCTTAAGAAAGGCACCCATAATCCGGCGTTTATTCGCAAACCTGACAGCGCGATGATTGATTATCTGTGCGCCAATGCGGATGTCATCACTAAGGTGACGCTGGCACCAGAAATGGCCGAAGATAAGTATATTCGCCAACTGCGCGACGCGGGCATCATCGTTTCTGGTGGACACTCCAATGCCACTTATGAAGAAGCGCGCAAAGGCTTTGCGGCGGGTATCACCTTCACCACTCACCTGTTCAACGCCATGCCAGCCATTACTGGCCGCCAGCCGGGCTTAGTCAGCGCGATTTTTGATACGCCAGAAGTCTATACCGGCATTATCGTTGACGGCCACCACGTCGCCTGGGCGAACGTGCGTAACGCGAAAAAACTCAAAGGTGACAAACTGGTTCTGGTGACTGACGCCACTGCGCCAGCCGGTGCCGACATTCAAGAGTTCATTTTCGCAGGTAAAACAATATACTATCGTGATGGACTCTGTGTTGATGAGAACGGTGTACTGAGTGGTTCAGCGCTAACCATGATCGAAGCTGTACAAAACAGCGTTGAGCATGTTGGTATAGCTCTGGACGAAGCACTGCGCATGGCAACTCTGTATGCCGCACGTGCGATTGGCGTGGATGCGCAACTGGGCAGTATTGAAGCCGGTAAAGTCGCCAACCTCACCGCCTTCACCCATGATTTCAAAATCACGAAAACTATCGTTAATGGTGACGAAGTTTAATTGAGCGGATAAAAGTATTGATGACGACTGACGGACAGGCACAAATCGGCAACGTTGATCTGGTAAAGCAGTTAAACGGCGCGGCGGTTTACCGCCTGATTGATCAGCAAGGGCCAATATCTCGCATTCAGATTGCAGATCACAGCCAGTTGGCTCCCGCCAGCGTCACCAAAATTACTCGCCAGCTGTTAGAGCGCGGGTTGATCAAAGAAGTGGATCAACAGGCTTCCACCGGGGGCCGCCGCGCTATTTCGATTATCACCGAAACCCGCCCTTTTCATACTATTGCCGTCCGCCTTGGACGCAACGATGCCACCATCACGCTGTACGATCTCAGCGCGAAATCTATCGCCGAACACCACTACGCCCTGCCGGAACGCACCCAAGAGACGCTCGAGAACGCGTTGATTAAAGCCATTAAGGAATTTATGGAGCTTAATCAGCGTAAAATCCGCGAGCTGATTGCTATCTCCGTCATCCTGCCCGGCCTGGTCGACCCTAATAAAGGTATCGTGCGCTACATGCCGCACATCAGCGTGGGCAACTGGAAATTGGTCGATGCGCTGGAAGAAAAGTTCAAAGTCACCAGCTTTGTCGGCCACGATATCCGCAGTTTAGCCTTGGCAGAGCACTATTTTGGGGCAACCCGCGACTGTCAGGACTCCATTTTGGTTCGTTTACACCGCGGTACCGGTGCAGGGATCATCGTCAATGGGCAAATTTTCCTCGGCAGCAACGGCAACGTCGGCGAAATCGGCCATATCCAGATAGACCCGCTGGGCGAACGCTGCCACTGTGGCAACTTCGGCTGCTTAGAAACCGTCGCCGCCAACTCAGCCATTGAAAATCGGGTACGTGCCCTGCTCACTCAAGGTTATCCGAGCAAATTAAGTCTCGAAGACTGTTCTATAACCGCGATTTGCAAAGCAGCGAATCGCAGCGACGGCCTGGCCTGTGAAGTGATCGAGCACGTCGGACGCCAGTTAGGCAAAGGCGTTGCCATCGCGATAAACCTGTTCAACCCACAGAAAGTGGTGATAGCCGGGGAAATTACCGAGGCAGAAAAAGTCCTATTGCCAGCGATTCAAAGCTGCATTAACACGCAGGTGTTGAAGGATTTCCGCCGTAACCTGCCGGTGGTGAAATCAGAGTTAAACCATCAGTCTGCTATCGGCGCCTTCGCGCTGGTCAAGCGGGCTATGCTCAATGGCGTGCTGTTGCAACGTCTGATGGAAAATTAAGCCGTGCTATAGTTCGGGATTGCCAGAATGGATTGGATTAGGGACCTATGACTTTAAAAAACGTAATTTGTGATATCGACGGCGTACTGCTCCACGACAATACGCCGGTCCCGGGTGCAGATCTTTTCCTCGCACGCATCCAGGAACAGGGCATGCCGTTGGTTGTGCTGACCAACTATCCTTCTCAGACCGCGCAGGATTTAGCGAATCGCTTTACCGCCGCCGGGCTTGACGTCCCTGAAAGTGCTTTTTACACCTCCGCCATGGCAACGGCTGACTTTCTCAAACGGCAGGAAGGCAAGAAAGCCTATGTCGTGGGCGAAGGCGCATTAATTCACGAGCTTTATAAAGCAGGCTTTACCATCACTGATATCAATCCTGACTTTGTTATCGTCGGCGAAACCCGCTCGTATAACTGGGATATGATCCATAAAGCCGCCTTCTTCGTCGCCAACGGTGCGAGATTTATTGCCACCAACCCGGATAGTCATGGTCACGGCTTCTCGCCAGCCTGCGGCGCGCTGTGCGCCCCCATTGAAAAAATCACCGGCCGCAAACCTTTCTATGTCGGCAAGCCAAGCCCGTGGATCATTCGCTCTGCACTGAACAAAATGCAAGCACACTCGGAAGAAACGGTAATCGTCGGCGATAACCTGCGCACCGACATTCTGGCTGGCTTCCAGGCAGGTCTGGATACTATTCTGGTGCTGTCGGGCGTGTCGACCTTGAATGATGTCGAAGAGATGCCATTCCGCCCAACCTGGATCTACCCTTCTGTCGCTGATATCGACATTATCTAGTTTCACCCGCTTCCCCTGCTTTCTCACGTCTGGTCATTCGACCAGACGGACTTCTACCACTTGTCGCTATTTTCTTTTCATTCCCCATTTTTGCCCACAGCTCAAATCAGCGAGAAAAATTGCATATTCCGCAATTTAAATAGCCCTAAACTGAAAATCCATCAAAGATCTGACCTACCTCAACAACTATTTTTCAGAAGAATGCTAAACCACTTGCACAGATGAGGGGTTTTGTCGCATTTTCTTAATCAACCGCGCAGTAAAGCCGAACCTTTAATGAGAAATCGGCAAAGCGTAAAGCAAACACAACAAAATAATCGTTTATAAGTGGTCAGGAGAAACAGATATGTGTTCAATTTTCGGTGTGCTCGATATCAAGACCGACTCCGCTGAGTTGCGTAAGAAAGCGTTGGAGTTATCCCGTCTGATGCGCCATCGCGGCCCGGATTGGTCTGGCGTTTTCGCTAGCGATAAAGCCATTCTTTGCCACGAGCGTCTGTCGATTGTCGACGTGAACAACGGCGCACAGCCGCTGTACAACGCCGCGCACACCCACGTATTGGCCGTTAACGGTGAGATCTACAACCATCAGGCACTGCGCGCTGAGTTAGGCCACCGTTACGAGTTCCAGACCGAATCTGACTGTGAAGTGATCCTCGCGCTTTATCAGGAGAAAGGGCCAGAGTTTCTCGACGAGCTGCAAGGCATGTTCGCCTTCATTCTGTATGACACAGAAAAAGACGCCTACCTGATTGGTCGCGACCATTTGGGCATCATCCCTCTTTATTATGGTCACGATGAGCACGGCAACCTGTTCGTTGCTTCTGAAATGAAGTCGCTGGTGCCGGTGTGCCGCACCATTCAGGAATTCCCTGCGGGCAGCTTCCTGTGGAGCAAAGAGGGCCAAATTCGCGAATACTACCGCCGCGACTGGTTCGATTACGACAACGTTAAAGACAACCCAACGGACGCGGCCGCGCTGCGCGACGCGCTGGAAGAGTCAGTGAAAAGCCATCTGATGTCCGATGTGCCTTACGGCGTGTTGCTATCCGGCGGTTTGGATTCCTCGGTGATTTCCGCCATTACTAAGAAATTCGCCGGTCGCCGTATCGAAGATAAAGACCAAAGCGAAGCCTGGTGGCCACAGCTGCACTCCTTCGCCGTCGGCCTTGAAGGTTCTCCTGACCTGCGCGCCGCACAGGCCGTGGCTAACCATTTGGGCACCGTGCACCATGAAATTCACTTCACCGTGCAGGAAGGTCTGGACGCCATTCGTGACGTGATTTATCACATCGAAACCTATGACGTGACTACTATCCGCGCGTCGACCCCGATGTACCTGATGTCGCGTAAAATCAAAGCGATGGGCATCAAGATGGTGCTGTCCGGTGAAGGCGCAGATGAAGTGTTGGGCGGCTACCTTTACTTCCATAAAGCGCCAAACGCCAAAGAGTTCCACGAAGAAACCGTGCGTAAGCTGCTGGCCCTGCACATGTATGACTGTGCTCGCGCCAACAAAGCGATGTCCGCATGGGGCGTCGAGGCTCGTGTGCCATTCCTCGACAAGAAATTCCTCGACGTGGCGATGCGCATCAACCCGAAAGACAAGATGTGCGGCAACGGCAAGATGGAAAAACATATCCTGCGCGAATGTTTTGAGTCTTATCTGCCACACAGCGTGGCATGGCGCCAGAAAGAACAGTTCTCTGACGGCGTAGGTTATAGCTGGATTGATACCTTAAAAGAGGTCGCTGGGCAGCAAATTACCGACCAACAGCTCGAAACTGCACATTTCCGCTTCCCGTATAACACGCCGGGCTCCAAAGAAGCGTATCTGTACCGCACCATTTTTGAAGAGCTGTTCCCAGTACCAAGCGCTGCTGAGTGCGTTCCTGGCGGCCCGTCGGTAGCCTGTTCTTCTGCTAAGGCGATTGAGTGGGATGAATCCTTCAAAAACATGAACGATCCGTCTGGTCGTGCGGTGGGCGTTCACCAGTCCGCCTACTAATTTAGAATAAATAACCGGGTTTTATTTCGATTAACGGGCCTCCTATGGCCCGTTTTTTCGTCACAAAAGCCAATAAAAATAACGTCTTTTGCTGAATTTATCGCCACACTGGTTATAAGCCAGACAAATGATTGCTCTAAGACATTTTTCGTCAAAAAAGTGGTTGACGCAAAACGGCCAACTACGCATAATGCGCCCCGCAACGCCGATGAAGGTTGCAAGAAAAAAGATGGCTACGTAGCTCAGTTGGTTAGAGCACATCACTCATAATGATGGGGTCACAGGTTCGAATCCCGTCGTAGCCACCAAACTTTTTTCATGCGGGAGTGGCGAAATTGGTAGACGCACTAGATTTAGGTTCTAGCGCCGCAAGGTGTGCGAGTTCAAGTCTCGCCTCCCGCACCATTTCCTGATATCGGTAAGCACAGTTGGGGTATCGCCAAGCGGTAAGGCACTGGTTTTTGATACCAGCATTCCCAGGTTCGAATCCTGGTACCCCAGCCATTTTTTCTTGTTTTATCTTTGATATTGCATGAAAAAATACAATTTGAAGTAGTTTTATTGGGGTATCGCCAAGCGGTAAGGCACTGGTTTTTGATACCAGCATACCCTGGTTCGAATCCAGGTACCCCAGCCATACTTCTTATTGGCAAGCGATTGAAATTTATTATTAAGTTAATCAAATCAGCGCTTGAGTTTTAGAGTTAAGTCAGTAAAATTTGGCTACGTAGCTCAGCTGGTTAGAGCACATCACTCATAATGATGGGGTCACAGGTTCAAATCCCGTCGTAGCCACCATTTTATTGTCTGCATGAGTGTTTTAGTAAAGCAGTTCTTTTGGGGTGTCGCCAAGCGGTAAGGCTCTGGTTTCTGATACCAGCATACCCAGGTTCGAATCCTGGCACCCCAGCCATATTTAGAAAAGCTCGCTTAGGCGGGCTTTTTGCTTTGTATTGCATCCCCTTCATACTTCGAGCTGCAGATGCGTTGGCTGCGCTCGGGTACCCGAATCACTTACTGATGTAAGCTCATCGGGATACTCTCACTTGCCGCGTTACTTGGCCTGTCACCAGTCCTCGCCCATAAAGGGCCGCTGCAAGCAGCGTTCAAATCCGCTTGCAGCAGATTAGTCCTGCAACTCGAATTATTTTGGGGACCTGCACGTTCGCAACATCAAGCCCAACTTCTAAAACTTAATTTTAAATTCCCAGAGCATATTTCAGCGCTTTGGTTTTGAGTGCGCCTGCGCGTTGGGCGGTCATCAGGGCCAGATTGCGCAAGATCTTCACCGGCGGTAAGTCATTGCTGAAGGCGGTGTAGAACAAGTCCATGCCGCTCTGCATCAGTAAATTATCCAGACGGCGCTGGCGCTGATACCTCAACAACACGCGCTCTTCAAACCACTTCTCTTCGCTTTCGCGCGCTTTCTTCACCACGTCGAGCAAAGCCTCTACGTCGCGATAGCCCAGATTAACGCCCTGCCCGGCCAGCGGATTGATGGTATGCGCGGCATCTCCGACCAATACCAGACCTGGCAACACGTAGCGCTGCGCGTGGCGGCGAACCAGCGGGAATGAACCCGAGGAGAGCGCCTTAACAGGCCCTAAGCGACTCGGGAAGGCACGGCTGACCTCATCCGTTAGCTGCTTCATGTTCAGCGTCTGCAGATAGCGAATACGCTGCGGGCTGTCATACCACACTAACGAGGCGTTATTGCCAGACAGCGGCAAGAAGGCTCTCGGGCCTGAAGGGTAAAACTGCTGCCAAGTGGTGTCTTGATCTGCTGACGCCGTTTCCACATTAATGAGCATGCAGTTCTGGCGATACTGCCAACCATCCACGCCAATCCCTGCCAATTGGCGCACCAGCGAGTTTGCTCCATCGGCGGCAACCACCAGCTGCGTTTTCAGCACTTCTCCGGTGGTGAGCTGCAACGACCAGCTTTTATCATCGTGCTGTAAAAGGTGACGAAGCTTGGACGGGCAAAACAGAGTCAGGTTCGGCAAAGCATCAAACTGCTGCCACAGGCCGAGCTGCAAGACGCGGTTCTCCACCATGAAGCCCAACTCTGACAAACCTAGGGAGGAGGCGTCGAAACGCACTTCAGATCCCTCGTTCTCCCAGGTTTCCAGACGGCGATAAGGCGTCAGTCTCATGCTTTCGATAGCAGTCCACGCGCCAAGGCTTTGCAGGAAACGCACCGAGGCGCAGCCAATGGCCGAAATACGCAGATCAATTGCCGCGAGAGCGTCGAACTCAGCCGGGCGCTGGTTTTCAATCAGGGCCACGCGAAGGCCCTGTTGGGCCAGCCCTAGCGCCGCCGCGGCTCCCACCATGCCACCACCGACGACGACCGCATCAAAGGATTTTTCAGAAGGGTTCATTTTCATCCAGCTTGATAATGGAATTCATTCCCTGAATGATACCGGATTTTTATGTTGGTATCAGAACCTAAGCTGTTTAACTGCACTGGTCACCACTGGAGCGAGGGTTTACAATACGCCCCTGGACGTCACCGTCGCCCGAGCCCGTGGTTCTGCTCTTCAGCACGGACACAGATATAACGCTTTTCTACCCGCATTGAGTAATGACAAGTCGATGATTAAAAAACTGCACATAAAGACCTGGGGCTGCCAGATGAATGAATATGATTCATCTAAAATGGCCGACCTGCTCGAAAGTACACACGGTTATCAGCTGACCGACGTCGCTGAAGAAGCAGATATTCTGTTGCTGAACACCTGTTCTATTCGGGAAAAGGCTCAGGAAAAAGTGTTCAGCCTGCTGGGCCACTGGAAATTACTCAAGAAGAAGAACCCTGACCTCATTATTGGCGTGGGTGGCTGCGTGGCGTCACAAGAGGGCGAAATGCTGCGCCAGCGTGCGCCTTGCGTCGACGTGGTCTTCGGCCCGCAGACCCTGCACCGCCTGCCGGAAATGATTAACCACGTGCGCGGCACCAAAAGCCCTATCGTCGATATCAGCTTCCCTGAAATCGAAAAATTCGACCGCCTGCCAGAGCCGCGTGCCGAAGGCCCAACGGCGTTCGTCTCCATTATGGAAGGCTGCAACAAGTACTGTAGCTTCTGCGTGGTGCCCTACACCCGTGGTGAGGAAGTCAGTCGCCCAAGCGACGACGTACTGTTTGAAATTGCCCAGTTGGCCGCTCAGGGCGTGCGTGAAGTTAATTTGCTCGGGCAGAACGTGAATGCCTATCGCGGCGCGACCTATGATGGCGGCATTTGCAGCTTCGCAGAGTTACTGCGCCTGGTGGCGGCAATCGACGGCATCGACCGCATTCGCTTCACCACCAGCCATCCGGTGGAGTTCACCGACGACATCATCGAAGTGTACAAAGACACGCCAGAGCTGGTGAGCTTCCTGCACCTGCCGATCCAGAGCGGCTCCGACCGCATTCTGACCATGATGAAGCGTCCACACACCGTGCTGGAGTACAAGGCGATTATCCGCAAACTGCGCGCGGTGCGCCCTGATATCCATATGAGTTCCGACTTCATCATTGGCTTCCCCGGCGAAACCAACGACGACTTCGAAAAGACCATGAGGCTGATTGCCGAAGTGAACTACGACGTCAGTTTCAGCTTCATCTACTCCCCTCGCCCGGGGACGCCTGCGGCCGACATGGTCGATGACGTCACTCTGGAAGAGAAAAAGCAGCGCCTGCAAATCCTGCAAGACCGCATCACTCAGCAGGTGGTGCGCTTTAGCCGCGCAACGCTGGGCACGGTGCAGCGTATTCTGGTCGAAGGCACGTCGCGCAAGAGCATTATGGAGCTGACCGGGCGCACCGAATGCAACCGCGTGGTGAACTTCGAAGGCACGCCGGACATGATTGGCAAGTTCGTCGACGTTGAAATCGTTGATGTTTATGCCAACTCGCTGCGCGGCGTCGTGGTGCGTACGGAAGACCAGATGGCGCTGCGCCTGCACGAATCGCCACAGTCGGTCATTGCCCGTACTCGCAAAGAGAATGAGATTGGCGTGAGTCTCTACCAGCCATAATCTGGCAGCCCATAAAGGCTTAGATCCCGCAACAGGACGCTTCGGCGTCCTGTTTGTTTTTACAGTTTTTAGTCGAAAACTCCCCTATCAGAACAGTGATAAGGTTTAATTTTTCGAGACAGGCCGCATATTGTCACTAAGGTGTACGCCATCCCGTGGCTAACAAGGCATATTTTGCCAAGGGCATGTATTATTAACCAAGGTATTGTGAGTTTTATTGGTGTGAGCAACGCCAGCTAAGACGACAAAAGTCAGACACATCAACAGGTCCTTCGTGGCCCAGAGGAAAAGTTTGAACGTTGTAACACAAGAGATTTTGCTAGAGCCCGAAGACAATCAGCGTTTGCTGAGCCTGTGCGGGCCGTTTGATGACAACATCAAACAACTGGAACGTCGGTTGGGCGTCGAAATCAACCGTCGTGATAACGCCTTTAAACTGGTAGGAAAAAGTCTGCCTGTGACCGCCGCGGTCAATATTCTGCGTGATTTATACGTGGATACCGCGCCGCTGCGGGGAGAAACTCAGGATATCGATCCTGAGCAAATCCATCTGGCCATTAAAGAGAGCCGCGTGCTGGAACAGACCGCCGAGAGCGTGCCTGACTATGGCAAAGCGGTGATCATCAAAACCAAGCGCGGCATGGTGAAGCCACGCACGCCAAATCAGGCGCAGTACATCGCCAACATCCTCGACCACGATATCACCTTTGGTATCGGGCCTGCGGGTACGGGTAAGACCTATCTCGCCGTGGCGGCGGCCGTCGATGCCCTTGAGCGTCAGGACGTGCGACGTATCCTGCTGACTCGACCAGCGGTTGAAGCCGGTGAGAAACTGGGCTTCCTGCCGGGCGACCTCAGCCAGAAAGTTGACCCTTATTTGCGCCCGCTGTATGACGCGCTGTTCGAAATGCTCGGCTTTGAGAAAGTGGAAAAGCTGATTGAGCGCAACGTGATTGAAGTCGCCCCGCTGGCCTACATGCGCGGCCGTACGCTCAACGACGCCTTTATCATTTTGGATGAAAGCCAGAACACCTCGATTGAACAGATGAAAATGTTCCTGACGCGCATTGGTTTCAACTCCAAAGCCGTGATCACCGGCGACGTTACCCAGATTGACCTGCCGCGCCACCAGAAGTCTGGCCTGCGCCATGCTATCGAGGTGCTTTCGTCGGTTGATGAACTTAGTTTCAACTTCTTCCATAGCGAAGACGTGGTCCGTCATCCCGTGGTAGCCCGTATCGTGGTAGCCTATGAGGCTTGGGAAGAAGAAGATCAAAAACGTCGCGATGCTATTGCTGAACAACGTCGTCAGGAATCTCATCAGCCGCCGTCACAACAGGTTAATCAATGACTCAGGTTATTCTCGATTTGCAAATCGCATGTGAAAACAGCGAGGGTTTACCCACGGAAAGTGATTTCCAAAAATGGCTGGACGTCGTCCTGCCACAGTTTCAGGAAGAGTCAGAAGTGACCATCCGTTTGGTTGATGAGGCGGAAAGTCACGAGCTGAATATGACTTATCGTGGTAAAGACAAATCGACCAACGTGTTATCCTTCCCGTTCGAGGCTCCGCCGGGTATGGAATTGCCTCTGCTGGGTGATCTGGTCATCTGCCGTCAGGTAGTTGAAAAAGAAGCTCAGGAGCAGCAAAAAGAACTGCTGGCGCATTGGGCGCATATGGTTGTTCACGGCAGTCTGCATCTGCTAGGGTATGACCACATCGTCGATGAAGAAGCCGAAGAAATGGAGTCCATCGAGATAGAAATTATGCAGAGTCTGGGTTATCCAGACCCGTATATTTTCATTGAAGATGACGAGAAAGACGACATTCGAGACTAGCGTTAACGCCTCCCCCATCGCCACAAGCCTTGGGGGACTTCCGTTTCTGTTAGTTATTATTTCCCTTTATATGAGTAAATTTAACCAAACGCCATGAGCGATGACCATTCACAAAATAGTGATAGCCCCAGTCCCAAGAAGGGCTTCTTTTCCCTTATTCTCAGCCAGTTATTTCACGGTGAACCAAAAAACCGTGGCGATCTGGTCGAGCTGATCCGTGATTCCGAACAAAACGACCTGATCGATCCCGATACCCGTGACATGCTGGAAGGCGTGATGGATATCGCCGAGCAGCGCGTTCGTGACATCATGATCCCGCGTTCGCAAATGATCACGCTTAAACGCAACCAGCCGCTGGAAGAGTGTCTTGACGTCATCATTGAGTCAGCGCATTCACGCTTCCCGGTGATCAGCGAAGATAAGGACCACATTGAAGGCATCCTGATGGCCAAGGACCTGTTGCCGTTCATGCGCACAGAATCCGAACCCTTCAGCATTGATAAAGTTTTGAGAACCGCCGTGGTGGTGCCGGAAAGCAAGCGCGTTGACCGCATGCTGAAGGAGTTCCGCTCACAGCGTTACCATATGGCTATCGTGGTCGATGAGTTCGGCGGCGTATCTGGTCTGGTCACTATCGAAGACATCCTCGAGCTTATCGTGGGTGAAATCGATGACGAGTATGACGAAGCGGAAGACTTAGATATCCGCCAGCTCAGCCGCCACACCTATACCGTCCGTGCGCTGGCGCCTATCGAGGACTTCAATGAAGTCTTCCAGACCAACTACAGCGACGATGAAGTCGATACAATTGGTGGCCTGGTGATGCAGTCGTTTGGTCATTTGCCAGCACGTGGCGAAACCATTGAAATTGACGGTTACCTGTTCAAAGTTGCCATGGCCGACAGCCGACGTATTATTCAGGTTCACGTAAAAATACCGGACGACGCGCCGCAACCGATATTGGAAGAATAATTACTCCATGGCAATTGCCTCTTTATACCAACGCCAGCGGGTTCGCATCCTGCTGGCGCTCTTATTCGGTGCCTTTGGCACCCTGGCCTTCTCCCCTTACGATCACTGGCCCGCGGCACTGGTCTCCCTGTTTGGTTTATTCGCGCTAACGCTGGATCGCCGTCCGTCTCAGGCTGCGTGGATAGGCTTCTTCTGGGGGATGGGTCTGTTCGGCAGCGGCGTAAACTGGGTGTATGTCAGCATCGCCACCTTTGGCGGCATGCCGGAAGCCATCAACCTCTTTTTAGTGGTGCTGCTGGCGTGCTACCTGTCGCTCTATACTATGCTGTTCGCCGGCTTGCTGGCGCGACTGTGGCCGAAAACCACCTGGTGGAAGCTGGCTCTGGCCGCCCCTGCCCTGTGGCAAATCACCGAGTTTCTGCGCGGTTGGGTGCTCACCGGCTTCCCATGGCTGCAGTTTGGCTACAGCCAAATTGATGGCCCGCTGAAAGGTCTGGCCCCTATTGCCGGGGTCGACAGCATTACCCTGCTGCTCACCTCCATCAGCGGCCTGCTGGTTTACGCAGTCTATCAGCGCAAAGTTATTGCTGCAGTGGTGGCTTTCGCCTTGCTGCTATTGCCTCTGTCGTTGCGCGGCGTGCATTGGTATCAGCCGCAAGAGCAGAAGAAAGTCGACGTGGCGCTGGTGCAGGGCAACATCCCGCAGTCCATGAAATGGGACCCGAAAGCCTTAGTCAGCGCGCTGCAAACCTATATGGACCTTAGCCGGCCTTATTTGGGTAAAGCGAAGATGATTATCTGGCCGGAATCAGCGATTTCGGACATTGAATCTGACCAGCAGCAGTTCCTGACCATGATGGATGATCTGTACCGTTCGCAAGGCTCCCAGCTGGTGACCGGCATCATTGACGCGCGTCGCACCAGTCAGGATATGCACGTGTATAACAGCGCCATTGTGCTTGGTGGCGATAAGCCTTATCGCTACCCGGACAGCAACCGTTTTGATAAACACCATCTGGTGCCTTTCGGCGAATTTGTTCCGCTGGAGGCCATTCTGCGCCCGTTAGCCCCGTTCTTTGACCTGCCAATGTCCGGTCTGAGCAGCGGCGCCTATGTGCAGAAGCCACTGATGGTTAGCGGGATGAATCTGACCACCGCCATCTGTTATGAAATCGTCTTTGGCGAGCAAGTGCGGGATAACTTCCAGCCTGATACTGATTTCCTGCTGACGATCTCTAATGATGCCTGGTTCGGTCACTCAATCGGTCCGTGGCAGCACTTCCAAATGGCCCGCATGCGCGCCTTGGAATTGGGCCGACCTCTGCTGCGTAGTACCAACAATGGCGTGACCGCGGCGGTAGACGCCAATGGCGATATGATTGCTGAATTACCGCAATTTACTCGTCAGGTGCTGAATGTGGAAGTGACGCCAACCACCGGCATTACGCCATATGCACGCTTTGGCTGGTGGCCGACGTGGATCCTCACGCTGCTGCTGGCGGGCATCTCGCTGTTCTTGAATCAGCGGCATAAACGCCAATAAGCTTCGCAATACCTCCTCTACGGGTGCCAAACGGCGCCCGTTTTTTTTGCCATAAATTCGCCTAATCAATACCCCACTGGCACGTTTATTGCTTTATCTCTATGAAAGCTATGCTTTTACTTATTTTTACTAAGACGGTGCACCATAGTGGAACCAAACGTTTAAAAAACATACTCATACGCGGTGCATGAATGTTTTCTTGCATTGATTTGGTGCGTGTCTCGTCTCAAAAAAGAAACATTGTGGTTTCATTATCTTCACATTCAGCTATTTTCGATGCTGAGTAAGTTCGAATTGGCTATGAGCTTTACGATTCATAAGTGCTTCCTGATCCCTCGGTGTGGATCTTTAACGACAGCAAAGGAGTTGGACAATGCAAATGCGCAAATTGGCGTTATCGGTACTGCTGGCAGGCCTGGCAGCAAGTAGCGTAGCCCATGCAGAAGACCTGAACGGTACCCTGAAGAAAATCAAAGATAACGGCGTTATCGTCGTCGGTCACCGTGAGTCTTCTGTGCCATTTTCTTATTACGACAATAATCAAAAAGTGGTGGGTTACTCTCAGGACTACTCCAACGCTATCGTTGAGGCGGTAAAGAAAAAGCTGAACTTGCCTAATCTGCAAGTCAAATTGATGCCAATCACCTCGCAAAACCGTATTCCTTTGCTGCAAAACGGCACCTACGATTTTGAGTGTGGCTCAACCACTAACAACGTAGAACGCCAGCAACAAGCGGCTTTCTCCGACACTATCTTCATCATCGGCACCCGCCTGCTGGTGAAAAAAGGGTCTGACATTAAAGATTTCGATGACCTGAAAGGCAAAACCGTGGTGGTGACTTCAGGGACTACCTCTGAAATCCTGCTCAACAAGCTGAACGAAGAGAAGAAACTGGGCATGCGCATCATCAGCGCAAAAGACCACGGTGACTCCTTCCGTACGCTGGAAACCGGCCGCGCAGTGGCGTTCATGATGGACGATGCTCTGCTGGCTGGCGAACGTGCTAAAGCTAAAAAGCCTGATGACTGGACCATCGTCGGCACGCCTCAATCCAAAGAAGCTTACGGCTGTATGCTGCGTAAAGATGACGCCGGCTTTAAAACGCTGGTCGATGACACCATCGCTAAAACCCAGACCTCGGGCGAAGCCGCCAAGTGGTTTGATAAATGGTTCAAGCAGCCTATTCCACCAAAGAACCTGAACATGAACTTCGAACTGTCAGACGACATGCAAGCTCTGTTCAAAGCGCCTAACGACAAAGCGCTGTAAGTTTCGTAGTCAGATAATAAGACAGACGGGAAGGCCCCAACGTGATTTACCAATTGCCGCGGGGAAATAAAGGGCTGGCCCACCAGCCTTGTGATGACAGCCTGAAAAGGCAGCAAGACCGGAATGCGGGGTGGTCGTTCCCCACCTCGCATTTTTTGCGTCACTCAGCATGGGATTGGTTCGTCATCACTCAGTAGGGTTGCGTTCGCGCGCATTATGGAGTTTTTATGTCTATAGATTGGAACTGGGGCATTTTTCTGCAACAAGCCCCCTTCGGGAATACCACTTATCTTGGCTGGATTTGGAATGGATTTCAGGTCACCGTCGCACTGTCGCTGTGTGCCTGGGTTATCGCTTTCTTTGTCGGCTCTCTGTTCGGTATTTTGCGTACCGTCCCTAACCGTTTCCTCTCGGGTATCGGTACTTGCTACGTTGAGCTGTTTCGTAACGTCCCCCTGATCGTCCAATTCTTTACCTGGTATCTGGTGGTTCCTGAACTGCTGCCGGAAAGCATTGGCATGTGGTTTAAATCAGAACTTCCGCCAAACGTGCAGTTCTTCTCCTCATCGGTTATCTGCCTCGGGTTGTTCACCGCAGCGCGTGTCTGTGAGCAGGTTCGTGCCGCAATCCAGTCACTGCCTCGCGGCCAGCGTAACGCCGGTTTAGCGATGGGCCTGACCCTGCCGCAAACCTATCGCTACGTGCTGTTGCCGAATGCTTATCGCGTGATTGTTCCGCCAATGACCTCTGAAATGGTCAACCTGGTGAAGAACTCCGCGATCGCCTCCACCATTGGCCTGGTCGACATGGCAGCACAGGCCGGAAAACTGCTGGATTACTCTGCTCACGCCTATGAATCATTTACTGCCATTACTGTTGCCTACGTGCTCATCAATGCAGTGATCATGTTGCTGATGCATTTTGTAGAACGCAAAGTCCGCCTGCCGGGCAACATGGGAGGTAAATAATCATGCATGATTTCGACTGGAGTTCTATTGGCCCTGGCCTGCCCTATTTATGGCAAGGCATGCTGATCACGCTGGAAATCACCGCGATTGCTATCGTCGTGGGTATCCTCTGGGGCACGCTGTTGGCGGTAATGCGCCTATCATCATTCAAGCCCATCAGCTGGTTCGCCACGGCCTATGTGAATATTTTCCGTGCCATTCCATTGGTTATGGTGCTGCTGTGGTTCTATCTGATCGTGCCAAGTTTCCTGCAAAAAGTACTTGGCCTGTCACCAAAAACCGACATTCGTTTAATTTCAGCGATGGTGGCTTTCGCCCTGTTCGAAGCGGCCTATTATTCTGAAATTATTCGTGCCGGGATAATCAGTATTGCTCGCGGCCAATCCTCAGCCGCGCTGGCGCTGGGGATGACTCAATGGCAAGCCATGAAACTGGTTATTCTGCCGCAGGCGTTCCGTGCGATGGTGCCCCTGCTACTGACTCAGGCGATTGTTTTGTTCCAGGACACCTCGCTGGTGTACGTGCTTGGTCTGGCGGACTTCTTCCGCAGCGCCTCTAACATCGGCGACCGTGACGGCACACTCGTCGAAATGGTTCTGTTCGCCGGAGCTATCTATTTTGTTATCAGCCTTTCCGCTTCCTTGCTGGTGCGTTATTTGAAGAAAAGGACAGTTTCATGATTTCACTGAAGAATGTTTCTAAATGGTATGGTCACTTCCAGGTGCTGACCGACTGCAGCACCGAGGTTAAAAAAGGTGAAGTTGTGGTGGTTTGCGGTCCTTCGGGGTCAGGTAAGTCAACGCTTATCAAAACCGTGAACGGGCTTGAGCCAGTGCAGAAAGGTGACATTCTGGTTAACGGCACGCCGGTTAATGACAAGAAAACCAATCTGGCGCAGCTGCGTGCCAAAGTTGGCATGGTGTTCCAGCATTTTGAGCTGTTCCCGCATCTGTCTATCATCGACAACCTGACTCTGGCGCAGGTCAAAGTCTTAAAGCGTGATAAAGCCGCAGCCAAAGACAAAGGCTTGAAACTGCTGGATCGCGTCGGGTTATCGGCTCACGCTAATAAATTCCCCGGCCAGCTTTCTGGCGGCCAGCAGCAGCGCGTGGCTATCGCCCGTGCGCTGTGTATGGACCCAATTGCCATGCTGTTTGATGAACCGACCTCAGCCCTTGACCCAGAAATGATCAACGAAGTGCTGGACGTTATGGTTGAACTGGCGAACGAAGGCATGACCATGATGGTGGTGACCCACGAAATGGGCTTTGCTCGCAAAGTGGCAAACCGCGTGATTTTCATGGATGAAGGCAAAATCGTTGAAGACCGTAATAAAGACGATTTCTTCAACAATCCAGAGTCTGACCGCGCGCGCGACTTCTTAGCGAAGATCCTCCACTAATCAGCTCTGCTTTTCGCTTTTAATAAACCGCCAGCCCAATGCTGGCGGTTTTTGTTTATGTGGTGTTAGCAGACCGAAGATTAAGGCTCAAACGCCTTGCGGGTGAACTCGGTGCCATTGCATTTCGGGCACTTGCTCAGCACTTCCGGGGTATAAACCGCCAGCGTAAAGTGGCAGTTTTCACACACCAGATTGCCCAACCCGACCACTTCACCACTGTGATAAACCCCGTGGTGATTGACGTCTTTGAACACCTCTTTCCATTCAAGTTGGGTTTTGTCGGTCATGTCCGCCAGCTCTTTCCACAGGCTCTCTTTAATGATGCGCATAAAGACGCTATCTTCTTCCGTGTCTTCGACAGTGGCGGCCTGCCTATTTTCCGTATAGCTGCGGGCAAATTCGCGCAAATCGCGACGAACGGAGTAAGTTAATTGCTCAATTTGCAAATCCGTTAGCTTGCCTTCTCTTTGCAACGTTTCGCGAGCATCCTGAACCAAGGCATCCACATCCCTTTCGCCGTTTTGTAGACGCTCGGTTAACGAGCTGACCAACTGGCGATAATACTGTGCGACATTGTTCATAATTTCCCCTAAGTCAAAGCGACGTGAACGAACATTCAGTCATGAGCCATGGGACTTATTTTAGTCGTAAATCACTGATCCGGTACGGACAATATCCCGAGATGTCTCGCACTTTGAGAATATTCCCTCTGCAACATGCAGAAATCCCCATTGACGACGCGCTTGGTGTTGTTGCCTCAGGCGCTTATCAGCTATGCTATGCGGATCTTTTGATTAAAACTATTTGAGCTACAGGCGTAGCTGTTTTCACTCACAGGACCACCGGCCGCCATGCAAGAGCAATACCGCCCAGAAGAAATAGAGTCACACGTTCAGCTTCACTGGCAAGAGAAGCAGACCTTTAAAGTTACCGAGCAGCCTGGTAAAGAGAAGTACTACTGTCTCTCCATGTTGCCATACCCGTCCGGCCGCCTACATATGGGCCACGTACGTAACTACACCATCGGTGACGTGATCTCCCGCTACCAGCGTATGCTGGGTAAAAACGTTCTACAGCCAATCGGCTGGGACGCATTTGGGCTACCGGCGGAAGGCGCTGCGGTAAAAAACAATACTGCACCGGCTCCGTGGACCTACGAAAACATCGAATACATGAAGAACCAGCTTAAACTGCTGGGCTTCGGCTATGATTGGGATCGCGAACTGGCGACCTGCCAGCCTGACTACTACCGTTGGGAACAGTGGTTCTTCACCAAGCTATATGAAAAAGGTTTGGTTTATAAGAAGACTTCTGCCGTTAACTGGTGCCCACATGATCTGACCGTTTTAGCTAACGAACAGGTTATCGACGGCTGCTGCTGGCGCTGTGATACCAAGGTGGAACGCAAAGAAATTCCACAGTGGTTCATTAAAATCACTGCCTATGCCGATCAACTGCTTAACGATTTGGATACGCTGGAAAGCTGGCCTGAGCAGGTCAAAACCATGCAGCGTAACTGGATTGGCCGCTCTGAAGGCGTAGAAATCACCTTCGACGTCGAAAACAGTGAAGAGAAAGTCACCGTGTACACCACGCGCCCTGACACCTTCCTGGGCGCCACCTACGTTGCCGTTGCAGCAGGTCACCCCCTCTCTTTACAAGCTGCGGCAACTCAACCGGCCCTGGCTGATTTCATCGACGAATGCCGTAACACCAAAGTTGCCGAAGCAGAAATGGCGACCATGGAAAAACGCGGCATGGATACCGGCCTGTTTGCTATTCACCCGCTGACGGGCAAGAAAGTGGCAATCTGGGTCGCTAACTTCGTCTTGATGGAATACGGCACCGGCGCAGTAATGGCGGTTCCAGGCCACGACCAGCGTGACTGGGAGTTCGCCACCAAATATAACCTGCCAATCGTTCCGGTCATTCTGAACGCTGACGGCACTGAGCCAGACGTGTCTGCTGCAGCGTTGACCGAAAAAGGCACCCTGTATAATTCTGGAGAATTTGACGGTCTGAGCCACGAAGCGGGCTTCAACGCCATCGCCGATAAGCTGGTTGCTTTAGGCGTGGGCGAGCGCAAAGTGAACTACCGCCTGCGTGACTGGGGTGTTTCACGCCAGCGCTACTGGGGTGCACCAATCCCAATGATCACGCTGGAAGATGGCACAGTGATCCCAACGCCAGAAGACCAACTGCCAGTTATCCTGCCGGAAGACGTGGTCATGGACGGCATCACCAGCCCAATCAAAGCTGACCCAGAGTGGGCAAAAACCACGGTCAACGGCGTGCCTGGCCTGCGTGAAACCGACACCTTCGACACCTTTATGGAGTCTTCCTGGTACTACGCGCGCTACACTTGCCCGCAGTACGACCAAGGCATGTTGGACCCGGCGGCAGCTAACTATTGGCTGCCAGTGGACCAATATGTAGGTGGTATCGAACACGCCATCATGCACCTGATGTACTTCCGCTTCTTCCACAAACTGATGCGCGACGCGGGTCTGGTCAACTCTGACGAACCGGCTAAACGCCTGCTGTGCCAAGGCATGGTGCTGGCTGACGCCTTCTACTACACCGGCAACAGCGGCGAGCGCGTTTGGGTTTCTCCGGTAGATGCTACTGTTGAACGTGACGAGAAAGGCCGCATTGTTAAAGCCACTGACCCAGAAGGTCGCGAGCTGGTTTATGCTGGCATGAGCAAGATGTCCAAGTCTAAGAACAACGGCATCGACCCTCAGGTTATGGTTGAGAAATACGGTGCGGACACCGTTCGTCTGTTCATGATGTTTGCTTCTCCGGCAGAAATGACGCTGGAATGGCAAGAATCTGGCGTGGAAGGGGCAAACCGCTTCCTGAAACGTGTCTGGAAGCTGGCCTTCGAACACACGCAGAAAGGCGCTACCGTGGCTCTTGACGCGGCTTCGCTGACTGAAGCACAGAAAGATTTACGCCGCGACCTGCACAAAACTATCGCCAAAGTGACCGATGATATCGGCCGCCGTCAGACCTTCAACACCGCGATTGCTGCCGTGATGGAGCTGATGAACAAGCTTGGCCGTGCGCCGCAAGAAAGCGATCAAGACCGCGCCCTGCTGCAAGAAGCGCTGCTGGCCGTGGTGCGTATGCTGTATCCATTCACTCCACACGTGTGCTTCAGCCTTTGGCAGACACTGGGCGGTGAGGGCGACGTTGATACTGCACCTTGGCCACAAGCTGATGAGCAGGCTATGGTTGAAGACTCTAAACTGGTGGTTGTGCAGGTTAACGGCAAAGTGCGTGGCAAAATTACCGTTGCTGCGGATGCTACCGAAGAGCAAGTACGCGAGCGTGCTGCACAAGAACATCTGGTCGCTAAATATCTGGATGGCGTGACTGTGCGTAAAGTCATCTACGTTCCAGGCAAACTGCTTAATCTGGTTGTAGGTTGAGTCAAGGAGGGGTTGTGCGACATCGTATACTGATGCTGTTATTAGGTACTGTAGTTCTGGTGACGTCGGGCTGTGGTTTTCATTTACGCGGCACCACTGACGTGCCGGAGGAGATGAAAACTATCACGCTTGAGAGTGGTGACCCGTATGGGCCACTGGCGCGTGATGTCCGTACGCAATTGCGTCTGAATAATGTCACCATTGTGGAAGATTCAAAGCGTAAAGATATTCCATCTCTGCGCCTACAAGGTGAACTTATCTATCAGGCTACCGCCTCCATCTTCCAGGATGGCCGTACTGCCGAGTACCAAATGCAGATGACGGTTAATGCGCAGGTACTGTTGCCTGGGAAGGACCTCTATCCTATCCGTGTGACCGTATTCCGTGCATTCTTCGACAACCCGTTGACCGCGTTGGCGAAAGATAACGAGCAAGACATCATTATCAGCGAAATGCGTACTCAGGCTTCCCAGCAGCTGATCCGTAAACTGTTGACCGTCCATGCTTCGGAAAAAGAGAAGCAGTCCGAGGCAGTGAAAGATGCAACGCCGGTGGTTATCACAACCCAATCTGCAGCAGAAGAAATGAAAAAGCAGGATGCGGAAAATGCAGCAGGTCGCGACATGTTTGCGCCTAAGCCGGTCAGTTCTTCGGCTCCATGATTCGACTCTATCCTGAACAACTTGCCGCGCAGCTCCGAGAGGGGCTGCGCGCTTGTTATTTATTATGTGGAAATGATCCCCTGCTGATCCAGGAAAGTCAGGACAGCATTCGCAAAGCGGCCCAAGCGGCAGCTTTCGAAGAACACTACACGTTTACCCTTGATGCCCATACCGAGTGGGATGCTATCTTCAGCATCTGTCAGGCATTAAGTCTGTTTGCTTCACGGCAAACACTGCTGCTTATCTTGCCAGAGAACGGCCCACCTGCGCCTATGAGTGAGCAGTTAGTCAAACTCACTCAGCTGCTGCACGACGATATTCTGCTGGTGCTGCGCGGCACAAAGCTCACCAAAGCCCAAGAAAACAGCGCCTGGTTTAAAGCCCTGAGCGATCGCGGCGTCTTTGTTAGCTGCCAAACGCCCGAGCAGGCGCAGTTGCCTCGCTGGGTGGCAAAACGCGCTAAAGAGTTATCCCTCGAGCTTGATGAGCCAGCCAACCAGCTGCTCTGCTATTGCTACGAAGGGAATCTGCTGGCGCTGGCCCAGTCTCTTGAGCGCCTCTCCCTGCTCTACCCCGACGGCAAACTGACCCTGCTGCGAGTAGAAGAAGCGGTTTACGACGCCGCGCACTTCACCCCTTTCCATTGGCTGGATGCGCTGTTGGCCGGTAAAAGCAAACGCGCGTGGCACATCCTGCGCCAGCTTCAGCAAGAAGATAGCGAGCCGGTTATCCTGCTACGCACCTTGCAGCGTGAACTGCTGATGCTGCTGACGCTGAAAAGAAAGATGGACACCACGCCGCTGCGCGCCCTGTTCGACCAATATAAAGTGTGGCAAAACCGCCGCACCTTGGTGACGCAGGCCCTGCAAAGACTCTCTTTGCGCCAGCTGCAACAGGCGGTTCACTTGCTGACAAAAATGGAAATCACGTTAAAACAGGACTACGGTCAATCCATCTGGCCTGAACTTGAAAGCCTGTCGATGCTGATCTGCGGCAAGCCGTTGCCAGAGAGCTTTATCGACCTCGGCCAGTGATCAATCAGGAAGCTATATTGATGACCCACGACACCTCATCTCGCGACTCCCTGTTGGCGCTGTTTGGCGGCACCTTTGATCCTATTCATTACGGCCATCTCAAGCCGGTTGAGCAATTGGCGAAAGAAGCCCATCTGGATCGCGTGGTGTTACTTCCCAACAATGTTCCGCCACATCGCCCGCAGCCAGAGGCTTCGCCCCAGCAGCGGCTAAAAATGGTTGGGCTGGCGGTGCAGGGAAATTCGCTGTTTTCGGTCGACGATCGTGAACTGAAAGTGGATACGCCCTCCTACAGCATCGTGACACTTGAAACGTTACGTAAAGAGTATGGCGCTGACCGCCCGCTGGCGTTTATCATCGGCCAGGATTCGCTGCTAACCCTGCATAAATGGCATCGCTGGGAAGATTTACTGGGAGTGTGTCATCTGCTGGTGATGGCAAGACCGGGTTACGCGGAACGTCTGGATACGCCTGAGCTGCAACGTTGGTATGACCAACACCACGTCGAGGATGCGGCAAAACTCAAGCAACGCCCGCACGGATACATTTATCAGGCGAATACCCCACTGCTGGATATTTCGGCGACTGAAATTCGCCAGCGTCGGCACGAGGGGAAAAGTTTCGCCGATTTAGTGCCGGACGCCGTTGAGCGCTATATTGAGTCAAATAGTCTTTACACTAAATGATTTGAGTCACAGTAAGGTGGGTTTATATCACCCGTGGGTAACGCGTGGTATACTGCGCCGCTTAATTTCGGCTTGCGGTATAGCTGTGGCGATAACGAACGTAATCATTTGATTCATCGTGTTTTTTCGGCATTAACTCCGTATTTCGACGTACACTCTTTTTTGAAAGCCCTCTCCTGCACGCAGCGTTTGCGCTCATGCAGCAGAAGGTTTTCATCAAGCTAACCCGTTTCAACATCCCCAGGGGGAACCTTTGCAAGGTAAAGCGCTCCAAGATTTTGTTATCGATAAAGTCGATGACCTGAAAGCACAAGACATCATTGCCATTGATGTTATCGGTAAATCCAGCATTACTGACTGCATGATCATCTGTACCGGCACTTCCAGCCGTCACGTGATGTCTATTGCAGGGCATCTGGTAGAAGAAGTGAAAGCCGCTGGCTTAGACGCCATGGGCGTTAAAGGCATCAATGAGGCGGATTGGGTTGTTGTCGACCTGGGTGAAGTGATTGTTCACGTCATGCAGGAAGAGAGCCGCCAGCTGTATGAGCTTGAGAAACTCTGGGCTTAATTCGTGAAACTGCAACTCGTCGCTGTCGGAACCAAAATGCCCGACTGGGTTCAGACCGGTTTTAACGATTATCTCAGCCGTTTCCCTAAAGATATGCCTTTTGAACTGGTCGAAGTCCCGGCTGGGAAACGGGGCAAAAATGCCGATATCAAACGCATTCTTGAAAAAGAAGGCGAGCAGATGCTGGCTGCGGTCGGGAAAGGCAACAGGATTGTGACGCTGGATATTCCAGGTACGCCCTGGGAAACCCCAACGCTTGCCCAACAACTGGAGCGCTGGAAGCAGGATGGCCGCAACGTCAGCCTGTTGATTGGCGGCCCTGAAGGACTAGCACCTGCGTGTAAAGCCGCAGCCGAGCAGAGCTGGTCGCTCTCTCCGCTGACCCTGCCCCATCCGTTAGTTCGGGTGTTGGTGGCGGAAAGCCTTTATCGTGCATGGAGTATCACCACAAATCATCCATACCACCGGGAATAATCGGTTGGTGAATGTCAGCAACATGAATTAAGTAGTGGGATGAAAATAGATCGTAACCCTTTTCGCGACTATACGGCTGAATCAGCCCTCTTTGTGCGCCGTGCACTGGTGGCGTTCACAGGTATTCTGCTACTCAGCGGTGTGCTGGCATTCAATCTGTACAACTTACAGATTGTTCGCTTTCAGGATTACCAAACCCGCTCCAACGATAACCGCATCAAACTGGTCCCAATAGCGCCGAGCCGTGGCATCATTTATGACCGCAACGGCACACCTCTGGCGCTGAACCGCACCATTTACCAGCTCGAACTGGTTCCGGAAAAAGTCGACAATCTCGCCGCCATCCTCGAAGGCCTGAAGCCTATTGTCGATTTGACTCCCGAAGATATTGAAAACTTTCAAAAAGAGCGCAAACGTTCGCGCCGCTTCACTTCTATTCCCGTAAAAACCGCCCTGACCGAAGTCCAGGTGGCGCGCTTTGCTGTTAACCAATTCAATTTCCCCGGCGTTGAAGTCAAAGGCTATCAGCGCCGCTATTACCCTTACGGCTCAGCCCTCACCCACGTGATTGGCTATGTCTCGAAGATCAACGACCGTGACGTAGAGCGTCTGGATAAAGACGGCATTTTGGCTAACTACGCCGCGACGCACGACATTGGCAAGCTGGGCATCGAGCGTTATTACGAAGACACGCTGCATGGCAAAACGGGCTATGAAGAAGTCGAAGTAAACAACCGCGGGCGGGTTATTCGCCAGCTGCACGAAGAGCCGCCGCAGGCTGGTAAAGACATCTACCTGACCATAGATCTCGCCCTGCAAACCTATATTGAAGAGTTGCTGACCGGCAGCCGTTCCGCCGTGGTGGTGTCCGACCCGCGCGACGGCAGCATCCGCGCACTGGTTTCCAACCCGAGCTATGACCCCAACCTGTTCGTCGACGGTATCTCGAGCAAGGACTACAGCGGCCTGTTGAATGACCCG
Organism: Ewingella sp. AOP9-I1-14; assembly: GCF_052375995.1. Taxonomy (NCBI): domain Bacteria; kingdom Pseudomonadati; phylum Pseudomonadota; class Gammaproteobacteria; order Enterobacterales; family Yersiniaceae; genus Ewingella; species Ewingella sp. AOP9-I1-14. The sequence continues at coordinate 780,270 of NZ_JBQSVA010000002.1, forward strand.
AACAAGCCGCTGATAAACCGCGCGACGCAGGGGGTTTACCCTCCGGCGTCGACGGTGAAACCTTATATTGCCGTCTCGGCGCTGACCGCCGGCGTGATCACCAAGGCGACCTCGCTGTTTGACCCAGGCTGGTGGCAGCTTCCAGGCTCTGACAAACGCTATCGCGACTGGAAACACTGGGGCCACGGCCGCCTAAACGTCACTAAATCGCTGGAAGAGTCGGCGGATACCTTCTTCTACCAAGTGGCTTACGACATGGGCATAGACCGCCTGTCGGAGTGGATGGGCAAATTCGGCTATGGCCAGTATTCCGGTATCGACTTGTCCGAAGAGCGCAACGGCAACATGCCGAGCCGGGACTGGAAATTCAAACGCTTTAAAAAACCTTGGTATCAGGGTGACACCATTCCGGTCGGCATCGGCCAAGGCTACTGGACGGCAACGCCAATCCAGATAATGAAAGCCATGACCACGCTCATCAATGACGGCACGGTGAAAACGCCGCACTTGCTGCTAAGCACCAAAGTCGACGGCAAGCTGGTTCCCTACCAGCAGCAGGAAACCACGCAGATTGGTGATGTGCATTCAGGCTATTGGGAAATCGCCAAAGACGGGATGTACGGCGTGGCTAACCGCCCTAACGGCACCGCGCGTAAGAGCTTCGCCGACGCGCCTTATAAAGCCGCCGCCAAATCCGGTACAGCACAAGTTTACGGTTTGAAAGCCAATGAAATCTATAATGCGAATAAGATATCCGAACATCTTCGCGACCATAAATTAATGACCGCCTTTGCGCCATTCAATAACCCGACGGTAGCCGTCGCGGTGATCCTTGAAAACGGTGGCGCCGGTCCGGCCGTGGGTACCATTACCCGCCAGATACTCGACCATATTTTGTTGGGCGATAATACGACACAATTACCGGCTGAAGCGCCAGCTCCGCCGGGAATCGAAGGTGATTAACCGAACATGACTGAAAACCAACAAAAAGGGTCGCTGTGGTCGAAAATGCATATCGACCTCACACTGCTGCTGATTGTGCTTGCCCTGCTGGCCTATAGCGCCTTCGTGATGTGGAGCGCCAGCGGCCAGGATATCGGCATGATGGAGCGCAAAATTGGTCAGATTGTGATGGGGCTTATCATCATGCTGGTCATGGCGCAGATCCCGCCACGCGTCTATGAAAGCTGGGCACCCTATCTCTATATTGTCTGCGTGCTGTTGCTGGTGCTGGTGGATGCCTTCGGCACCATCAGTAAAGGGGCGCAGCGCTGGCTGGATCTCGGGGTGGTTCGCTTCCAGCCGTCTGAATTGGCGAAAATCGCCGTGCCGCTGATGGTGGCGCGCTTTATCAACCGCGACGTCTGCCCGCCATCATTGAAGAATACCGCCATCGCGCTGGCGTTGATTTTCATTCCCACCCTACTGGTTGCCGCGCAGCCCGACCTCGGGACGTCTATTCTTATCGCCGCCTCTGGCCTGTTTGTCCTGTTCTTATCGGGCATGAGTTGGAAGCTTATCGCCGTCGCCGCCCTGCTGGTTGCCGCCTTCATCCCGATTCTGTGGTTCTTCCTGATGCATGATTACCAGCGCGACCGCGTGATGATGCTGCTCGATCCCGAGAGCGACCCACTGGGTGCGGGCTACCACATCATTCAGTCGAAAATCGCTATTGGTTCTGGCGGCCTTTCCGGCAAAGGCTGGCTGCACGGCACCCAGTCACAGCTCGAATTCCTGCCCGAACGCCATACCGACTTTATCTTTGCCGTATTGGCCGAAGAGCTAGGACTGGTGGGGGTTTTGGTGCTGCTCGCGCTCTATCTATGCTTGATTATGCGTGGGCTGGTGATTGCGGCTCGCGCGCAAACCACATTTGGACGAGTGATGTCCGGTGGGCTGATGTTAATTTTATTCGTTTATGTGTTCGTTAACATCGGCATGGTCAGTGGTATTGTCCCAGTGGTTGGGGTACCTTTGCCACTGGTCAGCTATGGTGGCTCAGCGCTCATCGTGCTGATGGCAGGGTTTGGTATCGTCATGTCGATACATACTCATCGAAAAATGTTATCAAAAAACTTATAAGAGGTGGGCGATGCGTAAGCAGTGGCTTGGAGCCGTCATTATCGGGTTGTTATTGAGCGCCTGTAGTACCGAAGACACACAGCAACAACAACCGGCCCCACCGCAGACCTATAACGGTCCCGTGGTTGAAATCGGCGGCGCTGATCCGCGTTACGAACCTTATAATCCGGGCACCAGTCAGGATTATTCAGTCAATGGCAAAACCTACAAAATTGTCAAAGACCCGTCTAACTTCTCTCAGGTCGGCTTAGCCTCTTGGTATGGGCAAGAAAACGGCAGCAACACCACGGCTATTGGCGAAGAGTTTGACCCGAACGCCCTGACCGCCGCGCACCCTACTTTGCCGATCCCAAGCTATGTTCGCGTGACCAACGTCGCCAACGGCCGCATGTTGGTGGTTCGCGTTAACGACCGTGGCCCTTATACGCCGGGCCGCATTATTGATTTATCCCAGGCCGCCGCCGAGCGTCTGAACCTGACTAACAGCACCAAAGTCAGAATCGACTTCATCAATGTTGCTCCAGACGGCACGCTGTCTGGCCCAGGCACCATTGGTACTACCGTCGCCAAACAGTCTTATGCTCTGCCAGCGCGCCCGGAATTGGGTGCTAGCGGTATCGGTACGCCGGTGCAAAGTGCGCCGACTGACACAGGTGCGGCAGTTCGCCCCATTGATAACAGCACCCTGACCAACGCCGAAGATAATGATACCGTCGCCACTACCGGCGCGGCGGGGAATGGCGGCAACGGCGGTGGTGGCTTCCTGCAATCACCAAAACCTGTGCCACAGGGTATTTTGGAACATGATGATCCAGCCCCCGTCGCTTCTCCAAGCCCTGCTCCGGCAATGGCCGCAGTAGCTGCGCCTGCCGCCGTGGCAGCCGCATCGGCTCCTCGTGCGACATCATCAAACCACACGGCGGGCGGCAACTACATGGTGCAGGTCGGCGCGCTGAGCAATCCGCAAAACGCCGCGCTATGGCAAAAAAGCCTGAGCCAGAAGTTCTCCGTGCCGGGCAAAGTTCAACCTAATGGCAGTATGTACCGTGTACAGCTGGGTCCGATGAGCCGCCAGCAGGCAGAACAGCTTAAACAACGTCTGGCTAGCGAAGCCCAGCAGCAGTCGTTTGTTGTCTCAGCCCTGTGATGCGCTAAATCATCGCGAGACGAGATGCATTTCCTTAACGGGGCTACGGCCCCGTTTTTTCCACCAATGTGAAATTGGTAAAAAAGGGTAAACACTTTCAAGCCGCTGTAATCGCAGATGTCTGAATATGTCGCTTCTGCTATAGTGTGGCACGTTTTTAACTTACTTCTACGGATGTTGCTGTCCCTATCATGAAACTTGTAACTACCCCACTTCTCGTCAAAAGCTTGGCTTTTGGCACAGCTCTGAGCCTTTGTGCAGCGTCCGCCTATGCCGACGATGTTAATTTAAAGACGATGATCCCCGGCGTCCCGCAAATTGATGCTGAAGCCTATATCCTGATCGATTACAACTCAGGCAAAGTGCTGGCTGAAATGAATGCTGACGCACGCCGTGACCCAGCCAGCTTGACCAAAATGATGACCAGTTATGTTATCGGTCAATCCATCAAAGCGGGCAAAATCACGCCAAACGATATGGTTACCGTGGGTCAGGACGCGTGGGCGACCGGCAACCCGGTATTCAAAGGCTCCTCCCTGATGTTCCTCAAGCCGGGCGATCGCGTCGCGGTTTCTGAGCTGAACCGTGGCATCATTTTGCAATCCGGCAACGATGCCTGTGTGGCGATGGCCGACTACGTTGCGGGCAGCCAAGACGCATTTGTTGGCTTGATGAACAACTACGTGAACGCGCTGGGTCTGAAAAACACCCACTTTGGCACGGTTCACGGTCTGGACGCCGCAGGGCAGTTCAGCTCGGCGCGCGACATGGCGCTGATCGGTCAGGCGCTTATCCGTGACGTGCCGGAAGAGTACGCGACCTACAAAGAGAAAGAGTTCACCTTCAACAACATCCGCCAGACCAACCGTAATGGCCTGTTGTGGGACACCAGCCTGAACGTTGACGGTATCAAAACCGGTCACACTGAGTCCGCGGGCTACAACCTGGTGGCTTCAGCAACTGAAGGCCAGATGCGCCTGATCTCCGCCGTGATGGGGGGTCACACCTATAAAGGCCGTGAAGTTGAAAGTAAAAAACTGCTGACCTGGGGCTTCCGTTTCTTCGAAACCGTCTCTCCACTGAAAGCCGGTAAAGAATTTGCCTCTGAGCCAGTCTGGTTTGGCGACACCGACCGCGTCGCGCTGGGCGTTGATAAAGACGCTTTCCTGACCATTCCACGCGGCCGTATGAAAGATTTGAAAGCCAGCTACGTGTTGACCAACCCTGAGCTGCACGCACCATTGCAGAAAAATCAGGTAGTTGGCTCTATCAACTTCCAGCTTGATGGTAAAACCATTGACGAGCGCCCTCTGGTGGTGCTGAATGAAGTCAAAGAAGGGGGCTTCTTCGGCCGCATCGTGGATTATATCAAACTGATGTTCCACCACTGGTTCGGCTAAGCGCGGGCTTGAAAAGCCGCCTTTACCCCCCACATAGTTAATATTACTATTGTGATATTGATCACACTCCCGCTTCGGCGGGAGTGTAATTTTAATAACAATAATCCGTCTGCTGTAAACACGCTGGAGTGCACATGAAAACCAAACTTAACGAACTGCTCGAATTCCCATGTCCCTTTACTTATAAAGTAATGGGTCTGGCACAGCCCGAGTTGGTTGATCAGGTTGTGGAAGTCGTGCAACGCCATGCGCCTGGCGACTACAATCCTCAGGTAAAACCGAGCAGTAAAGGGAATTACCACTCCGTATCAATTACGATCAACGCGCAGCATATCGATCAGGTCGAAACCCTGTACGACGAGCTGGGTAATCTCGAAATTGTCCGCATGGTATTGTGATCCCTTCTTGTGAATTGCCTAATGCAGCGCCCTAATCGGTGCTGCATTGCTTTTTCTGTGCCCCTCTTTTTAAATGGCGATAGCTGCTGTGCAACAAGATAAACTGCAACAACGCATTGTGTTACGTCAGCTGGGTCTACAGCCTTACGAACCAGTGTCCCGCGCGATGCATCTGTTCACTGACAACCGTACCCCTGAAACCCAAGATGAAATTTGGCTGGTCGAGCACCACAAGGTCTTCACTCAGGGTCAGGCGGGTAAGGCAGAGCACGTGCTGCTGCCGGGCGATATTCCCGTCATTCAGAGCGATCGCGGCGGGCAAGTCACCTATCACGGCCCCGGCCAACAAGTGATGTACGTGATGGTGGATTTGAAGCGCAAAAAGTTGGGCGTACGCCAGCTGGTGACCGCCATTGAGCAAACCGTGGTGGATACCCTCGCCCACTTCTCAATTGATGCTTACCCGCGTGCCGATGCCCCCGGCGTCTATGTGGATCGCAAAAAAATCTGTTCGCTGGGTCTGCGTATCCGCAAAGGCTGCTCGCTGCACGGCCTGGCACTGAATATTGATATGGATCTCGAGCCTTTCCTACGCATCAATCCCTGTGGCTATGCCGGGTTGGAAATGACGCAGGTCAGTCGTGAAAAACCGGGGCTGACGGTCGATGACGTCATGCCGGTGCTGGTGAAATCTTTCAATAACTTACTGAATTACCAGCAAGTGGATTATCTGCCATGGCAGGCCGAAGACTATTAATGTTAAAGAAATGTAGACTTTGTTGCTTATGAGCACTTCTGGGGCTGAATAGTGAGCGGCATAAGTGTTATAATTTCTGCAATTATTCAGATTTTTTTTAATGAATCATCCAGTTCATTGAATGTCCTGACAAAACTCGAGTAACGAGTGACAAACCTGGAACCTGCAAGCTTATGAGTAAACCGATTCAGATGGAACGCGGCGTTAAATACCGCGATGCAGATAAGATGGCGTTAATCCCGGTGAAAACCGTGGCCACTGACCGGCAGGAAATGTTACGTAAGCCGGCTTGGATGAAAATCAAATTGCCGGCTGATTCGAGCCGCATTCAGGGCATCAAAGCCGCCTTGCGTAAAAACGGATTACACTCCGTTTGTGAAGAGGCCGCTTGTCCTAACCTCTCCGAATGCTTCAACCACGGTACGGCTACCTTTATGATCCTCGGCGCGATTTGTACCCGCCGTTGCCCATTCTGTGATGTTGCCCACGGCCGCCCAACCGCGCCAGATACCAATGAGCCGCAGAAGCTGGCACAGACTATCGCCGATATGGGCCTGCGCTACGTGGTTATCACCTCGGTTGACCGCGATGACCTGCGCGATGGCGGTGCTCAGCACTTTGCCGACTGTATCGCCGCTATTCGCGAGAAGAATCCAACCATTAAGATTGAAACACTGGTGCCGGACTTCCGTGGCCGTATGGATCGCGCGTTGGATATCCTCAACGCCACGCCACCAGACGTGTTCAACCACAACCTGGAAAACGTGCCGCGCGTTTACCGTCAAGTGCGCCCTGGTGCTAACTACGAGTGGTCACTGACCCTGCTGCAACGCTTCAAAGAAGCTCATCCTGATATCCCAACCAAGTCTGGTTTGATGGTCGGTCTGGGCGAAACCAATGAAGAGATCATAGAAGTGATGCGCGACCTGCGTCGTCACGGCGTGACTATGTTGACCCTCGGCCAGTACTTGCAGCCAAGCCGTCACCACTTGCCGGTACAGCGTTATGTCAGCCCGGAAGAGTTCGATTACATGAAAGAAGAAGCGCTGAAAATGGGCTTCACCCACGCGGCTTGTGGTCCTTTCGTGCGTTCTTCTTACCATGCTGATCTGCAGGCCAAAGGCATCGAAGTAAAATAAGCCTTATCGCGGCGCCGCGACCTGAGTTAACGCGCCGCAAGCTTAAGTCTTGAAGGTAGAGGCTGTCACACTTTGTTACTTTTCAGCCAATAGAAACGACAAAAAACGGTTGCTCACACGAGCAGCCGTTTTTTATTTGCGGCGACCAAAACCGCCGCGAAGTGTCTGGCTACAACAGCAGAACGGCGGGCGTTAACCCGCACACAAATCAGTCTTTGTGCTCTACGCGCTCAGCAGGCTGTGCGTCAGTTTTGGCAGCAGGGGCTGGATCATCATTCATGGCTTTCTTGAAGCCACGCAGCGCAGCGCCCAGATCTCCGCCCAAAGAGCGCAGTTTGCTGGTACCGAACAGCAGAACGATCAGAACACCCACAACTAACAATTTAGTAATGCTTAAACCTTCCATACACACCTTCTTTTCACGGTTTGCGAAACTGTTTATCTGAACTGTTTAGTTGCGCTTTTAACTGACAGAACAGCCCAAACAATTTAAGGTTATTTACGAATAATCTGGGTGTAAATACAACCTAAAAATGTAACAGAAATGCTCAGACAGAAATCCAAATGCTGTGCTTGCTGAACAAAGGGCTGACTAGATAAATCGGCTGAGGAAAGCCTGAGTGCGCGGATGCTGTGGATTGACCAGCACCTCCTGCGCAGACCCCTGCTCCACCACGTAGCCGCGATCCATAAACACCACCCGATCCGCCGCCTCTTTAGCAAAGCCAATTTCGTGCGTCACCACAATCATGGTTAACCCCTGCTGGGCAAGATCGCGCATGGTGGAAAGCACTTCGCCCACCAGCTCCGGATCCAGCGCCGAGGTCGGCTCGTCGAACAGCATCAGCTTGGGTTTCACCGCCAAAGCGCGAGCAATCGCCACCCGCTGCTGCTGGCCGCCGGAGAGATGGCGCGGGTAGGCATCGGCTTTGTCACTCAGCCCCACCTTTTGCAGCAGCTCGCGGGCGTACTTCTCGGCGTCCTGTCGGCTCTCCTTATGCACGCCGATGGGCGCTTCAACGATATTCTGCAACACCGTCATGTGCGGATAGAGGTTGAACTGCTGGAACACCATGCCGATATCACGACGCTGGCGCGCAATGGCCTTTTCCGGCAACTTGTGCAGCTTGTCGCCACGCAGCTCATAGCCAATCTGCTCGCCGCCGACCATAATCGCGCCGCGATCGATATCTTCCAAATGGTTGATACAACGCAGGAAAGTGGATTTCCCCGAGCCTGACGGGCCAAGGATCACCACCACTTCGCTCGGTTTCACTTCCAGATCAATGCCTTTCAGCACTTCATTATCGCCATAGCTTTTATGCACGTTGCGCGCGACAACCAGTGGCGATTGGCTCTCTAAAGTGTGCTGACTCATCGCTCCTCCTCGTGGGTCTGGCTTGGGGCATTGACGATAGGAATGGTTTTCTCTTCGCCAGACACCTGACGCCGCTTGGTGGCCGAGCCGGAACGGCTGGTGCCGCGGGCGTAATAGCGCTCAATGGCCGACTGACCGACGTTGAGTATCGAGGTGATCAGCAAGTACCAAATCACCGCCACCATCAGCATCGGCACCACTTCAAAGGTGCGATTATAAATGGTTTGAACCGAGTACAGCAGATCGCCCATGGCAATAACGCTGACCAGCGAGGTAGCTTTAATCATGCTAATCAGCTGGTTGCCGGTGGGAGGGATAATCGAGCGCATCGCCTGCGGGATAATAATGCGGCGCAGGGCGCGGCCACGGCTCATGCCAAAAGCCTGTGCCGTTTCCCCCTGCCCGTTGTCCACCGACAGCAGCCCAGCACGAATAATTTCCGCCATATAGGCCGCTTCGTTTAGCGCCAAACCGGCAATCGCCGCCGTCAGCGGGGTGATCAGGTCATTGGTGTTCCAACTCATGTACTCCGGGCCAAAGGGAATACCGAGCACCACCCGTGGGAACAGCGTCGACATGTTGTACCAGAACAGCAGTTGCACCAGCAGCGGCGTACCACGGAAAAACCAGATATACAGCCCGGAGAGGCGGCGCAGCAACTGGCTTTGCGACAGGCGAGCAATCGCCAACATCAGGCCCAGAAACACGCCAAGCAGCATTGAAACCACGGTAAGGCCAAGCGTCACGCCCAGCCCCTTCACCACCGTACCTTCAGTAAACCACTGACCCACCACGTGCCATTCGAAATTAGGATTGCGCGCCACGTTCCACACCACGTCAATGGCGATCAGCGTGACAATAATCCATGAGATCCAGCGGCCATAGTTGCGCGGCGCATGAGCAAGCTCCACGTTGCGGCGCGGGTTGCCGGCCTCATGGCTATCCGGCGGTTTAACTCGAAAGGTATTTTCCGTCATTAAGGTTGCGCCTTTGCCAAGTTGATCCCTGGCGCTGCAACCATGTTGTCTTGCAGACCCCATTTTTTCATGATGATGGCGTAAGTGCCGTTGTCGAACAGCTTCTGGTAGCCCGCCAAAATCACGTCACGAATGGCCGAATCTTTTGGCACTAAGGTGCCCTGATAGATGTCGCCAAAGCCGTTAGATTTGCCTTTGCCCGCCAATTCCAACTGGCCGCTGGCTTTGTCGACGAAATAGGTCAACGGCGCCTGCGAGGAGAAGAAGGCGTCAGAACGGTTAGAGCGCACGGCCAGAATCGAGGTTGGCTGGTCGCTAAACGACTGGATAGTCACCGCCGGTTTACCGGCTTTCACGCAGACGTCGGACTGCTTGCGGATCACCTGCTCCGCCGAGCCGCCCGCCATCACGGCAATGCGTTTGCCGCAGGTATCGTCCAGCGAGTTAATGTTTTGCGGGTTGCCTTTATGCACCGCAAACACCACGTACTCCTTGACGAAATCGATGAAATCGTTTTTGGCCTGACGGTCCGGGTAATCACCAATCGGCCCCATCGCCAACTGGTAGCGCCCGGCAGCCATGCCGCTCAGAATGCCAGACATGCCGCTGACCGAGGCGTGTTCAATCTTCACCCCCAGCACGCCAGCCAGCGCGTCGGCCAAGTCAGAACTCGCGCCGTCGAGAGTATTGTTGCCGGTGACAATTTCATAAGGAGGGAAAGAGCCGTTGTTGACCGACGTCATCACTCCGGATTTTTGAATATCCGCTGGCAATTTGGCATGCAGCGCGGCATCCACCGTTTGCGCGGGAATAGCGACGCTGTCAGCAGCAAAAGCGGAGGTCGAAAGTATTGAAAGTAGTGCAGCCGTCAGTGCGGTAGCCGGACGTAATTTTCTTGCCATCATTGCAATGCCCTCTGTCGAAAAGTTGTGGTGAATGTTGTGCAATTAATTTCAAAATCAGTGATTTATTGTTAACACCTTCCCTGGTGTTGATAACGCCGTAAGGATATTTTTTATTTCTCACTGGGTCAGGCGCTGACCGAGCAAGGGTAATGCGGCGCTCCCTGGTGTGGTTCGCGCTTGTTGACCCTGCGGCGCACGTTGAGGACCGTGGCTGCCGCGAGGGGTACTGCCTGACTCTTAAATAACGGGTTTTAGAACTTGTCAGTACGTAGCTGTGGAACATCAAAACGGCGGTTATCCAGCACCGGCAGCACTTTACGGGCGTGCGCTAAACGGGCTTTATCCAGCTCGGCAAAGACCAGGGCCGGAGCTTCGGCGGCGCGGGCAATGGCCACGCCAAGCGGGTCGACCACCATGCTGTTGCCGATGTTACGCTCGCCGCACTCGCCCACCGCCACCACGTAAGTGGTGTTTTCCAGCGCGCGGGCGGTGACCAACACCTCCCAATGCATCTCTTTCAGTGGCCCTTTCACCCACGCGGCGGGTAGAACCAGCGCGTCCGCGCCGTCGAGTACCAAACGGCGGGCGAGTTCAGGGAAACGCACGTCATAGCAGGTCATCAGGCCGACTTTAAAGCCCGCGACGTCAACTAATGGCGGAATATCTTTGCCCGGCGTGACGTTCTTCGACTCTTGGGTTGAAAAGGCGTCATACAGGTGCAGCTTGCGGTATTCAGAAATGATCTTGCCGTCGCGAAGAGAGATGAGCACGTTCCACGCCCGGCCATCTGGCGTCGGGGTGTGCACGCTCATCATGGTGGTCATTTGGCTACCGACGCTGGCGGCCAGCAGTTGGCTGACAAATGGCCCGTCCAGCGGCTGCGCGGCTTTCAGCACTAAATCGGGGTCAGTGATGTCGCGGGCGAGAATGCCCTCTGGCAGCACCAGCAGATCCACACCGGCCTGCTCTGACTTCTTCATCAGTGACAGACAGGTTTCAACGTTAGCCTGCCACTCTTTGGCGACGGCGAACTGGCCTAATGCAACTTTCATCATCACTCCTTAATCTTGATTAACCGGCAAAATGCGGGAAAAGATCGGCGGCGGTCAGGCGCTGTGCGGTCAAATTCTGCCGATGCAGCTCGGCGCCAAAATCATTAATCATCTGCTCATTGGCGGCGTAACCGTTGGCGTTCCAGTCAGCGGGCAAGTCCACCACCGTGCGGCGCAGGTCATCCAGCAGCCACGGCGTGGTATCGGCATATTTGGCGCGCTTCTCCATCCAAACGTGGTAAGAACGCTCAATAATGTCGCTCAGTGCCTGCGGCAGCCAAGGGTGTTCGGCGGCCAGCGCCGGTTTAATCGCCAGCAGGTGAATGCCCGGCACGTAACCCACTCGATTAAAATAATCCAACTCGGCCTGACGGAAATCAGGCTGGAATTGGCGGAAGCCAGAATCCGGTTTGAAGAAGCCTTCAGGCATAAATGGCGTAAACACCGCGTCGAGCCAACCCTCTTGCAGCAGCTCCATCATCGGGCGCTCTTCGGGGACAGCTTCAATCCGCCCCGGCTGACCAAAGCCTGCAAGACGGTCAACAATCGGGTGCTGCTCGGTCAGGCGGCCCACGTACCAGCGCGCATCTTCAATCTGCACCCCTTCCAGCGCCAAAACCGTGCGCGTCCAAGTATTCCCTGAATCTTGCCAGCCCGTCAGGCCGATGCGCTTACCCTTTAACTGGGAGAGTTCAGTCAGCGGGCTGTCCTGACGCGTAATAATGCAGCGCTGGCGGAATCCGCGCATAAGGAAGTGTGGAATGCCCAGCAGATCCTGCTCGCCGCGCGCGCGCCCTTGGGCGTAACGGCTAAAGGAGACTTCTCCGGCCTCGTAGTCGGGGCTGGTGGCTAAGTCATCCACCAGCGTGCCCACGCGGTCAATTTCTAGGTTAAAACCTTCTGGTTTGATATCGCCCAAGGCCAGCGGCGTAAAATAATCCCAGTCACGAACAGCCAGTCTGATGGTCAACGCCACGAGATTCCCCTTATAGGTGTGCAAAATTCGGTTTGCTAAGTTCTTTTGACCAATGGCGAACAGATTGCCAACAAAGTGCTGTTTTTATCGCCTCAACTGGCTAAGTTTGATACTAATAGCATAAATAAATATGTACAATAGAATCTTTGTTACTGAACAAAAGGCAAGAAATGGCTGATAATCCGTTGGTAAAAGCGCTGGATGCAGAGTGGTTCGCAGGGCATTTGCAGGATAGGTCGATGCGCGGCATCGCGCTGGAGACGGCGGCGATGATCCGTTCCGGCGTGATTGAAATCGGCACCCATTTGCCCGCAGTTCGCGAGCTGGCGCAGTCATTAGGCGTCAGCCCGGCGACAGTTTCCGCCGCCTGGGGCCAGCTGCGTCGGCAGAAAGTGATTGCCGGGCGCGGGCGCAACGGCGTCTGGGTCTGCGGCGATACTCTCTCCCCCCGCCCGGCGCGTTTTGAAAAAATCGGTAACTTTGGCGAGCACATCAGCGCCGACCTCACGCTGTCAGCGCCAGACCCGCAATTACTGCCGGACCTGCGCGAAGCCCTGCTGTCGGGCATGTCGGCGGAAAATCTCAATAGTTATCACCGCGAAGCCATCTCCCCGGCCTTGCTGGCGGCGGTTCAATCTGACTGGCCCTATGCCGCCGAAGCTTTTATGGCGACTGACGGCGGCTTTGACGCCATGAACCTGACGCTGCAAACCCTGCTGATGCAAGGCTCGGTGGTGGCCATTGAAGACCCGACCGCCAGCCGCCTGCTGGATATGCTCGATAACCTTAATGCGCAGGTTCTGCCGGTAAAATGCGATGAGTTCGGGCCGATCCCCGAGTCGCTTCAGGCGGCGCTCGCCAAAAATCCGTCAGCCTTTATCTATCAGCCAAGCACCCATTCGCACTGCGGGCACGTGATGAACGCCGAGCGTTTCGCCGAGCTGGCAGCACTATTGGCCGAGAGCAATGCGCTGATTGTTGAAGATGATGGCATCGGCCAGCTCTCCCACACCGCGCCTCTGAGCATGGGCAGCGTGCTACCCAAACGCACGGTGCACGTGCGCTCTTACTCCAAAGCCTACGGGCCGGATCTGCGCCTGGCGGTGCTCTCCGGCTCGCGGGAGCTGATCAAACAAGTGATTTCATTCCGTAATTTCGGCGCAGGCTGGTCAAGCCGCATTTTGCAGCAGGCTCTGGCCTATCTGATTAAGGATGAGAAAACCCAGCAGGGGATTGCCTACGCCAAAGCGGTTTACGCCCAGCGGCGAAGAGCGATGTCCGACGCGCTGCAACTGCGCGGCGTGCATATTCCACACCGCGACGGGCTGGCGATGTGGATCCCCGTCCCTTCAGAGCAGTTTGCTTTAGTAACGCTGGCAGCGCGGGGAATTGCGGTACTGCCCGGCGAGCGCAGCCGCATCGGGCCGGGGCAGTTTATCCGCATCAGCACCTCTCAGCTAAAAGCGGAGCAGGTGGATGTCATTGCCGACGCCATTGTGCTGGCGCTGGGTTAAACGCGGGTTGGGAACTTTTTGATCAGATACTTCGGCGATTCTTCATATTCGGCGCGGGCATAAAACTGATGTGCCCGCACGCGGCGGCTGTGGCTATGCACTTCCATCCGGTCGCAGCCGCGCTCGATGGACAGGCGTTCGGCCTCGTCCACCAGCTTCTGCCCGATACCGCCACCGCGGCTTTCACCACTGACGCACAGATAGCTGATGCGGCAAAACTCCCCGGCCAGCGCAATCTGCGGGATAAAGTGCAATGAGATAAAGCCGACCACTGCACCCTGCTCTTCCGCCAGGAGCAGGCGGCTGTCCGGGTTGTTCGCCATGTTGACGATTCTCGCCGCCACGTCCTGTGGGTCATTGGGATAATCCAGATCGGCCAACAGCTCGGTGATAATAGGAGCATCGGCGGCAAGCGCATCGCGTATTAACATTGTGTTTCCTTTTTATTCTCAGCGGCTTTTCACAAAGCACTACAAAATTTTGATCTGCGGTGTAAAATTGCGCGGCAAAATGATGGAGATGACATTCCTCCGAAACCGCCTTTACGGGCTAATGATGTCTACGCAATCTCGCGAGAGGTTCGTAGCGTCGTGCCCGGACCTTTCTGAATTCCACCTGTTTATAAAGGTTTTCCATGTTTACTACTTTTCTTGCAGTCCTCATTGCGGGCGGTGTCGGCAGCGCAGCGCGCTGGTATCTCGGTTTGAAGATGAACAGCATTTCGCCGACCATTCCTCTTGGCACGCTGGCCGTTAACCTGATTGGTGCCTTTGTCATTGGCTTCGCCATCGCGATTTTTGGCCGCATGAGCAATGTCGACCCGGTACTCAAAGCCGTGATCACCACCGGCTTTTGCGGTGGCTTCACCACTTTCTCCACCTTCTCTCTGGAAGTGGTTTACATGCTGCAAGCCGGGCGTTTCGGTGATGCCGTGCTGAACATCTCCCTGAACCTGTTTGGCTCCCTCGCCCTTACCCTGCTGGGCTTTATGGTGGTCAGCTGGTACAACGCGCACTGATTCTATCCCTCAACGATGCCTTTTTTATGACAAAGGCATCGTGAATCTTCAATGATTTCCTTCTCGCTGGCGCCGAACATTTTTTCACCTTTTAAGCGCGTCTTAATGTTTCCTTCATCTTAAATCTGCACAATCGTCTCCATTGATTCATTTTAATGATGCCATCTGGAGTGATTATGTTTACTACCCCTAAAACGTTATCTGAAATTATGGTGACTTCACTGTGCGTGCTGATCGTCGCCGCCTTTTTGCAGGCCTATTTCGCCGCCTAAGTCCCCTCGTTTACCTCATTTCGCCAACGGCGCAGCGCTTAACACGCTGCGCCGTTTGTTTTGATATTTACCTGCTAGCCATGTCTGCTTATAATTGAGAATGAACGTTCATACTCATTTTTATTTTGCCAGCTCTTGCCATCAGGACTTCTATGTTGCCTCCACAGGACACCAAGGAAAAACGCATCTGCGCCCGACGCGATCAGATCATTGCCGCCGCGCGGATCTGCTTTCGTAAGCACGGTTTTCACGGCGCGGGAATGGCCGAGATCGCCAAATTATCGCAGCTTAGCGTGGGGCAGATTTATCGCTATTTCGCCAATAAAGAGGCCATTATCGAAGAGATAGTGCGCCGCATGGTGGCGAAGAAGATTGCGCTGATCACCGGCAATGCCCACAACCTGCTGCAAATGGCGGAGAATCTCGCCAATCGCCGCATCGGCGAGTTCCACCTCACCGAGCCGCGCGCGGGCGAGCAAGAAACCCCGGACGAGCAGACGGAAATCGACCACGCACTGATGCTGGAAGTGGCCGCCGAAGCGACGCGCAATCCGCTGGTGGAGAAGATCTGGCGCGAATCAGAGTGCGATTTGTTCAATCAGGCAAAAGCCACCATGTCCAAAGCCTACCCGCACTGGAGCGACGAAGAGCTGAATAACCGCGTCGAAGTGGTGGCGGTTATCTGCGAAGGCACCGCCTTCCGCCATCTCACCACCCAACATGCCAACGCTCAGGCGCTAGAAAAGCTCTACAACCAATTGTTTGGTCAACTGTTTAACCCGCCATCGCCGGGCCAATCCTAATGTCACACACATCGTTTTAACCACCACAAAATAACCGGGAAACGGAAAATTAATGAGCGCTCACCTGACAGAAAAACGCCTGGGCTATATCTTGGTCTTAGGGTCACTTGCCGCACTTGGCCCGCTATGCACTGACTTATATCTGCCGGCCTTGCCGCAAATGGCCCATGAACTCAACACCAACACCGCCACCAGCCAGCTCAGCCTGACCACCGGCCTGCTTGGGCTAGGCCTGGGCCAGCTTATCTTTGGCCCGCTGAGCGATAAATATGGCCGCCTGCGCCCGCTGCTCTGGTCGCTGGCCCTGCTGTTTGCCGCGTCCGTTTGGTGCGCCGTGGCTCCTAGCATTGAACAGCTGATCGCCGCCCGTCTGCTTCAGGGCATCGCCGGAGCAGGCGGCGCGGTGCTTTCGCGCGCGGTGGCCCGCGATATGTATAACGGCCACGAGCTGACCAAGTTCTTCGCGCTGCTGATGCTGGTCAACGGGCTGGCACCGATAGTCGCGCCGGTACTCGGCGGCGGGCTGCTGAATTTCATGAACTGGCGCGGGATTTTTGGCGCGCTGGGGGTGATTTCCGTGCTGCTGTTCGCCTCGTCGCTGCTCAAGCTGCATGAAACCCTGCCAGCCGAAAGACGTTCGCAGGGCGGCGTGATGGCGATGGTGCGCGCCATCGGCGGACTGCTCAAAGATCGCCAGTTTATGGGGTTGTGTCTGGCGCAGGGCTTCACCATGGCGGGGATGTTTGCCTATATCGGCGCGTCGCCTTTCGTCTTACAGCAGATTTATGGCCTCAGCCCGCAAATGTTTAGCCTGTGCTTTGCGATTAATGGCGTGGGTCTGGTGCTGGCGGCACAAATTTCTACCCGCCTGAGTGGCAAGTTTGGCGAACTGGCGCTGGTCAAGGCTGGGCTGACCATTGCGGCGCTCGGCTCGATTTCACTGGTTATCGCCGCCAGCCTGCACGCGCCGCTGGTGACGCTGCTGGTGCCGCTATTCTTCTCGGTGATCACCATCGGGATTGTCGGCCCGAACGCCTCATCGCTGGCGATGCAAACTCAGGGGAAAAACGCCGGTAGCGCGTCAGCGCTGATTGGGGTGTGTATGTTCGCGCTGGGTTCAATTAGCGTGCCGATCAGTGGCCTGGGTGGCACCTCGGCGCTGTCGATGGGCTTCACTATTATGGGCTGCTTCGCCATTGCCATCCTGCTGTTTACCACGCTGGTGCGTAAACCACGGACGGCGTAACAAGAGCGTCAGCTAACAAAAGACCAAAAAAAACCCGCATCAGCGGGTTTTTCAAAATTTGGCTAGAGTTAGATAGGTTTAACGTCAGCAGCCGATGGGCCTTTGGCGCCCTGTGTGATTTCGAACTCTACACGTTGGCCTTCAGCGAGGGTTTTGAAACCGTTGCTGGAAATAGCAGAGAAGTGCACGAAAACATCTTTGCTGCCATCTTCAGGGGTAATGAAACCAAAACCTTTAGATTCATTGAACCACTTAACGCTACCTTTAATCTTTGACATCAAACTTACCTTTACGTGAATGTAAGACACAAAATGTGTGTCAAGTAGAGTACAGCAGCAGATTCAGGTTTTGTCCAGAATGTGCAAAGCAATAAGCGATAAACCTCTCACTCTTAGACTTTGTACGACAATTCCTACTGGCAAACCGCACTCTTAAATGCAAAACATTCAAAAGAAGGAGTCGTCGTCATCATTACTGTAATCGGAAGAGTCAAAGCTGTCCGAGCCAAATCCTAAGTCTGAATTATCATCACGCAGGGAGGCGTCCTGCCATGAAGGCTGCCCGCTGTTGAAATCCTGCTGCTGGAAATCAGACTGCTGGACGTCATTATTGCCGAGGAAACCGTTGTCAGTGTCGTTCAGATTCTGCACCGGCGGCTCTTCGATAATATTCACAATCTCCTGTGGCTGGCTCTGATGGAACATGCCGGTCAGCATCTCAGCTAACACCACCCCACCCGCCACGCCCGCGGCGGTACGCAGCGCGCTGCCCAAAAAGCCCGGCTGTTGAGGTGCGGCCTGCTGTGGAGCCGCCTGCTGGTAGGGCTGTTGCTGCTGGTAGCCCTGCTGCTGCCCACGGTTGTCCCAGCCGCTGGTGCCTGGGATCGGCTGGCTGCCTGAGTTGCTCTGCGGTGCGGCCTGAGGCTGCGCTTGTGACGCCGCGCCGCCGCCAAACAGCCCGGCCAAGAAACCGGTGCTCTGTGGGCGGGCGTTCTTCGCCTGCTCTTGCAGTTGCGCTATCTGCTGCTGTTGCGCCTGAATCTGCTGATTCAGCTTAGTCAACGCCGCTTCTTGAATAATCATCGCCTGCGCCATGTAGTAAGGCGCAGCGGGCTGCTTGCTGACGCAGGCCTGAATCACGCGCTCTGCCTCGGCATCACGCGGTGCCGTTGCGGACTCAGCCTGTTGCAGACGACTAAAAAGCCCTTCGATTAAACGCTGTTCTTCAGATTGCATAAATTCACCTTCTCTTTAGGTATTACTCCGCCCTTGAGCTTTGCGATGGCAAAGCGTTCACCAATAGCAGGAGTCTATCAGTCACACTAATACAATTAGTTTCAGGGATGAATTAACCGAGTGTCAACAAATGTGATCCACGTAAAGATAGGCCGTATGACTGGTCTGGCGACATACAAAAGCCGGCAATCTTGCCGGCTTGGAAGGGATAGAGGGGATTACTTGGCTTGCGACCAACCGAAGATAAAGCCGGTGTCCGGCAGGTCGGTGTAGTTGCGCACCAGATCGCGGTAAGTCTTCGCTGGGTCGAGATCTTTAAACTGCTGCGGATAGATAAATTTCGCCAGATATTCCATGCCGACGATGTTGTACGGATGGTTGTAGAACTGGTGATAGATGCCATAGGCGCGATTGTCGGTCACGGCAGAAATCTGCGAAATGCCGTTGCGCGCCAGCAGCGCCTTGGCTTCTTTATCCACGCTGGCCTGCTCTGCGCCGTAGCCCAGCGGCAGGATGTGCGACACGCTGCCGTTACTTGGGCGTGATGAGCCGGTCATGATGTAGGCATCAGGCTTCATGCTGATCACCTTCTCCAGCGACACATCGCCAGACGCGCCCGGCAGCAGTTCGGTGCCGATATTGGTCGCCCCCACGGCTTTCACCAACTTGCCCCAGCCCGCGTCGCCGTGGGTAAAGCAGCAAGAGTCGGAGCGGCCCGCAATGGCTTCCACAAAGACTTTAGGTTTTGGATTCACCGCCGCCACCACCTGTTGGAGATGCTGGTAGTGCTGGGTGTAGAAATCAGAATAGGCTTTGGCGTTTTTCTCTTGGTTCAGCACTTTACCCAGCAGGTCGATGCTTGGCGCGGTGTCCTTGGCCGGGTCCAGCTCATAATCAACAAACAGCACCGGGATATTCAGGGACTTGAGTTTATCCAGCACGCCCGCCTGTTGCAGAGACGCTTTGGCACGCAGCTGGGCAATCATCAGGTCAGGCTTCTGAGCAATCACCGTCTCGAGATCCACCTGACCTTTGTCGCTAAAGCCCATGTCGAGGATCTTGTCCGCGCTCGGCCATTTGCTTTTCAGCATGTCCCAGGTGCCGATATCGGTTTTCTTCAGCAGGTTATTCCACGCCACCACGTGCTGGAACGGATTGGATTTATCCAACACCGCCAGAGAGAGAATATCGCGACCATCCTGCAAAATAATACGCTGCGGCGCTTTTTCAAAAGTGAGCTTTTGACCATCAAGGTCAGTCACATTCAACGGATAAGTGGTAGCGAAACTGGCAAAGGAGGTAGCGAGCAGGCCGGCAACAGAAAGCGTGCGGACAGTATTCTTGAGCATGTTTGTTCCTTTGAAATGAGCTTGAAAAAAACCTGAGATGAGAATGGAATAAAATTGATTTTGATAACCATTATCAAATAATGCCCAAATCATAAACAAACACTAATTAGCAGGGAAACGTTTTTTGTTGCTAACAGGTTGATAAAACATGTCGAAATGTAAATTGCGGGGGAGAAAAGAGGGAATGCAGAGATACCCCGCCCGGCAAGGATAGCCGGGCGGGATACTCGTCGTAACACGCGGATTAGTGCGCGTCGCGGCCGATATAGTGCAGTAAGAACTCACTGACCATGGCGCGCTTGAAGGCGGACTGGGCTTTGTCTGCCGCCGCGCTGTGGCCGCCTTCGGTGTTTTCAAAGAACCAGACGTCAGGAATGCCTAACTGCTGCATTTTTGCGGCCATTTTACGCGCGTGGCCGGGACCGACGCGGTCGTCGCTGGTGGCGGTGGTTATCAGGATTGGCGGGTACTTTTTGCCGGCATCCAGATTGTGGTAAGGCGAGAATTGCCGAATAAACGCCCACTCTTCCGGGATTGCAGGGTCGCCGTACTCGGCAATCCACGATGCCCCGGCGGAGATCTGCGTGTAGCGCTGCATATCGAGCAGGGCCACTTCACAAACAATCGCGCCAAAGAGTTCAGGGTAAAGTGTCAGCATATTGCCCACCAGCAGGCCGCCGTTGCTGCCGCCCTCCGCCGCCAGATGCTTGGCCGACGTGATGTTGCTGGCGATTAGCGCCTTGGCCACTGAGGAAAAATCTTCATAGGCGCGCAGGCGATTCTCTTTGAGCGCGGCCTGATGCCAGCGCGGGCCGTATTCGCCGCCGCCGCGAATATTCGCTAACACATACACGCCGCCGCGATTGAGCCACGACAGGCCGCTGGTGCCGAGATAATAAGGCGTGAGCGAGATTTCAAAACCGCCGTAGCCATACAGCAGCGTCGGATTTTTACCGTCGTACACCACCTCTTTGCTCGACACCACGAAGTACGGCACGCGGGTGCCATCGTCAGACTGGGCGAAGTGCTGGCTCACCTGATACCCTGAGGCGTCGAAGTGCGCCGGGTCCTGCTTGAGAACCTCCGGCGGCGACTGGCTATCGTCCAGACTGCCGATGTACAACGTGGTCGGCTGCAAGAAGCCGCTGACCGTCATGAAGTAGTCGTTCGTCTCTTCGTCGATGCCATAAATCTGGATTTCGCTCAGATCAGGCGCGTCGCCAATGCTTTCGCGCAGCCACTCCCCTTCGCGCGGGGTCAACACTTCCAGCTGGTTCACCACGTCTTGGGTCACGCTGATAATAAAGTGGTCGCGGGTCGAGGAGTAGCCGCTGAGCGCCGTGGTTTCCCCCGGCACAAACAGTCTGGTCATCCGGCGCTTTCCGGCCATAAAGGCTGCGAAATCAATCGCCAACAGCGAGCCAGACGGATAGGTTTCACCCCCAACCTGCCACTCACTCGACGGCTCGACAATCATCCACTCGCGCCACAGGCTGAATTTGGCGTCGGCGGGTAAATCGACGGCCACCAGCCCCTGCTCGGCATCAATCAAAAAGGCTTCACGACGATAGAAGTCGATCACCCGAATGATAAAGTCCTGCTCAAAGCCCGTGCTATCGGCGTGATACCCCAACGCCATCATGTCACTTTTCTGTGCGCTAAACTGGGTGACAGCGGCACTGAGCGGCGTGCCGCGCTGCCAGATTTTCACCGTGCGCGGGTAGCCCGAGGTGGTCATCGAGTCTTCGCCAAAATCGGTGGCGACAAACAGGTGGTCGTGATCAATCCACGAGATAAGGCTTTTCGCCACCGGCAGATTAAAGCCGTCCTCGACAAAACTGAGGGTTTGCAGATCAAACTCGCGCACTGCCGAAGCATCGCCGCCGTCTGGGGAAAGCAGTAACAGCGCCCGGCGATAGTCGGGTTTGAGGTGCAACATGCCGTGGTACACCCAGTCCTGCCCTTCGGCTGCGCCCAGCGCGTCGATGTCCAGCACGGTTTCCCACGCAGGCTCGGCCTTGCGGTACTCCTCAAGGGTGGTGCGGCGCAGCAGACCGCGCGGGTTTTTCTCATCCTGCCAGAAGTTGTACCAGTGCTCGCCACGCTTAGTGATCCCGGGGATCTGCGCCGGGGAGTTCAGGCCGGTCAGCACCTGCTGGCGAATGCGCTCGAAATCTTCGCCAGTGGCGAACTGCGCGGTGGTTTTCGGGTTTTGCTGCTCTGCCCACTCCAGCGCAGGCTGGTCGCGAATGCCCTCCAGCCAGATAAAATCATCCTGATCTTGAACTGCGACTAACTCTTTTTTTCCTACTGTCATAATCTTTGCTCCTGCAAAATTGAAAGTTAAGCGTTCAGCCTGCTGCCTTAGGTTTAATGGCTTACTGCAACAAAATACCCTGAATTAGACTGGCTTTCACCACGGTAACCTGAGGGATATTCAGCGCCTGCATGTAACCTTCTACCAGCAACAGGTTGCTGACGTCGGTCGCGCGGTAGTCACCTTTTAACTCAGAATCCCCTTTCCAGACGTTATTTTTCGACGCCTGCTCGAGGTCAGCAAGGCCATAGCTGTTGTTGTGCAAATGCACCTGACTCTTGATAGAGAAGCCGTGCACGCCGCCAATGCCAATCACCCGTTTGGTCTGGGCATCCTTTTTCATCTGCGCGCTGACATGGGTGCGAGCATAGAAATTGACATAACGCAGCACGGTATTGCGCAGCGAGCCAATGGGGTTTGGCGTGCTATCAGCCGCTAAATCTTTGTTCTGTAGCACATTAGTGATGAAGTCTTTCAGCGTGACCGAGGCCAGCTTGCCCTGATAAACCTCCACTGAGGGTTTGCCCGCCTGCTCGTGGTAGGAGGTCATCTGCATCGATCCCCCGCCAATATCCCACACCAGCAGATCCTCATCTTTGACATTTGGCTCATTCAGCGCGGCCTTGGCAGACTGGAATCCCAGCTCGGCTTCCCGCTGCTGAGTGATAATCTTCAAATTCACATGTGCCTGCTGGTTGAAGCGATCAATCACCTGCTCGCCGTTAGACGCCGTGCGGAATACCGCCGTCGCTACGCCGGTCACGCGGGTTGGCCTAAAGCTTTCGGCCTTCTTCACCATCTCAGACAGCGCGGCGACGCCCTGCTGCTGGATCTCCTCGCTCAGCTGGTTATTGGTCGATTTCGCCAAATCGGCGTTAAAACCCACCGGGCGCTGATCTTCATACAGCACCTTGCCCAGCCGATGCTGGCATACATCCACCTGTGTCACCTGAATCTTGGTGCTGCCGGACCCCATATCTATCCCGGCGCGATTCTCAATACAGCTCTTGACCGCCGCCGCCACCGGCAAGGTGGTGAAAACGCCACAGGCCAGCGTCAGCCCTATTACTCCGTGCAAAATTTTATTCATTCTTCCCTACCCTGAAATCAATTAATCGATGAGGAACGACCCATCATAAATAGAAGGAATCTCAAGCCGCATTACAGCATTCTTACTATAAAGAGATTCGCCACGGAGGATAAATAGTTTTAATTTATAATGAGATAAAGGTCGGAAGAGAATATATCGCCATGGCGGGAGGAGTAGAGATAAGGCAAAGGTGGCTGTTTTACACAGCCCGCCAGCATCACAGATGCAGCAGGCCGTGGTCGCGCTCAGCTAATTAAAATCAGCTTTTACTCACTGAGACAATTTCTTTGATCTGGCTGTAATTAGTATTGCCATGATCGGTTTTGATCGTCGGGTAAATCCTTTCCCCTTTTTTAACAAAGCCTGTTACCTCGTGGGTAGAGCCGTTCTTAACAGTAATAATATCGCCTACACTGATCGAACTTTCGACTTCGCTCATATTAATCCTTAATACTTACAATCGCTTAACTTCAAAGTACCCATTTCTTACCTTTAGAGAGTAGGCTTTAATGGCGCACATAACCAGCGGCTTTGGTTTTGACCCTGCCCGCGACAGGCAAACGGGCTCCGCGCCGTACGCTAGGATAAATCCTGAATCACCAAACTTAAGTGAAATTCATCAGTTTCACCTTGATGCTTTAATACCGAACGTTATTATGAGTCTGCAAGCACTTATTCCCCTATAAGACGTTGCATCTCATTGGACTATCCCCTCGTAAAGCATTACGACATCCCGCCCACCTTGAGCGGGATTTTTTTATCTGTTGTTTTTGCCCCTTGGTTCACGCCCTTCTAATGCATTCGCAAAATCCTGTGAAAAGTCATGGTACTATTCGGCCTATTCCAGCCGCTACAACATCAATGTGCCCATGACTGAAACTTACGAATTTCTCAATAATGTGCCGGTTAACCAGCAGATCTACCGCACCCTGCGTCAGGATATTGTCACTTGCGCGATCCCCCCCGGCGCCCTGTTATCGGAGAAAGAGATTTCGTCGCGGTTCAACGTGTCGCGCCAGCCGGTGCGCGAAGCCTTTATTAAGCTGGCGGAAGCAGGCTTGGTGCAGGTCTTGCCACAGCGCGGCACCTTTGTGATGAAGATTTCAGCCAAGCGCGTCGCCGATGGCCGCTTTATTCGCGAAGCCGTGGAAACCGCCGTGGTGCGCCGCGCGGCGAGTGTCGCCACTGACAATGACCTGTTGATACTGGAGCACAATTTGCAGCGCCAGCGGCTGGCGGCGAAGAGCCAACAAACGCAGGAGTTCTTGCTGTTAGATGATGAGTTTCATCGCTCAATCGCGCAGATCATTGATTGCCGCCTGGCATGGGAAACGGTGGAGCATATTAAGGCGACTATGGACCGCGTACGCTTCCTGACGCTGAGCAAAGTCTCGCCGCCGGAGAGCCTGATTGAGCAGCACGACAACATTCTTAGCGCGCTGAAAGCCCGCAATCCTGACGCTGCCGAGCGCGCGATGCGTATTCACCTGCAAGAGATGATTTCCACCATCACGCCGATTGCCGAGCAGAACCACGATTGGTTTGATGCGGAGTAAACGGCGGTTTAGATAATGGTTTCCGGTGTCAGCACCCGTTTGGCACCGAGATAGTGATCCTGCCAGAAAGGCTCATTCAGAGTGCTAATGCGAATATCCTCGCCGGTTCTCGGCGATTCAATAAATTTGCCGTCGCCGAGATAAACGCCCACATGGTCGGCGTTTTGCTGGGTATGGATGTGGAAGAAGATCAGATCTCCGCGCCTTAACTGGCTCTGAGTAATGGTCTTGCCTCTGGCTCGGCGATACATGCCGTTGGCGGTGCGCGGCATCCCTTCCGTCAGCAGGCCATGGTAGGCGAAGTAGACCAATCCGCTGCAATCAAAGCCAATTCTCGGCGAGGTTCCTCCCCAGACATAGGGTTTCCCCAACTGTTTCATCAGGGTCGACATGGCTTTTTGCGTGGTCTGTTGCAGATGGTCGCGATAAGCCAGCGCAATGCTGTCGCTGCCTAGCGCCTCGGGAGCTACGCTTTCCCGTTTCTGATGGCTAAACCAGTCGGGATGTTGGGCGATAAGTTGGCGATTAGCCTGCCGCTGCGCCGCCGAGCTGTGCAGGTTTGAGGTGCTGGCCGTTTTCAGCGGCTTATCGCCGTAGCTGGTCGCTACCACCTTGACCGGATGGTGCATCAGCAGCTCACGATTTTTGGCCCGCTGCTGGGCGGCGAAGCTTAGCTTCACCGTCGGCGCAGGGGTTTTCTTGTTACTGGTTATCTTGGGTTTACTGCTGACTTTGTGCACCTTCTTCTTCACCACCTGACTACGCTGGGTCGGCGCGGCGATGGCGCGCAGCGGCGTCATCGCCAGCAGCAGACAGCCGCTCATCACAAAAGCAGCCAGCAGGCGACGTGCCGTTGAGGCCCCCGGCTCATGCAGCGTCGGCAAGAGCACCGAAGGTTCACATATCAGGTTGAAGATGTTCATCACATTTACTCTGCGGACGCCGAAGTCGATGCCGACAGCCCCTCCCGCTTCTCTATTTTTTGCGTCAGCGGCTCGACCACTTTATCGCCGCGATCGCCAAAGAATTCATACAGCGAATCTGACGCGGTTTTGGTTAGCACCATGATTTCTATCCGGCGATTGCGAGCGCTTTCTGGATTTTTCGGGTCCAGCAGCATCTGATCGGACATAGCGTTAACCTGTAGCACTTTGCCTTTGGCAAGGCCGGCCTGCTCTAGCACGCGACGTGCCACCAGTGCGCGGTCACCGGACAGATTCCAGTTGTTGTACATCGCCTGGTTTTTGTACATCACCGCGTCCGTGTGGCCGCTGATAATGATTTTGTTATCAATGTTGTTGAAGGTCGGCGCCAATTCGGTCAGCAAGGTGCGGAAGAACGGCGTCAGGCTGGCGCTGCCGCGCTGGAACATATCGCGATCATGGCCGTCCTGAATCAGTACTCGCAAGCCCTGCGGGATCACTTCAATCTCCAAATTGGCTTCCATATGGTTTTTCTTGGCGATGGTGTTGATATTGGCCGCCAGTTCACTCAGCTCGCGGGCCGATTTTTTGCTGCTTAGCGCGTCCATCTTGTCGGCGGCGTTCACCTCTTGCTGGCGCACATTCACCGGCGGCTTTTCTTCCGGTTTTGGCGGCGTCGGCTTAGGTTTCTCAATGACCGGCGGCGTTTTTTGCGGCTCTTTATAGGTCACCGGCAGCGGCTTGGCGATAACAGAATTGTTCTTGCCAATCGAGCTAAGGGGGGCAAACACATTGCCTTTGAAAATCGACTGGTCATGCAGCGCGGCGACAATCTCTTCGCGCTCTTTTTGGTTAACTGAGCTGACAATCAACTTCGTGGTGGTGACCAAGGGGGCCGAGCGTATTTCCGAGGTATCGGCGCGATTCACCCTCGACGCCATGCCGGGCAAACAGATGGCGATCGACGCCGACCTGAATGCCGGGCTTATCAACCAAGAGCAGGCGCGAACCCGCCGCAAAGAGATCGCCAGCGAGGCGGATTTCTACGGCGCAATGGACGGGGCGTCGAAGTTTGTCCGTGGGGACGCCATCGCCGGGATGATGATCTTAATGATCAACCTGATCGGCGGTATCTGTATCGGTATCTTTAAATATGACCTGAGCGCCAGCGCCGCCTTCCAGCAGTATGTCTTGCTGACCATCGGTGATGGTTTGGTGGCGCAAATCCCGTCCCTGCTGCTCTCCACCGCAGCGGCAATTATTGTTACCCGCGTCAACGACAGCGGCGATATGGCCACGGAGATGAAGCGTCAGTTGCTGGCCTCGCCAATGACGCTCTACACGGCGGCGGGCGTGATGTTTGTGCTGGCGGTGGTGCCAGGCATGCCGCATCTGCCGTTCCTCTCTTTCACCGCGATGCTGGCTTACACCGCGTGGCGCATCAGCCGCCAGCCTAAGGCGGCAGTCAATGAAGCCGAGCAACTGGCGGAAATCTCGAAAAATATCAGCGAAGATATCGAGCAAACTGTCAGTTGGGAAAGCATTCCGCTGATTGAGCCAGTGGCGATTAGCCTTGGCTACAAGCTGGTGACGCTGGTTGATAAGTCCAAAGGCAGCCCGCTCACTCAGCGAATACGCGGCGTGCGGCAGGTGGTGTCAGAAACCTACGGCGTGCTGCTGCCCGAGGTGCGAATTCGTGAGAATTTCCGCCTAAAGCCGACCCAGTACATTATTACCGTTAACGGCATCAAGCAGGCCAGCGGCACGCTGCCCGCCGATAAACTGATGGCGCTACCCTCCAGCGAAACCTATGGCGAGGTGGACGGCCAGCTCGATAATGACCCGGCCTACGGCATGCCGGTGACCTGGATAACGCCGGACCAGAAGCCGCACGCGCTTAATCTGGGCTATCAGGTGGTGGACTGCGCCAGCGTAGTGGCAACTCACGTCAACAAGGTGCTGCGCCAGCATATTCCTGACCTGTTTAACTATGACGACATCACCCTGCTGCACAACCGGCTGGCGTCGATGTCCCCCAAACTGGCGGAAGATCTCAACGGCGCCCTCAATTACAGCCAGCTGCTGCGCATCTATCGCATGCTGCTGCAAGAAGGGGTGTCGCTGCGCGATATCGTGGTGATCGGCACTACGCTGCTGGAAAGCGCAGCCACCACCAAAGACGCCTTCCTGCTGGCGGCCGACGTGCGTTATGCCCTACGCCGCAGCATCACGGCGAGCATGGTGCAGGGCAGCGCGCTGTCGGTTTACACCCTGCATCACGAGCTGGAAACGCTGCTGATGACGGCCTTTAATCAGACGCAAACGGCGGGTAAAACGCCGCTCGACAGCATTCCGCTGGACCCTAACCTGCTGACACAGTTCCAAAATACGCTGCCAAAAGTCAAAGAGCAGATGAAAGCCATTGGTAAAGAGCCGGTGCTGCTGGTGCCGCCGCAGCTGCGCCCGCTGCTGTCGCGCTATGCCCGTTTATTCGCGCCGGGGCTGCACGTGCTCTCCTTCAATGAAATCCCCGATGAACACGAACTGCGTATTGAAGGCAGTCTGACGTAACGCCCTTCCCCCGCGCCTTATTTTGGGCGCGGGATATTAAAATTGTGGTTTTTGCTAGCACTGACATAAATATGTCCGACAACTTAGGCTACGCTATAAATAATGTCATTTTGCTGGAAGCCCGGTTATGTCGTTAGCCACTCACCCGACCTCCTCCGTTTTAAAGAAGAGCTATTACAGCGCGGATCAAAGCCTCTCCCTCGGCCAATTGGACGTGGAGAAAATCGAGCAGATCGCCCGTGATTTGGATATTTCAGCCAGCGACAAAGAGCATTACGTCACCGGCTGGATGGGGCAAAACAGCGTGGTGCTGGTACGCAATTATCAAGACAAACGCGGCGCGTCTAACGGCTTGGTGATGTCACGCGGCCAGCGTTACAAGCTCAGCGTGCAGGCCATCAAGTTCCGCATTCCGAAATTCCTGCTGTGGATGACGCTGCGCCGCAGGCCGCGCACCATGTCGGTGGTCGGTTATACCCGCCTTGGCGCACAGGCTACCGGCTTGCAGCAGTTCCACACGCTGGCCGACAAAAGTTTGAAACAACAGTTGGAAAACGACTGGCGCGAGCTTAATGACTACCTCGGCATGGCGTGCTGGCAGATGGAAAACAATCAGCCAATGTGGCGCAGCGTGCAGCGGGAGATCTCGCCGCAGGCCCTGTGGTATCTGGCTGACAGCGATCTGTTCAGCGGTAAGAAACTGCAAAAGGATGGCGATTTTGAAGGGATGTGGACCAAGAATCGTTTCCTCGGCCGCCGCACTGGCGAGCACGCGGCGCTGCTGATTTCCTGGCGCGACGAGGAGAATGATGACATCGCCAGCTACCTCTATGAACGGGTGACCGCCAACCAGATTCGGCTGTCGCTGCGCCCGCGCAAAGAGGAGAAGTTCTACCCGTTGAACCCGTTCGACGCCGAGCATTTGCAGCAGGCGCTGTCGATGTTCAAGCAGGTAGAACCTGAGTTATGCCATAACAAGATCCGAGCCTGACGGCAGAGTTCGCGCGGTTACCACCACTGGTGAAAATGGTGAACCGGGCCGATACCTTGCCCCACCTCCAGCGAATCCGCCTGCACCAGCGCCTGCTGCAGATAAGCCTTCGCGGCGCGGACGGTGTCCGGCCAGTTATCGTGGCGCGGGCGCAGAGCCGCCAACGCCGCCGACAGCGTGCAGCCTGTGCCATGAGTGTGTCGAGTCTCAACCCGCGGCGCGGTAAAGCGCTCGCGGGATCCGCGCATAAACAGCCAGTCCGGGCTTTCGCTATCCGTTAAATGCCCGCCCTTCATCAGCACCGCGTCACAGCCCATCGCCAGCAACGCTTCTCCCTGCTCTCGCATCTCTTGCTCATTCTGCGCCATGTCGCACTCCAGCAGCGCCGCCGCCTCCGGCAGGTTTGGCGTGATAATCGCTACCTGCGGCAGCAGCAGGCGTCGCAAAGCTTCAACCGAATCCGCCGACAGCAGCGGATCGCCGCTTTTAGCCAGCATCACGGTGTCCAGCACCACAAACGGCGGCTGATAGTGCCGAAGGCGCTCGGCCACGGCGTCGACAATATCGCTGTTAGCCAGCATGCCGATTTTGGCGGTATCAATGCGCACGTCGCCGAGTACCGAGTCCAGCTGCGCCGCCACAAAAGCCGGGTCGATGTTGTAAACCGACTGCACGCCACGGGTGTTTTGCGCCACCAGCGCGGTGATAACGCTGGTGCCGTAAGCCGCCAGCGCCGAGAAGGTTTTCAGGTCAGCCTGAATCCCCGCACCGCCGCTCGGGTCAGTCCCGGCAATGGTTAAAGCATTGATACGCTTCATACTGCTTCCCCCGACGTCAGCATCTCACCATTCAGCAGCCACAGGTTGTCGAGGAAAGCCGGGGTAAAGCTGCCCGGCCCGCGCGCCTCGTGGCAAGCTCTTTCGCCCGCGCACGACATCACCCGGCAAGCCGCCGCGACGTTATCCAGCAGATCGCCGGGCAGGGAAACAAAAGCCGCCACCACCGCCGACAGCGCGCAGCCGGTGCCGACAATGCGGGTCATCAGGGCGTCGCCGCCTGTCACAGCAAGGCTACGCGCGCCGTCAGTGACATAATCAACTTCCCCCGTCACCGCCACGATAGCCCCGGTTTCGCGAGCCAAGGCTTCGGCGGCGGGCAGCGCGGAGAGCGAGTCGTCGCCGCTATCCACGCCGCGCCCGGTAGAGGTTAAGCCACTTAACGCACGGATCTCAGAGGCGTTTCCACGAATCGCGGCAGGATGAAGTTTGATTAACTGGCGGCAAAACTCAGTGCGCAGACCCAGCCCGCCGACGGCCACCGGGTCCAGCACCCAAGGCTTCCCAGCTTGATTAGCCGAGTTAACCGCCGCCAGCATGGCGTCGGCATGAGGCTGAGTCAGCGTCCCGACGTTAATCAGCACCGCATCAGCAATGGCGCTGAACTGCGCGGCTTCGGTTGGGTCCACCACCATCGCGGGGGAGGCATTCAACGCCAGCAGCACATTGGCCGTAAAGGATTGCACAACATCATTAGTCAGACAGTGAACCAGCGGCTTAGCGTGACGCAGGTTTTCGAGGGCAGCGGCAGCAGAGTTGCCGGAAAAAACGGAAGGTCGAGTGTTCATATTTCTCCCAACCGGCGCTAAAGAAGGCGGTATCGGGAGAGATACCTGACTTCCCTACGCTGGCATAATCCAGATCAGGTAATACGGGTAAGGTCTCAGCCCTTTCTTTCACAAGAAGGACACCCCGAGTCAACGAAAGCCATTATTGGTTGGCACGTCTGGAAGATCAACCTAGAATCGTCGAAGCGGGTAACAATGGAGAAGATGTCTTGCAGATACGCCCTTATGAAGAAGCCGATCGCCCTTTTTTACGCACCCTGTACCTCGCGTCACGCAAGGATACGTGGACTTGGATGGACACCGATGATTTTCAACTCGAAGATTTCGACCGCGCCATCCTTGGAGAAACGGTGATCGTCGCCGAACACCAAGGGAAACTGCTAGGTTTCGCTTCCATCTTCACTCAAGAGAATTTCCTGCATAACCTGTTCGTAGACCCCGCCCACAAAGGCACCGGCGTCGGCAGCGCCCTGCTCCACGCCAGCGAAGCCATGTTCACCGGCACTGGTTCACTGAAGTGTTTGCTCAAGAGTAAAAACTCCGTCGGATTTTATCTCGCCAAGGGATGGGAGGTTGTCGCCGAGGGCGAGAGTCCAAAAGGGGATTATTATCTTTTTCATTTCTTGAAGAAATAATGCCCTTGGCGGGCGGCCTAAATCTTTAAATTCAAATTCAAATTCAAAACCGTGCGCTGCCGCCACACCGGCCTCAAGGGGCGCCTATCGCCGCGCCCCTTGAGAATCCCCGGCTCTTTACTGCGCGCTCCGCTCGTTAGGCGGACGTGTTTCAGGTAATTCAGTTCTCCACCGCAAAATGTCGCCGCTTAGGCGGTGCCTTCGCTTCAGGCTTCGAGCCTAAGGTCTCGAAGCCTGAAATTCGGGAACCGCCTAAGCGGCGGCACTTCGCGACAATCACCGTGGCCGCTGAAACACGTCCATCCCGCTCCTGCGAAGCCTCGATCACACAGCAATAAAAACGCAGGGTTCCAAGGGAGGCGCGTTTACGCCTCCCTTGGTCGGTGTGGGCCGACGCCCACGACCTTGAATTTGAATTTGAATTTGAATTTAAAGATGCAATAGAAAAAGGGGAAAGCGGGATTAAACGCCGCAACGTTTACCCCACTCCCCCCTTCACTGGGCAGTGATGATCAGCCGGGGATCACTCCCCGCGCAAATCCTTCACATCTTTATCTTTCACATTTAACGCTGGCTGAGCACCAAACTCTTTAAACATATAAGTGCTCAGCGTGGCGATCTGCTTGTCACTCAGGGTGTCAGCAAAGCCCGGCATAAACACGTCGCCGTCGTTAGTTTTGCGCGATACGCCGTGCAGGATAACGTTGACCAAGTTGTTTGGCGTCTGGGCACCTACTACGCTGTTTTTCATCAGCGATGGGTAATAGCCGTCTTGGCTGCCCTGACCGCCGAAGCTGTGGCAGCTTGCGCAGTTGCCGAGGAACAGGCGCGCGCCGTCGGTTTCCTGACTGGCTTTGAATGGCACGCCGCGCAGGTTGTCTACGCTGGTGCTCTCATGGCCCCAATCAGAACGGCTCTTGGTGACGGATGAATCCGCCTGCGGCTTCAGCGTCTGGATGTAAGTCGCCATCGCGTTCAGGTCGGCATCGGTCAGATGACGAGTACTGTTCTCGATAACTTCCGCCATCGGGCCTGCGGCCTGCGCTTTGCCACTGACGTGACCAGAACGCAGATACTGCACGATGTCGCCTTTGCTCCAGCTACCAATCCCGGCGTTTTTGTCGGAAGAGATGTTGAACGCGGTCCAGCCGTCAACCTCGGTTCCGGCGTAAGGCTTGCCGTCTTTCATCCCCATGGTGATGTTACGCGGGGTGTGGCACTCGCCGCAGTGACCTAAGCCTTCGACCAGATATTTACCCTGATTCCACTCGGCAGACTGCGCGGTGTCTGGCTCAAAACGCTTGCTGTCGAAGTTCACCAGATTCCAGAACCACATGCCCCAGCGCTGGTTGAACGGGAACGGCATCTCGTTTTCACGATTTTGCTGATGCACCGGCGGCAGGCTGAACAAGTAGGCCTTAATGGCTTTCACGTCGTCATCTTTCAACAGCGTGTAAGAGGTGTACGGGAAGGCTGGATACAAGTGCTGACCCTCTTTGTTCTTACCCTCGTGGACCGCGCGCAGGAAGTCTTCGTCGCTCCATGTGCCGATGCCCGTCTCTTTATCCGCCGTGATATTTGGCGAATATAGGGTACCCATTGGGGTTTTAAAGGCTAAGCCGCCGGCAAAAGGTTTACCGTCTTTGGTGGTGTGACAGGCCACGCAGTCCGCGGCCTGCGTCAGGTATTCACCGCGTTTAATCAGGTCCACGCCAGACTCTTCGGCCTGCGCCGCCAGACTGAACAAACCGACAGCTGCCATCAGGCTAAGGGTTAACTTTTTCATCATTACACCTCCGCCTTTAATGTTTCTGCAATCCGCAGCGAGAGCGCCGCAATGGTCAAGGTACAGTTTACCGAGCCGACGGTCGGCATGACCGCGCTACTGGCGATAAACAGGTTCTTATGGTCATGGGTGCGACAGTCGGTATCCACCACCGAGTCTTTCGGGTCGTGGCCCATGATAGTGGTGCCGGTAATGTGGTTGTTGTTGGCAAAGTCTTTGAAGTAAGTGATGTCGGTGCCGCCCATCAGGCGCGCAGCATCGGCATAGACTTTGTAGGTGTGCTCAGCACTTTTACGCACATAGTCGTCCATCGCGTAGTAGAACTCCGGCTTCGGAATGCCCAGTTTGTCTTTCTCAGTGGCACTCGGAATGATGCGGTTTTCCGCGTGCGGCAGGATCTCGTGAAAGCTGTCGAAACGCACGTAGCGCGAAGAACGATCGCGAATACGCTTGTCGAGGTCTGGCCCAAGGATCAGCTCGCCCTTTTGGCTCAGCAGACGCCCTGCTTCCTGATCGGTCCGG
Organism: Ewingella sp. AOP9-I1-14; assembly: GCF_052375995.1. NCBI lineage: Bacteria > Pseudomonadati > Pseudomonadota > Gammaproteobacteria > Enterobacterales > Yersiniaceae > Ewingella > Ewingella sp. AOP9-I1-14. Next base: position 813,933 of record NZ_JBQSVA010000002.1, read on the forward strand.
GAGACGTTCGACAGGTGGATTTTCTTCGCGGCGTACTCTTTGCGGAAGTCACCGTCGCGGAAGCCCACCATGGAGGTCATCTCCTGCGGCCCGCGCCCCGGCCACAGCGGCTCGTTGGCGTAAAACTCAACGCCGACGCCCGGGTGGTCCATAAGGTTGCGGCCCACTTGGTCAGAACTGTTACCCACGCCGTTCGGGTTCTTGTCATTGGTGGACATCAGCATCAGTTTAGGGATTTCGATGCCGTTCGCCGCCAACACGAAGTATTTCGCTTCAGCACGATGCTCATTGCCCTGCGGGTCTTTGAACAGCGCGGCGGTGATCTCCTGCTTGTCATTGACTTCCAGCTTGTACACCACGGATTCAGGACGCAGAACTGCACCGTTTTTCTCGGCTTTCTCAACGTGGGTGATGCCGTTGTACATCGCGCCAATCGGGCAGATCGGCATGCAGTTGTTATTACCACAGCAGGTCGGGCGGCCATCGTAAGGGCGGCTGTTACGCGCCACCGGCTCAGTCACTACATAGTAACCATTGTTGTTGAGCACGGTTTTCAGGCGCTGTTCGTTATAAGAGAGCGGCAGAGGTTCCATTGGGTATGGCGCACTGCGCGGCGAACCCAGCTCTTCATTGTTCGGCCCCCACACGCCCAGCTCTTGCTCGGCGCGGAAGTACCATTTCTCCAACTCGCCGTACTCCATCGGCCAGTCGCGGCCAACGCCGTAGAGAGATTTAATCTTGAAGTCGTTCGGCAGGAAGCGCCACGCGGAGGCCGCCCAGTGCCAGGTTGTGCCACCCACCACGCGGATAAACTGCGCGTCGTACGGGTGTTCACCCTTCTGAATCAGATAGTTATTGCTTGGATTCGCTTCAGGATGCGGCGCGTAGTCGGTAGACGGATACGGCTTCATGTTGTCCGACTTGTCGGCCTGATTGCGGAAATTCTCGACAATTTCCCAGCGAGACAGGCGCGGGCCTGCTTCCAAAATTAAGACGTTTTTCCCCGCCTTCGCCAGCTCGTTTGCCACTAAACCACCGGCAACGCCTGAGCCAATGACAACGACGTCAGCTTTTAATGTGTCAGCCATGTTCTTTTTTCCTTAATTAAAGCGCGACATCGGGCTTGGCAGCCCAGTAGCCAGGACGATTGGTACAGTAAGAGCGGATCACCAGCACATCGGAGACCGCCTCAAACATCAGCGCTTTTTCATAAGTCACGACTGCAATGTCTTGCCCTTCGCCCACCTGCCCCAAATACCAGCCTTGCAGGATAATGCGCGCGGCGTCTTGCTGTGGCTGAGCCCAGCTCGACGGCGCCCCGGCAGGCAGTGTTTGCAGTGAGTCCAACTGCGCGGCGATGTCAGGTTTGCGCTGTAAAATCGCCGCATACAGACGTTGGCCAATCACCGGGTTGAGGTGCTTTTTGCCGGTCAGTGCGCGGGAAATACGTAAGAACTTGTCGACATCGACCGGCGAAGGTTCGCCGTCGGCGGCAAAAGCTTTTAGCGGAATAGGCATCATCAGGCTGCTGGCCAGTCCGACGCCGATATAACCCAATAAGCGACGACGTGAAACGCCGCTGACGCGAAGCGTCTTCGAAGGGGTATCAGACATTGCATTTTCTCCTAAAAAACAGCGGGATGGCGGATGAACGGACATCCGTGGGCTGCGCCCTTCATCAACGCGCTGTCACCCTAACGGGTGAGTAAAGTGCACAATTCAATGGTTGTACGCGGTGTTATCTACCGGCTTGTATGATGCGGAGAGGATTATTTTTTATGCGCATCATTGTTATAAAAGTAGCCGATATGTAAAGAAACGTCGGCATGATACAACACGATATGCAGGGATAATATGTTGATGTGGTTCATTTCGTGCTAAATATTGATTTACACAAAAAATTAAATCAATAAATACAAGTATTTAGTTGTTTTTTATTTATTTTATAGCGTGAAATAAATCAGCAAATTTTTCTTGTTTGATGCGCATTTTTTAGCTGTCTCAGGGCAACCGTAATTTTTTACCCCTCTACGTCAAAAAATCTTGTTGTTGTTGATAGCACAGACTTTTATTTTGCTATTCTGCTTTCACGCCGTTTTTGATGATTATCGCACGGTGAAATTTGCTTTTAGTGCTATACATAATTTGACAAGCCACTTACACACTTAAGGCTCCTCCAATGAAAAAAACGAAGATTTTGCAAGCTGCGCTCATTGCCGGTGCAGTATTGCTTGCAGGGTGTACAAGTCAGATCACTAAATCGGATAAATATTCTGGCTTCCTCGGCGATTATTCTGGTTTAAAAGAGACCAAAACACCGTCCGGAAAAACGGTATTACGCTGGGTTGATCCGTCCTTCAACGCTTCTAACTATTCACATGTTCTCTACCAGCCAATCACCTTCTACCCGCAGCCTCAGCCAAATGCGCAAATCGACAAACAGACCTTGGATGGCGTGCTGGATTACACCAATAACCGTCTGAAATCGTCTATCGCGCAGCGTCTTCCGCTGACCGACCACGCTGGTCCTCGCACCTTAATCTTTAAAGGTGCCATCACCGGGGTGAGCACTGCGGCAGAGGGTTTGCAGTTCTATGAAGTGATCCCAGTGGCGTTAGTTGTTGCTGGCGCAGAAACCGCCAGTGGCCACCGCACCCGCGATACCGAACTCTATTTCGAAGCTGAGCTGATCGACGCCAGCACCGGTAAAGTGGTTGTGAAAGTGGTGCGTAAAGGCCTGGGTAAACAAGTCTCTAACGACAGCCAAAAAGTGACCCTGAACGACCTGAAAGGCGTGGTAGACAGCCTGGCGACCGACGCCGTGCAGTTCAACCCAGCCCCGCAAAAGTAAGTGTTCGAGTGGAAGTGAAAAAGCAGCCTGCGGGCTGCTTTTTTTGTTTTTAGGACGGGTGTTGGAAAAAAATCAGAAAATGGTTGGAAAATGTCTCGCAAATAAGCATGTAATTTTTTGAAAATTAAGCCAATGACTTTATGTAGCGCCGAGATTGGTCTCTAATCCTTGAATATTGTTATTGATTAATAATTCAACTCAAATGCCGCAGGCGATATCAAAAAATGATATCATTAAGCCAACATGGCGCATTGCAACTAAAAGGATTTAGGGCACCAGCATGTTGAACGCTAACCATCTAAAGACATTGAATATCATCTTTTCCACACCAACATCTCGCACGCTGGAATGGCGTAAGATCGAGAATTTATTTGTTGCGCTTGGCGCACTCGTTACAGAAGGGAAAGGATCGCGAGTGAGGTTTGAAATTCAGCGAGTGGTTGCCTCATTTCATCGTCCCCATCCAGAGAAAGAGGCAAAAGTTTATCAAGTCAGAAGTGCCAGAATCTTTCTTGAAACAATAGGAGTCATTCCATGAGTACCATGATTTATCAGGGTTATGCGGCAAAAATTGAATACAGCGAAGAAGACCAATGCCTGATCGGGCATATCGCTGGCATTAGGGACGTCATAGGCTTTCATGCCGATAATGTGACTGATTTGCGAAATGCTTTTGAGGAAGCTGTCGATGACTATCTCAGCTATTGCGCCGAACAAGGCAGGTCACCACAGCGCCCAGCCAGCGGAAAAATCAGTTTACGCATCCCACCTGAAGTCCATTCAGCCATTAATGTTGCCGCGGAGATTTCAGGCAAAAGTGTTAATCAATGGATTAACGATATGCTCTCACGCATGGTGTATGACCCAATGCACACAGATAAATCTGTTTAATCCCCTTCAGCCCTTCAACCTCCGAGTTCATGACTATACTTATCCTCAATGTTCACAAACCGGAGGATTAACATGACCATTCACAAGAAAGGACAGGCTCACTGGGAAGGTAACATTAAGGAAGGTAAAGGGACTATCTCCACGGAGAGTGGCGCTCTGGATAAACAACCCTATGGCTTCAACACTCGCTTTGAAGGTAAACCCGGCACTAACCCGGAAGAGCTGATTGGCGCGGCGCACGCGGCTTGCTTCTCTATGGCGCTCTCTTTGATGCTCACAGAAGCCGGGCATGTCGCCAAAAGCATTGATACCGAGGCTAACGTCTCGTTAGATAAAGTGGACGGCGGATTCGCGATTAGCAAAGTCGCGCTGCAAAGCAAAGTGAAGCTGCCGGGGATTGATAAGGCAAAGTTCGACGAGATCATTCAGAAAGCCAAAGCCGGTTGCCCGGTTTCTAAGCTGCTGAAAGCCGAAATCACCCTCGACTATCAGCTTGAAAACTAGAAATCGGTTCCCTGAACAGGCATTGATCTGACATCAATGCCTGAATAAACAGTCACGAATGGCGGCACAAACACCACTGGCTTTATTAGGTGGAATCCCTCGGAACCAGATTCCAAGGGAGAAGAAGCTCGCTTTCGTGGCTGGTCAACGCCTTCCCTTCAATCTGATCGATTAACAATCCCGCGCTTCTACACCCCATCTCCAACATCGGCTGCTGAATAGTGGTTAGCATTGGCAATGTGATTTCAGAACAGGGCACGCCGTCAAAACCCACCAGCGCCAGTTGATCGGGAATGGCTTTACCTGCTTTAACTGCGGCGTTCAATGCGCCACAGGCCAGGATATCTGAGATCCCAAAAATCGCATCGCAAGGCTCATCGCCTGACGTCAGCGCCTCATAGGCCGATGCCCCGTCGGTGAAGCTCATTACATTGCGGGCATGAACAATTTTATGCCATGACAGCCCGGCCTCGGCGAGACTGTCGAGATAGCCCTGCTCACGCTCTTGCGCGTACTTATAGCCTTCGCGGGCGCTGATCATCGCGATACGCTTTTTGCCGGATTGAACTAAATGGTCGACGGCGGCACGGGCAGCGGAATAACTATCGATAGAAACAAAAGGCGCAGCGCCCTGCTTGTACTCACCACACTGCACCCAAGGGTGGTGGCCAATATGCTCTTTCAGCGCATCAATTTGGGTGGTGGCATCCATGGTGATCACGCCGTCCACGGTGCGCTCGTGCAGCAACTTCAGGTAGGCGGCTTCCCGCTGCGGGCTGGATTCTGAATTGCACAGAATGATGTGATATCCGCGCCGCTCGGCCTCGGACTCGATTCCGCAGACCACCAGCGCACAGAACGGATTGCCAATACTTGAAACCATTACCAACAGCATGCCGCTGTGGGAATTCCTCAACTTTTGACCGAGACGATTAGGATAAAAGCCTTCCTGCTCAACGACGCGCATGACTTTTTCACGAGTTTCTGGCTTTACCGGCCCGGTGCCATTAATCACCCGCGATACAGTCGCGGTCGAAACACCCGCAGCCTTCGCCACTTGCCGTATGTTTATCCTGCTCATGTTGCCTTCTCTTGAGATAAAGGTCTTGAAACAGTCGCAGGATAACATGTCTCCAGGTGCAAAAACGATCACGCCTCTCGCAGTTTACTCAATGAAAACTCTGGGCTTTGGCGCCCTGTGCCGGTGCTTTTGAGGGTACGCTGTACATAATCAGCAGCATGGCGAGCAGTAAGATCACCGCCGAAGAGGAGAAGATGCCGTTGGCCCCGTTGAGGTCAAACATCACTCCACCAAAGGCCGCACCGAGGCTGATGGCCAACTGAATCGCCGCCACAATCAGACCACCGGCGCTTTCTGCTTCGTCGGGCACTGCGCGCGTTACCCAGGTTGACCAGGCAACGGGAACGCCACCAAAGGCCATGCCCCACAGCGCCACCAGCACGAAGTCCAGCACCGAAGATGAGCCGAAGAGCGCTAACAGAGCCGCAAGAACGGCCATCAGCGCGGGCATGGCAATCAGCATTAAACGCAGCCGATGCTCAAGCACTCGGCCAGCCAGCGCCGTGCCGATAAAGTTCGCTACCCCAAAGCCCAACAGAATCGCCGACAGCGTATTCACGCCGACACCTGCCGCCTGCTCCAAAGCAGCCCGCATATAGGTGAAGAAAATAAAGTGGCCGGTGAAGACCAGAATGGTCGCCACCATAGCAATGCCGACCGAGGGACGGCGCAGCACGTCGATAATCGTTTTCAACCCGGCGCTGCCTTTAGCGGGCAGTGAAGGCAGGGTCAGCAACTGGGCGACAAAAGTCACCGCGCCGAGCGCGCTGGCAGCGAAAAACACGCTGCGCCAGCCGAACAGATTGCCGAAGTAGCTACCCATCGGCGCCGCCGCGATAGTGGCAACGGACACGCCGCTAAAGATGATCGACAGCGCCCTTGGCACTTTATCTTCAGGCACCAGTCGCATTGTCGTGGCCGCGGCCATGGTCCAAAAACCGCCCAGCGCGACACCCAACAGCACTCGGCCAATCAACACGGCAGTAAAGCCATTCGCCAGCGCCACGAACAGGTTAGCGACCACTAGCAGCAATGAGAAAGCCAGCAGCACGTATTTGCGATCAATACCCTTGGTCGCGGCTGAAATCAGCAGGCTGGTGACCAACGCCACCGCCGCCGTGGTGGTCACGGCCTGCCCTGCCAACCCTTCTGACATATGCAGTCCGATTGCCATCGGGGTTAATAAACTGGCAGGCAAAAACTCCGCCGTGACCAGACTGAAAACGCCCATCGCCATAGCGAATACCGCGCCCCACGCAGGGTGAATCGCAGTCTGTGAATCAGTTGATGTTGAAGTTGAGTTCATAGGATTCATCAAATGTTGAGGATGCTCAGCAGGCGGCACGACGGCGTTTCAGTCTGCAAAACTTGACGGCGCTCACCTTTCACTGTCGTGGCATCTTAGATTAGGTGTAACGCGTTACACAATGAGGGGAGCGGCTAAAAAGACACCAAAGGCATAAAATGACTAGTCGGGAGAACACAGTTTTAGCGGGTAATGAACTTCGACCTGAGGAGAAAGGCCCTCATTGCTCGAGGGCATTATCAATAATCCAAGGCCATCATCCCGGAGCGCCAGACGCTGGTGGTGAGGATCAGGGATTTATCTCGTAGGAAATTAATCAGGGTTGAGATAAGCCGGTCGTGGCGATTTTCGGCGCGAGTTATGATGTAAGAGTGGCGGCGCAAGGGCTGAGGCAACTCCAGAATACGGATATTTTCAGGCACCGGCAGCACCGACAGCCACGGCATAACCGAAAAACCAATCCCCTGATTTACCAGCCCAACAATGCCGCTATCGCTGGCAAGTTTGTGCGTGGCCTCATTGCGCAGGCCCATTTCACGACATCGTTCAATCACCGTGGTCAATGTATTCACGCTGGGCTGGATGAAAGGCAGAGTTTCCAGCTGCTGCCAGCTTAACGGATGTTTTAGCCGGAACGAGCGCGGGATCATCAACACATAAGGGTCGCTGACATAGGGCACGCTGTGCATATCGGGCAACTGACCGTTTATCGTCACACCAATATCGGCGCGGCCCGACGCCACGGCTTCGTCGATGTGGTGGTACTCGGTGGCGCTATCATCAATGTCCAGATGAATGTCCGGCCACGACTTCGCCAACGCTTCCAGACAGGGTGGCAGGATATAAGCCGTCGCGCTGCGAAAGCAGGCGACGCGCAGTCGGCCAGCGATTTGCGGCATCTCTGCGGCGACTTGCTCAATGCCCGCCAGCAGTTGCATCACTTTTTGCGCATCTTGCAGGATGCGAGTACAAGCCGGAGTCGGCACACATCCGGTGCGGGAACGGTGTAACAGTCTAGTCTTGAGGTGCTGCTCCAGCTCGGCAATGGCGTGACTGATGCGCGACTGCGTGCAGCCTAATACCGCAGCAGCGGCGCTAAAACCGTTGTTTTCCACTACAGCAATCAACATTTCCAGCTGATTGAGCTTTATCTTGGACATTGTGTCAGTCAGTTCTCAGGATCAGTTTGCAATGACAAATCGAATTTCTTCATAGAAACATCAAACATATCACGATTTTCGGTTGCCGGTCATGGGAGGGATTTTCATGATGTAGGCAGAGCGGGAGTGTTACTCCTCTCTCTGTAAAACCAAACCAATAAGAAATCACCTTACGCAATGGATTTTTAAAGGACATCTGAGTATGCCGGGCATTATCAACTACGGGACTTTCATCCTGTCATTCATTTTTATGTTAATTATCCCAGGGCCGGGCAATCTAGTACTGATCACCAGCACCAGTAAAGGCGGGGCGCGCAGCGGATTGCTCAGCCTGTTTGGAATCATTTTCGGCGATCAGGTGCTGCTGTGGCTGGCGATTGCAGGCGTGGCAGCCCTGCTGGAATCCTCTCCCCATGTGTTTCAGGCTATCAAATGGCTGGGGGCGGCTTACCTCTTGTGGCTGGGTATACAACTGCTGATGAAATCGCGCGCCACCGCCCCACCACCGCCGGTAACGCGCAAGAGAACGCCTTTCCTGCAAGGCATGGTTATTACCCTCACTAACCCCAAACCGATTCTATTTTACGTGATGTTCTTGCCGCTGTTTATCGACCCGGTTCACAGCCAGGGCCTGCTGACTTTCGCCACGCTGGCGGGCACCGCCGCGGTACTGACGCTACTCTACGGTGCCATAATGATTGCCCTGACCTCATCCCTCGCCGAAACGGTCAAAGCCCGCCCCGGCATGATCTTCCTGCTGGAGAAAACCGCCGGGCTGTTCCTCACTATCTTCGCGATAAAGCTGGCGTTTTTTAATTGAAGCTGGCGTGAAGGAAGGCATAAAAAAGCCCGCATTTGCGGGCTAAACAGTTTACCAAACCATCACCACCACACCTCGGCTTGCACCCCGGCCATGAACTCGTTTTTGCTGTTGTCATTGAATCTGAACTGCGACAGTTCGTTGTCCAGAATGCTGAGATAAGTGCCGTAGAAACGGATTTCTGGGCGGGAGCCGAGCAGGCTTGGGCCGACTTTCAGCGCGTGGTAGAGCGTGGTTTTATAGCCAGACTCTTTCAGGTCTTCACCCTGTTCGGTTTTGTTTTTCTGGGTAAACCAGCTTAACTCGACGCCGGTTTGGTTCCAGGTATCCCAAATCCATGCCGGGCGAACGGCAGCGCGGAAGCTGTTGAAGTCGCTGTGCGCCCCGCTCTCATAGCTATAGACATCACTGCCGTGCGACCAGACCAGCGCGTTAGCCATGATGATTCTGTCGGCGAGATACATTTCCCCCTGCGAGATCAGGCGCCATGCGATGCCGTTGGTTTGGTCGCCATAGTAGTAACGCCCCTGCGCCATGGAGTTGCTGGCCCCAGAGAAGTTGGCGAAACTGCTAGCATAGGAGTTATTGGCCACCTGTAGCGTGAACTCGTTGAATGCGTCGCGAGGCAGCTCTTGGCGCACGATGGCGGTGGTCATCCAGGTGTCTTTCAGCTTAAAGAAGTCGCCACTGTCTTCGTTGTCCTTCTGTTCGTCAGTTTTATTGGCGAAAGCATATTTCGCCATCAGTGACAGCGAGCCATCCTGCCACAGCGGAATATTGCGATAGCGTAAGTCCACTGAGTTGGTGTTCATCTGCGTGGTGCGGTTGAAATCCCGCGAATAAACATCCACGTCATTACGGCTCAGTGACGCGTCTAACTGGCCCGGCCCCAAGTCCCAGTTTTGAATCCCCACGGCGGCGGCGACGTCGGTAGTTAACGATTTCCAGTCAAGCATTTGGATTTCGTATTCCGGCAATTTATGTTTGCCTACCCAAAAATCAGCCTCTTGGGCAAATGGCAGGAATCCTCGGGTGGTCAGGAATATATCGCTGAATTGCAGGATATTTTCATTATTGGTATCGCCAAACCAGGCATCGTTATACTGCTCGCCGACGTTGCCATCATAGGTGACGATGGCGTTGGCGGTTTTTCCGTCCTGATTATAGACGCGCTGGTTGAGGGTTAAATCGAACCAGCCGCTCATTTCGTTGCCGAAACGGCCCAGCGAGCCTGCGGCATAAGTTTGTGCCGATCCGCGATTAGAGGCCGCCCAGCCGGAGCGGAAATAACCCTCGTAGCTGAATCCGATATCCTCTTTAACGAATTTACTGATGTCAGTCAGGGTGACGTTTTCAACGCTGGTTTTCCCGCCATCGTTATTCACTACCGCGACGCTCTGCGATCCTTTCACCGGCGTTCGCGCTGGCGCGGTACCAATCTCATTATTTTCATTTTTGATATTGTCCGCCACCGGTGAAAGTGCTGTTTGTGTGGTCGGAGATTCTACTGTTGGTTTATTCCCTTGAGCGCCACCTTGTAAAAGCGTCACTCTATCTTTATAAACCGCCAGCTCTGCCTGCGTTTTTTTAAGCTCTGATTTATTCTCTGATAATTGATTTTCTAGAAGTTCAAGGCGCTGTTCAACGGTTAATTTAGCAGCCGTGGCATCAGTAGAGGATAAAGCAAGAAGGATTGATAAATATAATAATCTAACTTTCAATGAACTTGAATGCATTATAGTATCCCAGAAATATAGTTATTATTTTGCCTTTAGCCTTTACGACTAAAGGCGGGTGAAATTAAGCAAAGACTTCTTTTCGTAAACTAATAATCTCTTTTGCTAAATCCTGACACAGCATGGCGGTCATTAAATGGTCTTGAGCATGAACCAGAATCAGGTTGACGTTTATTTTTCCGCAACCTTCATCCAGCCCAATAAGCGCTGTTTGGATTTTGTGTGCCTCGCGACAGGCCGCTTCCGACGAGGCCATTAGCTGTTCAGCCTCGTCCCATAATTTTTGGCGTGAGGCACGTATCGCCTCCATGGCATCGGAACGCGCCTGACCGGCGTAGATAAGTAACTCCATAACGGTACTTTCATCAGCAAACATCTTGCTTCTCCTTGATCTATTATTGTGCTGCCTGCGCGGCGTTAACCTTATTTGCAGCGATGACGAAAGGTAAATAAATTAACGTCGATATCGCCAGGCAGAGCATGCCGACAAATAGCGCCATCCAGTTCCCTCCTGTCCCAAAGAATGCAATTAGCGGTCCGGGCGTTGTCCAAGGGACGGCATAAGCAATTGGCGGGATAATTTCCAAGCTCACAAAGAAATAGCCAACAATGGAGTTAACAAACGGCGCCATAATAAAGGGAATAATAAGAATGGGGTTAAGCACGATGGGCAGGCCAAAAATAATCGGCTCATTGATATTAAACAACCCTGGCACAAAGGCCATTTTTGCCATATCGCGATAATCAGCGCGGCGCGAGGCAATAAAAATCGCCAGCACCAGACCCAGCGTCATGCCCGAACCACCATAGTTGGCGAAGGCATCGTTAATGCCGCCCCAGGTGATGGGATATGGTGCGCCCCAAGTGGTGCCGTTGTTGGCGGCGAAAGAGAGATTTTCCAGATTGGCTTCGGAGAAAATCGTTTCACGGACCGCCGCTACGGTGTTCGGGCCATGAATTCCCAGCACCCACAGGAAGTTAGCCACCACGCCAAGTATTAGAACCGTAACGATATTGGTGCCCATATTTTTCAGCGGGGCTTGAATGAAGTTGTAAATTAGCTCGTTCAGGCCATTGGGTGATATTTTCGTCAAGCAGTAGTTAACCACCGAGAAAAACACCATCACGAAGAAAATGGGGATAAGGACTTTAAAGGAGCGCGCCACGGCTGGCGGAACCGTGTCCGGCATGGTGATGGTAATTTTAGGGTTGCGCGCCAGACGGCAGAAAATCTCGCTGGTTAGCATCGCCACTATAATGGCAACAAATAGCCCCTGTGGACCCAGATATTGCGTGGTTAAATAGGCTTGCTCCCCTTCCATATGATAAGGGGTATAAACCACAAAGAAAGCGCCGATGGCCGTCAGACCACATAATAGGTCATCCTGCTGATAGCTAATCGCGATATTTCTTGCTACCAGAAAGGTGATCATAATGGACATGATATTCACCGAGCCATTCATCACCGGCGCAAAGATATTTTGTGCTTCGGCTAAATTCGGGAATATCGTCCCCAAATGCAGAATAGAAGCAATAAAGCCTTCCGGCGAGAGAATCGCAAAGTTAATTAACACGATAAGGGAGCTTGCCATTACGATGGGGAATGACAAAATAAACGCATCGCGAATAGCAGAGACGTGTATCTGAGAATTTAATTTAATCGCGATTGGAACAAGGATCTTCTCCATACCGCGTTCAAAGGCATTCATTAAACTCATGATGAGTCCTTTTATAGTAGAATGAATTATTAAACGTGCACTTTGATCAGTTGATAAAATCAGGCATTATATTTTTAAAAGCCGCCTGACTATATTGTGTCCATAAGCAATCACCGAAATACACCTCGGTGAAATTTAATTTATTTTTTAATTATCTACAGCGTAATAGTTTAGTTGCCTGACAAAAGCGCTAAAGCACTCTCTAAAACGGCTTTACCATCCATCTGCCCATAATGTTTCATATCGATCACCGCAACGGGGATTTTCCCTTGAGCAGCAGTTTCTATTTCACTTTTTTGGAAGCGAACCTGCGGTCCTAATAGGACAACGTCAGCCTCATTTCTTTTTATTTTTTCCTTGGCCTCAGGAACGGAAAAAGCGTCGATATTTACAGCAACGTTTCCCGCCTCGGCGTGTTCTCTCATTCGCTTGACCAGCATACTGGTGGACATGCCAGCAGCGCATACCAATAAAATATTCTTCATTTGTCACCCAATTAATATATGTTGATGGTCTACCCGTCGGGTAACTTAATGAATTTCAATGAAAGAAATTGCCATTGCGATCACAGTTAGTAAGAGCGGAGTTGTTTAAAAAAATCGATAAAAATGAACGTGTGATTAATTTTTTGTCTCGGAAACTTGTAGTTTACTGTTTTATAAAGAATTAAGGAGGTTCAAAAGTGGTATACAAAGATATTGTGAACTTACTAAAAAAAAGAATTAGTAGTCCGACATACAATATTGGCGATATCTTTCCGGCGGAAATAGAGCTGGCTAAACTTTATAATGTGTCGCGAAATACCATGAGAAAGGCGCTGAAAGTTCTTGAAGATGAAGAGCTTATTGAGCGCAGGCACGGCTCGGGCACCTATCTGCGCAATAAACATTTTCAAGCCTCGGTCACCCACCTGGACAGTTTTACCGAAATTGCCAAAAGCGAAGGGAAAAAACCGACCAGTCAGGTCCTGAGATTTGAATTGCAGCAAGCCTCCGAGGACATTGCCAGTCGCCTGCATTTAGCTATCGGCGAACCGGTTTATTATGCCAAACGGTTGCGTTACATCGACAATGTTCCGATGCAACTGGAGGAGACGTGGCTTTCGGTTAATCGCTTCCCAGATTTGACGATTAACCATATGAAAAAATCCAAGTTTTTCTATATCGAGCATGAGTGTGGCGTCAAAATACACGGCTGCTATGAATCACTCCACCCCGTGCTTCCTCCCCTCGAAGTGGCCAAAATGCTCAATATCAGCGTCCGGGATCCAATTATCAGAATGGAAACCCAATCTGTTGATGCCAACCATGCGCCCATCGATTTTTCCATCCTCTATACCAATGTGTTTGAATTCCAAGTGAAGTATTTCCTTCCGCGCAAGATGGCCCGCCAGCCAGCTTAATGGCTCAATAAAAGTTATTTAATTTAATCGACCAAATCCGACGCTTGGGTTTGGTCCCCTAGCGTCATATTGATCACAGTTCCGCTCAAAAAAGTGGTGCATAAATCAGATAATAAATGAACCTCCCTCCTTTAAGCCCCTGAAAGAAGACATAACTCTTTGTATAACCTACTGTTAAAGAGGTGCAAAAGAGGTGCAATTCAAGATGAGGCACAACCTTGCCTACCCTCCTTTCAATTGATTAAGCTTTTATTCGCTTTCAGAACGAATAATTAAAAATAAATAAGATTGAATTCTTTCACTGTGCAGAAATAAAAACTCAGAAGGAATTAACCACATGAAGATTGCCGCATTTGATATTGGTGGCACGGCGTTAAAAATGGGCGTCCTTACCTCTGATGGAAAAGTACAAGAAAAGGCCAACCAGCCCATTAACGACAGCGACGGAGAACAGATTTTACAGGCGATGGTGCAATGGGTCGCGGCGCATCCTGACTGTGAAGGGATCGCCATCAGCGCGCCGGGTTATGTGAATCCTCATACCGGCTTTATCGAAATGGGCGGAGCCATTCGCCGCTTTGATAATTTCGCCATGAAAGAGTGGCTCGAGCAGCAAACGCAGCTTCCCGTCGCCATCGAAAATGACGCCAACTGCGCGCTACTTGCCGAGCGTTGGCAAGGCAAGGCCACCGAGATGGCTAACTTTTTGGTGCTGACCATCGGCACGGGCATCGGCGGGGCTATTTTTTGCAATAACCAGCTGGTTCACGGTGCCCGATTTCGCGCCGGAGAATTCGGTTACATGCTGACCGAGCGCCCAGGCCCGCGCGATGTTCGCCAGTACACCATGAATGACAATTGCACCCTGCGCACTCTGCGCCAGAACTACGCAGGGCACGTTGGTAAGTCGCTCAATGAGGTGAGCGGAGAGGAGATCTTCGACTGCTACGAGGCCGGGGACGTCGTCTGCCAGCGCTTGGTGTCCGAGTTTTTGAATGATATCGGCAGCGGCCTCTACAACCTGGTGAATTTGTTTGATCCCCAAATCATTCTGGTGGGCGGCGGCATTGTTGAGCGCCCCGGATTTCTTGCGTTACTTCGTCAACATCTGGCCTGGTTCGGGATTGATGATTATGTCGATATCGTCAGCCACGGCAATGACGCCGGACTCATCGGCGCGGTCTACCATTTCAATCAACAGTATCGGTCGCCGATAAGCGATCTCTAATTGAGGGAAAGAATATGTCCGGATTCAAAGAAGGATTTCTGTGGGGAGGCGCGGTGGCCGCGCACCAGCTGGAAGGAGGTTGGAAAGAAGGTGGCAAAGGGGTCAGCGTGGCTGACGTCATGACCGCTGGCGCGCACGGCGTCCCGCGCGTGATCACCGATGGCGTGTTGCCGGGCAAAAACTACCCTAACCACCAAGCCATCGATTTTTATCATCGCTATAAAGAAGATATCGCGCTGTTCGCCGAGCTGGGGTTTAAATGCTTCCGCACCTCCATTGCCTGGACGCGCATCTTCCCACAGGGGGATGAGTTAGAGCCAAACGAGGCGGGCCTGCAATTTTACGATGACCTGTTCGACGAGTGCCTGAAACACGGCATTGAGCCAGTGATCACCCTGTCGCACTTCGAGATGCCTTATCACTTGGTGGCCGAGTACGGCGGCTGGCGCAATCGCAAGCTGATCGACTTCTTCGTGCGCTTTTCCAAAGTAGTGTTTACGCGCTACCAGCACAAAGTGAAGTACTGGATGACCTTCAACGAGATCAATAATCAGGCCAACTATCACGAAGATTTCGCCCCCTTCACCAACTCCGGGTTGAAGTATGTCGCGGGGGAAGATCGCGAGCCGGTGATGTATCAGGCCGCCCATTACGAGCTGGTCGCCAGTGCGCTTGCCGTCAGCGCCGCCAAGGCCATTAACCCAGATTTGCAGGTTGGCTGCATGATAGCCATGTGCCCTATCTACCCGCTGACCTGTGCGCCGCGCGATATGATGATGGCGATGACCGCGATGCACCGCCGCTACTGGTTCACCGATGTTCATGTGCGCGGCGAATATCCTCAGCACCTGCTGAAATATTTCGAACGCCGGGGCTTCGAGCTAGATATCACCGAGAACGATCTGGCGGCACTCAAACAGGGCTGCGTCGACTATATCGGCTTTAGCTACTACATGTCGTTTGCTACCAAAGCCACTGACGACAACCCGCAGCTGGATTACGACGAAACCAAGAGTCTGGTCTCTAACCCTTATGTCCAGAAGTCCGACTGGGGCTGGCAGATTGACCCCGTCGGCCTGCGCTATTCGCTGAACTGGTTCTGGGATCACTATCAACTGCCGCTGTTTATCGTGGAAAACGGCTTCGGCGCGATTGACGTGCAAGAGAGCGACGGCACGGTCAATGACCAGTACCGCATCGACTATATGTCCGCTCATATTGCCGAAATGAAGAAAGCCGTGGTCGAGGACGGCGTCGAGCTGATGGGTTATACGCCGTGGGGATGTATCGATTTGGTCTCCGCCGGTACCGGCGAGATGAAAAAACGCTACGGCCTGATCTACGTCGATAAAGACAATGACGGCAACGGCACTCTGAACCGCAGCCGTAAGAAGTCCTTTAACTGGTATAAAGAGGTGATTGCCACCAACGGCGAAAAGCTCTGATTGTTGATGGTTGATGGCTGCTTGCTGAATTCAGTACAAAAAAAAGCCCGCGATTGCGGGCTTTCGTTTTATTTGAACGCCGTCAGGCTGGCTGCGGTTGGGGGGTTATTCCCACTCAATCGTAGCTGGCGGTTTACCGGAGATGTCGTAAACCACGCGGGAGATGCCGTCGACTTCGTTGATGATGCGGTTGGAGCAGCGGCCGAGGAAATCGTACGGCAGGTGCGCCCAGTGCGCGGTCATGAAGTCGATGGTTTCTACTGCGCGCAGTGAAACAACCCAGTCGTATTTACGGCCATCGCCCATTACGCCGACAGAGCGAACTGGCAGGAAGACGGTGAAAGCTTGGCTGACTTTGTTGTACAGGTCGGCTTTATGCAGCTCTTCGATGAAGATAGCATCGGCGCGACGCAGCAGGTCGCAGTACTCTTTCTTCACTTCGCCCAGTACGCGAACACCTAAACCTGGACCCGGGAACGGGTGGCGGTACAGCATGTCGTACGGCAGGCCGAGTTCCAGACCGATTTTGCGCACTTCGTCTTTGAACAGCTCTTTCAGCGGCTCAACCAGACCCAGTTTCATCTCTTTCGGCAGGCCACCCACGTTGTGGTGTGACTTGATGACGTGCGCTTTGCCGGTGGCAGAGGCCGCAGACTCAATCACGTCAGGGTAGATGGTGCCCTGTGCCAGCCATTTCACTTCTTCTTGTTTGCAGGCTTCTTCGTCGAACACTTCAACGAACACGCGACCAATGATTTTACGCTTAGCCTCTGGCTCATCAACGCCGGCCAGAGCAGACAGGAAGCGATCTTCCGCCGCCACGTGAACGATGTTCAGACCGAAACGGTCGCCGAACATTTCCAGCACCTGATCGGCCTCGTTCAGACGCAGCAGGCCGTTGTCGACAAACACACAGGTCAGACGGTCGCCGATGGCGCGATGCAGCAGCATGGCAGTAACGGAAGAGTCAACGCCGCCGGACAGGCCGAGGATCACATGGTCGTTGCCCACTTGCTCGCGCAGGCGTTCAACGGCGTCTTCGATGATTTTAGCCGGCGTCCACAGGGCTTCGCACTGGCAGATGTCCATCACGAAACGCTCCAGAATGCGCAGGCCCTGACGGGTGTGCGTCACTTCTGGGTGGAACTGTACGCCGTAGAAGCGTTTTTCCTCGTTAGCCATAATGGCAAATGGGCAGGTATCGGTGCTGGCAACGGTCACGAAGTCAGACGGGATAGCGGTGACTTTATCGCCGTGGCTCATCCACACGTCGAGCAGCGGCTTGGCGCTGTCGCTCAGAGCGTCCTGAATGTCGCGGATCAGCGCGCTTTCGGTCTGAACTTCAACCTGCGCATAGCCGAACTCACGCTCGTTGGAACCTTCAACATGGCCGCCAAGTTGCATTGCCATGGTCTGCATGCCGTAGCATACGCCGAGAACCGGTACGCCAGCTTCGAACACGTAGTCCGGTGCGCGCGGGCTGTCGGTGGCGGTAGTACTTTCCGGGCCACCGGACAGGATAATACCGTTCGGATTGAATTCGCGGATTTGGGCTTCGGTTACGTCCCAAGCCCAGAGTTCGCAATACACGCCCAGCTCACGCACGCGGCGTGCAACAAGTTGGGTGTACTGGGAGCCGAAATCGAGGATCAGGATACGGTGCTTGTGAATATTTTCGCTCATGAGGGGGCGTTTTCCAGAAAGCAATAAAAGCATTAAAAACGGAATATTAATCAGTCCGGTGTAAGCCGGACTGGAAAATCTTACTTTATAACTCGATACAAGGCGCTCGCGAGCTAAGGTGAGGCAAGGCGGAAGTTGGCGAAAAAGCGCAGTTTACATAAGTAAATGAGCATTTTAAGCCGACTTCCAACGCAGCATCACCAACGCGCAGCAGCGCCGATGGGGTTAGGAACCCATGCGGTAGTTCGGCGATTCCTTGGTGATAGTCACATCATGAACATGACTCTCCTGAATCCCCGCACCGCTGATGCGAACAAATTCAGCCTTGGTACGCAGGTCGTGGATAGTACCACAACCGGTCAGGCCCATACATGAGCGCAGACCACCCATTTGCTGGTGAACGATCTCTTTCAGACGGCCTTTATAGGCTACGCGACCTTCGATACCTTCCGGCACCAGTTTGTCAGCGGCGTTATCCGTCTGGAAATAACGGTCAGAAGAGCCTTTGGACATCGCGCCCAGAGAACCCATGCCGCGATAAGATTTGAATGCACGGCCTTGGTACAGCTCGATTTCGCCCGGTGATTCTTCAGTACCAGCCAGCATGCCGCCAACCATCACGCAGCTTGCGCCAGCGGCGATAGCTTTAGCGATGTCGCCAGAGAAGCGGATACCGCCGTCAGCGATAACCGGAATACCGGTGCCTTCCAGCGCAGCCACTGCGTCAGAAACGGCAGTGATTTGTGGAACGCCCACGCCGGTCACAATACGCGTGGTACAGATTGAGCCAGGGCCGATACCCACTTTCACCGCGCTCACGCCAGCTTCCACCAGCGCCAGTGCGCCAGCGCCGGTCGCCACGTTACCGCCGATGATTTCCAAGTCTGGATATTTAGCGCGAGTTGCGCGAATACGGGAAAGAACGCCTTCGGAGTGGCCGTGTGAGGAGTCGATCAGCAGGACGTCAACGCCCGCTGCAACCAGTGCGTCGATACGCTCTTCGTTGCCTTCGCCAGCGCCAACTGCCGCGCCAACGCGCAGGCTGCCGTGCTCATCTTTACAGGCGTTAGGTTTACGTTCCGCTTTCTGGAAGTCTTTAACGGTGATCATACCCAGCAGGTGGAATTGCGCGTCAACAACCAGCGCTTTCTCAACACGTTTTTCGTGCATTTTCTGCAACACAACTTCGCGTGCTTCGCCTTCTTTGACCGTCACCAGACGCTCTTTCGGGGTCATCACTGCGGTCACTGGCTGTTCCAAATCGGTCACGAAGCGCACGTCACGACCGGTAATGATGCCGACCAGTTCGTTGCCTTCGGTTACAACAGGATAACCAGCAAAGCCGTTGATTTCGGTGAGTTCTTTAACTTGACGCAGGGTGGTAGAAGGGGTGACCGTTTTCGGGTCGGCGACCACGCCGCTTTCATGCTTCTTAACGCGGCGAACTTCTTCGGCCTGACGTTCAATGGACATGTTCTTGTGAATGAATCCCAGACCGCCCTCTTGCGCCAGAGCAATCGCCAGATTCGCTTCAGTCACGGTATCCATTGCTGCAGAGAGCATTGGAATATTGAGACGGATTTTAGCGGTCAGCTGAGTGCTTAGGTCGGCAGTATTAGGCAGAACTGTGGAGTGAGCTGGTACAAGGAGGACGTCGTCGAACGTTAGAGCTTCTTTTGCGATACGTAGCATGGGCAATATCTCACCAAGGTGGATGCGGAAAGGATAAAATATTGCAGCGGGATTATACAGGTGAGGGCCCATTGCGACTAGTACTATTTACGAAACTTCTTGATTACCTTTTTTGGGCATGTAGTATCGACCGATTAAGTCTCTGTTTTTGAATTTGATCTGGATCACATGCCACTACCTTCTTCCCCGCCAATTTTTACCGTAAGCCGCCTGAATCAGACGGTTCGACAGCTGCTGGAGAACGAAATGGGCCAGGTCTGGCTTTCAGGCGAGATCTCCAACTTCTCTCAACCTTCCTCCGGTCACTGGTATTTCACCTTGAAAGACGACCGGGCGCAGGTTCGCTGTGCCATGTTCCGCAACACCAATCGCCGCACCACCTTCCGCCCGCAAAACGGCCAGCAGGTGTTGGTTCGCGCCACTATTACGCTGTATGAACCGCGCGGCGACTATCAGCTGATTGCCGAAAGCATGCAGGAAGCCGGTGACGGGCTGTTGCAGCAGAAATTTGACCTGCTCAAGCAGCAGCTGGCCGCCGAAGGGTTGTTCGACGCCCAATTCAAGCAGCCCCTGCCCTCGCCTGCCAAGTGTGTCGGGGTGATCACCTCATCGAGCGGCGCGGCGCTGCATGACGTATTAAACGTGCTGAAACGCCGTGACCCGTCACTGCCGGTCATCATCTACCCGACCGCGGTGCAGGGTGTCGATGCGCCGATGCAAATCGTCCGCGCCATCGAACTGGCAAACTCGCGTCAGGAAGTGGATGTGTTGATTGTCGGGCGCGGCGGCGGCTCATTAGAAGACTTGTGGAGCTTTAACGATGAGCGCGTGGCGCGCGCTATTTTCAAAAGCGCCATCCCGATTGTTAGCGCCGTCGGCCATGAAACCGACGTCACTATTGCCGACTTTGTGGCCGACCTGCGCGCGCCGACGCCGTCTGCCGCCGCCGAGTTAATCAGCCGCAATCAGCTGGAACTGCTGCGCCAGATTCAATCTCAGCAGCAGCGTTTGGAAATGGCGATGGACTATTACCTCGCCCAGCTGGCTCAGCGTTTTACTCGCCTGAACCATCGTTTGCAGCAACAGCACCCGCACCTGCGCCTGGCTCGCCAGCAAACCGCGCTGTTCAAACTGCGCCGTCGGCTTGATGAGGCCATGCAAAACCAGCTGCGCCAGATGCTGCGTCGCATCGATCGCCTGCAGCAGCGCCTGAACCAGCAGCAGCCGCAGTCGCGCATTCATCGCGCCCAGCAGCGAGTCCAGCAATTGCAGTACCGTCTGCAACAGGCGCTGGCCCTGCAACTATCCAATAGCCGCCAGCGTTTTGGCACGGCCTGTACCCAGCTGGAAGCCGTGAGTCCTTTGGCCACGCTGGCGCGCGGTTATAGCGTGACCACCACGCCGAAGGGTGAATTGCTGAAGAAAACCACGCAGACCGCGCCGGGCGACACGCTGAAAACCCGTCTGGCGGATGGTTGGATTGAGAGTGAAGTGAAAGCCGTGACGCTTGCGAAGAAAACGCGCAAGCCCGCTGCGAAGCAATAACGGTCGCTGTATACCCCTTCCCAGCCTCCCCCTTTTTTCGGGGGAGGCGCTAAAAGCTTACAACCTATAACTGTCTGACTTCGCGCCATTAATCCACAGCGGGCGCGTCTCTCCGGCTGGCAGCACGATGCCCAAACTGTCCCACGCCGGTCTGAAATCGCCGCGCTGAGTAAAGTCGATACTGATTTTCTCGCCGTCCGTTTTAATCTCCCAGCTTAGCCACAGCGCATTGCCCTCTTTCCAGCCGTGGCTCTCGCCGTCATCTTCAAACAGCATGCCATAAGACGTGGCCGCCGGGCTTGGGAAAATGTGCAGCTCGCGCACCTTGTCCTGCTGCTGATCGACATAAGCCGTGCGCTGAGACATGGGCAGTGCCGCACCGGCGCGCACCAGCAGTGGCAGGCGATCCAGCGGCGCGTCCAGCTTGATGCTCTGCCCACCGGCGAACCATTTTCCACTGTAGAAATCGCACCAGCCGCTCTCGTTGGCAGGCAGATAAACCTCGCGCTGACGCTGCCCCTGCTCCACCACGCTTGCCACCAGCAGCTCTTTGCCCAGCATAAAATCGTCGGTTTCGGCGAAGGTGTTGGCGTCGTGCTCGTGGTCGAGGAAGGTCGGGCGCAGCATCGGCTCGTCATCCTCATGGGCCTGCCACAGCAAGGTGTAGAAGTAAGGCAGCAGGCGATAGCGCAGGTTGATGGCGTCGCGGATCAACGCCGTGCTCTGGCTAAACATCCATGGCTCATTCACCGTGCCGTCATCATTCCAAGAGTGAATAGTAAAGCGCGGGTGCATCACGCCATTCTGCACCCAGCGCACAAACAGCTCTTCATCCGGGCGATCCCCGGCAAAGCCGCCGACGTCATGACCCACGTTGTACAAGCCGGAGAGGCTCATGCCCAGCCCCATGCGCGTGTTGTAGCGCAGCGTTTGCCAGCAAGTGCGGTTATCGCCGCTCCATGTTTGCACGTAGCGCTGCATCCCGGCGCAGCCAGAACGGGAGATGAGATAAGGCCGCAGGTTGGGCGCAAATACCTGCTGAGCCTCGAAGGAGGCGCGCATCATTAACAGCGGCATCACCGGGCGAATGTGCTTGATAGCAATGGATTTTCCGAAGCCAAAGCAGCGCGCGTTGCTGTCCCACACTTCATATTCATTATTATCATTCCACGTTGAGCCAATGCCGTTTTTCAGCAGTTGCGTGGTAACGCCGTGCTGCCACCAGCGAATGGTCGCTAGATTGGTGAAGTCCAGATGGGAGCCTTCGTCGTCCCAAAATACCGAGCGCTCAGGGACATCCTCTTGCGAATCGCGAATAAACAGCCCCTGCTGGGCGACAAGCGCGTATTGCGGGTGGTCCTGCAACAGGCAGGGTTTGATGTTGGCGGCCAGGCGGATCCCCGCGTCGAGAAAGGCCTGCGACATGGCTTTCGGCTCAGGGATTTTGTCGTAATTCCAGTTGAACACATAACGCTTATTGCCAATCGAGGTGTAGCCGGAAGAGAGCTGGAACGAGTCGCAGGCAATATCCTGCTCGCGGCACAGGTTGATGAACTTCATCAGCTGCTGCTGGGCGTCTGACGCGTCGGTGTAGTACATGGTCGAGCCGCTGTAGCCGAGGCTCCATTTCGGGCCAAAGGTAGTTTTGCCGGTCAGCCGCACCAAGGCTTTTGTCACGTCAAGGGCCGTCGGGCCGAGGAACATATAGTAATCGAGATCCCCCGCTTCGGCGTTAAAGCGGCGATAAGGCAAATGGTAATTATCCAGCTCTTGGCCGAGATCAAGCCAGACATTGCTGAGATTATCGTAGAACAGGCCAAAACTGACATCACCCCGTCGCGTTAACGTAAAGGGAATATGCTTGTAGAGCGGATCGGTGCTGGCGGCGTTATAGCCCATGGCGTCCAGATTGCGCATTTCAAAACGGCGACCAGCGCGATTGAGATCCCCGGCTTTTTCCCCCAGACCGTAATAGCTCTCTTCGGGATAGCGGCGCTGATAGTGGGCCGAACCGTCGCCCTTCACCGACAGCATATAGGCCCCGGTTTTACGGTCACTGGCCAGCGGTTGCCAGCTGCCATCGGTGTGGCGATATTCCCATTCGAGCCACAAAGGCTGGTGAACCGTCACCCGCAGCTTTTCGCTGCTGATCACCAGCCGATCCTCAAACTGCTCCAGCGTGTAGCCCGGCAGACTAAATCCATGATTACTCAGACGATCGCGCCCCTCCCAAGGCACATCGTCCGTTGGCGCAATGCTCCAGGTTCGGTCCAGCGCCAGCTCGCCACGGCGTTTGATCAGCACGCGGAATAGGCCCTGCTCCAGTATCCGCAGGCAAAACAGATGTTGATCGTCCACCCGCAGCTCCACGCCCGCGGCGTCCTGTGCTGCCAGCACCCAATGCTTTAACGTCTTCATGCACTTTTCCTTTTATCTGCCGGTGTGCGGCGTTCTGCTATCAGGGCAATCAGGAAAACCGCCCCAATCAGGTCAAAAAATCCCATCGCGATAAACAGCGGGTTGAAGCCGATATTGTCGGCCACCGCACCTATCAATAATGAAAACAAGAAGCTGGCGATCCACGCGGAGGAGCCGCGCATGCCGTTGACCGTCGCCACCTGACTTTTATCGAATGACTCCACCACCACCGCACTCAGCATGCAGGAGATAACCTGATGCCCAAAGCCGCCGATGGAGATCAGCGCGATGGCGGCGTACGGGCTTTCGGTGAGTGCAATCATCGCCAGCGACAGCATCAAGAAAGCGCCGGTCACCGAGCTGGCAACAATCGAGTTAATGCGGGTGCAGCCGAAGAATTTGCGATACAGCGTGGTGAGATAGCCACTGGCGACGCTGCCTAAATCCGCCGCCAAGAACGGCAACCACGCGAACATCACAATGTGCTTGAGGTCCATGCCGCGCTCGTTTGCCAGATACAGCGGCACCCAGAAGCTGAACACCGCCCACGCGGGTTCCGCCAGAAATGCCGGGATGGCAATGCCGTAGAATTTCTTGTTTTTGCAGACGATTTTTAGCGATTTGATGAAAGGTAAACGGGTCTGCTGAGGCTCATTGTCTTGGCGAATCAGCGCGAGCTCTTCTTTGCTCAGGTTGGGGTGATTTTCCGGCGCGTGGTAGAACTTCCACCACAGCAGCACCCACAGCATCGACAAGATGCCGCAGAACAGGAAAGCGCCGCGCCAGCCGAAAGAGAGATGAGCCACCAGAATAATCGGCGGAGCCAGCATGGCACCAATGGAGAAGCCTACCCCAGCCCAGCCTGCGGCCACCGGGCGCTCTTTACGCGGGAACCAGTCGGAGATGGCTTTGGCGTTGGCAGGCGTGGCCGCGGCCTCGGCGCTGCCCATGAAGAAGCGCAGGATAGCCAGTTGGATCCAGCCGCCTGCTCCGGCATGCAGCATGCAGACCACGGCCCAGACCGAGGCACAAATCAGGAAGCCCAGCTTCAAGCCAATGACGTCAATCAGCCAGCCACACAGCGGTTGGAAAATGGTGTAGGCCGCCTGAAACGCCGCCACGATGTAAGAGTATTGTTCGGTGGTCATATTCAGGCTGGTTTTCAGTTCAGCCGCCAGCAACCCCAGTGAGTTGCGGGTGATGTAGTTGACCGTCACGCCGAGTAGAAACAGCGCCAGCATCCACCAGCGTAAGGCCCTGATTTTGCGTCTTCCTGCCGTCACGACGTCGGTATTGATCTCAATCGTCATTGTTAATTTCTCCTCACGGGTCAGCACTCTAGCTGCCAGTGATGGTTATTGTTTGAGTACCCTAGACGACTGTATGCAGGCTGATTTGTGAGCGGAACGTGATTCTTTGCAAGAATTTTCATGGAGTGGCCGGATTTGCGAGCCTCGCCCTGAAAAAGCCTAAGATTACGGACAAAATCCTTTATGAAAATTTTTTCATTTTCGAATTTGAAGGAGATCACAATTTGAACGGAAAGCTAAAAATCCAGCAAATTGCTGACCATACGGGGCTGTCGATCAGCACGGTTTCGCGCGTGTTGGCTGGAAAAAGCAATACCAGCGCGCGGGCCAGAGAGCAGGTGTTGAGCTATGCAAAATCACAGGGCGTACTCAGCGGCTTGTCCACCGGGCGCCTCATGCTCAATAACATCGTGGTCTTCGCCCCGGCCCGTGCCTTCGACGCTCGCAGCGATATCTTCTACTACAAGGTGATTCAGGGGATTGTCGCCGCCGTCAGCCAGCACGACGTGCGGGTTCGCTACTGCGCGTTAGAAGAGAGTGACGCCGACGTCGCGCTGTTTATCGCCAAAATGACCGATCCCCAAACCGACGCCGCGCTGCTGGTTGGCATTGACGATGTGCATATCCACCAGCTTGCCGCCGACTTGGCTAAACCCTGCGTGTTGATCAACTGCCACGATCGGCTGATGCGCCACGACAGCGTGTCGCCGGATCATCAAACCATGGGCGACTTCGCCACCGACTACCTGTTCACCCAAGGGCATCACCGAATTCTGACCCTGCAATGTCTGCGCCGCCACACCATGGAGCTGCGCCTGGCGGGCATCAAAGAGGCCTTCTCGCGGCATAATCTGGCCTTTGACGACGGCCAGCATCTGGTCACGACATCGGGGTTTGGCGCGCAGGAAGCTGAACAGGCCATGCTGAATTATCTGGATACCCTGCCCGGCGGCCAGCCCATGCCGACGGCGATTCTGGCGGGAGGCGATTTTATGGCATCCGGTGCCGTGGCGGCCTTGGTAAAACGCGGGTTTGCGGTGCCGACGGACATCAGCGTGATGAGCACCGACGGCTTTAATCTGGCAGAAATTCACGATGTGGCGCTCACCGCCGTGCACGTGCCGCGCGACGAGCTGGGTGTGGAAGCAATCGCCCTGCTCCAGCGCCGCCTGTTCCGCCCCGAAGCCCCCTGCTCTAGCGTGCTGCTACAGGGCAAGCTGGTGACACGCAACTCCGTGCGCAAGGTCAGAGGCAGCGCGCTTCATCCTGCCGTCACCTCGCACAATCATCAGCTTTATGATGATAACCAAGAGGCGGTAGAGAACAGATAAATCCCATCTTTTGCTGGCGGGGAGCGCGACCGGACTATACTCAATATCAATGAATACTTGTCACTCTTAAGCTTCACTTATCGATAAGGAGAGTTGTTATGAGTCACGGTACCAAACAGAGATCCCCCCTCGGCGTTATTCCTCCCTATATCCTCAATCGCATTATTGAGCACGGCTCAGAGCCGCAGAAGAAGTGCGCGCGCCAGACGCTGGTTCACGTCAACACCCTGATGGCCGAGGCTTACGCCAAACCCAAAGGCGTGAAAACCGCCAAGGCGGGTCATGTCGAGCGTGATATTTATGACGCCGAAAACGGCACTCGCCTGCCCGGCAAGTCGGTGAGAAAAGAGGGGCAGCCGAGCAATGACGACGTGGCGGTTGATGAAGCCTATGACTATCTTGGCGTGACTTATGATTTCTTCTGGCAGGCCTACCAACGCAACTCTTTGGACAATAAAGGGCTGGCGCTGCTTGGCTCGGTGCATTACGACAAGGAGTATCAAAACGCCTTTTGGAATGGCCAGCAGATGGTATTTGGCGACGGGGACGGTGAGATTTTTAACCGTTTCACCATCGCCATCGACGTCATTGGCCACGAACTGTCGCACGGCGTGACCGAGAGCGAGGCCGGGCTGGTTTATAGCGGCCAGTCTGGCGCGTTGAATGAATCGCTGTCCGACGTGTTCGGCTCTCTGGTCAAGCAGTTCAGCAAAAAACAGACGGCGGATAAAGCCGACTGGATCATCGGCGAAGGCCTGTTAGCTAAGGGAATTAAAGGCAAGGGGCTGCGCTCGATGGCGCATCCGGGGACAGCTTACAACGACCCGCTGCTTGGCAAAGACCCACAGCCCGCCGACATGAAAGGCTATGTGAACACCCGGGACGACAACGGCGGCGTCCACATCAACTCCGGCATCCCTAACCGCGCCTTCTATCTGGCTGCCACCGCGCTGGGCGGCTTTGCGTGGGAGCGCGCGGGCTACGTCTGGTACGACACCGTGTGTGATAAATCGCTGCCGCAGGATGCCGATTTTGCAACTTTCGCCAAGAAAACAATCGAACATGCTGAGAAGCGCTTCGACGCCGCCGTAGCACAGGCGGTGAAAGAGGCGTGGGGGCAAGTTGGGGTTATCTAATGAAACCACTGGAATCGCTGGAAAGCAGCGCCGTCATCGAAATGTATCGCGAAGGCGGCATGGCGTTTATCCCTAAACTCAACGGTCCCCGCCGAGTCGCTATGGCGGGGATGAGTGAGGACAAACGCCAGCAGATCTGCCAATTAATCAATCAGTCGCTGCCCTACGCCGAGCCGCCGGAGCAGGCCGGGCGCGGCGACCAGCGCTATTACCGGCTGGAGATCTCTTATGCTACTGCCCAGCAATCGGGCAGTCTGGTGCTGATTATTCCGGAGACCCAGACACCCGCTGAGCTAATCGAATTGTGGAAATCGGCCCAGCCCGAGGGCTAGTCGCTGTAGGGCTGATAGCTGAACAGCACGCGCTTTTTGGAAATCATGCCGTGGCCGTTTTGGCAGAAATAATCCACCGCGCCGCAGGCTTTTAGGGTTTGCAGCGGCTGCTGGCAATCCGGGCAGAGCGCCGTCTGCTGATAGTCGGCGTTACAGCTGTCACAGTGAAAGTGATTGCTCACCCAACTCATAGGTTGAGTGCAAACCGGGCAAAGTGCTTCCATCTTCTCTCGCTCCCGTTAAATCACGCCCAAGGCTCGTAACAGATAAAGCCCCAGCGCGGTGGTGAAAAATGAACCTAGCGTGGTTACAGCAATAATGTTGGCAGCCAGCGTAGCATTTCCGCCCAACGCGCGCGTCATAACATAGCTGCCCGCCGCCGTTGGCGTACAGGAGAAGAGGAAAATCACCCCGAGCGCCGCGCCGCGAAAGCCGAGCAGCCAGCCGCCTAACGTCATCAACGCTGGGACAAAAATCACCCGCGACGCCGAGGACCAGGCCGCCACGTTTGAGCTGCGGAACATGGTTCGCCAATCCAGACTGGCTCCGGCACAGAGCATCGCCAACGGCAGCGCCATGCCTGAAATAAATTCGCCGGTTTTGCCAATGGTGTCAGGCATCGGCAGGTGGCTGTACTGGAAGGCCAGCCCGAGCAGCAATCCAATAATCAGTGGGTTAGTGACAATGCCGCGCAGAATCGGGCGTAGCCCGACGCGCTTGCCGGAGCCGCCCTGCAAACTGCGGGTTAAGGTTATGACCGAAAGCACGTTGAACAAAATCACCGTGACCGCCAGATACATCGACCCCAGCGCGATGCCGTCATTGCCGAAAGCCAGCGAGGCATAGGCCAGCCCAGCAATCCCCGTGTTGGCGCGAAATCCGCCTTGCACAAAGATGCCCCGCTCGCGCGGATCTTTCACCAGCTTGATGGCGACCAGTTCTAGAAGCAGAAATGAAATGATAGTACCGACTGCGCCATAGACCGCCAGCGGCAGGTTAGAACCCGAGGTGTCGTGCCCTTGCGCCACGCTGAAAAACAGCAGGCAGGGCAGCGCGATATTGAATACCAGACGACTGGCTTTTTCATTGAAGTTGTCGTCCATCAGTCCGGTACGACGCAACCACATGCCGAGGATTAATATCAATAAATTAGGAACCGTAACGCCAAACGCAAAACTCCAGGTTTCCCAAAACATCCGTTCCTTCCCTGCCGTCGAGGCCAAAAAAAACGAGGTACATTTTCATGTACCTCATCAGATTAAGATTTATTTTTCAGGTGCTGTAACAGGCGCTTACGCTTACGCTGCTGGTGCGGAGAGAGCGTGTTCTTCTTGCCTTCATACGGGTTTTCGCCTTCTTTAAATTGAATACGAATTGGCGTACCCATCACTTTCAGTGAACGACGGAAGTAGTTCATCAGATAGCGTTTGTACGAATCGGCCAGATCTTTCACCTGATTACCGTGGATAACCACGATAGGCGGGTTATACCCCCCGGCATGCGCATATTTCAGCTTCACGCGGCGACCATTCACCAACGGTGGCTGATGGTCGTCGGCCGCCATCTGCATGATGCGCGTCAGTAAGGAAGTGCTTACACGGGTGGTAGCACAGGTATAGGCTTCAATGACGGATTCGAACAGATTGCCTACGCCGCTGCCGTGCAGAGCAGAAATGAAGTGGATACGGGCGAAATCGACAAAGCCGAGGCGCAGGTCTAACTGGTCTTTCACCTGAGCACGGGCATCTTCGCTCATGCCATCCCATTTGTTCACCACGATAACCAGTGAGCGCCCACTATTGAGGATAAAGCCTAACAGCGAGAGGTCTTGGTCAGAGATGCCTTCGCGGGCGTCGATAACCAGCATCACCACGTTGGCATCTTCAATCGCTTGCAGGGTCTTGATCACTGAGAACTTCTCAACGATTTCAGTGACTTTTCCGCGCTTACGCACACCTGCGGTGTCGATCAGAACGTATTCACGCTCATCACGGGTCATCGGGATGTAGATACTGTCGCGAGTGGTGCCCGGCATGTCGTACACCACCACCCGCTCTTCGCCGAGAATACGGTTAGTCAGTGTGGACTTCCCTACGTTCGGACGGCCGACAATAGCCAGTTTGATTGGCAGAGATTGCGGGTCGAAGTCATCTTCAACGTCGGCTGGGATCTCATCGTCGTCCTGACCGCCTTCCAACTCAGCCCAGTACGCGGCGTTGGCTTCTTCTTCAGTCAGCTCAACTTCTTCAGGCTTCTCGCCGACGAACGGCACTAATACGTGTTCGATAAGCTGAGTTACACCACGGCCATGTGAGGCAGCAATGGCGTACACATCACCAAGGCCCAGCGAGTAGAAATCGCCGGTGGCGGTGTCTGGGTCCAGACCGTCAGTTTTGTTAGCGACCAGGAAGGTGGCTTTTTCACGGCTACGCAGATGCTGGGCGATGCCCTGATCGGCAGGCATCAGGCCCGCGCGCGCATCCACCATGAACAACACGATGTCGGCTTCTTCAATGGCTAACAGAGACTGGCCTGCCATGCGAGTTTCGACACCATCTTCAGTGCCGTCGATACCGCCGGTATCAACAATGATGAACTCATTACCCTCAATTTCAGCACGACCGTACTTGCGGTCACGCGTTAGCCCCGGGAAATCCGCAACCAGCGCGTCACGCGTCTTGGTTAAACGGTTAAATAAGGTGGATTTACCCACATTCGGGCGCCCAACAAGCGCGACGACAGGTATCATTTTAAAGCCTCTGTTTTTATAAACTAAGTGCAAAACGCAAAGAGTTACAGCACGGCATAAAGCCATAAAACGCTATAAATCAAATCATTACATCGCAAGCTGTGAAATTCACCTGCGCATATTTCAGAATACGAAACGGCCCCTGATTTTTTCAGGAGCCGTTTTTAAGCCCGACTGGGCCAGACGCGACGAGCGACTATTTGCGACGATCAGCGGGTGAAGGAGTAAACCTCACCGCCCTTCGCCTGCACGACCAGCTTGTCGCTTGCCACGATTGGCGCAGCCAAGAAGCCGGAGCTGTCAACTTTCTGCTGAGCCACGAAACGGCCATCAGTGGTGTTGATCCAGTGCAGGTAGCCTTCCGAGTCACCAACCACAATATAACCATTATACAACACTGGCGCGGTCAGGTTACGGTGCAGCAAATCACTTTGACGCCACAGGCTAACGCCGCCTTGGGTGTCGAGCGCCATCACGCGGTCATCTTGGTCAACCATATAGATGTGACCGGCGTCGACGATGAAGTCATTGATAGAGCCAACGTCACGTTTCCACATGATTTGGCCAGAACGCAGATCCATTGCCACCAGATTGCCGTTGTAAGCCAGCGCGTAAACTACGCCGTCAACGATAACTGGCGTGGTGTCCACGTCGCTCAGACGATCGATTTCAGTCGCGCCGCTTGGCTGAGAAATACGTTGCTGCCAGATCAGCTGGCCTTCTTTCATCAGCACCGCGCTCACGCGTCCGTTGTCGCCACCGACAATGGCTGCACCGAAGGCAGTTGCAGGGGCTGACTCACCGCGCAGTGACAGCGTTGGCATATCGAGGTTGGCGGTCCATTGGATAGTCCCGTCAGTCTCGCTTAAGCCTTGCAGCATACCGTTGCCGGTGTGGATGATCACCAGACCGTCGCTGACCACTGGGCGAGAGAGTGCTTCACCCGCCACTTTGGTCTGCCATGCCACAGTACCGTCAGCGCTGTTCAGTGCATAAACGATCGCTTTTTCGCTGCCCACGTAGATATGTGAGCCAGCAGCGGTCACGCCGCCAGACAGCAGAGCAGGACGATTTTTGGAGAAGAAGCCGGTTTTTTCCGACAGATCCACTTTCCAGTTTTCTTTGCCGCTGTCAGCATCCAGAGATTTCACAATACCGAAACGATCGGCGGCGAAGATAGTATTGTCCTGCCAGGCCGGACGCAGATGAGAGTAGAAATCGCCTACGCCATCACCCACCGACGTGCTCCACACTTTGGTTGGTGTGAACTGATTTTCAACTTTCGGCAACGGGGACATCTTAACGACGTCTTCTTCGCTGTTAAACAAAGAACAGCCACTCAACAGGGCAACGGAAACCCATCCTACCAAGAGTGTTTTACGCAATTGCATCGGGGTTCCCCTTAGCTGGATAAGTTGTTCAATTTCATACGCAACACGTTCTGTAGCGTCTGAGAAGGTTTAGAATCAAGGCCTTTGCTGAAGGCTTCACGCGCGCCCTTGGCATCGCCTTTCGCCAGCAAAACGTCACCGCGAACATCTTGTTGCAGTGCAATCCAGCCCTCACCCTTAACGCCGTCGAGCGTTTTGAGTGCGTCATCAAATTTCTTTTGCTGCGATTGAACGCGAGCCAAACGCAGGCTGACCAGAGAGAGTAAATTCTCTTCTTTCGCCTGAGATTGTGCGGCAACCAGCTGCTTTTCCGCGTTAGCGAAATCTTTCGCTTCCACGAAATGATCAGCAAGCTGGAGCGAAGCGAACACGCCGTAGTTGTTTTTATTGCTCTGCGCGAATTTCTCTAAATCTTCAACGCCCTGCGCTTTCTTATCAGTTACGGCCTGATTGGCCTGCTGGAAAGCAACAGAAGAGTCAGCCATGGCCGAGCTCTCATGAGACTGCCAATAACGCCAACCACCTAGAGCGGCGATCCCGAGTACAACGCCAATCGCCAGCGCTTTACCGTTTTCTGCAAAGAAACGACGTACAGCGTCAACTTGTTCGTTTTCAGTGGTATAGATTTCCACGTGGTCCTTCTCCTTAACCTATCATCGAGGCCAAGCGCGCAGCGAGTTCGCTTTGCGCCAGCGTTTCTTGCTCACCGCTTTGCAGGTCTTTAACCACTACCTGACGGGCCGCGACTTCGTTTTCACCTAATACCAGAGCGACGCGCGCTCCCCATTTATCAGCGCGGGCAAATTGCTTTTTGAAATTACCGCCGCCGTAGTTAGTCATCACTCTTAATGCAGGAAGCTCGTCACGCAGTGACTCTGCTAATTGCATTGCTGCGCCCTGAGTTCCAGCGCCGACAGAAATCACATAAGCATCTACTGTCGCAGGTGCTTTAAAGTCTGGGTTAACAGCCTGAATCAATAAGATCAGACGCTCAAGCCCCATAGCAAAACCGACGGCTGGCGTTGCACGCCCACCCAGTTGTTCGACCAAACCATCATAACGGCCGCCGCCACACACAGTACCCTGTGAGCCGAGGCTAGTCGTTACCCATTCGAACACGGTGCGGTTGTAGTAATCCAAACCGCGAACCAGACGCTGGTTAACCGTATATGGGATACCTGCTTGCTCTAAAAGTTCACACAAGCCAGCAAAGTGTTCTTTAGATTCAGCATCAAGATAGTCCGCCAGCGCCGGCGCGTCATTCAACAACAGTTGAACGTCTGGATTTTTTGAGTCCAAAACGCGCATTGGGTTGGTGTACATGCGACGTTTGCAGTCTTCGTCCAGCTTCTCTTTATGCTGCTCAAGGAAAGCCACCAGTGCTTCACGGTAGTTCGCACGCGCTTCCAGAGAGCCAATAGAGTTCAGTTCCAGCGCAACGTGATCGGCGATACCCAGCGCACGCCACCAGCGTGCAGTCATCATGATCAGTTCAGCGTCAACGTCCGGGCCTTGCAGGCCAAAGACTTCAACACCCATCTGGAAGAATTGACGATAGCGACCTTTTTGCGGGCGCTCGTAGCGGAACATCGGGCCGATGTACCACAGGCGTTGTTCTTGATTGTACAGCAGACCATGTTCAATACCGGCGCGCACGCAGCCAGCAGTCCCTTCCGGGCGCAGGGTCAGGCTTTCGCCATTGCGGTCCTCGAAGGTATACATCTCTTTTTCGACCACGTCGGTAACTTCACCGATGGCGCGTTTGAATAACGGGGTCTGCTCTACAATCGGCATACGGATTTCGCTGTAACCGTAACTACCCAGCACCTGCTTAAGGATGCCTTCGACACGTTGCCACAGCGCGGTATCTTCCGGCAGGTAGTCGTTCATGCCACGGATGGCCTGGATATTCTTTGCCACGTCAATTCTCTATCGTTTTTATAAAAAATGAACCCGATAGTCGGGTTCAATATAATGCAGGCGCGGATGGGCGCCTGCAACCGATGTTACTTTTCAAGATGATTGATAACGATACGTTTACTCTCATCCATAATGGCTGCTTTGGCGCGGATCTTGGCTTCGAGCTGGTCGATCATTTGCTCGTTGTCGAAACGATCCTTCTGGCGCACGCCATCTTCATAGAAACCGCTCTTGTTGTGGCCGCCGGTCACACCAATGGTCGACACCAGCGCTTCGCCAGGGCCGTTAACCACGCAGCCAATGATCGACACGTCCATCGGCGTGATCAGATCTTCAAGGCGCTGTTCCAAGGCGTTCACGGTACCAATGACGTCAAACTCCTGACGTGAGCAGGTCGGGCAAGCAATAAAGTTAATACCGCGCGAACGAATGCGCAGTGACTTCAAGATATCGAAGCCAACTTTAACTTCTTCCACCGGATCCGCCGCCAGAGAAATACGCAGCGTGTCGCCGATCCCTTCAGAAAGCAGCATACCCAAGCCGATCGCTGACTTAACCGATCCACTACGCATGCCACCCGCCTCGGTGATCCCAAGGTGCAGAGGTTGATCAATGCGTGCAGCGAGTAAGCGATAAGACTGCACGGCGAGGAACACGTCGGAGGCTTTCACGCTGACTTTAAACTGGTCGAAATTCAGGCGATCAAGGATATCAACGTGGCGCATCGCCGACTCAAGCAGGGCTTCCGGCGTAGGTTCGCCGTACTTTTCCTGAATGTCTTTCTCGAGCGAGCCGCCGTTAACACCGATACGAATCGGGATATTTTTGTCACGAGCGCAATCGACTACCGAGCGAATGCGAGATTCATTACCGATATTACCCGGGTTGATGCGTAAGCAGTCAACGCCGTACTCGGCAACTTGCAGCGCAATACGGTAGTCAAAATGGATATCAGCGACCAGCGGGACATTAACCTGCTGCTTGATGAGTTTGAAAGCTTCGGCGGCGTCCATGGTAGGAACAGAAACACGGACGATATCAACGCCA
Source organism: Ewingella sp. AOP9-I1-14 (assembly GCF_052375995.1). Taxonomy (NCBI): domain Bacteria; kingdom Pseudomonadati; phylum Pseudomonadota; class Gammaproteobacteria; order Enterobacterales; family Yersiniaceae; genus Ewingella; species Ewingella sp. AOP9-I1-14. Next base: position 848,629 of record NZ_JBQSVA010000002.1, read on the forward strand.
ACACGTTCAAGGGCTTTGATCTGTGCCACGGTTGCGGCGACATCGGTGGTACGGGTGTTGGTCATTGATTGCACAGCAATCGGCGCACCATCACCGATAGGCACCTTGCCGACGTAAATCCGGGTTGATTTCCGACGGGTGATGGGTGCTTGGTTATGCATTACTTACTCTCCACAGTTGCAAAGAATCTGAACAGCTGCCGATTATTCGGCAGCCAAAGTCAGACGAGCAACACGGCTGGACTTGATAAAACGACTTAAATCAACCGGCTTACCTTGATACTGAATTTCAACAGCAGCAGGTGCCCCGATTTTTAATTTGTAAGGCGCAGTACCTTTAACGCTCAAGGTTTCACCGCCCTTCTTCATGCCGCTGAACAAAGTCTTGCCAGAGGCATCGTCAATCTGCAACCAGCAGTCTGACTTAAAGGTCATCGCAACAGCATCGGCGTCGGCCGCTGGGGTAGCAGAGTCTGCATTTCCCGTCGGCAGGCCGTTTTGAGCCACTGGCTGGCTTGGCGATACGGCAGCAGGCGCTTGCTCAGTATTGCTGGCCGGTGCATTGGCTGCAGTAGACGTATCTAAAGGAACTGAATTAGCTGGCTGTGAAGAAGCCGCGCCCGCCGTGGCGTCAGCAGGTGCTGTACCCTGCGTTGGCGTGGTTTCAACCGGGGCTGAATTTGGGTTATCACCCGTATTCAGAGCAATAGACTGCCCCTGGCCGTTGTCCTGATTCAGCTGAGCCGTTGACTGGTCAGCCATCGTGGCGATTTCTTGCTGCTGGGCTTGATGATTTTGCCACCACCACGCACCAGTCAAACCAATCACCACGAACACCACGAGCCAGGTAAAGCCCATCAACCAGCCATCGCGCTTCTTGCGAGATTTGCCGAGTGCGAACCCTTGCATCGAGGCAACTTTCGGCACTTTGATTGGCGCTTGTTTGCCAATCATGCTTGAAAGCTCTTCTTCAGGAACGTGAACTAATTTAGCGTACGAGCGAATATAGCCACGCAGGAAAGTCGGCGCGAGGTCGGCCGGCGTGGTTTCTTCTTCAATTTGGCGAATAGTCGAGACTTTCAGGCATAGGCGTTCTGCAACGGCCTGATGACTAAGTCCCAGCTGTTCACGAGCTTGACGCAGGCGTTCGCCCGTCGTCATTGTGGCTTTATTTTCTTGAGAGGCTTCAGTATTCATTAGCTAAGAACTGCTGGTACTGTTGGGATTGTGGAAAACTTCGCGCCAGCTGCTTGCCGTAGCGTTGAACGCTAACCGGGTTGCTTGCTAACGCAGCGAAACGAATTTGTAACATGAGGCTTTCAGCACTGGCTGGCAGAACATGTTGGTAGACATCGAGCAACACTTGCGCCTGAGCGCGGTTCCCTTCACCAAACTGTTTGGTTGCCTCAGTGAGCAAAGGCGCACCTTTATCAGGATCAATTTTCAATGCCCGACTCAGTAACACACGTGCTTCCTCATTCTGATTGGCCTTCAGAAAACAGTAGCCTGCGTTTTCCAGACTGTCAGCCACCTGACCGTAATCAGGGACATTGGCAGCGGCGCTAAACTGCTGTTGTGCCGGTACATACTGCCCTAAACCACACAAAAACGCACCGTAATTATTAAGCACAGTTCCATTTTGCGGAGCCAGCTTCAATGCCTGCTGATAACGGCTTTCTGCTGCACCATTATCGCCGTTTTTTTGCTCGTAAAGCGCCATGCCTAACTGGGTGCGATAATCGTTTGGTGCACTATCCACTGCTTTCTGTAGATTCTGCTTCGCACTGGCCATATTGCCCTGAGACAAATAGGCCATGCCCAACTGCAAACGGGTCTGTGAAGCACTGCCCGGCGCGGCGAGCTCAGACTCCTTGGGAGAGCTGGAACAGCTCGCCAACAGGCAGACTGTAAAGCTTAGCGCAATTGCCTTGGTCCATCTGGTTTTAATCGTCATGCTAAATCCCTTTATTCTGCCACCGACCACGTTTCATCTTGGTGAAGCCTATTGGCTCCAGCAGATGCTGTTCAGATTAAGCCCGGCGATCTGGCTGACCGGGCTCCAGAAAACACAACTAGTTACTCGCCTATTATAGATAGGCTGCTGAATTTAGACGGCTTTAATAGCGATAGCGTCACCGGCCATTTTCTTCTTCAGCGTGCGTTTAGTACGGTCGATAACATCGCCCGCCAACTGACCACAAGCGGCATCGATATCATCACCACGGGTCTTACGCACAATGACGGTAAATCCATAATCCATCAATACTTTAGAGAAGCGATCGATACGGCTGTTAGAGCTGCGGCCATATGGCGCGCCTGGGAACGGGTTCCATGGGATCAGGTTGATCTTGCACGGGGTGTTCTTCAGGCGTTCAGCCAATTCGTGCGCGTGCTCGGTGCCATCGTTAATATGGTCAAGCATCACGTACTCAATGGTCACGCGGCCTTGGTTAGCATTGGATTTACCAATGTAACGCTCAACGGCGGCGAGGAAAGTATCAATGTTGTATTTGCGGTTAATCGGTACGATTTCATCGCGAATGGTGTCATTCGGCGCGTGAAGAGAGATAGCCAGCGCGACGTCAATCATGTCGCCCAGCTTGTCCAGCGCAGGCACGACGCCTGAGGTTGACAGCGTAACGCGACGTTTTGACAGACCGAAACCGAAATCGTCCAGCATGATCTCCATTGCCGGAACCACGTTGTTCAGGTTAAGCAGCGGCTCCCCCATCCCCATCATCACCACGTTGGTGATTGGGCGGGTCCCGGCAACCTTAGCGGCACCAATGATTTTCGCCGCACGCCAGACTTGCCCGATGATTTCAGACACGCGCAGGTTACGGTTGAAGCCCTGCTGCGCCGTGGAGCAGAAAGTACACTCAAGGGCACAACCTACTTGGGAAGAAACGCACAGCGTGGCGCGATCGCCATCAGGGATATAAACGGTTTCGACCAACTGCCCGCCGACTTGAATAGCCCATTTGATGGTGCCATCGGTGGAGCGTTGTTCAGAAGCTACTTCCGGCGCGCGAATTTCAGCAACGCGGGCCAACTTCTCACGCAGCGCTTTGTTGATATCGGTCATTTGCTCGAAATCATCGCTGCAATAGTGGTACATCCACTTCATGACCTGATCAGCACGGAACGGTTTTTCGCCCATGTTGATGAAGAACTCGCGCATTTGCTTACGGTTAAGGTCAAGAAGGTTAATTTTGGCAGCGTCAGGCTTGACAGTATTCACTGCATCGGCTGGCTGTGGAGTCGGTTGTGCAGTCATATCAGACAAGTTTTGCTCAGGCGTGTTTGTTTCAAACATAATTCGAATTAGCCTCGTTGTTACACGTTATGGCGTCAGGGAAGTGCAGAGTCATTGAGTGGCGACCTGCAATGTAGTGTATTTCAATATTTGGTATTTAAAATACTTGCGCCCCGAAGAGACTGACTCATTCGGGGCGCAACATTGTACAAATTTTAAGGCGAGGTTGCTATGTTTGCCGCGTCTCACTCACATATTTATTGTACATATGAGTGAACAGAGGCAAAAAAGCCCGGCCAGAAAATCTTAACGCGGGCAGATTTCGCTTTCGGTGAAGAAGTAAGCGATTTCGCGCTGTGCAGATTCAACTGCATCAGAACCGTGAACGGCGTTAGCAGTGAAGCTGTCAGCGAAGTCAGCACGCAGAGTGCCAGCCAGTGCGTTGTCTGGGTTAGTTGCGCCCATGATGTCACGGTTACGCTGAACGGCGTTTTCACCTTCCAGAACCTGAACCATGATTGGACCAGAAGTCATGAACTCAACCAGACCGTCGAAGAAAGGACGACCTTTGTGTTCTGCGTAGAAGCCTTCAGCCTGCTCTTTGGTCAGTTTCAGCATTTTAGAAGCAATGATGGTGAAACCAGCACGTTCGAAACGCGCGTAGATTGCGCCGATGTCGTTGTTAGCTACTGAGTTTGGCTTGATGATGGAAAAAGTACGTTCGATAGTCATGAAAAACCTCTGGCTGACTCTTATAGGTAGGGCCGGTTAATTTAATGTTATACCTGCCGTAAAATGGCGCCGATTATAGGGGGCGAAGTTACGCTTGCCTACCCGAATCACAACATTTCGTTAAAAAAAAGTGAGCTGAGACTACATCTGTAACCTAAAGCCCACTTTCATGATCATTACGCCTTGCCGGAAGACGGAATAATGTTACGCAGCCAACTGCCCCACTTACGCTGATAGAAAGGCTGAGTGTGGCTGATCAGATAGTGGCTAATGCCGCGTTCTTTCTCAGAAACAATACAGAAATCAACCGGTTGGTCGTCTGGCGAGGTTTCGCTCGCCACGTTGCCCGCTTCGCGGATTAACGCGTCGACTTCGGCGTCAGTACCATCAGCTTCCACGCCCACCAGCAGGTTTGGCAGCTCATCCACGGCTTTGTCATGAATCAGTGCCAGAAAGGCACGGCGCACCGGCTTTTTCTGGCTGAACAGGGTGGTCAGCGCATCAATCATCGCTGAGGGATACTCTTCTGGCTGACCAATCATTATCTGGCTCTCTTTGTCCAACACCAGCTCGGCCGGTGCGGTCAAACCGCCGGTATTCAGCAGCAGCGTCACTTCACTTGGGGTGAATTCTTTGCCGTATTCTGACTTCGGATTGAGGAACAGCTCTTCGCCCTGGGTCATTTCAAACAACACCCGCGCAGGAAGGGCAACAAAAGCCTGCTCGTCGGGGCTTTCACCCGCACTGGCGCGCTCGAGCACTTCCAGCGAGGAAAACAGAGGAATGATGGAGGTGCCATCCTGCTTTTCCCAATGCAGCAGGTTCAACTCGCTACCCGCGTGGATCGCGACTTCTCCCGCGCCCTCTTCTTCCTGACCCGCGTCACCCAGCACGTAGACAGTAGCTTCTAATAGAGTCTGGTAAAACGCCGGGCGATAAGCCGCTTCTGTCACGGAAAGGCGCAGCAGACGCTCAAGTTCATTTTCGCCATTATTGGCCGCGGCTGCCGCTGGCAGGTGATCGTGCGGGACACTCATGTTGTTTCACTCCGATAAAACGGGGCACTTCTCAGTGCCCCGCTAGGGTCTTTCTATCTTACCGATTGATTTATTTTGCTTTAGCCAACAGCAGGTTAGCTACGGTACGCACCCCGATGCCGGTAGCGCCAGCGGCCCATTGGTCTACGGCACCTTTACGGTAAGTGGCTGAACAGTCGATGTGCAACCAGCCTTTTTTGTAGTTCTTGACGAAATGGGACAGGAAGCCCGCTGCGTTGCTGGCACCGGCAGTGTGTGACGGGCTGCCCATGTTGTTCAATTCAGCGAAGTTGGATGGCAGGTATGAACGGTGGAACTCAGCCAGAGGCAGACGCCAGAAGGGTTCAAACTCTTCTTTCGCGCTGTTTTGCAGCTCAGCGGCCAGCTCATCGTCGAAGCTGAACAGCGCGTGGTAATCGTTGCCCAGCGCCATTTTGGCAGCACCGGTCAGGGTTGCTGCATCAATCAACAACTCTGGATTCTGTTCAGAAGCGTCGATCAGGCCATCAGCCAGCACCAGACGGCCTTCGGCGTCGGTGTTCATCACTTCAACAGTTTTGCCATTGCGATAGCGAATGATATCGCCCAGCTTCATCGCGTTGCCGCTGACCATGTTGTCCGCGCAGCACAGGTACAGCTTAACGCGTTTGTTCAGGCCATTAGCCGCAGCCAGTGCCAGAGCACCCGTCAGCGTCGCTGCGCCGCCCATGTCGGACTTCATCGAGTCCATGCCTGCACTTGGTTTCAGGCTGTAGCCGCCGGTATCAAAGGTGATGCCTTTGCCGACCAGACACGCATACACCGGCTCATCGGCATTGCCGCTAGGGTTGTAATCCAGCGCCAGGAATGCCGGAGCGCGGTCTGAAGCACGGCCCACGGTGTGGATACCCGCGTAGTTTTGCTGGCGCAGGTCGTCGCCTTTCGTAATGCGATAGTTAACATGGCCATTGCCGAATTCGCACATCAAATCCACGGCGCGAGTCGCCAACTGCTCTGGCCCCAACTCTTCTGCTGGCAGGTTGATGGTGTCGCGAACCCAGTCGATAATTTTCAGACGTTGATTCAGGGTTTGAGTGTCTTCAGCTGACAGTTCAGCCCACTCAACGTTGCGGCTGCCTTTTGGCCCGCGGAAGCCCTGCCAGAACGCCCAGCTGTTTTCCAGATCCCAGCCTTCACCGGCCAGCGCTACGTTTTTCACACCCTGACCGTCGATACGGCGAGCTGCGCGGGCAATGGTCACCAGCGGGTTGTCGGAGGTCAAATGAATAATCATGCCTTCGGCATTCGTGCTTAATATCGCTTTTTCGCCCCAGCGTGTGTCGGCAGGCTGAGAAGACAAGAAAATCGGCATGGATTCATTGGTGGTGACTTCGGAACTCATAACTGCACTCCTGCTTTTTTATTTTTCAATGAAAGTATTATCTTCAATAACAGGCGTTTAGCCCTGACGTTCTCTAATACATTGTTGCTGTGATCGGGTCACTTAAGACGAGAATACCGGCGGTAGCTCGCGTAAACGACGGACTGATTTCACAATCAGGTTGCTAGCGTAATCTATCTCTTCCGCCGTGGTGTAACGTCCGAGGGAGAAACGCAGAGAACTGTGAGCCAGATCCTCGCCTAACCCCAGTGCACGTAAAACATAAGATGGTTCGAGGCTTGCCGAAGTACAGGCAGAGCCAGAAGAAACGGCCAAATCTTTCAACGCCATAATCAGCGACTCGCCCTCAACGCCGCTGAAACTGACGTTAAGAATGTTTGGCGCGCTATGCTCAGGCGAGCCATTAATCTGCACGCCCTCTAATTGCTGGATACCTTGCCACAGACGGTCACGCAATGCATGCAGGCGCTGCGCCTCATCGGCCAGCTCCTCTTTAGCAATGCGGAAAGCTTCACCCATGCCAACAATCTGATGCACCGGCAGAGTCCCGGAACGCATACCGCGCTCGTGCCCGCCGCCGTGGATCTGCGCTTCAATCCGCACCTTGGGTTTGCGGCGAACGTACAGGCCGCCGATGCCTTTCGGGCCATAGATTTTATGGGCGGAGAAAGACATAAGATCCACCGCCAGCTCATTGAGGTCTACCGGCAGCTTGCCGACGCTTTGGGTGGCATCGACGTGGAAGATAATGTCACGACTGCGGCAGAGTTCGCCAATAGCCGCGATATCCTGAATCACACCTATCTCATTGTTTACATGCATGATTGACACCAAAATCGTGTCTTCGCGCAGTGCGGATTCAATAGCCGCTGGGGTGATCACACCTTGAGCATTCGGGGCCAGATAAGTGACGTCGAAACCCTCTTTTTCCAGCTGCAAGCAGGTATCGAGCACCGCTTTGTGTTCGGTTTGGCTGGTAATAATGTGGTTACCCTTGTCGCGATAGGCATGCGCCGCGCCTTTAATGGCGAGGTTATCGGACTCGGTTGCGCCGGAAGTGAACACCACTTCACGCGGATCGGCATTAATCAGTTCGGCAATCTGGTTGCGAGCGACATCGACAATCTCTTCCGCCTGCCAGCCAAAACGGTGGGAACGGGATGCTGGATTACCAAAAGTACCGTCAAAAGTCAGACACTTCATCATGGCCTCGGCTACCCGCGGGTCAACAGGCGTGGTGGCTGAATAATCCAGATAAATAGGTAATTTCATGGCGGGCATGCTCCGTACTGCACGTTCAACAGCGAACGAGAGAGTTAAAAACGAGGGCTAGTTTAAAACGGCTGCACTGAATCTTAAAAGGAAAATAGTGCCCTACTGACATTCTCTACAGGAATAAAAAAGGCTGCCCATGGCAGCCCTTTCGCGATTTTCGACCTCAAGCCATTTGGTGCAGGGCTTAAGCTCTTAAATTCACATTGATCGTTTCCAGGATGCGGCCTGAAGGATGGCGACGCGTTTCACCATTTTGGCGATCCGCCACTTCCAGAATCTCTTGGTTGTTCACCAATTCACCCAGCGTGATGTTGTTGAGGAAGCCGCTAATGCGTTCGCTCAGGTCGCGCCACAGGGTGTGGGTCAGGCAACGTTCGCCGTTCTGGCAGCCTTCTTTACCCTGACAACGGGTGGCGTCGACTGACTCGTCAACAGCCGTGATCACCGCGCCTACTGCGATTTCACTGGCGTCTTTACCCAGCAGATAACCACCGCCCGGACCACGCACACTGGCAACCAGACCGTTTTTACGCAAACGCGAAAACAGCTGTTCCAGATAAGAAAGAGAGATGCCCTGGCGTTCGGAAATGTCGGCTAAAGGAACCGGACCTTCCTGTGAATGCAGTGCTACATCAAGCATAGCGGTTACGGCATAACGGCCTTTGGATGTCAGTCTCATAGCATGGTTACCTGTTGAAAAAATACGTTGGGGGTAGAACATGCAAACGAGTCTGCCATTCCCGAGTATTTCAGTCAACTATTTAACCCAGTAATTTACTCAAGTATTATTCCTTACGGGTAGCGCGTCTTTTTTGCCGCCCGCAAGGAAAAATCAATCCATTGATTTATATAGATTAAAATGAGTAATCCTTGCTAATTTCAGGCTTATTCCGCGTCTTTATGCTGCTTGTCGATCGAGGTCAAAATGCCGCGAAGGATGTTTAGCTCCTGAGATTCAGGACGCGCACGGGTAAATAATCGGCGCAATTTGCTCATAACCTGACCAGGATGCGACTGGCGAATAAACCCGGTTTGCAGCAAGGTTTGCTCCAAATGTTGGTAAAAACGCTCGAGGTCATCCACCAAAGGATAAGGCGTTTCTTCATATTCGACCTGAGGTTTGCCAGCTTCTTGCAGAGCAAGGTAAGCGACGCGCACTTCATAAGCGATGATTTGCACCGCCATCGCCAAATTCAGCGAGCTGTATTCAGGATTAGCGGGAATGCAGACGTGGTAGTTACATTTTTGCAGCTCTTCGTTGGTCAACCCGACGCGCTCGCGGCCAAATACCAAGGCTACCGGCGCGGTTTCTGCGGTTTTGGCACTTTTCTCGCCGCACTCGCGCGGTTCGAGCATCGGCCAAGGCAGGGTGCGCGATCGGGCACTGGTGCCAACCACCAGACTACAACCGGCCAATGCTTCGTCGAGGGTGTCGACAATAGTGGCGTTACCAATGACATCACTGGCACCGGCGGCCAGAGAAATGGCTTGGGAATCTGGCTTAACTAACGGATTTACCAGATATAAATTCGATAAGCCCATGGTTTTCATGGCACGAGCAGTGGAACCCATATTGCCCGTGTGGGACGTTTCTACTAAAACGATGCGGATATTGTGCAGCATACAGACTCTAAGCGTAGCGGAAAATCACAGCAGCTTAACACAACGGTAGTCAATTTTCAGAACCCCTGCTATACTGCGCGCCGTTTCCCGTATTCCCGTTCTTTAACATCCTAGTTGGAAGATATCCATGCATCCGATGCTAACCATCGCCGTGCGCGCTGCGCGTAAGGCCGGTAACTTAATTGCCAAACATTATGAAACGCCTGATTCTGTCGAAACCACTCAGAAAGGCACTAACGATTTCGTTACCAACGTTGATCGCGATGCTGAGCATCTGATTATTGACGTTATTCGCAAGTCCTACCCAAAACACACCATCATTGGTGAAGAATGTGGCGAACTGGCTGGCGAAGACAAAGACGTACAATGGATTATCGACCCACTGGATGGCACTACCAACTTCGTTAAACGTCTCCCTCACTTCGCTGTTTCTATCGCCGTGCGCATCAAAGGCCGCACTGAAGTTGCGGTAGTTTACGACCCAATGCGTAACGAACTGTTCACCGCCACTCGCGGTCAGGGCGCACAGCTCAACGGTTATCGCCTGCGCGGCACCAATGCAAAAGATCTCGATGGCACCATTCTGGCCACCGGTTTCCCGTTCAAATCCAAGCAACACGCTAACAGCTACATCAACGTGCTGGGCAAGCTGTTCAACGAGTGCGCTGACTTCCGCCGCACCGGTTCTGCTGCGCTGGACCTGGCTTACGTGGCAGCTGGCCGCGTTGACGGTTTCTTCGAAATCGGCCTGAAACCTTGGGATTTCGCCGGTGGCGAACTGCTGGTTCGTGAAGCTGGCGGCGTGGTGACTGACTTCGTTGGCGGCCACAACCACTACCTGTCAGGCAACGTGGTTGCTGGCAACCCGCGCGTCGTTAAAGGTATTTTGAATACCATGCGTGAAGAACTGAGCGAAGCCCTGAAGCGTTAATTCCTTCCGCCTCGCCATGAAAAACGGACGCCCTGCGCGTCCGTTTTTTTTATGTCTATTGTCAGCCCTTAGCCACGGCCAAATGGGCCGATACCGCCATCTGGCGCAGCACCGCCCGCGGTGTAGAGCAGGACGCCAGCCAACAGCAAGATTAATCCTCCCGCCAAGGCCAGTGCCGACCACGCCACGGTCTGCCACGCGGCAGGCGTGCGTTTGGCACTCAGCTTTACCGCCATCGCCCGGCTGTAAAACACCAATAAGCCAATCATCGAGACGGTGATTGAAGTTCCCAAAGCCATCACCAGCGCGGAAAGCACGCCCCACAAATAGACACCAATCACCTTGGAAAAAAGCAGCACCATGATAGCCCCGGAGCAAGGCCGCAGCCCCATCGCCAGCACGATAGTCGCCTGAGTGCGCCAGTCGCTCCCGGCTTGCAACTGCTGGTCGGTCGGCAGATGCTGATGCCCGCAACCACAATTTTCGTCATGTACGTGGTTATCACCCAACGGGCGCAGGCTGTTGATGGTCAGCCCTTGGCGCGGTTTCAAGCTTTTCAAGGTGAAGTAGCAACGCTTAATTGCCCGCCAGCAGAGTAAAACCCCAAGCAGCATCACCAGAATGAAACTCCCCCGCTCCAGCCAGAAGCTGCTTTGATGCAGCTGCCGCGAGGAGAGCTGCAACACGCCGAGCATCAGCGTCACCAGTAAAACCGCCACTAAGCCCTGCACCACGGCGGAGGCGAAGGTCAGCTTTAAACTGTTTTTTAGCCGCGAGGGGTGAGTCGCCAAATAGGTGGTAATGACGATTTTGCCGTGCCCCGGCCCGATAGCGTGAACAATGCCGTAAATCAGGCTGAAGCCCATTAATGTCAGCCCGGCTTTTTGCGGATTGGCCTTCACCTGCTGCAAAAGCCCGGCCAGCTCCTGGTGCAACTCTCGCTGCCAGATAATGCTGTTGAGCAGAATGCGCGGCCAGTATTGCCAGAGGGCGGCAGCGCCGACGGCCAAAAGCAGTAAGAACACCGCCAGCGGCCAGAGATCCCACGCCCAGTGGCGCTTGCGGTTTTCCATCAAATTCAATGACATTGCAAAGTTACCTTCTGCGCAAACTGCTGGCCCAAATCCATGTCTTCCGGCGGCGCGTCGGCCTTATCCAGCGACAGCGCGTAGCTTTGCAGTGACGCGTCCGGCTTCGGGGTGAAGAGCGCCAAACTACAGCTCTGCGCCAGCTCCGGCGGGATGTGCAGCGCGTTTTTATCTTTATAAGTCATATCGACAAAGTAGCTGGGATCGAAGGTGGAGAAGATCATCGGCGTACCGGACAGTGGCTGCGGGGCCGCCAAAGGCATGACGAACTCCAGCACCGCCTGATCGCCTTTGCGCGACAGCTGATATTCACTCGGCAAATCGAGATATTTAATCGGCTTGCCGTCGCGGTAGAAGTCGGTGAAGTAGTGCTGGCTCAGCACCCGCGCCATCACTTCGGCGGCCAGTTTCTTCCACACGGTAGAATCCGATTTGGCTTTCTGCGCGTCATAAAGCAGGTCCGCCGAGGTGATTTCATCCATCGTCCAGACCATTTTCAGGCCGGTAAGCTGCTGGTCCTTGGTCACCAGCGTGGTTTGCATATCAATAAAACTGTGGGGATGTGCCTGAACGGCCAACGGCAGTGACAGACTGCACGCCAATAAGCTAATTTTCAGGCAGGAAGAGCGCCGGTTCCTGGCGCGAATAAAGGTCTTTTCCATGGTTAAGGCCCGTAAAGTCAGTGAATACCTGCTGCTAATTGTTACAAAGTAACAGTTTTTGCTGGTGCAATTAAGCGGATGAGAAAAATAACTGTGATCAGAGTTGTAAGCCGGTGTAAAACCGTGAGCTTCGCCGCGTCGCTCAACCCGTGGTTTGCTATGCTTTGCATATAATTTCACGCGTAAGTATATAGAAGGTCTTATGAGCCTGGACACCGCCCCCGTGCCTGAGCTCTCCGGTCAACAACGGCGCTGCCATGTTTTGTTGATGCTGTATGCGCCGTTACCGGCAATGCAACTGGAGACGATCAGCCAAATAAATGGCACTGACCTCCCCACCACTCGGCAGGATCTTGCCGATGTCCACCGTGATATAAACCGCCTGCATCGATTGAATATTCTGGAGTTTGGCGAGTCTGCATGCCAGTTACAGGGCGAACAGCTTGACCTGCGATTGTGTCTGTTTCACGGCCTGCGCCGCGCCCTGCGCACCTCTCCGGCCTTTATTAATCAGCACTTCTCGCCGTGGCTACATCAGGCACTGGCCCCCTATCGCTTCGCCGACAGCCATTTTTATGAGCACGAGCTGAATCGGCTGATAAGCCAGTGCGCCGCCCGGCTGAGCCGGGAGTTCAGTGAGCGCGACCAGACTTTTTTGCGCGTCTATTTGCAGTATTGCCTGTGGCAGAACCTGTCTCAAGGGGATAACAGCTTTGAACCGGCCAAACTGACTGATTTACAGTGCCAGTGGCTGCGCGAAAAACCGGAGTTTGCCTCCGCCAGCCGCCTGTTCACTCAGCTACAGCACATCAGCGGTGGGCAGTTAGCCGAAGGGGAGCGCGACTTTTTCACCCTGCTGCTGAGATTGTTGAAAAACCATCAGTACAGCAGCAGCGGCTCATTGGAAGATGAACAGCTCACCCAGCAAGTGGCGAAATTAATTGCCAATTTCCAAGAAGTTGCCGGGATGAAGTTCAGCAGCGATGAGGGGCTAGCTCGCCAGCTTTTTGCTCATCTTGGCCCGGCAATTGAACGCTGCCATTTTTCGATTGGTATCGACAATCTGCTGCAAGATGAAGTTACCCGCATGTACCCAAGGTTGGTGCGTACCACTCGCGAGGCGCTGGAGGATTTCCAACTGGAGTACCAGATTCGGCTTTCGGAGGAGGAAGTGGGCTTAGTCGCCGTGACCTTCGGCGCATGGCTGATGCAAGGTAACGCCCTGCACGAAAAGCAGATTTTACTGCTGACCGACAACAATCCGCAGCTTGAAGAGGCGGTGGAGCAGCAGATCCGCGAGGCGACACTGCTGCCACTTAATATTCAATATCAGACGCTGGCGGATTTCCAGCAGCTCGGCGCACCGGCCGGCGTCGCCATGATTGTCACGCCTTACGCAACACGGATCACCGACGCCGACCCGCTGGTCATTCACACCCAACTGCCATTGGCAAAAGAGCAGCGAAAACGCATTCGCTCGCTGCTCGAAGCCCATTAATCGATCGCGACTGGCGTCACTTTCGGCCGCAGGAAAATGGCCGGTGCCGCCACCAGCGCCATCACGAAGAACAGCCCGGCGTGCAGATGCTCAAACAAGAAGCCGGAAATCATGGTCATCACCGCCACGCCGCCGCCCATGGCTAAGGCCGAATAAACAGATTGCAGGCGAATTACCTGATCCCGAGGGCGCGAGGCAATAAAGCGCATCCCCGCCAGATGGCAAACGGTGAAAGTGCCGCAGTGCAGGATTTGAATCAGGATAAGCCAAGGTAGCTCGATGAATGCCCCCATCAATGCCCAGCGCACCACGCCACAGCAGGCGGAGAGCAGCAGCAAATCGCGCGCGCTCCAGCGGCGGAACAGCTTATTGCTGAAGGTGAACACCAGCACTTCCGCCACCACGCCCAGCGACCATAGATACCCCACCACCGAGGCGGAATAGCCTTGGTCCTGCCAGTAAATCGCGCTGAAACCGTAATAGGCCGCGTGGGCACCTTGCAGCAAGGAGACGCAGAGTAAGAAGCGCCAGACCGGCGTTTCACTCAGCAAGGCTTTCCAGGAAATGGCCGGCTCGTTGTTTTCGCGCTTGGCTCCCACCGGCTTAACGCTCGGGCGGAACAGCATCCCCAGCAGCATGGCGGCAATGCCGACCGTCAGCGTGTAAAGAATCGCATTATGGCCATATACCGACACCAGCTTGCCAGTCAGCGCCGAACCTATCACAAAGGCTATTGATCCCCAGACGCGGACTTTGCCGTAATCCATGGTGATTTGGCGCTGTAGCGTGCCAGAAAGGGCATCGGTCAGGGGCACTAACGGGCCGAAGAAGATGCTAAACCCGGCGATGTTGATCATCAACCACGCCCAGCCGTTGCCAAACCAGTAGCCCACCGCGAAGGCCAGTGTCAGCAGTGCCAAAATGCGCAGGCCGGTAATTAAATGGGCGGGATCTTTAATGGCAGGAGAAATGATTAAGGTACCGAGGAAACGTGAAACTAAGCCGGCCCCCAGCAATAACCCGATATTTTCAGAAGAGATACCCTCGCCTTTTAACCAAACCCCAAAGAAAGGCAGAAAAATACCGTAGCTGAAAAAGTAGGTGAAATAGCTAAGCCCTAGCCAATACGTTGAACGCAATACCATAGTTCCTCCGGTTTTTATGGGCGATACTTTGACAGAGGTCACACTAGCTAGCAATCAGCAGTGAAGGTGTTAAGAGAGGAATGTAAGGCGGCTCACAGTTATGGCTGGCTATTAACAAAAAACCCGCCGAGGCGGGTTTATTTATTCAGATCAAAACGCTGCAAGTCCTGAGTGATCACACTCAGACTCGGTCACGACATTACGCGTAAACCGGGAAGCGTGCGCAGATATCCAGCACGTTTTTCTTAACGCGTTCGATAGTGGCTTCGTCGTTGATGTTGTCCAGAACGTCACAGATCCAGCCAGCCAGTTCGCGAACTTCGGCTTCTTTGAAACCACGACGGGTAACAGCCGGAGTACCGATACGCACGCCAGAGGTCACGAAAGGAGACTTCGGATCGTTTGGCACGGAGTTTTTGTTGACGGTGATGTTAGCACGGCCCAGCGCGGCGTCGGCTTCTTTACCGGTCAGGTTCTTATCAACCAAGTCCATCAGGAACAGGTGGTTGTGCGTACCGCCTGAAACCACGTTGTAACCACGTTCCATCACCACGGCCACCATAGCTTGGGCGTTTTTAGCCACTTGCTGTTGGTAAGTTTTGAACTCAGGCTCCATCGCTTCTTTCAGGGCTACCGCTTTACCGGCAATCACGTGCATCAGCGGGCCGCCCTGACCACCAGGGAATACGGCTGAGTTGAGTTTTTTATAGAACTCTTCGCTGCCGCCTTTCGCCAGAATCAAACCACCGCGAGGACCCGCCAGCGTTTTGTGGGTAGTGGTGGTAACGATGTGTGCGTGTGGCACTGGGTTCGGGTAAACGCCTGCGGCAATCAGACCGGCAACGTGTGCCATGTCGACGAAGAAGTACGCGCCAACGCTGTCTGCGATTTCACGCATCTTGGCCCAGTCAACCACGCCAGAGAATGCAGAGAAGCCGCCAATGATCATTTTTGGCTTGTGGATTTCGGCCTGACGCTTAACGTCTTCATAGTCGATATCGCCGCCTTCATTGATGCCGTAAGGCACCACGTTGTACAGCTTACCGGACAGGTTCACTGGAGAACCGTGAGTCAGGTGACCGCCGTGGCCGAGGTTCATCCCAAGGATGGTGTCGCCTGGTTGCAGCAGCGCGGTGTACACCGCGAAGTTAGCCTGTGAGCCAGAGTGTGGCTGCACGTTAGCGAAGTCTGCACCAAACAGCTCTTTCGCGCGGTCGATAGCCAACTGCTCTACGATATCCACGTATTCGCAGCCGCCGTAATAACGTTTGCCCGGATAACCTTCGGCATATTTGTTAGTCAGTTGCGAACCCTGAGCCTGCATGACGCGCGGGCTGGTGTAGTTTTCTGACGCAATCAGCTCGATATGTTCTTCCTGACGAACAACTTCCTTCTCCATTGCTGCCCACAGCTCAGCATCATAATCGGCAATGTTCATTTCACGCTTTAACATCCGCATCTCCTGACTCAACAAACTAAAAAATAAATGCCCCTTCCGGGTTCTGCGCAACAGTGTAAATGTTTAAGACGCCTGCGGATAGAGTCGGTTTAATGTTTTTAGGCAATCGATTGGCTTCAGACACAGCAAGGCTTTTATCCGTTAGGGACTTAGCGTAATCAAGGGAGTTTTCTTCACCATAACATGCATATTTTTCAGCTTTGTGACCCCGCCCGCACGCTTTATGAAACCCATGATTCCGGCATGGCTATTTACAACAATAAATCCTCGCTATAAGATGCATTAAAAATACATGTTTAAGAATTTATCGCTGAGATACGGGCCTAAGCCCAGGGAGCTAACACCATGCTAGACAGCCAAACTATCGCCACCGTGAAGTCCACCATCCCCCTGCTCGCCGCCACCGGACCGAAATTAACCGCCCACTTTTATGATCGCATGTTCGCGCATAACCCTGAGCTGAAAGACGTTTTTAATATGAGCAACCAGCGCAACGGCGATCAGCGTCAGGCACTGTTTGACGCCATCTGTGCCTATGCCGCTAACATCGAAAACCTCGCCGCGCTGCTGCCTGCCGTCGAGCGTATTGCGCAAAAACACACCAGTTTCACCATCCAACCCGAGCAGTACAACATTGTGGGCACTCACCTGCTGGCGACGCTGGATGAGATGTTTAGCCCAGGTCAGGAAGTGCTGGATGCCTGGGGCAAAGCCTACGGCGTGCTGGCTGGGGTGTTTATTCAGCGTGAGGCCGATATCTATAAAGAGAGCGCCGAGAAGAACGGCGGCTGGTCAGGCACGCGCGAATTCCGTATCAAAGAGAAGCGCCCGCAGAGTGAGTTGATCACCAGTTTCCTGCTAGAGCCGGTAGACGGCAAGCCGGTGGCCGACTTCAACGCCGGGCAGTATCTGGCGGTGTATATTCGCAGCCAACAGTTGGAAAATCAGGAAATTCGCCAGTATTCCCTGACTCAGGCCCCGAACGGCAAGACCTATCGCATTGCGGTGAAGCGTGAAGAGCAAGGTCAGGTGTCGAACTTCTTGCATAACCAAGCACAGGAAGGTGATGTGGTACATCTGGCCGCGCCGCACGGTGATTTCTTCCTCGACGTCGCGCCACAAACCCCCGTCGCGCTGATCTCCGCCGGTGTCGGCCAAACGCCCATGCTCGGCATGCTCAACGTGCTGGCCGCCAATCAACATCAGGCCCCTATTCACTGGCTGCACGCCGCTGAAAATGGCCGGGTTCACGCCTTCGCGGATGAAGTGAAATCTTTGGGAAATTGCCTGCCGCAGCTGCAAAGCCACGTGTGGTATAATCAGCCGCAGGCGGAAGATTTGCCGGGCGAGCAGTATCAGTCTCAGGGACTGATGGACCTTAGCCTGCTGAAAAGCCAGCTCGCCGACCCGACGACCGAATTCTATCTCTGCGGCCCGGTGGGCTTTATGCAGTTCGCGGCCCAGCAGCTTGTGGCGCTCGGGGTTGCCGTCGACCACATTCATTACGAATGCTTCGGCCCGCATAAAGTGCTGTAATTAAAACAGATGCATAAAAAAAGGCTGACATCGCGTCAGCCTTTTTTATTGGCGTTTTCTGGTCATAAGACTGAAAACGGCAATTAGATCGCTTCTTCATCCTGCTCGCCAGTACGGATACGTACTACGCGCGCCACGTCGAACACGAAGATTTTGCCATCGCCGATTTTGCCGGTCTGGGCAGTGGTCATAATGGTTTCGACACAGGTATCAACGATATCGTCAGCCACTACGATCTCAATCTTCACTTTAGGCAGGAAGTCCACCATATACTCAGCGCCGCGGTAGAGTTCGGTATGGCCTTTCTGACGCCCAAAACCCTTCACCTCTGTCACGGTCATGCCGGTAATACCCACTTCGGCCAAGGCTTCACGGACATCATCGAGTTTAAACGGCTTAATAATCGCATCAATTTTCTTCATGGCGGACCCTTATAATCATTCATTTGCTCTCCGCCTTCCTGAGCGGCAGCGTGGTTCACATTCTGATTGCCAGCGGCAATGCACAGGCAGACGGTAAAGGTAACATAGTCGAAGAGCGTCGTGGTCACTCTTTAAAGTCGGTCGCTTCCAACTCGTGACGAGAAAGCAGCTTGTAGAATTCGGTTCGATTGCGCCCGGCAATGCGCGCCGCGTTGGTCACATTGCCTTTGGTTATCTGCAACAGCTTGCGCAGGTAATTGAGTTCAAACTGATTACGCGCCTCGACGAAGGTCGGCAGCGCGGTGTTCTCCCCTTCCAAAGCCTGCTGTACCAAGGCTTCGCCAATCACCGGCGCGGAGGTCAGCGCCACGCACTGCTCAATTACGTTAACCAGCTGGCGAACATTGCCCGGCCAGCTGGCAGCCATCAGGCGTCGCATGGCGTCGGTTGAGAAGCTGCGTACAAAAGGTTTATGTCGCTGCGCGGCGACCCGCAGCAGGTGGTTCGCCAGCAAGGGAATATCTTCTGCACGCTCATTTAATGCCGGCAATTTTAAGCTAACGACATTCAGGCGATAGAACAAGTCTTCGCGAAACTCGCCCTTCTCCATGGCTTTCGGCAAATTGCGGTGGGTCGCGGAGATAATTCGCACATCCACATCGATGTCGTGATTGCTGCCCACCGGGCGCACCTTGCGCTCTTGCAGCACGCGCAGCAGTTTGACCTGAAGCGAAAGCGGCATGTCACCGATTTCATCTAAAAACAGCGTCCCCCCCGTCGCCGCCTGAAACAGTCCTTCCCGGCTACTGACCGCGCCGGTAAAGGCCCCTTTGGCGTGACCAAAGAGTTCAGACTCCAGAAGCTGCTCTGGCAGTGCGCCACAGTTAATCGCTGTGAAAGCCTTCTTGGCTCGCGGGCTGGCGGCGTGGATCGCCTGCGCCAACACCTCTTTCCCCGTGCCACTTTGGCCGTTAATCAGCACGCTGACGTCAGACTGCGCCACCATATTGGCCTGCTCCAGCAGCCGCAGCATCACCGGATTGCGCGTGACAATCGCCTCACGCCAGCTCTCATCACCACTCGGCGAGGAGAGAGACAGCGCGGCATCAATCGCTTTATACAGCGCGTCGCGATCAACGGGCTTGGTAAGGAAGCTAAACACCCCCTGCTGGGTGGCGGCAACCGCGTCGGGGATGGAACCATGGGCGGTGAGGATAATCACCGGCATGCCCGGCTGATGCTGTTGGATCTCGGCGAACAGCGCCATGCCGTCCATTTCATCCATGCGCAAGTCGCTGATCACTAAGTCAAAACGTTCACGATTAAGCAGACGTAGCGCCTCGGCGCCGCTTTCGGCGGTAGTGACGCGGAAACCCTCGCTGGTCAGGCGCATGCCCAACAGCTTCAGCAGGCTCGGATCGTCATCGACCAGCAACAGGCTGGCGGCTTTGCGTAACGTCATGGTTTCTTCTGCCCTTTAATCGGTGGCTGGTAAGTCTCTTCCGGCTTAACCGTTGCAGAGGCCGAATCGTTGTCCGGCAAATCACTCTGCATCTGCTTGCGCGAAGAGAGCTGACGCTCAATATCCGTCAGGTTTTTTAACTTACGCTGAGTATCCGTCAAGCTCTGTTGCAATGCCACTTGCTGCTCGGTGAGCTGCCCTATTTTGCTTTCGGACACGGCGGCCTGCCGCGCATTACGCGCTTTCTCATCCCCCAGCGTCACTTGCAGGGTTTGCCGCTCGCGCCACAGTTGCACCAAGGTTCGAATGGAGCCGGGCATCTGGACGCGGTATTCATTAACGCGGGCTAACAGCGCGCGACGCTGCTGCTGGTCCGGATCGGCCCCGGCGCGCAGGATGCTCTGCTTGAACACGGTATCCCACGAGTTAGCTTTAATTTTCTCAGCCTGATAGCGCGCCTGAGCGTCATTCATTCGGTCCGCGCAATCCATCGCCCGCAGCCAGAAAAGCGAGTTATTTATGGCGTCGCTATCATCCAGCGCCCACAGGGTTTCACAAGGCGCGAGGCGGAAATCCACCACTTTGGTGGTCGGGATCACATCTTCGACCGGACGATAATAGCTGTCACTGGAAGAGTGCAAAGTACAGCCTGCGAGGAGGGTTGGAGCAACGATGACCGCCAAAGTGGCGCGGCATACTGCGGTTTTCAACCCGTGCTGAATACGGAATAAAAAAGATGCGGCGCTTTTTAACAGGCCGTCCTGCTTAATTTGGCGTTTTTTAATCATTTTTCTCAGCAGTTAATGGCAATTCGATACGAAAACACACGTCGGCATGGTCAATAGTGACCAACCGTAATTCTCCGCGCATTCTGCGGATGCAATCCTGTGCAATGCTCAGCCCCAAACCGCTGCCTTTTACGGCACCCTTGCGCTGCTGACTTCCCTGATAAAAAGGTTCGAAAATCATCGTTTTTTCGGCCTCAGGGATGGTATTTCCCGTGTTGGCAACGTCGATGATCACTTGGTTTTGTGACTGCCGACTGCGGACCCAAATGGTACCGGATTCAGCGCCATAGTGCACCGCATTGGAATAGAGATTATCCAGCACGCGCATCAATAAAGTCGGTTCCGCCCAGCAGAATTGGGCCGCCATATTGACCTCGGTGCTAATTTGCTTGGCTCTGGCAGGAAGGCTGTTGGACGCCACGATACTGTCGACCATGGCCGCTAAATCCACGCGCTCCTTCTCCATCGGCGCATCGGCGAGTTTGCGGTTGTAGTCCAACAGCTGTTCAATCAGCGTTTGTAAGTGGCGGCTGCTGTCATCGAGGATCGCCACCACCTCTTTTTGATCGGCCGTTAAAGGGCCTGCGACTTCATCCTGCAACAGCTCGGTGCCTTCGCGCATACTGGCCAAGGGGGTTTTTAACTCATGAGAAATATGGCGCAAAAACTCGTGGCGCTGTGACTCGAGCCACGCCAGACGCTCACTGAGCCAGACGATACGCTGAGCCAGAGAGCGAATTTCTCGTGGCCCTTTAAACTTGTCGGCATTGCCCAGCGTGCCTCGCTCACCCAGCCGGTTAATCATCCGCTCTACGCGCTTAACCGGGCCGATAATCATCCGTGTAAACAGCAAGACCAGCGCCCCGCTAAGCAAGAACAGCACCAACGCCTGCCAGCCAAAGAACTGGCCACGCTCGGCGATGGCGCGCTGCAACTGCTGGCCGCGGGTAAAAATCACTTCACGCGTCGCCTGAACCATTTCGGCATTCGAACGGGCGAAGTCTTCCAGTTGCGCTGAGGTGGCGGCGTTCGGGCTGTTATTTTGGCATTTTAATTGGGCGAGTTGGGTCAGTAAGCCGCGCAGCGATTGGTAATAGCGAACGTCGGGTAGCACGGAGGCGTGAGCGTCGAGCATCTGCGCGTAGCGTTTGCGCTGGCTGTCGTATAAACGAGACAAGGTAGGGTCATCCAACACGCAATATTGCCGATAGCTGCGCTCCATTTCTAAAGCAATGCTGGACATGGCTTCACTGCGACGCGCATCGGTTAGCGTGGTGCGATTGATTTCAGCGGCTTGAGAACTGAGGTGATCCAGACTTTGATATGCCTGATAAGCCAATACCAGCAGGGGTAGAAGCACAAACAGGAAGGCCATCAACACGAGTTGGCGCAGGGAGCCGGGAAATATTCTTCCTCTTTTCAACGCATTTATCTCATTGGTAAACCGATGTCTAAATGCTAACTGAGTAACTGATTTACAGCCAGAAAAGAGTAAAATTAAAAGGAGTGTCGGAGCACTTTTAGGAGGGGGACTGAACACCCTTCAAGGCGAAGGTGTTCAGTCATCCAGAATAGGTGGTGCCTCACTCAACGTGTCGTTCGATGTTTGATAACGTGCTTGCGCAACGATTATCGGTCTGGTGAACGATAGGCACCTTGCTTTGGCGTCATTCGGGCATTATGGGCATATTTTGCGGATTAGCGCAGGCTATCATAATCAATTGAATGAGCAACTGCGCTTATTATGCATGCTTCGTGCCAAAAATTAAACTTCAAAAATAAATGATTGATTAGTAGAGGGAAAATAATTCCTTTTATTTTTAATCGTTGTCTGCTGCCTTAAAAGAAAGTGCATTTATTCAACAAAGTGTCGCTAAAAAACAACACTTCACAATCATAAGAATAAAGATATTCAATATCAATTAGTTAAATGTCTCTTTTTAGAGACACCACTCTTAGGGATTTGTCTCTGTTTTCCGACACTCAGCGCATTATTAATGTTCGCTAAAACCCAGCGCATTGGGCGCAGGCACATCTTGCTCACAGTTGGCCGGATTATCGACCTTGGCCGGGTCACATTTCGCCACCACTTCCGGCGGCAAGAAGATATGGTCGAGAATAGCGCGCGCCGTCGGCCCGGCCACCACGCCGTCTCCCCCGCCGTTCTCGAGGATCAGCGCCATCACGACTTTGGGATTTTTATATGGCGCGAAGGCCGTGTAGAAGATGTGGTCACGCAGTCTGATTGGCGTCATTTTGGCATTGTAGATTTGGTTTTCACGCAGGCTGAACACCTGCGATGTCCCTGATTTCGCAGCGATTTGATAAGGCGCGGTATGGAACAGTTTGTAGCCCGTCCCGTTAGGGAAGTTCGCCATGCCGAACATGCCGTTGCGCACAATTCCCCAGATAGGTGATTTAGGATCAGCGATCTGTGTGGTCGGCGGCTGCACGTATGGCGTGATCACTTTGCCACTCTGGCTTGAGTAAAGCAGGTGCGGCGTTTGCAATTTACCGTTATTCACCAAGGCACTTAGAGCTCGCACCATCTGGATTGGCGTCGCGACCCAGTAACCCTGGCCGATACCTACGGAAACAGTATCCCCCTGATACCAACCCTTCTTATGGACTTTCTGCTTCCACTCGCGACTTGGCAGCACGCCGTTGTACTGCTCGTCGAGGTCAATCCCGGTCGATTGCCCATAGCCGAATTTACTCAGCCACTCGTGAATACGGTCGATACCCATCTCATAGGCCACCTGATAGAAGAAGGTATCCGCTGACTCCTCGATAGCTTTAGTCACATTCAGCATACCGTGGCCGGTTTTCAGCCAGTCGCGGTAGCGGCGTTCCGTGCCCGGCAGTGTCCAGGTCGGCGCGCCGAAGAAAGTTGTTTGCGGCGTGATAACCCCGGCAAACAGCGCCGATGTGGCCATAAATGGCTTAACCGTGGACGCCGGCGGGTAAAGGCCCTGAGTCACGCGGTTAATCAGCGGAAGGTCAGGGTTCTTCAGCAGCGCGCTGTACTGTTTGCTGGAGATGCCGTTGACGAAGGGGTTGGGATCGTAGCTCGGGCTGGAAACCATCGCCTTAATGCCGCCGTCTCGCGGGTCCATCACGACGACCGCGGCGCGCTGGCCTTTCAACACTTTCTCAATATATTGCTGTAGACCTAAATCCAGCGTCAGATAGATATTTTGCCCAGCCTGGGGAGGCACTTCCCTCAGCAGGCGCACCACGTGACCGTGGTTATCCACTTCGACTTCCTGATAGCCGGTATGCCCATGGAGAATATTTTCATAATACTTCTCCACGCCCTGCTTACCTATGTCATGGTCAGCGGCATAGTTTTCGGCAATTCCTTCTTTTTCGAGACGTTTTTCGTCTTTGTCATTGATTTTCGACACATAACCGACGACGTGCGCCAGCTCCGCCCCGTAAGGGTACTGCCGCTGCTGGTAGGTGCTGATGGACACGCCGGGAAAATTGAATTGATTGACTGAGAAGCGCGCCACCTCGACGTCGGTCAACGCCAGCTTCAGCGGGATCTCAGCGAACTTACGGCCGTGGATCATGGCATCGTGGAAGTTATCCAGATCGTCCTGCGTAAGATCCACGATGGGGGTCAAGGCTTTTAGCGTGGCCTGAAGATCATCCACCTTGCCGGGAATAATTTCTATCTGATACAGGGTGATATTCTGCGCCAGAACCACACCATTGCGATCCATGATAAGCCCGCGGCTCGGGGCGATCGGCAACATTTTGATGTCATTTTGGTTGGAACGCGTTTGGTAAAAATCATGCATCCCAATCTGTAAACGATACAGGTTATAAACCAGTACGGAAGAGAGCAGCACCACGACCACAAAGGCGATGACGGCACGGCGGACAAAAAGGACGGACTCAGCGGTATGGTCGCGAATTTCGTCATTAAGTAGAGCCATAGGCGCGCAAAACCCTTTCTAATCGGCTTATAAAGCAGTGGCGGAAACGGAATGGTGAAAAGGCCGCAAGTCTATCGGCTCAGGCATACCCCGACTATAAGAAGTGTGCTAATGAACTGGCAGTAATGTTTCTATTTATGAAAATGTAAGAGGAAAAAGTAACAGTTAAAACAAATTGAGATGCGAATCCCGCTATCAAAAGCCAGATTCGCAGAAGAAGGGATAAGTCAGCAGGGCTTATTTCGTTGCGATTTCTACACAGTCGCCATACACATAACCGTCGGTTTCTGTCGCGACCACAAAGTTGTTTTTAACGTGAATATACATCAGGTTATCTTGCGCCCCAGCCTTCATAGGCTGGTTATTCTGACCAATGATATCCGTCAGCTCCGGGCTGGTGATCATTTTGGTACCGTCTGGGGAGAAGGTGAAAGTATTGCCAGCGTCAAACACGTGCGCGTCTTTATTAATCACATCGGCGGTTTCTGTACCATCCGCGGCTTGTACGTTATGCGTTAACACACATTTATAGGCCGTTACGGCGGACGCTGAAAAGGAAGTCAACGCCAGCAAAATTGCAAAGAAAGCACCCAACCTGAACATGAGAATAGTCCTACCCTGTAAAGTTGCGGCACATCCTATCACTTGCGCTTTTTATAGGAAGAGGTCTGAGAAAAAAAGCCTAAGTCTCAGCCTTATTTGGATTAAGGCGGTAATTAAACCACCCAAGCTTAAGCAGGCCGGTAATTTAGCCTGCTTAAGCATTTTGCTGCGGATGGTTATTAATCTTCTTTAATGCCAAGAACCTTAATTGTCATAATGGACAATGAGTTAGGTGGGATTTTCCCCGCAATGCCCTTTTCTCCATACGCTAAATTAGGTGGGATATAGAGCGTCGCTTCTCCATTAATCCCCATCTTCACAATCACCTCCTGCAAGGTAAGTGGAATATCTTTAACGGCAGCAGCAATGACATTGTTGTCTTTTTCGCTGGCAATGATCGTACCGTCACCTAATTTCTCGATAATTTTGATACGGACGCTGTCAGTCGGTTTCACTT
Source organism: Ewingella sp. AOP9-I1-14 (assembly GCF_052375995.1). Lineage (NCBI taxonomy): Bacteria > Pseudomonadati > Pseudomonadota > Gammaproteobacteria > Enterobacterales > Yersiniaceae > Ewingella > Ewingella sp. AOP9-I1-14. The sequence continues at coordinate 873,927 of NZ_JBQSVA010000002.1, forward strand.
TTAGCGCAGAACCCGGCTTGGTGATGACATAAATGAAGTTACTTTTCGCTTTCACGGCGTTCTTCATTTTCGCAGCCTTGGCCATAACCTGCTCATTTATAGCTCTGTTTTTGTTCCCTTTATCAGCCGTATTCTCATTAATTTCCTTATCGACTACCGCCAGAGAAGCTTCGATCTCTTTATCGGTCAGCAACGGGGTGTGATTAAAACGATCCAACAAGCCTTTGAGGACGATATTTTGATCCACCGGGGTAGTGTAAGCAGTGATCTTTCTCAACTCCTGCTCAGACTCCAGCCCGATGAAATACCCCAAGGAATAGGCGCGTTTCGCCAGTCTTCCAGCTTTGCTATCGGCAGTAATTGCTGCTTTGACCTGCTCACTGCTTGGTATGCCAGAGGTCGCTTTAGCCGCTGATTTCTCTGCCAGTTGTTTCTTCACATTGGCCAACTCAGTCGCCAGCGCGGCTTGCTCATCGGCCCATTTTTTACTGCCAGCCTGTGCATCTGCCTGTTGTTTGGCAACTTGGGCAGCAAGCTGAGTTTTCTCTGTGTTGAGCGAAGCAATCTGCGCATCAACCTTGGTTTTATCCTGCGCGGCTTGTTTCTCTACCGCCTGTAAGCGCAGATTTTCATTACTGGCTTTCTTCTCTGCGGCCTGAGATTCCACCAGCTGTTTGGTTATCTGAGACTGCTGGGCGGTCAGAGCGGCGATCTGATTATCCTGCTTAACCTTGCCCTGCGCAGACTGTTTGGCTTCAGCCTGTAGACGAAGATTTTCATCTGCAGATTTTTTCGCCGCAGCCTGTGCCTCTGCCAAATGTTTAGCAGCATGCGCAGCCGTTTGGGTTTGCTGCGCAGTCAGTTCGGCAATCTGTTTATCCAGCTTGGCTTTGTCTTGCTCGGCCTGTTTCACTGCTGCCTGTAGACGAGCGTTTTCATCGCTGGCCTTCTTCCCCGCCGCCTGTGCATCTGCCAATTGCTTAGCCGATTGAGATGCTCCTTGCTGTTGCTGCGCAGTCAATTCGCTAATCTGCTTATCCAGCCTGGCTTTATCCTGCTCAGCCTGGTTGACGGCTGCCTGCAGACGACTGTTTTCATCGCTGGCCTTTTTCCCTGCTGCCTGAGCATCTGCCAATTGCTTAGCCGACTGGGAAGAATCCTGCTGTCGCTGCGCAGTCAGTTTGGCAATCTGCGCATCCAGCTTGGCTTTCTCCTGCTCGGCCTGTCTGGCCGATGCTGACAGTCGGGCGTTATCTTCATTGGCCTTCAGCAATGCCTGCTGTGCATCACTCAGCTGCCGCGCGGTCTCTTTGGCTTGCACCTCGAGCGTTTCAGGTACTGGCTCACCGCTGATCGCCGCAAGCTTTTTTCTAATGGTAATAATTTCAGACTGAAGCTTCTTATTTTTATTATTGAGTTCAGAAAGCTGCTGCTTATACCATTGAGCAGTTAGCGGAGTATTCTGCGAGTTATCTTTTTTTTTCGGAATATCCTTGGATAATTCCCCAGACGAATCCTGTTCGCTAACGCCAGATGAACTAAATACTGGCTGAAGAGCCGGTTTTACTAATTTTTCCTCTCGTAATTTATTTAGAAGATTGAGGTTATTAGTATTATCTTCCGCCACTGCCCCTCTCATACTAGCAAGAGCAAGAAAAACGCAGATACAAAGAGTACGCTTCATCATAGATTGTTAATTTCCTGTGATCTTTTTTCCATGTTCTTAAATGACGCATCTTTGACCCGCGCGCAGATCAATTTAATCTTGTTACTCAACTCCATACCGAGGATATCTTTAGAATCCTTGTTAATATTCAGACTGTTAGTTCGGTAAACCTCATAGGCTTGGTTTACCTTGGAGAATTGTTTCTGATAGATTTCGTAGGAAGCAGGATCAATATTTTTTAGCGCTTTAAATTCGTTAATGCAGGATTGTTCACTGGCATTTGCCACTTTCCCTTTTATTCCTGCTTTCGGCGTTGTACACCCAATTAAGGTAAGAAGCGGAAAAAGTATTAACAAACGTGCCATATTTCTTCTCATTGCATTATGTTCCCTATTCGAATCGATTAATGATTTAAAAAATAATTATATATTCTCTGTATTCTTTTAAACGTCACAAAATTCCCGTCATCTTAATAAGAAGACGACTAATAAGAAAAACCCAACTACTTAATCTATGTTTAATCAAAACTTCATGAGGGGGTGTAAAAGGCGTGCGCCTCATTCAATTTCCCACCCTTGTCAGGAGAGTTGATGGCGTAGCGGGAGTCGGCGGCGGCTACCCTCTGTTATGGGCATCCTTAGGCTGGCGAAAAAATAAAAGCTAAAAGCATGACTCAGATCAAACAAAACCCGCGCCCAGACTGGGCTGGAAAGGCGTTTTAAGCGCAATTTATGGGCTATTTTTCAGCAAAAAATGTGTTTCATACCCTCCCCTGTGCATTTCATTCCTGTACCAAGGCATCTCATGCCCGAAACCGATCGCTGTGCGGCGAAAGATTTATCATACAAACAGTTTAATTGACTTTATTTCGCTCGGGAGAACCCACTATGAGTGACAAATCTGGAATGCAAAACGACAACCGCACACGCTGGCTAACGCTGTTTGGCACCATCATTACCCAATTTGCTCTTGGCTCTGTGTATACGTGGAGTTTGTTTAACGGACAGCTGTCCCAAAAGCTGGATGAACCGATCAGCCGCGTGGCCTTCTCCTTCGGCTTACTGAGCCTGGGCCTGGCGATTGCTTCTTCTGTCGCGGGCAAGCTGCAAGACCGATTCGGGGTTAAGAAAGTCACGATGGCGGCAGGCGTGGTGATGGCGATAGGTTTTGCGCTCACCTCCCAATCCAACAATTTAATCATGCTGTATCTCAGCGCGGGAGTATTGGTCGGGCTGGCAGACGGCGCGGGCTATTTGATGACTCTGTCCAACTGCGTGAAGTGGTTCCCGGAGCGTAAAGGGGTAATTTCAGCCTGTGCCATCGGTGCTTACGGCCTCGGCAGCTTAGGTTTTAAATTCATTTGCGGCCACCTACTCAGCATTTATTCTCTGGAAAGCACCTTTATTATCTGGGGTCTGCTGGCGATGACCATGATTATCATCGGCGGCCTAATGATGACAGACGCGCCTAAGCAGGCTCCTCAGACCATCAACTGTAATGAAGACAACCTGACCAGCAGCCGTGACTTCACGCTGTCAGAAGCCGTGCGCATGCCACAGTACTGGATGCTGGCGATGATGTTCCTCACCTCTTGCATGAGCGGCCTGTATGTTATCGGCGTGGCGAAGGACATCGGCGAAGGTCTGGTGCATCTCAACGCGGTCACCGCCGCCAACGCCGTCACCGTGATTGCCATTGCTAACCTCAGCGGCCGACTGATCCTAGGAGTGCTGTCAGACAAAATGGCGCGCATCCGGGTAATTTCCATGGCGCAGGTCATCTCACTGGTCGGCATGAGCATTCTGCTGTTTTCCAATATGAATGAGACGCTGTTCTTCATCTCCGTAGCCTGTGTGGCCTTCAGCTTCGGCGGTACCATCACCGTCTATCCATCGCTGGTGAGTGACTTCTTCGGGCTGAATAACCTGACCAAAAACTACGGTTTGCTGTATCTCGGCTTCGGCATCGGCAGCGTCATGGGTTCACTTATCGCCTCCCTATTCGGCGGCTTCATCGTGACCTTCACCTTCATCACTGTACTTTTAGTGCTCTCTTTGGTGCTTTCTGCCACAATTCGCCTTCCGAACAAAGCCGAACAAGGGCATAATGCGCTCCAGCACGTGTAGCGTAGTTCTTACATGCAGTTAAAATGATGAACGGGAGCATAAATCGCTCCCGTTTCTTATTACTACAACTGTTATGACTAGAAGCTGGCTGCACCTTTAAGGATCTCGCATTAACCGGACAGCTTTACATGAACCGCATCACCCTGATTATCTTCTCCCTATTTCTTGGCACCCTGAGCTTCAATCTCGCGGCAGCACAGCCGACCAACGCTAAAGATGTTGCCTCCGAGCTTAGCCGCAAGGCTAAAGAAGGCGGCCGCCCGCACTGCACAACGGTTGAAGCAAGCGCTTACAACAAGTTGTCAGCACATACTGATTACCTGAACTGAGCCTTCTGTGAATAAGGCGAAAACGGCCCCCTAAAGCTAAAAGCACGGGACAGGTCAAAGAAACGCCGTCTATTCATCCGCTTTTAGTATGGGTTTGCTATCATGAATTTGCGAAATGAATATAAATTCGCGAGTTCAGTAGGACTTTGGCACGAGCCGTGCGCCAAAGCTCGATAGACACCGGGGCCACTTTCCCCGTCTCATGGAGGGAGTTATGAAAGCAACAGTATTCTGGCTGACGATGGCTGGCGGTTCGATGGCAATAGGTTATGTGATGGCCATGCTCATGGAATTGCTCTAGTTCATATCACGCATCGCGTTAATCGTTCGAGTAACGCTGGATTTTACAACTCCTGCCCTAACCTTACCGAGCGATGACAAAACCATACAGAGCGTTTGATACCTTAGAGCCATCAAGATGTTGTGTGATGTCCCTGTGTAGAAAACCCCTGTAGAACCCTGTTATTTTGCCCGCTTCGTGCGGGCTTTTTTTTATCTGTTTTTTGCCAATCTCAGAGCCGGTGGTGATTTTCGGGCACAAAAAAACCGCAACAGAGTGCGGTTTTGATTTCACCCAAAAATCGAGTTGCACGGAAGGCGACAAGTTCGTCCACCCAACGCATCTGCAATCTGAAGTATTCAGGTTAAAAATGAGTGCCGGTTACTTTCCCGGCCGTCATATTGTGGCGCAAGCGTCCATCGAACACTCCAACATTGCGCAGTCTGAGCAAAACTGTTTCACAACAGAAAAATCGACTTCGCCTATTTCAGGCAATCTCCCAAAACCCTATTTTTTAAAAATGGATAATCGTTAGGAAAATTCGCAAATCGTCTTTTCTGTTGGTAAACGATAATTTTATTAAACGAGCAGTGAATAATATATTCTGAAATTTTTACATGCTCCAGAGAGCAATAAACCTCGATATTCATCGAGGTTTATTTGAATCGTTGTAACGCTGTCTTAATTATTTTCCTGTCTGCTCCGGGTCTGGCCCATCATCGCTATTGCAGGTTAAAACCATTATGACAGACGATTGTTACAGTACGACTACGTTGCCAGCTGAAGGGCCTTTCATACCATTTTCAATGGTAAATTCAACGTTTTGGCCTTCATCCAGGGTTTTGAAATCATTGCTCTGGATTGCAGAGAAGTGAACGAACACGTCTTTGCTACCGTCTGCAGGGCTGATAAAACCAAAACCTTTACCAGCATCAAACCATTTTACTAAACCAGTCATTTTATTAGACATAAGAAATACCTTCTTGAATTTTATTTTTTAGATGCCATAGGGCAATGAGGGTCTGTTTTTATTATGAGTTACTTATGGGGGCACTAGAGAAGAAAATTCGTCGGAGAAGAGATTTGCTATATCACTTGAACTAGGAACTGCTTTACTAAAATGTCTTTCATAAATAGGTCTTAACGACAAACCGTTGACGCTATTTACACATAGATAACTTTTAGACGCAAGCTTTATTTCAGATTAACTTTATTTAGCCGGTTTTTATTCTACAGCGATATATACTGCCAGACGGCTAATCACAGAGAATAAATTAAGCAGGTTGAAAGCCTTTTTATGTCCCTCTGCCCCCTCGTCTTTTTAGTAATACTCTATCGTAGTTGTCTCGGGATCATCGAGTCTCTTCGGCAAAGGTTTGTCTTTTTCTGCTGACTTACTGGTTATCTTACAGTGAGTTGCGTTGAAATGGTCGTCATAGTCACAGCGGCTGATCACTTCCCCAAGCAGGACATCTTTAACTCGGGTTTCGATGGTGTTATTGCGTTTTTTCTCTTCGGATTCTGTCGCTTTAATGATGGCGACAAAAGGCCCGGTCGGCGTCGGTTGAGATATTTTCGAAGGGAATCCCGAGGCGTCATACTCAAAATAACTGTTTTTACTCGCATCCTTTTCGTTGATAGCAGCCGTGACATAGCCTTTATCATTGCTTTCATAGCGCGTGTCGTCGGTGAGATCCCGTTCGGGTAAGCAGTTATCTTTCAAAGCATAACGCTTCTGCTTATCTCCTCGATTCACCAGAAAGTTGCCCTCTTTGAGCAGATCGACATCCAGCCCCATCAGGGGTGCTACCACTTTTAACTCATTAAAACAGCCGGTTGCCGATAGCGCGCCTTGAAACAAGGAACTGACTTTGCCCTGCTCATCATGCTGCTGTTGCAGGAAGCTTTTTACTTTGCCGCGAATCGGCTCGAAGCCAAAGATATTGGAGTAGCTGGCAAAAATCGGGTTTACCGGCTCGAGGCTGGCTTGCGTATCACATCCATAAAGGAACAGCGTGGATAGCGTCAGGGCGGCGACATTCTTCATGTAAAATTCTCGGTTAAGGATTGAGGTTCAAACCAACACGATCATTATGCAGGCGCCCATGGACCTATCGCTCTGCGCTGTCACAAAACCAGCCGAATAAAATTTACGTTTTAGCCTGCGCTGGCGACGCATTTCTGCCGACGCTCGTCGACCCGTTTGGCAAACCACGCCGTGGTGAGTTTACGGGTAATTTTCGGGCTTTCTAGCTGAATACCCGGCAGTATTTCGCGAGGTAAGCGCTTACCAGCCATTTTATCCGCCAAGGCGAAAACCTGCTTATAGAGGGAGGTTTGCTCAAACTCCGGCAAGTCACCCTTTTCCAATGCGCGGCGAATAGCAGAATTACTCATTCCCAGCCGTTTGCCAAGTACCCGCACGGCAAGCTCGGTAGAGCCAGCCTTATCCGTGCCGTAATTGATGACATCACCATCGAGCGCCAGTGGAATGCCGGAAGTGCGGCTCACCGCGCTTTGGAATGCGGCGTTGCGGCTGGCGTACCAACCGGCATTGAAGTCCGCGAAGCGATAAAGCGTCTGGCTGTAATTGGCCGGATAGCCCAATAGGTGCAGCGTGCCGAAATAGATCCCCCCACGGCGGCTAAACACTTCGTGGCGAATGCTCCCGTCGATAGGATACGGATAGCCCTTGGCGTGGGCTTCGGCAAAGGCAATGCTCACCTGCATCGGCCCGCCGGTGTGTACCGGGTTGAGATTGCCAAACAGCTTCTGCCCCATAGGCACCATGCTGATGAAATCATCGAAAATCGCGCTCAGCTCTTTTTCGCTGCGCACTTTGTCCAGTCGCTCGCTGTAGGATTTGCCATTTGGTGACTTTATTAATAGCGCGGTGTGGACCAGAAAATTAGGCACATGCACCGCGTCGGCGCGCCTATCGATCTCTTTCCAGGCAATTTTCCCCAGCCCCGGCACCGGCGCATCGACGCTAAAATTTGACTCTTGCTGCGCCACCGCCAGCACCGAGCAGATGTTCTCGGTAGTCGGCGCAATGTTCTGCGCGCTAAAAGCCGCCGTGATATCCGTCGCCCAGCCCTGACGGTCAGGCACGCTAGCCGGCATCAATCGAACTATCTGCGCTTTGGTGTCTGCCGGGCGAGTGACTGCCGTCTCCGACTGCTTCTTGGTGCTACACCCTGCCAGAACGAGCAAGGCAGTGAGTGAAAGCCAGTACTTACTTTTACGTCGGATCATAGTTTCCCTGTTGATCATTACATTATCCCGCCGAGAGCAGGTGAAGAGCTTTACCCACTGGCAGGAATGCGCAACGCAATACGCGTTGCAGAGGTTATAGTCTATGTTTGTAGGTTGAAATGTTTCAAATAAGGAAGAAAATTTCAATGCACACGTCATCTTTGCCCTTTTCATCAAGTCGGGGCATCGCCCTGCGTTATCTGCTGCTGCCTTTAATTATGCTGGCCCTGCTGCTTGCCCTCAGCGGCTGTGGCGATAAAGAGCCCGCCCAGCGCAAAGCCTTTATCGACTTCTTACAGACTCGGATTCTGGCGGTGCAAACCGTCGCCGTGCCGCAATTGACCGAAGAAGAGCGTAAAGATTTCGGCAAATACAGTGATGACTATGGGCTGATCACTGATTTTCATCGCCAGATGAGTGAAGAGATGAATGCGTCGCTGGGGCCGGTGTTTGCCAGCCTGAATGAAACCGTGACGGTGAATAAGCTGCTGGAAAAACGCGATGAGCTGCAAAAAATGGCGGAGAGCAGCAGCAACTGGCGGGAAAAATTGGTGGTGCTGCGCAAACAGGCGGACACCCGTCACGCCGCGTTGAAGCAGCCGGATGATTTGAAAAAGGTCTATGACCAGGCTTATGAAAAAGTGGTGGTCCAGCCTAGCGCCGTGGCCGAGCAGGCCTTCACCTTATTGCCAAAAGTACTGACTCTGGTGGTCGCCAAGGCAGATTTCATCAAGGCGCAGGGCAAAAACGTCACTATTTCTGGCAATCGGCTGCAATTCGATAAACAGGCCACGCTCGACAAATACAATGCCATTCAGCAGCAACTTGTCCCGCTGAATGCCGACCTGATTCAGCTCAGCGGCGAAATGCAGAAAATGGTGCATTAATCGCGCAACCGGGGTCTGGCAGCCCATGGCGGTTTTTTTTGGCCGCGCAATTTTGTTAAGGTGTGCGCCACTACTTTGAAGGAGAACACCATGAGCGACGATATTCAGTCAAAACGTATTGACCAACTCGAGCGCGTGAACCGCGAATTGCTGGTGCAGATTTCTGCCATGCGCATTCTGTTTGGCGTCGCAGGCAGCGTCATTAACCAAGAGAGTGAAAATGCCTTCACCATCGCCGTTAATGAGACGATTGACGCGGGCAAAGCCGAGCTGGCCAACACGCCAGATCTCGACGACGCCTCGAAGAAATTCCGCGACGACGTGTTCAAATGTGCGCAATCCCTGCTGCCGGGCACCAAAGCCTAAGCTATTGCGACGCATAAAAAACGTCAGGCCGCTTTACTGCTGGCCTGACGTTTTACGCGATTAATCGCGACAATTGCCGGTAATACTGTCTTTGCCGTGCGCGCAAACATCCGACGAGTTAGGGATCAATCCCCACAAACGGCTATCGGCCACGCACCCCGTCAACATCATGGCTCCTACCAGCAACAACAACGCTTTTCTTGCCTGAATCCTACGCCAACTTAACATCACTCAATTCTCAAATTGAAAAATGATAAAACTTCACGTCCACGGACATGCGGGGAAAAGTCGCCGGAAGTGCTGACGCATCCACTTCAACAAAACCTTTCTTCTCATAGAAACGATGTGCGGCGAGGAATTTTTCGGTAGTCCCGAGATAAATATCCCGCAGCTTCTGCGTTCGCGCGTGGTCCAGCAGAGCCTCAAGTAAGCGACTCGCCACCCCATATTCGCTGCCCCGCCACGGCTTGGCTACAAACATTTTTCTCAGCGCCGCCTGCTGCTGGCCAATATCCTTCAGGCTAATGCAGCCGACAACCTCATCTTCAACCTTCGCGACCCAAAAATCCCCGTGATCTTGCTGGTAAAAGCCGGGAATATCGCTTAAATCGGGCTGTTGTTCGGCGGTGATCGTCACGCCGAACTCTTGATTCTGAATCGGTAAAATAAGCGCGGTGATCGCCGGAGAATCCTCCGGTTCGAACCGCGCTATCGTCACTTTGCTCTCTGCTGCCATCTCTCCCCCGTTATTTAACTCACTGCCCTGTCAGCAGTTTATGCAGAATGAGAAAAAAAGCAGGGAGGAAATGTGGAAAAAGCGGCTATTTACGCAAAATTTTCTGTAATCGCGCCTGCTCCCAGCGGCTGAACCAGCCGCGCAGGACAAATACCCGCAAACCGCGAATCACCATCAACCCGCCCCAGATACCCACTGGCCACCAGAACCAGTTGTACTCGGGCGAAGTCACGCGGCAAATCACAATCAGCAGCACGCTGACCAGCAGATAAATAATCATGCCTCGGTAAAAGCGACTTTCACTGCGGACTTGATGACGCGCGGCTTCGATATTCAGGTCCAGCGCGTTGTCGGGCGAACTCGCAGCCCCCTGCTCCCCCACCAGCTCGGCCACTTTAATATCAAAGGCGGCGGCCAGCGCGCCCAGCGTCTCTAGGCTGGCCTGCTCGCCATTCTCAATACGCTGAATGGTGCGCACGCTGAGGCTGGTCAGCTCGGCCAACTGCTCCTGTGACCAGGCGCGGGAGAGTCTTAATTGCTTAATACGGTTCTGATTCATCATTTCACCTTTAGAAAATGCAGGACACCGCAACAGCATGCCGCCTGGCGCGAAAAAGCAACACGACAGAAGCCCGACAGCGACCTGACAGCAAGGTGACATCAGGGCGCAAGCGGGCTGACGCTTAATTATGGCGTATGCAGATTCTTTTGCGCCAGTGGCTGCACCGGCTCAGGTTTGATGCGCATTGCAACAATCACCCCAATCACCAGACAGGCGATACCGGCTAAGGTCATCAGCGGCGGCCACTGCTGGCGCAGCAGGAAGGCGTAGCCCAGACCGGCCAGAATTTCGAACACTATCAGCGGCCCGAGCAGCACGGTCGGCAGGCGCTGGCTAGCTTCGTTCCAGCACAGTGCACCTACCCATGAGCAGAACACGCCAATAGCGATCATCAGGCCGATAAACACCCACGGGCGCGGGCCGAACGGCAGCGCGATGCCGGAGTGGCTGATCGACAGCTGGGCGCAAACCAGCAGGAAAGCGACCGTCGCCAGAGGCAGGGTCACGAGGCCCTGCGCCGCCGACCAGGTGATTGGCGACTTGTCCGGGTTTTCGCGCAGCCAGCGGGCATTGCGCAGCGGGAACCAGGTCCAGCAGGCCAGCGCGGCTAAGGCCATGGCGATACCCGTGCCGTAGCGCCATGGGTCAAACGGCTCGGTATTGCCTTTCAGCTCGGCCACGTTGACCAACCCCAGACCCAACGCAATCACCAGCAGAGCCGGCGTGAGCTTACGCCACGACAGCTTGCCCTCCTTCTGGCCATAAAACAGGTTGGCCGAAACCGAGATAACCACCGGCAGCGTGCCGATAATCATGGTGGAAATCGGCGAGCCGGTGCGCTGAATGGCGCTGGCGAGGAAGAAGTAATAGATCAGGTTGCCGATCACCGTCTGCTTTAGCGCTTCAATCCAGTCGGCGCGCGACAGCTCGCGCAGCGCGTCGCGTTTGATCCACGCCACCACCAGCGCAATCGCGCCAAAAGCCACGTAACGGCCGGTGGACTGCATCGACGCCGGATAGTCCGGCACAATCATCGGCCCAACAAAAATCAGTCCCCACATTAAACCCGAAGCCAGGGCGAACAGGACGCCTTTTAACATTTTTAACCTCTAGAAAACATTTACATGCCGTCAGGGTAAAGAGAGGCGTCGGGGCTGTATTGTAGGAAATTGCGCACTTGGCGAAGAAGGGTAAAGCGAGGAGTTCACGCATTGGAGGGTTATTTACCGGCCGCGACCTGCTTTTGATAACGCACCGGGGTCGAGCCATAGCGGTTGGAGAAGGCGCGGGTCAGGTGCGCCTGATCGGTCAGGCCAACGCTGAAGGCCACCTGCGCGGCAGGGATGCCAAAACTCAGCATGCGCTTGGCTTCGTTGAGGCGAATCGCCATCAGCATCTGGTGCGGGGTAACGTGCATCTGCTGTTTGAATTTCCGCAGGAAGTGGTACGGGCTGAGGCTCACCAGCGACGCCAGCTCATCCAGGGTGATGCTGTTGGCGAAGTTTTCCCGCAGATACTCGGTCACTCGGTCAAAACGGTGGGCAGGCTCGGAGCGCAGCCGATGCCCGACGTGAGAGTGCGGGCGCAGCAGGTCAGTCACCGCCAGCATCAGGCCATCGCGGGTCAGGGCATCGTCGGTTTCCCACAACCCGGAGAGCAGTTGCGACAGCTGCCGCGCAGCGCGCGGGTCGTGGCGCACGGCGTCGGTGAACCAGCGAGCGCGTTCGCCGGACAGCGCTTCAAACACCTGCGGCTCGATGTAAATCATGCGATAGAGCCAGCCGCCTTCGGTTTCCGACTGGCCGGTGTGAATCTCATCCGGGTTCATCATCACCAGCGAACCCGCCGACGCCAGATGCTCGGCACCGCGATAGCGAAAACGCTCGGCACCCTGTTCAATGGCGCCAATGCCAAAAGCTTCGTGGGAATGAGGCTCAAAAGCATAGCGATCAATGTGCGCGTGATACAGCTCCACGCCGGGCAGCTGTGGCAAGGTCTTAAACTGCGCGCAGTCCTTATCGTAGGGAAAAAGCTCCGGTACGCCCTGCATCGTTTGCCCTCCTCTATCAGACTGACGGTTAAGTGAGTCAGATAAGGATAGCATTTTTAACTTCAGAGCGGATTCACCCGCTGATTAATAGCGCTGACGGAAATCAGTTCGGCAATGCTGCCTACGTTGAGTTTTTGCAGCACGCTTTTCTTCTGCGCACTGGTTGTTTTCGGGCTTCGATTGAGAATTTGGCTGATCTCGTTGTTCGACTTACCCTGAAGCTCACAGGCACTGATGCGGTGGGCTAAGCCCGAGGGACGCGTCCGATCGTCTGACGCCGCGCGCGGTACAAGGCTTGAAACCTAGGGCTCAGGGGTTCAAAATATAACCTGTGTCCTGTAGGAACTCCGCCCGGCCAATTTATGAAAACACCCAAACCACGTCGCCCTCACGGACGATGGACTTACTACATTATGTATGAAGATATTCTGTGGCCTTGCCCGGTCCGTTGGGAATGGGAAAGCGGCTACGGCGGCTGGCTGCCTTTTTACTATTCACCGACCTTTGAATTTGTGGCGGGCGACCCGGATAAAGCTCTGAAAATCGTCAAAGGCAAAGCCAAGCCCATTCGCAACTCTGTAATATAAACTCAGCACCACGCAGAACACTGCTAAGCTTAAACCAACCGGTTATTTTCTACACCGTTCATCCGTGAAGCTTCCTCGCTATTTCTTCACTCAATTTGCGTACCCACATCGTCGTGTCTAAGCCTGTCCTTTTGCGTACGCATAAGGAATGTTTGCGTGAAAATCCCGTTCAGTGATTGGTTTAAAAGTCATAAAGATCAGCCGGTTTCAGCCGGTAGTACGAAAGAAAATCAGGAAACTTCCGCCATTCAAGCGGAGTTATTCTCAGTAGATCAGATGGAGCGCTACGGCCGAAAACTGGCGCAATCCCATAAGCTGTCGAGCAAAAAAGCGCCTTATTACCTGCTCAAACGGCTGGATGCCAATGAAACCATGCTGACGCGTAACTGTCAGATCCTCAGCACGGGCGACAAAAAAAGCATCGCCCCGGCTGGCGAGTGGCTGCTCGATAACTTTTATCTGATTGAAGAACAGATTCGCCTGGTGCGTCAGCTGTTGCCGAAAAACTTCGGTAAAGGCCTGCCCGCGCTGGCTGCGCCGCACAACTGCCCGCGCATCTATGACATCGCTACCGAGGTTATCGCCCACAGCGACGGCCACTGGGATGCCACCACCCTGACGCGTTTTATGACCGCCTACCAGAAAGTCACGCCGCTGAAACTGGGCGAGCTGTGGGCGCTGCCCGGCATGCTGCGTCTGGCGCTGATTGAGAATCTGCGGCGAGTGAGTATCGACGTGGCGAAGGCCCAGCAAGAGCGCAATCTGGCCGACCGCTGGGTGAACAAAATGCAGGACACCGCCGAAAACGACCCGGCGCGTTTGATCATCGTGATCGCCGACATGGCGCGCACCAACCCGCCGCGCACCAGTGCCTTTGTCGCCGAGTTAGTGCGCCGACTGCAAGGCCACGGCTCGATGCTGGCCCTGCCGTTGACCTGGATTGAGCAGCGTCTGACCGAGGTCGGCCTGACCACCTCTGAGCTGATTGCCCGTTTCAACCAGCAGTTAGCCGTCAGCCAGCTCTCCGTCAGTAACAGCATTATTGGCCTGCGCCAGTTGAATGAGATGGACTGGGCGGACTTCGCCGAAAGCATGAGTCTGGTGGAGAGCATCTTGCACCAGGACCCGGCGGGCATTTATCCGACCATGCACTTCGACACCCGCGATAATTATCGCCACGTGATTGAGATGCTGGCGCGCCACTGTATTTATGATGAAGCCGGCGTTGCCCGGCAGGTGATTGCCCTGACCCAAGCCGCGCCGCCGGACAGCCGCATGCGCCACGTCGGCTATTTTCTGGTGGATAAAGGCCGCGACGCGCTCGAGAAGCATCTGGATATCCGCTATTCAGCTCTCAGCCGTTTTCGCCAGCAGCTCAACAAAACCCCTTTGCTTTCATGGCTGGGCAGCCTGAGCCTGCTAATCACCGCCCTCACCGCCGATCTGCTGCTGCACACCCACGATCGAGGCATGACCTGGCCGCTGTGGCTGCTGGCTATTCCGATTGTGATTGTCTGTAGCCAGTTTGTGATGAGTTTACTGAGCGAAGCCACCACCCGCAGCCGCACGCCGCACCCTTTGCCACGGCTGGATTTCTCCAAAGAGATCCCCGAACGCTTCAGCACGCTGGTGGCCATTCCCTGCCTGCTCGGCAGCCGCGCGGGGATTGACACCTTGGTCAACAGCCTCGAAGTCTGTTATCTCGGTAACACCCGCGCTCACCTCTATTTCGCCCTGATCGCCGATTTTCACGACAGTAACACCCGTTATCGCGACGCCGACGATCGCCTGCTTGAATACGCCACGGCGCAAATCGAGCTGCTCAATCGCCGCTATCCGCAGGCACCCGACGGACTGTTCAGCCTGCTGCATCGCGAAAGTGAGTTCAACCCGTCGCAAGGCGTATGGATGGGCTATGAGCGCAAACGCGGCAAGCTGAGCGCCCTTAACCACTGGCTGCGTGGCCAGAGCAACGCCTTCTCCACCGTGATTGGTGCCACTCAGCAACAGCTCTCCAAGGTGAAGTACGTCATTACCCTCGACAGCGATACCGTGCTGCCCCGCGCCACGGCCCATCAGCTGGTTGCCGCCATGGCCCACCCGCTCAACCATCCGATTTTTGACGCTGAACTTGGTCGAGTGGTCGAGGGCTACGCCATCCTGCAACCGCGACTGGCCGAGGAGATCCCGCGCTACGGTCAGGGGCGCTACGCCGCCCTGAGCAGCAGTAAGCCGGGCAATGATCCTTACTCCTCCATGTCGTCAGACATCTATCAGGACCTGTTTGGCGAGGGATCTTTTGTCGGCAAGGGCATCTACGATGTCGATATGTTCACTCAGGCCACCCACAACACCTGCCCGGAAAATCTGGTGCTCAGCCACGACCTGTTGGAAGGCTGCTACGCCCGTTCCGGCATGCTGAGCGACGTGGTGCTGTATGAGCAATATCCGGCCAACTATCTGGTGGACGCGGCGCGCCGTTCGCGCTGGATCCGCGGCGACTGGCAGTTGCTCAACTGGCTGCGCCTGCGGGTGCGGCGGGCCGATGGCACGCGCCACGCCAACCCGCTAAGTACCCTGTCGCGCTGGAAACTGCTCGACAACCTGCGCCGCAGTCTGGTGGCGCCAAGCCTGCTGGTGATGCTGTTTTGCACTATCACGATAGTGCCCAATCCGGCCTACTGGCTGGGCTTTATCGCCACGCTGCTGCTATTCCCGACGGCGGTGGCGCTGCTGTTAGACCTGCTGAATAAAGGTCCGCGACGCCCGCTGTTGCAGCATGTCAAAACCGTGTTGGCCTCGACGCTGACCCGCCTGTCGCACCTGTTACTGACCCTCAGCACGCTGCCGCACGAGAGCTATTACAACCTGAAAGCCATTGTGGTCACCCTGTGGCGACTGGCTGTCAGCCATAAGCATCTCAACGAGTGGGCCAGCTTCGACGCCAGTAAAACCCGCTATTCGCTGTCGCCGGAAAACTTCTACCGCGCCATGTGGGTCAATCCGCTGGCCGGAGTGCTGTTTGTGCTGCTGACCCTGCACTTCAACCCGCTGTATATGACGCTCGCCGTGCCGCTGGGCGTCCTGTGGTTCTTCGCGCCGCGCCTGCTGAGCTGGATGAGCAAAACGCCGGGCAAGCCTCAGGCGGATATCAACCTGAAACAGCGCCGCTTCCTGCGCCAGACCGCCCGCGAAACCTGGGCCTTCTTCGCCACCTTCGTGAATAAAGACGAGAACTGGCTGCCGCCGGATAACTATCAGGAGGTGCCGGAGCCGGTGATTGCTCACCGCACCTCGCCGACCAATATCGGCCTGTCGCTGCTGGCCAACATGACGGCGATGGACTTCGGCTATATCACGCAGGGCGATCTGCTGCTGCGCACCACCAATACGCTGGATACGCTGGACAAGCTCGAGCACTATCGCGGCCACCTCTATAACTGGTATGACACCCGCACCCTCGCGCCGCTCAATCCGCGCTATATCTCCAGCGTCGATAGCGGCAATCTGGCCGGGCACTTGCTCACTCTGAGCACCGGGCTGGCGGCCTTGCGCCATCTGCCCGCGATTGACATCAAACAGGTACTGGCGGGGATCGAAGACACCCTCTATCTGGTGGAAAGCGGCGCGGGGACCGGCAAACGGGAAACCCTCAAGCCGCTGCGTCAGCACTGGCTTAACGCCAGCGGACTGCCGCAGCATCAGGTGTTCAATGAGCTAAATGCCATGCTGACTCTGACCTCGACGCTGCTGCTAGAACCCAATGGCGACATGCGCTGGCTGAGTGCGCTCAAGGTACAACTGAGCGAATTTTGCCAAGAGTGGGCGCTGCTTTATGGCTGGATGCAGCAAGAGCCAAGGGGCAAAGTGCTGCCTTCGCTGGTCTGGCTGTCTCAGCTGGAAGGCAAGGTGCCGGGGCTGAACCGGGCCAAAATCGCGCTGACCGTCACCCTGGCGCGCAAGCGGCTGGTGCTGATTAGCGAACTGGAAAAACGCCTCGCCGACCATGCGCGGATGGACTTCAAATTCCTCTACAACACCACCACCAGCCTGCTGAGTGTCGGCTATAACTGCGACATTAATAAGCTGGATAGCGGCCATTACGACCTGCTTCCTTCGGAGATTCGCCTCACCAACTACTTCACCATTGCCACCAACCAACTGCCGCAGAAAAGCTGGTTTGCCCTCGGCAGGCTGTTTACCCAGATAGACAAAAAGCCGTCGCTGATGTCGTGGAGCGGCTCGATGTTTGAATATCTGATGCCGCAGCTGGTGATGCCGGGCTATCCCGACACCCTGCTGGTGCAGATGTGCCGCGCCGCCGTGAAACGCCAGATTGACTGGGGTAACGAGCACGGCGTGCCGTGGGGGATTTCTGAATCGGCCTACGCCTCCTTCGACCCCAACCATAACTACCAGTATCACGCGTTCGGCGTGCCGGGCCTGGGCCTGAAGCGCGGCTTGGGCGAAGACATGGTGATCGCCCCGTATGCCACGCTGATGGCGCTGGTAGTCGAGCCGCAAAAAGCCTGCGGCAACCTGCTGGAACTGGAGGCGCTGGGCGCGCGCGGCCAGTATGGCTTCTACGAGGCGTTGGACCACACCCCGTCGCGCCTCAACCGTGGGCAAAGCTACGTGATTGTGCGCTCTTATATGGCGCACCATCAGGGTATGGGCTTCCTCGCGCTGTCGCATTTGCTGCTCGACGCGCCGATGGTCGATCGCTTCGCCGCCAATACCTCATTCCAGTCGGCGCGCCTGCTGCTGCAAGAGCGCGTGCCTGACGCCGTAGATCTCTACAGCCCGCGCCGCCAGTTTGAATCGGTGGAGGGTTCGCTACAGGCGGTGAATGTGGATATTCGCGAATTCAACAATGTGGACAGCCCTATTCCCGAAGTACAGTTGCTGTCGAACACCCATTACCACCTGATGCTGACGCAGGCGGGCGGCGGCTACAGCACCTGGCACAATCTCGCGCTGACCCGCTGGCGCGAAGATGCCACTAGTGACCAGCGCGGCACCTTCTGCTATATCAGTGACCCACAGACCGGCGAGGTGTGGAGCAACGCATGGCAGCCGATGGGGCAAAAGGCCAGTCTTTATCAGGCAGTGTTTACCGATGCCAGCGTGGAGTTCAAGCGCACCGAAGGCCAGCTGATCATGCACACCAAAATCGTGGTATCGCCGGAAGATGACGTCGAACTTCGCCGCATGACCTTGACTCACCGAGGCCGCCAGCCGCGCGTCATTGAGATAACGACTTACGCGGAAGTGGTGCTGGCCCCGGCCGCCAATGACCTCACCCACCCGGCCTTTAGCAACCTGTTTATCCAGACCGAGCTGGTGGCCGATCGCGAAGGCATTCTGTGCCACCGCCGCCCGCGTGAGGAGAACGAGGCCTGCCCGTGGCTGTTCCACATGCTGGCTATTCATGGCCCGACCGACCGCGAAACCTCGTTTGAAACTGACCGCGCCGCCTTTATTGGCCGTGGGCATACTTCCGCTGACCCACAGGCGCTGGCCAACCCCGGCCCGCTCGGCAACAGCGCGGGGCCGGTGCTGGATCCTATCGTCGCTATCCGCCAGCGGGTGGTGCTCAAGCCCGGCGTGCCGCTGGTGATCGATATGGTTTACGGCATCACCCCTGAGCGCCACCTTAGTCTGGCGATGATGGAGAAATACCGTGACCACAACATCGCCGACCGCGTGTTCGAGCTGGCCTGGTCGCACAGTCAGGTGACATTGCGCCAGATAAACGCCAATGAGGATGACGCCAACTTCTACAATCGGCTGGCCAGCGCGGTGCTGTTCCCAAGCGCCGAACTGCGCGCCGATGCCCAAACCTTGGGTCGGAACCGTCGCGGGCAGTCCGGCCTGTGGGGCCACGCGCTCTCCGGCGACTTGCCGATCGTGCTGCTGTCGATCACCAGTGCGGAGAACATCCTGATGGTCACGCATTTGATTCGTGCCCATAACTACTGGCGTCTAAAAGGGCTGAGCGTGGATTTGGTGATCCTGAGTAACGATCAGGGCGGCTATCAGCAAGAGTTGCACAATGAGATCATGAGCCGCGTGGCGGCCGGTGCCGAGTCGAGCCTGATGGACAAGCCGGGCGGCATCTTCGTGCGCAAAGGCGAGCACATGACCTCGGAAGACCGCACCCTGCTGATGAGCGTCGCCAGCATTTGGTTCGACGACCGCCACGGCGGGTTGCTTGACCAGTTCAACCAAAAAATGCAGCAGCCGCAGAACATTCAGCCGCTGCTGGTGCCGATGTCGATTCTGCCGAAGAACCTGCACGCGCCGCGCGAGTTTGACACTCACTCGCTGAGCTTCTTCAACGGCCTGGGCGGTTTCTCGCCGGATGGCCGCGAGTACCAAATCCTGCTGCCAGAGGGCAAAAACACCCCTGCCCCTTGGTCCAACGTGATAGCCAACGCCAACTTCGGCACGGTGATCTCCGAAAGCGGGCAGGCTTACACCTGGTTTGAAAACGCCCACGAATATCGCCTGACGCCGTGGGAAAACGACCCGGTGACCGACGGCTCCGGCGAGGCTTTCTACCTGCGTGACGAAGAGAGTGGCGAAGTTTGGTCGCCCATGCCGCTGCCAGTTCGCGGCGACGGCGACTATTTAACCCGCCACGGCTTTGGTTACAGCCGCTTTGAGCATCGCCAGAGTGGCATCGACAGCGAGTTAACCGTGCTGGTGGCGGAACACGCGCCGGTGAAACTGTTTATTCTAACTCTGAGCAACAGCTCGGGCCGTCCGCGTAAGCTGTCGGCTACGGGCTATGTCGAATGGATCATGGCCGATCTGCGGGCGAAATCCGCCATGCACGTGATGACGCGCAGCGCCTCGGTGGACAAAGGCTGCGGCGTGTTGGCGACCAACTACTACGGCAGCAATGGCTCGGAGCGCACCGCCTTCTTCGCCGTCACCGGCGTTCACTGCTCGGTGAGTGGCGACCGGCGCGAATTCTTGGGGCGCAACGGCTCTCAACGGCTCTCCGCGCGCCCCGGCGGCGATGCAGCTTCAGCGTCTGTCCGGCAAAACCGGCGCTGGGCTTGACCCTTGTGGCGCAGTGCAGTCGGCCACCACGCTGATTGACGGCGACCAGCGCACCTTCGTCTTCACCCTCGGCCTTGGGCAAAACGCGCAGGACGCTGAACAGCTGATCCGCCAGTTCCTTGATGAAAACGCGGCCCGCCGCGAGCTGGACAACATTCACCACCACTGGCATCAGGTGCTGGATAAAATTCAGATCCACACGCCGGAGCCGTCCGTCAACCTACTGACCAATGGCTGGCTGATTTACCAGACGCTGGCCTGCCGCATTATGGCGCGCAGCGGCTACTACCAGTCCGGCGGCGCTTTTGGTTTCCGCGACCAGTTGCAGGACACCCTCTCTCTGACCCACGCCGCGCCGGAGCGGATGCGCGAACAGATCCTGCTCTGTGCGTCCCGCCAGTTCGCCGAGGGTGACGTCCAGCACTGGTGGCATCCGCCGTCAGGCAACGGCGTGCGCACGCGCTGCTCTGACGACTATCTGTGGCTGCCGCTGGCGATGTGCCACTACATTGAAGTGACGGGGGACGTGGCGATTGCCGACCAGCCGGTGGGCTATATCGAAGCGCGGCTGCTGGCACCGGAAGAGGAGTCTTTCTACGAGCAGCCGACCCTCAGCAACCTCAATGAATCACTGTTCGAACACGGGATGCGCGCCATCAAACATGGCCTGAACTTCGGCAAAAACGGCCTGCCGCTGATGGGCGCGGGGGACTGGAATGACGGCATGAACAACGTCGGCATTAAGGGGCAGGGAGAGAGCGTCTGGCTGGGCTTCTTCCTCTACAACGTGTTGCAGCGCTTTGCGGCACTGGCCGAAAGATTGGGCAAATCCGACATCGTCACCCTGTGCCAGCAGCAGGCGGCGACGTTGAAACAGAACCTGCACGATAACGCGTGGGACGGCGAATGGTACCTGCGCGGCTACTTCGACAGCGGCGAAACCTTGGGTTCTCATCTCAACAATGAGTGCCAGATTGACGCCATCGCCCAGAGTTGGTCGGTACTTTCCGGCGCGGGCGACCCCGAACGCAGCCAGCTGGCGATGAAACAGTTGGATAACCGTTTGGTGGATGATCAGGCCGGGCTGATTCGCCTGCTCACCCCGCCGTTTAACGGCGACGGGCCAAACCCCGGCTACATTCGCGGCTACTTGCCGGGCGTGCGGGAGAACGGCGGGCAGTATACCCACGGCGCGATCTGGGCCGTAATGGCCTTCGCCGAAATGGGCGATATTGAACGGGCGTGGCAGCTGATGTCGCTCATCAACCCGATCAACCACAGCCTGAATGCCGAAGGGGTAGACCGTTACAAGGTCGAGCCTTACGTCATCACCGCCGACATCTACACCGTCGATCCGCACAACGGGCGCGGCGGCTGGAGCTGGTACACCGGCTCAGCGGGCTGGACCTATCGCCTGATCACCGAGTCGCTGCTGGGCATTAAGCGCCACGGCGAGTTTATCTCCATCCATACCCGCCTGCCCGCCGACTGGCCGCAGGTCAGCCTGACCTATCAACAGGGCAGCAGCCAGTACCACATCACGGTGAAACGCGGCGAAAATGGCTATCAGGTGGTGATGGACGGGCAACCTGTATCTGACGGTATGATCCCCGCGCGGGATGATGGCGTAAATCATCAGGTGGAGGTCTGGCTGGCAGAGTAATTCACTTTCCCTATTTCAGCGTATCTCAGCCTTCTCCCTAAAAAGGAGAAGGCCCCTCAGGTCGGTTCCCCGCTTTAAGACTATTCTGTATCCTTCAAAAATAAATGAATGATTTCATAAAGATACAATAGTTACTTTGCTTACAAATCTTCCCACCCTCGCGCGATTCTTGATCATTTAGTGCGACCAAGCCTGTACAGGTTTTAGATTCTTGTATAGCTTTGTCGTCACGCAGGTGACTATTAGCCATATATTTGAAGGGTGAGGGAACATATGCAGCAATCAAATTCGAAGCAAAATCTGTCTGTAATGGATGCGGCACACTTCTCCACCGAGGTGCTGTTTTCAGAAGAAGAAACCATGGGGCAGATCGTCGTTGAGATTTTAACGGCTGGCAGAAATCTTAACCGTAAAGCACTGTGCGATAAGCTGTTAAACCGAATTGAAACCGCCAAGTCTGGCGAGCAGGAAAAACACTATTTAGCCTGCCTGCAGCTGGTACTTGAGCGCGACGCCTAGAATCAAACCACTTTGAGATGTTGGCACGACCGTATTTCCTCTTGATGCACCGTCATTCCCCATTAACGCACGTGCGTTTAGGGAGAGGGGCTAGAGAGCAACTCTGAGCCTGACACCGATATGCGTTTGTCCAGGTAAGGCATTAGAGGTCATTACTATGTTTAGAAGTGAAGATGAAAAACTGACGGACCTGCTTCTGGGCGAAGCCGTCGTCGCCCTGCTCAAGTCTAAGAGCGCCATTTCCATTGAGCGTCTTCTCACCCAGCTGCAATTTATGGCTGGCCGCGAGAATGACCCTCAACGGAAACGGATGTGCGAACAGGTCATAAACGAGATCCGCCACGGTGCGAAAGACCAGCAGGGGCGGTTCACTTACGAAATCTACAGCACGGACAACGTGCGACACTTTTTTAATGCTGAAGGGCCATCCGATGAACGTAAAAAGCACTAACACCACCGATTTGGATATGCTTGAGCACCAAGACACCAACGCCACGCGAGGCATGGGGTCAATTTCCGACGAAGTCACACAGCACCATGTTTACCAACACTTTGCTAAATCAGGAGATATGTACTCCTCCGAAACTGAAGCGCTGGGCGGCGCCATCCGCGCCATCTTGGCCCAGCGCGGCAAAGTGACGAATAAAGACATTATTCTGCATCTGATCATGCAGCTTGAAACTACCAACGATGTTGTTCAGCTCGACATCCTGCGCAACGCGCTGGAACTGGTGGTCGGCATTACGCCTGACGACGCGGTGTTTTAATCGCGGGCGCAGCCCAGCGTTATTGTAAACGCATCCCAACATTAGCCATTTTTGGACAATGTTGGGATGCGTTTTTTGTTTAATCCTCCCTCTCCTTCGATCACTCTCTGCCCCACTCCTCGCGCCACAAACAACTCCAAAAACAACCGTTTATACATCAGTGACAACCTTAAACTTTTCGTGCCCCCCCCCTTTAACACCTCAATTGCAGGCAGAATAAAATCAGAGCGGTGTTTATGACATTTTTGTCATTCAGCCGTCATTCATTGGCCCTTGTTGGTTTGGCAGGATAACAGCGTGCGAAGCTGTCACCGTCCAAAACAATAAAAATTTGTGCCCTTATCCTGCTGTGAGGAAACACCATGCTGATCCTTATCCTTGCCTACCTCGGTGGCGTGCTGACCATCGCCAGCCCCTGTATTTTACCCGTGCTGCCCTTCGTGTTTGCGCGTTCAGACCAATCCTTCGCCCGCACCGGCCTGCCTTTATTGGCGGGGATGGCGCTGACCTTCACGCTGGTGGCGACGCTGGCGGCAGTGGGCGGCGGCTGGGTGGTGCAGGCTAACCAATATGGTCGCTGGCTGGCGCTGGTGCTGATGGCGGTGTTTGGCGTCACGCTGCTGTTCCCAAGCATTGGCGAACGCATGATGCACCCGCTGGTATCAGCAGGAAATCGCATGACCAATGCTCTGACCGTCGGCAAGAAGCCGCAGGTCGGTACATCATTTTTACTCGGCATCGCCACCGGCCTGCTGTGGGCACCCTGCGCGGGACCGATTTTAGGCTTGGTGTTGACCGGCGCGGCGCTGCAAGGGGCTAACGTTGGCTCAACCTTGCTGCTGCTGGCCTACGCGGCGGGGGCCGTGACGTCATTGACGCTGGCCCTGCTGATTGGCGGCAAAGTGTTTAGCGCCATGAAACGCTCTTTGGGCGCAGGCGAGTGGATCCGCCGGGGCTTGGGTGCCGCAATGCTGCTCGGCGTGGTGGCAATCTCCCTCGGGCTGGATACCGGCGTGCTGGCGCGCATTTCCACCGCCTCTACGGGGGGCTTCGAGCAGAGCTTAATCAACAAATTCGGCGCCAATGGCCCTGTTAAAACCGCCTCGGTCAGCACTGAAAACGGCGCGCCGCTGCTGGATAACCAAGGCCCGATGCCTTCCCTCGACGGCGCGGTACAGTGGCTGAACTCGCCGCCGCTGACGGCGGAGTCTCTGCGCGGCAAGGTGGTGCTGGTCGATTTCTGGACCTACTCCTGCATCAATTGCCTGCGCGCCCTGCCCTACGTTAAAGCTTGGGCGGACAAATATCGCGATCAGGGCCTGGTGGTGATTGGCGTCCACGCGCCGGAGTTCGCCTTCGAGCGCGACATCAATAATGTCACCAAAGAAGCGCAGAAGCTGGGCATCGACTACCCGATTGCTATCGACAACAACTACAGCATCTGGCGCGCCTTCAACAACCAATATTGGCCTGCGCACTACTTTATCGACGCCAAGGGGCAGATTCGCCACAGCCACTTCGGTGAAGGGGATTACGCCCAGTCCGAGCAGGTGATCCAACAGCTATTGCGCGAAGCGGGAGCCAAAAACGTCACCACCACCCTCAGTCAGGTGCAGGGTCAAGGCGTCGAGCAGGCGGCTGACCAGAACAGCGCCCCACTCTCTCCAGAGACTTATTTGGGTTATATGCGCGCCGAGAACTTTGTCTCAGAGAGCGCGGTGAGCGATGCCCCGGCGGATTACACCCTGCCAACGCATCTGGATTTGAACTCGTGGGGGCTGGCAGGTCGCTGGACCATCGGCGGCGAGAACATTCAACTGAATGGCCCGGCCGGGCGCATCTCCTACCAGTTCCATGCGCGTGATCTGCACTTTGTGCTGGGTCCGGGGAAAAACGGCAAGCCGGTGCATTTCAAAGTGCTGCTCGACGGCAAAGCGCCGGGCGCGATGCACGGCACGGATATCTCTCCAGAAGGTGACGGCGTGGTGACTGACCAGCGTTTATATCAGCTGATCCGCCAGTCGGATAATCAGGGCGACCACAGCTTCACCATTGAATTCTTAGACAGCGGCGTGGCGGCTTACGCCTTCACCTTTGGTTAAAAACCTGCGAGGCAACCCGAATGCAAACGACTCATAAACGATTTTCTTCCCTGCGCCGATCCGGTGTCTGGGGCATCTTTATCGCCATCACCGCGCTGATGTGGTGCAGCATTGCCTGGTCCTTTGGCGGCGCGGAAGAGGCCGTCGCCATTGCCCCGCCGGTGCAAAACGAAGCGCCTGCTACCACCTCGCACAGTGAAACCGCGCTGTTCGCCGGTGGCTGTTTCTGGGGTGTCGAAGGGGTATTCCAGCATGTGAAAGGCGTAACCAACGTGGTGGCGGGTTACACCGGCGGCACGGCGTTAACGGCAGATTATGAAACTGTCAGCAGTGGCAAAACCGAGCATGCCGAGTCGGTGCAGGTGACCTTCGACCCGACGCAGGTTTCCTACGGCGACCTGCTACAGGTTTTTTTCTCCGTGGCGCACAACCCTACCGAGTTGAACCGTCAGGGGCCGGACAGCGGACCGCAGTATCGCTCGGCGCTGTTCCCACTGAGTGCATCGCAGGAGAAAGTCGCCAAGGCGTACATCGCCCAGTTAGACGCCAGCCATGCGTTTTCTAAGCCGCTGGTGACGAAAATCGAAAGCCAAAATCACTTTTATCCGGCAGAGGATTACCACCAGAACTACATGACGCTCAACCCGGACAACCCTTATATCGCCATCAACGATATGCCGAAGCTGGCTCAGTTGAAGAAACTGTTCGCCTCGCGCTATCAGGATGATCCGGTGCTGTAATGTAAGTGTTTAGCAGCAATAACAAGGGCGCAGTCGGCAATTCCGGCTGCGCCCTTTTTGTTTGGCGCGTTTAGCGCAGCCGATTAACGGCTGGCAAACTGCTGGATAAGCTTAGGTAAGTCGGCTGGCGGCGGGAATTGCTGGTAGCTGTGGGCGGCAGGCGTGCTGGCCCAAGGCAGCTTCTCGCTGGTCCAGGTTTCCATAAAGGGTGGCAAATCTCGCAGGTCGTCGAACATCACCGTTTTGACAATCACAATGGTTTCAAAGCCGGTTGGTCGGCTGAACAGCCAACTTTTGCAATGGCCGCAGTGATAGTGATTGGACTCTCCGTGTAGGCCGCCAATCTCAGGCTCACCGCGCGTGACGGCAAAGGCGTCGGCGGGGACTAAAGCTCCCATGGAAAACGCGCTAGAGGTCATACGCTGGCAGCCGGTGCAGTGGCAGGCGGCGGTCATGATTGGCGGGTGGGTGATGGTCAGCTCCACCTTGCCACAGCGGCAGTGGCCTCTGTGGCTAACGTTTTGTTCGGACATGGTTTTTCCTTTTCACTGCAAACATGTTCAACCTCAAGATGCTCTTAGTATTACAAACTTTTAAACAAAAGCATGGACCTAAGATTAATCGTATGAGGACGATCACGCACTGCATAAAAAGAGGCTGCCGAGGCCTACTGATAACTGACCTTATTGGTACACAAGAACGCCAGGTGCACGTCGTGGCCGTCATTGCTTTCGCCGGTGATGTCGTACTTACCGCCGCAGAAGTCGTGGACTTTCTTAAAGGTGTCCTGTCGGCGGCTACGCTCTAGCGGCGGCAGGATTGACGTGGTGTAACTGGCTTCGCCGGTGATGCCGCTGGCGTTGAGTGGCCGGTAAACCGACGCGCCCACTGGCTTATCAATGCTGGAACAGCCCGCCAGCAGGCAGGCGGCAATCACCAAAAGGCTGTGAGGTTTCATAATCATTCCAAATAAAGTGAGCACTCTCTAAAGAGTAGATAACGGCAGCAATCAGATTAACTTGAATTCGTCCCTTCTATCACGCTGATAGCGAAGAAAGATGTTGCGCCCCATTCCCGTATTTTTCATTCAGTGGCAATATAGTTACAAACGGAATTATTCAAATTCACAATGAGTCAAACTATCGATGCGCACCCTGCTGTTTTTGCTGAGTGGCTACCTGCTGCTGGCACTGTTTTATCTGGTGGTTAAATTATTTTCGCGCCGCACTCCCGCCCTGAATGGCTGGGGGCTGTGGACATTTATTGTGGTGTGGCTGGGCGTGGCGCTGGCGAACATGCTGGGCGGCGTGCTGCAAGCGGGCTACGGCGTGGGCGAAGAGTTACCCATTATGCTGCTGATCTTCCTGCCTCCGGCGGCGCTGGCGTTCTATCTTTGGCGTAGATCGCTGGAATAAGCCGGGCAAAATCACCTTTCCCGTCATATTGAGTGAAACGGTGAGTAATCTGACGGGTTAAGTGACTCACGTCGGCGGCATTCTCTTTATACTCATGGCTCACAGTCACGCTCTGTCGGGGAAGTCTCGCCCCCGGCTTATAAAGGATTTACCCATGAAATTGACCAGCCAAAGTTTTGAGAATGGTGCCGCTATTCCCGGCCAATTTGCTTTTGCCGTACCGGATGCCGCTACTCATCTGACGCTTTCCAGCAATAAGAACCCGCATCTGGCCTGGAGCGACGTACCGGCCAACACCCAGTCATTCGCACTGGTATGTGTTGATCCGCACGTGCCGACCAGCCTCGACAATGTGAATCAGGAAGGCAAAGTGGTGCCCGCCTCCCTGCCGCGCGCCGACCTGTTCCACTGGGTGTTAGTCGATATTCCTGCCGACCTGCGAGACATTGCCGCAGGCAGCCACAGCGACGCCGTCACGCCAAAAGGTAAACCGGCGCTGCCTGCCGAGTCGGCAATGCGCCACGGCATTAATGGCTACACCGCGTGGTTCGGCGATGACGAAAACATGGGGGGCGACTACCACGGTTACGACGGCCCTTGCCCGCCGTGGAATGATGAAATCGTTCATGATTACGTTTTCACCCTTTACGCACTGGACATTCCACATTTGGAACTGCCAACCAAGTTCTACGGCCCGGACGCACTGGCCGCGCTGGAAGGCCACGTTCTGGCCTCCGCCAGCCTGACCGGCACTTACAGCCTGAACCCGAACGTGCGCTAAGCCTTTAGGCAGGAGAGAGAATGCAGCCTTCAAATCAAGAAAATAGCAGCGCTCCCCTGCCCGTTCAGTGGCCGGCTGACCACAGCCGGCTATTTTCCATGGCTCAGCCCTACTTGCAGCACCCACACCAAATCGCCGATTTTCGCTTTTTCGAGCCGTCGATCCTGCTGGTGCGTTCAGGGCAATTGACCCTGCGCCATCAGCAAAACGCTTTCCTCCAGCTGGATAACGCCGAGCATCTTGTAGTGGTTGCCCAGCACACGCTGACCCACGTCAGTAAGCGCCCCGATGCCGAAAAAGGCTTTTTCTCTTCCCTCTATCTGGGGTTTTCTCCCGCCGTGATCGCCGCGTTTTACCGCGATCACTCGGCGCTGGTCGCAAGCCTTACGCCACTGGCGGGCTTCAAAACTGTGCCACTGGATGATGAACTGCGCGACACCTTAGAGCACTGCCTGCGCGGCATCGGCAATGACGCACAGCCGCTGCCCAGCCCCGCCGTGCAGCAGCATCGCCTGACCGGCATCTTGATTGCGTTGGCCGAACGCGGCGTGCTGTTTATGCCGCGATCCTCAGAACCGCTGAGCAGTAAACTGACCGCGCTGATGTCCGCCGCTCCCGAATTTGCCTGGACGGCGGCCAGTGCCAGCCAGCAGTTGGCGATGAGCGAAGCCACCCTGCGGCGGCGTTTGGTGGAAGAGCAAACCAGCTTCCGCACTCTGTTGCAGGACATCCGTATGCACCACGCCATGACCCTGCTGCAAACCACCCGCTGGAGCCTGTCGCAGATCGCCGATGCCTGCGGCTATCGCGCCAGTTCGCGCTTCTCCCTGCGTTTTAAACAGCGTTTCGGTTGCTCACCGGCCGACATACGCTAAGACACAATCCAACCATTTCCTGCGGCCTAAAAACCGCATAAAAAAATGGCTCCGCGCAGTGCGGAGCCATAACCTTGTAAAATCAATTTCCCCAATGATTTATTTCATCAGAAGAACATTCTCGCCAGTTCTGCGCCCGGATCTTCCGCACGCATAAAGGCTTCGCCCACCAGGAAGCTGTTGACCTTGGCTTCGCGCAGGCGGATCACGTGTTCGCGGGTCGCAATGCCCGACTCAGTGACCACCATGCGATCTGACGGCAGCTGAGTCAGCAGGCTAATGGTCGTTTCAATGGTGGTTTCGAAAGTGCGCAGATTGCGGTTATTGACGCCAATCAGCGGCGTGGTCAGCTTCAGCGAACGCTCCAGCTCTTCGGCGTCGTGTACTTCCACCAGCACCGACATCCCCAGCTCGTGGGCCTGCGCTTCCAGCTCCTGCATCTGAGCATCTTCCAGCGCGGAGACAATCAGCAGGATACAGTCAGCGCCCATTGCACGCGCTTCCAGCACCTGATAAGGGTCAACCATAAAGTCTTTGCGCAGCACCGGCAGGCCACAGGCGGCACGGGCTTCGGCCAGATAAGCCGCGCTGCCTTGGAAGAACTGCTCATCGGTCAGCACTGACAGGCAGGCTGCGCCGCCCTTCTCGTAAGAAGCGGCAATCTCTTGGGGAATGAAATTCGGACGAATCAAACCTTTCGAAGGACTGGCCTTTTTCACCTCGGCAATCACCCCCGCCACGCCCGCGTCGCGCTTACTGCGCAGAGCCGCCACAAAGTCACGGTGATTTTGCTGGGCAGCCTGCTCGGTAAGCTGCGCCACGGAAACCGCTTTTTTCGCTGAGGCGACTTCTTCACGCTTCACGGCGATGATTTTGGCAAGGATGTCTGACACGGTACTCTCCAGATTCAGGTGATAGGTCTTAGAAATTTTGATTATGCGTAGGGTCGGCATCACGAATGCCTGCGCCGCAGTATATCAATCGACTGCTTCAGCGCCACTCCCCAGCTTACTGCCGATTTGTGACAAAAGTGTTCAAAGTAAGCTGCTGATAAAACATTATTATTTGAATATTCCCCGCGCAAATAACTCCCACACGCTTTGTTGCAGATAATTACATTGCCGCCATAAGCCCGGAGCCAGTAACAGCATAGAGTGGGTTGTTTTATACACAATTTCACGACCCACTCTACTTATTCATATAGGGCCACGACTTTGAACACATCCTCACACTCTGCCTCCCTCGAAGCTCAGCCGGAATGGCTGCAAACCCGTCCCGGCGAATCTTGTTTGATCCGCGTTTCTGCTGAGGAAACCGGCGGGCTTTACTCAGTAGTCGAAATTATTTCGCAGCCCGGCGACGGTACCCCGCTGCACGTGCATGCCAATGAAGATGAATACGCGCTGGTGCTGGAAGGTACCGCGCGCATTGCCTATGGCGATGAAGTGATTGATGCCAAAACCGGCGACAGCCTGCTGTTAAAACGAGGTATTCCCCACGCGTGGGCCAACCGAACTGACCAGCCGATACGACTGTTGATGACCTGCACGCCGGGGGGCGTCGAAATTGCCCTGCGGCTGATCGCCGCGCAGGATTTCGAGCGCCTTGGCGCGATAGGTGAAAGCCTCGCCGTCACCGTGCTTGGCCCAACGCCGTTCTAATCCTTTCACACCTGAGAGTGCCGTTAGACCTGTCGCGGCGGCACTCTCTATTCATCAGACATCACAAAACCTCGACCCAGGTTACACATTCGACCCGCCAAAAAAAGGAACTAAATTCCTCACCCGCCACTAACAAAGACACTCCCCTACAGGTGCAAGAACTATGTTTTCCTCCATCGGTCAATCGAACCGAATTCAGTACACGCCGCAGATCGTTCGCGGTGGCATTCATCCCTTTATCAAAATCAGGCCGCCGGTGAATGACCCGGTCAAAATGCTGGCGACGCTGTGTAAAGACAACAAAGTCACCTACTTGGGTGATGTCCACGGCCAGTGTTTTATTCCCGAGTTAGTGGGTAGATCGGCTAAAGAGCTGAAACAGGCCGGGGTCGATTTACTGGCCATAGAATTCGTTAAATATAGCGACAACGCGGCGTTCCGCGAAGCACTGGCTGGCGGCAAAAACGCCATCAAAAACTTCATCTACAATGCTTGGGCACCGATGCACGGCGAGGCTTGGGTCGACAGCATCGCCAGCGCACTCGCTGAAGTGCATAACGCCGGGATTGCCATCGCGGGGATTGACCGCCATATGGCGGGCGGCGCGCCGAAAAACCCAATGGAAGCCATCAGCTACATGAACAGGCGATTAGCCTTGAATATTGCGTGGAACGCCGCGGCGGAGAGGGAGGAGCGTGCGATTGGCGCGTCAAAAACCTTGGTTTGGGCGGGCACCGGGCACTTCGTCAATAGCTTCGAAAATGGCCCTAAAGACATGCGCCCCGGCCCTGTGGTCGCCTTTGCCAACACTCAGGGAGGCACGGGCTGCTCGCTCAATGACAGAGATGACAATAGCCACGTGCTGATCCACTATCGGCGCCAGCCACGTGCCTAAGCAGTTTGCACAATGCCGCCACGGGCGTGGCGGCACATTTGCTGCGTTCAACGGCGTTTAGACATCTTTAAAACGGCCATACAGCCCCGGATTGCTGCTGACTTTTTGGTTGTACTCGCGCACTACCGACATTTTCCCCGCCAGCTGGCTGCTGCTCATGGCATCGAAAGAGGTCGGCTGATGATAACCATCGGTATACTTCAGGCTCGGGTCAGCGGACAGGCTGCGCACGTCATACAGCTGTAAGCCTTCCGCCAGATCCTTCACCAGCGCACTCGGAATAAGACGAATCTCTCAGATTATTTTCGACGGAAATTCCATAGTTCTAAACATCTTGGTGTTTCAATACCGAGATTTACATACTTTGATGATTCCATTACATCGTAGATTTTAAAGAAAGAGATAGCATCTGAATCAGTGTGTTGAGGCTCATTGAGCAGAGGGAAGCTATGCGTTTCAAAGCAATATTTCTAACTACATTATTTACCATGGGCGTGGCCAACGCCGCCTTCGCCGACAGCTGCCAGAAGAACATTTTCGACGGCTACGACTGCACCTATGACAACGGCACCACCTCCACCAGCCAGAAAAATATCTTTGGCGGATTAGACACCCGTTACAGCGACGGGCGCAGCTCCAGCAGCCAAGCCAACATCTTCGGCGGCCAAGATACGCGCTTTAGCGATGGCACCACGTCCAGCAGCCAGTCGAATATTTTTGGCGGACAAGACACCCAAAACAGCGACGGCAGCAGCTCCACCAGCCAAGCCAATATCTTCGGCGGCCAAGATATCCGCTACAGCGACGGCCGCTCCTCGAGCAGCCAGGAAAATATCTTTGGCGGGCAGGATACGCGGAATGATTAAACCAATCCCCCAAACAACCTCCCCCGCAATGTCTCCGGCGTTGCAGGACGGGGTTTCACCCGACCTCGGGTGGTTAATTCTGGCATGACGAACTGCACGAAATCTTCGAAACTGCCGGGGCTGATGGCGTAACCGAGGTTGAAACCGTCGACGCCGGACTGGCTTGCGAAGCTCTCTAGCTGGTCGGCAATGGAGCTTGGGCCGCCGACCAAAGTGGGATGTAATCCGCCAATACCGATGTAGCGCGCGGCTTGGCGTAGGGTCCATTGGCGACCGGCATCAATGCGCGTCAAGCTAGCAAGCGCCGAGCGGCAGGCGTCGGTTTCAATATATTCCAGCGGGCGGTCGAGGTCGTACTTTGACCAGTCGACGCCGGTCCAGGCGGAAAACAGCGCCAGCGCCGCCTCTTCGCTGATGTACTGCTGGAAATCCTCATACCGCGCCTCGGCCTGCTCATCCGTCGCGCCCGTCACCACGGTTACGGCGGCGATAAACCGCAGCGAGTTAGGGTCGCGGCCCATCTCTGTCGCCAGCGTGCGAATGGTGGCGATATCTTTGCGAATGGCCTCGGGCGTCAGCCCGGCCATAAATACCACTTCGGCATTGGCGGCGGCAAATTGGCTGCCGCGCGAAGAGGTCCCGGCCTGAAACAGCACCGGCGTGCGCTGCGGGCTGGGCTCGCTCAGATGGGCGTCCGGCACCTGATAATAGCGCCCGTGATGTTGAATCGGGTGCACCTTGGCGGGGTCGGTATAGACTCCGGCGGCTTTATCGCGCAGCACCGCGCCCTCCTCCCACGACGACTCCCACAGCTTGCGCGCCACGTCGAGAAACTCCTGAGCGCGGTCATATCTTTCGTCATGAGGAAGCTGCTGGGTCAGCCCCAAATTGCGCGCGGCGGAATCCAGCATAGACGTCACCACATTCCACGCCACCCGGCCATTGGTCAGATGGTCGAGGGTGGTGAATTTGCGCGCCAGCAGGTAAGGCTGCTCATAGGTGGTGGAGACCGTGATGCCGAAACCCAAGTGGCGAGTAGCCGCCCCCATGGCTGACACCAGCAGCATCGGGTCATTAACTGGCATCTGCGCGGCATGGCGCAGAGCAGCGTTCGGCTGCTGCTGGTAGACGTCGAGCTGCCCGAGGGCGTCGGCGATAAACAACGCGTCAAAGCCCGCGTCGTCCAGCAGTTTGGCGATTTCCACCCAGTAATGAATATCGGTATAACGATGCGCCTGATCCTCAGGGTGCCGCCACAGCCCGGCGGAAATATGTCCCACCACATTCATCATAAAACCAAACAAAATAAAGGGCCGCTGGCCGCTTTGATTGCTCATGGCTTGTTCCTCAATGTTTCTGGCGAGCACTGAGCGCGCCCGCCGCCAGCACCACGAAAATCAGCACGCCGGAAGCCACCTGCTGCCAGTAGAAATTCCAGCCGATCAGCAGCAGCCCGTTGGCGACAAAGCTCAGCAGGATCACCCCGAGCAGCGTGCCCGGCACGTTGGCGCGGCGCGAGCTGGAGAAAGTGGTGCCGATAAACGCCGCGCCGATGGCATTCAGCAGATAGGCATTCCCCGACAGCGGCACCCAAGCTTTAACGTTAGAAGCCAGCATCAGCCCGACCACCCCGGCAATCACCGCGCCGAGCACAAAAGCCACGGCGGTCAGGCGTCCGACGCCAATCCCCGAGTAGCGCGCGACGCTGGCCTGCGTGCCGATAAAGGTCAACGCCCGTCCATGTCGGGTGCGATGCAGTAATAAATGCAGCACCAGCGCCAGCACCAGCACGTACCACAGCGGCAGAGGAACGCCGAGCAGCGCGCCGTGGCTGATGGCCGAGAAGCCATCCGGTAACACCTGACTTAACAGATAGATAGGCTGGCCGCCGTTGGAAGATAATTGTTGCACGCTCTGGCCGATAAACAGCGTGCCGAGGGTGGCGAGAAAAGGCTCGACGCCCAGAATCGCCACCAAAAAGGCGTTAAACAGCCCAACGCCGAGGGCCGCCAGCAGCGCCGCGAACAGCGCAATTGGCAGCGCCACCTGATGCAGCACCAGCGTCACCAGCACCAGACAGGCGAAGTCGATGGAGGTGCCAATCGACAAATCCACCGCGCCCATCGAGGTGACCAGCGTCATCGCCAGCGCGGCAATCGCCAGCGGCGCGACGTTATTGAGCAGCACGCTTTCGATATTGCTCAAAGTGAAAAAGCCCGGCGCGAACAGGCTGAAAAACACCAGCAGCGTGGTAAACGTCAGAATCAATAAAGTGCGCAGCAGGTTGCCGCCCCCTCTGCCAGTGGCGGAATGGTTGACAGGTGCAGATAGCTCAGACACGGACTTTTCTCCTCTGCTGACGCTGGCGCAGCACGGCGGTCAGCGACACTACCAGCAGGATCAGCAAACCCTCGACCCCGTTTATCCAGTAGCTTGAAATGTTGATTAACTGAAAACCATTGGCAATCAGGCTAAGAAACAGCGCGCTAACCAGCGTCCCGCCGACGGTTGGCACCAAGCGCCGTGAGAACACCACGCCGAGCAGCGCCGAGGCGATCACCATCAATAAACTGTCATTGGCTCCCGGGGAACTGCCGCTGAGTAACGTCACGGAAGCCAGAGAAGCAATCCCCGCCGCCAGCCCGCAAAGCACGTAACTCGCCGCCACGTAGCGCGACACCGACAGCCCCTGCGCCCGCGCGGCGATCGGGTGGCTGCCCACCGCCTGTAGCCGCAGGCCAAATGAGGTGAAGTGCGCCAGCACGATAAATACCAGCGCCACTCCGGCAAAAATCCACGCCAGCCACGGCAGCGCCAGCGGCCCCGCGCCAATCAAAGTGTCAAACAGCGGGCCGCTGACCGGTACCGTGGCGTTCTCGGTGAGCACCATTTCCAGCCCGATGGCGATGTTCATGGTGGTCAGCGTGGCCAGCAGCGGCAAGATGCGCAGCCAGACCACCGCCAGCGCGTTAAGCAGCCCCAGCGCACCGCCGCTGAGCAGGGCCAGCAGAATGGCGGAACCGATGGGCGCGCCGTGGCTCAGTTGGGTGGCGAACACCGCGCCGCTCAGCCCCATGTTGGCCGCCACCGACAGGTCAATGCCGCCGGTCAGCGAGTGGCTACCGCCGCCGCTCAGTACCAGCGTCAACCCGAAAGCCAGGGTGCCGGTGACCACCGTCTGTTGCAGCACGTTGCCCAGATTGCCCGCTGTGAGGAAGATCGGCGACAGAAACACAAACACCGCCAGCACGGCGATGATAATCAGCAGCGCGCCGCCCTGTAGCCAGTGGGCGCTGCGCTCGGATTTCGGCGCGGGCGGCGCGGCATCGGCCACTGTCTCGCGCGACGTTAATTCACTCATATCACCTCTCCTTCAGAGGCCAAAACTGCTTCTTCCAGCACCGCGCCAGAGGCCCAGGCGAGGATTTCATGGTGGTCGGTGTCGGCTCCTTGCAAGGATTTCACCAGCCTGCCGCGCGCCATCACTAGCACCCGGTCGCACAGCGATTGCAGCTCCAGCAGGTCGGTGGAGAAAATCACCACCAGCGCCCCTTTGGCCGCCAGCCGTTGCAGCGCCTGATAAATTTCGGCTTTCGCGCCAATATCCACCCCGACCGTCGGCTCATCCAGTAAGTAGACCTGCGCGTCAGTGTTGAGCCACTTGGCCAGCACCACCTTTTGCTGATTGCCCCCCGACAGCGAACGCAGCGGCGCCTCTGGCCCCGGCGTGCGAATGCCTAAATCGGCAATATTGGCCGCCACCAGTTTTTGCTCGCGGGCGCGGTCGACAAACAGCCCTTTAACCAGCGAACTCAGGCTGGTCAGGGCGATGTTCTCCCGCACGCTGAGTTCCGGCGCGATGCCGTTGGCGCGGCGGTCTTCCGGCACAAAGGCAATGCCGCGTTTAACCGCGTCGCGTGGCGAACGGGGTAAAAAAGCGTCTCCCGCCAGCTCGATCCTGCCGCTGATGCCGCTCTCCAGCCCGAACAGCGAGCGCACCAGCGCCTTGCCGCCGGAGCCTAGCAGGCCGGTGACGCCGAGGATCTCCCCGCGATGCGCCGTAAAGCTCACCGCCGAAAAACGCCCCGCCGCCGCCAGATTACTCACCTTGAGCAGCACCTCGTCGCGGCGATGCGTCTGCCGCTCGACCAGCGATTTTTGCTCGTCGCCCAGCATGTCGGTGATCAGCCGCTGGGTGGTCACTTGGCTGACATCGTGACGCGCCACGTCCTGCCCGTCGCGCAGCACGGTCACGCGCTGGCACAGCTCGCTGATTTCGTCGAGATAGTGCGAGACGTAGAGAATGGCCAACCCGCGCTGGCGCAGGGCTTTGATAGCGCGGAACAGCGACGCCACCTCATGGCGGGCCAGCGCGGCGGTTGGCTCGTCGAATACCAGAATGCGCGGCGAGTGGCGCAGCGCACGGGTGATCTGCACCACCTGCTGCTCCGCCACGCTGAGGTCGCTAATCAGGCTGTCGGGGTTAATGTGCAGGCCGAAGTGCTGCTCGATGGCGTCGCGGGCGATGCGCCGCAGGCGACGACGGTTGACCAGCGGCAAGCCGCGCAACGCCGTCTCTTCCCCCAGCAGTAGGGCTTCGGCGACGGTTAAGGTTGGCGCGAGCAGCCGCTCCTGATGGACGATTTCAATGCCGTGCGCCTGCGCCACGCGGGGGGAATCTATCCCCACCGCCTGCCCGGCGAGCGAGATCTGCCCGTGGTCGGCGCGGTGTAGGCCACCCAAAATTTTAATCAGCGTCGACTTGCCCGCACCGTTGTGACCAATCAGGCCGTGGATCTCCCCCGAGCGCAGCTCGAGGGAGACGTCACGCAGTGCCGGTACGCCGTCAAACGCCTTGCTGATGTGATTAAGCGCCAGCAGTGGCGACTCATTTTGCATCGGTCTGGCCCAAGGTTTTCTGCGCCTCGGCGGCGTTTTCTTTGGTCACCACCAGCGCAGGCACGTAGGTGGCTGGCGGCAATGAGGTGTCACCCGCCAGATAGCGCGCGGCGTTCTGCACCGCCGTTTTACCGATCAGGTAAGGCTGCTGCGCCACCACGGCGGCGGCGCTGGATTTCGGATCTTTCACCAGCGAAACCACGTCCGGGCTGCCGTCCACGGCGTAAGTTTTGATTTCAGAGCGCCCTGCGGCATCCACCGCCTGCGTCGCGCCAATCTGCGGCACGTCCCACGCGGCCCAAATCGCCTGCACCGAGCCTTTCGGGTATTTGTTCAGCAGCTGGCTGATTTGCGCATAGGCATCCTGCACGGTGTTCGGGATCACGTCGCGCAGCTCAGGCTCGATGATTTTGATTTTCGGATACCATTTCAGCACGGCTTTCAGCTGGTCATAGCGCATCGCCACCACCGGCACGCCGTAGAAGCCGTTGAACACCAAAATGTTGCCTTCGCCGCGCAGGTCATTCACCAGTTTCAGCGCCAGCTGCTCGCCGATGTAGAAGTTGTCCGAGGTGGTGACGTTGATGCTCGACGGACTGGCGGTGTCCACGGTAAACAGCGGGATCCCGGCGGCGCGGATCTTCTTCAGCCACGGCTCAAGCACCGAAGCCGTGCCCAGCGTTTCGATAATGGCGTCCGGCTTTTGGGCGATCAGCGTCTGAATTTGTGAGATTTGCTGGGCTTCTTTGCGGCCGCCGTCCAGCGCAATCGGAATACCGCCGAGGCGTTTGACTTCATCCACTTGCCCCTGATAAGCCTTTAAGTCCCAGTAGTGGTCGGTGCCCGCCACGGTGATGCCGATGCGCTTGCCTTTCAGCGACGGCACGTCTTGATCATCGGCATGGGCCGGGAGCGTCAGCAGCAGCATGGCGCTGGCGACCAGCGCCGCAGAGGTTTTTAAGCCGTGTTGCAGCCACGATTTTTTATTGGTTTTTTGTTTTGCCATCATCTTAGTTAACCCTGATTGGTGTTGTTGTTTTAAAAGTCGGCAGGTATTGGCCCGCCGACATTGCTAGAAAAAGTGCTGATCACTCGCCGTTGCCGATCTGCCAGATAAACGTCGGTTCGGCGCGGTTAACTTCCCAATCGCCGACGTTGCGCGTTTTGTAGATCACCGGGTTGTGCGACGAAATGGTGCGCGCGTTGCGCCAGTGGCGGTCCAGCGACTTGCTGATACGCGTGTCGGAAGCCCCCAGCGCGTTAAACAGCTCGGTCGCCGCGCGCGGCACCAGTTCGGTGGCGATCACCTGCGCCTTGGCGGACTCCACCTCGGCAATGATATTGGCCTGCTTGATCAAGGCTTGGTCGCCGCTGGTATGCAGCTCAAAGGCTTTTTGCAGCGAATAGCTGGCCTGCTGCACCGCCGCATCGACCGCCCACGCCCAGCTGGAAAGTTGCCCCACCACCTGCAACACCTGCGCGTCGTGGCGCACCTGCTTGGCGTTGCCGTGGCTATAAACACGTTTACGGCTGGCGACGGCCTGCGCCGCGTCGCGGGTAATGGCTCGGGCAATACCCGCCAGCGTCACCAGCAAGATTTGCTGGTAGTAGGCCGTCTGGTAGGTGAAGCGCTCGCTGAAGTCGTAGACGTGCGGCGCTTCCACCCTGGCCTGCTTGAAGCGGGTACTGCCGCTGCCGGTCAGGCGTTGGCCGAAACCGTCCCAGTCGTCGTCACGCTCCACGCCGTCCTGATGGGTGTTGACCAGCACAATCACGTCGCGGGCGTTGTCCGAGCGCTGGGCGTAGACGTCAATCCAGTCGGCGTACAGCGTGCCGGTGCTGTAGAACTTCTCGCCGTTGAGCGTCCAGCCGTTCTCCTCGGGGGTGACTTTGGTCAGCACTTCGCCCAGTTTCAGGTTGCCGATTTCCGTCCAGCCGCTGCCCACCAGCTCGCCGTCGGCAAAGCGACGGAACCAGCCGCGACGCTCCTCGCTGTCGGGCTGGTTCAGCCGGTCTTCGATAAACGCGAAGTGCGCCCGCAGGGCCTGCGGCAGGTTGGAATCCGCCTCGGCCAACTCGGTGAGCAGCAGGAACAGCTGGGGCAAGGTGGCACCTAAACCGCCGTCCGCCACCGGAATGCGCACGGTGCCGAAACCGGCCTCTTTCAGCCAGCGCAGCGGCTCCAGCGGCAGCGTGCGGCTGTTTTCGCGCTCAACAACCCCTTCGGCGATGCGGGCGAAAATCGGGCGGAAACGCTCCGCCAGTGCGAGGTATTCAGGGGTGGTGGATTCAGACATGGTATTCTCCAATTTCTGGTTGTGAATCAATATCCTGGCGGGTTGGCTCAAAGCGAATAACCAACAGGAAGACGATAGGAATGATGGCGCTCAGGGAAACTATCCAGAACATGTTGGTGCCGAAACGGGCTTGCAGGATCGGCAGGATAAACAGCGCCGCCGCGCTGCCAATGCCAGACAGCGAGCGGCCAAAGCCGACGCCGGTGGCGCGAATGTGGGTTGGGTAAGAGAGTGCCGGGTAGATCATTAACTGCGCGCCCGGCCCAAAGCCTTCGGCAAACAGCCACAGGCCGAGCATGGCGATGGCGAAGACCACGCCGAGCGCCGCCTGCGGGTGACCAATCAAGGCCAGCGCCACCAGGGCGACAAACTGCAAAGCAAAACCGGCGATGGCCACGTGGCGCGACGGGTATTTCCACGCCAGACGCATACCCAGCAGGCCGCCAGTAAAGGCAAACAGCGCGTTCAGACCGAGGGAGGCCGAAATGGTTTCGAACACGCCCGCGCCGAGGAACTGCGCCAGAATCGACGGCAGGAAGAAGGCAATGGCGGTGTATTCAAAAGAGATGCAGACGTTCATCACGCCGGTGACGATAGTGCGTTCGCGGTATGGCTTCTGGAACAACACGCGGAAACTGACTTTTGGCGGCGCTTTCCTCTCGACTTCCGGCTGCTCCGGTTTGGCCTCGTGAGCCAAAATGCCGTAAGAGTCACGCAGAATGCGCACCGCGCCGGTCAGGTCCCCTTGGTTGGCGGCCCACAGCGGAGACTCATTCATAAACTTGCTGCGCACGGCGATGATCAGCAGCGCCGGAACCGCGCCAAATAGCAGCGAGGCGCGCCACAGCCAGTCGATATGCTCTTTTGGCAGCAGGAAGTAGAGCGCGAAGATAATGAAGAAGCAGGCCGACGAGGCGGCGTACCACATCGGGCACCAGGCGGCTAAGCGCGCGGCTTTATTGCCCTTGCCAGTGAATTTGGAAAACTCCGCCAGATAGGCCATCGCCACCGGCAGGTCTATCCCAACTCCAACGCCCATCAGGAAGCGCGCGCCAATCAGCACCCAGACGTTGGGCGCCAATCCGGCGGCAATCGCCGACACCACGAAGAACAGCATGTCGGCCATAAACACCGAGTAGCGGCCATATTTGTCGGTCAGCCAGCCGCCCAGCAGGTTGCCAACGATGGTGCCAATCATGATGGAAGAGGTCACCAGGCCGGTGAGCGTGGGCGTCAGGCCGAAGTCTTTCACCACGTCGTCAATGCCATAGGACAAGGTGGTCAGGTCATAAGCATCAAGGAACACGCCGCCGAGCGCCAAAAAGACAATCCAGCGCGCGTAGCTGTTTTTACTGGTACTGCTATTGATCAAATTCGCCACGTCGCTGACGGAACGAACGGGTGTTGAATGCGACAGCGGAGACGTTACGTCGCCGTCAAGATTTATCGTGCTCATCATACCCTCTTGTTTTTTATTGGCAGGTGATACGAGGATTTATAGAGGGAATAAAGGCGGAAAACAAACAACAAAAATGGCTATTAAAATTAACAAATTCAATAAGTTAAATGTTAATTTCAACAAACACAAAAGCCGGATTAACCTAGGGCTAATCCGGTGAGAGCAAAGGTAAAATCCAGAATTTAGTTGGCTGAAACGGGCACTAAAACATCCTTCACCAGTGGGTCAGTGGTCTCTTTCAGCCACTGCTGCAACCTTGGATCGGCAAAGGCTTTTTTCAGCTTCACGATATTTTCGTCATTCAAATAAGGCGTGCCGATAACCAGCTGTGAGGCGAAGGTTTTCGGCGCAGGCGGGAACAGAATGC
Organism: Ewingella sp. AOP9-I1-14; assembly: GCF_052375995.1. Classification (NCBI taxonomy): domain Bacteria; kingdom Pseudomonadati; phylum Pseudomonadota; class Gammaproteobacteria; order Enterobacterales; family Yersiniaceae; genus Ewingella; species Ewingella sp. AOP9-I1-14. The sequence continues at coordinate 915,148 of NZ_JBQSVA010000002.1, forward strand.
CTTTGTCGCGCGGCACCTTACCGGCGTCGAATTCCGAGACATAGCCAATGGCGGCGTCCACCGAGTTCAGCACGCGCGGCATGGTCAGCAGGTCCAGCTCTTTGAACTTGAAGTTGTGCGGGTTCTGCTTGATGTCTTTCAGCTTGGCGGTGCGCGGCTCGACCGCCGGATCCAGCCCAATCAGGCCAATGCGCTGCAGCAACCACAGCGCCTGCCCCTGATTGGCACCGTCGTCCGGCACCACGATCAGCGCGCCGTTTGGCAGGTCAGACACCGAGCGGTAGCGATCGGAGTAGATCCCAAAGGCCCACTGGAAAATCGGCAGAGCCGAGGTCAGCTGGAACTTGTTAGCATCCACCACCTGCTTGAGCCACCACTGGTGCTGATACACCGTCGCGGCGTACTGCCCTTCTGCCACCGCGCGGTCCGACTGCACCGGATCCTGCAAGCCGACGGCCTCCAGCTTGATGCCGTAATCCGGCGCGATGTGCTCACCGACGTACTGAATAATGTGCTCTTCCCCGGCCATCGCCGGTTCGAAATGCACTTTCAGCGTGGTGCCAAAGGTCACGGCGCCGCTCTTCTGCGACGCGAAGTGCCAACCCAATCCGGCAATCACCACCACTGCGATAGCGGCCACTGGCCACGGCCAGCTTTTCTTCTTTTTAATTTCAAAATCGTGCTGTGTCATGATGCGTAAGATCCCTTGGAGTGTTGCAACGCGGTGACCAAACGATCACCAATAAATTGAACCAGTTGAATGGTGGCGATCAGCACCACGATGGTGGCGATCATGATGTGGTTGTCGAAACGCTGATAGCCGTACACCACCGCCAGATAGCCAATACCGCCCGCGCCGATGGTGCCGGCGATGGCCGAATACTCGATCATTGAAATCACATTGAGCACGATGGCCGCGACGATGGCGGGCAAGGCTTCGCTTAGCTGGGCATGAACGATGATTTGCCAGGTTGAGCCGCCGGACACCAGCCCGACCGCCGTGACTTCAGACGGCAGTTCGCGCAGGGCGTTTTCCAGCAGACGGGCGAAAAACGGCGTCCCGGCCACGACCATGGGGATCACCGCCGCCGGGATGCCGATGGTGGTGCCGGTCAGCCAGAAGGTAAACGGAATGATCGCCGCCATCAGCACCAGAAACGGCAGCGATCGCCCCATATTGACTATCCAGCTCAGGGTGCGGTTGATCCCCGGACGCGGAAACAGCCCGCGACGCGAAGTGTTAAACAGCACAATGCCCAGTAGCCCGCCGAGGGTGACCACAAACAGCATCACGATGCCGACCATCAGCCAGGTTTCCAAATAGGCCGGGAGCATCAGCGTATGCAGCTGGCTCCACGGCGTGTCCTGACTCATTACATCCACCGCGGGCTTCATACTGCCTCCTTGAATTCGCTTTGGCTTTCAATCAGTTCGGCATTAATTCCCAACTGGTAAAGCTGCTGAATCAGCACCTGCAAGCCGACCGGGCGCTGGTTGAAGCGCACGCCAACCCGCATTCTTCCCGCCAGTCTCTCCCCCACTTGCTCGACGTGCGCCGCCAGCACGTCCACCTGAATCTGGTGCTGCTGGCTGACCTGACTGATCCAGTCGGTGGCAATCGCCCGGTCGCCGTAGGTCAGCTGCAATTGCAGGTCGCCATTGGCCGCCAGCGGCTGCAACGGAAACAGCTGCTGGCCGATACGTGAACCCGGCGTCGCCAGCAGTTCACGCAGTGAACCTTGTTGAAGCAGCTGGCCGTCGCGAATTTCTGCCACGGCGTCGGCGGCGCGGCGCACCACGTCCATCTCGTGAGTGATTAAAATGATCGACAAACCAAACTGCTCGCGCAGTTGCTTGAGCAGGGTCAGAATCGAGGTAGTGGCGTCAGGATCCAGCCCCGAAGTGGCCTCATCCGCCAGCAGCACCGAGGGTTTCAACGCCAAGGCGCGGGCAATACCCACGCGCTGACGCTGGCCGCCGGAGAGCTGCGACGGGTAGTAGTGCGCCTTTTCGCTCAGGCCGACGCTGTCCAGCAGTTGGCCGACGTGGCGCTTGATGTCGCCCGGCACCACGCCCAGCCACTCCAGCGGCAGCGCGATGTTTTCCCACGCGGTTTTGCGTTGCAGCAGCGCCGAGGACTGAAACACCGTGCCAATGGCGCGACGTTCGCGGCGCAGAGTTTCCCCTGACAGCCGCGACAGGTCTTCGCCATTGACGCGAATGCTGCCAGAAGTCGGCTTTTCCAGCAGGCTGATGCACTTCGCCAGCGTGGATTTCCCCGCGCCGCTCGGGCCAACCACGGCGGTGATTGAGGCGTCGGGCACGGTGAGCGAAATGCCTTTCAGCACCTCAACCACCTTGCCGCCCGGCGCGCCGTACTGTTTATGCAGATTGTCGATTTCAATCATGACGCCACCTCGCCCCCGACCGGGATTTCGCTGTTAGAAGTGCGACGGTAGCTGGCGCCCGGATGCGGAGCCGCCAGACGCGGGCCTGCGCCGAACAGTTTTTCGCGCAGGGTGCCTGGCTGGTAATCCTTCTTGTAGACGCCGCGCTTTTGCAGCTCGGGGATCAGCAGTTCAACCACGTCAGTAAAGCTTTCGTGAGTCACGGCGTAGGCCAGATTGAAGCCATCGACGTCGGTCTCTTCCACCCAGCTTTGCAGCTCGTCGGCCACGGTTTCCGGGCTGCCGACCAGCAGCGGGCCAAAGCCGCCAATGCCAACCCAGTCGGCCAGCGCCTGCACCGTCCACTGGCGATCGGGGTCGGCGGTAGAGAAGGTTTCCACCGCCGATTGAATGGCGTTGGTGTGGATGTGCTTGAGCACCTGATCCGGCTGGTACTGGCTGAAGTCGATGCCGGTCCAGCCGGAGATCAGCGTCAGCGCACCTTCATAGCTCACCCAGCTTTTGTATTCATTCCATTTGGCCTGCGCGGCTTTGTCGGTTTCGCCGACGATCACCGTTTGCAGGTTGAAGATCTTGATGCTGTAAGGGTCGCGGCCCAGCGCGGCGGCGCGCTGGCGGATATCTGCCACCAGCTTTTTCAGCAGCACTTTGGACGGCGCGGCGACAAAGACGCACTCGGCGTGTCCGGCGGCAAAGTCTTTACCCCGGCTCGACGCCCCGGCCTGATACAGCACCGGCGTGCGCTGCGGCGAAGGTTCGCACAGGTGAATGCCCGGCACCTGGAAGAAGGTGCCCTCGTGGTTAATTGGGTGGATTTTGCTCGGGTCGCTGAAAATACGGCGCTCGCGGTCGCGCAGAATCGCGCCCTCTTCCCAGCTGCCTTCCAGCAGTTTGTACACCACCTGCAGGTATTCGTCGGCGTAGTCATAACGCGCGTCGTGATCGGTTTGCGCCTTGTAGCCAATGTTGCGCGCGCCGCTCTCCAGATAAGAAGTGACGATATTCCAGCCCACGCGGCCTTTGGTCAGGTGATCCAGCGTCGAAAGGCGGCGTGCAAAAGGATACGGGTGCTCAAACGATAGCGAGGCGGTCAGGCCAAAACCGAGATGCTCAGTCACCAGCGCCATCGGCGTCACCAAGGCCAGCGGATCATTGACCGGCACCTGTGTCGCATGGCGAATGGCCGCGTCGTTGCTGCCGTTGTAGACGTCATACACCCCGAGCACGTCGGCGATAAACAGGCCGTCGAACTTGCCGCGCTCCAGCAAACGCGCCAGATCTGTCCAATATTCCAGATCCTTGTATTGCCATGAACGGTCGCGCGGATGGGCCCAAAGCCCCGGCGACTGGTGGCCGACACAGTTCATATCAAATGCGTTAAGGCGAATTTCACGTTGCGATGACATAGCGTTACTCCATTGGAGACGTGGTCCGGCCGAGCCGCCCGCGTCCTCATTTTTATGTTTAAAGGGATAGTTCGAAAATTCGATAAATCAGCAGGTTTTAAGCGAAGCCGGACATCGCCCGTCGGCAGAAAGTGATTGCGGTTCAAGCAGTTGGTGCGCCAGCGACTCGGCGTGTTCGGCCACCTGCGGCAGCCCCATCAGTTCGCCAAAGCGACCGCGCGCCGCCGGGCCGACCACGTGCAGATGCGGATTGGCCTCGCCATGCAGATTCACCGTTTGCGAGTGCCGGTTGACCAGAATGCCCAGCGCCAGCGGGTCAGGCTGAATCAGGCCGTCGGCCGCCAGCTGTTGCAGCAGCGCGTCGCTTTCCAGCAGCGCGCCGTGGGCCGGGCCGGTGGTGACGATGATTTTATCGACCAGCAGGCTTTGCGCCGCCGCGCCGCGCGGTTGCAGGGTCAGCCGCACCTGCTCCCCTTCGGCGCTGACCTGTTGCAGCCTTGCCGCCAAGACCTGTAAGCGCCCGTCGGCCTGCGACTGGGCCAGCACCGCGCTGACCTGCGGCGCGATGCGATAGCGATGAACGTCCCACCACGGGCGCAGGTGGCGCAGAAAACGTTTTTGCTCTTTCAGCGACAGCCGCTGCCAGATGTGCTGGCCGTTGCCGCGCATATCATCCAACACCAGTTGCCACGGCAGGTTGGAGGCCGCCGCCTGCGCCACTTCCTGACGAACGCGGTGCAGCCAGCCGCGGGCGGTGTCGGCCTGCGGGCGCTGATAGTCCAGCGTCCATAGCGGGAAATCGCCACTCAGATTGGGCCGCGGCAGCTGACCACGTCGGGAGAACGCCAGCACCCTGCCGCGATGCCCCTGCCGGTAAAGCGAGGCCACCACGTCAGACATAGTCAAACCGGTGCCGATGATTGCCACCCGGTCCTGAGGCTGCACCGCCGCCAACGCGTCGGCGCGCCACGGGTTGGCAATCAATGCCGGATGCTGGCCCAGCGCGTGGGCAATCGGCTTGGGCACTGCCGGTGGCGGATGGCTGATAGCCAGCACCACCTCATCAGCCTGATAAACCGCGCCCGACGCCGTCACCACGCCGCCGTGGCGCAGGGCCACCGCGTGGTCGCGCACGTGAGTGAGCTTCACAGCCGAATGCTCGGCGGCTTTGTCGAACTGCTCGGCGATATAAGCCCCGAACTGGCCGCGCTGCGGATAGACTTTTCCATCCTGCCATTGGGCGTCTGGGTCAGCCGGAAAGGCCTGTGAGGCGCGATACCAGCGGTCAAACTCGCCCTCTTCGGCGGCAGAAAGCTGCATTCGCGAGGCGGGAACGTTGATGCGATGCGCCGGGTCTTGGGTGCCATAAGCCACGCCGCGAGCCAGCGCGGGGCGCGGCTCAATCACCGTCACCTGCAAACCGGCCGCGCCGCGACGGGCCAGATGAATGGCTAACGCGGTGCCGGTAAACCCGCCGCCCACAATCACAATGTGACGTTCAGCCATGATCTTGCTCCTCTTAACTGGCGCTGGAATGCTTAACCGGGCGACGGTCGCCGCCGATGGTTTCGCCAAACGGGCCAGTGTTTACCGTGCGCTGGCGCTTCTCCGCGTTGGAGGCCAGCGGCAGCAAAGGCATGACTAAATCGGCGAACTGGTGAGCTTCTTCCAGATGCGGATAGCCGGAAAGGATGAAGTTTTCGATGCCCAGCGCCTGATATTCGCGGATGCGCTCGGCCACCTGTTGCGGGTTGCCGACCAGCGCGGTGCCTGCGCCGCCGCGTACCAAGCCAACGCCAGCCCACAGGTTCGGACCAATCACTAAGCCCTCACGCGAACCGCCGTGCAGCGCGCTCATGCGAGCCTGCCCGGTGGAATCCATGCGGGCGAAAATCTTCTGTGCGGCGGCAATGGTGTCGTCATCAAGATGGGAGATCAGGCGGTCAGCCGCGGCCCACGCCTCTTCTTCGGTTTCACGCACAATCACGTGCAGGCGAATGCCGAAGGTCAGTTTGCGACCCTGCGCTTCGGCGCGCTGGCGCACCACGGCCAGTTTTTCCGCCACCTGCTCCACCGGCTCGCCCCACGTCAGGTAGGTATCAATCTGGTTGGCCGCCACGTCGATGGCTTCTTCGGAAGAGCCACCAAAGTAAAGCGGCGGGCCATTTTCCTGCACCGGCGGGAACAGCACTTCGGCCCCTTCGACGCGAATATGCTCGCCGTTGAAATCAACTTTTTCGCCTTTCAGCAGGCGGGAATAGACGTCAAGAAATTCGCGAGTGACCTGATAACGCTCGGCGTGGCTGAGGAAAATGCCGTCGCCTTTGTTTTCTACCGGGTCGCCGCCGGTGACGACGTTAATCAGCAAGCGGCCTTCGGAGAGGCGATCCAGCGTGGCGGCCATGCGCGCGGCGAGGCTTGGCGGCTGGAGGCCCGGGCGAACCGCCACCAGATAGCGTAAACGCTTGGTGATAGGGGCCAGCGCCGAGGCCACCAGCCATGAGTCTTCGCAGCTTTTGCCGGTTGGGATCAACACGCCGTAGTAGCCCAGATTGTCGGCAGCAATGGCAACCTGCTGTAAATACGGCAAGTCGACTGCGCGCCCGCCTTCGGTGGTGCCAAGGTAGCGGCCATCACCGTGAGTGGGCAAAAACCAGAATACGTTGATGTTGTCCTGCGTTGCGTCGCTCATTATCTCTTTCCTATATAACGATATCTAAATTTATTTGATAGAAAGTTACTGTTTGGTTATAACCCCATGAGCAGGAAGTGTGCCAATCGTGACAATTTAATTTCCTATTTATTATCAGTAAGTTAAATATTTTCACTGTTTGAAGTTTTGCTGCAAATGCAGCAGGCGTTGAACGCAAACTGATGCATTTGCAACAACTGGCGGTTTTACCCCCTCGCCGACGCCCTTGGACAGCGGTATGGTTTTCTTCCCCTACCCCGCAGGAGTGATTCAGATGCAAAGCCACGGCCCAACCCTTGTCGATCCCGCATCGATAGCTTTTCAAAGCGTGCTTGACCGCCTTGCGCCCACTGACGCCACGGTGCTGATCGTCGGGGAAACCGGCACCGGGAAAGAGGTGGTGGCGCGCTATCTGCATCATCACAGCCTGCGGCGTAATGAGCCTTTTTTGGCGGTTAACTGCGGGGCATTGACCGAAAGTCTGGCGGAGTCAGAACTGTTCGGGCATGAGAAAGGGGCGTTTACCGGCGCGACGGAGCGCCATCAGGGCTGGTTCGAGGCGGCCGAGGGCGGCACGCTGCTGCTGGATGAAATTGGCGAGCTGAGCCTGCCGCTGCAGGTCAAACTGCTGCGCGTGTTGCAGGAGCGCGAGGTAACGCGGGTCGGCTCGCGCAGCCCGGTCAAAGTGAATGTGCGGGTGATTGCCGCCACCCACGTCGACTTAACCCACGCCATTCGCGAGCGGCGCTTTCGCGAAGATCTCTATTACCGCCTCAATGTGGCGGCCGTCACCCTGCCGCCGCTGCGCCAGCGCCGGGAAGATATCCCGCTGCTGGCAGAGCACTTTCTGACCCTCTACGCCCGCCGTCTGGGGCGACCACAGCTGCGGCTGGCCGACGACACCCTCGACCAACTGATGGAATACCCGTGGCCTGGCAATGTCCGCGAGCTGGAAAACACCCTGCACAACGCGGTCCTGCTGAGTAGAGATCCGCTGATCACCCCGCGCCAGTTAAGGCTCGGCCCGGTGGGTATCGACCACTTGCCGACGGGGCAAGACGGGCTGGATGAGTTTATGCGCCAGCAGCTTACCCGCCAGCAGGAGCAGAACAGCGACAACCCGCTGTACCAACGCGTGATTGACGCGCTGGTGCGCAACGCCTTTGAGCTGAGTAACAGCAATCAGCTGCAAACCGCCGCCCTGCTTGGCGTCAGCCGCAATACCCTGCGCACCCACCTCGGGCATCTCGGGTTGATTAAGGCCCGGCGAAGCGTCACCGGCCTCGGCCCGCGCGGCGTGACCGAGCGCCCGCAGCACGAGCGCGAAGTGCGCATTGGTTATCAGAAGTTTGGCAATCTCGGCATTTTAAAAGCCCGCCAGTCGCTGGAGGCGCAGTTCGCCGACCGCGATATCAGCGTGTTGTGGAGTGAGTTCCCCGCTGGCCCGCAGCTGCTGCACGCGCTGAATAACCGCGAGATCGATTTCGGCACCACCGGCGAAGTGCCGCCGGTATTCGCCCAAGCCAACGGCAGCATGCTGACCTACGTGGCGTGGGAACCCGCTGCGCCGCAGAGCGTGGCGCTGCTCGTCGCGCAGGACAGCCCGATTGTTTCTATTGAAGATTTGCGCGGTAAGCGCATCGCGGTGAATAAAGGCTCCAATGTGCATTATCTGTTAGTGCAGATTTTGGATGAGGCCGGGCTGACGCTTGACGACGTGCGGGTGGTCTACGCGCCGCCGAAATATCCGCTGACGCCGAGCGACCATCACGCCGTGGACGCCTGGATGATGTGGGATCCGCTGCTGAGCGACGCCGAGCACGGCGGCAAGCTGCGGGTGATCGCCAACGGCAGTGGGCGGGTCAACAATCACCAGTTTTATCTGGCACACCGCGAGTTTGCGGCTCGCTCGGCGGACCTGCTGCACACCCTGATGCGCGCGCTGGAGCAGACCGGGCGCTATATCGACGCCAACCGCGAAGAGGCCGCCGCCCTGCTCTCCGACGAGCTGGGGCTGGAAACCAGCTCGCTGCTGCACGCGCTGGCGCGGCGCAGCCACCAGACCCAGCGCATGGACTTGGGGATCATTCGCGACCAGCAGGCCATCGCCGACCGTTTCTACGCGCTGGGGCTGCTGCCTCGCGCCATTAAAGTGCGCGACGCGGTGTGGAACCAGTAGCGCGGCGGTAAGCAAAAAATTCGCAAAGCTTAGGTTTTATTCTCATTAAGCACTTTTTTCAGCCTTTGCTATGTTCGCTGACATAATCCGGTTACCAGAGAAACCTCATGAAAAAATTACTGCTCAGCGGCCTGAGTGCCGCCATTCTGCTCGGCTCTTTCAACGCGGCATGGGCCGAAGACGCCCCGAAAACCGTCAATATTGGCTATCAGAAAGCCAATATTTTCGCCCTGCTCAAGTACCGTGGCACCCTCGACAGCGACTTCAGCAAACAGGGGATTACCGTGCGCTGGGTGGAATTCCCGGCTGGCCCGCAGATGCTCGAAGGGCTGAACGTCGGCAGCATCGACTTAGCCGCCACCGGCGACGCGCCGCCGACGTTCGCTCAGGCCGCCAAGGCGGATTTAGTCTATCTGGCGCACTCACCGGCCAACCCGCAAACTGAAGCCATCGTGGTGCCGGAGAACTCGCCAATCAAAACCGTGGCGGATTTGAAAGGCAAGCGCGTGGCGCTGAACAAGGGTTCTGACGTCAACTATCTGCTGGTCAGCGCGCTGGAAAATGCCGGTTTGAAATATAAAGACGTGACCCCGGTTTACCTGCCGCCAAGCGATGCCCGAGCGGCATTTCAACGCGGCGCGGTGGATGCATGGGTGATTTGGGACCCGTATCTGGCCGAAGTGGAAACTCATGAAAAAGCGCGCTTGGTGAAGAATGCCGAAGGTTTGGTGCCGCACTACACCTTCTATCTCGCCAGCCGTAAGTTTGCCGACACCTATCCGCAAACCGCCGAAAAAGTGGTGGACGAGCTGAAACAGCTGAGCGACTGGGCGAACAAAAACCCGGACGGCGCGGCGGATATTTTGTCGACATCCACCGGTCTTGATAAAGCCATCTGGGCCAAAGCCGTCGCCCGCATGCCGTTTGGCGCCGAGCGCATGACCCCGGAGGTGTTCAAAGAGCAGCAAGCTCTGGCCGACAAATTCAGTGAAATCGGCCTGCTGCCGGTCAAAGTGAATGTCTCTAGCGCCACCTGGTCGCTGGATAAGAAGTGAGTTAGAGGTTAACTCAGCCCCTCAGCGATTTTGGCGACACGCCAAACTTCTTGCGGAACGCGACGGAGAAATGCGCGGGGCTATAACCCACTTGATAAGCGGCGGTGGAGACGCTCACGTCCCCCGCCGTTAACATTTGCCATGCCGTTTGCAGGCGCAGCGATTGCAGATATTCAAACACGCTTTCCCCAAACAGGCGGCGAAAACCGACCGTCAGCTTGCGGGTGTTCATCCCCACGGTGAGCGCCAACTCGGCGAGCGTCGGCGGATTGAGCATCCGCTCACTCAACAGCAGTTTGGCGCGATTTAGCTTGTCGATATCCGCCGAAGAGAGGCGCAGCAGGTCGTTTTCCGTCAGCGCGGGAGGGGCTGCAAAGGCGTCCAGCGTATAGGCGATGATCTCCAGCGCTTTGCCAGACAGATAGAGCGCCCGCGAAATCCCCTGCAGCGGGCAGCTGGCGACCTGAGCGCGCAGGGCTTTAATCGTCGGCGAGGACGCCATCACCATCAGCCTTGGGCCGGTGAATGTTTCCAGCTGGAAAGCGTGCTGAAGTTGCTGCTGCACCTCAACCGCCAGCCGGCTGTCGATAGCCGACGGCGAGAGCGAAATCGCGGTATGCTCCAGCACCCGCCCCGGCTCAAAGCGCTGCATCCCTTCACTCTCACCTTGGTTCCACACCGCACAAAGACAGGGGCCGCTAATGCGCTGGCTGCCTGATGCGCCCGGCAACTTACAGAGCAATTCGCCGCGATCGACAATAATGATTTTCAGCCCCTGCTGGAGACGTTCGGTTTCCCATTCCCCGTTCTGCGGGCAAATTGAACCACTGCTAAAGGCAATCGAACCCTCAAAAATGGCCTCATTGGCCGACTGACCCACTTCGCCGCTGCTGTTTTTCATCTGACGACCTGTTGAAAAGGGCGGGAGACGCCGCCGCAAGTTGTTGCTAATAATTCTTATTCTCACATTATCAGCCTTTGCCTTGCACTTCCAGATATCGCGCGCCAAGGCGCTACACGCAAGGTTCCCAAGGCTATTTATCGAAAGAAAGAGTTCCGCCAGCGAAAGCCTTCGCCATTGCCAGAAAAATCCTCAGGGTGAGAATAGCCAGCGCTGAAATAATTCTCATTCGCCTTGGAGATAACCGGTGTTAAAGCATAAAAAACATAAAATGACTCTTTTGGCCGCGTGCGTTGGCGCAAGCTCGCTGGCCGTTTCTATACCAGGATGGGCACAAAATAGCGGGGAAGAAGAGACGCTGACCGTCACCGCCGACGGCAGTTCGGCGCACGGCGAAGGCTATGTGGCGAAACAGAGTAAAACCGGCAGCCGAACCAACGCGTCGGTGCTGGCAACCCCGCAGTCGCTGAGCGTGATTGGCCGCGATGAGCTGACCGATCGCAACGTTCAAACCACCACCGAGGCGCTGCGCTATACGCCGGGCGTGTTCGCCTCGACCTCCGCCGTCAGCTCAAGGTTTGACTACTTCAGCCTGCGCGGATTCGACGCCACGCTGAACGGCGCGCTGCTCGACGGCCTGCGCTCCACCACCGCGCAATCCTATGTGCGCTATCAGCCCTATGGACTAGAAAGTATCGACGTGCTGCGCGGCCCGACCGGTTTTCTCTACGGCGTCGGCTCGCCGGGCGGCGTGGTGAATGGCATCAGCAAGCACCCTACCGCACAACCGCTGCACGAAGTGGGCGTACAGGTGGGCAATCACGACAGATATCAGGGGCAGTTTGATTTCTCCGGACCGGTCAATGATGACAAAACCCTGCTCTACCGGCTGGTCGGCGTGGGTCGCGACAGCAACACCCAGTTTAAAAACGTGCCGGATGACACCGGATACATAGCCCCTTCCCTGACCTGGCAGCCCGACCGCGATACCACGCTGACCCTGCTGACCTCCTTTAGTCGCGACAAGTTTGGCCCGCCGCGCAACTTCACGCCGATTTACGGCACCCTGCTGAGCAACCCGAACGGCAAGCTGCCACGCGATGTCTATCTCGATAACAGCGGGCTAGACAATCACATGAACCAAACCAACATCGGCTATGAGTTTGATCACCGCTTCGACGACGTTTGGTCATTCCACTCCGCCAGCCGCTACACCTCTAACGACCTGCTGACCCAAACCTGGTCGGGTACCCGACTGGCGGCGGACATGCGCACCCTGAACCGCGCAGCCTATGAGTTTGGTATTAAAGGCAAAGTGTGGGCCACGGACAATAATGTGAAAGCGCACTGGGACGCGGGTTCGGTGACCGGAACCACGGTACTCGGCGTGGGTTATCGCCGCACCGGGGAGGATTACTATCTGAATTACGGCGCAGCGCCGTCGGTGGACATTTACCACCCGACCTACGGGGGTAATTTCTCCGCCGCGACGCCTTTCACCTCGACCTATCAAAAAGCCGATGAAACCGGCGTCTATTTGGGCAACACGCTGGCGCTGGCCGAGCGCCTGATGCTCGACCTGTCGGCACGCGAGGATTGGGCCTCGGTCAGCACCGATAATCGGCTGAAAAGTACCTCAACCAGTCAGGATGACCACCACTTCACGTGGCGAGCCGGGCTGACGTGGCTCACCGACAGCGGCGTCGCGCCCTATGTCAGTTACACCACCTCGTTTGCGCCGGTTCTTGGCACCAATTTCTATGGTGAAACCTTCAAACCTACTACCGGCAAGCAGATTGAAACCGGCGTGAAATACCAGCCAGACAGCTTTGACGGGCTGTTTACGCTGGCGTGGTTCAACCTCGAGCAAAATAACGTTTCCACCACTGACCCTAACAACAACCTGAATACGGTGCAGACCGGGCAAGTGACGTCGAAGGGGATTGAAGCCTCGGCCGCCGCCAATCTCACTCCGGCCATGAAGGTTATCGCCAGCTATACCTGGAATGATTTGGAAACCACCAAAAGCACGGTGGCGGGCGCACAGGGCAAGACGCCGACCGGCATGCCGGAGCAGATGGCTTCTCTTTGGGCTGATTACAGCATTCAGCAGGGGCCGCTCACCAGCCTCGGCTTCGGCGCGGGCGTGCGCTACGTCGGCAAAACCTGGGCAGATACCAACAACAGCATTCGCGTGCCGGACTACACCCTGTTTGATGCCGCCTTGCACTATGACCTTGGCGAACTGGACCGCTCGCTGCACGGGGTAAAACTGGCGGTTAACGCTAACAATCTGTTTAACAAAGATTATTACTCAGGTTGCGGCACCACCAGCTGTAGTCAAGGCTTTGACCGCACGCTCACCGCAACCGTCAGCTATCGCTGGTAAGGAACAGAAGAATGACCCGATTGAAATCACTCATGGCGCTGGCGGCCTCGCTGCTGTTTATCGCCAGCTTTACCGCCGCCGCCGCCGCGCCCATCACCGTGACGGATATGCTTAATCGCAGCGTGACGCTGCCTGCTCCCGCCAAGCGCATTGTGCTGGCGGAAAGCCGCCATATCATCACCTTGGCCTTGCTGGAAAAGGACCCGCTGGAGAATATCGTCGCGTGGGGTACCGACCTGCAACGCTACTCCCCTTCCACCTTCGACACCCTGAAGCAGCGTTTTCCACAGGCAGCAACGGTGCCGGAAATCGGTGATCTGAACAGTGGGACCTTTTCGATGGAAGCGGCCATCGCCGCCAAGCCGGATCTGGTGATTTTCACCCTGTATGGCCGCATCCCCGAGGGGCTGAATAAGCTCGACGCGGCGCATATTCCCTATGTTTTCGTCGACTTCTTCCGCCGTCCGCTGATCAATACCGTGCCGAGCATGTTGATGCTCGGCAAGCTTCTCGACCACCAGCCGGAGGCCGAAGCCTTTGCCCAGTTCTACCAGCAGCATATGGATAACCTCGCCCAGCGGCTGGCCAACCTGCCGCGCCCGCTGGTGTTTTTCCATCTTAATCCCGGCGGGGATGACTGCTGCTTTACCTCCGGCACTGGCAATATGAGCGATTTTATCGCGGCGGCGGGCGGGCGTAATTTAGGTGCAGAAGCGCTGACCAGCGGCATTGGTAAGTTGAATCTGGAATACGTGCTGGCGAAAAAGCCGGACTTTTATCTGGCCGGCGGTGGATCCACCGTCACCCGCAAAGGGCTGCTGGTTGGCCCTGACGTCACGCCGGAGCAGAGTGCGCGCTCGCTGCAAGCCATCATTGAGCAGCCGACCCTCGCCAGCCTGTCGGCAATTCGCAATCAGCGCGCGGCGGGGATCTGGCTGTTCTTCTTCGACAACCCGCTGTTCTTTGTGGGCGTTGAAGAGATGGCAAAAATGTTCCACCCAAGCGCCTTTGCCGAGCTGGATCCTGCTCAGACGCTGGATGAAATAAATCAGCGCTTTCTGGCCTTCCCGCTGCGAGGCACTTTCTGGAGCGGCCCGGCCCAATGAGAGCACCGGTTAAGGGATTAACAGCTTCACTCCTGCCGCCACTGGCGCAGGCGATCACCATCAATGTGGCGGTGATCGCCTGTTATCTCGCTCAGGCCGGGCTGACGGCTCTGCTGCTACACAGGTTAATGATGGCAGGAAGTTCGGCCAGGATAGCCACTCCCCTCATGCTGTTGGTGGGCGTGATAGCCCTTCGCGCCGGGCTGTTGTGGCTAAGTGAAATCGCGGCCCAGCGGGTGGCGGCAACCTGCAAAACGGTATTGCGCCGACGCTTACTGCAACAATTAACGCGCTTCGGGCCGGGAATTGGCTTAGTACATAAGGTCGGTGACTTACAGGCCACGGTGATTGGCGGCGTTGAAGCCATAGAAAGCTACTACAGCCGCTACCTGCCTGCCGCCTGGACCGCCCTGCTCGGCTGCGGGCTGGCGCTTGGCGTGATGGTCTGGATTGATTGGCCCTCGGGCTTACTGCTGGCGCTGTTTGTGCTGGCTTTCCCGCTGCTCGACTGGGGATGGATGCGCTGGCAGAGGCCGCAGGCAACCGGCGTTTTTGCCGCAATGGGCGTCTTTAGCAACCGGCTGCTGGATGCCCTGCAAGGGCTAGCCACGCTGAAAGCCTTTGGCGCATCGCCGCGCTGGCGGGCAAAGCTGGCGCAGGACGCCGCCGAGCTGCGATGCGCGTCGATGGCGACGCTAAACGTCACGCTAATGCGCGGCGGCATCACGCGCTTAATCACCCTTAGCGGCATTGCGCTGGTGCTGGCATTCAATGCCTGGCGCGTCGCCGGGCAGCAGCTCTCGCCGATGGTGTTACTGCTCACCCTGTTTCTCGCCCGCGAGGCGTTTCGCCCGCTGGGTAAGCTGGAAAATGCCTTTCATACCGCATGGGCTGCCAGCGGCGCGCAGGGGCCTATTGCCGAGCTATTGTCCCTCCGCCCGCCGGTTGCTGATCCTCTCCAGCCTAAGGCGCGCGCCGACAGTTATTCACTTAGCGTCGATAAGCTGTCATTTACTTATCCGCAGGGCCAGCCCGCGCTGACTGATGTCTCTTTTCGCATTGAGGAACAGCAGTTCGTGGCGATAGTCGGGCCGTCGGGTGCCGGTAAATCCACCCTGATGGCTCTGCTGCTGCGCAGCTTCGACCCGCAGCTGGGGGCTATTAGCCTCGGCGGCGTGGATATACGCCAACTCGAGCTTCAGGCCCTGCGGCAAAGCATCAGTTTAGTATCGCAAGAGGTGTTTCTGTTTCACGGCTCGATTGCCGACAACCTGCGCATTGCCAAACCCGATGCCAGCGACGAGGAGTTAGCCACCGCGGCGCGAGCGGCGCAAATTGCCGATTTCATCGAACAATTGCCGCAGGGTTATCAGACGCAGGTTGGCGAGCGCGGGGCGCAGCTCTCCGGCGGCCAGCGCCAGCGGTTAGCCATTGCCCGCGCATTGCTTAAAGATGCGCCGATTTTACTGCTCGATGAAGCCACCGCCAGCATTGATAGCGACAGCGAACGGGCGCTGCGCCAAGCCTTGTCGCAGTTTCGCGGGCGGCGCACGGTGATTGCTATTGCCCATCGGCTCGAAAGCATTCAACACGCGGATCTGATTCTGGTGTTCGACAAGGGGCGACTGGTCGAACAGGGTCAGCATCCGCAACTCAGCGCCAACGGCGGCTGCTATGGCCGCCTGCTCGCCGCACAGGAGGAGATGTTATGAGCACGAAGCAGACCGAAATGTGGGGACTTGTCCGCCTGATGAAAGGCCAACAGGGCCTATTGGCGCTCACCCTGTTGGCGGGAATAGTGGCACAAAGCGGCACGCTGGCGAGCATCGCGCTGGCGGCGTGGCTCACTGGCTGCGCCATCGTTACCCCCTCCGTCAGCGGCTTAATCCCCATTATTGGCTGGATGTTGGGCCTGGTGCTGTTGACCGCCGCGGCGCGCTGGCTGCAGAGTTGGTCGTCCCATGATTTGGCTTTCGCCCTGATTGAGAAGCTACAGATAGGGATTTTTGACGGGCTAGAACGCGCCGCGCCGGGCAGGCTGCTGGGGCAGCGCGTTGGCGATCTGGCCTCGATTGCGACTCACGATGCCGAGCTAATGGAGCGTTTTTATGCCCATACGCTGGCAGATTATGTCGGCGCGGTCATCGTCCCGCTCGCCGCGCTGGCTGTGCTGTATGGCATTCATCCGCAACTGGCGTTAGTCGTTTCCCCTTTCCTGCTGCTGATCGCGAGCGTGCCACTATGGCTATCTCGGCTCGCGGCGCATCAGGGAAAGCAAGTGATGTCCCAGTTCGGGCAGCTTAATGCCGACACGGTCGAATTTATTGCCGGGCAGCGCGAATTGGCCGTCTTCGGCCAAAGTGAAAATGTGGTTCAGCGGCTGGTGCGGGACACTCAGAATCTCAGCAAAGCCCAGTGCCGATACGGCTCGCGCAGTGGTCTGGAGCAGGCGGCAATTGACCTGCTGAGTGCCTCGACGTTGGTGGCGACGGTGTTATCAGCCGGCCATTTATTGGCGCAGGGCCAGCTTGAAACGCTGATGCTGCCGGTGGTGCTGGTGCTCAGCGTCGGCGCTTTGCTGCCTATCGTCGACGTCACCCAGACCGCCAGCCAGTGGGGGGAGTTGCGCGCTGGCGCAGCCCGGATTTTAACCATTATGCAGCAGTCGGCGCAGGTCCGTGATGAAGGCAAGGCATCGGCCCCGGTTGAGAAATCCCTGCGCGTCGAGCAGGTGAGCTTTGCCTATGACCGCCATCAAAAGGCCGTTCTGGATAAGCTAAGTTTTGAAGTGAAAAGCGGAGAAATCGTCGCGCTGAGCGGCGCGTCGGGCGCGGGCAAAAGCACCTTAACCCACCTGCTGTTGCGTTTTTGGGACCCGGACAGCGGCGCGATTTTCATTGGCGATCGCGACATTCGCACTCTGCCACTGGCGACGCTGCGCCAACTCGTCTGCTGGGTGCCGCAGGATGTCTATCTTTTCGCCGGAACGATTGAGGAAAACATCCGCCTTGGTTGCCCGCAGGCCAGTCAGGCGCAGGTAGTGGAAGCCGCGAGATTAGCGCAGGCAGATGCCTTTATTCGCACCTTGCCGCAGGGCTATAAAAGCCAGTGCGGCGAAGGCGGCAAGCAGCTTTCCGGCGGCCAGCGGCAGCGCATTGCCATTGCCCGCGCGCTGCTGACCGAAGCGCCGATTTTGATTCTCGACGAAGCCTCTTCCAGCCTGGATAACCCTAACGAGCTGGCTTTCCAGCGGGCGCTTGAGAGCCTGCGCCACCAGCGCACTATCCTCCTTATCGCCCATCGCCCGGCAACGCTTCGCCGGGCGGATCGGGTGGTAAAAATGGAGAACTCGCGGGCCAGTTGAGGGTTAACGGATTTCGACTTCCGCCTCGATTTCTACCGGGATATCAAACGGCAGTTCCGCCAGCCCCACGGCGCTGCGGCTGTGAGCGCCAATCTCTGGACCGAAGACGCGCAGGATAACGTCGGAGCAGCCGTTAATCACCGGCGGCAGACGGTTGAAGCCCGGCGCGGCATTGACCATGCCGAACAGGCGATTCCACGCCACAATTCTGTCCAGTGAGCCAAGTTCGCGGTGCAGGCTACCGAGAATCGATAGCGCGGTGAGCTGCGCCGCTCTGTAGGCCTGCTCCTCGCTCACTTCCCGCCCGACTTTGCCAAGCGTGGTATACAGCGAGCCATCGGCATTTTGCGGCCCGTGCCCCGACACGTAGGCGCGGTTATTCACTATCCGCACGGCTTTGAACGGGAAAACCACGCCCGGAGGCGGAACCAGCTCTGGCGGCAAAACCCAACCAGCGTCTTCTAATGCCTGATAAATTTTAGACATGATGATCCTTTTAGTTGCTACATCTGGGGTTGATATTGCTAAGGCGAAGCGTGCTAATTCTTATCAAGATAACGTTAATTACGCCGAAAAGAAGCCGCCGAGTGTGAACAAATATTTGCCGCCACTGTTCGTTAGTTTTTTTAATCCACTGTTATAGCTGGTTTTTCCCCAGACGCTTTAGAATGCAGCCCATCGGCCCAAGAGCCGTATCTCAAGCAAGGACACTTGGCCCGCTAGCAGTGCGGGCTTTTTTTGGGTTGGGTTTGAGCGCGTTGATGGAGGGTTTACCAGAACTTCCACCAGACTTTCTTATTTGATGAAGTCTTCGCTGGCTGTTCTTCATTTGCAGAGCAAGACTCTGCCAGTAATAGTCTCCCCTGCTCAAGGGCTTCGTTAGCCGGAATCGACTGACCGACCTGCGGGTCGACCAACCAACCTTCGCTAAGTTGTGCCAACACGCCTGAAGCAATTAACGCAGAGATCATCTCGATCGGGTTACTTCCAATGGAAAATACCACGGTAAAATCGAGGTCTGAGGGAAGACCGGACTCTTCGATTTCCTCACGATCACACTCTGCAAAAGTAAGTTCAAAGCCCGAGACCTTGCCGTCTACCGGGCAAGGTAAAAAACCACCAAACGTCTCTATATCAAAATCCGCGTCCAAATCGACGGCAAAGCCCGCATCATGAATCGCCTGACGCCACTGCTCAGGAGAAGGCATATTGCTGCGTTTTAAATAAACGCTTAAGTCATAAGACATTTAATGGCTCCGGTTGGGATGGCTCAGGATATCCCCTGATCAATATTCTCAATTTCATGTGCAGACAAGTCTCTCCAATGCTCCCGGCAAATACCGAAGTAAGTCTCGGATGAATAGAGTGCCTCACCCAAAGAAAGAAATAGGTGGTCTCCTTCCACTATGCCTGCGTCATAATTTTGATAGCGGATTTCCAAATAAATAATATCCCCGTCCTCACCCATCATGCCAAAAAGAACAATAGCCGTAACCTCTGGGTGATATTCGTTTTGTTTTTGACTATATGCCATTAAGTATTGTGGAACTGTCTTGTTCATGATCAGACCCAATATAAGAAAGAGTGAGGCTTACGGGCGGAGTCCTTTCCACCACGTACTTACTGGCTTAAAAGCCGCTGAAAATAATCGTTATCTTTGCTAGTGATCTCTGGATGTAGTTTTAATAACCCCTGTATTTCATCTTTTTGCGCCTCTTTTGGCTGAGCACTAAAGCGGTTAATTCTCCTTTCACTGCGTAGTAATGTTTCTTGAGCGAATTCAGCCTTGTTCGTTTTAAGATTGCTCAGTGAGAAAATGATGGCGTCCCAAATGTTCAAACGATAAGTCAAACTAACACAGAGTTGTGTATGCTTAGGAGAAGGCGCGGCATCAAAACAGTGCTGCAACATATTCAACGACACATAAAGCTTTAATTTCACAATCTGCTGATTGGCGTATTTTGCAATGGGGTAAACAGGATGAATCAACGCATTCAGCAGGTGCTGTTTTGCCTCCTCTTGCTGATAACGAACCACCACGCGCAATGCGATTTTCACCATTTTCGGCTGCTGGCTTTCAAGATGATTTAAGGCAAGCTCAAGAGTATGAACATATTTCTGCTCACTTAACCCCAACAGCGCAATCCCCCTTTGGGTGACAGATTTTGATTCATCATTAAACGCTGCTAAATAAAGCTGAGTCGCAGACATTCCCTGAGCATCAACCAAGTTTGCCGAGCGCCTGCGCACTATTTCATTCCGATCAAACAACAATTGCAGTAACAACTGCGGATGAACAACCAGGTTCTTTTCCATCACAACATTGAGCGCCAACTGCTTGATGGCGGCATAGTTGTCACACAGCATCTTATTGACGATTTCCACTGAGAGTTTATGCGGACTCTGCAGCAATGCCTCAACCGCTGAACGCCTCAGAAGGACATCATTGTGGTCCTCAACCCTTAGGTAAACCTCATCTTCAGCCAAAAGCTGACGGTCAAGCACGACTTGTAAACAAAGGCGAGCAACTTTGTTGGTTGGTAACGTTAGCCCCAAAATGAGCATCTGCCTATTTTCGAGCTGGCATAGAAACTCAATGATTTCATTAATTAACTTTTGGTGATCATCACGCTCGCCATTTAGCAATTTGTATAAATCAGGCAGACAATTCACTAAATCAGCGGCATATATTGGTTGCATAAAATGCCTAATGCTTTGACGCGCGGCATCCCGTACCTGCCAAGCCCAGTCATTTGCTCGATGAATCAAATAAGGCAATGCCACAGCGCCCTGCATCATACCTAAACAAGTCACCGCATGCTGCCGGATATGGCCATTGTAGTGATAGGTTAATCTTCCCAGTCGCGTAATCGGGTCCATGTCACGCTGCTCGGGAAACCAGAACTCCCAATTTTTGGGTTCTGCCATCAATTTATCTATTTCACGCAGTAAGGTGCGCAAATTTAAATCTAAGACATCAAGGTCCGTTCGCTGGGAAGTAAAACTCACTTGTGGGAGCGGCTTTACCTCCTCCACCATTGGCCAAACTAACTCTGTTACCGATGGCTCTATCGACTTCTTACCCAATATCTTCTTTAACCATGGCATCATTTTATTGATCCTTTTAATCGACATTCTGCGGGGCATTGCTACCCATGACTGTGCGGTATAACAAAGCATCCAGAGCCTGCGCATCTCGCTTTCGGCTGTCTTCAAGTGGCACTCTCTGCCTATCCGATGCCAACTGCTGCTCGATAAAAGCGTGTATTTTCGGCATTCTCTGGCCGTATTTCGCCTCACCTACCTGCTGCTTTAACTCCAGCAACTGGCTGATTTCGTCCAGCAGTTCGCAGTCTGTCACCGTACCGGCCACCAGCTGGTCGAAGGCTATCGGCGGCAAGCCTTTCCCGGCTTCCAGCCACTGCACGGCTAACAGAGGGCGCAGAACGTAGAAGTACTTTTTGAGCCGCACCTCCTCCCCTTGTAAATAGCCGCGAAAGTTTTTCCGCGCCATCGAGTAATAGTGCCAGCGCGCTTTTTCAGCAGAAAACCAATCCGGCACCACCGACTTTAGGGCGTCGAGAGTTGACGGATCTTGCTCATACACTATCGGCGAGACCAGCCATTCGAGTAAGGTTGGGTTGGCCCCTTTCAGCAGTCCGAGGGCTTTACGCCACTCCCAGCCGCACAGGTCCAACTCAGCGTTTATTGGCATCTCTATGACATCGCGCGCCTCGTCCACTCGCAAATACCATTCGGGCTGATGGACATACAAAAAGCGAACGTCGTAATCACTGTCGGGAGAAGCAAACCCCCAGGCCCGGCTGCCCGACTCACAGGCATACAGTACTCGCACGTTGTAGCGTTTTTCTATGTCACGCAGCGCCTGCTGAACGCGGTCGCGCATCTCGGCGCTCACGCCATTTAATCCCGTTTTCATTTTCTTTTATCCTTTTACACACACCACTTGGCGCAGCGTGTGAACAATTTCAACCAGCGATGACTGCGCCGCCATAACGGCATCAATGTCTTTGTAAGCCATGGGAATTTCATCAATGACATCGCTGTCTTTGCGGCATTCCACATGCGCCGTGGCGCGGATCTGGTCTTCAATGTTGAAGCGTTTTTTGGCCGCCGTGCGGCTCATGGTGCGGCCTGCGCCATGGCTGCATGAGCAGAAGCTCTCTTCATTACCCAAGCCACGCACGATAAAACTCTTCGCCCCCATCGAGCCGGGAATGATCCCCATTTCGCCCTTTTGCGCCGATACCGCCCCTTTACGGGTGATCAGCACCGGCTGGCCAAAATGGGTTTCCTTCTGCACATAGTTGTGGTGGCAATTCACCGCCTCCTGATGTGTAGCAAACGGCTTGGTGACAATGCGCGACAGGGCCGCCAGCGTGCGTTCCATCATCACTTCACGATTACGGCGGGCGAAGTCCTGCGCCCAACCTACAGCTTCCATGTAATCATCAAAGTGCTGGCTTCCCTCTTCGAAATAGGCGAGATTGCGATCCGGCAAGTTGGCGATGTGCTGCTGCATATCCTGCTGAGCCAGTGTAATAAACAGCGTGCCGATGGCATTACCCACGCCGCGCGAGCCGCTGTGCAGCATCACCCACACCTGCTGGGACTCATCCAGACAGATTTCAATAAAATGGTTGCCGGTACCAAGTGTTCCAAGATGCAGATAATTATTAGTTTTCAGCAACTGCGGATATTTATCTGTCAGACGCGCAAAGCGCGGAGCCAGCTCCGCCCAGTGCGGATTAACTTCCTGCGGCGGCGTTTCCCACGCGCCCTTGTCTCGTTTCGAACGGGTTGAAGTGCGCCCGTGGGGCACGGCTTGCTCAATAGCGCTGCGCAGCCCGGAGAGATTATCCGGCAAATCACTGGCGACCAGCGAAGTGCGCACGGCAATCATGCCGCAGCCAATATCCACTCCCACCGCGGCAGGAATGATCGCCCCACGCGTCGGGATCACGCTGCCAATGGTTGAGCCTTTTCCCAGATGCACATCCGGCATCACCGCCAAATGTTGAAAGATGAATGGCATCTGCGCGGTATTCAATAATTGCTGACGCGCCTCAGGTTAGACCGGGACGCCGTTGGTCCACATTTTTATAGGCGCACCGTTGGCCTGTGCCATAAGTTGGTGATCCATCACAAGTTTGTTCGCCATTTTTATTACTCTTTTTGTTGGTTTGGGTGCTATCACTAGTGCGAATTGCGTGCCAAACTCGTTCCGTCTGGGTTATTTATCGACAACATTTTGAAAATACTCAATAAAATATTATCTGCGCGTGCATAGCCAACGCATGCCCAAGACTTTATTCTTATCCTATAAGATAAAAGATTATTTATAGGGATAAGATGAAATCTAATGTCGTCATTGGCGTGTTGGGCACGACGCTCGACAAGCGCGGCAAACGTCAAAACCGTTGGACCAAATGGCGCCCGACGGTAGGGCTATGCCAACAACCCGATCTGCGGGTTGATCGTCTGGAGTTGCTCTACCAGCCGCGCGACAGGGGTATGGCCGAGCAACAGCTTGAAGACATCGCAAAAATCTCTCCGCACACCGAGGTGGTGCTGCACGAAGTCGAGCTAAGTGACCCTTGGGATTTCGAAGTGGTGTATAACGCCTTTCTCGATTTCTCCAGCCGCTATCCGTTTGATACAGAAAATGAAGAGTATCTGGTGCACATCACCACCGGCACCCACGTGGTACAGATCTGTTGGTTCCTACTGACCGAGGCACGCTATCTTCCCGCGAGGCTATTACAGACAGCGCCGGGGCCGAAATCCGACACGCCAAGGCCGCAAGGCATCTACTCGATTATCGATCTGGATCTCAGCCGCTACGCCACCCTGACCAGCCGCTTTTTGCACGAGCAGCAGCGTTCGGTCTCTTTTCTGAAGTCAGGCATTGAGACGCGCAATAACACCTTTAATAACCTGATCGATCAGATCGAGCGCGTGGCGTTGCGCTCCAACGCGCCGATGCTACTAACTGGGCCGACGGGTGCCGGTAAATCATTTTTAGCCCAGAAAATTTTCGAGCTGCGCCAGTCGCGTCATCTGGTGGAAGGCCGTTTAATCGCAGTGAACTGTGCCACGCTGCGCGGCGATAACGCCATGTCGACGCTGTTCGGGCATGTGAAAGGGGCATTCACCGGCGCGCAGCAAGCCCGCGCGGGTCTGCTGCGCGAGGCCAACGGCGGCGTGCTGTTCTTGGATGAAATCGCCGAGTTGGGGCTGGATGAGCAAGCCATGCTACTGAAAGCCATCGAAGAGAAAACCTTCTTGCCCTTTGGCTCTGACAAAGAGGTGAGCAGCGATTTTCAGCTGATTGCCGGGACTCACCGCAATATGGCGGAATGGGTAGCCGCCGGGCGTTTTCGCGAAGACTTATTTGCACGAATCAACATGTGGACCTTCCGCCTGCCGGGGCTGACAGAGCGCCGCGAAGACATTGAACCCAATATCGATTTCGAGCTGCAACGCTTCTCTCGCAGCCAAAAATCGCAGGTGCGTTTTGATAAAGAGGCGCGGGCATTTTATCTGGCGTTTGCCTGCTCGCCGCAGGCGCTGTGGCGCGGCAACTTCCGAGAACTCAGTGCCTCTATTGCCCGCATGGCGACGCTGGCCGATCAGGGGCGAATCAACCAAGCACTGGTCGAAGAGGAAATGGAACGCCTGCGTCTACACTGGCAGCAAGGCCAGCCAGCGGCAACAGCCCCCAAGCTGTCACATCTCGACCTGTTCGATCAGCGCCAGATGGAGACGGTAATTGAAGTGTGCCGCAGCTCAGCGTCGCTTTCTGAGGCGGGAAGACGGCTGTTTGCCGTGTCGCGGGAACAGAAGAAGCAGCCTAACGACGCCGATCGACTGCGCAAATATTTGACCCGTTTTGGCCTGACGTGGGATGAAGTGCGCGATTAACAGAACACTCCCCACCGGCGGGGAGTGATTTCGTGCAGGACTAGAAGTTTTTATCGAAGCTCAGAAACAGGTTGGTTTCATCGTAGCTGTAGAAGTCGATATTGCTGTTGACCACTTTGTAGATCACGTTGATTTTGGGCATCAGGTTGAAGAAATAGAAGTCGCGGTGCCAGAGCGATAAGGCGTAGATTTGTTCGTTATCCTTGCGCTTGACCTGAAAAATGTCGTTTTCCCCCTGATACCTTTTCTGTGCCAGATTCGCCATCAGCCCCATGGAAACACCGTAAGGCAGTGCCGTTTCGGCCCCCAGACGTGCGCCCAGACGCCGATTGGTTTCGGCATCAATCTGGGTTTTCTGCTGACCCAAATCTACCCCGGTGAAAACTGAAAGCCGCGCACTGACCGCGTGCGCCAGCGTGGTAGAAAGCAGCCCGTTGTGGCCCTTCAGTCCCGAATAAGCCTGATTATCATAATCAAGCTTCTGGTATTCCACCGCCTGACTGGCCTGCCAGTCAGGAGCCAGCAAATAGCTGTATTCCGCCCTGACGCCCGCCCCTTTCGAATAGGCGTCCGTGCCATACCAGCGCTTCTCATAAAATGGCAATAAAGCCAGCTGCTGGCGGGCATTGAGGAAGGCGTAGCCGAGATAAACTCGCGAGGTGATGTCGTCGTAATCGTGGTTATTCCAATAGGATTTGCCACTGAGCGTGGTTCTGAAACGCACATTCTGGTGGTCGCTGAACTGGAAATCTCGCTGCGCTAAGCCACCAAAGTAAAGCCCTTCGCCGCGCTTCGGGTAAGAGTCGGGGTTGCGCTGAAATACCCGCTCGCCGATGGTGATGTATTTGTCATTCGAGGCGTTATTGACGTTGCTGTCATTGAGATAGCTCAGGCTGAAGTTGCCGGTCCACCCCGCGCGCTTCTCCATAAATTCGAGATAACT
Organism: Ewingella sp. AOP9-I1-14; assembly: GCF_052375995.1. Lineage (NCBI taxonomy): Bacteria > Pseudomonadati > Pseudomonadota > Gammaproteobacteria > Enterobacterales > Yersiniaceae > Ewingella > Ewingella sp. AOP9-I1-14. Next base: position 940,536 of record NZ_JBQSVA010000002.1, read on the forward strand.
GTCAATGTTACTCTGCACTTCCGGCGGCGGGTTCTGGCTACGAGCCTGCTCGAAGTTCCACCTCGCGGCCTGATATTGCCGGTCTTCAAACAGCGCTTTTGCCAGATCCAGCCTGACGCGAACATATTCGGGATGCGCAGCCAGTAGCGTGCGATAAGCAGCGATCGCCTGTCGGTATTCTCCCCGGCTGTGCGCCAGCCCAGCTCGGGCATACAGCACCAGCGACCTGTCCGCCCGTGGGCTATTTTCATAGACCGGCAGGATGGCGCTGACCACCGGCCATTGGCTTTCTTCTACCGCCTGATTGAGCAACTCTCCCGCCAGTTGCGGGTTCTTTTTTAATATCGCGTTATCCACCACCGGGCCTCGAGATCCGGCTCCCGCCGTGGCGCGGTCGATGGGTTGCAGCACTTGCAGATTGGATGCGGCGGGCACGACCTGCGTTTCTGGCTGAACGGCCAGCGCGGAGACGGCGGGCCATACGCAAAGGGTCAACAGCCAGGGGAAACGGCGAAATTCCATTTTTTTAGAGATTCATGTCAGCGGAGTGAGGCAGAAATTACCCGGCGCCGTAGCAGCGCGCCGGGTTCGAGTTTACTGAGCGGCAGTCGCACCAAAAGAGGCGTCCAGCTTGGCATCGGCGAACTGCGCTAAGCCTCCCAGCTCCTGCGCGGCGGGGCCATTGAAGTGACCGACGAAGGTCCCGTCCTGCCCGGCAGTTTGTGCCGCGCCTTTAATGCCACCATTGATAATTTGGCCCTGCATGGCGATTTCAGAACCAAATTTTTCGCCAGCGGCGATATTGCCGTTAATGGTTTTGGCGGCGAAATCAACCTGGAAAGTGGCGGGTGAAAGCTGACCATCACGCATACCGCTGCCGGTGTAAGTCGCGCTACCCTGTGTTGGCACCGCGTTGGCCGGGGTCGCTTCGCCCGTGTAGAACACGCCGTGCTTATCTTCTCTGTATGACGTCCAGGTGCCGTAATTGGTGTAGCTCATTCGGCCGCAGCAATAAGTGGTGCTTTTGACAATCTCGCGGGTGTTGGCGTCTTGCAGGCTTTCTGTCACCGTGCCCGAGACAATCAGGCCGGGTTTACGCATCAGGTAGGAAGAGCCGTCCGGCGTGACGTAGGTATAACCGGACACTGAACCCAATGTCGCTTTAGAGGCAGGAATTTCTCCACTCTCCGTCGCGCCATTGCCCGAATTACCGGTATTGGTATCAGGAACCGGCGTAGGGGCGACCACCTGTGGTTGAGAGCCGCCGTCATCACCGCCCCCGCCTCCGCCTCCACCGCAAGCCGTTAATAAGGCTGTAGAAATCAATGTCGCCAGAAGTAATAAAGGTTTTTTCTTATGCATGAGATAACGTCCCTTGCTGTAAGTAACTCGCAACAAAAATAAAAGAATTGTAAAAAATGTAAACTAAGATTTTTAGTACATTGAAAAGCAGCGACATTAATTATGGATTTAATATCAACATAATTAATCACTTAAGTTATAGATAAGAATTTTCTTATATGGTGAAATGGCGAGAAGTATGAATGGGTTAACATTTAGCAATGTGGCGAAAACTCCTCACCCGTAAGATGAGGAGTCCGTCGAGAAGATCACTTCGAAAGGTTCAACACCCGCGCGCACTCCTGTAATGAGCGCCCCTCAGTGTCGGCATAAAGCGCCAGCTCGTCGATGGTTTCGCGCCCTAACGCTTTGTGGAACTCATGCTTGTTCGAATGAGTTGCGTAATGCGAACGGGCGCTATCCCCCAGATTTGATTGGAAAATCCCTGCCGCGCTGACGGGAAGAAAATCTTCATACACCAGAGGTTCGAAAGAGACTGCCCCGGCCTGAATCGCCTGCTCCAGCGAGTCAAAACTTTGCTCGGACTTTTCTCCGACGAAGTAACGGAAATAAGCCAACTCCTGCTGGCGCAGCTCGGCGTAGTTGTCGGGGAAGGCGGCAAACACCTTCTCCAGAATCGCCACGTATTGCGCCGCATTCGCCTCATTGGGAAACGCGCCCAGCTCTTCTCGCGCCTGGTTGAGCAGCTCGTCATACAGCGCCCGCCCCTTGGTGGTGAGCGCCACGCCGCGCTGTTCTATCTCGCCAAAGCGCGCCGAGTGGCTGCCAGACTCCCCTGCCGCCTGCCCCTTGAAAGTGATCTTTTCATCCAGCGCTTTGAAGCTGGTCTGGCGTAGCAAGATGGGGCATTGACGGCGCGGCGGCCCTTCAATCACCGCTTTCGGCGGAATGCCGCGTTTGGGCATATCGGCCTGAACGTGATCGATATCCAGCGTGCGCGGCGTCAGGTGGTTAATGTGCGGCCCGCGAAAAGCCACCACGTCGGCAATCAGGCGATGCTGCCCATTAAGCTGCTGATACTCCTCCAGCGTGACGGTCGCAGTAGGGTGCCAGCGGAAAGTTTCCAGCGCCTGCTGCACAAACTCGTCGGCATGCTGCGGCCCGAGGCCGCCGTCGCGCTCGTGCTGCTCAATCAGCTCAAGGGCGCGTGGGGTGAAAATATTGCGTTTCGCCAACACTTTGCTGGCAAAGTCGCGCAGCGCCGGGTCTTCGATAAGTTCAAGTCGGAGTAGAGAAGTAAAAACGCGGAACGGGCTGACTTGCAGCGAGGCTTCGTGGACCGCGCGAAAGGCGGTGGAATGAACCGGCACTCCGGCAGAACTCAAATCGTAATAGCCCACCGGCTCCATGCCCATCACGGCGAACAACCGCCGCAGGGTCGCCAGCTCCTCGGCGGTGCCGACGCGGATCGCGCCATGCCGCTCCATATCCAGACGCTGCAACTCGCCGGTCTGCGCCAGACTGCTGGCTATCTCCGGCGACTGCGTCATTACCTGTTGATTGGTGTCGGCCACCAGCTCCATCAAGGTGCCATAGAGCGGAACTTCCGTCTTATACATGTCGGACATCGCGCGCGAAAAATTGGCGCGAATGGCATCGCTACTGACATAGCCTACTGCGTTCATTCGACTCTTCTCCATGACAACATTGGCCTTTCTCACTCACGTGAGCGCTTCAATCAACTCTGTTCGATATTGTGAAAATATTCAAACGAAGCGCTCACGCTTTGAGGTTTAAAATTCTTGGCCCAGGCTGTCAGGAAAAGATTACGCCGTGGCGAGCGCATCCAGCAGCGTGGCGGAATCCGCCACCGCGCCGAAGATCCCGCCCTGCATTTTGATCATGCTGAGTGCCGCTTCGTGATGCTTTTGCTCCGTCGCCGCGCAGCAGTCGGACAGCACCATGCATTCGAAACCGCGATCGTTAGCTTCACGCAGCGTGGTGTGCACGCAAACATCGGTAGTGATGCCGGTGATGATCAGGTTTTTGATGCCGCGCGTGTGCAGCACCAGCTCCAGATCGGTGGCGTAAAACGAGCCTTTGCCCGGCTTGTCGATGATGGTTTCATTAGCCAAAGGGGCCAGTTCGGGGATGATTTCCCAACCCGGCTCGCCGCGCACCAAGATACGCCCGCACGGCCCGGCGAAGCCAATCTCCGCGCCAATCTGCTTCGAGCGCCAGCGTTTATTGGCGGGCAAATCGCTGAGATCCGGGCGATGCCCTTCGCGGGTGTGAATAATGGTGAAGCCCAGCCCGCGCATCGCTGCCAGCACCGAGGCAATCGGTGCAATCGGCGCGCGAGTCAGAGCAATGTCGTAGCCCATAGTGTCGACATAGCCGCCCTTGCCGCAAAAATCGGTTTGCATATCAATGACGATAAGCGCCGTGTTCGCGGCAGACAGCGAGCCGTCGAACGGCCAGCGGTACGGGTCAGCGTTAACAGTAAATTCGGCCATTTATTTCTTCTCCAGCGCGACGACCGGCGATTTAATTGCCAGCATGGTGATTGCGTAATAAGAGACAGCACCGGCCACCAGCCCAACAATGGCCTCGCCTACTGACGGGAACCAGATATGTGCGACGGTGGCGCAGCAGGTACCGATGGCCCAGGCCACAAAGGCGCTGGTGCGGACACGCTGCTCGGCGCGCAGGCGGCTGATTTCGCCCATCAGGATCAGGTCAACAATCATCACCGCGCCAAACGGCGGCACGGCCACGCCGAGCAGGCTCAGCCAGTTGAGGAAGTAGTGCCAAACGCCAATCAGCGCCAGCACGCCGCCAATTACGCCCAGAATCACCGTCCATAAGCGCATCTTGCTGCCGAACAGGTGGCTGAAGCCCATCGCGCCGTTATACAGGCAGTGCGTACAGACCGAGCCGAGGTTGATGAACACGAAGACGAAGGCCAGCACTTCCAGCAGCGCGCCGTGGCCCATCAACAGAGAGAGGAAATTGCCGCCGTTTTGCAGCGGATCGATAGCCGCGCCCGCCGCGACAATCACCACCCCAAACAGATAAGAAATCACGTTAGCCACCGGGAAAGCCGAGAATGCGGCGATCACCGCCGACTTGCCGTCCTTCGACCAGCGGGTGAAGTCGGCGGTCATGGTGCCGGAGTCGGCAAAGCCTGCCACCACCATCGTCACCGCCGTCCCCATGGTCATGCCACCGGCCACTGCCGCCGAACCGTGCCAGTTCACAATCTGCGTTAAGTCATGGGTGCCGGAGATAAGCCACAGCGCCACCAGCCCGAGGATCACGTACATCGGCGCGGCAATCATGCCCAGCAGGGAGAGCGCGCGCACGCCGAGAAAGGTGATGCCAATGTAGAGCACGGCGGCGAAGGCGCTGACGCCCAGCTCATTCCAGCCAAAAGTTTCATGAATAACCGTGCCGGTTAAGCCCGTCTGGAAGGCGTACCAGCCAATCACCACGGTGGAGAGAAAACCGGACACCCAGCCGTAACCCTTAGTACCAAAGGTCTTTTTCGCTTGCAGCGCAAAGTTCAGCCCGGTTGAACCGGCAAAGTGACTCAGCGCGCCGACATAGCCAAACAGCACCAGGTTCCCCAGCAGAATGGCGGCTATCGCGGGCCAAAAGCCGAGGTGCCAGGTGATGATGCCGCCGAACAGCGCGTTGGTGAGGATCATCGGGAAGCCAAACCACACGGCGGACACCGAGCGGGTTGAGTGGCGATGGGTGAGCGGAACCGGGCTGTGCTCAAACTCCTGCTCAAGCCCTTTTCCCGCTGCGTCGTTTTTGTTGTTAGTTTTCATAGTGGCGATTCCTGGTCAATAAGATGAAAAATCAGCGCGACAGAACACCGGGTTGCAGGTGGCTCCACGGCTGCGCTTGCTCAAACGCCGCACTGGCGGCAAGAACAGTGGCATCATCCAAATGCCGCCCCACCAGCTGTAAGCCGACGGGCAATCCAGACGGGGTAAAACCAGCAGGAACAGAGGCCGCTGGCTGGCCGGTTAAATTCATTGGGAAGCAGAGGCTCAGCCATTCGTTGTTGGCGACCATGCGGCCTTCAATCACTTCCGGCCCCTGCATATGCAGCGGGAATGGCGCGACGGCAAGCGTCGGTGTCAGCAGCAGGTCGTAACGCTGCATAAAGCGCCACATCTGGTTGGTCACGGCTTTGCGCTCGGTGATGGCGTTGGTGAAGTCCTCCGCCGTCCAGTTGCGGCTCAACATGTCCACCAGATGGGGAGACATCCTGTCGCCGAACTTCGGCAGTAGGCGGCGCATGCCGACTAGGTCGGTGTCCATCGCCACCAGCGCCATAAAGGCACGGCGCGGGTCGCTAAAGCCGGGATGGGCGTACTCCACCACGCAGCCCAGCTCGCGTTCAAACACGCTGACCGCCTGAGCAAAGACGTCGCGCACTTCAGGGTCAACGGCGGCGTATCCCCAGTCGGCGCTGACGGCGACGCGCAGGCCTTTGATGTCGCGTTGGGTTGCGCCCAGCCAGTCGACATCGCCTGCTGGAATCGAGTGTCGGTCACGGGCGTCAGGGCCAGCCATCACCGACATCATCAACGCGGCGTCGGCCACGCTGCGGGTCATCGGGCCAATGTGCTCGAGGGATTCCCAGCTAGAGACGCCCGGATAGCGTTCGTCGCGGCATCCCGGATAGAGCGGCACTCGCCCCATTGAGGCTTTCAAGCCATAGACGCCGCAGTGGGCTGCCGGAATGCGCACCGAGCCGCCGCCGTCGCTGCCCAGCGCCAGCGGGCACATGCGTGCCGCCAACGCCACGCCGGAACCCGCGCTGGAGCCACCGGGGGTTTTGCTGATATCCCACGGGTTGCGCGGCGATTCGAACAACGGGTTGTGGCCCACGCCGCTATAGCCAAACTCCGGCGCGGTGGTTTTACCGAGGATAACCGCCCCGGCGTTACGCACGCGTTCGACCACGATGTCGTCTTCGTCGGGAATAAAGTGTTCATAGACGAATGAGCCGGAGGTGGTTTTCACCCCGGCGGTGTTAATCAGGTCTTTTACTGCAAGAGGAACCCCGGCCAGTGGCCCGACGGTTTCACCTTTCGCCAGTTTGAGATCGATCGCTTTCGCCTGCGCCATCGCCAGCTCAGGCGTTGGGGTGCAGAAGGCGTGCAGAGTGGGTTCAAGCTGCTGCATCTGTTCAAGCGACGCCGTGGTGACTTCCACCGCAGACAGCTCGCGCTGGCGAATCAGCCGCGCCAGCTTGTGTGCATCAAAATTCAGGATCTCGTTCATCGCCGCTCTGCCTTATCAAACCCACATGACTACCCAATGTGGTGAGAAATGCATAAAGCAGGCCAATATTTGATCCACCTCTCAAAATCAGGTCTGAGAAATAGCTAGCGGGCTTATGGATACTGACTTGAATACAAGTTTTTGGCGGCGTGAAGCAGCGAGGGAAACAAAGGGAAGTGGCGGAGTGAATGGCGATGATTGCTAGCACTGCACGGAAAAAAGGCAGGGGGTGCACTGAGGATGGGCGTGAGATGGCCGACAACGCTGGCGGCCATTTTCATCGCCAATAATGCCTGTAAAATCAATTCGAGCCGTGAAGCACGTCTGACAGACCACGGGTTAACAGCTGGCGCGGAGCCTCGGTTCCATCTACCGGCAGCAGGGTTCTGCTGCGAATTTTCCACTTGCCCTGATGGCGCTCCAACTCCCAGCGATTCACCACCACTCGGTGAATCCGATAGCCGTTGGAAAAGCCGTGATTGGCCATTTCACGCGGCTCGCCCTGCTTGTCGAGCTGTAGCAGTTGCAAGTAGGAAGTCACCACCGCTTTATCGCCACGCAAATCAATCAGCGGCAAACCAGCAAAGTGAGCCAGCCCGCTCTTGATAGCCTCTTCATGCGCCGGTCGGAGGATAAAGGCCGCGATCTCGTCAACCCCTTTGGCACCATCCAGACCCGCACCGCGATCAAAAACGCCGTCTTCCATATAGACGCAAGCCGTATACTCCGCGAGGCCGGTATCCGCACTCGGCGGGTGCGAGGCAATGAGCTCGTAAATGGCTAATTTATCTTCTATAACCTGAAGTCTCTGCTCAAAACCTGAATTATTGTCGTCAGCCATCGGGGTATATCCTCTTTTTGCCAGCTTAGAAAAGGGGCCAAAGCCCCTCTTGAATTTGAATTACTCGGGTTATGCGCCCTGACGGGTCGCAGCCAAGACAATTTCACGCACGCAGACGTACTGCGGCTGGGAGTAGGCATAGTCAATGGCGTGGGCCACGTCTTCCGCGCTCAGCACTTTGCCGCCCATCTCTTGCTTCCACTCTTGGTATCCGGCTTTGATTTCGTCATTGGTGGTGTGACTTAACAGCTCGGTTTCCACCGCGCCCGGCGCAATCACAATCACGCGAACATTGTGCGGCGAAAGCTCTTCGCGCAGGTTTTCGGACATGCCGTGTACCGCAAATTTAGTGCCGACGTACACCACGTGGTTCGGGAAAGTCTTGCGCCCCGCCACGGAACTGATGTTGATGATGGTGCCCGCTTTGCGCTCAATCATCCCCTTGGTGACGGCGTGAACCCCGTTCAACAAGCCTTTGACGTTAACATTGAGCATGTGCTCCCACTCAGCCGGGTTCTGCTGATCAACGCCCCCCAGCAGCATCACGCCCGCGTTATTCACCAGTGCGTCTACCGGCCCGAACTGCTGCTCGGCTTCGTTGACTGCCGCCGAAAATGCGTCGATGTCCGTGACGTCGACTGAACGACACAGCGTATTCGGCAGGTTTAAGGCGTTCATAGGCTCAACGCGGCGCGCCAGCAATAGCAGCGCGTGGCCGCGAGATGACAGCAATTTCGCCGTCGCTAAACCAATACCTGAGCTGGCACCGGTGATCACAATTAACGCTTTGGCTGCATGACTCATCACTCGTCCTCATAAATAAAAATGATAGCTAAATTCAGTGCCTCACTTTAAATTGGGCGAAATCTAATGAAAAATGGTTTATTCCTTTCGAAGTCATAAAATAAAATTATGGATAAGCGACAACTTAAAGCCTTCATGTGCGTATTTGAAGAACGTAACATCACCCGAGCCGCAGCCCTTCTTAACCTGACGCAGCCCGCCCTGTCCGCCACCATTAAGGCGCTGGAAGAGGAGCTGGGAACCCAGTTATTCGAACGAAAACCTCGAGGAGTCGAGGTAACAGAAGACGCGCGAGTGCTCTACCCGCACGCCCGACGCATGATTAGCGACATGAGCGCGCTGGCCTGCAGATTCCGAAAAAAACAGGACAAAGTTCAGCTCAATATCGGCATTGAGCAGGACATTGCGGCTGCGCATCTTGGCAACTTGATGGGCCGAATCAGCCTTGTCCTGCCTGAGGTGCTGGTCACGCTGGATCCGGGCTGTACCGGCGATATCCGTTTGGGGTGCGAAAACCTGCTCTGCGAGGATGAGCTGTTTATTCCGATGTTTGATGAAAGCTATGTGCTGGCTTTCCCGCAGAATCATCCGATTGGCCAAGTACCAAAATTAACCCTCGAGCAGCTTCACGAGCAGCCTTGGGTGATGTCTCCTGAGCATGAATCTCACCAGCGTTTTTTGCCGCTTTACGGCGCATCTGGCGGGATCCCGCGCGCCAATGCGGGGAATTTCACGCTGGCGCTGGATCTGGTCGCAGCCGGTTTTGGCTTAACCATCGCACCCGCGTCGCTAGTTGAGGCGCACTGTGAGCTCTCTTCACGCCCGCTTCCCGGCCACCCGCTGATGCGACGCGTCGGGATTTGCTACGCCATTCAAGCCCAGCTCAACCCAACCATTGAGCTGTTATTGGCGAATTTGGATCACTAGCGGCAGGAGATTATTTGTTTGGCGCGCACGTGAGATTGTCGATGACAGGATCCACAATCTTTTGAAAAAGTTCAGTGTTATCAAGGGCTCTGGCCGACAGCATCGCGCCGTGGACCGTGGACATAAAGGATTTAGCCTGAATATCCGGCGTGTCATTCAGTTGGAAAATGCCGCTGCTTTGCCCTTTTTGCAGCAAGGCGGCCAGCCAGTTGGCGAGATCGGTGAAATGCCCGGTCACTTCGCTAGAAATCTCCGGTGGCAGTTTGGGCAATTCCACCGAAAGCATCACGCAGATGCAAAAAGGTGAAGTGCCATTCTCAATGCAGGTAGACCAGTAACCGGCGTAGGCTTTAAGTTCCGCCAGCGGATCGTTGAGTTGCTGGCTTATCGCCGCCATCCCGCCCCTTGCCTCTTCACGATATTCCGCCAACACGGCTTGCACCAGTTCGACCTTGCTCGGGAAATGATGGTGGATACTGGCTTTTTGAATCTTCACCAATTCTGCAATGTCGGCATAGCTAAAGCTGTTGTAGCCGCCTGAGGTCAGCAGTTGTCGGGTGTGAAAAATAATCTCTCTGGCTTTTGGCGAACGCTCTGTAGGCATAGAATTCCTGAAAACTTAACTGATTGATATCCACTAAATTAATATCAAATCTAAGGATCTGCTGCTTTATTGTCAAGGTAAACCTACTAGTTGGTAGTCAGGTGGAAAATAGGGTTGCATCCGGTTCCATTTCCCGCGCTAGTGCAATGATCGCAGGCTTATTTTTAATGGCATAGCCAGATTTTTGTTTTATTAAAAAGCCGTCATCGACCAGCTGAGCAATCACAAATAATAAATGCCGATAAGACACACCCATATATTCCGCCACCTGCGTGTGTTTTTCGTGATATAGATCACCATGCTGTGTGAGCAAAATAAATGCAGCCAGACGATTAACCAAAGGAAATGATTGATTACGGGTTAACGAGACAATATTGCGATAATTTTTCTGCGTTAAACTCATGCACAAATTGCGTAAAAAAACCGCGTCATTTAGAAGCTGCGCGCGGAACTGTTTCGCAGGCAGAGCGAGACACCAGCACTCTTCAATAGCCTGCACGGCACGTGACTCATGCTGTTGATCTATCAACTCAATTTCACCAATGAAGCAACTTGCCGCGAAGAAATCAATCAGCGAAACCCGGCCATTGGCCAAGGTGGCATACAGCTTTGCCCGGCCTCGGGCGAGATAAAACAAGTAAACCGGCCGCTCTCCCTCCTTCACAATATAGTCTCCCGCCATAATGTGAAGTAGCCGAGTTTCCTGCTCAACATTAAATGAAAAATGCTCCTGATAGGCAGAATTCTTTATTAATTGTTGTTTCAAACTTTCATTATGGATTTCTTTCACAATCGTTTCCCAGCATGAGATTTCTCATATTTAAGATACGATCTTCGCTGTTAGGTTTAAAGCGTTGACGTTGCACTTTTGTCATGCATGTAAAAAGATCGACAATTTAAACCCTAATAGAGGAAATGAGAGATGGCGCAGAGAAAAATTATACTCGATTGTGATCCCGGTCATGATGATGCTATTGCAATTTTGATGGCTGCTAAACATCCGGCAATTGATTTACTTGGAATAACCATTGTGGCCGGCAACCAGACGCTGGACAAAACATTAGTTAATGGCCTGAACGTGTGCCAGCAATTAGATATCAACGTGCCCGTTTTTGCCGGAATGCCACAGCCGATTATGCGCAAGCAGATCGTGGCGGACAATATTCACGGTGAAACAGGCCTTGATGGTCCGGTGTTTGGCCCCCTTACTCGTAAGGCGGAAAGCACCCACGCCGTGCAATTCATCATTGATACGCTGATGGCGAGCGATGGCGATATCACTCTGGTGCCAGTTGCTCCGCTGACCAATATCGCAGTCGCCATGCGCATGCAACCCGCTATTATCCCTAAGATCAAAGAGATCGTGCTGATGGGCGGCGCCTACGGCACGGGGAACTTCACCCCATCGGCAGAATTCAATATCTATGCTGACCCGGAAGCAGCCCACGTTGTCTTCAGCTCCGGCGCGCCTTTGGTGATGATGGGCCTCGATTTGACCAACCAAACAGCCTGTACTCCAGACGTGATTGCTCGCATGGAAAAAGCGGGCGGACCTGCAGGCAAGCTATTCAGCGACATGATGAACTTCACGCTGAAAACGCAAAATGAGAACTACGGTTTGGAAGGCGGCCCGGTACATGACGCCACCTGCATCGGCTATCTCATTAATCCTGATGGGATTAAAACCCAAGACATGTATGTCGAAGTCGACGTGAATAGCGGCCCGTGCTATGGCCGAACCGTGTGCGACGAGTTGGGCGTTACTGGTAAACCTGCCAATGCCAAAGTCGGGATCACTATCGATACCCAATGGTTCTGGAATTTGGTCGAAGACTGCGTGCGAATGTACAACTAATCAAAGGAAATAAAACACTCTGTATCAGGCATGCAAAATAATGCTTATTTTTTGCATGCCTAAAAACTCATGGGCAGTTTGCTGTCGCCCATCTGGATATCCTGCATACCAAAATTAATAATAACGAGATAATCATTATGGACATAATGAGAAGTGTTTTAGGTATGGTGGTATTACTGGCGATTGCATTTATTCTGTCAGTAAATAAAAGCAAAATCAGTCTTCGGACTATTGGTGCAGCGTTGGTTTTACAAATAGCCATCGGCGGCGCGATCCTCTACTTACCCCCAGGAAAATGGTTAGCTGAAAAAGTCGCCTATGGCGTTCATAATATAATGAATTACAGTGATGCGGGCAGCGCATTTATATTTGGTGCATTAGCCGGGCCAGATATGAATAGGGTATTTAACGGCGCGGGTTTCGTCTTTGCTTTCCATGTTCTGCCTGCAATTATCTTTATGACGGCCTTGGTGAGCTTGCTCTATTACATTGGCATTATGAAATTACTGATTCGCGTTCTTGGCGGCATTTTCCAAAAAGCGTTGAATATCAGCAAGATTGAGTCCTTTGTTGCCGTCACCACCATCTTCCTCGGCCAGAATGAAATTCCCGCGATCGTTAAACCTTTTATTCATCGCCTCAATCGCAATGAGCTGTTTACGGCGATTTGTAGCGGCATGGCTTCCATCGCAGGGTCGACAATGATTGGCTATGCCGGGCTGGGCGTGCCGATAGACTATCTGCTGGCAGCGTCATTAATGGCAATCCCCGGCGGTATCCTCTTTGCGCGTATCTTAAGCCCCGCCACGGAGGAGTCGCAGATTGTTTTCGATAACCTCTCCTTCACCGAAACGCCGCCAAAAAGCATCATTGAAGCCGTGGCGTCTGGGGCGATGACCGGGCTGCGGATTGCCGTCGGTGTCGCAACCGTGGTAATGGCTTTTGTCGCGATAATCGCCCTAATTAATGGGCTGATTGGCGGCGTGGGCGGGCTGTTTGGGCTAGGCGGTGCAAGCCTCGAAGGCATATTAGGCTATGCCCTTGCTCCCCTCGCTTGGGTGATGGGCGTCGACTGGCATGACGCGACCTTAGCAGGCAGCCTGATTGGCCAAAAGCTGGCGATTAATGAGTTTGTTGCCTATCTCAGTTTTTCGCCTTATCTGCAAACCGCCGGGACATTAGATGTTAAAACCATCGCCATCATCTCATTCGCGCTATGTGGTTTTGCCAACTTTGGCTCGATTGGCGTGGTGGTCGGCGCATTTTCTGCCATAGCGCCTCAGCGTACCTCTGAAATTGCTCAACTCGGGATGCGAGCACTGGCGGCTGCAACGCTTTCTAATTTGATGAGTGCCACCATTGCAGGGTTCTTTATTGGTCTGGCATAAATAATAACTCGCCAGACTTCGGTTGTTCAGGCTAATAGTTCAGTTAGCGTGACCAGGTAAAGTCTGGCGATATTAGATATTGAATTAGCATTAATAATGACGCGACTCTTTAATCAGCAGCATGACCATTTTATCGACTAAGAACGGCGCGCTTTTATTTAACTCGGAATCATTAAGAATTTTAACTGCCAGAGACAGCGCAAATTCACGAATATCTTTACTCCCCTTCTCATCGGATTGAGTTGATGCGTTAAATTTCAGTTCGATGATGATGTGAATAAGCTCGTCAATTATCTCAATCAAATCATCTCGCTCACTTCCCTGTGTATTTTTACGGTATGTTGGAAAGTCCATCACATTCACATTACCGTCCTCTCATTAAGCCGCCTTTAAACGACGCTGACTCACCGTTAGCCACAGGGCGGAAACCAAGAAATAAAAAGCACCGACCGCCGAGTAACCGGCAATATTAACAATCGAAGGGGGAACCGGCATTTGTGCTTGTAGAATAAAGAACCCGCCCGCCAGTGAAGACTGCGCGCCGCTGAGGATCATGGTCCACTGCGCACCGTAGCTTTTCCAGCGGCCCACTGCGACGCCCAACTGTAATAAGCCAGACAATATGGCCCAGACGCCAAACACTCCAATCACCCAATTGCGGCTAATCGACAGCGCCGCTAGCACCGCTAAGGTGGTCAGCACGCTGACAATGATATTGGTGGTCTGGATACGGTTATTGCCGAGGCCGCCGCTGCGCGATGCATCAATGTAGTTTGCCAACGCATCCCACGCGGGGTAAATCACCAGCAAAACCGCGCCTATGGTCGAAGAGTGCTGCCCCAACGTGAAGGCGGACGCCACCCATAACACTGAAAATAGCGCGCGGGTATAGTAATAACGCTTCAGCCACTGCTCTTGGCCAAGGTTCGCTGAACTCACTGAATTTTTGCTCATACTCTCTCCAAAAATCACTCATCACTAATAACAAAAAGGATCATTTGATTGAATTACGCAATCAACCTACTAGTTGGTAGATTGATTGTCAAACATCTGAATGGGGCGAGATGTATGGCTGAAGATGACCCTAATTACAGACTGGTAACAAATGGAACCTAGTCGAGCGCGATGACCACCCAGTACACTAAACCGAAAATCTACTTGGCTTTAGAGCCGCCAGAACCATCGCTGTCTAAGATTGATCATGAAGTGGTACCCAACACTGGAGGATTGAAATGTTAAAAACTGATAACTCGACCATTCAAGCCGTTTTTACTAAGCAGAAGAATTTCTTCAAAACTGACGCGACCAAAAGCGTTGCCTTCAGGAAGGAAAGCCTGCAAAAGCTCAAGCAGTCTATTGTCAGTCACACTGAAGACCTGTATGCCGCGTTGGATAGCGACCTCGGGAAATCCAAGGATCTGGTCGATCGCACCGAGATAGGCCGGGTCATCTCAGAACTCGATTTCACGCTGGCGCATCTCGACGAATGGGTGGTGCCAGAAACCGTGCCTTCTTATCCTGGCACCACCTTCACTGAAGCCTTTATTGAGCACGAAGCCTTTGGTGTCAGCTACATCATCGGCCCGTTCAACTACCCGATTAATCTGGTGTTTTGCCCGCTGCTAGGGGCGATTGCCGGGGGCAATACCGCGGTTATCAAACCTTCTGAATCCGTTCCTGAAACCGCGCTGGTTATCCAGAAGATCATTCAGTCTGTATTTGATGAAGAGTACATTGCGGTAATTCAAGGAGGCCGGGACGAGAATGAATTCCTGCTGAGCCTGCCGTTTGACTTCATCTTCTTCACCGGCAGCCCTGCGGTTGGGAAGATTGTCATGGCCGCCGCAGCCAAGAACCTGACGCCGGTTATCCTTGAATTAGGCGGTAAATCGCCATTTATCGTGTTGGAAGATGCCAATCTTGACCGCGCTGTGGACATGCTGACCTTCGGCCGGTTCTCCAACAGCGGCCAAACCTGTGTTGCGCCGGACTACGTTTTTGCTCACGAAAGCGTAAAAGACGCCCTGTTGTCGAAACTGGTTGAGCGCATCAAAAGCACCATTCCTAACGTTGACTCTGTAGGTAAGCTGGTTTCCAGCAAGCAGGTTGAAAGACTGACCGGCATGCTTGAGCAGACCAAAGGCAAAGTGATTTATGGCGGTGAGGCCAACGTCGCAACGCGCCACATGCAGGCGACCGTGGTGGATAATGTGAATTGGGATGACGCATTAATGCGTGAAGAGCTGTTTGGCCCGGTTCTGCCAGTGATGACCTTCACTGAGATTGAGCAGATTGCCGAGAGCGTGAATAAGCATCACCCGAAACCACTGGCGGCTTATATCTTTACCAATGATATTGATAAGGGCCGCAAAATCACCACCCAAATTCCATCTGGCGATGCCATCATCAATGGCGTCATGCAGCAGGCAAGCTCACCGTATCTGCCATTCGGCGGCATCGGTAACTCGGGCATGGGCGAATATCACGGGAAATACAGCTATCTGGCGTTTACTCATCGCAAATCTGTGGTGATTAATAAGTAAGGGTACATCTAGAGGGGGGCTTACTTTGAAATGGTGCCGACTACCGGAATCGAACTGGTGACCTACTGATTACAAGTCAGTTGCTCTACCTACTGAGCTAAGTCGGCATTTTTACTGCGGGTTACTTCGGGGTGACAAATTATTGAAATCCGAGTCGCAAGTCAAGAGGCAAAGAATCGACTGCTGCTTTTCTCGTCACAGCGGGTGACGGAAGGCTTGGAAATGATGATTTCTGTATAGTTTTTGTTAATAGCCCCGGTGATTCGGGGCTATTTTTTTGGGCTTTTACGGGCGCACTAAATCGTCGCCGTAGCCGATCCACTTGTAAGTGGTCAGGGCTTCTAAGCCCATTGGGCCACGGGCGTGAAGTTTTTGCGTGCTGACCGCCACTTCGGCGCCTAAACCAAACTGCCCGCCGTCGGTGAAACGGGTGCTGGCGTTGACGTACACCGCCGAGGAGTCCACTTCATTGACGAAACGGTCGGCCTGACTGATAGAGCGCGTCAGAATCGCGTCGGAGTGCTCGGTGCCGTATTTACGGATGTGGGCGATAGCCTCGTCGATATCCGCCACCAGCGTGACGTTCAAATCCAGCGACAGCCACTCATCCTGATAATCTTCTTCCGTCACTGCCACCA
The DNA here is from genome assembly GCF_052375995.1 of Ewingella sp. AOP9-I1-14. Lineage (NCBI taxonomy): Bacteria > Pseudomonadati > Pseudomonadota > Gammaproteobacteria > Enterobacterales > Yersiniaceae > Ewingella > Ewingella sp. AOP9-I1-14. Next base: position 956,742 of record NZ_JBQSVA010000002.1, read on the forward strand.
CCTTCGCCGCGCCATTTTGCAGATAAGGCAGCGCCGACTCACTGGCATGCAGCGTGACGCCTGCGGCATGCATTTTGGCACTCAGCTCAGGCAGGAAGCGGGCCGCGATGGCCTGATGAACCAGCAGGGTCTCGAGGCTGTTACAGGCACTTGGGCGCTGAACTTTGGCGCTTTCAATCAGGGTCAGCGCCTTGGCGAAATCCACACTCTCATCAACAAAGGTATGACACACGCCAATACCGCCGGTGATCACCGGAATGGTCGACTGCTCGCGGCACAGCTTGTGTAGCGCCGCGCCGCCGCGAGGGATCAGCATGTCGATGTATTTATCCAGACGCAGCATCTCGGCGACCAGCTGGCGGTCCGGGCTTTCAATCGCCTGCACCGCCGCGCGTGGCAGACCACACTGCTCCAGCGCCTGCTGAATCACTTTCACCGTCGCCTGATTGGTGTGGTGAGTCTCTTTGCCGCCGCGCAGAATTGCCGCATTGCCGGTTTTCAGGCACAGGCTGGCAACGTCAATGGTGACGTTAGGACGCGCTTCATAAATCACCCCGACCACGCCCAACGGCACGCGGCGGCGCTCCAGCTTCAGCCCGCTGTCTTGGGTCGAGCCGTCAATAATTTGGCCGACTGGGTCACTCAGGCGGCACACGTCGCGCACATCGCTGGCGATAGCAGCCAGACGCGCAGGGGTCAGCAGCAGGCGATCGAGCAAGGCTTCGCTCATGCCGCTGGCGCGGGCGGCGGACATGTCTAATTCGTTGGCCTGAATAATGCTCTGGCTGTTGGCCTCGAGCATGTCGGCAATCACTTGCAGCGCGTGATTCTTCTGCGCGGTACTGAGTGTGGAAAGTGTATAAGAGGCCTGTTTGGCGGCCTGCCCCATTGCGTTTAACATGGGTATATCCTTAAAAATCAGTCTTAACTGACAATCATATCGTCACGGTGTACGGCGACCGGGCCATACTCGTAACCGAGGATTTCGCTAATCTGCTGGGAGTGGTGACCGGCAATCATGCGCATCGCGTCGCTGTTGTAGCGGCTGACCCCGTGGGCCAAATCGCGCCCAGTCAGGTTGCGAATGCGGATCACTTCCCCACGCGAGAAATCGCCTTTCACTTCACGGATGCCTTTCGGCAGCAGCGAACTGCCGCGCTCCAGCATGGCGGCAACCGCGCCGTCATCAATGGTGATTTCACCCGCAGGCGGCGCGCCGAAGATCCAGCGTTTGCGGTTCTCGAGCGGCGTCTGCATGGCGTGGAAGCGAGTCCCCACTGACACGCCATTGATGACGTCAGCAATCACGCCCGGCAGGTTACCCGCGGCAATAATGGTGTCGACGCCCGCGCGGCACGCCACGTCGGCGGCTTGCAGTTTGGTGGCCATGCCGCCGGTTCCCAGACCAGAGACGCTGTCGCCCGCGATGCCGCGCAGGGCGTCGTCAATGGCGGTCACTTCGCGAATCAACTCGGCTTGCGGGTTGGTGCGCGGGTCGGCGGTGAACAGGCCGCGCTGGTCGGTCAGCAGCAGCAGTTTGTCTGCACCGGCTAAAATCGCCGCCAACGCCGACAGGTTGTCATTGTCACCGACTTTAATCTCGGCGGTGGCGACGGCGTCATTTTCGTTAATGACCGGCACGATATGGTTATCAAGCAGCGCGTTCATGGTGTCACGCGCGTTGAGGAAACGCTCGCGGTCTTCCATATCGGCGCGAGTCAGCAGCATCTGGCCGACATTAATGCCATATATGGAAAACAGCTGTTCCCACAGTTGAATCAAACGGCTCTGCCCCACCGCCGCCAATAATTGCTTGGAGGCGATGGTGGCGGGGAGTTCGGGGTAGCCCAGATGTTCGCGCCCGGCGGCGATAGCGCCCGACGTCACGATAACAATTCTGTGCCCTGCCGCGTGTTGCTGCGCGCACTGGCGAACCAGCTCAACAATGTGAGCACGATTAAGGCGACGAGAGCCGCCGGTGAGCACGCTAGTGCCCAGTTTTACAACCAATGTTTGGCTGCCACTCATAATCTTTCTGCCGTTTGCGTTTGAAGAATTGAATAGAGTTTAAATGATGAAGTGTACTGTTGTCTTTGGAAAAGGAGAACAGCGTTATGCCGCAGGGCATAACGCTAAATTGCAGGGTTCAGACAGGGGAAAATCGCGGACTTTAGGCCGACAGTTTCAAAGGTTCGTCGCCAAAATCTTCTGCAGGTTCGAGCTTCAACGACATCTCGACAATCATGGCGTTGAGGTTTTTGTGGAAGCCACGCAGCGTAGTCTCCAGCTTGTCACGCACTTCAGCATCTTTAATGTTTTGCTCCTTCCAGTCGCCCTCTTTGTCGAACAACCCGAAGTGATAAACATAAGTAAAACGCTCTTCTTCAGCCTGAAGCTCAATCCACCAGCCCCAGAATTCACGCTTCTCCGGCGCGGGTTTTACGTTAACGCATACCGCCAAACAGTCGAAGAAAAAGCGATCGTTCTCGCACTTGGCTTCCCTGATATAGGGCCCCAGCGTGCCGAAACGTTTCATTAGCCTACTTTTAGGGTGACCACTTGGTAACGTCATTACACATTCTCCTTTTTGGGGGCTTTATTTGTAGCAAACCCTTAAGAATTAGCAACCTTTTCGTTTAACGCATGTGAGCCGATAACCAATCACAAATATCATGGAGCGCCTTGTCGAAATTCTGATAAAGCGGCTCTCTTTTAAAGCTCAACAGCTTGCCATCCCCCGAAGAATCAACGATTAAACGCGATTCATCTTTCGGGCTGAAAGGGTCTTGATCCCAATAACCGGCGATAATTGGCGTCGGCGTTCTGCGCCCCAGCAGGCCCTGCGTTTTCAGAGAATACCTATTAAGTTCAGTCTTCAGCGCGCTGTCGCTGGCATTGGACATCCCCAGCCGGCTGGCCAGCACGTCCATATACATGTCGGGCACTTTGTCCTGACATTTGGCGTCAAATAATAGCGTATGAACTAACGCGCCGAGGGTGGCCACAGCGCGAACTCGTCGCGGCTCTAAATAGGCCAGACGCACGGCGACGTTGGCGCCAAAGCGGAAGCCGAGCAGGCTGACTTTGGTCGAGTCTATCCACACCACGTCGGTCAGTTTCTTCAATACTTGTTGATGCAGGAAGCTGGTGTCCTGCGTCAGTTTCCACTTGGCGGAGAAGCCAATCGACGGCATGTCGATGGTCAACATGGCAATGCCACGCGGCGCAAGGTAGTCGCGAAACAGCCGCTGATGGTCACTCTGTAAGGTGTCTAAACCGCCACACACCAACACCGTTGGGAATGGCGCTTTGCCTTCATTGGGCAGATGCAGGAAACCGGTGATCGCACTGCCGCCTTCAATGGCGAAGTCGATCTCTTTCAATTGATACGGTGAGTTTAAAGCAGACTGCTCGAAAGCCTTGTTGGCTAGCACTTCGGCCTGTTCGGCCAGCGTGTCGCCTTTCAGATGAGGATAGCCCGCAATGCTATAAAGGTTGGCGGCTTTGAGCCAATACTCGCTGGCAAGGGCCAAATCTTGCGCCTCTAGCGCTTTTTGTTGCCACGCCATACCCTGCTGCGACCACTCATAAATCCAGTTACCGCCACGATAACCAATCACGGTATCCAGTAAACGTTCGTCGCTGCGCTTGGCGGTAGAAACGGCAATGCGCGACAGCACCTCTTCCACTTCCAGCGGATCCACACCGCGCCACAACCACATCAAACGGTTAATCGTGCGATACCAGCAAGGCGCCGAGTCCCCTTCCAGCGCCGAGTGCAGGGTATTCACTCCGGCGTGGTGCACGCGACGAACCAGCGTCGAGGTTTCAGGATATTTGAAGGTGGGTTTGAACAGTTTTTCCGTAAGGTTGGCTGGTGCCATGATGCAAAATCCTCCGTTAACCAGCTGCGTGGACGAGAATTATAACAGGGACACGTTGCGATAACTCAGGACGCAGGTCAAGCGCGATGAAATGAAAGACAAACGAAAACGCCCAACCAATCGGCTGGGCGTTTTGTTTTCAAACTCTGTAATCCTCTAAATCATTCGAGTCGCGTCAAGGCGGCAACTGAGCAAAGCCCAGGAGCTTACATTAGTAAGTGACTGGGATGCGCGAGGGCAGCCAACGCAGGAGCGGCTCGAAGGATGACGAGAATTTTATTTGCCGACTAAAGGAGGGACAAAAGCAATCCCCATATCCCACGGCTGCTCAATCCACGTGTCCTGCGGAATATCAATCACGTAGTCATCAACCAGCGGCGCACCGGCCGGCTTGGCGAACATGGTGATGAAGTGCGCTTTCGGATACATATCGCGAATAGCTTTGGCGGTGCCGCCGGTATCTACTAAGTCGTCAACTACGATGAAGCCTTCACCGTCACCTTCGGCGCGTTTCAGCACTTTCATTTCGCGCTGATTGTCGTGGTCGTAGCTTGAGATGCACACGGTATCAACGTGACGAATGCACAGTTCACGGGCCAACAGGGCGGCAGGAACTAAACCGCCACGGCTCACCGCGATGATGCCTTTCCATTGTTCTGCCGGCAGCAGGCGTTTTGCCATGGTGCGGGCGTGGATTTGCAGCATGTCCCAAGTTACAACGTATTTTTCGCTCATATAGGTGTCCCAGCCAGTGAAATGACGGCTTCTAAAAATGTATTCGGGGGGAAGAAAAAAGGTTGCGCGAGATTATAGTGAGTCCAGCTCACAAAAACCAGCGGTTATGAGGCCGGAACCCCGCAAACCCCAAGGATTTTCCACTGCCTTACGCGCACAGCTTAGGATTAAGTGATATTCTGTTTGACCAGCCGCCACACAGGATGGCAACTGGATCGGATGAATAATTAACCTTAAACCTACAGCATCTCAATCAGTTCACCGGCCAATGCCTTCTGACTGAGCTGACTGTTACAGGAGACTCATAGTGTCTGAATTGTCTCAACTTTCGCCACAACCGCTGTGGGATATTTTTGCCAAAGTTTGCTCGATTCCACACCCTTCTTATCATGAAGAAGCGCTGGCAAAACACATCGTTGAATGGGCACAGGAAAAAGGTATTCACGCTGAGCGTGATGAAGTCGGCAACATATTATTGCGTAAGCCAGCCACTAAAGGCATGGAAAATCGTAAAGCCGTCGCCCTGCAGGCTCACCTCGACATGGTGCCGCAGAAGAACAACGACACTGTTCACGATTTCACCAAAGATCCCATCCAGCCGTACATTGATAACGGTTGGGTAAAAGCACGCGGCACCACGCTGGGTGCTGATAACGGCATCGGTTTAGCCTCTGCGCTGGCAGTATTGGCTGACGAATCCGTGGAGCACGGCCCGCTGGAAGTGCTGCTGACCATGACCGAAGAAACCGGCATGGCAGGCGCATTCGGCCTTCAGCCAAACTGGTTACAGTCTGAAATTCTGATCAACACTGACTCAGAAACCGAAGGCGAAATCTACATGGGTTGCGCCGGTGGCATCGACTTCACCTCTACCCTTTCCCTGACTCGCGAAGCCGTTCCTGCGGGCTACAGCCTGCTGAAACTGACCTTCAAAGGCTTGAAAGGCGGCCACTCCGGCGCTGACATTCACTTAGGTCTGGGCAACGCCAGCAAACTGCTTGCTCGCTTCCTGGCTGACAACGCTGAAGCTCACGGCCTGCGCCTGATTGACTTCACTGGCGGTACGCTGCGTAACGCTATCCCACGCGAAGCCATTGCGATCGTTGCCGTTGCTGCTGACAAAGCCGACGCGCTGAAAGCCGCTGCCCAAGAGTTTCTGGCGACGGTTCAATTCGAACTGGCTGCGGTTGAGAAGAAAATTGCTTTCGTAGTAGAAGCGGCGCAAAGCGACGCAAAAGCGCTGAACAAAGAGAACCAGCACCACTTCCTGTCATTGCTCAACGCCACGCCAAACGGCGTGATCCGCATGAGCGACGACGTGAAAGGCGTAGTTGAAACCTCTCTGAACGTCGGCGTTGTCACCATGACCGACGGCGAAGTGGCGATCAACTGCCTGATCCGCTCCCTGATCGACAGTGGCAAAGAGTACGTAGTCAGCATGCTGACTTCTCTCGGCCAGCTGGCTGGCGCTAAAACTTTGGCGAAAGGCAGCTATCCTGGCTGGAAACCAGAGCCAAGCTCTCCGGTCATGACGCTGGTACGCGAAACCTACCAGCAGCTGTTCGACAAGACGCCAAACATCATGGTTATCCATGCCGGTCTGGAATGTGGTCTGTTCAAAAAGCCATATCCAGACATGGACATGGTGTCTATCGGCCCAACCATCACTGGCCCACACTCGCCGGATGAGCAAGTTGAGATCGAAAGCGTTGACCTGTACTGGAAGCTGCTGACCGCCCTGCTGAAAGCGATCCCAGAGCGTAAGTAATAGTTTCTTTTCCTCCCTCTGAAAAGGGGGAGGAATCAAAACCAAAACCAAAGAAGATAAATCGTTTTCAGCCTTACTCCCAAGGCAGCAGCAACTGCCTCTCGATCTGCGGATCTTGCAAAGTCACATGTAACCCCACTAGCCGTACACCTCGACCGCCCCGCCGCTGTTCCCAAGCTTCATACGCCACCTTCAACAAATCATTTTTATTCAACACCGGCCACACGTGCTCTTGGGTGGTTTGCTGGAAATCGTGAAACTTCAGCTTTATACCCTGCCGGGCAATTCGCAGATCAGGGCTAACGCGGCTGAGCCGGGTTTCTAGCTCGGGATAGAGTCTGTCGATCAGTGCCACGCACTCTTCCCAACTGTGAATATCTTCGGCCAGCGTGCGTTCGACCCCCACAGATTTACGCAGGCGTTCTGACGAGACTTCGCGCTCGTCGATGCCCTGACAGCGTTCCCACAGCACGCGACCAAACTTGCCGAAGCCTTTTAGCAGCTTCGCCAAATCATAACGCTGCACGTCGCCACAGGTGATCAGGCCGTGCTCCTGCAAACGTTTTGCCGTCACTTTGCCCACGCCGGGGATTTTGCTCAGCGGCAGGTCTTGCAAGAAGTCGGCAACTTTATCTGGCGTTATCACGAACTGGCCGTTGGGCTTATTTAAGTCGGAGGCGATCTTAGCGAGGAACTTGATGGGCGCGATCCCGGCCGACGCCGTGAGGTTGATTTCATCAGAAATAGCCTGACGGATCTCAGCGGCGATAAGCGTTGCAGAGCCATTGCACTGGGTCGATTCAGAGACATCGAGGTAAGCCTCGTCGAGCGAGAGGGGTTCAATCAGCGAAGTGTAGCGGGAGAAGATTTCACGAATATGGTTGGAGGCTTCTTTATAGGCTTCCATCCGGCCGGGGATCACTTTGAGGTGCGGGCAGAGCTTGAGGGCCATGCCGGTGGGCATCGCGCTATGGACGCCAAACTTGCGCGCCGGATAGTTTGCCGTGCTGATCACACCGCGGCGATCGCGGCTGCCGCCGATGGCAATGGGGATATCACGCAATGAAGGATCGTCGCGCATTTCAACTGCCGCGAAGAAGCAATCCATATCGACGTGAATAATTTTACGCATAGCCCCTCCCAATGACTGTACAAGCATACAGTATCAAGATGGAAATTCAAGTCTGCTGAGTTAACCCATAGAGTAGACAAATATTAAAATTGCCGCTTATTTATCCTAATAATAGTTATCTCAATTTTAGATTGAACACTTACAAATAATCGCTTTTGAGTATGAATTTAATATTTTTTTCATAATCTCTCTGTATATTAATTGCTCCATTGTCTCTAAAAGGAATTAGTTATGATCAGCTTTAATCGAAAATTGTTATGCACCACGTTGTTATGCAGCGCTCTGTTCCCGCTGACTGGCTTTACAGCAACGATTAGCGGCGCGCCGCAGATCATTGCCCATCGCGGCGGCACGGCTGATGCTCCAGAAAACACGGTTCCCGCCATCGAACTGGCGCTAAAAAATGGCGCGGATGCCATTTGGATCACTGTGCAGCTCTCCAAAGATAACGTCGCGGTGCTGTATCGCCCGTCCGATTTAAAATCCCTGACCAATCAGAACGGGCCGGTGTCGCAGTACACGGCACTGGAATTGTCAAAAATGGACGCTGGCTGGGCCTTTGGCAGCGGCGATAACCATCCTTATCGTGGTAAAAACATCGGCATTCCTCGTCTGGAAACCGTGCTCAACGCCTTCCCAAAAACCACTTTCTATATTGATATCAAGACGCCGGACGCCAGCCCTGCTGAGATGGCGAAAGCCTTAAATAAGGTGCTCGACAACACGCATAGCCAGCGCAGAGTGCGGATTTACTCCACCGACAACCAATATCTCGAAGCCCTTCCGGCCTCTATTCCACGCTTTGAGAGCCGCGATACCACTCGCACCGCGCTGGCTAATATCACCATGGCGCACCTGTGCCAGATTAAAGCTGATGACAAAAGCCGCTGGTATGCGTTGGAAATGAAACGTGAAGTGGAAGTGGTGGAAAAATACACCTTGGGTGAGGCGCGCTCTAAAGCAACGCTGGCGTGGGATAAAGAGGCGATGGACTGCTTCCGTTCACAGGGAGAGGCGCACATTATTCTGATCGGCATTAATAATCAGGCTGACTATCAACAGGCCAAAGCGTTGGGGGCTGACGGCGTGTTAGTTAACTCACCGGCTGACTTCAAAAACATTCCTCGCTAAAGATATTCCCCGGCAGAAATGTCGGGGTATTCACAAAAAAGCTGTTCAAAAAGTAAACTAAATCATTTTTTCACACTTTAACTGTAAATTTATTCCTAGTGGGATTGCTAAAAAAGCCACCAGCATTAATATGGCATCGAATCATGCATGTTTAATGCCGATTGTATATCAGTGGCGGTCTTAAAGATCTTCGTATCTGTAGACAAAATAATCAGACCTAAACCCCACATAATTGAGATTGCCGCGATGTCAGCAGCAACAGCAACTATCAAGGGGAATCGTTAAGCAGGAATAAGAATGATCAGAATCGCGCTGTTACTTGCGATGCTCCTCAGTTTGCCCCTTTTTACCCTCGGCACCGCGGCCGCCAGTGAGCCTGTCCCGGTTGATCAAGCGTTAAAACAGAAACTTTTGGGTTCCCCGGTTTATATCCAGATCTTTAAACAGGAACGCAAACTTGAGCTTTATGCCGAACTTCAGGGCGAATATCGCCTGATCGGCACTTATGGTATTTGTGATTTCTCGGGCGGTTTAGGAAATAAACGCCGCGAAGGGGATTTCAAAAGTCCGGAAGGTTTTTACAGCGTCGATATTCACCATTTAAAGCCTGACAGCAAATTCTATCGCGCGATTAACATCGGTTTTCCGAATGCCTACGACACGGCTCAGGGCTATTCCGGCAAATATTTAATGATCCACGGTAACTGTAAGTCTATCGGCTGTTATGCGATGACCGATCAGTACATGGATGAAATTTTCACTTATGTGCAGGCGGCTTTCCAATACGGCCAGCGTAACGTGCAAATCAGCATTTACCCGTTCCGCATGACGGATGCCAATATGGCGTCGCACAGAAACTCTTCTTACATCAGCTTCTGGAACGAGTTGAAGCCGGGCTATGACTACTTCCAGAAGTATCATACGCCGCCAAACGTGGTAGTCAGTTCAGGTAAGTATGTACTGACTCAGCCGGTGCAAACCACTCCGCTGGGATCACAGTTGGCGTTCACCACAGTGAAATAAGGCGAATTCACCTGGAGCAATCTTGTTCCAGGTTTCATTACCCGTTAATGGCTGGGTAGCGATCACCGTGACGACATCATTGGGTGTCGTCTGCTGCTGAAAATCGATTTCCACATCCTGGTCCAACAACGTTGCCTTGCCAAACGGCGCTCTGCGCGTGATCCAATACAGATTGGTCGAGCAGTAAGCCATCACGAAGCGCCCGTCCGACAACAGCATATTGAACACGCCCTTCTGCCGCATTTGGTCAGCCAGCGACGCAATATAGCGAAACACCGCAGGCCAGTTGCCCGGCGTGCGCGGATAGCGCTCAGTCAATTTATGCAGTAACCAGCAGAAAGCGAATTCACTGTCAGTCTGGCCGATGGGCCTTAGAGTGCCGGTGTCCAGCTGGCGATAGCCGCGCAGCTGCCCGTTGTGTGCGTAGGTCCAGTTGCGGCCCCACAGCTCACGGGTAAATGGATGGGTATTTTCCAGCGACACTTCGCCGCGATTCGCCTGACGAATGTGCGAAATCACCGCGCAGGATTTGATCGGATACTCCTGAACGAGACGGGCAATGGGCGAATTAAAACTCGGATGCGGATCTTTAAAGGTGCGACAACCGTTACCTTCATAGAAAGTAATACCCCAGCCATCTTTATGCGGACCCGTGCCGCCACCTCGTTGCACCAACCCACTGAAACTAAAACAGATATCAGTAGGAACGTTGGCGCTCATCCCGAGCAATTCGCACATTGCCAGTCTCCTTTACATCAAAAGCCTTAGGCTTTTGCCATCTCTTTTTCGATTAATAAAATCAAAATGTGAATCACTTTAATGTGGATCTCCTGTACGCGATCCGCGAAACCAAAGTGCGGTACGCGAATTTCAACGTCAGCTGAGCCATCCATCTTGCCGCCGTTTTTACCGGTCAGGGTGATGACTTTCATGCCTTTCGCGCGCGCCGCTTCAATCGCTTTGATCACGTTGGCGGAGTTGCCAGAGGTGGAGATCCCCAGCAGCACGTCGCCCTTCTGCCCTACAGCTTCAACATAACGAGAGAAAATATGGTCGAAACCAAAGTCGTTACCTACGCAGGAAATGTGGCTGACGTCAGAAATGGCAATTGCCGGATAGCCCGGGCGGTTTTCACGGTAACGGCCAGTCAGTTCTTCAGCGAAGTGCATGGCGTCGCAGTGCGAACCGCCATTACCGCAGGAAATCACCTTCCCACCCGCTTTAAAAGAATCCGCTAGCAGCACGGCAGCACGTTGAATTGACTCAATATTTGCTGAGTCACTGATGAATTTATTCAGTGTGTCAGCAGCTTCGTTCAGTTCACTACGGATAATATCCAGGTACATGGCAGCCTCTTTTTATGTCCATTTTCAGCAATAAAACGTTCCGCCACGCAGTGTAACGGATTGCCGAAACAGCGAGAAGCCAAGAAGCGGTAATCAATCTGAATGTTTGTGATTTTGACCCTTAGTGCGATCGGTTTGTGAGCCAAGTTGTAATTAAGATGTAAATACATTGATAAAGAAATGGACCTGAACTAAAACCAATATATCACTCTAACAGGTCAGACCTCCTACAACTGGGGAGATTCATCATGATGGTTCTTAGTATTGTTGCCTTGCTCGTTATCATCGGTGTGTTGTTCTATCACCGCGTGAACTTACAACTTAGTAGCTTGATTATTCTGGCTTTTACCGCCGCCATGGGCGCAATTCACCTGTGGACTCTCTGGCTGCTGGTGCCGCTGGCGATTGTCTTGCTGCCGTTCAACATTCCGGCTCTGCGCCGTTCACTGTTCTCCGCGCCGGCTCTGCGCACCTTCCGTAAAGTCATGCCAAGCATGTCGCGCACGGAAAAAGAGGCGATTGAAGCCGGTACCACCTGGTGGGAAGGCGACCTGTTCAGCGGCACGCCTGACTGGAAAAAGTTACAGGACTACCCGCAGCAGCGCCTGACGGAAGAAGAGCAGGCCTTTATTGACGGCCCGGTGGAAGAAGCCTGCCGCATGGCGGATGACTTCCAGATAACCCATGAGCTGGCAGACCTGCCGCCAGAGCTGTGGGCCTATTTGAAAGAGCACCGCTTCTTCGCGATGATCATCAAGAAAGAGTACGGCGGCCTCGAATTCTCGGCTTACGCTCAGGCTCGCGTGCTGCAAAAGCTGGCGGGTGTATCCGGCATTTTGGCCATCACCGTCGGCGTGCCTAACTCCCTCGGCCCGGGCGAACTGCTGCAACATTACGGTACCGATGAGCAGAAAGATCACTATCTGCCGCGTCTGGCCCAAGGTTTGGAAATCCCTTGCTTCGCCTTAACTAGCCCGGAAGCAGGCTCTGATGCCGGTGCCATTCCCGACGTTGGCGTGGTGTGTAAAGGCCAGTGGGAAGGCAAAGAAGTGTTGGGCATGCGCCTGACCTGGAACAAACGCTATATCACGCTGGCGCCTATCGCTACCGTGCTGGGACTGGCCTTTAAGTTGAAAGACCCGGACCACCTGCTGGGCGATACCACTGAGCTGGGTATCACCTGTGCGCTGATCCCAACGGATACCCAAGGCGTGGAAATCGGCCACCGTCACTTCCCGCTGAACGTGCCTTTCCAAAATGGTCCGACGCGCGGTAAAGACATTTTCGTGCCTATCGATTACATCATCGGTGGTCCGAAAATGGCCGGTCAGGGCTGGCGCATGCTGGTTGAATGCCTGTCGGTTGGGCGCGGTATCACCCTGCCATCCAACGCCACCGGCAGCCTGAAATCACTGGCGATGGCGACCGGCGCTTATGCGTATATTCGCCGCCAGTTCAAACTGCCTATCGGCAAAATGGAAGGTATCGAAGAGCCGCTGGCGCGCATTGCCGGTAACGCCTATGTCATGGATGCCGCGGCAACGCTCATCACCAACGGCATTATGCTCGGTGAAAAACCGGCGGTGCTGTCAGCCATCGTTAAATATCACTGTACCCACCGTGGCCAGCGCGCCGTGATGGACGCCATGGATATCACCGGCGGTAAAGGCATTATGCTCGGCAAAAGTAACTTCGTGGCCCGTGCTTATCAGGGTGCGCCAATTGCCATCACGGTAGAAGGCGCCAACATCCTGACTCGCAGCATGATTATCTTCGGCCAAGGCGCTATCCGTTGCCATCCATACGTGCTGCGTGAAATGGCGGCAGCAGAAAGCAACGATCTGCAAGATTTTGACCGCGCGCTGTTCGGCCATATCGGCCACGTCGGCAGCAACAAAGTGCGCAGCTTCTGGCTGGGCCTGACCAACGGCCGCACCAGCAAAACGCCGGCCAAAGACGCGACGGCTCGCTACTATCAGCAGATTAACCGCCTGAGCGCCAACCTGGCCCTGCTGTCCGATATCTCCATGGGCGTGCTGGGTGGCAGCCTGAAACGCCGCGAGCGCATTTCGGCCCGTTTGGGTGACATCCTCAGCCAAATCTATCTGGCGACGGCGACTCTGAAACGCTACGAAGAGGAAGGTCGCAACAAGGAAGACCTGCCGCTGGTGCATTGGGGCGTGCAGGACTGCCTGAATCAGGCGGAAATCGCCATTGAAGAGCTGCTGCGTAACTTCCCTAACGGACTGGTAGCGGGCGTGATGCGCTTTGTTATCTTCCCGCTGGGCCGTGCTCAGGCCGCCCCTTCTGACCAACTGGACCACGAGCTGGCGCGCATTCTGCAAGTGCCATCAGCCACCCGCAGCCGCATTGGTCGCGGCCAGTATCTGACGCCAAGCGAGCACAACCCGATTGGTCAGTTGGAACAAGCCCTGATGGACATTTTGGCCGCCGAGCCGGTGCATAAACGTCTGTCCGACGCGATGGGTAAAAAGCTGTCATTCACCCGTCTGGATATTCTGGCGCAAAAAGGACTGGATGCTGGTCATCTGACCCCGGACGAAGCCCGAATTCTAAGCCGCGCCGAAGAGAGCCGCCTGCGTTCTATCAACGTAGACGAGTTTGAAGCCGACGAGCTGGCGGCAAAAAAGCCAGAGCAGGAAGAGAAGAAAGTGGTGAAACCACGGCAGACTGAAGCCGCATAATACGCGAGCCGCAACGTAAAAAAGCCTGAGTGTGTCATGCACTCAGGCTTTTTTATTTGCGGCCAAACCGGACGGCTTGGCCAGCTGGCTTTAGGCTTTAGACGGACGGACTCGTGCGGTCAAACCTTTCAGGAAGTAGCGCAGAACCTGATCGCCGCAAGGACGGTAGTTCTTGTGGCCTTCTTTGCGGAAGAACGCGCTCAGTTCGCCTTCGGACATTTTGAAATCGGCGGCGGCCAACACGCTCAGCATGTCTTCGGTTTTCAATTCAAAAGCCACGCGCAGCTTCTTCAACATGATGTTGTTGGTAACGCGTTTTTCTACTTCTGGCACCGGGAAACGGTCGTCTTTACCACGTTTGAAGGTGATCAAACCGTTGAGGAAGTTAGCCATGACTTCGTCAGGTACTTCCATATAGCCCTCTTCGTCCTCTTTTTTCAGATAGCGGGACATCACTTCCGGGCTGACGGGCACGCCGGTCGTTTTGAGGATCTCAATCAGTCTGCCTTCGCTTAAATCAAGCATGTGGCGCACGCTGCGCAAGACGTCGTTATGCATCATAATTCTGTATTCCTGTATGGAGTAAACCGAGGAAATGCCACTGGGTTCACCCCTTCGCACCTCGAAGCGGCAGATTATACAAGAAACTGGCGCGCTTCGCTGAACTGACGTTCACGTCCGGCATCTATACAAAAAAAAAGCCTCTGAGATGACTAATCTAAACAGCTAATCGATATATCCCATCATAATAAACTCGCCCCCTGTTAATTTCATTTTATAAATCAAAAACAAAAAATAGAATTAATTAATCGAACAAATAAAAACAACAGATAATAAGCCTCAGAATAAAAATCATTAAAATATTATAAGAGCATTAACTCTCGACAAAAAAACCATTGCATTTTATCTCGCGCATACATAACAATCTCTCTGCCATTAGATATCTGCGATTAAATAATCACTGCACCAGGGGTTATTTATTATCTATTTAATGCCAAAAATTACAGTCTTTCCAAATCGCCATTAGCATACATAAGGAATGTGTCGTGAAAGAACAAATTAATATGCTTAAGAATAAAGCTAACGCGTATAAAAAATTTAGAAAACAGCGAGGGATGTCATTACTCGAAGTCATTATCGTTCTGGGTATTGTCGGGACGATTGCCGCAGGTGTGGTGGTGCTTGCACAGCGCGCCTTCAGCAGCCAGTCCATCACTAAATTGGTGAGTAACACCAACAGCATCCGTTTGGCTGCACAGGAAGCCTATCGAAATACCAGCTACCCGGTTCCTTCAGCAACCGCCGGGGTTAACATGACGCCAACCACTATCCTCAACACTACTAACTCGAAAGTGATGATCGCGGCATTAGTGCAGTTAGGCAAGCTGTCTGAATCCGAAGCGAAAAACGGCATTTCTGGCGACTACTTCCATATGGGCGGTACCAGAATCAGCACCGTCGCCACCGCAGGATTGAAAGGCTTCTTCCTGACTGTAAACGGTTTAGATCAAACCCAGTGTCGTAACATCATTACCCAAATCGGTAATCAGTGGGACTACGTTGGCGTGGTGTCCGCCGCGCCGGGTGTTGATGCCGCCGCGCCAGCCTCTCTTGATGTCGCACCGGGCCCTGCCGTGTTGAGAAGCCTGCATTCTAACGGCAACATCACTATCACCCCTGCGGCAACCTTGGGCGTTTGTTCTGCCAACGCCAATAACGCCATTGTTTTAGGCAGTCGCTAAGCCTCGCCCCCTTCTCCTGCGGGAGAAGGGATCTCTTTGCTGACCATAACATTGGCCTCATCGTGTATAAATTCTCTCGCGGTTTCACATTGCTTGAAATGTTAGTTGTGCTGGCAATCATCGGCCTTGGCATGGCTTTTACAATGGATTTAAAGCAAAAGAAAGTTGAAGAAATTAAACAACGACAGACGGCAAAACTGATAACCGGTGAGATACGCGGCCTGATTGACTTTATTCAGCAAGGTAAGATTTCTGTTATTGAAAACGGTAAAGGGAATCATTTAAAAACCAATCCGCTTTATGACTTAACATTAACCGGAGCCAGAAAAGATATTTACAGCAAAAGAGTCACTAATTATAAATTTGCGGATCCCCTGCAAACCGCCAAATTCTTTGAATGGCACAGTTCTGTAAGCCAAAGGAGCTATTTCACCAGCAATAGCTGCGGGCCTGAATCACTAAATACGCCCTACCATTTCGAGAAAGAGTACCTTCCTTGCGCCTACCCTAGCCAGCTTAAGAATGATGTATTAAATATTGTCCGCGTTGATTTTGTCGGCGATCCCTCACGTTTGGATATCGATCGGGTAGATTTTATTATCAGCTACACTCCTTTGACCCAAAAAGCAGAGGATAAGCTGAAGTTCGATAGCTACCTTCAGGCTTTTAATCAGGCGTTTGAGAGTACGGGACTGAGCTATTCACACGCCCATATTCTGGTTCGCCCTCTGGGTAGCTCGACGAATTCAGCCTGGACGCTGCTGATGACGGGTAGCGGCAGTAAGAGAGAGCCGGTGAATTTTGGCGACATGAGTCGCTATATCGCCAGCGCCGAAAGCCATCTGCAACAGCAATTTGGTATTCGTTTCTCCGTTAGCACGAAAAACGAGCACACAGGTAAAAACGGGGCTGACAAGCTCTGCTGGGATGGCACCAAATCAAAATCAACGCTCTGCCTCTCAAGTGCAGACGGGCAAGGCTATAACCATTCCGATAACCAACTGCTGGTTTTGCAAGCAGAAAATCCCGACGGTACCAAGACGGTGGGCACCCTGCTTTCAAACGTGATCCTCGAAAGCCCGGGCAGATATACCCATTCTAAGCCGGAACTAACCACCATTCCGCTGATCAGCTATGCCGCCTTCGGTAATAGCATGAATACCGATGTTCCCCCTTTAGCGGGAGCCAGATATGACCAAGATTACATGGGACCGCTGCTAGAAGAAGGGGGCAGAATCACCCTGCCCGTCCAGCGCTGCCCCCTTGGCCCAAATAATCGCCAGCTTTATCCGCGAATTGCGGCAGCCATTTCTTCCGTATCGTCCGATGTTTCCTATAACTCGAAACAGAATGTGGCGACACACCTTAGAGATTATTCCAATCCGGCATTAACTCGTTCCATTGCTCCAAGCTCCATATCTTCTGATTTTAGTAAAGTTGAAATTCAGGTTAACCGTTACGGAAAGATATGGGTCGTGACCTCCACCGTGGCGGCTTATAACCGGGCCTATGAAAAAACCTTTAGCTACCGTAACCCAAGCTCCGTATCTGTGGTGATCACCAGATGGTGCAGCACGATTGAAGTTGATTATTCACGTAGTTATTTCAGAAACCCATTTGGACAACCTAATTAATCAGTGCAACTTCAGGATGTGATTATGAAAGGGATATTTAAAACGCTATCTGCACTCATTTTTTTGATTAGCTCAATGCCTTACGCGTCGCTGCATAGCGATAGTCACTCGGTAAAAAACGATAACGCGACGTTATCTGGCTCGCTATTAAATAAACCACTGCTGCATGCCGAAGTGACGATTCAGAACCAAATTCTGGTGCTGCATGAGAACCGGCTATTAAGTCAGGAAATTAAAACTTGGGCGAATAAAGTCGGCTACAAACTGCTGTGGAATAGCGACAGTGATTACATGATATTTACCGATACGGTGATATCAGGCAAAAACAATGATGAAATACTTACTGACCTGGGGAATATGTTTGCCTCAGAAAACTATGGCCTGGTGATTAAGTTTTACAGCAAAAATAAAGTATTAATCGTTGATGGGCAGTGATCTGATAGGGAAACAGTGATGAATAATAAATTATGGATACTTTGCTTGTCCGCCATGTTACCGGGCTGCACTCACTACTTTGACCAAAAATATGATTTGGATAGCGAAGCTAATAAGCTGCCGCAGGTGGTCGAGGCAGATGATACTAAAACGCGCCCCTATCAAAAATACAACACGGCCTTCCTCGGCAAGCGTGTTGAATATAGCGCCAAAAAACAGCAGCTATTGAGTCAAAATATCAATATTGAATCCTATGAGCCTATCGATCTCCAGACCTTGCTTGATACCGTCGCCGCCCAGGCGGGGATAAGTTATCGCATCAATGATTCGCTTCCCAATAGCGACAAGATGAGCAACCAAGGGCCTGAATATCAGGCACACAGCATCAGTTTTAAGGGCACATTCGAAGAGTTTATGCGTTACATCTCATCGCTTTATGATGTAGCAGCCAGTCTCGATCACAATAATGTTTTGACCACCAAGCTGTATGAAACCTATGCCATCAAACTCGATTTCTATGGGCAAAATAATAAATCCGAAACGTCACTCGACCTGTCGAGTAATGAGGTCAGCTCAGAAGGCGGCTTAGTTGCCAAGTCAGAAACCAAGTTTGAATCCTCCTTCTGGGAAGACGTTAAAGATATGGCGGAGAAGTATGTTTCCAGCGGCGTGTATAGCATTTTCAAAGATGCCTCTATTTTAACCTTTACCGCCAGACCTTCTGAATATAAGACGCTGAGCGCTATATTGAAAAAATACCAGACGGACAATAGCCGACAATTTATTGTGAGTTATAAAGTCTTTGTGCTGGATAAGCGGAAAATTAAAAAAGCCGGTGCCGCGTTGAACCTCGCCTTTGTTAACGGTGGCACGGGAATTAACCTCTCCACGGCGATGATGAAATCGGCAGAGGGTAGTCTTAAAGCATCGCGCCAGTTCTACACGCCCGACTCCGGGCGCATGCTGAATATTAATGCCCAGCTTGACGCGTTATATGAGCTTTCTGGATCACGGGTTTTGCAGAGCGGCACCTTCGTCACTCGCAATAATGTGCCGATCCCGTTAAATATGACCAAGAGACAAAATTATGTTTCCGGCCGCACCAGAACCATTAATGAAACGACTAACCGCGAAACCATTGAAATTACCACCGACAAAATCATTACGGGCACCAGCTTTATTATTACCCCACGAGTTCTGTCCGACGGGAGAATAGAAGTCTCCAGTGGTTTTACCAAACGTTTTTTAAATGGTCTGGATACCTTTGATTTGATTCAGCTTCCGGTGGTTACCACCACTGAAACCTTTAATGTTTCCACCGTTACGGCGGGCACATTATTAATGGTGAGCAAATATGAAGCCACGGAGACGTCAGACGGCCAGCGCGCCATGCTGTTAGGTGCGGGCGGCGAGAGCAACCAGTCAGATGTCACCGTCGTGATGGTGGTGGGTATTGATTATCATCAGGCGCCCTATACCTACAAATGAAAAATAACTTTATTGAACAACTCACCAAGAACAATATCGTGACGGGGTTAATCTGGGAGAATTCCAACTCAGAGAGCAACGCCAAGGGGTATCGCCAATGGATAGAAGCCACAAAAAAAAGCCATCATCAGGTGGTCTATGCTGATAAGCAAAATAAAAATCACTATGGCTATACGGATAAACCGGTTTTACAACATGATCCTTTCGCTACCTATATCAACACGCAGTTTGGCGACGGCATTTATTACGCCGCCACCGCGGAGGATCACTATTATTTATTAATCATTAATAACGGCCAGATTATGAGCGGGACGGACCGGTTAATGAGCAAAGCTTTTTTTAATGAGGTGATACGGCTGGTGCCGACCTCTGCTTATTGCCATTTAGAGATTATTCCCTTGCAAGATAAGCATATTGAAACCGTTGTTTTATTGTGTGAAAAACGCAAGAAAAGGCTGCGCAAACAGCGCGTCTTTTTCTATAGCGCCCTGCTGCTGGCTGGCATTGGCATATTGGGTTTAACCCTGGTGCTGTTGGACTTCTTTTTCTCCGGATAAATAACCATGCTGAATAAAGACTATATCTGGAAAGACATCACCCTCTCCGCTCGCAGGCTGCCGATTATTATCGTCATGGTTTTGGTGATTTTTATTCTACTGTCGATCAGCGGAGCCTATTTCCTGCTTTATGTCCCTAAAAAAGAGCGGCTGGCGCAGGAGCAGATTGCCCAACAAGAGATTGAGCAGAAGGTACAACAGGTCAAACAATATTATCTCGACAGCTTTACCGGCGGGCATATCAGTAGCCTCAACAGGCTGCTGACCGAGATCGCCCGCAGCCGGGTTCCATTGGAAATGGCGGGCTATCGGGAAGAGAATATTACCTGCGACACCACCCGTTGTGATTTCCAATATCTATTGAAAGATCATGCGATATTTAGCTTACAGCTAAAGAAATTTTGGCATCACTATTTTATGGCCAGCTTTGCTGCGAGCGAAATCAACTATCAAGGAGTGCCATCAAAGCTGGAAAATCATCCTTTGCTGCAAAAATATCAATCTGGCGACGCTATTACATTGCCGCAATGCGTCAATTTATTGAGTTATATTCACTCCCACAACACCACCGTGGCGAATAAAGAGAAATTAAACCTCCTTACCGCGCCGGAGTCTTCAGTTGCGCCCCTAGAGCAAGAGATCGGCGCGCGCCTTGCCCGGCGGTACAACATATTAAATGCCACATGGGAGATAGAACTTCCGAGGGCGTCTATTTATGTGATGCAATATTTCACCACGCTCGCCTATCCGGATGCCTTCTTTATTAAAGAGGTCGTCGTGAGTAAAAAAGGGACAAAAATATCAGGAGGATTGTTATGCAAAAATGGACATTGATAGCATCGCTGTTGCTATTCCCCGCTGCCCTGAGTGCGCAGGCCGAAAATATCTTCCCGCCTCTGGCAAAGCCTAATGTTGAAATTCCGGCAGAGGCGCCCGAGCAGGATCACATTGCCAGCATGATGGAAGATAACTTCTTCTTTGAAACGGAGCATAGAAAGCTGGCTAACGAGCTGGCGCTGGAAGAGCTAAGAAGCAAGCTGCATAAGCTTAAAAATGCGCCCTTTCAAGACGATGAGTCATCGTCATCGCCCTCCTACAGTCAGGCCAGCAGCGCCCAAATGCCCTTCTCCAGCGAACCTAAAGTCCTGCTGGTTTCTAATATCGCCGGGGTTCAGCGCGTAGCCGTGTCGACAGGAAAACAGGTCAAAATGATGCGCCTCAACGACGTTTTTCACGCCAATGGCAAGGCGTACAGGCTGTTCCCCGGCGCTACGGATGGGTTAGTGACCATTAAGGAAGTCACGCCGTGAGCTTTGAATACCTGAAACTTGAGTCTCCCGATATCACCGGCAGCGGCTGGCTGTTTAAAGAATATGATGAGCACCTGCTCACGGCCTCTTTGGCAGATAAGCACTACCTGATTTGCCCGCGCCCGCTGCTGGAGTATCTGCCGCTGATCCAATTTGATCTCTGGCGGCTGAGCAAAGCCCAGTCGCCGAACATCAGCGGCATCGTGCAGGTCAGCGACGGCGCGTATTACGAAATCCTTGAAGAGCTATCCTCGCAGAATCGCCAGTTAGCCGCGCTGGGCACCAGCTCAACCCAAAAAACGCTGGAGCAGATCCTGCTCTACGCCGTGGACTCCGGCGCCAGCGATTTGCATATCACCCGCAATGAAGTGGTGGCGATCATTGAGCTGCGCATCAATGGCGTGCTGACCCTCTACATGCAGATGAAATCGCAGAAATGCGATGAGCTGGTCTTCGTGCTCTACAACGTGGAGGCCAGCACCAAAGACACCACCTGGAATCGCAACATTCCGCAGAGCGCCAACATTCTCTACATGCTGAACAAGAAGAGTTATCGCTTTCGCTATGCCCACTTTCCGATTTTTGGCGAAGAGGATGGCTGCTACCACGCCGTGCTGCGCATCATCCCCTCCGGCGTGTCAAAAACCGTGGTCGCCAGCCTGGATAAGCTGGGGATCAGCCATGCCGAATTGGACGACCTGAAAAAAATCCTGCGCAACCCGTACGGCGCCTACATCATCTCGGGCACCACGGGATCGGGGAAATCGACCACCTTAAAGAATCTGATGGAGTGGTTGCAGATCAATCGCTATGGCGACAAAGGCTGCTTCCTCACCGTCGAAGATCCGGTGGAGTATCAAATCTACGGCGCGAAGCAAAGCTCGGTGCTGAATGCCGAAGACGGCGGTTTTCACGTCGCCATCAAATCCGCGCTGCGCCGCGACCCGGACGTGCTAATGGTGGGGGAAATCCGCGACAGCATCTCCGCCAACGCGCTGGCCGGAGCCGTCGAAAGTGGTCACTACTGCTTCACCACGGTCCACGCCGGCAATATTGTTTCGCTATTGCAGCGCCTGTGCGCCATGGGCATCACCAGCGATAAGCTCTCGACGCCCGGCTTTATTGCCGGACTCCAGTGCCAAAAGCTGGTCCCTATCTTGTGTAACGCCTGCAAAAAATCCACCTGCGCCACCGACTACGGCAAGGCCTATGCCCTATTTGCCCGGAATAGCGATGGCTGCGACGCCTGCAAGCATACCGGCGTGGCGGGGCGACAATTGGTGGTGGAATACATGTTGCCGACCCACGCCGAGCTGGAATGTATCGCCAAAGAGCAGTGGCTCAAAGTCTATGGCCTGTGGCGCAACAAACGCGCCCTTTCGACCTCACTCACCGAGGGTTTTGAAATCAAAGAGAAAGTGTTGGCCGCCGTGCTGGAAGGACGCGTCTGCGCCAACTGGTTTGCCATGGAGTTTGGCACCCTGCTTGAAGAGGACATGGAGGTTCTGCTTGAGAAAATTAGCTAAATCGCAGCGTCTGTATCTGTACCAATTTTGCGCCGACATGATCCATGCCGAGCTGCCGCTCTATGACACGCTGCTCAAACTCCAGCAAGAAGGGGCAAAATTGCTGGGCAAAGGCTTCAGCCATAAGCTCAAAAACATTACCGACAGAATGCGGGAGAGCACCTCGATATCCGCGGTTTTTGAAGAACTTATCCCGCGCGATGAGCTCAGCGTTATTCACGCCGCCGAGCGCAGTGGCAGCCTCGCCGACGGCTTTCTGACGCTGGTTAACGTCATTCGCTACAACGCCGAACTGAGTAAAAAACTTATTTCGGCGGTGATCTTCCCGATCATCATGCTGGTGCTGGCGTTTATCGTGATCGCGGGTTACGCCGTCAAGGTGTTTCCAGCCTTTGAAGCGGTGGTGCCCATCAACAGTTGGCCGGGCGTGACGCAGGCGTTGTACCACTTCGGCAAGGCGCTGGTTGAAGGCTTATGGCTAAAAATCGTCGTGGGCGTCATCGCTGGCGTTTTCCTGATTCGCTTTACCATGGGCAACCTGACGGGCTTCTTCCGCGA
The DNA here is from genome assembly GCF_052375995.1 of Ewingella sp. AOP9-I1-14. Taxonomy (NCBI): domain Bacteria; kingdom Pseudomonadati; phylum Pseudomonadota; class Gammaproteobacteria; order Enterobacterales; family Yersiniaceae; genus Ewingella; species Ewingella sp. AOP9-I1-14. The sequence continues at coordinate 979,716 of NZ_JBQSVA010000002.1, forward strand.
TCGCTGTCTGGATAAAATCCTGCCCTTCTCCACCTATAAACAGATTGGCGCATCGGTATTTCTTAACAATATGGCGCTGATGCTGAAAAACGGCATTCCCATTAACGATGCTTTGGAAATCATCAAGTTAAACTCCAATCGCTGGCTCAGACACCATATCGATAGCATGCTGTATAAGATGTCCCACGGCCAAAACTACGGGGAAGCCCTCGATAGCGGCCTGTTTGGGCATGAGGAGCTGTTAAACATCAGCCTGTACGCCGGACTTCCCTCTTTTAATCAGGTGCTTAACTCAGTTTCCAGCCGCTCGCGGGACAAGATTCAGGGATATATTCATAAATTGTCCGGATTGCTGAAATCCCTCGCCACGCTGGTGCTCGGCGGCTGCGTGATTTGGGTCTTTGTCTCGCTGTTCGCCCTGTCGGACACCATCTCCCAAATGACCTCCTTCTAACCACCTGTCTGGACTACGCCCGTGACCGAATTTTTGCGCCTGTTTTACCCCCCGCTGATGTGCCTGATTGGCTTGATCATTGGCAGTTTTTTAAATGTGGTGATCTACCGACTGCCGCTGATGCTGTACCGCGACGACGCCGCCGCGCCTGCCATAAACCTAAGCTGGCCCGCCTCGCACTGCCCGAACTGTCAGAAAAAGGTGGCGAAGCGCGACAATATTCCCGTGCTGAGTTGGCTACTGCTGCGCGGCCGCTGCCGTCACTGCCACATGCCGATATCCGTACAATATCCGCTGATTGAAGCCCTCACCGGACTGGCTTTCCTGCTGTTAGCACTCCGCTACGTGCCAGCCTACAGTGAAGTGCAACTGGGCCTGTTTGCCCTGATGTTCGCCATTTTGCTCTGCCTGTCGGTGATTGATTTTCACCATCTGCTGCTGCCCGATCCGCTGGTGTTTCTGCTGCTGTGGAGTGGCCTTGGCGCGTCGGCAATGGGCTATCTGCCCCTGCCGCTGGCCGATGCCGTGCTGGGCGTGATAGTGAGCTGGGGCGTACTTAGCGCGCTGGGTTGGGGATATCAGAAAGCCCGTCGGATGGAAGGCTTGGGGTGGGGCGACATCAAACTCTTCGCTGCGGGCTCCGCGTGGTGTGGCCTGCAGGCCCTGCCGCAGCTGATTCTGGCCTCGGCGCTGTTTGGCATCGTGGCACATATTCTGTCAGTAATGCGCCGACGTCGCCTTAAACAGCCCACCGGGTCAGAGCCGCCCTACTTCCCTTTTGGGCCGTCCATTGCCTTGGCGACCCTGCTGCTGTTCCATCTAAATCTGTCGTGACGGGCATAGACAGTTTAGCGCTGGGCTAGATGAAATTGGCATTTAGCCATCTAAGCGTCTTGATTGCCATATGAAAACAGCGTGTTATCATCGGGGAAACTTAAGACCCTAATGCAGGCACGCCATGAGTAAAGCAGCGCTGATCCCACAAAGTAAACTTCCGGCCTTGGGCACGACCATTTTTACCCAGATGAGTGCCCTCGCCCAGCAGCACAATGCCATTAATCTGTCACAAGGTTTTCCCGATTTTGACGGCCCGGACTACCTCAAGCAGCGCCTTGCGCATCACGTCAGTCAGGGTGCCAACCAGTACGCGCCGATGACCGGTACCGCCGCGCTGCGCGAAGCTATTGCCGAGAAAACGGCGCAGATTTATGGCTACGCGCCGGACGCCGCCAGCGACATCACCATCACCGCCGGGGCCACGGAAGCCTTATATATCGCCATCACCGCACTGATCCGCGAAGGTGACGAGGTGATTGCCTTCGACCCAAGCTATGACAGCTATGCGCCAGCCGTTGAACTGGCGGGCGGGGTGATGAAACGCATTCAGCTCCAGCCGCCGGAATTTAGCATCGACTGGGCGGCCTTTGCCGACCAAATTAGCAGTCGCACTAAGCTGGTTATTATCAACACGCCGCATAACCCTTCGGCAACGACGCTAAGTCATCAGGATATCGAGCAGCTTTGGCAGCATATTGCCGAGCACGACATCTTTGTGCTCAGCGACGAAGTGTACGAGCACATCTGCTTCGCGCCCGAAGGCCACGCCAGCGTGCTGCGCCACCCTGAGCTGCGCCAGCGCGCGATTGCCGTCTCCTCCTTCGGCAAGACTTTCCATATGACCGGCTGGCGCGTCGGCTACTGCATTGCCCCCGCGATCATCACTGCCGAATTGCGTAAAGTGCATCAGTACCTGACCTTCTCCATCACCACCCCGGTGCAGCTGGCGCTGGCCGACATGCTGCGTCAAGAGCCGCAACACTGGCAGGCGCTGCCCGCGTTTTATCAGGCCAAGCGCGATCGTTTAGCCAAGGGCCTGACGAACAGCCGCCTGAAAGTGCTGCCGAGCCAAGGCACCTATTTCCTGCTGGTCGATTACAGCGATGTCTCTGATTTAGATGACGTTGCATTCTGCCACTGGCTGACCGAACATGTTGGTGTCGCGGCGATCCCGATGTCGGTGTTCTGCGCCGCGCCTTTCCCACACAAACTGATCCGGCTGTGTTTCGCCAAACAAGAAACCACGCTGGACGCTGCTGCGGAGCGACTGTGTCAACTTTAAAACTCTCATTACTGCAACAACCCCTGGTCTGGCTGGACGGCGAAGCCAACCTCGCCCACTTCGACGCACTGCTTGCGCCTTTAACCGACCGCGACCTGATTGTGCTGCCGGAGATGTTCACCACCGGTTTCGCGATGCAGGCTCCCGACCGCGCACTGCCGGAAGTTCGCGTGGTGGAGTGGCTGCAAAAGTGGGCGAAAACCCTGAATGCCATGATTGGCGGCAGCGTCGCGCTGAACACCGAGAAAGGCGCGGTAAACCGTTTCCTGCTGGTTGAGCCGCAGGGCAGAGTTCACTTCTATGACAAGCGCCACCTGTTCCGCATGGCCGGTGAGCACAACTACTATGTGGCGGGGAAAAAGCGTGAAATCGTCGAATGGCGCGGCTGGCGAATTCTGCCGCAGGTGTGCTACGACCTGAGATTCCCGGTCTGGTCGCGCAATCAGCAAGATTATGATTTGGCGCTGTATGTGGCTAACTGGCCTGCGCCGCGCAGCCGCCATTGGTCGGCATTGTTGACCGCCCGCGCTATTGAAAATCAGGCTTACGTTGCCGGTTGCAACCGCGTGGGGGATGACGATTACGGCCATCACTACAGCGGCGACAGCGTGATCATCAACCCGCAGGGGGAAGATTTGACCCGCGCCGAGCCGGGTGCCGCCCTTATTCTCAGCGCCGAGTTGTCGCTGGAGGCGCTGCAAGACTACCGCGAAGCCTTCCCGGCGTGGCGCGACGCCGATACCTTCTTACGTCACGAGTAAATATCTATTCCGGCCAGAGATGGCCGGGATCTCTTACTGCCGAACTGGTTCGCATTTTCACCACGATTGGTCGCGCGTCATCCCCTTCCTGCTGTTTAGGGTTCTCTAACGTGGATCGCTTCTTGCATCCCTTTAATCCGCGAAAACATCTGACAGAGGCTTACTGATGACTATCACCTTTATTGCACACTCCACGCCCGAACCTGCGTTGTACGGCGCGATGGCCGCGATACTTGCTGAACTGCGCGCGTTACCGCTGTGTCACTTGCCCGTCACTCACGATGCTAAACGCTTCACTAATGCGCGCCAACACGTCACCGCACAGGGGCAGCAAGTGACCAGCGGGCTGGTGTGGCTGGAGCGCCTGACCGGGCGCAGTCCCGGCGCAGAGATGGACTTCGATAGCCTGATAACCCGCGCCCTGCGTGAAGATATCGTTATTCCGTCCATTCAACCGCTGGACCGCGAGCTGGCGCTAAGAGCCGCCGAAAACGGCATCGAGGTTGAATCATTACAAGTGGTTAAACAGCAGGAAAAGTTCCATTTAGAGGATGTCGATACAGGAAAAATGCGCAGCAACGGCTGGGCAAGGGACATCTTCGGTCGTTGGGCTTTTGGCTCGGTTTTACAGCCGGTGATGCGTGCGGGGCAGAAATTACGCGTCGCAATAGTGGGCGAAATGAGCGAGCACCGGGAGAGTTATCCGGCGCTGCTCGCTGCACTAGGAGACGCCGCCGATGCACTGGCATTGAACATTGAGGTGGTCGGCGTAGCGCCAACGCTGTCGGGCAGCCAGCTCGATAGCACGCTGTTTGATATTGATGGCGTTTTGTTACCTGGCCTGCTGCCCGCGCAGGGGGAAAACCCGCAAAATGGCCTGCTGGCTATCGCCACTTGGGCTTTGGATAATCGTCTGCCCGCACTGGGAATTAATCAGGGAATGCATCACATGGTGGCGGCTCTCGGCCAAAAAACGCTCGGCCGCGAACGCGTGGTGATGCACGGGCCAGCCACCCTCAATGCCTTACAAACCTGCCTGCCGGTACCGCAAAACTCGGCGCGCAGCATGGGCAATCAGCAAATTTACAGCCAGCCCGGCAGTCGCATGGCGCAGATCCTCGGCCGTGAATCGACCCAGCGTTACAACCAGCGCTGGAGTCTCAACCCGGAACTGGTGGATGAACTGCAGGGCGCGGGCCTTGACGTCAGCGCCACTGGCGAAAAAGGCCGGGGTATCGCCGCCGTTGAACTACGCGATCATCCTTTCTTCGTCGGCATTCAGGGCCATCCTGAGCTGCAATCTCGCCGCGAGCGCGCCAGTTCACTGCTAATGGCCTTCCTGCAAGAGATCCGCAACAACAATCGACAACGGGACATCAGCCACGCCACCCTAAGCAAAAGCGTGCGCCTCAAGCAGTCCTATTTCTCGATGGGATAGTTGAATAAACCCTCTGGTGTTAGGCAGAGGGTTTGAGGAAGGGATTACTCCGCGAAGCTCAGCAAAGTATCAATGTAAGCCTGAGTCGCCACCGCGACATCCTCGACGGTGACGGATTCATCGGGGTGATGGCTGACGCCGTCTTTGCAGCGTACGAACAGCATGGCGACCGGCCAGCACTCGGCGATGGCAATGGCGTCGTGCCCCGCGCCGCTTGGCAGGAACAGCGACTGGCCTTGCAGATTTGCCACGCTGTGGCCCAAACGCTGCTGTAATTCAGCGTCACAGGCAGTAGCGTCGATGCTGTAAAACTGCTCGGCGTCGAAGGTCAGCCCGCGCCGTGCGGCGATTTCTTGGGCTTTCGCCAGCAATTCCGCCAGCAAGGCGTTGAGAGGGGCATCCTGCGGGCCGCGCACGTCCAGCGACAGATTCACCTGCCCTGGAATCACATTGACCGCGCCCGGCAAGGCTTCGATATGCCCAACGGTCGCCACCAAATCCCCGCCTTTCGCCGAAGTGATAGCTTCAATGGCTAAGGTCCATTCTGCGGCGGCGGTCAGGGCGTCCTGACGCTGACCCATCGGCACGGTTCCCGCGTGTCCGGCATAGCCGATAAAACGGCAGTTCAGGCGGCGCGCGCCGTTGATCGCCGTCACCACGCCGAGAGGTAAATCCGCCGATTGCAGGCACGGGCCTTGCTCAATATGCAGCTCGAGATAGGCGCAAAAATCCTGCGGCGCACGGCGCGCAGCCAAGATATTCTGCGGGTCTAGCCCAATCTGGCGCATCGCGTTGGCAACGGACACGCCCTGCGCGTCAGTGCGCTCCAGCCAGCCTTCCGGCCAGGTGCCGGTCAGCCCACGGCTGCCGAGCAGCGTAATGCCAAATCTAGTGCCCTCTTCATCAGCAAAGCCCACCACTTCTACCGCCATCGGCAGGCGAATGGCGTTTTGATGCAGATAAGCCACGGTTTCAATGGCGGTGAGCACCCCCAGCGGGCCGTCGTAGCGACCGGCATTGCGCACGCTGTCGAGGTGTGAACCCAGCAGCAGCGCGGGTGCGTCAGGGTTCAGCCCTTCATAGCGGCCACAAATATTGCCGACGCTGTCGGTCCAGGTGCTCATGCCTACCGCCTGCATCCATTCGGCCACTAATTGGTTAGCCCGCAGATGCTCCGACGAAAGGTAAACGCGGGTCAGCTGACCCGGCGTTTCAGTGATTTCTGCCAGAGCATCGCAGCGCGACATCACGCGCTGCGCGGCCAGCAGCGTAGAAGCTGCAACCATTACTGACCTCCCGCGTAGCTGTCCCACGCGGCCTGTGAACCCGCGCCGTATTTCGACGCAAAACCGAGACGATTGAGCACGGCTTCCAGCGCCACCAGCGTCTGCATCACGCAGTCTTTACGGGCGTTATAGCCCATGGTGCCGATGCGCCAGATCTTGCCGGCCAGCGGGCCAAACGAGGTGCCGATTTCAATCGAGAAATCGTTGAGCATCATCTGGCGCACCTGCTCGCCCGGAATGCCCTGCGGGATAACCACCCCCAGCACGTTATTCATGCGGTTGTTCAGGTCGCCGAACACTTCCAGACCCATGCCCTGAATCCCGGCCAGCAGCGCATCGCCGTGCAACTTGTGGCGCGCAATGCTGTTATCCAAACCTTCTTCAAGAATGATGCGGGCGCATTCGCGGGCAGCGAACAGCATGCTGGTCGCTTCGGTGTGGTGGTTGAGACGCTCCGGGCCCCAGTAATCCATGATCATGCCGAGATCAAAATAGTTGGAGTAGATCATCTCTTCTTCACCGTCGGCGTGCTCGGCGGTGCGAATCCCCTCCTCGACACACTTGCGGCGGCGGATCTGCTCTTCAAAGCGCGGGCTGATCGTTACCGGCGCGCTACCTGACGGGCCGCCGAGGCATTTTTGCAATCCGGCAGACACGGCGTCTAAGCCCCAGGCATCGGTTTCCAGCGGGTTGCCGCCGAAGGAGGCGGTGGCGTCAGAGTAGAACAGCACGCCGTGGCGGCGGCAGATCTCGCCGAGCTGCTCCAGCGGCTGCAACATGGTGGTTGAAGTGTCGCCCTGTACGGTCAGCAACCAGCGCGGTTTCACTGACTTGATGGCATCTTCAATCTGCTGCGGGTCGAACACTTCGCCCCACGGCGCCTCAATGGTATGGACTTCGGCGCGGCAGCGACGGGCAATTTCACACAGCAGATGGCCGAAACGGCCAAACACCGGCACTAACACTTTATCGCCGGGGCGAATGCCCGACAGCAGAATGGCTTCAATGCCCGCGCGCGAGGTGCCGTCGATCAGGAAAGTCCACTGGTTCTCGGTTTTATACAGCGCGCGGTACAGCGCCATCACTTCATTCATGTAGCCCGTCATCACCGGATCGTACTGGCCGATTAACTGGCTGCTCATCGCCCGCAGCACGCGCGGATCGGCGTTGATCGGCCCCGGCCCCATCAGCAGGCGAGTTGGCGGATTGATTTGGCCAAATTTCTGAATATCCAACATGGTTAGTCCTTTAAAGTCGTTGAGTAGGGTTGAGTTGTTTTCATCAGACGGCAGCCTCGTTTAAGCCGCGCACTGACGCGATAAATTGTTTAAGTTCAGCGGTTTGCGGATTGGCAAACAACGCCCGGCTTTCGCCTTGTTCCCACACGGTGCCTTGATGCATAAACACCACGCGGTCGCCCACTTCGCGGGCAAAATTCATTTCGTGCGTCACCAGCACCAGCGTCATGCCCTCTTTTGCCAGCTGCTCCAGCACTTTCAGCACTTCGCCCACCAGCTCGGGATCCAGCGCCGAGGTGATTTCGTCACACAGCAGCACTTTTGGGTTCATCGCCAGCGCGCGGGCAATGGCCACGCGCTGCTGCTGGCCGCCAGACAGGTTGGAAGGGTAATAGTCCATCCGGTCCGCCAGCCCCACTTTCGCCAGCATCTGTGCCGCCAGCTCGCGGCACTCGGCGGCTGATTTCCCCAGCACGCGGCGGGGAGCCAGCATGACGTTTTCCAGCGCGGTCATGTGTGGGAACAGGTTGAAGTTTTGGAATACCATGCCCACCGAGCGGCTGATTTCACGCGCTTGGGAATCGCGGTTGGTGATGGTCATGCCGCCCAACTTGATGCTGCCGTCCTGATAACCTTCCAGCCCGTTAATGCAGCGCAGCAAGGTGCTTTTCCCTGACCCGCTGCGGCCGATAATCGAGATAACTTCACCACCGTCGATGTCCAGATCCACGCCTTTCAATACGTGGTTCTGACCGTAATATTTTTGCACTTGGTTAATCGTGATCAGCGGCATTATTTGTTCTCTCCACGCAGCGATTTTTCAAGATAGTGGCTGTACATCGACAGCGGATAACACATCAGGAAGTAGCCCAGCGCCACTAATCCAAACACTTTGAACGGCTGATAAGTCACGTTGGTCAACATGGTGCCGGCCTTGGTCAGCTCGACAAAACCGATGATTGACGCCAGCGCCGTACCTTTAATCACCTGCACCGAGAACCCCACCGTCGGCGCAATCGCAATCCGTAGCGCCTGCGGGGCAATGACTCGCCACAGGGTCTGGCTGAAACTCAGCCCCAGACAGCGGCAGGCTTCCCATTGTCCCTTCGGCAACGCTTCAATACTGCCACTCCAGATGTCAACCAAGTAGGCGCTGGTATAAAGGGTCAGCGCCAGCGCGGCGGCGGTCCATGGGCTGACATCAATGCCAAACAGCCCCAGTCCGAAGAAGGCCAAAAACAGCTGCATCAGCAGCGGCGTTCCCTGAAACAGCTCTGAGTACAAACGCACCGCGCGGGTCGGCCAGCTGCGCTTGGTCAGGCGAATCAACAACAGCGGCAAAGTCACTAATGTGCCGCCGATAAACGCCGTCAGCGACAGCAAAATGGTCCAGCGCGCCGCCAACAGCAGGTTGCGCACGATGTCCCAATCGGTAAAGGTCATCATCAGCTGTAACTCCCAAAGAAGCGGCGGCCTGCAAACAACAGCAGCTGACGCATCGCCACCGACAACAGCAGGTAGAACAGCGTTGTCACCAAATACACCTCAAAACTCAGGAAGGTGCGCGACTGAATTAAGTTGGCCGCGAAGGTCAATTCCTCATACGACACCTGCGACACCACCGACGAGCCGAGCATCACAATGATGCACTGACTGACCAGCGCCGGATAAATCCGCTTCAGCGACGGCGGTAGCACCACCCGCAAAAAGGTCTGACTGCGGGTCAACCCCAGCACCCGCCCGGCTTCCCACTGGCCTTTCGGCGTCACCTGAATCCCGGCGCGGATGATCTCCGTGCTGTAAGCACCCAGATTAATCAGCATCGCCAGCAGCGCCGCCTCACCGGCGGTCATTTTCAGGCCAATGCCCGGCAGACCAAACACGATGAAGAACAGCTGCACCACGAACGGCGTATTACGGATGATTTCGACATAAATGCCCCACACCGCGCGCAGCGTTTTGTTACTGCCGCAACGGATGGCGGCCCCGCAGATACCGATTGCGATACCGCCAACCGTCGCCATGACTGTCAGCTGGATAGTGGTCCACAGGCCGGACAACAGCTCCGGCATATACGGCCACAGCGCAAGAAAATTCAGCTGATAGGTCATGCTCTTTCTCCCCTATCCTGCTCAGGAACCCAGATTCGCAGGCAGCGGTGCTTTCATCCATTTTTCGGAAAGCGCGTTCAGGGTCTTGTCAGCCACGGCTTGAGCAATCAGCGCGTTCACTTTGTCTTTCAGCGCCGGCTCGTCTTTACGCAGGCCGACGAAGCATGGCGAATCCTTCAGCAACACTTTAGAAACCGGCGCTTTTTCCGGGTTTTGGCGAGCAATCGCCGCCACCACTAAGTTACCCGTGGCGATAAGTTCCACCTGACCAGACAGGTAAGCCGACAGCGTGGTGTTGTTGTCTTCGTAACGCTGAATTTTGGTGTCTTTTGGTGCCACGGCGGTCAGGGCCAGGTCTTCAACCGCACCGCGCGTCACGCCAACGGTTTTGTTCGCCAGACCATTCAGGTCAGTCACGTTATCGCCCTTCGCACCAAATACGCCGAGGAAGAAAGGCGCGTAGGCATTGCTGAAGTCGATCACTTTTTCACGTTCGGCGTTCTTACCCAGACTTGAGATAACCAAGTCCACTTTATCCGTTTGCAGGTAAGGCACGCGGTTGGCGCTGCTCACCGGAACCAGTTGCAACTTAAGTTTCATCTTGTCGGCGAGGTAATGCGCCATGTCGATGTCATAACCTTCAGGCTGCAAATCTTTGCCCACTGAACCAAACGGCGGGAAGTCCTGTGGCACCGCAACCCGCAGCACGCCGCGCTTTTGAATATCTTGCAGCTGATCGGCCATCACGCTCGACGCCTGGAAAACCAACATTGCTGCACCAACCCAAGCCAACAACCGTTTGTTCATTTTCATTAGATTATCTCCGGTGATTAAATTTGTGAAACGTTAGATTCTTATAAAATGTGTTTTGCAACTAATGTGCCAAAAGAGATGAGTCTGGTGAAATAGCGCCACGGCCGCCCCTCAGGCGGGGAAAAGCCTGCTAGAAAAGGAGAGTTGGCGAAGTCGGTTGCCTCGTCACGGGGCAATGAGGTAAACGAAGTGGGTGAGTTGTTGCACTACCGTTGTGCGCAGGCACCAAAAAAGCGCCTGAAATGATGCACAACGGTGAAGCAGAGAAAAAAGAGGCAGGGTTTAGCGCTGTTCTAGCTCGTCGAGATCGCTATAAAGGTCGCTGATTTGATGGATTCTTTGTCTGCCTGAAGCCAGCATTTCATGCAGCAAAGCATTGCTCAGCAGATTCGCCAAACTCATCGCCGCCGAGTAGGAGTCAAAAGCTGACACGCTGTCGAGGGAAGCCGCCAAATGCCAGCGCGCCATGGGTAACAGGGACTGCGCCTGAGGTTCACAAATCAGCAATACCGGCACATTCAAAGTCTGCAGCTGGCTGAGGATAGCCCTCGCCGCGCGCGGCCTGCGGCGAAACGCCACGAAAATCACCACGTCCTGCTCGGTTAAATCCACCAGCTCTTCCGCCAGCGTTTGCCCCGGCTGCGGCATCATCATCACGCCTTGACGCACCTGCACCAGCTGCTGGCGCAGGTGCAGCGCCACCGGATAACTGTTGCGGAATCCCAGTAAACGCACCTGCCGCGCCTTGCTCAGCGCAGCAATTACCGCGGTGAATTGCTGGTCATCAATCTGGTTCATCCACTGGGTCAGATTGGCCATTTCCTGCTTATAGTGGCGCGATAACAGGGTGTTACCCTGCACGGCGTCGCGGCTGTCGGTCAGCGGCATGCCGCTCTGGCGCAGGGTGCGCACTTCGTCGCGCATATCGCGGTAGCTCGGATAACCCAGGCGCTTGAACAGGCGGCTGACCGTGGCTTTCGATACGTCGCTCAGCCGCGCCAGCTCGGCGCTGTTGTAGCTCATCAGGTCATCAATGTTGGCGAAGATAAAGTCCGCCACCCGCTGCTCCTGCGGCGTTAGCTCGGGATAGTGCTCGCGCAGCCGCTCATCGATTTGTTTCATTGTTGCTCCTACGCAACTCTCGTTTCAGGGCGAACATATCATGCGCGGCATCTATCCTTGCAACATAAATTATTCACCAAAGTAGTGAATTCCTGCCGATGTGGAACATCTCTTGCTTGTTATTTAGCAGAAAAACAAGCCAAGGACCCCGCATGATCAACAGTAATAGTTCGCCGCTCGGTATGGCGGTCACGCCTCATCATCTCGCCAGCCAAAGTGCGCTCGCGGTGCTGCGCGAAGGGGGGAACGCCATTGAAGCCATGGTCGCCGCCGCCGCGACTATCGCGGTGGTTTACCCGCATATGAACGGGCTGGGTGGCGACGGTTTTTGGCTGATTGTGCCGCCGCAGGGCAACCCGATTGCCATCGACGCCAGCGGCGCAGCAGGAACGCACGCCACGCTGGATTTCTACGCCGGTGAGACGCACATCCCCCATCGCGGCCCGAAAGCCGCCCTGACCGTGGCGGGCACCGTCGGCGGTTGGCACGAAGCCCTAAAGGTTTCTGCTGAGCTGGGGGGCGAGCAAAAGCCGCTGTCGCGCCTGCTGGGTGATGCCATCCGCTACGCCGCCGACGGCATTCCGGTGACCGCCTCGCAGGAGGCAGCCACGCGCGCCAAGCATCACGAGCTGCGCGACATCCGCTCCTTCGCCGACATCTTCCTGCCCTATGGCGAGATCCCGCGCGCCGGTACGCGCTTCACCCAGCCGCAGCTGGCCTCGACGCTTTCCATGCTGTGCGAAGACGGGCTGGACAGCTTCTATCGCGGCGAACTGGCAGACAGCCTTGCCGCCGACATGCAGAAATTGGGCATGCCGCTGACCCGTGACGACTTAGCCGCCTATCGCCCGCAGCGTCGTAATCCGCTGCGCCTCAAACACAGCAAAGGGGAAATCTTCAACCTGACGCCGCCGACGCAGGGTTTGGTGTCGCTGGCGATCCTCGGCCTGACTGACCGCCTGCCGCTGGAAACCATGGATGAAGGCGCGACCATTCATAGCGTGGTGGAAGCCACCAAGCTGGCCTTCGGCCTGCGCGATCGCTACATCACCGACCCAAAAATGATGACTCAGGACGCCCAAAGCCTGCTGGCACCCGACTACCTCGACGCCCTCGCCACGCGCATTAACCCGCACTGCGCCGCCGACTGGGGCAAAGGCAAAGGGCCGGGCGACACGGTATGGATGGGCGTGATGGACAGCAGCGGGCTGTCGGTTTCCTTCATCCAGAGCATTTATCACGAATTTGGTAGCGGCGTGGTGCTGCCGGAGAGCGGCGTGCTGTGGCAGAACCGCGGCGCCTCGTTCAGCCTCGACGCCGACCACCTGCTGGCGCTGGCGCCGGGCAAGCAGCCCTTCCACACCCTCAACCCCGCCGCCGCGCGCCTGTATGACGGGCGCACCATGGTTTACGGCGCAATGGGCGGCGACGGCCAGCCGCAGACCCAGGCGGCGGTGTTTATCCGCCACGTGGTGCAAGGCCAGTCATTGCAGCAGGCGATCAGCGGCCCGCGCTGGCTGCTGGGCCGCACCTGGGGCGAAAGCTCGGACTCATTAAAGCTGGAGGGGCGTTTCGAACACGCCACGCTAGCCGGTCTGCGCCAGCGCGGCCACGAAGTAGAACTGCTGGCGGATTACAGCGAGGCGGTCGGGCACGCGGGGGCGATTGTGCGCCACACCAACGGCATGTTTGAAGGCGCGTTTGACCCACGCAGCAACGGCAGCGCCGCCGGATTCTAATTTTTGACAGGGGAAACACTATGAGCAAAACAACATCGCGCCCAGCCGACTGGGCCGCCTACATCAGCCAGATGGAGTGCGTGCTGGCGCTGGAACTCGACGACGCCCGTCGTCAGGAATTATTGGCACAGTTCAGCCGCATCGCGCAGATGGCGCAGCCGCTGATGGACCTGCCGCTCGACCCGCGTCTGGAGATTGCCGGGGTTTATCGCGCATGAAAACCTATGAAGAGTTGACCATCAGCCAGCTGCACCACGCGCTGCAAAGCGGCGACCTATCGGCCACTGACATCGCCAGCGCCACCTTGGATAATATTGAGAAGAGTGACCCGACGCTCAACGCTTTTACCCACGTCACCGGCGATCGCATGCTGAGCGAAGCGGCGAAAGTCGACAAACTGCGTGCCAGCGGCGGCACTTTACCACCGCTGGCCGCCGTGCCCTATGCGGTGAAAAACCTGCTCGACGTCACCGGGCAGGTAACGCTGGCGGGAGCCAGCCTCAACAGCAATAATCCGGTCGCCAAACAGGATGCGTGGACGGTTTCACGCCTTGCCAGCCAAGGCGCGCTGCTCTCCGGCATGCTGAATATGGATGCCTACGCCTACGGCTTCACCACCGAGAACAGCCACTACGGCGTGACCCGCAACCCTCGAGACACTTCACGCATTGCGGGCGGCTCTTCCGGCGGGTCCGCCGCAGCCGTGGCTGCGGGCTTGGTGCATTTCAGCCTCGGCAGTGACACCAACGGCTCCATCCGCGTGCCCTCTTCTCTCTCCGGTATTCTGGGGTTGAAACCCACTTTCGGCCGCATCTCCCGCAGCGGTAGCCAGCCGTTTGTCGCCAGCCTCGACCATATCGGCCCACTGGCCCGCTGCGCCTCTGACCTGTCTCAAGTGTATGACGCCATGCAAGGCACCGACCCGCAGGATGCTTTTCAGGCCGACAAACCCAACACTGAAACCTTCAGCCGCCTGACCCGCGGGCAGCAGGGCCTTCGCACGGCGGTGCTCGGCGGTTATTTCTCAACTTGGTGTGACGACGACGCCAAAGCCGCCGTGAAGCAAGTCGCGAAGGCGCTGGAAGCTCAAGAAGAGGTGGAGATGCCGCAGGCCGAACTGGCGCGCTCGGCGGCATTCCTGATCACCGCTTCCGAAGGCGGCAACCAGTATTTGCCGCTGCTGCGCGCCATTCCAGAACAGTTCGAACCCTTATCCCGCGAACGTTTATTAGCCGGGGCGATGATCCCCGCCGCGTGGTATGTTCAGGCCCAGCGTTTCCGCCATCAGTTCCAGCAGAAAATTCTGCCGCTGTTCGAGCACTGGGACATCTTGATCGCCCCTTCGACGCCGTGCAGCGCCACGCTGATTGGTCAGGAAACGATTCATATTAACGGCACCGACCTGCCAACCCGCGCCAGCATGGGCATGTTGACTCAGCCCATCTCCTTCCTTGGTTTGCCAGTGGTTTCGGTACCAGTGCAAACCGCCAGCGGCCTGCCGATTGGCTTACAGCTGATTGCCCCACCGTGGCGGGAAGACCTCTGTCTGCGCGCGGCGTGGGCGCTTGAGCAGCAGGGCGTGGTGAAGGTGTTGACCTCACCGGTAACTGAATAATTTGACCAGAGAAGAAAAAATGAAAACTGACAATATTGACCGCCCGGCGATTTTGGCCGAAATGAACGCGGCGTTTTATCGTTATGAGCAGGCGTTGATCAGCAATGATATTGACGTGCTCGACGAGCTGTTCTGGCACGACCCGCGCACTGTGCGCCTCGGCGCAGGCGAGAATCTGTACGGCATCGAAGCCATCCGCGAGTTCCGCGCCTCCCGCCCTTCACAGGGTTTGGATCGTGATTTGGTGAACACCACCATTACCACCTTCGGCGACGATATGGCGGTCGCCAGCACCGAATTCCGTCGCGCAGGCAGCGACAAAATCGGCCGCCAGCAGCAGACATGGGTGAAGATGCCGAGCGGCTGGAAGATCGTAGCGGCGCATGTCAGTTTGATGGTTTGACCGAACCATGGGCGGTTCAGCTTTTGGAAAGCTGAGGAAACTTTCTTAACTTCAAATTCAAAACCGTGGGCGCCGGCCCACACCGGGCAAAGGGGGCGTAAACGCGCCCCCTTGTGCAATCCCGCGTTTTTTCTGTTGTGAGATCGAGGCTGCGCAGGGTTGGAATGGACATGTTTCAGCGACCAAGATGATCGTCGCGAAGTGCCGCCGCTTAGGCGGTTCCCTCGCTGCGGGATTCCAACCCGCGAAAAAAGACTCGCGGTTTTCCACCTCTTGCTCGGCGTCACTTCTGAACGCGACCTACTGGCATTCCAACCGTGCCGTTTCAGTGAGGGTTTGGGTTTGCTACTTCTCCTCTCAGAGGAGAAGGAGCAAACCCAATCAGGATCATGACAAACATCACTGAAACGGCACGGTCTAAATGCCTCAAAACCGCAGTCAAAAATGGCGCTGAGCGAATGGTTCGAGACCTTAGGCTCGAAGCCTGAAGCGAAGGCACCGCCTAAGCTGCGACATTTTGCGGTAGATAACGGAAGCCCCTGAAACACGTCCGCCCCACGAGCAAAGCGCGCAGTAAAGAGCCGGGGATTCTCAAGGGGCGCGGCGATAGGCGCCCCTTGAGGCCGGTGTGGCGGCAGCGCACGACCTTGACCTTGATTTTAAATCGAGATTAAACGTCGAAACGTTTACCCCCAGCAGGATGCTCTTTAACCCAGTGCTCAGCAATCTCCCCCCTCTTACACACCCACACATGGTCATGTCCCTGAACGTAATCAAGAAACCGCTGCATAGCCCTGAACCGCCCCGGGCGGCCTAGTATTCGGCAGTGCATGCCAATCGACATCATTTTCGGGCTGGTTTCCCCCTCTTCATACAGCACGTCGAAGGTGTCTTTCAGATAGGTGAAAAACTGCTCGCCGGTGTTGAAACCTTGAGGAGAAGCGAAACGCATGTCGTTGGTTTCTAAGGTGTAAGGGATGACTAGGTGCTGCTTCACCTCGCCGCTGTCCAGCTTGACCGGTGTCCAGAACGGCAGGTCGTCGCCGTAGTAGTCGCTGTCATATTGAAAACCGCCGTATTCGGCCACCAGCTGGCGGGTGTTGGGGCTGTCTCGGCCGGTGTACCAGCCCAGCGGTGCGCTGCCGAACAGGTCTTTCAGCACGCTGACCGCCTTGTGCATATGCTCGGCTTCTTGCGCCTTGCTCATGTCCTGATAGTAGATCCAGCGCCAGCCGTGGCTTACCACGTCATAATCTGCCTGCTTGATGGCGGCGACAATTTCCGGATTGCGCGCCAGCGCCATCGCCACGCCGAAAACCGTTAACGGCAGGCCGCGTTTCTGAAACTCATTATGAATACGCCAAAAACCGGCGCGAGAGCCATATTCGTACAGAGAGTCCATCGACATATGGCGGTCGGGGAAGCTGGCTGCGCCGATGATATCTGACAGGAACTGCTCAGAACCCGCGTCGCCGTGCAGCACGTTATTCTCAGCACCCTCTTCATAATTCAGCACGAACTGCACCGCGATCCGCGCGTTGCCCGGCCAGTTGGCGTGGGGCGGGCGACCGGCATAGCCAATCAGGTCGCGCGGGTAATTCTCGGTGAAGCAGTAATCGATATCAGACATTGCCGCCTCCCAGATTCAATCCGGCGAAACGGCCTGAAAGGGGCTTCTCAATCGGGTAATCCAAATCACCGTGCTTGCTGGTGCTCAGGCGCAGCGCCGCCAGTGATTCAATCATTTTGACCGCCGCGCTCACGCCGTCGATCACCGGGATCCCCAACTCTAGAGTCAGCTCCTGCGCCAGATCCGCCATGCCGCCGCAGCCAAGCACGATCGCTCCGCTGCCGTCTGACTTCTTGGCGGCGATACACTGCTCGCGCACCTTCTGCTGCGCCAGGCCGCTGCCGTCATCCAGAGATAACACCGGCAAATCGATGGCGTGAAGCGCGGCGCAGTGGCGCTCAAAACCGTACAGATGCAGTAAATGGCGGGCAATGGTTAAAGTGCGCGGCAAGGTGGTGACGATGGAAAACCGCGTCGCCAGCAGGGTCGCCATGTGCATGGCGGCCTCGGCGATGCCAATCACCGGTGCCTGTGCCAGTTCGCGGGCTGCCAGCAGGCCGGGGTCGCCGAAGCAGGCGATGATATGCCCGTCAACGCCCGCCGCGCGGCCCGCTTTCACCTGTTGCAACACGCCAATCGCGGCAATCGCTTCGTCAAAATGTCCTTCAATCGACGGCGCGCCCTCTTCCGGGCAAACCGCCCAAATCTCAGTACCCGGTGCCGCGACCTGACGCGCCGTGGCGGCCATCACCTCGGTCATGCCCAAACTGGTGTTCGGATTGATCAGTTGTATACAAAGTTTACCCGTGGCGGTGGACATCACTGCGCCTCCTTGTCGGCTTTTACCGCGTCGGCGGCGAACAGTTGCATAAAGTCAGGCGCGGAATCCTGATGAGACTCAAACCGCAGGCTGGCAACAATGTGGTCGAAGTGGTGCGCCATGCTGTCAGCCAGACCTTTGGCGTCGCGGTTTTTCAGCAGATCCAGCAGATCGTCGTGATCGGTACAACGGCACCCCTGCTGCCACGGCGCGCCCCACACGGCGATTGCCAGCGAGGAGCGGAGGGTCAGTTGCGATACGGCTTCGGTCAGCACTTTATTGCCAGAAATCGCCTGTAGCTGGACGTGGAACGCGGCGGAGAGGCGGATCGCTGCCGGGCCGTTACGCGCCTCGTGGGCCAGTTTCTCCTCTTCCAACAGTTTCTTCAGCGCGGCGATGTGGGTGGACTGACAGTGCGCCACCACCTGCGGCAGGTTGGCGCACTCAAGAATTTTGCGCGTGGTGAGAACATCGCGCGACTCATCGGCATCCGGCGAGGTGACGTGTGCACCACGCTTGGGCAACAGCGTCACTAATTGCACTGCGGCAAGGCGCTGTAGCACCCGGCGAATGCCCGTACGACTGACGGAAAAAGCCTGAGCCAAGGCTTCTTCGGGTAATTTATTGCCCGGCAGCAGCTGGTGTTCGACGATCGATTTCACCAACGCGTTATAAATGTGGTCGTCCTTATCCTCGGTAAAATAGGCCGTATTCAGCCCGCTCCAACTGGTCATTGCACCCACTCCGCTGTTCGATGATGCGCCATTTTATGTGCTAATCGTATACAGAAAAAATAAATATTGTATACAAAAAATCAAATATGGCCTGTTTCCTGCAAATGCCTTCGTGACGACTTTAATTTTGGGTCCGCCAACCTTGCGGTGCCCACTTCGACACGGTGTTTATGACAGGAGCACGATTTATGCCAAATCACGAAATCTCTTCCGCCAGCGCCTCGCCGGAATTGAGCGCGGGGATCATCAAACCGCACTACAGCCCACGGCTGTGCAATGACGACTTAGCACCGACTCGCGATCAGAACTGGAGCTGGTACAACATCTTCTCTTTCTGGATGTCGGACGTACACAGCATGGGCGGCTACGTGGTGGCGGCCAGCTTCTTCACGCTGGGGCTTTCCAGCTGGCAGGTGCTGCTGTGCCTGCTGTGTGGGATTTGCATCGTGCAGATTTTTGCCAATCTGGTGGCCAAACCTAGCCAACAGGCAGGGGTGCCTTACGCGGTGGTTTGCCGTCAGGCGTTTGGCGTATTCGGCGCAAACATTCCAGCGGTGATCCGTGGGCTGATCGCCTTCGCGTGGTACGGCATTCAAACTTATCTGGCAGCCAGCGCCCTGATGCTGGTGCTGCTGAAGTTCTTCCCGTCGCTCAATCCGCTGATCGTGCCGCACTGGCTGGGGCTGTCGGCAATGGGCTGGATCTGCTTCGGCGTGATGTGGCTGCTGCAGGCGATGGTGTTCTGGCACGGGATGAGCGCCATCAAGCGCTTTATCGATATCGCCGGGCCTGCGGTGTATGTAGTGATGCTGATGCTGGCGGGGTGGATTGTCTACAAGACCGGCTTTAGCAATATCTCTTTCACCTTGGCTAGCAAAACCCTGACCGTCGGCCAACAGAGCTGGGAGATGCTGACCGCCACCGCGCTGGTTGTCTCCTACTTCTCAGGCCCGCTGCTCAACTTTGGTGACTTCTCGCGTTACGCCAAAAACATGGGTGAGATCCGTCGCGGCAACCGCTGGGGCTTGCCGTTTAACTTCCTGCTGTTCTCGATTGTGACCGTGGTGATTGTCTCCGGCACCCAGTCGCTGTTCGGCCAGATGATCACTGACCCCATCGAAACCGTCAGCCGCGTAGGTAACAGCGTGGCGGTGGCGCTCGGCCTGCTGACCATGATCATCGCCACCATCGGCATTAATATCGTGGCGAACTTCGTCTCTCCGGCCTTCGACTTCTCCAACTGCGCGCCGCAAAAAATCAGCTTCCGCACCGGTGGGATGATTGCCGCCGTCGGCTCAGTGCTGTTAACGCCGTGGAACCTGTTCCAGTCGCCGGAGCTTATCCACTATACGCTGGACGTGCTGGGTGCCTTTATTGGGCCACTGTTCGGCATCCTGCTGGCGGACTACTACCTGATTAAACGCGGGCATCTGGACGTGGACGCCCTGTTCAACGCCACGCCGTCCGGCCGCTACTGGTATCGCAACGGTTTCAACCCGAAAGCTATCATGGCGCTGCTTCCTGCCGTGGCGATTGGCCTGTTCATCAGCTTTACCCCGAGCCTGCACCAGGTGGCCAACTTTAGCTGGTTTATCGGCGCGTTCCTGTCCGGCGTCGCCTACCGCGTTATTGCTCGCCACGAGCGCGCTGCCAGCCCGTCAATTGACTTCTCGAAAGTAGAAATGGGCAAAGAGTAACGCCTTCATCTCACCACCGCCGGAGGCCTTTCCGGCGGTGTTTTTCCTCCCCTTCCCCGCGCCTCTACCCCTTTTTTGCCTTCTTTTGTTAATGAATCCCATCGCCAATTCACATACCATTCACATGGTAATACAGGCTAATTATTAGCGTGATAAACATAATTATATAACGCATCAGCGGCAGGCGTGCTTTTGGATTGCCTGCCCCGACATGGAGTTTTTTCAATGGAAATTAATGTTAACGGCAAAATGCTGCCGTTGAGCAATGTCAGTGCCGACACCCCTCTGCTTTATATCCTACGCAACGATCTGGGCCTGAATGGGCCGAAATATGGCTGCGGCCTTGGCGAGTGCGGAGCCTGCACCGTGCTTATCGACGGCGTCGCCGCGCGCTCGTGCTCCATCCCCCTTTCGGGTGTGCAGGGCAAAGCCATCACCACGCTGGAAGGGCTGGGTGACGAAGGCCAATTGCACCCGGTGCAGCAAGGCTTTATCGACGAGCAGGCCGCGCAGTGCGGCTATTGCGCCAACGGCATGATCATGACGCTGGTCGCCCTGTTTGATAGAAACCCGCAGGCCAGCGAAGACGAAATCAAAAACGAACTGGCCTATAACCTGTGCCGCTGCGGCACCCATCTCGAAATCCTGCGCGCCGCCGAAAAGGCCCGTCAGCTGATTGCTGAGCGAGGTCAGGCATGAATACTCTGGAAATAACCCGTCGTCGCCTGCTGCAATCGGGCGGCGTGGTGATGGTCAGCAGCCTTTTCGTCTCGCCGCTTTCGGCCTTCGCCAGCACTCCGGCCGCCAGCAAAGTGGGCGATATCCCACTGGACCGCGTGAACAGCTTTATCGCGATGTCTGCCGACGGCAAGGTCACTGCCTTTAACGGCCACGTCGATTTGGGCACCGGCGTGCGCACCTCGCTGGCGCAGATCGTCGCGGATGAAATCGGCGTGCGCTTTGAAGATGTCACCATGATCCTCGGCGACACCAATCGCACCCCGAATCAGGGGCCAACCATCGCCAGCAGCACGCTGCAAGTCTCCGCCGTACCGCTGCGTCAGGCGGCGGCGCAGGTGCGCGAAATGCTCACCGCCCTCGCCGCTAAAGCCATCAAGCTGCCCGCCGAACAGCTTCGCGCCGAGCAGGGCTTTGTGTTTGTCGACGCCCACCCGGCCAAGCGCCTGAGCTACACCCAATTGGCCGAAGGCCAAGATCTCAACCTGCCGCTCGACACTTCCGTGCAACTTAAAAGCGTCAAAGAGAGCCAGTACGTCGGCAAGCCGGTGGCGCGGGTGGACATTCCCGCCAAAGTCACCGGCCAGCTGACCTATGTTCACGATATGCGCCTTCCGGGCATGCTGCACGGCCGCGTGGTCAGGCCGCCCTATGCCGGTGCTGACAGCAGCGCGCCGCTGGGCGACAGCCTGATTTCGGTGGATAAAGCCTCTATCGCCCACCTGCCGGGCATCGTCGAAGTGGTGGTCATTAAAGATTTCATCGGCATTGTCGCCGAGCGCGAGGAGCAGGCGATTGCCGCCATGCGCCAGCTTAAAGTCGAATGGAAAAAATGGGCCGGGCTGCCGGACTTGTCGCTGGATAAGCTGCACGACACGCTGGCGGCGACGCCAAAAACTGACCGTATGCTGCGCAACGACGCCGGTACGGATGAAGCGCTATCCAGTCTGCATATTCACGCCGACGCCGATTATGTCTGGCCTTATCACCTGCACGCCTCTATCGGGCCATCCTGCGCAGTGGCGGACGTCACGGCGGAGAAAGCCGAAGTCTGGTCCGGCACGCAGAACCCCCATGACCTGCGCAAAGACCTCGCCAAGCTGCTGGATCGCGCGCCGGAGCAGGTGCATATCAACCGTATGGAAGCCTCCGGCTGCTATGGCCGCAACTGCGCCGACGACGTCTCTGCCGATGCCCTGTTGCTGTCGCAAGCCGTGGGTAAACCCGTGCGCGTGCAGCTGATGCGCGAGCAAGAGTCAGGCTGGGAGCCGAAAGGCACCGGCCAGCTGATTCGCGTGCGCGGTGGTCTGGATAAGCAATTGCAGGTGGCGGCTTACGAGCTAAAAACCAGTTATCCGTCAAACAATGCCGTGACGCTGCCTCTGGTGCTGACCGGCAAAGTGCCGAACACCGCCGATGTGCAGCAGATGGGCGACCGTACCGCCATTCCGCAATATGAATATCCGCACATGCGGGTGCTATCGCAGGATGCCGCGCCGATTGTGCGCGCCTCGTGGATGCGCGGCGTCTCGGCACTGCCGAACGTCTTCGCCCATGAGTCGTGGATTGATGAAATGGCCTATCTGGCGGGGCAAGATCCCATCGCCTATCGCCTGCAATACCTGAAAGATGACCGCGCCATTAAGCTGATCGCCGCGCTGAAAAAGCAGTGCAATTGGCAAGACGGTCCGGCCCATCGCCAACCCGCTCCGGCCAATCAGGACGTGGTGACCGGGCGCGGTTTCGCCTACGCCCGCTACTTCCACAGTAAATTCCCCGGCTTCGGCGCGGCATGGGCCGCGTGGGTCTGCGACCTGAGCGTGAATCGCAAAACCGGGCAGATCAAAATCGACAAGATTTTCGTCGCCCACGACTGCGGGCGGATGATCAACCCGGCGGGGGTCAAGCATCAGGTTCACGGCAACATTATTCAGTCCACCAGCCGCGTGCTGAAGGAGTTCGCCACCTTTGACGGCGCGGGCACCACTTCGCTCGAATGGGGCGGCTATCCGATCCTGCGCTTTGACGAGTTGCCACAGGTGGATATTCAACTGCTGGACTACCCCGACGAGCCGCCAATGGGCGCGGGGGAATCGGCGTCGGTGCCAAGCGCGGCGGCGGTCGGCAATGCGCTATTCGACGCACTGGGCGTGCGAATGCGCGAAGTCCCCTTTACGCCAGAGCGCGTGCTAAAAGCACTGGAATCCGCAGCACAGGTTAAGGAAGACAAAGCATGAGTAAGATAAAGAAAGTCGCCGGATGGGGCGCCGTGGCGGTGCTGGCGATAGTGATTGGCGGCGCCACCATCAGCTGGCAACCGGAAATCGTGCCGTTGAAACAGCCGGGCACTCAGACCTTCAGCCCGGAGAAAATCGAGCAAGGCCGCAAGCTGGCGGACCTCGGCGACTGCGCCGTGTGCCACACCCGCTCCGGCGGCGAGCGCAATACCGGCGGGCTGGCGATGGAGATCCCCTTCGGCACGATTTACTCCACCAACATCACGCCGGATGCCGAAACCGGCATCGGCACGTGGTCCTTCGCCGCCTTCAAGCGGGCGATGCGCCACGGCGTGGACCGCGAGGGTAATTACCTCTATCCGGCCTTCCCTTATACCGCCTTTACCCGCACCAGCGATGCTGACCTCGAGGCGCTGTATGCCTATCTGATGTCGCAGCCGCCGGTGAAATATTCGCCGCCGGAAACTGCGCTGAGCTTCCCGTTCAACATTCGTCAGGGCATCGTGACCTGGAACTGGCTGTTCCTCAAACCGGGCGAGTTGAAGACTGACAGCAGCAAGAGCGCCGAGTGGCAGCGCGGGGAATATCTGACCGAAGGGCTGGGGCACTGTAGCGCCTGCCACTCGCCGCGCAACCTGATGTTTGGCGAGAAAGGCGGCAAGGACCATCTGAGCGGAGGCGTGGCCGAAGGCTGGACCGCGCCGTCACTGGTGGCTAACTCCGACGCGCCGCTGAAGTGGACTCACGAGGATTTCGTCACCTTTATGCGCAGCGGCTATTCGGCCAACCACGGCGTCGCCGCCGGGCCGATGAGGCCAGTGGTCGCAGAAGGTTTGTCGCAACTGCCGCCAGAAGATCTGCAGGCCATCGCAACCTACCTGATGTCCTTCCAGAGTGACAGCGCGCCGCAGGGCAGCGCGGCTGAACTGAATCAACGCGCGGAAAGCAAGGTAGAGCCTCTGACCTCGGAAGGCGCGCGGCTGTTCTCCGGCTCCTGCATGGCCTGCCACGCGCAGGAGAAAGGCCCGCAGATGACCGGCGTGCGCCCTTCTCTGGCACTCAACACCAACCTGTTTACCGACTCGCCGGACAATGCGATTCGCATCGTGCTCGACGGTATTCAGCATCCGGCCAAGGCTGAGCTGGGCTTTATGCCCGCGTTTCGCCATAACCTGAGCGATGCGCAGATTGCCACTTTGCTGAATTACTTGCGTGGAGAGTATGCCGGGAAAGCCGCCTGGCCTGACTTACAGCAAAAAGTCAGCGAAGTACGGGCAGAAACCGCAGTGAAATAAGCAGTAAATAGGAAGAAGACAAACCGGCGTGAGGAACAACTTACGCCGGTTTTTTTATGCTTACAGGAAGTTTGTTTTGCAGAAAGCAGAAACAACGAAGCCCTGAGTTATTGCTAACTCAGGGCTTCTGAATGTTGGCGGAACGGACGGGGCTCGAACCCGCGACCCCCTGCGTGACAGGCAGGTATTCTAACCAACTGAACTACCGCTCCGCGCCGTTCGGTTAAGAACGGAGCGGATATTAAGGAATGCCCGCCATGGCGTCAATGCTTTTCCTGACAATTTCGCTCGACTGAGCAGTTTTTCTGCAAGACGAGCATTTTAAAGGCAATTTCTTACTCTTCCGCCGCCGGTTGTGGCCGCCAAAGACAGCTTCCCCCCTTCTTCACCACCAGATCTAAACGCTCTTCGTGCCAGACCATCTCCTGCTCGCTGGCGTGGATCACTTTCAAACCCGAAGCTGGTCTGGCGATGCGCTGGATCCCCTGCCCGTCCGCGCCGGTTTTCTGGTCGCCTTCGTGGGTGAATTTCATGATGGTCTGACCGCCGGTCATCATCAGATAGACTTCGGCGAGGATCTCGGAGTCAAGCAACGCGCCGTGCAGAGTACGCTTGCTGTTGTCTATGAGATAGCGATCGCTGAGGGCATCAAGGCTGTTGCGCTTGCCGGGGAACAGCTTGCGCGCCATTTGCAGGGTATCGGTGATTTTGCAGAAGGTTTCAGTCTTCTCAATACCACGCCCCAGCATGCCGAACTCGTAATCCATAAAGCCGATGTCGAACGTCGCGTTATGGATAACCAGCTCGCCGCCGCGAATGTACTCGAGGAAGTCGTCGGCGATGTCGGCAAAGGTGGGTTTGTCGGCGAGGAATTCGTCACTGATCCCGTGAACGCCAAAGGCTTCGGGATCGACCAAACGATCGGGCTTCAAATAGACGTGGAAATTGCGCCCGGTAAGGCGACGGTTAATCACCTCAACCGCACCGATTTCAATGATTCGATGCCCCTCGTAGTGAACACCGAGTTTGTTCATACCGGTAGTTTCGGTATCGAGAACGATCTGTCTGGTAGGAGAAGAAATCATATTGCAGTGCTCGCAGCGCTCGTTTATGTCAGACTTGGCTTTTACTTTCTGCGGAAGAGTCTACCAGAGATGACCAAACAGGTAGAAATTTTCACCGACGGCTCTTGCCTTGGCAATCCCGGCCCCGGTGGTTTCGGCGCAATCTTGCGCTACAAGCAACACGAAAAAGAGTTCAGCGCCGGCTTCCGGCTAACCACCAATAACCGCATGGAGCTGATGGCGGCGATTGTGGCCCTTGAGGCACTGACCTCCCCTTGCGAAGTGACCTTAAGCACCGACAGCCAGTATGTTCGTCAGGGCATCACCAGTTGGATCCACAACTGGAAGAAGCGCGGCTGGAAAACGGCAGACAAAAAGCCGGTCAAGAATGTCGATTTATGGCAACGGCTGGACGCGGCAATTCAGGGCCATAAGCTGAATTGGATGTGGGTCAAAGGCCATGCGGGCCACCCGGAGAATGAACGTTGTGACGTGCTGGCGCGCGACGCGGCGGGCAATCCGACGCTGGATGACGTGGGCTATAAACCAGAGAGTTAATCTTCACTCTGGTGATCTTTACGATAACTTTTGCTGCTGGCCCCCACCGCCTGCGGTATCGCCTGACGCCTTGCCGGCACCTTCTTGGCGCTCGGCGTCAGCGGCAGCGTCCTTTTACGCGCCACCATCACCGTCATACAGCCCAGCGCGGGCAGATGCGTACTCAGCGTCTCCCCGCCCTTAGCGCACCACGGCAGCACCTGAAAACGGCTCTTCATCATCACTTCATAATTAAGTAAGCCCAGCCAATCGAGCAGGCGCGTTTGGGTAAACATCTGGCTGACATAAGGCTGGCGTTTGCGCACCAAGGGCACCAGCTTGGCCATTCCAACTAAACTCAACGGGTTAAAGCTGCTTAACACCAGCCAGCCGTCGTCAATCAGCACGCGATCAACTTCACGCAAAGTCCGGTGAGGGTCTTCGGCATAGGCTAAAGTATGGGCTAGCAGGCAGGCATCCACCGATTTGTGTGCGAAGGGCAATTGGTACTGCGAGCCTTGGACATGCAGATTTTCTCCCAGCTCAGCGACGTTAACCTGATGGGAGATGGGGCAGCCTGATGTGTCGAGTTCAACGCTCAAACTGCCAATCTTTAATAGGTGGAAACCGTATAACTTGCCCCACCATGCTTGAAGTTGTCGCTCAAGCGCGGCACGGTAATACTCGCCGCAGGGGAATGAATCCCATGAAGCTGGCGCAGTGATTTTTTTACGTGTGCGGGCTGGTAGCATATTTTATTTTCGTCTTTCAAGCGTTTGCCAACGAGAGGTATCTATGAATCTTATCAGTATTCCCGCCTTGCAGGACAATTACATTTGGTTATTGGATGACCAGAACGGTCACTGTCTGATTGTCGATCCCGGCGAAGCCGCCCCGGTGCTGGAAGCGCTAAAAACGCGCAATTTAACCCCGACTGACATCCTGCTGACCCATCATCATCATGATCACGTTGGCGGCGTAAATGAGATTTTGTCGCATTACCCTGCGGTAAAAGTGTACGGCCCTGAAGAAACGGCGAGCAAAGGTGCTAAGAAAATTCTTAAAAACGGCAATGAGGTCGAAATTGGCGGGGCGAAATGGCACATCTTTGCTACGCCCGGGCACACATTAGGTCATATTTCATACTACAGCGCCCCTTACCTATTCTGCGGAGATACCATGTTCTCCGCCGGATGCGGCCGATTGTTCGAAGGGACGCCTGAGCAAATGTATCAATCCTTTCAACAGTTAGCTCAGCTTCCAGATGACACTTTAGTCTGCGCGGCACACGAATATACTCTCTCAAATCTTAAGTTTGCCCGGTCAATTCTGCCAGACGATTCTGATATTGATTCTCATGAACAGAATGTGCAGGAAATGCGTAAAAAGGGGCAACCTTCCCTGCCTACAACCCTAGGTTTAGAACGAAAAATTAACCTGTTTTTACGATGCGATGATGTTGATTTACAAAACAAATTAAACCTTAACGATCCCTTAAAGCCTTCTTGGCAAGTTTTCGCCCATCTAAGGGGCCTCAAGGATAGCTTCTGAAGCAAAAGGTTGTGTTTTTGGACTAAGCAAAGTATTATCGCTCGTCTTTTAAGCAACTATTGACACACACATGAAGGCAAAAGCGATAATCTTCGCCTCGGTGTTGCTAGTGGGTTGCCAAGCGTCCAGACAGGACGTGAAGGTGCCAGAACAGCATGCACAGAGTTTGTCTTCAGCAAGTCAAAGTGAAGCAGGAGAGTACACAGATGGGGGGCGGTTAACCTCTTCGCGATGGTTGGACAATGATGACTCTATCGCGCAAAAGAATCTGTGGAACTTCATTGGCGACGAGCTGAAGATGAAGGTTCCGGAAAATGCCCGGATCCGTGAGCAAAAAGTAAAATACTTAAAAAATAAGAGCTATCTCCACGATGTAACATTACGGGCAGAGCCGTACATGTACTGGATCACCGAGCAGATTAAGAAACGCAATATGCCGATGGAACTGGTACTGCTACCCATAGTGGAGAGCGCTTTTGACCCTAAAGCAACCTCATCAGCTAACGCTGCGGGGCTGTGGCAGATCGTGCCACAAACGGGGCGCAACTATGGTTTGAAACAAAACCAGTGGTATGACGGTCGTCGCGATGTTGTGGCGTCTACAACTGCTGCGCTTGATATGATGCAAAACCTAAACAAGATGTTTGGCGGTGACTGGTTATTGACTGTCGCAGCGTATAACAGCGGTGAAGGCCGAGTCATGCAAGCGGTGAAAGCGAATAAAGCTAAAGGTCGTCCGACAGATTTCTGGTCACTGGCGCTTCCTCGTGAAACGTCGATTTATGTCCCGAAAATGTTAGCCTTGAGCGATATTTTAAAGCATAGCAAAAAGTACGGAATTAGCTTACCGACGCCGAGCCAAGACCGCGCATTAGCGCGTGTTGAAGTGGGGCAACAGATGCAGTTAACTCAGGCGGCTGAGATGGCGGGCATGTCACTGACTAAGCTTAAGTCGTACAATACTGGCTACAAACAAAATGTTACCGCGCCTAACGGCCCGCACTACATTGTGTTACCGACGGCTCATGCAGCGCAGTTGAAGGATTCTCTGGCCGATGGCGACATCGAAGCCGTGCAGAATACCAGACTAGCGAGCAACGCTCCGTCTGGCGCAAAAGCTTACAAGGTTCGCTCCGGCGATAGCTTGTCAGGGATTGCAGCAAGACTGAACGTTAAGACCCGTGATTTACAGCGTTGGAACAATTTGCGCTCGGCGAGCGCGATAAAAGTTGGGCAAACCCTGCAAGTGGCGGATAACAGCGTCAGTTCGGCAAGTAGCAGTAACGGCGGCAGTATTACGTATCAGGTTCGCAAAGGCGATTCGTTGTCGAGCATTGCTAAGCGTCACGGCGTAAACATCAAAGATGTGATGCGCTGGAATGCTGGCACAGACAACCTTCAGCCCGGCACTAAGCTGACTCTGTTTGTCAGCAATAAGTTAACGCCAGACACCTGATGCTATGCGCAGCGTCATCCCTACAAAAAAGCACCCTTTCGGGTGCTTTTTTTTATGCTCAAATTTGCGGGAATCGGCTTACAGAGCTTTGTTCGCCGCGCTCTGATCGGCCAGAAACTCCACCAGCAGCGGGTTATGGTCCGACGCCTGCGTTTCCATCACCGTCGCATGGGTGACGCTCAAATCCCGATAGAAGATAAAATCCAGCGGGCGGCCAAAGGCGCGACGGCGGAAGTCAGACGGGAACCTCACCTCTTGCAGACGAATGTTATTGGCGAACCCGAACAAGGCGTTGATGCGCTGACGGCTCCAGGCGTTGAAGTCCCCCGCCATCACCACCGGCCCTTTGTGGTGCGCAATCTGCTCGCCGATGGTCTCCAGCTGCTTACTGTAGACATCCACCCCGATGCTGAAATTCACCGCGTGGATGTTCACCACCATCAGCAGTCTGCCGTCTAGCAGCGGGTAGACCGTCACCAACGCAGATTTAGCCAAACGTAGCAGTGGCTCACGCTCGCGCAGGGGGCAGCAGTAGACCGGATGGGCAGCGGAGAGCGTCATCACGCCAGAGGGGTGCTGAGGCAGCATATAGGCCGGAACCTGATCGGCGGCCAAATAGTGAGAGGTGGCAAATCGAATCAGCTCCGGAGTGGTTTGCGCTTCTTGCAGCAACACCAGCTGGGCATCTTTGCCAAAACCTTGCAACACAGAAAGCCAGTCGGCCCGTTGTTGCTTGAAAATGTTCCACACCATCACGCGTAGAGTATTGGAATTGGGCAGCGCGGCTCCGGGAGGCAATCCAGTACTGAGATGTGCCATGGCACCTGGAAAGATCTGCTCGACCGGTTGACCTGCAACATACCTCATTGCATATGTTCTTTTCGGCACGCTTATCGCCTATTCACTCAATCAAAAATCATGCTGCTCGAAGGCAGCGGACGTTTCAGTATACGCCCGTCAGTGCTCAGGCCAAATCTGTTTACAATCGTATACACCCTGCCCGCCTGACCGTCGGCGTTCTGTTATCAAGGTAGCATAGGATTTTTGGTATGCCTTGTTAATGAGTTAATCCTTGAAAGCAAAACGGCCCACCCGAGGGTGAGCCGCGCGTTGCACTGCCGGAAAGCCTTAGGCCATGGCCAGCTGGTTTTTCTTATCCAAATGACCACTCAGGCGAATCAGCGCCAGTGCGCCGAGCACAATCACCGCGCCAATCCACGGCGTTTGCGCCAAACCAATGCTCGACACTACCTGTCCGCCAACCACGGAACCGATAGCAATCCCGACGTTGAAGGCGGCGATGTTCAGGCCGGAAGCCACGTCTACCGCGTTCGGCGTCACTTCTTCTGCTTTCTGCACCACGTACACCTGCAAACCAGGCACGTTGCCGAAGGCGAAGATGCCCATCACCATTAGGGTGATCAGTGCCGGGATTGCAAAGTTGGCGGTGAACTGGAACACAAACAGGATGATAGCCAGCGCCGCGAAGATGATGCTCAGGGCTTTCACCGCGCCGTGTTTATCCGCCAGCTTGCCGCCCCAGATGTTGCCAATAGCCACTGACACGCCATAGGCCAGCAGGATCCAGCTCACCATGCTGGCGGAGAAACCGGCCTGCTGCTGCATCATCGGCGCGAGGAAGGTGAAGGTGGTGAACACCCCACCGTAGCCCAGCGCGGTGACTGCGTAAATCAGCAGCAGGCGCGGGTTCATCAACACTTTCAGCTGATCGGCGATCTTCGCCGAAGGGCCATTTTTGATGTTATTCGGCACCAGAATCGCGCTGGCAATAATAGCAATCACCCCAATCAGCGTGACGGCCAGGAAGGTTTCTCGCCAGCCGAAATGCTGCCCGATAAAGGTCCCCAGCGGCACGCCGGTCACCAGTGCCACGGTCAGCCCGCCAAACATGAGCGCGATAGCCGACGCCGCTTTCTCTTTCGACACCAGACTGGTGGCGATAGTCGAACCAATCGAGAAGAACACGCCGTGCGCCAGCCCGGTCAGGAGCCGCGCCACCACCAGCGTGCTGTAGTTGGGTGACTGCCACGCCAACAGGTTGCCGATGGTGAAGAACACCATCAGGCCAATCAGCAGGGCTTTACGCGGCACGCGGCCGGTCATCGCCGTCAGAACAGGTGCGCCAACGGCCACACCCACGGCATAAATAGACACCAGCAAACCGGCTGATGGCACTGAAACACCCAGTTGATCCGCGATGGTTGGGATCAGCCCAACAATCACGAACTCGGTGGTTCCTATAGCGAATGCGCTGATGGTCAGCGCTAACAATGCAAGAGGCATAACCTTACTCCACAATGAATATCGATTTGATGGCGGCTATTATCTGCTTGTGCTTAAATGACAGAAATAACCAAAGTATCAAATGATTTCTGCTGGAGTGACATCAATGAAAGCCAGTTCGGAAGAGTTAATGACCTTTGTCACCGTGGTTGAAATGGGCAGTTTCAGCCGCGCCGCTGAACAGCTCGAACAAGACAATTCGGTGGTCAGCCGCACCCTGAAACGCCTCGAGCAGAAGCTGGGCATCACCCTGCTTAATCGCACCACCCGCCAGATAAGCCTGACCCACGAAGGCGAGCGCTATTTTGTCCGCGTGCAGAAGATTTTGCAGGAGATGGCCGCCGCCGAGGACGACCTGCTCGAGCATCGCGATGACCCGCAGGGGTTGCTACGCGTTGACGCCGCCACGCCGGTGATCCTCCACGTGGTGTCCCCTCTGGTGGCCGAATTCACCGAACGCTTTCCCAAGATGTCGCTGGCGCTGTTCTCCTCCGAGAGCAATATTAATCTGATTGACCAAAAGGTGGATGTCGCCATTCGCGTGGGAGAGTTGGAAGACTCCAGCCTGCGCGCCCGCAAGCTGATGTTGAGCTATCGCCGGGTGCTGGCCTCGCCCGCCTATCTGGATAAATGGGGGGCGCCGCAAACCACCGATGACTTGAAGAAGCATCGCTGTCTGGGCTTTAACGAAGTGTTGGCGCTGAATAAGTGGCCGCTGCTGTGCGCCGATGGCCAGCAGTTAACCATCACGCCCTTTATTAGCTCGGGAAGTGGTGAGACGCTGCGCCAGCTCTGCCTGATGGGCAACGGCATTGCCTGCCTGTCGGACTTTATGACCCAGCCGGATGTGGACCGTGGAGATTTGGTAGAACTGCTGATCCCTGACACCATGCGGATCTCCATGCCGCTGCACGCGGTCTATTATAGCGATCAGACGGTCAGCACCCGCATTCGCTGCTTTATCGATTTTCTCAGTGAAAAGCTCAACCCCGCCTCTCCCGCCTAAAACGGAAAAACCCATGCCGAAGCATGGGTTTCCCAGACACTAAAACCGTTTTGAGGAATTAATCCCACTCAGGCGCCAGACCTTCCGGGCTAACCAGACGGCCATTGCGTTCCAGCTTGGCAATCTCAGCCATATCGGCATCAGTCAGTTTCAACTGTTGCGCCAGCAGGTTACTTGCCAAGTTTTCACGCTTGGTAGAAGAAGGAATGACCGCGTAACCCAGTTGCAGCGCCCATGCCAGCACCACTTGCGCAGGGGTCGCGTCGTGACGCGCCGCAATCGCGATAATGGTTTCGTCTTTCAGCGCGTCGCCGTAGGCCAGCGTCATGTAAGAGGTGATAGCAATGCCGTTTTTACGGGCAAATTCCACCACGGTCTGGTTCTGCAAGAACGGAGACAGTTCAATTTGGTTAGTGGCGATGGCTTCTGCGCCAACGGCGTCAATGGCTTCTTGCATCAGCGCTACGGTGAAGTTGGAGATACCAATCTCACGGGTCAGGCCCAGTTTCTTCGCTTCAACCAGCGCGTGCATGGTTTCTGCCACGCTTACCGCGTTGCCCGGAGACGGCCAGTGGATCAGCGTCAGGTCAACGTAGTCGGTTTTCAGCTTGGTCAGGCTCTCTTTCAGGCTGGCGATCACCTGCTCCGCGCCCAGATTTTCCACCCAAATCTTGGTGGTGATGTACAGGTCCTGACGCGCCACGCCGCTGTCGGCAATCGCTTCGCCCACGGCGGCTTCGTTGCCGTAGATTTGTGCGGTATCAACAGCACGATAGCCCAGTTCCAGCGCAGTAGAAACGGACGCTTTAACCACTTCATCTTTCAAACGGAATGTGCCAAGACCAAATGCAGGGATGCTCATATTTTTCTCTCTATCTTTCTGAATTTAAAGTAAGTCCGGCGAGCCGGTAAATCGTATGAGGGAGAGTATGAACTTCCGTTTCATGGATAAAAACGACAGCTTGGTCAGAAGACTTTTGATTTTAACGCATCAATCGGCGCGGGAGAAAGGTAGCCATGAAGGAGAACAAGGGGCAAGCTGGCCCGAAAGGCCTGCCGAGAAGGCGTCAATCTGCTCAATGGCTGGCGGCAGGGCCAGCGCGATGGCCGAATCAGCCTTCATCCAACTCATCAACCGGCCAGCCGCCGATGGCGCGGAAAACTGATGCCGCAAAGGGTCGATTGTCACCGATGCCATTTGCCACACGCTGCTACCCTGCTGCTTGAGCCAGGCTTCGCGTAAGGTCCAAAGCTGCCAGAAGGCCGCCGCCAGCTGTTCGCCCTGCTCTTGCAACCACTGGGTTTCTAAGTTGCTGAAAACCTCGCGGGCCAGCTCTGCCATCGATGCGCGTGGGCGCAGCGCCTCGATATCACACCCCACTTCGTCAGACGGGCACACCGCCACCAGCAGGTGCTGATGGCTATGGCTCAAAGAGAAGTGCGGAAGCGCGGGGTCGCAGAAAGCCGGTTTGCCATTGGCGCCGGGCTGAATGTCCGGCAATCTGCCACAGCCAAAATGGTCGCGCATCACCGTCGCCAGCAAGGCGCGCGCGCCCAGAAACGCCAGACGCCGCGCCTCTCCCATCCCAGCGGCCTGCTGTAGCACAGACTCTGGCAGCAGCTCCGGCGCGAACCGGCTGCTGAGAGAACCCGTGGCAATCAGGCAGCGGCTCATGTTTAAGGCCAGCGTTTGAAAATCAGCGAAGTGTTAATGCCGCCAAAGGCAAAGTTATTCGACTGAATAAACTCAGTTTGGATATATCGCGATTCGCCCATGATGTGATCCAAATCGCCGCACTCGGGGTCGGGATCAGTCAGGTTGATGGTCGGCACAAAGCGATCTTCGCGCATCATCTCCAGCGACATCCACGCTTCCAGCGATCCGCAGGCCCCCAGCGTGTGGCCGAAGTAGCTTTTCAGCGAAGAGATCGGCGTCTTATTGCCGAAGATCGCCGCCGTAGCCTGACTCTCAGCAATATCGCCGCGCTCGGTGGCCGTGCCGTGGGCGCTGATATAGCCGATGTCCGACGCCGCCAGTCCGGCCTGCTGCAATGCCTGTTGCATACAGATCTGCATGGTCTCTTTTTGCGGCTGGGTGATGTGAGACGCATCGCAGTTAGTGGCAAAGCCGATGATTTCTGCATAGATAGTCGCGCCACGGGCCAGCGCGTGATCCAGCGATTCCAGAATCAGCGTGCCCGCCCCTTCGCCAATCACCAGCCCGTCGCGCGCTTTGTCGAACGGACGCGGGGAGAGCCGTGGCGCGTCGTTTTGCTGGCTGGTAGCAAACAGCGTGTCGAACACCGCCGCCTCAGACGGGCAAAGCTCCTCCGCGCCGCCTGCCACCATCACCTTCTGGTAGCCGTGCTTAATGGCCTCATAGGCATAGCCAATGGCCTGACTGCCCGAGGTGCAGGCGCTGGAAGTTGGAATAACCCGCCCGCGCAGGCCGAAGAACAGCCCGGTATTCACCGCCGTGGTGTGCGGCATCATCTGCACATAGGTAGTACCGGTGATGTTATTGGTGTGCTTTTCGGTCAGCATGGTGGCGAACTCGCTCACCGGCTTGGTGCTGCCCGTTGAAGAGCCATAGGCAATGCCGGTGTCGCCATTGGTCAGCACCGGGTTGTCCAGCAGCCCGGCCTGCTCCAGCGCCAGCTCAGTGGCGCGGGTGGAAAGCAGCGACACGCGCCCCATCGAGCGAATGCGTTTGCGGGTATAGTGCGCGGGCAGAATAAAGTCATCGATTGGCGCGCCAAGATGGGTATTCAGCCCCTGATACTCCAGCCATTCGTCCATATGGCGCACGGCGTTTTGCCCCTGCTGCAAACGAGCAGAAACCTCGCTCCAGCTATTACCAAAGGCGGTCACGCCCTGCATGCCGGTTACCACCACGCGATGACTCATGCCATGCCTCCGTTAATGGAAATCACCTGGCGGGTCACGTAGGCCGCGATATCCGACATCAAATAGCTGGCCAGTCCGGCGACTTCCTCGGCGCTGCCCATGCGTTTCAGCGGGATCATGCTCATCGCCACGTCCATTGCCGCCGGTTCCATGTCGACGATGCCAGTTTCAATCAGGCCCGGCGCGATGCAGTTAACGGTGATTTTGCGTTTTGCCAGTTCGAGGGAGAGCGCCTTGCACGCGCCGATAATTCCCGCCTTGGCGGCGCTATAGTTCACCTGCCCACGGTTGCCAATCACGCCGGAAACCGAGGAGAGCGCAATAATGCGCCCGCCCTGCCGCAGGCCAATCATCGGCATCACGCACGGATGCAGCACGTTGTAGAAGCTGTCGAGATTGGTATGGATCACGCCGTCCCAATCTTCGTCAGTCAGCGCGGGGAAAGCGCCATCGCGGGTAATACCGGCATTATTGACCACGCCGTAATAGGCGCCGTGCGCGGCGATATCGGCTTCAATCACTTCCCGACACTGCTGGCGGTTGCTGACGTCAAAGCTGACAATTCTCCCTGCGCCGCCCGCCGCCAGCGCCTGTCGCAGCGTATCTTCCGCCCCGGCCCGGTCGCGATGGTAGTGGATCACCACCTGAAAACCGTCCCGCGCTAACTGGCCAGCAATCGCTTTGCCAATCCCCTTGCTCGCCCCAGTAATCAATACTGAACGACTCATTGCTGCATCCCCTGGGTTAATTTTATTATTTCATCCGCGTCGGGCTGATAAGTGTTCAGCCTCGCGTGCGCGATCTCTTGCTGTCCGTTTTCGCCGCCTGCCAGCGTAATGGCGCATTCAAAATTGGCGAGCTTTTCATCTCGCAACATCATTTCTACTCGAATATCTAACAGACTCTCAGCGGCGAACTCCGCCACGGCGCACTTCAAACCGCGCCCGCCGAGCAACAGGCCAAGCTTCGGCTCAGTGCCTTGCTGCTTGCCGTGCCAGCCGCTCCACACCCCCACCGTCTGCGCCATCAGCTCTATGGCAAACCACGCGGGTAATGTTCCCGTTGGGGTGAGAAACGGCGCCAGAATGCCGGTTTTCGACACCCTAACGCGGCAATGCGCGCTGACCTCGCCCACGTCGATCACCTCTTCAATCAGCACCATCGGCGCGGCGTGGGGCAGATAATCCTTGGCGGGCAAGTAGTGACGGCTCATGGCGCTCTCCCAATCAGAATGCAGGCATTGTTGCCACCAAAGGCAAATGAGTTGGACAAGATAACCGGGCGGGCAGCCCGCCGTTCTGCCAGCACTAAGTCGATTTCCGGCAGTGACGCATCGCGGGCCGCCACGGAGAAATCCTGCGCCGGCAAGGGCAAATCTTGATTGAGGATCAGCCAGCTCAGCGCCGCCTCGGTCGCCCCAGCGGCACCCAGCGTATGCCCGGTCAGATGCTTGCTGGAGCTGCAAGGCACGCGGTCGCCGAACAGGCGATGGGTCACGGCGGCTTCGGCCCGATCGTTCAGCGGCGTCGCCGTGCCGTGCAAATTGATGTAACCCACGTCGTCCGGCGTCATTCCGGCCTGCTGCAAGGCCATAAGCATTGCACGCTCTGCGCCCTCCCCCTCCGGGTGCGGCGCGGACATGTGCCAGGCGTCGGAAGACTCGCCAAAGCCCAGCAGGGCGATATCTGCCGGTTCACGGGTCAGCAGAATAAGCGCCGCCGCCTCGCCAATGTTAATACCGTCGCGCCCCTCGGCAAAGGGCGTACAGCGACCGTGGGACAAGGACTCAAGGCTATTAAAGCCGTTAATCGGCATGCGGCACAGGCTGTCCGCGCCGCCCACCAGCGCGACATCCGCCAGACCGGCGGCAATCAGCCGCTGGCCGCTAATGATCGCCCGCGCGCTGGAGGAGCAGGCGGTCGACAGCGTATAAGCTGGGCCTTCTGTGCCTAAATACTTCGCTAAAAACTGCGCCGGGTCGCCCAACGCCTGCTGCTGGTAGTGATAATCCGCAGGCAGTTCGCCGGTCTGTTGATGGTGGCTGACTGCCACTTCCCCTTCGGCAATGCCCGAGGTGCTGGTGCCCATGATCACCGCAATGCGCTGATGGCCGTACTTGGCTAACGCCTGGTGAACCGGCTGCTCAATCTGCGCCAGCGCGGCCAGCAGCAGCTGATTGTTGCGGCTGCGGTGTTCGACCAGCTCATCGGGCACCGGCGGCAAGTCGGCGGTCACCTGCCCCAGCCAGATCTGCCGTTTACTGGTCAAATACTGGCTGTCAGGCAACATGCCCGGCGCGCGGCCATGGGCGAGGTTATCGGCAATCTCATGCAGATTATTACCCAGCGCGTTCACCATCCCGACGGCAGAGAAGTAAATCATGTTAGTCATCCACGTTCTGAATGGTTATCTGGTAATGGAAAGCGCGCTGGGTGATGGACACCGGCTGGCGCTCTGCGCCGCGCTGCAAATAGTCGATGCGGGTAATTTCGTTACCCTTATTGTCTGCCAAAATCCGCCGCGCGCCCTGATCTTTCAGCGTCCAGCCCGCCGGTAGCAGCGGCTGCCAGCGGCTCACCGGCCAGTAGCAGAACATGATATCGGCCAGAACTTGATTAGCAGGAGGGAGTTGGGCGATTTTCATTGCCTGCTCGGTGTGGATCCCCTGCGCGTCGTAGGTGGCTTTAAATAGGCGGATGCCCAAAGGAGAAAGCCCGGCAATCTGTAGCGACTTGCCGTCGGCGCTCACCAGCACCAGCAAAGATTGCTGCTTGCCGTCAACCGTGGCGGTCAATAACTGCTGCTGATTGAAGGGCTTGGCAAACTCCGGCGTCGGCAGAGCTACCCGCACGCCGGGTTTCAGCCACGCATGCGCGGTTTCATCCAGTTTGGGCTGCGAGGCACAGGCACTGAGCAACAGCACCATCAAGGCCGTTAGCATTCGGCTCATTTTTTTCTTCCTCTTTTTTTGACCGGCAGGGTGAGCGGCGACAGCAGAAAGGCGGTCAAAATGCCGCAGCTCAACACAATGCCAAAACTGCTGATCGCCTGAGTCGAGCTGAACACCAGCATGCCGAAAGTCAGCAGCGTAGTAACCACCGCCATAAAGATGGCGAACATGGAGGTGGTCGGCGTGCCGCGCGGATTGGTAAAGAACAGCGTGTAGTTGATGCCAATGCCGAGCACCAGCACCAAGGCCAGCAGTGAGAACAGGTTCAGGCTATGGCCGCTGTAGCCCAGCGCCGCGACGCCCATCGCCAGAGACAGCAAAGTCGGCACCAGGCAGATCAGGCCGTGCGGCAGGCGATAGCGCCACAGATAGATGGCGGCGATGAACAGCACCGCCAGCCCCAGCAGATAAGAGAGGTAGACGCGATACTCGGAGAACAGCTGGCTGAACTCGGTTTTGCGATCCACCCAGCCGGTTCCGGCAAACTCTTTCGCCAACTGAGCCATGGCCGCGCCGTTATGCACGCCGTTGACCGGCACCAGCGTGGCGCTGCGCCCGTCGGGCAGTGACAGCCACAACAGCCGCCAGCCCTGGCTGACCACGCTGTCCAGCCACGCCTGCGGCGTGACAAACCGATCGCTGAGATCCGCCGCCGGTACGGCGATCCCCGCCTGCTGTAATTGGGTTACTATCTGCGGAGCCTGACGGCGCAGTAGATCCAAATCCTGCTGTTGCTGATGCAGCGAAGGCAGACCAATGGCGCGATAGCCGTCGATCCAGCCCTGCGCTTTGGCTTTTGCCAATGCCGGGCGCAGCTTCTCCAGCCGCTGTAAAGCCTGCTCGGCGTTTTCACCGTAAACCACCAGCCATTTCTGATCGTTAGTTTGCCCAGTCAGCGCCGCCATCTGCTGCTCCTGCTGTTGCAGGTCGGCGGGCAAGGCTTGCAGGTCGGCAATGTCATCATTGATATGCAGACGCGCTAATCCCCCCAGCGCCAGCGCGGCACACAGCAGCGGTAGCCCAATGCGAATAGCTTTACGGCTGCGCCAGGCGTGCAGCCAGCGCAGGATCACCCCCAGCCCCGGCGTGGTGCCGACCGGCAGATTGCGCGATAAATAGGGGTACCAGCACATGACGGTAATGCAGGCGGCGCTCAGGCCAGCGGCGGCAAACACTGCCAACTGCTGCAAACCGGGGAATGGCGCGATCAGCAGCATCAGATAGGCCGCCACCGTGGTGAGCAAGGCGGCAGAGAGTGCCGGGAAGAGCTTTTTCAGGCTCTCCAGCGGCGAATTCTCCGCGCCGTGCACTCGCCGCTCGGTGAGGAAATAGAGCGTGTAGTCGGCCGAGATGCCGACAATGCTGGCACTCAGCACCAGCGTCATGATATGGATTTCGCCGAACACCCACAGAGTCACCACCGTGCCGCTTAGCGCGCCAATGGCGATCGACAGCAGGCTGAGCAGCATCGGCAGGATCGAACGGAACATCAGCAGGATCAGCGCGAAGACGCCAATCACCGAGGCCAGCCCAATGGTGGAAATATCACGCTCAGCCTGATGGCTGGCGTAATCGCTATAGAACACCGTGCCGCGCTCCAGCACTTTGGCACCCGGCCACTGCTGCTCGAACGCCTGCTTTTGCGCCTCCAGCGCGGCGACCACCTGCCTGCCGCTGGTGATGTCATAGGAAGAAGCTTTCAACTCGCCGTGCAACAGATACCAGCGGCGGCCCTGTTTGTCGGTGGCCACCAGCCAGCCGTCGTCGAGGCTCATGCCCGCGCTGTTCTGCTGCTGCGCCATTTGCGAAGCGCGCACCAACAGCAGTGGGTCGTGATTCAGCTCTTTGCCACTGACTCCGGCAAAAGCGGAATAGACTTGCCCCAAAATCCACTGGCTCTGGGCCTGCGCGCCAGAGGTCAGCCGCTGGCGCGTGGCGTCGTCCAGCATGGCGTTGCGATGGGCGTAGAAAAACACGCCCCAGGCTTGCTGCTGCTCGGCACTCATCGGCCCCTGCACCTCGCCCAGCGCGGGCAGTTGACGCAGGCGCGCCAGCCAGTCATCCAACGGCGCGGTTCCGGCCGTCTGCGGCGGGCTGACCAGCCACACCAGCTGCCGGTCCAGCCGCTGGCTAAAGCCGCGAGATAACGCATCCGGCACGCCCGCTAGCTGCTGCTTGGGCAGCAGTGCCAGCACGCTGCTGTTAATCTGGCTGCGCGGCAGAATAACCACCAGCGCGGCCACCAGCAGCAGGCAAATCAGCAGCCAGCCCTGCGCCAGCCTGCGGTGAAGGTTAGGCGCCAAAGTGGGCCTGCTCCGCCGTGGTCAGCGTCGCCGGTTGGGTTTGCTGATTGAAGAAGCGAATGCGGGTGACATCGCCCTGCATGTCATTGATTTCTATATTATCCAGAAAGGCGCTGCCCTCCAGATGCAGGTTGCGGAACAGGCGATTGAGCGGCGTGGTGGTAGGCGTCAGGGTCAACTGCCAAGCGCCCTGCCCTTTATCGCTAAAATCAAGTTTAAAGTTCTGCTGTAAAGCCTGCCGGTCAGCGTGGAACAGGGCGGTCAGCAGCGAGTTAAACTGGAACATCTGCGGGTTGTTGTCCGCCGTTACCACCTGCGGCGGCTGGCCCTGCATGGTCTGCACCATGCGGCTTTCGGTTAGCAGCAGCGTCAGGCTGAAAGGCTTCTCTTGCTGCCACCACAGGCCATTTTTCTGCGCAATCAATAGGTTGCCGCTGGACTTTAGCGGCTGGCTCATGCCGCTAATGTTGCGCTGCTGCTCAAACTGGGCGCGCAGCACCGGCTGCTGGATAAAACGCTGCTGCAACTCGTCGAGGGTCACGGCGTGGGAGGCCAGACTGAACAAGCTCAGGCAAAAAAGCAGTATAGTTTTCACAGCGCGATCCCCGTTTTGTCGAACAGAACCTGTGGCGAGACGAAACACATCTCGTTGGTTTCGGCTTCTACCGCCACCTGAATGGTGTAGCCGGTGGTGGTGCGTTTGCCGGTGGCGCAGTCAAAAATCTGGTAGCCAATGCGCAGGCGGTTTTCAATCTCTTCCAGCTGAGCATGCACCTCAACGCGCTGTTCAAACAGCAGCGGCGCAATGTACTTCACCCGCGTGTCGACAATCGGCCACACATAGCCCGAAGCCTGCATCTGCCGGTAGCCATAATCAAACTGCTTCAGCAGCTGCTCGCGAGCGATTTCGAGATAGCGAAAATAGTTGCCGTGCCACACTACGCCCATGGCATCAGCATCATGGAAAGGAATGGATATCTCTACGCGGGTGCTAAAACGCGGGTCGTCAAAGCGCGGATCGAGTTTCGAAGGCATATCAGTCTGGGTCCCGTTGTGCAGCATCCACCTGCGGCGGCTGCCAAAAATCAAAAAAGTTAAACCAGTCGTGCGGCGCCAGCAGGCAATAGTGCTCCAGCCGCTGCGCGTAGTGATCCACTGCCGCCTGAAGGCTCTGCTGGCGCTCATTGCGCGGCAGTAAGAGAGGGTCGGCAAAGGCTTCAAAATAGATATGTAGCTGCTGGTTCTGCTTCAGGCCGAACATCAGGAACACCGGCACTTTCAGGGCGGAAGCCAGAATAAACGGCCCCTGCGGGAAAGTGGCGAGTTCGCCAAGAAAACGGCTGCGCACCACGCGCTGCGCTTCACCGCGAGCATGCTGCCCGGCGGAGGTTCGGTCGCCGACGATAGCCACCCATTCTCCCGCTTCCAGCTTGCTTTTCAGCATCACGGCGGTATCCGGGCCAAGGGTCGAGACTTGGATCAGATTGATATTGGCCTGCGGATTGACCTCTTTCATGATCTGATTAAAACGCTCGGCGTGCTGAGTAAACACCAGCGCGTTGATCTTCACATTGTGATTCAGTTCGCCCAGCGCGCGGCAGGATTCAATGTCGCCAAGGTGGGAGGCGAGGATCAGCGTCCCGCGCCCGCTGGCGATCTGCGCTTCGCAAAGTTCACGATTAACCATCACGGCGTTGCGACCGAGCACGGTATCGCCGCGCCAGCTGGCAAGCTTGTTGAGCATAGCGTCGCCGAAACGCAGAAAATGGCGGAAGCTGCTCAGTTGATAAGGCAAGCGGTGCTGATGCAGCTCGGCATAGCGCGCCACGCGGCGCAAGTAGTGTTGTGAGGCCTGACGCTGGGTTCGCCCGGTCAGCCAGAAATAGCCAATCACCGGATAGAGCAGCAGCTCAAAGGCTCTGCGCCCCAGCAGCTGATAGACCTTGAGCATCAGCCGGATGCCCCACAGCCCTTGCCGCTCGGGGGTTTGCGACCAGTGTGAGTTAGCAGTCACTTTACGCTGCATTCGAAGTAGCCGGGGGATGCGCGGCAACATGCCGAAGAACAGGCGGGTGTGCATCCACGAAATGCGCAGGTTGTCTTTCAGGGCGTCAAAGTGCGAAAGGCCGTCCTGCGGATAAGTCACGCGGGTGGGGAGGAAACGGCTGCGCGTCCCCTGCCAGTAGAGCCGAACCATGATTTCGGTGTCGAAATCCATTCGCTCGCCCAGCCGATGGCGCTGCATTAGCTCAAGACAAGGGGCCAGCGGGTAAACGCGAAAGCCGCACATGCTGTCTTTCAGCGACAGCGACAGCGTTTCAATCCATACCCAAACATGGGTGACATAGCGGCCGTATAGACGGGATTTCGGCACCGACTCATCATAGATTGGCTGGCCGGAGATAAGCGTATCCGGGTATTTTTGCGCCTCGGCGAGCATCGTTGGGAGATCCTCCAACTGGTGCTGCCCGTCGGCATCCACCTGTACCGCGTGGGTGTAATTCAAAGCTGAAGCCTGTTTTAACGCCGCGATGACCGCCGCCCCCTTGCCCTGATTCTCAGTCAGGCGCGTTAGTGAAACCTGAGGCAGCTCGGCGGATAAACGCCGTAACTCCAGCGCCGTGGCGGGTTCGCTGCCGTCATCAATGATAAGACAAGGCAGGTTGAATTTCTCCAGACGCGCCAACACGCCCGCCATCATCGGGCCATGATTGAAA
This sequence comes from Ewingella sp. AOP9-I1-14, assembly GCF_052375995.1. Taxonomy (NCBI): domain Bacteria; kingdom Pseudomonadati; phylum Pseudomonadota; class Gammaproteobacteria; order Enterobacterales; family Yersiniaceae; genus Ewingella; species Ewingella sp. AOP9-I1-14. The sequence goes on from NZ_JBQSVA010000002.1 coordinate 1,022,701, forward strand.
CAGGGAATAATGATGCAGGGGCGGAAATCGGCGGCGGTTAAGGACATAAAATCACTTTCCCGCTGCTCGCCGCCTGCTGTGCAGCCTGATAGCTAAACGCCAGACGCTGCTTCTCTTTCAACCATTCGATGCGCAGCTCAACCTGTTCGTTAGGAAATAGCGGCTTCTGGAATTTGAGTACTTCCATGCCGCCAAAGGTTCCCATCTGCGGGAAATCTTGGCGGGCAAAGGCCATCACCCAGTTCACCTGCGCGACGCCGGGCAGAATCGACAACTCGGGAAAATGACCTTCGAACCACAGCAGCTCAGGCTGTAGGCGCAGAGTGAGGGTCAGGACATCTGCCTCGCGTTGAGAGTGAAGCACCTCTGGCATCATCATAAAAACATTTCCTGTATTTCCGCATAGGCCCGTTTTCCTTGGGCATTGAGCGGGATGGAAGGCGCGATTCGCCAAAGCCGTGGAATGGCGACCGGGGAAAGCCAAGCGCGCAGTTGCTGATGCAGCGCAGCCTGAAATGCGGCCAGCCCCAAGCTGCCTAATTGCTGCTGCCCGGCTGAACTCAGCACAATCAGCGCCGCGACGTGATCCCGCCCGCGCTTCTGGAACACCAGCACGCTGGCATCTGACAGCCACTCCAGCCCCTGCAAACGTAGCTCTACTTCAGTCAGCGAAATACGCTGCTCGGCAATCTTAATCACCCGATCCTGACGATCGCCAAGGTGAAACTGGCGCGGATCGGCCAGCAGCTTAATATTATCGTTCAGCCGCACGCCTTTGGGCTGCGGGATCAATGCCGATAGTGCCGAATGGCCGCCCTCATCATGGCCAACCAGAGTGACGCCGGCAAATAGCTCCCACGGCGAATTGGGCACCTGTTGCTGGCGCTGGGCGAGAATGCCGGTTTCCGTGGTGCCGTAAATCTCTGTCGGCAGCACGCCGCATTGGCTCAGAGCGCGCTGGGCGGCGTCATAACTCAGTGGGCCACCCGCAGAGAATACCTGCCGGCAGTGGGTAGCAGGCAGCGCGGGGTCAAGCCTTTGCAAGAAGGCCGGGCTGGCAATCAGCACCAGATCGCCGCCATGGGCCAACTCAATCAGCTGCTCGTGGTATTCGATTCGGCTAGCGTAAATCGGCAACCCCAGCGACAGAGGCAGAATCAGACTGAATGTCAGCCCGTACATATGGTGATGCGCCACCGTGGCGGCCAGTCGAGCGTTAGCCGGGAATTCTTGCCAGCACTGAGCCAGCCACTCAGCTTCTTGCTCAAGGCTGGCAAGGGTTTTCACCACTTTTTGCGGCGTTCCCGTCGAGCCTGAGGTGAAAAGCACCACCGACAGCCCCTCCTGCCACGGCGGCAGAGCGAGTGGTTCAGGCAATGGTGGCGGTTGAGAGTCGAAAGGAAAGTATAGCGTCGGGCAATTCAGCTCGAGGGGCTGGTCAGTAAGCAGTGCGTCGAACTCAGGCTGCATCTCGCGCAGCACCGCCTGACGACAATGGCCGGGTAAAATCGGCGTTCGCCCGCAGTAGAGCACAGCCAGCAGAGCGGCGGTAAAGGCGTAAGGGCTATCAAAGCAGAGCGCCCATCTTGCCGCCGTCGTGGTGCTGATTTGATTGACGAGATGAAGCACATCAAGCCGCAAATCTTTTACCTGCCATTCGCGGCTTTTGGACCAGGCCACCCGTTGGTCATCTGGCCGCTCTGCTGACAGCCAGCCTGATATTGGCAAAGTTAGTCGCGCCGCACCCTTTTTCTGACTATCCATTCAACACTCATCAATAAGCCAATCAGCAGATAACTTAACCCGCCGTTGTAAAACGTCCATAGCGCAAGGTCCCCGCGCAAACAGGTATAAAGCGCGAATGCACCGTTAAAAATAAAAAACACACACCAAGTCTGGGTGACTTTTCGCGTATAAGCGATGCTCCTTGGCGGTAAATCCGGCTCACTCAAACGAGCAAGTCGTTCGATAATTGTTGGCGTATAAAACAGAGAGGAGAAAAACAATATAAACAGTAATGCATTCACCGCGACCGGGTAGTAGAGCAGCATCTGACTCTTATTCAGCACCCAGCTCGAAAGCGCCAGCAGGATGCCCACCGCCGCAATTGCTTTGCCCAAAAACGCCAGCTGGCTCAGTTTCCCGCGAAAAGTGATCAGCCGCAGAATAAAAACCACGATTAAAATAGGGGCCAGAACTGCTATGCCTGCGTGCTTAATCCCCAACCAAACGGCAAAGGGATAAGCCAAAATGACTAGCGGCAACAGCCACTGGCTGGCTCGAATCAGTCGCGACACTCTCTTACTGCGGTTCTGATTCGAGCAGTTGGCCGATGGCGTCAACCACATCCTGGACGGTGCGCACCGACTTAAACATCTCAGGTTTGATTTTTCGACCCGTGGTTTTCTGCAAATGCACGATGAGATCGACCGCATCGATGCTGTCCAAATCCAGATCTTCATACAGTCTTGATTCTGGCTTGATATCATCTTCATCAAGCTCGAACAGTTTCACCAGCAGTACTCTAATTTCTTGATAAATCTCTTGCTTCTGCATACGTCTCTCTCAACCACGCTGTTCAGAAATAAATTTAGCGAGGGTCTCTACCGAATAAAAATGCGCGCGCATTTCCTGACTCTCTGCAGAGAGAACCAATCCATACTTATTCTTTAAAGCTAACCCAAGTTCTAAAGCATCAATGGAGTCCAGTCCCAGACCGTCACCAAACAGCGGCGAAGCGGTGTCGATCTCCTCAGGGGTCATCCCCTCGAGATTCAATGTCTCAATAATGAGGAGTTTGATTTCGTTACTTAAAGGAACCATGACTTATTTCTCGTTATTTTAATGACTACCGCGTCAACTCTGACCGTAAATGGTGCGTCAAACGTCTCGCTGCCAAAGCAGGAGAAAGGTCGTGTTCATCAATGAACTTATCGGCACTGAACTTGTTTTCTACAGAAATAATGAACTGCGGTTTAGTCGGCGGAATGTTATACCATTTGCCCTGTTTGGTCAGCATGGGCGGGGTACAGGAGATACGCACCACCCTGATATCACAATGTGCTCTGAGCGCGATATTGGCGGCGCCTCGCTGCAACGCCATCGGCTTCCCGACAACGGTTCGCGTCCCTTCCGGGAACACCAACAGCGTGCCCCCCATCTTTAAACGCGCTTCGCAGGCTAACATCAACTCCTCCGAACCGGCATTAACCAGATAGCCAGCTGCGCGGATCACGCCGCGAACAAACGGATTACTCAACAAAGCCTGTTTCACAATGCAATCACAGCGCGGCATGCAGGACGCAAGGAACACGTAATCAAGCAGGCTGGGGTGATTAGCAACCACTAGGCATCCGGCGTCCTGCTCAAACTTCTCAATGCCGATAAAGCGATAGTCCAACACGCCAACGCCACGCAGCGCGCTCAAGAAGAAGCGGAAGCTGTAGCGGATGCTCTGCAGCGTCAGGCGATGCAATTTCTCAGGCTGGCGGATAAATAGCCGCAACAGACTAAACCAGATTAGGGAGAGTGCTAATCCGCCAATTCCGAAAATGCCAAAAAAGAAGCCGGTGGCTGTCCAGCGCCAAACGCGATTTAGCCAATGTGCTTTCTGATAAGTTTCATTCACGAGCGGCGCTTCCAAGCCCAGCGATGAGCGCCCGCGTTAACCCAAAATTCGTTCTGATCGCGCAGCCAATAGCGTAAAAACTGCAAACTTTGCGGCAGTGCCTCATCTCCATTGTCACTCCCCTGCCATTGGCAACTGAAAGCATCCCCCTTTGCCAGCAATAGCGCCACGGCGTAAGGATAGAAAGGCTCTCCACTTGGCGGTGAGTAGAGGTCAGGAACCAGACCGTCAAAATCAATAAGCAGCACGCGCTCCATACCGGTAAGTAGCATGGCCTGTGCTTCTAACATCCCCTGTTGGAAGCTATCTAGCCCGGCAGCCAGAGAAGTGATAGGTAAGGCTTTTTTACTAATAATGGTCAACCAACCTGCCGCCGTATTATGAACCGAGGTGGAGAAATCGGTTGGCGATACCTCCCCTTCTCGCGACAGGGTTTGCAGAATTTTAAATGTTTTCTCCAATTCACCGTGCTGGCTGGTGAAAATTGCAGCATCTACCTGATGAGTTTCGAGTAGTGTTAGACCCGCCTCAACGGCTGCGCGGCTCGGTGGACTCATCCGTCGCTCAGACATCATGGGGATCAGCGGGCTTTTCTCTAAAGTTTGAGTAAAACCTGGTGCAGACTCATGCGATGCCCATTGATTCCACTGCTGTTTAGAGCGTAGACCAGGCGCAACTGCCTGCCAGTCCAGGATATCTAATGAGTATTTCATACACTTCTGCATCTCAACATTTCGGAGGTCGGAACTTTATTATATAACCTGACAAGTTTCATCTGTAAATTAGCACAATAGGTCAAAACAGCTGAAATACCGGAATAAGCCGAAAAGGTTGAATGATTGTTTAAGGTTGTTAACTTTAGCCAAACGAAAATGGTAATGAGCTGTTTTAATTATTCTCATTAACTATTTAGTATTAGTAGGTATCGGCCAACACAGCAAAAAAATTAACTCTCAAGAGAGTTTCTAATAATTTAACGAGAATAAATTATGAAATATTCTAATACAATTTTAGCGTCGGTTGTCGTCGCGTGTTTGCTCAGCGGCTGCTCACCCCTTACGCCAATTCATAACGTAAGAGAAACTATTGCTCTGCAACACTCTCTGGAGCAGGTGCGCAAGGCGATTCTCATCGCAGGCGCACAGCGCGGCTGGTCAATGACCCCAGTGCAGGATGGCGTTATTGATGCAAAATTGGCTAAACGTGATTTCAGCACTCATATAAAAATCAATTACTCATCAACGCAATATAGTATTCAATATGTGGATAGCACTAACTTAAATGCTAAAAATGGCATGATCCACAATAATTATAATCGCTGGATTGCCAATCTCGATAAAGACATCAAGATCCAGTTAGCGGTTCAATAAAATCAATAAACCTAAAGTATTCATAAGTAGATATTCTATATAGGGTATCTACTTTTTATTGTTTGAAGGTAACCTGAAGCGATATTTAATGCGGAATTTGGAGAATTAGATTAATTAAACATGGATAGTTGTAAGAATCTAAATGCAAAAAACCCTGAATCTTTCGATTCAGGGTTATGCAATAAGTGGCGGAACGGACGGGGCTCGAACCCGCGACCCCCTGCGTGACAGGCAGGTATTCTAACCAACTGAACTACCGCTCCACCGGTTCTTTCACCTACGCCAGAAATC
>NZ_JBQSVA010000003.1:0-598716 GCF_052375995.1 Ewingella sp. AOP9-I1-14
TGAAACGTCATTTAACCAAACTAAATCAGGAGATTTTTTTAAAGAAGTTAAGTACGCCGAAGCATCAGAATAGCCGATCTTTTTCTGACGGTTCTTGAAAGCATCTGATCGCCATCGCAATACCGAATTGTAGACAAAACGCACGCAGCCGAAAGTCTGAGTCAAAAGCTCAGCCTGTTCTGGTGATGGATAGAATCGGTACTTATAAGCGCATTTCATGTGTACAAAATTACAGGAGTTGCTAATAAAATACAAAAAATCTTAGCCCAATGAGCATGGAAGCCAGTGCTATAATTCTCCCAACAATGGAGGATATATGACTGAAGCCAAATTTGATGAAGAAACTAAAATCAGCAGTTATCAATATATAAACGAATTAACAAATGGCGGAGCAAGAGTCGAAGGGCCACTTTTAGATGCAGTTTTCAATTTCACACTACTATTTTCCATGACTGAGCACAGGCTTATGGGGGAAAATGCGAGAACAAGAATGTCTAATGTTTATGCAACCCATTATATTGATGTTGCAGGCCTATCAGCTCAAAAGATTTACACATACTTCCTTGATAGGTATACCGTTAGACCAGACCATTCCAATAACCTAGATGATTTATGCAGTCACGATACGGACTCAAAAACCTTTATTTTGGGAGTAATGCAAAATAAATCAGCAACGGAGAAGGAAATAGCGGAGTGTGTTTTCCGAATAATTATCCGCCTTAGGCATAATTTATTTCATGGAAGAAAATGGTCCTATAACCTTCAAGGACAGGAAGAGAATCTTTATGGGGCGTGCACCTTTCTCCATGGGTATTTATCGGCTACCAAGAACCAAGAATAACCACTAAATCTGGCTGCCAATCGGCGGCCTTTTTTACGCCTTAATCCGAGGTAACCACCGATGATCACAGTCAAATTACCCCGCGCTTATTACTATGCGGGTCGAGTAGACACGTCTGAACTGGCAGCAGTTTTACGACAGGGATTGTGGAAGATGACAGGAGTCGAGCCAGCAGATGTGAGCGTTTCATTGCATGAAGGGACACAGATTCTAGCTGCCGGCTGTGACATCGGTTCGGTTACCGAAATACTGAAAATTGGAGAGCATCATGAAAATTGAAATCGGCGAGAAATGGCTTATCACCAGCGACAAGTATCAGTTCATTCTTCAGGAGAAAGGCATTGCCAAAGAAGGAAAGAACGCTGGCCAAGCAGTGCTGAAGAACACCACATTCCACCCGAAGATTGACCAGTTAATCTCCTCGTTAATCCTGAAAGAAGTTCGCGCCTCTGACGTGCAGACACTCGAAGAAATGCGCAGTGAAATCGAGCGCGTAAGCCAGGAGTGCCAGAAAGCTTTCGCGGAGTTAACATCTGAAGACCTCAATGCAGAACCAGCCTGATGAAACCACTCATCAAAGGTGACACCGAGCCAGCGCACTTAGTTGCAGCCCATAAAGCTATCGATGCTCACAGGGAAAAGTACGGCACTGGCAATAAGCATCACCGAAGAATCTACAGCATCAAATACCGCAACAAGAGCTATCAAATCGAAGTCACCAATACCAACAAACATCATCTGGCCCATGTCATTACGGGTCATAGACAGCTAACGAAAGTTCATTATGGAGAAGTGGCATGAGCGAGTTTAAGGGAACAAAGGGGCCTTGGCGATTGGCGGAAGGACAAAAGGACATGGTGGTTACGGATAGGCCGCTGGGTGAAGGACAGATTGTGGCTGCAACTTATGGCGACAACATGCCAGAAAACGCGATGCTTATATCTGCTGCGCCTGAGCTGCTGGAAGCACTGATATCAGTTATGAGCATGTTCCCCGTTATCGATGACGATAACTCTGGGCGGCTTGGATTTACTTCATAAGCAAGGAAAAAGCTAATTAACGCTAACCTCGCAATAGCTAAAGCACTGGGAGAAAAGTCATGAAATGGGAAATTTTGAAATGTAGTGAGGATGACTTCGAGGGTGCGCCCGAATGGGCGACTCAGTGCATATGGTGTGACAAGGGGAGTGGTCACTTCGTTTACTGGTTAAACCCAGCGACAAGCACAATGTTTAACCCAGCATGTCATACAAAGCCTGATTTTTGGGGTGGCGAATATGGCCATAGGAATTACATTGAGTCCGAGCGTCGCCCAATCACCGAGCCAGATGTAAACCAGCAGTTGAATACTGAGTGGTCTGGCGAAGGGTTGCCGCCTGTTGGGATTGAGTGCGAGATGCAGAATGACGAGTGCAAATGGATTCCTGTAGACATTATTGCCCATAAAGATGGATTTGCATTTGGATGGTCATACGATTACCGATTGGTTTTCTTCAGTGATGCAGCATTCGAGTTCCGCCCTATCCGCTCAGCTGAAGATGTGGCAAGGGATGAGGCGATTAGTGAAATGTTGATGATGGAAGGCGGGATGCCTGACTCATATCAACCACATGAACTTGTAGCGGCACTGTACGACGCAGGATATCGCAAAGTGGAGTAACCATGACTCCCGAGCAAGAGATAGCATCCCGCGCAATAGCCAAAAAGATACTCACCGAACGCCGCAGTAAATCCAACAATCTCACCTACCGCCAAATACTCGACAAGCACTCACCAGATGCATATCCATTCGTTCCCGCTAGATATCGCAAGCAGGTATGGATGTGGCTTGCCTGTTGGGTGCGTCGAGTGGCTGATGGAAAATAGCAGAGGTAAACCATGGCAAGCTTACTTAGCCCTAAAGCAGTGTGCGCCAGACTCGATATGCACCGCGCCACGCTGTACCGAAAGATTGCATCTGGCGAAATACCAAAGCCACTGAAGGACGGACCGCGCTCCAAGTGGCTAGAAGAAGACATAGCGCCTTACATTGAAAAACTGGCTAAGCAGCGCCAGTCCTGAGCGCATCAATCCATTCCCCCCAACTCCGCATCATCTCCCTCCTCTCTGGCATGTATTCGGCGTGATTGTATGCAGCCACCACACGGTTTTGCTCTACGTGTGCCAGTTGCCGCTCAATCACGTCATGCCTAAACCCCATCTCATGAAGTCTGGTAGAAGCCGTCGCACGGAAATCGTGCGCGGTTAAATGCTTTGAAGGGTATCCGAGATATTCAATGGCTCGGTTTATCGTTGACTCGCTCATTACGGCCGCAGGATTTTTAACGTTCGGGAAAAGGTATTTCCCGCTTCCTGTGTGGTGATGTAACGACTTGATCAGCTCTATAGCTGACTGGCAAAGCGGAACGCTATGAGCGCGACCCATCTTCATCTTGTCGGCAGGGATAACCCATAGAGCGCTTTCTAAATCGAATTCACTCCACTCGGCGCTTCTCAGCTCGACTTGCCGGACAAAGACGTATGGAAGCAACTGGAGAATAACTCTGGTCGCGGTAAATCCTTTGTATTCCTCTATCCGATGGTAAAATTCGGCGATCTCCCCGGAATCAAGCGCACGCGAGTGCTTTATCCGCTTAGGGATTATCGCCCCTTTCAGGGCGGCGGCAGGGTCGGAGTCGGCTCGCAGCGTTGCCACGGCAAAGCAGAATATGGCAGAGCACCACTGCCTCACCTTTAAGGCGGAGGATACCGATCCGCGCTTCTCCATGCCTCGCAGCATTGCAAGAATTTCGTGGGCCGTGACTTCTCGAATTGGCTTGTGCCCAAATGCCGGGTAAGCGTTGATGGCGAGAAACGACTCAACCTGCTCTTTTGTTGCCGACTTCCAAGTGTGAGACTTTCTGTCTATCCACTCTTCGGCAACAAGCTTGAAGGTATTGGAAGCCTCAGCGACGTTCTGCTGTTTCTGCCGCTTGCGGATGTCTGTAGGGTTATGACCAAGCTTAACCTTCTCTCTGGCCCATTCTCTTTCTTTGCGGGCTTCAGACAGGCTGACAGAGGGATATTCACCAATGGTGTACCGACCGTCTTTTGTCGGGGTAAGCCAGAAGCGATAGCGCCAGAACTTCGCGCCTGATGGGCGTATCTCCAGATAGAGGCCTTGGCCGTCCTGAAGCGTGTATGGTTTTTCTTGAGGTCTTGCGTTTTTGATTTTGGTGTCAGTGAGTGGCATACCGGATAACCCAACAGGATAACAACGCGTGAAAGACGAAAGTTATCCGGCAGGTTGTCCGGTTTGTGTTGCGCTGTCAATGTTCATCATGCGACAACATGAGACAGCAATCACTTATGGGTAGGGGTTATTGCGGGGAAAATGCGACAGCATGAGATCGGATGATTCACTGATATTTATTACTCAGTAATATCCGCATCAATATTTTCCTGACGCATCAGTTCTCGCACCACGCTGGTCGCAAAACTGCCAGCAGGGAGCCAGAATTTCAGCTCAAGTGTGACATCGTCCCAACGCTTCCAGCTGATATCTAAAGGCTGGAGCATCACCGCACGGCGAGCCGGTTCAACGCGTTCGCGCTTAATTAATGATAATAACGTGGCGCACTCCGCCAGACAGCCCTGCTCAAACGCCTCAGCGGCGTCAGTGGTTCCCAGCGGGCCATCACCCGGTAAGGGGGCGGTTATCAGCAATTCATTACTATTAACACGTGGCTGGAGCGTGTCAAATTCATCTTCCTTGGCCACAAACCAGCTGCCGCGCCCGCTTAACTGTAAAGCATCGCCCAGCATCACCTGACGATGCGTGCCATCGGCTAAACGCTGGCTGGCGATAAGGTTGAACATCGCGCTGCGGCTGGCCGAAAGGTAGAAACTGCGCTTAGGGCGCTCTTTGACCCGAATTTCGTTATTCGCCCAACGCGCGGCTTGAATCAGGTTGTTGCCACCACGGCCAAAACGCTGTTCGCCAAAATAGTTCGGCACGCCCTGCTCTGCCACCTGCTGCAAACGCGCTTCGACATCGGCGATATCGCTCAGCTGGCGCAGCACCAAGGTAAAAGCGTTGCCTTTCAAGGTACCGATACGCATTTTCTTGCGATGACGCGCGGCGCGAACAATCTCGCAGCCTTCCAGCGCGAATTGGCTTAAATCAGGGTCTTCTTTGCCGGGAAGGTGCACGCAAAACCACTGTTCGGTTACCGCGTGGCGGTCTTTCAAACCCGCGTAGCTGACGGAACGCGGATGAATGCCCGCAAATCGCGCCAGCTGTTCGGCCACAAACTGAGTGTTGCAGCCGTTCTTGCGGATACGCACCAGCAGATGCTCACCCTCGCCGTCAGGCTCAAAGCCGAGATCTTCCTCAACAATGAAATCTTCCGGGTTGGCTTTCAGCTTGCCAGTCGAAACAGGTTCACCATTGAGCCAGGTCAGGCGGGACATATCCATCGGGTTATTTTCCAAAACTCAGTCCTTGATCAGCAGGACAACGGCTTCGCAGGCGATACCTTCACCACGGCCAGTGAAACCTAATTGTTCGGTTGTGGTGGCTTTTACGTTCACCTCATCCATATGACACTCTAAGTCTTCGGCTAAAAACACGCGCATCTGCGGGATGTGCGGCGCCATTTTAGGTGCCTGAGCGATAATAGTGATATCCAGGTTGCCCAGGGAGTAACCCTTCGCGCGCACGCGGCGATAAGCTTCACGCAGCAGTTCGCGGCTGTCCGCGCCTTTGTAGGCAGGGTCAGTGTCTGGGAACAACTTGCCGATGTCTCCCATGGCCGCCGCTCCCAGAATGGCATCAGTGGCTGCATGCAGCGCGACGTCGCCGTCTGAGTGAGCCAGCAAACCTTGCGGATAAGGGATACGCACTCCGCCGATCACCAATGGGCCTTCGCCGCCGAATTTATGCACGTCAAAACCATGACCGATACGCATTATGCGTTCTCCTTTTGATACAACTGGGTTAAATAGAATTCTGCCAAGGCCAAATCTTCCGGCCGTGTGACTTTAATATTGTCTGAGCGCCCGGCAATCAGCATAGGATGAAACCCACAATATTCCATTGCAGACGCTTCATCTGTGATGGTTGCCCCTTCATTTAATGCTCGGCGCAAACAGGTTTTTAGTAATTCGAGCGGGAAAAATTGCGGCGTCAGCGCGTGCCACAGATCTTCGCGATTCACAGTATGGGCAATGGCGCTCACGCCAGGCTCTCCGCGTTTCATGGTATCTCTCACCGGCGCGGCCAGAATACCGCCCACGCGGCTGGTGGCTGAAATCGCCAATAAGCGATTAAGGTCGTCGATGTGCAGACAAGGGCGCGCGGCGTCGTGCACCAGCACCCAGCCGTGAGAGCCAGCGGCTTCCAGCCCGGCCATGACCGAGTCGGCTCGCTGAGCGCCACCTATAACGCACTGGATGCGAGCATCTTGCGCAATAGGCAAATGTTGGAATTGGGTATCGTGCGGGCTAAGGGAAACCACCACTTTAGTGACTTGCGGGCTGCGTAGTAACGCGTTGATTGAGTGTTCAATCAACGTTTTGCCGCCAATAGAAAGGTACTGCTTTGGACACTCTGTCTGCATACGGCTGCCGATACCGGCAGCGGGCAGGACAGCAATAATCTCTGGAGAGGAAACTGCGATGTCGCTCATAGCTATTGTTTTAGGTTGTTTTGCGAAGCATTGTTTTGAGAAGAACTCATACCTGCATTTCGTTTGGATTGGTCAGGCACCAGACGATAGAAAGTCTCACCGGGCTTAATCATGCCCAGTTCATTACGTGCGCGTTCTTCGATAGCTTCCTGACCACCGGTCAAGTCATCGATTTCTGCAAAGAGTTGATCATTCCGTGACTTGAGTTTGCCGTTGTTGGCCTGCTGTACCTGAACGTCATCATTCACACGAACATAATCGTGAATACCATTCTTACCCAGCCACAGCGAATACTGTAACCAGCCAAGCAAAACCAATAACAGCAGCGTTAATTTGCCCATCCCCGCCCCCTAAAAAAGCCGAACAATCATCCCACAACTTTCATTCCGACTCCACACTGAGAGGGAAAATGCCGGTGAGATTCAGACTTAAGCAGGTAATTATGGGTGAGAATGACACAATGACTTACATAGAGATAAGAAATTGACGATAAAACACCCAGAACCTCTGCCAACGTAAAACCACGGTGAGCGCGTGAATCTGGTGAACACGTGAAGATTTTCAGTGAGTGAGAAAACAGGGGAAGTTACCAGCCGGAGAGGAATGAAAAGATAGTCCAAAACATACCAATGACCACCACGCCCGTCGCCGCCAGCGTGCGCCACCAGTTACCGCCAAACAGCATGCTAAATGCAATGCCAATCAACACGGAAATAGGCACTAAAGCGAGGAAAAACGGCCAGGTGTAGAGAAAGAAAAACAGCGTGTTAGAGCCGTACATCACAAAGGGAATGGCAAAGGCTAGCCAGTAGAAGATAAAACCTGCCGTACCGCCAAACATAGAATACGAGGGAGCTTCAGCATCCACAGCCCGATCGTCGGACGTGGCGCTTGTGCCCTCGTCTCGGATCCGACTCACTATTCGGTGAAGTAATGCCTGCATAAAGTGATCCCTGTAGTTCAGTGTAAACCGGCGCGCTGTTTAACCAGCGGCCGGAAACCTTCAGGGTTTGATAATAGCGTGGCGGCGCAGTACATCTAATAATTGCGGGACTAAATGTGTTACCAATTGTTCGCCATCGAGGTGTACATCTGGAGCTTCTGGCGCTTGGTAAACAGAGTCAATGCCGGTGAAGTTTTTCAGCTCGCCGGCGCGGGCTTTCTTGTATAAGCCTTTGGGATCTCGCGCCTCGCAAATGGCCAGCGGGGTATCGACAAAGATCTCAATAAACTGATCTTTATCCAGCAATTCCCGCACCATATCTCGCTCGGCACGATGGGGAGAGATAAAGGCGGTGAGCACCACCAGCCCGGCATCTATCATCAGCTTAGCGACCTCACCAACGCGGCGGATATTTTCCCGCCGGTCGTCGTCAGAGAAGCCCAAATCGCGGCACAGACCGTGGCGCACATTGTCGCCATCAAGCAGGTAGGTGCTGACACCAAGTGCGTGTAGCGCCTGCTCAAGCGCGCCAGCGACCGTGGATTTGCCTGAACCTGACAGGCCTGTGAACCACAGCACCACGCCTTTATGGCCATGTTTCAGCTCACGGTCCGCACGCGTTACCGCGTGCGGGTGCCAGACGACGTTTTCATCTTTCAAATTTGCGTCGGGTAACGCCATATTATTTCCCACCCAGCAGGTCGCGAGCACCCCAGTGTGGGAAGTGACGGCGAACCAGGCTGTTTAACTCCAGCTCGAAGGCGCTGTAGGAATCTTGTTCCTGATAAACGCTTTCTACGGCTTCGCGAACCAGCCCTGCTCCGACGGTGACGTTAGTCAGGCGATCGATAAAGATCATCCCGCCGGTCACCGCGTTGTGTTGGTAGTTATCCAGAACCAGTGGCTCATCGAAGGTAAGCTCAACCAGGCCGATGCCATTTAGCGGTAGGCTCTCAACAATACGCTGGGTCAGCGAGTTAATTTCAACCTGATACTCAATGTTTTCAACCCGAGCGCGGGCCTTTTTGCCGCCGATTTTGATGTCGTAGCTTTGGCCAACGCTGAGCGGCTGCTCGGCCATCCAGACAATATCCACTTTGGCGTTCTGCACCGCTTTCACGGTTTCATCCGCGTCGACCAGCAGGTCACCACGGCTGATATCGCGCTCGTCGGCCAGCACCAGCGTGATAGCTTCACCGGCCCAAGCTTCTTGTAAATCAACGTCGAAAGTCACAATGCGTGCCACCCTTGACTCAACGCCGGACGGCAACACTTTGACTTTCTGCCCGACGCGCACTGAGCCAGAGGCCAGCGTGCCCGCATAGCCACGGAAGTCGAGGTTCGGGCGGTTAACATACTGCACCGGGAAACGCATCGGCTGCTGTTCGCGGATGTTAATGATGTTCACGGTTTCCAGCACGTCGAGCAGGGTTGGGCCGGTATACCAGCTCATTTTCTCACTCGTCGTAGCAACGTTGTCGCCTTCCAGCGCCGACAGCGGCACGAATTTGATATCCAAATCGGTTGGCAGCTGCTGGGCGAAGTCCAGATAGTTGGCTTTGAACTCTTCGAAAACGCTTTCGCTGTAATCCACCAGATCCATCTTATTGACCGCCACCACCAAGTGGCGGATCCCCAGAAGAGTAGCGATAAAGCTGTGGCGGCGAGTTTGATCCAGCACGCCTTTGCGGGCGTCGATCAGCAAAATCGCCAGATCACAGGTGGACGCACCGGTTGCCATGTTGCGGGTGTACTGCTCATGCCCCGGCGTGTCAGCAATGATGAATTTGCGTTTTTCGGTGGAGAAGTAGCGGTAGGCCACGTCGATGGTGATCCCCTGCTCGCGCTCGGCTTGCAGACCATCCACCAGCAGCGCCAGATCGAGTTTTTCACCTTGGGTGCCGTGACGCTTGCTGTCGTTATGCAGCGACGAGAGCTGATCTTCATAGATCTGGCGAGTGTCATGCAGCAGGCGACCAATCAGGGTACTTTTGCCATCATCCACGCTGCCGCAGGTCAGAAAACGCAGCAGGCTTTTATGTTGCTGGGCGTGCAGGTAGGCCTCGACGCCACCCTGTTCTTCAATTTGTTGTGCAATTGCATTGTTCATTTTGGTCGCTCCTCAGAAATAGCCCTGACGTTTTTTCAGTTCCATCGAACCCGCCTGATCGCGGTCAATTGCCCGCCCCTGACGCTCACTGGTGGTTGACACCAGCATCTCTTCGATGATTTCCGGCAGAGTCTGAGCTTCAGACTCCACGGCGCCCGTTAGCGGCCAGCACCCGAGAGTACGGAAGCGCACCATTTTCTGCTCAATCACTTCGCCCGGTTGCAGGTCGATGCGATCGTCATCCACCATCAGCAGCATGCCATCGCGTTCGAGAACCGGACGCGGCGCTGCGAGATACAGTGGAACAATTTCGATATTTTCCAAGAAGATATACTGCCAGATATCCAGCTCAGTCCAGTTGGAGAGCGGGAACACGCGGATGCTTTCGCCTTTGTTGATCTGGCCGTTGTAGTTGTGCCACAGCTCCGGGCGCTGGTTTTTAGGGTCCCAGCGGTGGAAACGGTCGCGGAACGAGTAAATACGCTCTTTAGCACGCGACTTCTCTTCATCACGACGCGCGCCGCCAAAGGCAGCGTCAAAACCGTATTTGTTCAGCGCCTGCTTCAAGCCTTCGGTTTTCATGATGTCAGTATGTTTGGCACTGCCGTGGACGAAGGGGTTGATGCCCATCGCGACGCCTTCCGGGTTCTTATGCACCAGCAGTTCAAAACCGTAGTTCTTCGCCGTGCGGTCGCGGAAGTCGTACATTTCGCGGAACTTCCAGCCGGTATCCACGTGCAGTAGCGGGAAAGGCAGCGTTCCCGGGAAGAAGGCCTTGCGCGCAAGATGCAGCATCACCGAGGAGTCTTTACCGATGGAGTACATCATCACCGGGTTAGCAAATTCAGCCGCCACTTCACGGATGATATGGATACTCTCCGCCTCCAGTTGACGCAAATGTGTGAGTCGTTTTTCGTCCATAACAGATCCTTAAGCCAAATTCACGACCGACGGGCGAACTGCGTCGTCAGTCTGTGGTTGATGCCCAAACCAGGCGAGCTTATCGTGAAGTGCGACCACTTCGCCGATAACCAGTAATGCGGGTGATGGTGCCTGTTGAGCCAAGAGTTCTAAGTTGTCGAGCGTGCCGGTCAGCACCTGCTGATCGACCCGCGTACCACGGCCAATGACAGCCACCGGCGTACTCGCCGCGCGGCCATGAGCAATCAGCTGCTGGCTGATTTCAGCCGCCTTCACCGTGCCCATATAAATGGCCAGTGTCTGGTTGCCCTTCGCCAGCGTTTCCCACTGCATGCCATTCCCATCGGGACGAGAGTGGCCGGTAATAAACATCACGCTCTGCGCGTAGTCGCGGTGGGTGAGAGGGATCCCCGCGTAGGCCGTCGCGCCCGCGGCTGCCGTCACGCCTGGCACCACTTGGAAAGGGATGCCCGCCGCCGAAACGGCCTGTAGCTCTTCACCGCCGCGACCAAAAATAAACGGGTCGCCGCCTTTAAGGCGCACCACTTTTTTGCCCTGCTGCGCCAGTTCGACCAGCATGCGGTTTGTCTCTTCCTGCGCCACCGAGTGGCTGCCAGCGCGCTTGCCGACGCAAATACGGTCGGCGTCTCGGCGCACCAAATCTAAAATCTCGTCACTGACCAAATGGTCATACAACACCACGTCTGCCTGCTGCATCACCTGCAAGCCGCGTAATGTCAGTAATCCTGCATCACCCGGCCCCGCGCCGACCAGCGTCACTTCACCGTTTCTCGCGATGGATTCCGGATTATCTAACTGTTGTTGCAACACTTGCTCAGCTTCTGGAATCTGTCCCGCAGTCACCAGCGAGGCAAAGCGACCATCAAAGGTCTGCTCCCAAAAGCGACGGCGTGCCGTCATTGAGGTGAAGCGCTGCTTCACGCGGTCGCGGAAACTGCCAGCAATCTCAGCCATCTTGCCCAAACTGGTCGGTAACAGCGTTTCCAGCTTTTCCCGCAGCATGCGCGCCAGCACCGGGGCCGTGCCGCTGGATGAAATAGCCACCACAATCGGCGAACGGTCGACGATGGAAGGGAAGATAAAGGAGCACTTCGGCTGGTCATCGACCACGTTGGCCAGCAGCTGGCGGCGATTGGCCTGCTCAAACACCTCGGCATTCAGCTCGGCGTCGTCGGTGGCAGCAATCACCAGAAACACGTCATCCAACTGCTGTGGCTCAAATTGCTTCGCCAGCCAGCTGACTTGCGACTGCTGGAGACGATGCTCAAGTTCTGAGGAGAGTGACAGCGCGACAATGCGGACAGCAGCGCCAGCACGCAGCAGAAGGTCTATTTTGCGTGCAGCGATTTCGCCGCCGCCGACGACCAATACTGGACGTTGTCTTAGGTCGGCAAATATTGGTAGATAGTCCACAACGGCCTTTTTGATAGCGAAGAGTAATAACAAGACTATACGTGGTGGCAATTATTGAATTGAAATGACGAAATGGAATGAATAGTTACCAAATGGAATATAGATTCGCCAACCTCACTTTCCAGACGCAGAAAGATGCAACAAAAAGAGCCATTTGAGATAAGGGGAAATTGTCTAATTGCCGTCACAATCGCATACTATTGCGCAATAATGACCGCATAACGCGGCCTGCCCGATTGAAAGCTTTCCGGTCTTTGACCCACGAATAAGGATTTTTTGTCCATGCTATCCCTTTCTCGCATGAAACTGGCGCTACTGGCCTTTGGCCTGGGCTGTGCCGGTTTTACGCACGCGGCCGTGCAGCAGGTTGCCGCGCCCGCCCTCGGTAAAATTGCTGCCGAACAAACTCGCCATATCGCCACCTATTTTCCGGGCCGCATGGCCGGTAGTCCGGCGGAGTTAATCGCCGCAGATTACCTGCAACAGTATTTTGCCAAACTCGGCTATCAGAGTGATCTTCGCGGCTTTGATACGCGTTATCTCTACACCAGCCGGGATGGCAAGCAGAGCTGGCATGATGTGCATTCGACCTCCGTGATCGCCGCCCGCGCCGGTATCGTGCCTCAGCAGATTGTCGTGATGGCGCACTTTGATACTTATTTGCCACAAAGCGACGCCGACTCCGACCATAATTTGGGCGGTCTTACCCTGCAGGGGGTTGATGATAATGCGTCAGGCGTCGGTGTGATGCTGGAGCTGGCCGAACGACTCAGTAAGGAGCCAACCCACTACAGCTTGCGCTTCGTGGCGCTTAGTGCCGAAGAGACGGGCGCACAGGGTGCCGCAGACTATGTGCAGCGCATGTCGCCGGAGGAGAAGTTAAACACCCTGCTGGTGGTCAATCTCGATTCGCTGATTGTTGGCGATAAGCTCTACTTCAAGAGTGGCAAAAATACCTCTCAGGCCGTCACTAAGCTGACACGCGACCGCGCCGTGGCGCTAGCGCGTCACGCAGGTATCGCCGCCGAGGCATACAGTGGAAAGGATTGCTGTAATGGCATGCAGGCGCTGGACGACGCGCATATTCCATTATTAATGGTGACGGCCACGGATTATGCGTTGGGCAAGAAAGACGGCCAGCAGCAGCGGGCAATCAGCGCGCATTTCCCGCAGGGCACCTCGCGCCATCAGGGCCAGTTGGATAACTTACAGTATCTCGACCGCGTCCTGCCAGGCCGGATAGACAAACGCTCGAAAGATAGCGTGAGAATTTTACTGCCGCTGCTGAAAGAGCTGGCAAAACCGGCTGATGCTTTACAAGGCGGTAACGCCATCCCTTAAATAATTCGAGTCAGAGGACAAATCTGCTTGCAGCGGCCCCCTTAGGGGCTTTGCTGGAAATAGGCCAAGTAACGCGGCAAGCCGACGCACCTCTGGCTCGAAGTATGACAGGGATTTATTCGTGTAAGCCGCACTCGCGTTTAAGCCCAAAGAAACGGGTTTCCTCTTCGCTCATGCCCTCTTCCCACTTCTTGGTGGTGTGGGTATCGCCAACCGACAGGTAGCCCTGATCCCACAGCGGGTGATAGCTGAGGCCGTGCTCTTTGAGGTACTGGAACACTTGGCGGTTATCCCAATCGATGATCGGCAGGATTTTGAACACGCCGCGCTGCACGGCTAACACCGGCAGATTGGCGCGGCTGCCAGACTGTTCACGGCGCAGACCAGCAAACCACGTTTGCGCGCCCAGCGTCGCCAAAGCGCGGTTCATCGGTTCAACTTTATTAATGTTGTTGTAACGCTCGATGCCTTCAACGCCCTGCTCCCAAAGCTTGCCATAACGCGCTTCTTGCCACGCCGGGCTTTCGGCTGCGCGGAACACTTGCAAGTTCAGCTTCAACTGTTCGGTGAGTTGATCGATGAACTGGTAAGTCTCGGGGAACAGGTAGCCGGTGTCAGTGAGGATCACCGGGATATCCGCCTGCTGGCGAGTCACCAGATGCAAACAGACCGCAGCCTGAATGCCAAAACTTGAGGAGAGCGCGAATTCGCCCGGCAAATTCTCTAGTGCCCAGATGACACGATCCTGTGCCGACAGTTTTTCAAGCTGGGCATTGGTTTCCGCCAATGCCAGGGCCTGACCTGATTTCGGCATTTCATTCAGTTCAGCAAGAGTGAGCAAACTCATAAACTCTCCATTCTTCACGTTACAGCAGCGTTAGTCGTAGAAGTCGCGGGCCGGATCCAGCACTGGGCGAATAATCCCAGCGCGGATCACGTAATCACCAAAGCCTTCATCGTTTTCACGCTCTTTCGCCCAGCGGCCGACCAGCTCGTCGATAATCGCCAGAATGTCAGTATCAGAGATGTTCTCCCGATACATTCTTGGAATACGCGTCCCTTCACGGTTACCGCCAAGGTGCAGGTTGTAACGGTTCATGGCTTTACCCACCAAACCGATTTCAGCCAGCAGCGCGCGGCCGCAGCCGTTAGGGCAACCCGTCACACGCAGGACAATGTGCTCTTTGCCCACCCCGTGCTGGTGCATGATGCCTTCCACTTTGGTGACAAACTCTGGCAAGAAGCGTTCTGCTTCGGCCATCGCCAGCGGACAGGTCGGATATGAGACGCAGGCCATGGAGTTTTTGCGCTGCTCGGTGACGCTGTCGTCGATCAGGCCATGGTTGCGGGCCAGCGTTTCGATCGCGTCTTTATCTTTTTCCGAGACACCGGCGACGATCAGGTTCTGGTTAGCAGTAAGCCTGAAATCCCCTTTGTGGATCTTAGCGATTTCTGCCAGACCGGTTTTTAGCGGCTTGCCCGGATAATCCAGAATACGGCCGTTTTCGATAAACAGCGTCAGGTGCCACTGCTTGTCGATCCCCTTCACCCAGCCGATGCGATCGCCGCGTCCGGTGAATTCATAAGGGCGAACTGCTTCGAATTCGATCCCTGCTCGCTTGGCCACTTCGTCGCGGAACACTTCCACGCCAACGCGCTCAAGGGTGTATTTGGTTTTAGCATTTTTACGGTTGGTACGGTTGCCCCAGTCGCGCTGCGTGGTCACTACCGCTTCGGCCACGGCCAAGGTTTTATCCAGCGGAATAAAGCCCAGTTCGCTGGCGGTGCGGGCGTAAGTTGCCTTGTCGCCGTGGGCGATAGACAGGCCGCCGCCGACCAGCACGTTGAAGCCAACCAGCTTGCCGTTATCGGCGATCGCCACGAAGTTCAGATCATTGGCGTGAAGATCGACATCGTTTTGCGGCGGGATCACCACCGTAGTTTTAAATTTACGCGGCAGATAGGTTGGGCCAAGGATCGGCTCTTCATCCGTGGTTTCGACTTTCTCTTGATCCAGCCACACCTCGGCGTAAGCGCGGGTGCGCGGCAGCAGGTGTTCGGAGATCTTCTTCGCCCACTGGTAGGCTTCCTGATGCAGCTCTGACTCCACCGGGTTCGAGGTACACAGCACGTTGCGGTTAACGTCGTTGGCGGTCGCCAGCGCGTCCAGACCTAGCTTATTCAGCAGCTGGTGAACCGGTTTTACGTTAGGTTTGAGGATACCGTGGAACTGGAAAGTTTGACGGTTAGTAATACGAATACTGCCGTACAGCGTGCTCTCTTCAGCGAATTTATCAATGCCCAGCCACTGGTCTGGCGTCATCACGCCGCCCGGCAGGCGGCAGCGCAGCATCATCGCGTGGCGCGGCTCCAGCTTCTGCTCGGCGCGTTCGGCACGGATATCGCGGTCATCCTGCTGGTACATGCCGTGGAAGCGGATCAACAGGAAGTTGTCACCGTTGAAGCCGCCGGTCAGGCCATCTTGCAAATCTTCAGTAATGGTTCCGCGCAGGAAATTGCTTTCCTTTTTAAGACGTTCAGCATCAACCAGCGGCGCATCAACGATTAACGGGCCAGGACCGGGATTCTGTTCACTCCACAACTTATTGCTCATAAGTGCTCACTCATTGCTTAAATTTTATTAGTAGACGTCGCGCTGATAACGGCGGTCCATACGCAATTCACTTAAAAATTCGTCGGCGGTTTCCAGGTCCATCGACCCCTGCTGGGAGATAATTTCCAACAGCGCTTGCTCGACGTCTTTCGCCATACGGTTGGCATCGCCGCAGACATAGACGTGCGCGCCCTCTTGCAGCCAGCGCCAGACTTCGGCGGCGTTTTCGCGCAGCTTGTCTTGAACGTAGACCTTTTCAGCCTGATCGCGCGACCAAGCCAGAGAAATGTGGGTCAGTAAGCCGTCTTTGACGTAGCGCTGCCATTCAACCTGATATAGGAAGTCCTCGGTGAAGTGCGGGTTGCCGAAGAACAGCCAGTTTTTACCCCCGGCGCCGTCGTTTTCGCGCTGCTGCATAAAGGCGCGGAATGGCGCGATGCCGGTGCCCGGGCCAATCATAATCACTGGCGCATCCGGGTTAGCTGGCAGGCGGAAATTGTCGTTATGCTCGATGAATACGCGAACTTCACCATCTTCTTGCAGACGGTCAGCCAGATAGCCCGATGCACCGCCGGTGCGGGCGCGGCCGTCGATTTCGTAGCGCACGGCGCCGACGGTGATATGCACTTCGGACTCATTCTCGGCCTGAGAGGAGGCGATGGAGTAGAGGCGCGGCGTCAGCGGGCGCAGCAAATCAACCAACTGCTGGGCATCCAGCTCGGTCGGCGCCTGACGCACCATGTCGACGAACGGCGTGTTTTGCGCGAACTGCTGCAAGGCATGCTTGTCGGCCAGTAGCGCGTTCAGCTGCTCATCACGGCACGCTGCGGCGTATTTCTCGACGATGGGCGTGGTGTTTTGGGTCAGCTCGATGTGATGCTGCAACGCTTCGCTCAGCGCTAGCGTTTTGCCGTTAACTTCAACCGACTCATCGCCTTTCAGCCAGAGCAGTTCAACCACTTCTTTGACCAAGGCCGGATCGTTTTCGAACCAGATGCCTAAGGCGTCGCCCGGCTGGTAGCGCAGGCCAGAATCACCCAGATCAATCTCGATATGGCGCACGTCTTTATCCGAATTGCGCCCGGTAATTTTCTGGTTTACCGACAGCAAAGCGGTCAGTGGCTCTTCTTTAGTATAGGGGCTGCTGTCAACTTGGTTGACCGCGCCAGCCAGAGTCGCGGCGGGCTGCGCCGTCGCCTCTGCGGGAACGCGCTGCTTCAGCACTTCAACAATGCGTTTGCGCCACTCTTCGGCCTGGGCCTGATATTCAACGTCAGCGTCCACGCGATCTAACAGGCGCTCTGCGCCCAGCTCGCCAAGGCGGTTATCAAAATCTTTACCGGCCTGACAGAAGAATTCATAGGAAGTATCGCCCAGTGCAAACACGGCAAACGCCGTATCTTTCATCTGTGGCGCTTTCTTCGATTGCAGGAATTTATGCAGGGCGACGGCCTCTTCGGCCTGCTCACCTTCCCCCTGAGTGGAGGCAACAATCAGCAGCAGCTTTTCTTGGCCGATTTGTTTGAACTTGTAATCACCGGCGTTAACCAGATTGACGTTCAGTTTTGCGGCGATCAGGTCATCGCGCACCTGCTCGGCCAAACGACGGGCATTGCCGGTCTGGGAAGCGGAAATCAGGGTAATAGCGGCCGCGGCGGGCGCAGGTGCAGCTGCCGGAACAGCGCCCGGCTGTTGATTCACCATTCCCCAGAAATAGCCAGATAGCCATGCCAGCTGCGTTGGTGAGTATTCACCAATGGCAGACTGGAGCTTAGCCAGTTGCTCTGGTGAAAGAGGCAAGATAGAAGTTGGAGGAGCCTGAGTCGTCATCGCGGTACGAATTCCCTTATGCATAAGCCAGTCATCAATCCGGCCTTCGTGCACAAGAAAGACCGTAAATCACCCCACGTAGAAAAGCGACGGAGGCTGCAGTTTGTAAGGTTAACGAGGCTGATGATAACAATTAAAGAAGTGATGGAAATATTAAATAACCAAAATGACTAAGTGGTTTTAGAGATAGCCATAACCACTAAAAGTGGTAAGTAGTGATTTTTTATCTTACTGAAATAGCTATGAAAATCGGCAGACATTTATCCGACTAGGCAAAACAGTTTGTTATATAAAGAAAAACCCCGCCGGAGCGGGGTGAAAATACTTTATCAGCAGCAGATTTTATAGATGGAACTGGCCATGTTCTTCGAACCAGGCGAACTGCCCGGCGGCAAAGACTGACATCTTGCTGCTGCTGTGGCCGGTGTCCGGCAAATCGACAAAGTGCCAGTTAAACGGCGTGTTGTTCTGCTCGGCGCGCTGCTGTGAGGTGGTGAAATAGCTCTCGGCGCGATCAAGGCGGTTGCTCCCCTGTGCCATCACCTGCTTGGACAAACGCTGCGCGCGCGTTTCAGGATTATCATCTTCACTGCCGACGGCAATCAGCATCGGCTTGGCAAAGTAACTGGCGAGCTGCTGCTGGTTCACGCTTATCGGCGACTCGCGCAACCCATAAGGCCAGCGCTGGTCGGTATCAGGCAAGGTCCACCACGTCGGCGCGGCGCACACGGCGGCTTTCACTTGCGGCTGCGGCAATAATGTCAGCATGCGGTGAACAACTTGGCATCCGGCGCTGTTGCCGAAAAGGTAGAACTGCGACTGGCTGGTGACGCCCTGCTTCTGCAACTGGCTGAACAGCGAATCGACCAGCGTGAAAGTCCATTGCGACGCGGGCAGCTTGCGATGGGTTTTGGGATCAACCAGATTGCCAAGGTTATAACCCGCCGCGCCGGGGAAGTCCTGCTCGCTGAACTTCGGCACCACCACGCGCAAATGGTACTGGTTCGCCATGGTGATCCATTCATTGCGCGCATTGACGGCGTTACGATCGCCTTCAGTCATCACCATCACGATAGGCGTTGTGGCATCAGCACCCTCGGGTTGATAGGTGAAAACGTCCAGCGTCTTTTTCCCCTGCGCCACCAGAATATGTAAACTGCCCGCGCCCGTCGGGAAGGTCAGGGCAACAGGTTTAGCAGCAACGGCAGGCTTGGCGGTTTTCGGCTCAGTTTGAGCAGGTTTGATGTCAGCAGGCTTAGGGCCAGCAGCCTTAGATTCCGCAGGCTTTGAGTCCGTAGACTTGGCATCGGTGGAAGCAGGCGCGGCTGGCTGGGGGAGCGTTTCCGCACCGACGCTCGCCGTGAATAGCACCGACAATATGGCCAAACGCAGCACAGTAATCATGCAAACACTCAATAGGTTAGTCTCACTGCTGCCACTTTAAGTCAGTAAATCAGGCTGAGTAAAGCAGTGGTTGGTAACGCCTTGTACAGCTATGTACCGTGGATTTCGTGGCGCGAACGCCGGATTTCCGTTACTATGCCGCGTTTTTTGAGCAACGAGACAGCACCATGACCACCACACTCTTTAAAGATTTTCAGTTCGAAGCCGCGCACCATTTACCTCACGTTCCAGCAGGCCACAAATGCGGCCGCCTGCACGGGCACTCTTTCTCGGTAAGATTAGAAATCACCGGTGAAGTGGATCCGCATACGGGTTGGGTAATGGATTTTGCTGATTTAAAAGCGGCTTTCGCCCCGACATTGGACCGTCTCGACCACTATAATCTCAACGATATTCCGGGCTTAGAGAACCCGACCAGTGAAGTGCTGGCCGAGTGGATCTGGAATGAGATGAAGCCTAAGCTGCCCCTGCTTTCCGCCGTACGCGTCAAAGAGACTTGCACCGCGGGCTGCGTCTATAAAGGCTAAGCGATATTTAGGTATTTGTGGGTCTGCATCGACAGCCGCCAATTTTTTGCAATGCAGGTCGCAATGCACAATTTGGTGGCTTCTTCTTTCTGACTGATGGGCTGCAAAGCGATGATTCGCGCTTTTTCGTCAGTCAATGTCGCCAGTAACGCTTCCAAGGCATCGATATCGCGCTGACGCGCCACCGGATGCTTCACTTCATCAGCCCGTTTCAACGCCTGCGGCAGAATGTCATAGCCGCCGCGCATGTTGACCTTTGGCGACACCGTCACCCAAGTATTCACCGAGCAGCGCACCTCATGGGTCCCGCTGGTTTCTATCTGGCAGCTAAAACCATTTTTTTCCAGCAGCGTGGTGAGCGGCATTAAATCGTAAATGCACGGCTCTCCGCCGGTGATCACCACGTGACGCGCCGTATAGCCCTGCTGAAGAATAATCTCGTGCAGTTGCTCTGCCGTGGCGTTACCCCAGGCGTCACTCTCTTCGGTCTTCACCAAAATGCGTTGTACGTCGACTTCCCGATCGGCGATTTTGTCCCAGGTATGTTTGGTGTCGCACCAGCTACAGCCCACCGGGCAGCCCTGCAGGCGAATAAAGATAGCCGGCACGCCGGTAAAATAACCTTCCCCTTGCAGGGTTTCGAACATTTCATTAATCGGGTACTGCATGGTTTTCTCAATCATCTCTAAAAAATCAGCGCGCATTATCACAGATAGTGCACGCTGTTCCAAACTTCGACCCAAGCAGATTTGTCAGTAAAGGTGATTGATGGCCTCGGTGAAGCGTTGAGTGATCTGTTGAGGCCGGGTGATGGCACCGCCCACAACCACGGAATGCGCCCCCAGCGTCAGGCAGCGCGCGGCCATTTCAGGCGTGTCCACATTGCCTTCGGCGATGACCGGAGCGCCGCACTGTGAGAGCACCTGGCGCAAAAAGGCGAAGTCATCTTGCCACAGCTTGCAGCCCGCGGTTTCCGGGGTATACCCGTGTAAAGTGGTGCCAATGCAGTCAAAGCCTAAGGCCTCAGCATTGACCGCCTCTTCGACGCTAGCGATGTCGGCCATCAGCAACAAAGAGGGATATTTCTGCCGAATCTGTTGCACTAAGGCCGCCAACTGCAACTCCCCCGGACGTCGATGCAAGGTGGCATCGAGCGCGATCATTTGCGGACCTGCGGTCATCAGCTCGTCAACCTCTTGCATTGTTGCGGTGATATAGACTTCGCTGTCGGGATAATCGCGCTTGATAATGCCAATGACCGGCAGAGTCACGGTGGCGCGAATCGCCTGCACGTCGGCAACGCTGTTGGCGCGGATCCCCGCAGCCCCGCCCTGCATGGCGGCCAGCGCCATGCGGCTCATGATGAAATCGCTGTGTAAGGGTTCATCGTCCAGTGCCTGACAGGACACCACCAGTTTTCCTTTTATGGCCGCTAACATTGACTGATTCATACTCCCAACATCTCCTCAATTTCGTTTTTAATCACCGTGACATGTGGCCCATAAATGACCTGAATCCCATTCCCACGAATCAGTACCGCCCTCGCGCCACTCGACTTCAACTGGCTTTCATTCACCATGTTGGCCTGATGCACGCTTATCCGCAGACGTGTTGCGCAGCAGTCCAGCTCGGCAATATTGCTAGCACCGCCCAATGCTTCAATGATCAGCCCGGCACGGTCGGTGGTGATGCTGGCTTGTTCTACTTCCGCGTCATCTCGACCTGGCGTTTTAAAGTTGAAACGGGTGATCAGATAGCGGAAAGAGAAGTAGTAGAGAGCAAACCAAGGCACACCCACCAATGGCACGTACATCCAATTGGTTTTGCCTTCGCCCTGTAGAACCCCGAAAAGGAGGAAGTCGATGAAGCCACCAGAGAATGTCTGACCAATGGTGATATGCAGAATATGGGCAATCATGAAAGCCAGCCCGTCAAACACCGCGTGCAGCACGTACAGCATCGGCGCGACAAACAGGAATGAGAATTCAATCGGCTCAGTGATACCGGTGAGGAAAGAAGTTAGCGCCGCAGAAAGCAGCAGACCGGCCACTTTCTTTTTATTTTCAGGCCGCGCGGTGTGGTACATCGCCAGACAGGCCCCCACCAGACCAAACATCATGGTAATGAAACGCCCGGACATAAAACGCGACGTGCCGACGTAAAAATGCTGAGTTGAAGGATCGGCCAACTGGGCAAAGAAGATACGCTGGGTTCCCTCCACCAGATGCCCGTTTACCACCTCACTGCCGCCCAGTGCTGTGGTCCAAAAAGGCAGATAAAAGATATGATGCAGGCCGAAAGGCCCGAGCATGCGCAGGACAAAACCGTAGATAAAGGTTCCCAAATACCCCGTGGCATCCACCAGCCCGCCCATGCCAAAAATCACTTTTTGGAAATGAGGCCAGATGAAGAACATCAGCGCCCCGACAACAATTGACGCCACCGAAGTAATAATAGGCACAAAGCGTGAGCCGCCGAAAAATCCGAGGAATTGCGGCAGTTGAATTTTGTTATAGCGGCTATGCAGCAGCCAGGTGACTAATCCAATCACCACGCCGCCAAAAACGCCCGTTTCCAGAGTCTGTATGCCCAACGCCATTCCCTGCCCCGACGCACTGAGATTGCTGGCCGCCAACTGCCCCTTGAGGATCAAAATGGCATTAATAGTAGCGTTCATGACTAAATAGCCGAGCAGCGCGGATAGCCCTGCGGTTCCCTTGTCACTTCGCGCCAGCCCAACCGCGACTCCGACGGCAAACAGCACCGCAAGATTGGCAAAAACAATGGAGCCCGCGCTGGCCATCACGGTAAAGATGGCCTGTAGCGCCGGAATATTCAGAAACGGGTATGCCGTCAGGGTATTGGGGTTCGAGAGCGCCCCGCCAATCCCCAACAGCAAACCCGCCGCTGGCAAAATCGCGATAGGCAACATGAAAGACTTGCCAAATTTCTGCGCCCTTTCAAACCAAGTTCCACCGCCTGAACCATTGAAGATCGACATGAGATAACTCCGCGTTAGGTTGTTTTGGTAATTATTTTCACCACATTATATTTATATAAAAATAATTACCACCCAATAAGGCGAGTTATCCATATGGAATTCTTCTGGCGTTAACTGCGTCACATCAGCCAAACTAGAGAGGTCAATTAATCAGAGGAGAGCCGAGTGAGTCAGACCATGGAAACGGGCACGCTATTACTGCGATTGCGCCAAGGGTTGGAGAATTACAGCCCGACACTGCATAAGCTCGGCAACTTTGTGCTCGAGCAACCAGAAAGAGTGCTTTATCTGACCATTACCGAATTGGCGCGCGAGAGTGATACCAGCGAGGCCAGCGTCACCCGACTTTGCCGCCAGCTAGGTTGTAAAGGCTTTACAGAATTCAAGATGGGTCTTGCTCTGGAAACTCGCCAAAGCCAAGCTCGTCAGGCCACTGACGGGGATGATGAAGTGCAGTTGGTCATTGACGACAGCATTACCGCGCTGCGAGATACGGGGAAATTACTCGATCGGCAAACTCTGGCTGATACCGCGTTAGACATTCATAACGCCCGATCCGTACAAATTTATGGCGTGGCTGCCAGCGCGATCGTGGCGGATTATTTGGGCTACAAGCTGCTGCGCTTAGGCAAAGCATCGCAGTGCTTCTCCGATATGCATCGCGCGGCAATGAATGCGGTGAGTTTGGACAAACAAGACATTGTGGTCGTGATTTCCAGCTCCGGCTCGACAAAGGACGTGCTCCATGCCGCTGAACTGGCTAAGCGTCAGGGCACCAAAGTGATTGGTATCAGCAACACGCTACGCAGCCCGCTCTCTTCTCTGGCTGATACTTTGCTGGTGGCCGCTAAACCTGAAGGGCCATTGACGGCGGGTTTGCTGACCTCGAAAATCGGCGGAATGCTGCTGGTAGAACTGCTGATAAATCAGCTGCTAACCCTCTCTCCTGATTACCTTCAAGCCAGCCAACAAAGCGCCAGCGCGACGCTTTCTCTCTTGCTCTAGCATTCTGCATGGCGAGATTTCATCTGTTTTAGGCATAAAAAAACCCGCCGAAGCGGGTTTTTAGGAAAGTGTTCTAAAGCGCAGTAATTACTGGCCTTTAACTTCTTTCAGACCGTTAAACGGTGCTGCATCACCCAGCGCTTCTTCGATACGAATCAGCTGGTTGTATTTAGCAACACGGTCAGAACGGCTCATAGAGCCCGTTTTGATCTGGCCTGCAGCAGTACCAACAGCCAGGTCAGCGATGGTAGCGTCTTCAGTTTCGCCTGAACGGTGAGAGATAACTGCAGTGTAGCCAGCATCTTTCGCCATTTTGATCGCTGCCAGAGTTTCGGTCAGAGAACCGATCTGGTTGAATTTGATCAAGATGGAGTTAGCGATACCTTTTTCGATACCTTCTTTCAGGATCTTGGTGTTAGTTACGAACAGATCGTCACCAACCAACTGGATTTTGTCGCCCAGAACTTTAGTCTGGTAAGCAAAGCCATCCCAATCTGACTCGTCCAAACCGTCTTCGATAGAAACGATTGGGTACTGTTTAGTCAGGTCTTCCAGGAAGTGAGTGAACTCTTCAGAAGTGAAAGCTTTGTTGCCTTCGCCAGCCAGAACGTATTTGCCGTCTTTGTAGAATTCAGACGCAGCACAGTCCATCGCCAGAGTGATGTCTTTGCCCAGCTCGTAGCCCGCTTGTTTAACAGCTTCAGCGATAACAGCCAGAGCTTCAGCGTTAGAACCCAGGTTTGGCGCGTAGCCACCTTCGTCACCAACAGCAGTACCCATGCCTTTAGATTTCAGAACTTTAGCCAGAGTGTGGAAAACTTCAGAACCCATACGGATGGCTTCTTTCAGGGTTTTCGCGCCAACAGGCTGGATCATGAACTCTTGGATATCAACGTTGTTATCAGCATGCTCGCCACCGTTGATGATGTTCATCATTGGCAGAGGCATAGAGTATTTGCCTGGGGTGCCGTTCAGTTCAGCGATGTGCGCGTACAGCGGCATGCCTTTAGAGGCAGCAGCAGCTTTAGCCGCAGCAAGGGAAACAGCCAGAATCGCGTTAGCACCGAACTTAGATTTGTTCTCAGTACCGTCGAGATCGATCATGATCTTGTCGATGTTAGCCTGGTCTTTCGCGTCTTTGCCTTTAACAGCGTCAGCGATTGGGCCATTTACTGCAGCAACGGCTTTAGTAACGCCTTTGCCCAGGTAACGTGATTTATCACCGTCACGCAGTTCCAGCGCTTCGCGAGAACCAGTAGATGCGCCTGATGGAGCCGCTGCCAAACCTACGAAACCGCCTTCCAGATGAACTTCAGCTTCTACAGTAGGGTTACCACGGGAGTCGATGATTTCACGACCAATCACTTTAACGATTTTGGACATTAGGATTTCCTCAGTACAAGTTAACTAAAGCTTCAGACAAACAACGTGCCAAATGGCACGCTGTTTCTCCTATATTTATTTTACCTGACGCTTCTGATACTCACCGGCAGCTTTAACAAAGCCTGCAAACAACGGATGACCATCACGCGGCGTTGACGTAAATTCCGGGTGGAACTGGCAAGCCACAAACCATGGGTGGTTTGGCAGCTCGATAATTTCCACCAGTTGCTTGTCGCCAGAGCGTCCTGCAACGCGTAAACCCGCGGCTTCGATCTGTTTGAGCAGCATGTTGTTTACTTCGTAACGGTGACGATGACGTTCTACAATCGTCGGCTCGCCGTACATCTCGCGAACCAGGCTACCGTCAGTCAGGTGGCATTGTTGCCCACCGACACGCATGGTGCCGCCTAAATCACTCTCTTCAGAACGGACTTCTACATTGCCGTTCTCATCACGCCATTCGGTAATCAATGCCACAACCGGGAACTTACAGTCTGGCACAAATTCGGTTGAGTTGGCGTTTTCCATGCCAACAACGTGGCGGGCAAACTCCATCAACGCGACCTGCATACCTAAACAAATACCCAGGTAAGGGATGTTGTTTTCGCGCGCATATTGGGCGGTCATCACTTTCCCTTCCACACCACGGTAACCGAAGCCACCAGGGATCAGGATAGCGTCCAACCCTTTCAGAATTTCTACACCACGCGTTTCGACATCTTGTGAGTCGATAAGTTTGATGTTGACGGTCAGACGATTTTTCAGCCCGCCGTGCTTGAGCGCTTCGATAACAGACTTATAAGCATCTGGCAGCTCAACGTATTTACCCACCATCCCGATGGTCACTTCGCCACCTGGGTTCGCTTCTTCATACACTACCTGCTCCCATTCGGACAGGTTGGCTTCAGGCGGGGTCAAGCTGAATCGTTTACAAATATAGTCGTCCAGACCCTGAGATTTCAATAGGGCTGGGATTTTATAAATGGAATCAACGTCTTTAAGTGAAATAACCGCTTTTTCTGGCACGTTACAGAACAAGGCGATTTTCGCGCGTTCGTTGGCCGGTACGGCACGGTCTGAACGGCAGATCAGCACGTCTGGCTGAATACCAATCGACAGCAGTTCTTTAACAGAGTGCTGGGTTGGTTTGGTTTTCACTTCGCCGGCGGCTGCCATGTACGGAACCAGAGTCAGGTGCATGTACAGCGTGTGCTCACGGCCGACTTCTACCGCCATCTGGCGAATAGCTTCCAGGAATGGCAGAGATTCGATATCGCCAACGGTACCGCCAATTTCAACCAGAACCACATCATGGCCTTCGCCACCTTCGATGATACGTTCTTTAATGTTGTTGGTGATGTGTGGGATAACTTGAATAGTCGCGCCCAAATAGTCGCCACGGCGTTCTTTGCGCAGTACGTCAGAGTAGATGCGGCCCGTAGTGAAGTTGTTGCGACGAGTCATTTTGGTGCGGATGAAGCGCTCGTAGTGACCTAAATCGAGATCCGTTTCAGCGCCGTCTTCGGTGACGAACACTTCGCCGTGCTGAGTTGGGCTCATGGTGCCAGGATCCACGTTGATATACGGGTCCAGTTTCATGATAGTCACGTTGAGGCCACGGGCTTCGAGAATAGCCGCCAGAGAGGCTGCGGCAATGCCTTTACCCAGAGAGGATACGACCCCGCCGGTCACAAAAATATAATTAGTTGTCATGCTGAACCTGAGAGGTTAGGTTTAAAGACGATGGAATAACCAAGACGGGAAAACAGTATACCGGAACCTTGTGCGCGCCACAAATAAAGGTTTTGCTGTTTATCATCGTTTTCTTCGCCTCAGTTCAGAAGAGTTAACTCTTCAAGCCCCTGTCTCTGATTCTTTTAAAAACAACAAGTTAACCATTATGATTCGCTAACTTGCTGCCGTAGCCCAATAAAATCTCTTAGATTTCAATTTGTTGGACTTTGCTCTCTCAGGCCAAGCAATACTTGGTTGACTAAGTTTGAGCTTAACCGTTTCAGCACTGACAGATATTGTCGCCGATCAAAGTCCGAGCGGACGTCAGTGCGCCTCGCCTTGCTTCACTTGCTGCCACGCCTCTTCCATTTGATCCAAGGTTGCGCCCTCCATGGTTAAGCCTTGCTCACGAATAATCTGTTCAACCTGACGGAAGCGGCGCTCAAACTTACGGTTAGCGGCCTGTAGTGCATCTTCCGCTTTATGTCCCAGATGGCGCGACAGATTGACGGTCGCAAACAGCAGGTCGCCAATCTCTTCGCCCAGCTTCTCTTCATCGATAACCACCTGTTGCGCTTCGTGCATCACTTCGTCTATCTCTTCATAGACTTTATCCAGCACCGGGCCGAGGGTGGTCCAGTCGAAGCCGACATTGGCGCAGCGCTTCTGGATTTTATGCGCGCGCATCAGGGCTGGCAAAGCCTGTGGAATATCATCCAGCGCGGAATGCAGCGACTTCTCTGCTCTTTCCAGCGACTTGCGCGCTTCCCATTTCGCTAACACATCCTGACTGCTCTTCTCCTTTTGCGGGCTGCCGGCATTGGCGAAAACGTGAGGATGGCGGCGCTCAAGCTTATCGGAGATGGCATTGCAGATATCGTCGAAGGCAAACAGCCCCTGCTCGCTGCCCATTTGGGCATAAAACACCACCTGAAAGAGTAAGTCACCCAGCTCGTCGCGCACGTCGTCGTAGTCCTTACGAGCGATAGCGTCGAGCACTTCGTAAGCCTCTTCTAAAGTGTAAGGCGCGATAGTTTCAAAGGTCTGCTCCTTGTCCCACGGGCATCCGGCAATCGGGTCGCGCAGGGTTTTCATGATGGTGAGCAAGCGTTGCAGGGCTGATTCTGTCATGGCGGACTGTCCGTTTCTTATTGAGCGGCGGGCGTCTGAGCGCCAACCGTAAAAAATAAAGGCCCGACAAGCGGGCCTGTAAAATCAAAGCAATTAGTTACCGTGAAGGCGCTTGGCGTCAATCACATCCGGCAGTTGGTTGAGCTTGGCAATCACGCGCCCCAGCACCTGCGGGTTGTAGATTTCGATGTCCATATCGATAGTCGCCAGCTGCTGCTTGGTGTCGCTACGGCTGGCAACGCCGAGCACGTTAACCTTCTCGTTGGCAAGAATGGTGGTGATGTCGCGCAGCAGGCCGCTGCGGTCATTGGCGACCACGCGGACCACCAGCGAGTAACCGCTGGAGTAGCTTTCGCCCCACACGGCGTCAACCACGCGCTCCGGCGCATTCTGGCGCAGGTCTTCCAACTGGTCACAGTCAGCGCGGTGAATAGAGATCCCACGCCCCTGGGTGATATAACCCACAATCTCATCGCCTGGAATCGGCTGGCAGCAACGCGCGATGTGGTGCATCAGATTACCCACGCCTTCCACCACCACGCGACCATTGTCCTTGCCTGTACTGCGCGGCGGCGGCGCAGAGGTTTTCTGAGTCAACTGGCGCAGCGCCTCTTTGTCTAACTCTTCCGCACTCGGCTTTTTCAACTGAGATTGCAGGAAGTTAACCATCTGGTTCAGGCGAATATCGCCGTTACCGATGGCCGCCAGCACTTCATCCAGCGAGTTGACGTTGTAGCGCGGCAGCAGCAGTTTCTCGGCATCTTTGATGCTGATATCCAGTCTATCGAGCTCGTCATCGAGGATCTGTTTGCCGGCAATAATGTTCTTGTCGCGATCCTGCTTGCGGAACCAGTTGTGGATCTTCGACCGCCCACGGCTGGTGGTGACATAGCCGAGGTTCGGATTCAGCCAATCGCGGCTTGGGTTCGGGTGCTTCTGGGTGATGATCTCAATCTGATCGCCCATTTGCAGCTGATAAGTGAACGGTACGATGCGCCCGCCAATCTTAGCCCCGATACAGCGGTGACCGACATCGCTGTGGATGTGGTAGGCGAAGTCGAGCGGCGTGGAGCCCATCGGCAAGTCAATGACGTCGCCTTTCGGGGTAAACACGTAGACGCGATCGTCGAACACCTGACTGCGCACTTCATCGAGCATTTCGCCCGAATCGGCCATCTCTTCCTGCCACGCAATCAGTTTACGCAGCCATGCAATGCGGCCTTCGTAGCCACCGCTGCGGCCACCGGCCACGGCAGTACCCTCTTTGTATTTCCAGTGCGCGGCCACGCCCAGTTCGGCATCTTCGTGCATCTGGCGGGTACGGATTTGCACTTCAAGGGTTTTGCCTCGCGGCCCGAGAACCACGGTATGAATGGACTGATAGCCGTTAGGTTTCGGGTTAGCGACGTAGTCATCAAACTCGTCAGGCAGATGGCGGAAATGGGTGTGAACAATACCCAGCGCCGCGTAGCAATCTTGCAGGCGCTCGACCACGATACGCACCGCGCGGACGTCAAACAGCTCGTCAAATGACAGCGCTTTTTTCTGCATCTTACGCCAGATGCTGTAGATGTGTTTCGGACGACCATAGACATCAACTTTGATGCCCTCTTCGGCCATCGCACCGCGCACGGTGGAGACAAAATCGTCAATATACTGCTCACGATCGATGCGACGCTCGTGCAGCAGTTTGGCGATTCTTTTGTATTCGTCAGGATGCAGGTAACGGAAGCAGAAATCCTCCAGCTCCCATTTTAACTGGCCGATGCCCAGACGGTTAGCCAGCGGGGCATAGATGTTGGTACACTCTTTCGCCGCCAACACGCGCTCTTCTTCCGGCGCGTCTTTCACTTCGCGCAGGTGAGCGATACGTTCGGCAAGCTTGAGCACCACGCAGCGGAAATCTTCCACCATCGCCAGCAGCATGCGGCGAACGTTATCCACCTGCTCGGAGGCCATGGAGTCGTTTTGCGTGGCTTTTAGCTGGCGGATGGCGTCCATATCGCGCACGCCATGCACCAGATCGGTGATGCTTTTGCCAAACTGCTGGGTCAGCGTGTCTTCATCGATAATGCCAACATCAACCAGGGGGAACAGCAGCGCGGCGCGCATACTGTCGTTGTCCATGCTCAGGGTAGAGAGGATCTCGACCATCTCCAGCCCGCGCCATAAAAGCAGCGAGGCATCCGGATGGCCTTGTGTCTGTTGTTCGCAGTAGCGCCAGGTTTCGGCTAAACGCTCACATGACTGCTGGCTAGAAAGGCCTAAACTGGTTATCCAGTCGTCGAGCGCAAACTCGCCTGCCGTGTTCAAATGTGCACTTCTTACCGCAACCATACCCTCTCCCTACATTTCTGCTGCCATTCAGGCGACAGACGGGTTGATAAACAGAGCCATCGACTCAAGATGCCCAGTGTGCGGGAACATATCCAGCATGCGAACCTGAGCTAAGCGATAACCCGCCTCCAACAAAATTTTGCTGTCCCGCGCCAAAGTCGTGGGGTTGCATGAGACATACACCACGCGCTGCGGGTTCAGCTTAATAATATGTGTCATAACGCCAGCAGCACCGGCCCTTGCAGGGTCCAGCAGCACTTTATTAAAGCCCTGTGCCGCCCAAGGTTGCTGGCTGACATCCTCTTCCAAATTTTCATGGAAGAATTCAGCATTGTTCAAATTATTTCGAATGGCATTATCTTGCCCATTCGCCACCAACGTGGCAACACCTTCTACGCCAGTGACGTGCTTTACACGCTTGGCTAAAGGCAGGGTGAAATTACCCACGCCGCAGAATAAATCCAATAGGCGATCGTCGGAATTGAGATCTAGCCATTCAATCGCCTGTGCCACCATTTGCTGGTTGACGTCATCATTCACCTGAATGAAATCACGCGGGCTGAATTTCAGCGTCAGGCCATCAATTTGATAGAACGGCGGCTCGCCGCACAGCAGCGCTAAACTGTCGCTTTCTGCCGCCAGCCATACCGCCACGCCGTGTTCTGCGCCGAAGGCCAACAGGCTGGCGCGGTCTTGCTCTTTCAGCGGATCGAGATGGCGCAACACGATTAATGGACCATTTTCGGCCAGCACCAGTTCAACATGCCCCAAACGTTGGGCCGCTGAGAGGTGAGAAAGACAGTGTTGCAAAGGCACCAACAGACGTTCCAGCTCAGGGCGTAGCACCGGACAGCGATTTATCCCCACCAGATCATTCGAGCCTTCCTGACGAAAACCCATCACCAGCGTAGAAGAAGATGAGGAAGACGCCATTTTATTTTTGCCTTTCCCGCCGCCTTTCCCACTTCCGGCAATCTGTAAACCCAGTCGCGCGCGGCGACGATAGCCATATTGCGGGCCAGCGATCACCGGCTGAGGTTGCGCTTCTACCCCAGTTTCGCGTGAAATAAGGCGTAATAAGGCCGCAGATTTGCTCTGTTGCTGTAATACTTCACTGGCATGTTGCTGCTGACAGCCGCCGCAGGTAGTGAAATGTGGGCAGGCCGGTTTCACGCGCTGTTCGCTGGTGATCAGCAGGCGTTTTACACGCCCTTTGGCATACTGGCGTTTATCCTCGGTGAGCGTCACCTCGGCCTGTTCGCCGGGCAGCAAGCCGCTGATAAATATCGCCTTACCATTGTGGCGCGCCACACCCTGACCAAATGCATCAAGGTCGGTGGCAGTCACAGTTATTGTTTGCCGGGTCGTCACGCGACGATTCGGAGAGTAGAATTGGGCCATTATTGTTGATTGCACGCTGAGTCAATTAAGGTCTTTCAGCTGCTGATTCTCCCACATTGGAACCTCATGACCAAATATAGCCTTCGCGCACGGATGATGATTTTAATTCTGGCACCGACTTTGATGATTGGTCTGCTGCTCAGCACCTTCTTTGTGGTGCATCGTTATAACGAGTTGCAGAAGCAATTAACGGACTCCGGTTCCAGCATTATTGAGCCTTTGGCCGTCGCCAGCGAATATGGCATGACCTTCCGTGAGCGAGAGCCGGTAACGCGTTTAATCAGCCGACTGCATCGCAACCATTCAGAGATTGTTCGCGCCATCAGCGTGTTCGACGGGCAAAACAAACTCTTTGCTACCTCAAACTCGTTGCGCGAAGGCAACAAGTTGCAGGTGGCTTCAGTTAGCGATATTCCGCGCGAACTCACCCAAAAACGCATGGGAGACTCACTGATTTTGCGCACGCCGATTTTGGCGGAAAACCACACGGCGGCGGATGACGACGCCTTCCACACCTCGCCTGCGCGCACTCTCGGCTACATCGCTATTGATCTGGATCTCAGCTCTGTTCGCCTACAGCAGTATCAGGAGGCCTTTGTCTCCACCATGTTGCTGCTGCTCTGTCTGGGTATCGCCACGCTGTTCGCTTACCGCCTGATGCGCGACGTGACTGGCCCAATTCGCAACATGGTCAATACCGTTGACCGTATTCGTCGCGGCCAGCTCGATAGCCGCGTCGAAGGCAACATGCTGGGTGAGCTGAGCATGCTGAAAAACGGCATTAACTCGATGGCCATGTCGTTGACTGCCTACCATGAAGAGGTGCAACAGAACATCGATCAGGCCACCTCGGATCTGCGAGAGACGCTGGAGCAGATGGAGATCCAAAACGTGGAACTGGATCTGGCGAAAAAGCGTGCGCAGGAAGCTGCCCGTATTAAGTCCGAGTTCCTCGCCAATATGTCCCACGAGCTGCGTACCCCGCTCAACGGGGTGATTGGCTTCACTCGCCAGACCCTGAAAACGCCGCTGTCGCCGACGCAGGCCGATTACCTGCAAACCATTGAACGTTCTGCCAATAACCTGCTGACAATTATTAACGACGTGCTCGACTTCTCGAAACTGGAAGCCGGCAAACTGGTGTTGGAGCATATCCCGTTCTCCCTGCGTGAAATGCTGGATGAAGTGGTGGTATTGCTGGCACACACTGCCCATGAAAAAGGGCTAGAGCTGACGCTCAATGTGCACAATAACGTGCCGGAAAGTGTCCTTGGCGACCCGATGCGCTTGCAGCAAGTTGTCACTAATTTACTCGGTAATGCCATCAAGTTCACCGAAAATGGCAACATTGATATCAATGTGGAAGTTCGCTCGCAGAACAATTTGCAAGTGGAGCTGGAAGTACAAATTCATGACACAGGGATCGGAATATCTGAGCGCCAACAATCGCAGCTCTTCCAGGCATTCCGTCAGGCCGATGCCAGTATTTCCCGTCGCCACGGCGGCACCGGGCTGGGGCTGGTTATCACTCAGCGGCTGGTCAAGGAGATGGGCGGCGACATCAGCTTCTACAGCCAAATTAATCGCGGATCGACCTTCTGGTTCCACATCACCCTTGAGTTGAATGACAACCGACACATCACGCCGCTTTCCATGTCCTGTCTGGAAGGTAAGCGCCTGGCCTATGTGGAAGCCAACCCAGCGGCGGCGAAAGCCACGCTGGAAATCTTGCAATCCACGCCGCTCGACGTGGTGCATCGCACGACCATTCAAGCACTGCCTGACCCTTATTACGACCTGATGCTGTGCAGCATTCCGGTGAAACTCGACCACCAACTTTCTGACTACGACGAGCGCCTGCAGAAAGTGTTAAAGATGACTGACAGGCTGATGTTGGCACTGCCGAGCGAATTCCAGGTTGATGCTGAGTCCCTTAAAAATCGTGGGGTACGAGCCTGTTTAATCAAGCCTATCTCCAGTATTCGCCTGCTGCCGCTGCTGCTTGCAACGCCTTATTCCCCGCCACTCCTGAACGTGGACGGCGCGCGTTCTGACCGCCTGCCCCTGACGGCCATGGCGGTGGATGACAACCCGGCGAACCTCAAGCTGATTGGGACTCTGCTGGAAGAATTGGTGGAAACCACCCTGCTCTGCCATAGCGGCGAAGAAGCCATCGACATGGCACGTAATAACGATTTGGATATCATCCTGATGGATATTCAGATGCCAAACATCGATGGTATTCGCGCCAGTGAAATCATTCACCAGATGCCGCACCACGCAAAAACGCCTATTGTCGCCGTCACCGCCCACTCGCTGAGTGGCGAGCGTGAACAGCTGCTCAAAGTGGGCATGGACGAT
Source organism: Ewingella sp. AOP9-I1-14 (assembly GCF_052375995.1). Taxonomy (NCBI): domain Bacteria; kingdom Pseudomonadati; phylum Pseudomonadota; class Gammaproteobacteria; order Enterobacterales; family Yersiniaceae; genus Ewingella; species Ewingella sp. AOP9-I1-14. The sequence goes on from NZ_JBQSVA010000003.1 coordinate 33,988, forward strand.
TATCTGGCGAAACCTATTGATGAGAGCATGCTAAAACGCGTGCTGGCGCGCCATTACTCCCACCAGACGCCGCAGGAATCCCCGCTGAATCAGCAGAGCGGCAGCATGCCGATGAGCACGCTGGATTGGCAACTGGCCCTGCGCCAGTCTGCTAACAAAGAGGATTTGGCGCGCGATCTGCTGCAAATGCTGGTCGATTTTCTCCCGCAGGTCACTGAGCGGGTGAACGCCGTGGCGCAGGGTGAGCCGGACGAAGACATTCTGTCGCTGATCCATAAGCTGCACGGCAGCTGTAGTTACAGCGGCGTGCCGCGTTTGAAACAGCTCTGTTTTTACCTTGAACAGCAACTGCGTAAAAACATCCCAGCGAGCGACCTGGAGCCGGAATGGTTCGAGCTGCTGGACGAAATTGAAAATGTGACCCGCGAAGCGCAACTGCACCTGAAACGGTAAATTATGCGACATCAACATTTGCTTGAGATCTCACTTACGGAAAATAGTTTCTGTTCGCGTCCACACTAACCCGCTGAAATTAAGCGTTATTTTTTCCTCATATAAAAATCCTATGGTCGGGAGGTATTTACAACTCCCGATCACTTTGGTTTAACTCTATTCATCAGTTGCGCAGTTTTCCCTCACTCTATTTCTGGGCTGAAGTCGGTATTTTTGCGCGAGCTGATTTTTTTGATTCAAAAATGAGAGCGCTCTCTTTTTATTTATGAGGCGCCAATCGTAGTCTGTCTTCCTGACGACGAGACCTGAAACCAGACAATCCCACCGATGACTGTCTCTGATTTAAGTAGAGGAAAAACGCATGGATCTGGAAAACACAATCATGGAGTTGTTGGTTCACGCAGGAAGCGCCCGTAGCCATGCCATGATGGCGTTACAACACGCCCGCCGTGGTGACTTCCCTGCCGCAGAGCAGGCCATGGGCGACTCGCGTCAGGCCGTATCTTTAGCCCACGGCATGCAAACTGAGCTTATCGGTCTGGATGAAGGCTGCGGCAAAATCCCGGTCAATCTAATCACTGTCCACGCGCAGGACCACCTGATGAATGCGATGGTCATTCAGGATTTAGCCATTGATATGATTGAGCTTTACCGCCGTTTACCGCCAGCACCTACAACTAAGGTAAACACATTTCAGGCCAGCCATTGCTAGCCTGACCTCACGCAATACATCGTTTTAATTAGCCAAGCACTGACAAAAATAGCCATTAACAAATAATAATGCGGAAATAATCCGCTCGGGGGTGTGTAGTGTCTAAACCGAATGTCCTGCTCGAACGTTATGTTTTGCCTTTTGCTTTGAAGATAGCCTCGCAAAAGCACGTCCTGTCGGTGCGCGACGGCATCATTTTGAACATGCCATTCATGCTGATTGGCTCCTTCTTCCTGATTTTCGCCTACCTGCCAATTCCAAGCTACGCCAACATGATGGGCGAGGTGTTCGGCGCGGCTTGGCGCGAAAAGCTGCTTTACCCGGTGAAAGCGACCTACGACATCATGGCGATTATCTCCAGCTTCGGCATCGCCTACCGACTGGCGGAGAAATACAAAACGCTGGACCCGCTGACCACCGGCGCCGTCTCGCTGGTGGCGTTCATTCTGACCATTCCGCAAAACACCCTTTTCCAGCCACTGAATGGCGCGACTGAACAGATCGTTAAAGGCGTGTTGCCAATGAATTTCATCGGCAGTCAGGGGCTGTTTGTGGCCATCGTCATCGCGATTCTTTCGACTGAAATCTATCGTTTCGTCCACGACCGCAATCTGGTGATCAACATGCCTGCGGGCGTGCCACCGGCGGTGGCGAAATCCTTTTTGGCGCTGATCCCGGGCTTTGCCGTCATGGCGGTGGTGCTGGCCCTGCGTTTGGGGGTTGAAGCCACGCCGTTCGGCAATATCAACAATATGATTGCCACCCTTATCGGCATCCCGATGCACCACATTGGCGGTACGCTGCCGGGGATGATTTTCTCGGTGATATTGATAGGTTTGCTGTGGATGGTGGGGCTGCACGGCGACGCCATCGTGCTGGTGTTTATTCAGCCGGTGTGGCTGTCTAACATGTCCGAAAACCTGACGGCCTTCCAGAACGGCCAGCCGATCCCGCACATTATTACTCAGCAGTTTTACGACTTATGGATAGCGCCGGGGGGCACCGGAGCCTTGCTGGGGCTAGTTATCTTCATGCTGCTGCGCGCCCGCAGCGCGCAGATGAAACAGCTGGGGAAAATTGCCGCGCCGGGCTGCCTGTTTAATATTAGCGAGCCAATGGTGTTTGGTATTCCGCTGGTGATGAACCCGTACTTCGCCATTCCGTTTATTCTGACCCCGGTGATTCTGGTGATTGTCACCTATACCGCAATGGCTACCGGGCTGGTGACGCCGCCGGTAGGGATTGCGCTACCGTTCACGACACCAATCTTCATCAGTGGCTATCTGGCCACCGGCGGGCATATTTCTGGCACAGTGATTCAGGTGGTGAATTTGGGGATTTCGCTGGTGATTTACTATCCGTTCTTCCGCGCCTGGGACAAGTTGAAGTATAAAGAAGAGCATCAGGCCGCGCAGTTAGAAGCGGAGAAAGCGCAAACCGCCGCAGGGCAATTAACCGCCCGCTGATACTACTGCTGTAGCAAACTGAAGAAACAAAAAAGCCCGACGACTGTCTGCCAGCGTCGGGCTTTTAGGTTTCAAACTTGTTAGAACCAGGTAGTTACCGCGCCGGTCACGTCCCACTGTTCATTCACTCGCAGCAGCTGACGCCATCTGTCGAAGGTCAGGCAAGGGTGGGAAATGTCGAAAATCAGCATGTCGCCGACCTGAATATCGGCCCCTGCGGGCACGGTCATAAAGGCGTGTTGGTCCATCATCTTGATGATTTCCCATGACTTATTTACCGGCACAACCGTAGTGTAGCCTGCCGAATGGCTGCTTTGCGGGCGAAAATGCCCGGCAGCGACCGGGAAACCCGCATCCGGCCCGGCGTCGCGACGGCCCAGACCGATGATCGCCCTGCCCGGCTCAGGCAGTGACTGTACGTAAGCCCACACCTGTAGCGCAGGTTGCAGGCTGCTGTTCATCTGGCGCGCCACCGGATTTTGGGCCTGAATTCGCTGATTAGCCTGCTGATAAATACCGGCGTCATGGGTCAGGTAGCAGCCTGAACGCAAGATAACGTCAAGCGTGAAACGCTGCTGGCTGTCCAGATACTGGCTATCACGCCTAAACTCTTCGGCCACCACGTCAAACCACGCGGAGCCTGCGCCGGTGAGAATCACCGTCGGCTCGGCAAAGGCACCGTTCTGCGCCAGAGCCTCGGTGCGTTGCATCACGTGTTGCAGGAAAGCGCGAATGGGCGCTTCTTCATTAATCACCCCTTCGTAAATTTCTACCCCCACCAGCGAAATAGCCCGCGGCCAGCGCTGGATAGCCTCTAACACCTCCAGCTCCTGCTCGGCGTTGCGCACGCCGGTGCGCCCGCCGGCCAGACCATATTCCAACAGCACCCGCAGCGTCTGCTGGCGAGAAGTAAAATACTCGCCGAGGGCGTCGACGTTGGCCGCTGAGTCAACGATACAGGTGAAATCAAACTCGCTGTCCTGTGCCAACAGCCCGGCGATCACGGCCATATTGGCTTTGCCGACCAGCTGATTAGCCATGATGACCCTGCGCACGCCGTGCTGAAACGCCGCATTGACCTGCGGCGCCGTCGCCAGCGTAATACCCCACGCGCCGCTATCAAGCTGTAACTGGAAAAGCTCGGGGCTCATGGTGGTTTTGCCATGCGGCGCCAGCTTGAGGTGGTAGCGGCTAATGAACTCGCTCATCCACGCCAAATTATGCTCTATGCGCTCATCCAACAGCACCGCCACCGGCAGGCTGACCTCTTCTCGCAGAATATTCCAACCCTGCTGGCCGATGTCCGCCATCTGCGGTTCATCCGGCAAGGTGCCTAAGCCTTTGGTTTGGGTATTCACCGGCTGGGAGGAGAAGTCATAAAGCGAAGATAAATCATAGAGTTATGAAAAATCATACGGCTGGGAGAAGTCAGGCTCGGACATGATGGCTCTCGTTTGGCGTTATCTGCGAATCAATAGTGCAAACCTAGCGCACGCGCAGGTCTGGGGTAAAGCCCAAAAATCGGCACGCCGAGTTATCAGGTGCCAATTCAGGGGCTGGCTGGCGGGCACTCATTCAGGCAGCGTCTGCGCCAGCTTGATGGTGGCGGCGATATTGCGCGCCGTGTTGTGTAGGTTTTCGGCGGCATTCGCCAGCGCGTCTTCCAAGGTACAGATAGAAGAAAGCACGCTAAACACCGCATCCAAGCCATGGTCGAAAACCACATCTACATCTTTGGTCAGGCTGCCGCCGATACCAATGACCGGCTTGTTATAGCGTTTCGCCACCCGCGCGACGCCGATTGGCACCTTGCCATTGATACTTTGGCTATCAATGCGCCCTTCGCCGGTGATCACCAGCGTGGCGTCTTTCACTAACGCCTCTAGCCCCAGCGCTTCGGTCACAATCTCAATCCCCTGACGTAACTGCGCCCCGCAAAAGGCGTGCAGCCCGGCCCCCATACCTCCGGCGGCACCCGCCCCCGGTAGGCTGTCCACATCAATATTAAGGCTGCCCTTAATCAGCTTGGCGAAGTGAGCAAGATAGCCATCAAGCTGCTTGACCATTTCTGGCGTCGCCCCTTTTTGCGGGCCGAAAATCGCCGATGCGCCATTTTTTCCCGTCAGCGGATTGGTCACGTCACAGGCCACTTCGAATCGGCAATCTTTGATTCTGGGGTCCAGTTCGCTGATATCAATACTGCTAAGCTGCTCCAGCGCGCCGCCGCCCTGACCAATCTGCTGGCCTTGCGTATCCAACAGCTTCCCTCCCAGCGCCTGCACCATGCCCGCGCCGCCGTCGTTGGTGGCACTGCCGCCAATGCCGATGATGCAATGTTTGACACCATGGTCCAGAGCATGGCGAATCAGCTCGCCGGTACCGAAAGAGGTGGTTTTCAGCGGGTTGCGTTTCGCCTGCGGCACGCTTTCTAAGCCACTGGCCGCCGCCATTTCGATAAAGGCGACGTTACTATCGCCAGACAGGCCAAAGAATGCCTCAATCGGCTCTCCCAATGGGCCGGTCACTTTGACTTTCACCACTTTGCCATGAGTCGCGGCCACCATGGCTTCCACCGTGCCTTCGCCGCCGTCGGCAACCGGCAATTTGACGTAGTGGGCGTCGGGGAAAATTTCCCGAAAACCGCTTTCAATGGCTTTCGCTACCTCTAGCGCCGATAAGCTTTCTTTAAATGAATCAGGTGCGATAACTATCTTCATGCACGACACGCGCCGCTCGAGAAAAGCGTCCTGTTGATGAATGTATCTAGTCACACAAGAAAACGGCGCCAGTTTAGCGCCGCTTTCTCGGTTAACTACCGGGTCACTTCTATCTTCGCTAAGCTTTCATAATAGCGTGCAATTGCGCTGTGGTCAGACTGCCCCAACCCATCGGCTTTCAAAGCTTGCAGCATTTCCATCACCTGAGCTGTGAGTGGCAACTGCGCACCAATGCTGTGTGAAGTGTCCAGCGCGTTAGCCAAGTCTTTGATATGCAAATCAATACGAAACCCAGGCTTGAAGTTTCTGTCCATCACCATTGGCGCTTTAGCTTCTAACACCGTGCTTCCCGCCAACCCGCCGCGAATGGCCTGAAAAACGAGCTCCGGCTCGACGCCCGCCTTGGTGGCTAACACCAGCGCTTCGGACATGGCGGCGATATTCAACGCCACGATCACCTGATTCGCCAACTTAGTGACATTACCTGCGCCTATGTCACCGGTATGCACCACCGAGGCAGCCATGGCTTTCATCAGTTCATAGCATTTTTCGAACACGGCTTTATCGCCGCCAACCATCACCGACAGCGTGCCGTCTACGGCCTTTGGCTCACCGCCGGACACCGGCGCATCAAGCATCGCGACCTGCTTTTCCGCCAGCGCCTGACTGATTTCCCGACTGGCGAGCGGCGCGATAGAGCTCATATCGATAACCACCAGCCCGGCACGCGCCCCTTCGATGATGCCATTCTCACCCAGCACCACCTCTTTTACCTGTGGAGAGTTCGGCAGCATGGTGATAACAATGTCGCTCTGCTCGGCCACGGCTTTTGGCGTGGCGGCGCTGGTGGCTCCGGCTTTCACCAGCTGCTGCGTCGTCTCATGATTGTGGTCCAACACCACCAGTTGATAACCCGCCTTGAGCAGATTTCTACTCATGGGCTTGCCCATTATCCCTAAACCAATAAATCCAATTTTCATGCTGCGAGCCTCGTTGAGTATCAAGAAGATAGCCATTATAAAAAACGGCCTTCCCGCCGGCAGTGGGCAGAAGCCCAAAGCCGACGGCGAAGTTCGCCTCTTTCGTCTGGCATTTGCACAATGCTCTGTGAGACCTATCCCGTTATGCAGGTTTAGGCCGTGTTATCGAGTTGCAGGGCGATATACAGCAGCAGGCGGTCATCAAAATTCGACAAGTTCAGCCCGGTCAGGCCAGAGATGCGGTTTAGACGATTTTCGAGAGTATTGCGATGAATAAACAGAGCTTTAGCCGTGGCGACGGGCTGAACGTTATGAGCAAACCAGAGGTTTAACGTGCGGCGCAGCAGGCCACTGCTATCTTCGGCATTCAGGCGGGCCATCGGCAGAGCCAGTTCGTCAGCCTGCCAGCCTTCGCGCAAACCGTCTAGCAGCACTGGCAGCATCAGGTCCTGATAGCAGTAGCTGCGCTGCTCCGGCGCGCGCCGTTTCCCCACCGCCAGGGTGGTTTTGGCCGTGAGGTAGGACCGCGCGATACTGCCCGGCCCGGTGAAATAGTTGCCGAGCGCCACGCGAATTCGCAGGTCACTGTTTTGCTGCATGTGTAACAGCAGGGCGTCTATCCGCTGGCGCTGAGCCTGTGGGTCCCAGCGTTTGGCCGCACCGAGTGCGGGTTTGAGTACCACAATTTCGGTTAGAGAAACTCTGGCAATCAGATTGTCCTGCTCCGGGGTTGAGAGCAAAACCTGTAACTGTTGCAGCTCTGCCATAGCGTGCTCGACGCCAAGCTGCCCGCCGTCTACCGCCACCACCACGGCAACGCGCGGCTGGTGCAAGTCGATGCCCAACCGCTGCGCCCACTTCGCTAACGCCTCAGGGGGCTGCTCGGCACGAATCAAATTCAGCACCAGCTCTTCGCGAATGCGGCTGTCGTGCGCCAGCATATTGAGCAAGCGCGCCTGCTCGAGCATCATTTCCGCCGTCATACAGACCAGCTCGCCATATTGCCGCAGACGCATCGGGTCACCACTCAGCCCAATGGCGCCGACAATCTGTCCGTCAACCCGCAGCGGCAGGTTAACGCCGGGACGAACGCCGTGCAGATGGCGCGTCACTTCGTTATCAATGTCCACTATGCGTTGCTGGGAAATCGCCAGCAGCGCGCCTTCATGCAGTTCGCCAAGGCGCTCGGCGTCGCCGCTGCCGATAATCCTTCCCCGGCTGTCCATCACGTTGACGTTGCTATCAATGATTTTCATTGTGCGATCAACGATTTGCTGCGCCAAAGGTTGATCGAATAAATATGCCGCCATCTCCCTGCGCTCTCCTGCGTGTTTTCCCTTGGCTGCCAGCATACTCATTCGTCGGGCGATGGGCAGGTTCATGTCGGCGAAATGCGAGACGTCGCGCAGAACTCCGCCAACTTTCATCGTTGCACCGCCGCCAATAAAAAAGGCACGCCGAAGCGTGCCTTTATAGACTGATTTATCAGCGCGTGATTATTGCGCTAACAGGTAGATTGAAGTGTCACCGCGTTGAATATCCAGCGCCAGCACGGAAGGTTTGCTGTCGAGGATTTTACGCAGCTCGCCCAAATTGCCGACTTTCTGCTGGTTAACGCCCAGAATCACGTCATCCTTTTTCAGGCCGATGCGTGCTGCTTTACTGCCCGGCTTCACGGCATCGACTTTCACGCCTTTCTGATCGCCAACCTGACCATTGCTCAGCTCAGCCCCTTCAATACCGGTGAAGATATTACCGGAGTCAACTTTGGCCGTTTGCGTGCTCTGTTCAATAGTCACTTCAACATTGACCGGCTTGCCGTCGCGCAGCAGGCCCAGCGTCACTTTGGTGCCGATTGGCAGGGTGCCAATATCAGCGCGGAAGGAGGCGAAGCTGCTGATTGGTTTGCCGTTCATGCTCAGGATCACGTCACCCGCCTTGATACCGGCTTTTTCAGCGGCAGACTTCGGCATAACTTGGCTGATAAAGGCACCGCGCTGGGCGTCGACCTTCATGGCTTTCGCCAGTTCAGAGTTCAGCTCGGTCCCCATGATGCCCAACTCGCCGCGCTTCACTTGACCGAATTCGATCATCTGCTTGGTCAGGTTTTTCACCATGTTACTTGGGATAGCAAAACCGATACCGATGTTGCCGCCGTCTGGCGCAAGGATCGCGGTGTTCAGACCAATCAGTTCACCGTTAAGGTTCACCAGAGCGCCGCCTGAGTTACCACGGTTAATGGCGGCGTCGGTCTGGATAAAGTTTTCGTAGTTTTCGATGTTCAAACCGCTACGGCCCAGTGCGGAAACGATGCCCGAAGTCGCGGTTTCGCCCAGACCATATGGGTTACCGATGGCGACGGTGTAGTCACCCACGCGCAGCTGCTCGGAGTCAGCAATTTTAATCGCGGTCAGGTTTTTGGCATCAATCAGCTGAATCACTGCGATATCTGAGCGCGGATCTTTACCGATCACTTTCGCCTCAAATTTACGGCCATCGTTGAGCTGAACGCTGATTTTGGTGGCGTTATCCACCACGTGGTTGTTGGTGACCACATAGCCTTTATCGGCGTCGATGATCACACCTGACCCCAGTGCGCGGAACTCTTGTTTCTGCGCTTCAGGCGCTGGCTGAGAGTCGTCATCCCCTTGGCCGCCCTGACAGACCGGAGAGCCTTGGAACGGCGAGCCGTCCTGACACAGCGGCGAGTTTTGACCAAAGAATTGCTGGAATTGCTGGCCCATGCGTGGCGTTTTAGTTGGTGCGCTACCCTCAACGTTTACGCTAACAACGGAAGGCATCACCTTTTCCAGCATAGGTGCCAGACTTGGAACTTGAGTGGTACTGGAAGACGCCGTTTCTGCGGCAAATGCCGATGAAACAGGGGCCACAGCCAGTCCAACACTTAACGCCAAAGCGCTCAGGAATAGAGTAGTTTTTTTCATCAGTCGAATTCTCTTTAAATATGCTTTTAAAATTATTTATGGTGACACGAAAGCATCACCTTGCTCGGTAGTCGTGATACTGAGATTTAATTAAAAGCGGGAAGTTCATTAAGGTCGAAATGACAATGGTAAAAAAATATTGTGGTTATTTACAAAAGCCTATTTTTTAACCAGTCCATTATAAAAATAGAGATTTCTTTACCTTAACCACCCCGCAAATACGGCTAAATATATTATTCAGCGGCCATCAACCGTCGATATTCATCGTAAGCGTAAAGATCTGTCATTCCGCTGATATAGTCCTGAATCATGCGCGCACGATAATAAAATTCGCTAATAATTTTCTGACTTTCAGACTGCGACTCCAGCTTGGTAATCGCCTCATTATAGGCCAGACGGTGCTTGGCGGACAATTTGTGGAACAGTCGGGTTTCAATGGGGTACTTGCGATGGGTGTCATCGCGAACCAACTGGCGGAATTCATCCAAAGGCATATCCAGAATCGGGCTGTAAATATCCAGCAATCCACTTATTACCCGATAGCCCTGTAATTCCAACTCTTCGACTTCGTGATGATTAAACACCTGTTTAAATGCCACACTTTTATATGTTTTTAACAATCTATTAGCTTGGCTTACATCTTCTAATAATGCCTGATTAAAATTACCGGCAAATATGGCAGGAAGATTATCAATGAAACGAATGGCGGCGTGAGGAACCAACTGCTTCACGGTCTGGACGCGCAGTTCCATAAAGAAATAATCTACCGGGTTACGAAAAGTCTTAGCCCGGTCCATTTTCTGATAGGCGGTGCGCACCACTTTCTCAAACCAGTCATTCTCTTCGCACTCGCCCCACTCGCGCTCCAGATGCTCAAACAGCTGCTCGACGGTGAAAATGTTCTTCTCGACGGCATCTTCTAAGTCGGCGATGCAGTAAGAGATATCGTCGGCGGCCTCCATGATATAGGTCAACGGGAATCGGCTGAATTCGCCCATGTTTAATTCACCGCGCAGCCGCTGAATGAAAGGCTCTTCGGCCAAATAGAAGCCCGGCTTTTTCATCAGATAAGCCTGCCCTTCCGGGATCGGCGCGGCCCAGTAGGCGGGACGGGTGTACTTCAAAATGCAGGCAGTTTGGGAAAACGTCAGGTTGAGCTTCAGCAGGGTAAACACCAGCCGAATGGCCTGCGCGTTGCCGTCGAAGTTGCACAGATCGTGGCGAATATTGCTGCGCAGCAGGTTCTCCTGCTCCTCGCCTTCCTGCAACCGTAAGAAGTCAAAAGTACAGTTGTCGCTGCTCTGCGGGACCGTGCCGCAGCTGGCAGTATCCATACGTTTGGCGAACCAGTTATTAATGGCGGACTCGCCAAAATGGCCAAAAGGCGGGTTGCCGATGTCGTGCATCAGGCAGGACATCTCAACCACGCTTTCGAAGGGATCGGTGAATTCCGTGAGACCAAGCTTGTCGAGTTTGCCCTGACGGCGTAGACGATGGAGGATCTCTTTGGCAATGTGCCGCCCCACTTGCTGCACTTCCAGCGAGTGAGTCAAACGGCTGCGCACCGCGGCGTTTTTCTCCAGCGGGAAAACCTGCGTTTTTTGCTGCAATCGCCGGATGGCGGCCGAGTTAATGATTCTGCCGCGATCGCTTTCAAAGTGGCGAACTACGTCATATTCATCACGCGCCTCAGCAACCGGCGGACTGAAAGGACGCTGGAAATTGAATTTACTCTTAAAATCTATCCCGGACATATTTGCTACCCTTTTCAGCCACTCACGTGTCAACCTGACATCCTACCAGCTTCCCAAACGCATTATCTTGCCACTAGCCATGATAGACTATCGCTTAATGTGCTTGTTATAAAAGCTTCAATTCCGCACATATGTACCCAAAATCATTCAAGTTGCAGGGTATAGCGGCCCCCTTCCACCTCATCTGCGAGTATTACTATGAAAGTTGGCATCATTGGCGCAATGGAACAAGAAGTCACCCTGCTGCGCGACAAAATCACTAATCGTAAAACCATCGAGCGCGCGGGTTGTGAAATCTACACCGGCCAGCTAAATGGCGTCGAAGTGGCATTGTTGAAATCAGGAATCGGTAAAGTTGCCGCCGCCATGGGCACCACGCTGCTGCTGGAACACTGCAAGCCGGACGTGGTGATCAACACCGGTTCTGCGGGCGGGTTGGCGAAAACGCTGAAAGTGGGCGATATCGTGGTTTCCGAAGAAGTGCGTTATCACGATGCTGACGTGACGGCTTTTGGCTATGAGCCAGGCCAGATGGCGGGCTGCCCGGCGGCTTTCGTCGCGGACTCAGAGCTGATTGAACTGGCTGAAACCTGCATTCGCCAGTTAGACCTCAACGCAGTGCGCGGCTTAGTGTGCAGCGGCGATGCCTTTATTAACGGTGCAGCGCCACTGGCTCGTATTCGTGAAACCTTCCCGTCCGTTGCCGCGGTCGAAATGGAAGCCGCCGCTATCGGCCACGTCTGCCATATGTTCGGTACGCCGTTCGTGGTGGTTCGCGCGATCTCCGACGTGGCGGATGCTGAATCACACCTGAGCTTCGAAGAGTTCTTAGTTGTTGCGGCTGAGCAATCAAGCCTGATGATCGACGCGATGCTGACCTCTCTGGCCAACAGCGACCGCGCGTGATCCCAAGGTTTCTGTGCATAATCTTGTGCTTATGGCTGCCGACGGTGGCCATTGCACAGCCTGCCCAGCGCGTCATCAGCCTGGCACCTAACCTGACTGAACTGGCTTACGCCGCAGGTCTGGGTGACAAGCTGGTCGGCGTGAGCGCTTACTCCGACTTCCCGCCGCAGGCCAAAAGCATTGAACAGGTCGCCAGCTGGCAAGGTGTCAATGTCGAACGAATTTTAGCCCTCAAGCCGGACTTGGTTTTAGCCTGGCGAGGCGGCAATCCGCAGCGCCCTCTCGATCAGCTCTCCTCATTGGGGATTCGCGTACTGTATCTCGACCCAGAAAGCATCGAACAGATAGCGCAAACTCTCGAACAGTTATCCGATTACAGCGAAAATCCAACGCTGGCGCAGAACGCCGCGGCTCAGCTTCGCCAACAGCGCGATCGGTTAAAGCAGCAATATGCGCGAACCAAGCCCCTGCCGGTATTTATTCAGTTTGGCACCCAGCCGCTGTTTAGCGTTTCAAAAGCTACGCTGCAAAGTGAAGTGGTTTCGCTATGTGGTGGGAAAAATATTTTTGAAGATAGCCGTGCGCCTTGGCCGCAAGTGAGCAGAGAGCAGGTTTTAGTGCGTCAGCCTCACGCAATCGTGATAACCGGCGATAAACAGCAAAAACAAACTATTAGCGAATTTTGGCAGCCCGCGCTGAATGTCCCGGTGGTCAACCTCAATGCCGACTGGTTTAGCCGCGCAGCCCCGCGCATCATCCTGGCAGCGCAACAACTTTGTAGCACGCTACAGCCCATCGATCCAGAGTGAGTGTCCGCTCACTCACTTGTAGTCCCCTTCCTCGCCTTCTGTAGTCCCTTTCTGAATTGATTATTTGTTGCACAAAATCAATATTATCATTCGCTGCATTTGGTATGATGTCGCCCTGAAATTAATTGCCAGAAACAGCAATAAATATTTTTCAAATATTTATAAATTTCAAAAAGATAACTCTAAATACACCTCATTATACGCATCACAAGAACCCATTATAACTTGATGCCAAAACCTTGTATTTCTTTAATAAATTTAAAGATGACGGGGTAAGTGGCCGATAACTGTTTTCAGCGTTTGGATGTTTTTTTTAGATTTTGATGACGACACACACCTGGAATGAACCATGATAAGAAAAATATTGCTGAGTACGCTGATTATACTGAGCCCTATCGCGGCGATGGCGGGCATGACCAGTGGAGAGATTCAAGTCAGTTTAACCATCCTGCCAACCTGTGAAGTCAGCGTGGCAAATGCACAACCTTCGGTAAGATGCGCGCAGCAGAGTTTTGGTCAGCCGCGCATCAGTGAGAGTCAATTAGAGGCTATTCCGGGGGTTTCGGTAGGCTCGAAGTTAGTGACCATAGAATGGTAAAGCACAAAAAAGCCCGTTTCACCTGAAAGGCAAACGGGCTTTTTAAACTTTTAATTCTTCTTAATGCTTCTTAATTCTTGCCGAATCAGATTCAGAAATGAGCAAATCGTTAGATACTGAACGATGAACCACAACCACAGGTGGTTTTAGCGTTCGGGTTAGTCACGATAAAACGTGAACCTTCCAAACCTTCGGTGTAATCAACCGAGCCACCCACCAGATATTGCAGGCTCATCGGGTCAACCACCAGCGCCACGCCAGATTTTTCAATCGTCATGTCGCCATCGTTGATTTTGTCATCGAAAGTGAAACCGTATTGGAAGCCGCTACAGCCGCCGCCAGTGATATAAACACGCAGTTTCAGATCCGGATTCTCTTCGTCAGAGATCAGGTTTTTAACCTTGTGGGCAGCCGCTTCGGTGAATTGCAGAGGCAAGGCACTGGTTTCCACTTCGGTTGGATCACTCATTGTTGCTTCACTCATCTTTTTTACTCCCAATCCGTATTCTGTTCAGGCCGCCGGATTGACTGTCTGAATAATGACCTAATTATCTAATAGGTAGCGTTATGGTTCAAGTATGAGCGGTTTTCGCGCCGTCGTCCTGTCTATTTATGCTCTGGTCAGCTTCTTTACTCTCCGCCTTGGCAGCATTTTCCCGCTCCTGCCGCTGTAAAGTGCGGGTAAGAATGGCGGAATACAAGGGCTTACCGCCAAGGAACTGTGCCAGAAGGGTGGCACCCAGGCAGGTAATAATCATCGGTAAAATCAGCTGATAATTATCCGTCATTTCTAACACCAAAACTATCCCGGTCAGCGGCGCTCTGACGCTGGCGGCAAAAAGCGCGCCCATGCCGGCAATCGCGAAGGTGGCAGGCTCAATGCCGTACTGCGGGAACATCGCCAGACTGGCGCTACCAAAGGCCGTGCCGAGCAATGTGCCGAGTGCCAGCATGGGGGCAAAAATCCCGCCGGGCGCGCCTGAGGCAAAGCACAGCAGCGTGGTCGCAACTCGTATAAGAAAGATAAACAGCAGCATGCCCAGCGTGTATTTCCCCGCCGCCGCGAGGGGGATCAGCGCAAAACCGCCTCCGGCGGCTTCGGGCAGGAACAGCCCCAAGACTCCGCAGAAACCGCCCAGCAGGCCGCCAATGATCAGCACTTTGCGCAGCTTGCCGCCGTGCATTCTGGCGAACATATCCTGAGTGCGGAATATCAACGCGTTGAACGCCACGCCGACCATGCCAAACACCATGCCCAGCACCAGATAGAGCCACAGGGTGTTGAGTGGCGCATTGGCCAGCTTGCCGACTTCAATCACCGCGCCTTCGCCGTTGAAAATGCGGAACACGATGCTCGACATAATCACGCCGATAAACACCGCTTTTATGGAAATCAGGCTGTAGCGGAACTGCAAACGCATCTCTTCGATGATAAAGAGAATGCCCGCCAGAGGGGCATTGAAGGCTGCGGAAAGGCCCGCCGCCGCACCGGTTGCCAGCAGCGAGTGGCGCGCTTCGGCGCTGCGCAGGCGGAAAATATCCACCATCATCTTGCCGATATTGGCCCCCATCTGCACCGTCGGCCCTTCGCGACCCAGCACCATGCCTGCGCCAAGCGTGCCCATACCGCCGATAAATTTCACCGGGATCACCCGCCACCAGCGCACCGGCCGCAACTCTTCCAGCGCCCCTTCTATCTCAGGAATGCCTGAACCACTGGCCTCCGGCGCAAAACGGTGGACCAAAAAATAGCCCAGCATGGCCAGTAACGCCGAGGCGATAAAGGCTACCGGCAGCAGCAAGATCCAATGATCGCTAAACACGCCTAAACCCGATTGGCGCAGGTGGATCACCCAATCCACCGCCTTTTCGAAAGCCACGCCAAGCAGACCGGCGACGGTGCCGACTATCGCCGCGACCACCAGAATCGCGACGGGCGTTTTATCTCGACGCAGAAAATAGCGCAGAACATCGCTGCGCTTGCGGGGCCCGCGCAGAGCAGCATCTTTAGCAGAGTCGTGGGACGAGGTATCAGTCATGAATTTGCAGGAATAGGCTAATAAGATGGGCAGATTTAACCACAAAAATCCCAATTTCGGAAAACGGAATACCAGACCAACGGCGCGAAGCGATTTCATAACGCGCCCCACTTCTTTAGAATGGGCGCATTATTTCCCTTTTCTACAAAAGCAGCACAATCCAGGAGCCGTATATGAGTAAGTCAGAAAGCCTGTTTTCGCAGGCGCAGGCGCTAATCCCAGGTGGCGTAAACTCACCGGTTCGCGCGTTCTCAGGCGTGGGCGGCGTCCCTTTATTCATTGAGCGTGCTGATGGCGCTTTCCTGTTTGATGCCGATGGCAAGGCGTATATCGACTATGTCGGCTCATGGGGCCCAATGGTGCTTGGCCACAACAACGCCGAGATCCGCAACGCCGTGATCGAAGCGGCGCAGCGCGGTTTAAGCTTCGGCGCGCCAACCGAGATGGAAGTCAAAATGGCCGAGCTGGTCACCGATTTGGTGCCGAGCATGGACATGGTGCGCATGGTGAACTCCGGTACCGAAGCCACCATGAGCGCTATTCGTCTGGCCCGTGGCTTCACCCATCGCGACAAAATCATCAAATTCGAAGGCTGCTATCACGGCCATGCCGACTGCCTGCTGGTCAAAGCCGGTTCTGGCGCACTGACGCTGGGCCAGCCAAATTCGCCGGGCGTACCGGCTGATTTCGCCAAGCATACTTTGACCTGTACCTATAACGATCTGGATTCCGTCCGCGCGGTGTTCGAGCAATACCCTGACGACGTGGCCTGTATCATCGTTGAGCCAGTGGCCGGTAACATGAACTGCGTGCCGCCACTGCCAGAATTCCTGCCGGGCCTGCGCGCGCTGTGCGACGAGTTTGGCGCGCTGTTGATTATCGATGAAGTGATGACCGGCTTCCGCGTCGCGCTGGGTGGCGCTCAGGAGCACTATAACGTGATGCCTGACCTGACCTGCTTGGGCAAAATCATTGGCGGCGGCATGCCGGTCGGCGCATTCGGCGGACGCCGTGAAGTGATGGACGCGCTGGCGCCAACCGGCCCGGTTTATCAGGCAGGTACGCTGTCAGGTAATCCGATTGCCATGGCCGCCGGTATCGCCTGTCTGACGCAGGTTTCCCAGCCGGGCGTGCATCAAACCCTCACCGAGCTGACTACCCGTCTGGCCGAAGGTCTGGTGGATGCCGCGCAGAAAGAGAACATTCCGTTCGTGGTAAACCACGTTGGCGGCATGTTCGGCCTGTTCTTCACCGAATCAGAAACCGTCACCAGCTATCAGGACGTGATGAAGTGCAACGTCGAGCGCTTCAAGAAGTTCTTCCACCTGATGCTGGAAGAAGGCGTCTATCTGGCTCCTTCTGCTTTCGAAGCTGGCTTTATGTCTCTGGCTCACACTCAGGAAGACATTCAGCGCACCATCGACGCGGCGCGCCGCTGCTTCGCTAAGCTTTGATTGTTGCAAAACAGCATTAAAAAAGGGGCCAATTGGCCCCTTTTTGTATTTCTGAGTTGGATACTACCTTCCCTGCTTCCGCAGCAAATAGATAAAGTACGGCGCGCCGATAAAGGTGGCCAATAGCCCGGCAGGAATTTGGTCGGGGAAGATAATCATTCGCCCGCACCAGTCGGCAAACACCATCAGCAGTCCACCCAAAATACTGGCGACCATCCACTGAGGAATAGCGCGGCGGAAGCCTAGCATCCGCGCCATATGCGGCGCCATCAGGCCGATAAAGCTCAGTGGCCCGACGGTCAGCGTCGCGGCCGCGGTCATTACCGCAGCCAGCAGCAAAATCGCCGAGCGAGAAGGCGTCAGCGCCATGCCCACCGATTTAGCCGTCACGCTGCCCAGCGGCAAGATACTCACCCAGCGGCGACAGAAAGGCACCAACACCAGCAATACGGCAGCAATGGCCGCCGTGCGCCACGCCTGTGCCATGGTCACCGAGTAAGTCGAGCCGGAGATCCACGTCAGCAGGCCGCCCATGCGCGGATCGCCGCTGGCCAGCAGCAGCGCCATCAGCGTGCTGAAGGCCGTACTAAGCGCAATACCGGTCAGCAGCATGCGTTCGGCGGAGAAGCTTTTCAGCCCGGATGAAACCAGAATCACCAGCAGCGTAATGGCCGCGCCCGCGCTTCCCGCTGGCAGTAGCCAGACAAAGGCGTCGCCGGAGACGAGGAACAGCATTAGCACCACGCCGAAGGCCGCGCCGGAGCTTATCCCCAGCACTTCAGGGCTCGCCATGGCATTGCCGGTTAGCTTCTGAATCAGCACACCGGCCGATGCCAGCATCAGCCCGGCAGACAGTGCAGCCACCACGCGCGGTGTGCGCCAAGGCAGCAGCGCATCAAGCTGCGCGCCAGTGGACCAGTTCCAACTATTAGCATCGCGCCCGGCCATCAGCGCGACGGCAACGCCCACTACTAGCAGTAATAGCGCCAGCCCGACCCAGCGCACCAAGTGGTGGCGCTCTTCTGGAACGTGGTCGCCCTGATCCATCGGCGGCGGCGACATACTGTTGCGCAGACGCGGCAGCAGCCACAGCAGCAGCGGCGCGCCGACCAGCGCGGTGGCCGCCCCGGTGGGAATTTCCATCCAGACCTGTGTCAGATATTGCATGATTTGGTCGGTCAGCCACAGCAGCAGAGCACCAATCAGCGGCGCGAGGATCAGCCTTGACGTCAGGCGGCGCGCCCCGAGCATCTTCGCTAATAGCGGCGCGAACAGGCCGATAAAGCCAACTATGCCCACGGCGTTAACAATCTGCGCACTCATCAGAATCGCCAGCGCCAGCACGCTGAGGCGCGCGACGTTCAGCCCCAGCCCCAGATTCTTGGCAATGCCGTCATCCAAGCCGAGCAGCGTCATCGGGCGCTGCAACACAAACGCCAGCCCCCAAACGATAATCAGCCGGGGCAGCAGGAAACTCGCCACGCTCCAGTCTTGCTGATTCAGCGAGCCGGTATTCCACATATATAAGCTTTGCAGCCGCTGGTAATTGAACAGCCCGAACAGGCCGTTTATCGCGCCGCAGTACAGGCCGAGCACCAATCCGGCAAGGATCAGCGTCACCGGCGACATGCGTTTGCCCCACGCAATGCCAAACACCAGCAGCCCGATGACTATCGCGCCAATCATTGCGGCAAATTGCTGTGTCAGCTCGCCGCCGGGCAGTGCCCATAGAATGGATACCGTCAGGCCGAGCTGCGCACCCGCCGAAACGCCGAGGGTGGCGGGTTCCGCCAGCGGATTGCGCAGTACCTGTTGGAATAACAGCCCGACCAGCCCCAAGGACGCTCCGGCCAGCAGCGCCACTGCCACGCGCGGCAGCGTGCTGTAATGGAACATCATCTGATTGACGTTATCGATGCTCGGCTGCCACAGCGCCTGACTCCACTGATCGAACGGCAGTTGCTGGCGCAGGTTGTAGAAGCTGAGGGCCGCGCTGACCAGCGTCAGCAGGATAAGTAAGCTTAGCGTTACGCTGAGAGAGCGACGATTCATGATGCTTTCCCCAGCGTGGCGGTCAGAATGCGGCAAAAACGCATCGCGCTGAAGGTCGCGCCGTAGAACCAGACGGCAGGCACCATGCTTAGCTGCTTTTCGCGCACAAAGGGCATGGATTGCCACAGCGGCGTGCGGGAAACCTGCTCGTAGACGTCGGCGTCACCGTGCCCGAAGCAGATGGCATGGGCGTTTTTAACCGCCGCCAGACGTTCAATGCCGACACTCACGCTACCCCAGAAGCTGCTTTCGCCATGCCATGCGTTGGTCAGGCCTAAGTCGAGCATGATCTCCTGAAACAGGCTGCCCTTGCCGAAAACTAAAACATGGCGCGTGTCGAGGAAGGAGAACAGCAGAATAGGCTTTTGCGCGAAGGGCTGCACCTGAGTGCGGGTGGTGTCCAGCAAGTCGTGATACATCTTCAGGTGCTGGGCGGCGCGGTCCTGCAAGTCGAGGTAATTTGCCAGCTTGTTGAGCGAGCGAATCGCCTGCTGGAGCGGATTCGGGCTGCCGTCGTTGGCCGTTAAACCCAGCACCGGCGCTATCGGCGCCAGCTGTTTGGCATTCGGGCCATAGCCTTGGGACACCAGCAGCAACGAGGGTTTTAGCTGCTGCATCAGCTCCATGTTCGGCTCCATGCGCTGGCCGACATCAATCACCTGAGCGGGCAGTTTTGGCTCATCCACCCACAGGTTGTAATTGCGGATATCCGCCACGCCCATTGGCGTCACGCCGAGGGCAATCAGCAGCTCGGCCGGTAGCCATTCAAGGGCAATAATTTTGCTCAAATCAGGGCGCGTGGCGGCGAAAGAAGGAATAGCCGCCAGCAGCGGAGAGAGCGCCAACGCCTGTAGCAGGCGGCGGCGATTTAGATCAGGTGCAGGGAAAATCTCAGACATATCAATATACAAAGCTTACCGGTGCGCCACCGGCTGGGTGCGGGAGGATGCCCATCGGGATACCATAAACTTGCTCAAGCACGTCGCCGCGCATCATCTCTTCCGGCGTGCCTTGGGCAATTAATTCGCCACCGCGCAGTGCCATCAGATAATCGCAGTAGCGCGCCGCCATGTTCAAATCGTGCAAGACGGCAATCACCGTCAGCCCTTTCTCTTGGCTGAGGCGATGGATCAGGGCCAGCACATCAACCTGATGGGCGATGTCCAGCGCAGAAGTGGGTTCATCGAGCAGCAGGCAGCGGCTGTCCTGCGCCACCATCATGGCTAACCACGCGCGCTGGCGTTCGCCGCCGGACAGGCTATCCACCAAACGATGGGCGAAAGGCTTCAAGCCAACCAGTGAAATAGCCTCTTCGACTTTCTCACGATCTTGATGTTTGAAACGCCCCAACGCGCCGTGCCAGGGGTAGCGGCCAATCGCCACCAGCTCTTGCACCGTCATGCCTTCGGCGGCGGGCAGTTGTTGCGGTAAATAGGCGACCTGACGCGCAAAGGCTTTGCTATCCCACTGCTCAAGCGGGGTGTCATTCAACTGAATTTGCCCGGCAGAAGCAGACTGATGGCGACCTAGCATTTTAAGCAAAGTGGATTTGCCCGAGCCATTATGACCAATTAACCCGCACACTTTTCCCTTCGGGAAAGTCAGCGACAGCGGCGCAAGCAGCGTGCGTCCGGGAACGGTGAAACTCACCTCTTTCAGGCTGAACGTACTGTCATTCGCATGAGAGTCAGTTTGCGCGGCGGAACGATTCACGGCGTTGTTTGGCCTAATATTTTCAGACATTCAGTTAGCAGCTCTTTACGTCAGATTCGAAGAAACATGAAACGGAAAAGGGCACGAGGTTCCGTGCCCACTTTCCGTTATTACGTCAGGCTATCAGAAGCGGAATGTTGCTGTGGCAACGACCTGACGGTCAGAACCCCAATAACAGGCATAATCACGATAGCAGCTGGCGACATATTCGCGATCCAGCAGGTTGTTCACATTCAAGCCAACAGACGAACCCGGCATACCAAAGCGACCTAAGTCATACTTAATGGTCGCATCAACCAAGGTGTAGGATGCCACGTCGAAAGTCTGATTGTTTTGCGCACCAGTGGTATAGAAGCTGGAGCTATCCCCCACATAACGCACACCGGAACCAACAGTCAGGCCGCTAAGTGCCGTTTCGTGGAAGGTATAATCAGCCCACAGAGACGCCATGTTGCGTGGCACTTCTGCCGGACGCTTGCCCTGATAAGCCGTGTCTTCGGTGTATTTCGCATTGGTGTAGGTGTATGACGCCGTCAAATTGATATTGGCGTTTACCGCAGCTTTGGCTTCCAATTCAACACCGCGAGAACGGATTTCACCCGATTGCACGCTGAAGGAAGAGAAGGCTGGATCCGGATTGGCCGTCAGGTTTTTAGTTTTAGTCAGCTGATAGATCGCCGCAGTAAGGCTAATTGGGCGATCGTCAGGAATGTATTTGATCCCAGCTTCGTACTGCTTACCAATCGAAGGGTCGAAAGGTTTACCTTCAGCGGAAGCACCTGGGTTTGGCTCGAAGGATTCACTATAGCTGAAGTACGGTGAAATACCGTTATCAAACAGGTAGTTCAGACCACCACGCCAAGTGAATTGCTCATCGTTAATCTCAGCAGTGGTGTTTGCACTGCGAGTCAACGTTGAGGTTTTAGCGAAGTCGTAACGGCCGCCTAAGGTCAGGATCCAGTTATTCCACTCAGCTTGATCCTGTGCATAAAGACCCGTTTGCTCCTGACGGTTGAGAATCTGATACGGGAAGTTCAACTTCACGCCGGCATTGCCGTACTGTGGATTGCCCAAGTCCAGCGGGTTCGCGCTGCCATAGTAGGCGTCGATGTCATTACGCATACGCATGTAGTCCACGCCGGTCAGCAAGGTGTGATCCACTGAACCCGTCGCGAACTTGGCCTGCGCCTGAGTATCAACGTCGAAGTTGTTAAGTTCTTCTTTCGACTGCACAAATGCGCGGCTCATTTGGCCCGGTGCAATATAGCCATTGCCATAGACGCCACGGAAATCGCTGCTGATCGTGGTATAGCGCAGGTTCTGACGCACGGTCCACGTATCGTTAAATTCATGGGCGAAGCTGTAACCCACCATCTTCTGATCGCGCGACAGTTTGTTGTCCGCTTCGCCATCGTTGAAGTCAGTAGAAATCTTGTGTGGCTTGCCGTTGGCATCATAGTAAGGCACCACGGTGCCCTGACGCGGCAGCCAGCCATAGAAGCCAGTATTCGGGTCGTTCTGGAAGTTACTCAGGAAGGTGAAATCAGTTTTATCATCCGGACGCCAGCTAAATGACGGAGCAATCGCGTAACGCTGCTCTTTCGACATCACCTGCTGAGTATCTTGGCTACGCGCGACGCCGGTCAAACGGTAGGAATAAATGCCCGCGTCATCAATGGCATCGCTAAAATCAAAACCGGTTTGGTACAGATTGTCTGTACCCATTTTGAATTGCACTTCTTTCAATGGCTCAGTTGTTGGACGTTTGCTGACCATTGCCACCACGCCGCCCGGATTACTTTTGCCATAGAGCACGGAAGATGGGCCACGCAGCACTTCAACGCGTTCAAGGAAGTACGGATCCATGGAAACTTCAGAGTAGTTGTCGCCCTGAAGCTTAATCCCGTCCAGATACTGGTTGGTGTTTACTGATGTAAACCCGCGAATGGCAATCGCGTCATAGGTAGCAGAGCTTCCACGGCTGGCGAACACGCCCGGCGTGTAGCCTAGCGCCTCTTTCACCGTGGTTGGCTGCTTCATGTCCATCTCTTCACGGGTCACAACAGAAATTGACTGCGGGGTTTTAACAATCGGCGTGTCGGTTTTGGTGCCGGTGGCGCTGTGTTTCGCCGCGATGGTCGGCGAAGGCCCCCAGGCTGATTCCGGCGCTACGTTAGCCGCGGCGTTGCCGGTGACCACGATAGTATCGCTTTTCGCCGGGGTGGTGCTGGTCTCAGCCGCGGTGGCTTGAAACGCTGTCGTTCCCAATGCGGCGGCGATAGTTAATGCCAAAGTTCCACGCTGAAAAGACCCTTTTGATGCAGTCATTGAAAGTGTGCGCTGATGTGCCATTTGCTGTTCTCTGGAGATGTTGAATGGGAATGTAAACGATAATTATTATTATGAACGTCGGATAATATGCGTAACCCATACCCTTCTGCAAGCGCATTAAGTCCGGACAAAGTGTGAACGAATAGAAAATAGCCCTATGTAATACAGGGGTAAATACGATGGGTAAATGTTCGAAATGGCATGTGAAGCCGATGAAGAATAAATATTTTTAATGTTACCCAAGGGTAAAAATTAGCTGCTGAATGTATGCCCCAATTTCAAAGCGCTGAATGCATCGTCGCGGGGGTGAAAAAGCGTTTAAAATCGCGGTTTCACAGTATGGAAATGGTTAAAAGGACTAAAGAGAGCAATAAAACAACGTTGAGCATCCTGTGAAAACAAAATACAGTACGGCCCTTCCCCCGCGCGATACTGCGTTTTAGCAGGCTCAAAGGAGTTAAATCCGCACCGGGATAATTAAGGCTAATAGGGAAATTGCCGAGGCTATAGATACACATACATCGACAATAAAAGCTGCATTTAATACAGCAAACCAAATAGGCAATACATTATGCAATCCTCTGTTAACAAACAAGAAAGCCGGACGTTCCTCGGCCATCCTTACCCACTTCGATCCCTGTTCTTCACTGAAATGTGGGAGCGATTCTCGTTCTACGGCATCCGCCCATTATTAATTTTATTTATGTCTGCCGCGGTGTTCGACGGCGGCATGGGGCTGGCGCGTGAGAATGCCTCGGCGATTGTCGGTATTTTCGCGGGCAGCATGTATTTGGCCGCTTTGCCGGGCGGTTGGTTGGCCGATAACTGGCTGGGTCAGCAAAAAGCCGTGTGGTATGGCTCGATTCTAATTGCCCTGGGCCACCTCTCCATCGCCCTGTCGGCGGTAATGGGCGACAACCTGTTTTTCATCGGTTTAATGTTTATCGTGCTGGGGTCGGGTCTGTTCAAAACCTGTATCTCGGTGATGGTCGGCACTCTATATAAGAAGGGTGATACCCGCCGCGACGGCGGTTTTTCGCTGTTCTATATGGGCATCAACATGGGTTCGTTTATCGCCCCGCTGATCTCCGGCTGGCTGGTTCGCGACCACGGTTGGCACTGGGGCTTCGGCATCGGTGGTATCGGAATGTTGGTGGCGCTGGTTATTTTCCGCCTGTTTGCCGTGCCTTCGATGAAGCGCTATGACAAAGAAGTGGGTCTGGACTCCACCTGGAACACACCGGTTGCTAAGAAGAATGGCGTTGGCACTTGGTTGCTGGCATTGGCCGTCGGCGTGGCAGTGATTGTTACGCTTATCGCTCAGGGCATTATCGTTATTAACCCGTTGGCCGTAGCCAGCATGCTGGTTTACGTGATTGCCGCCTCGGTCACGCTGTATTTCATCTATCTATTCGTGTTCGCCGGTTTGAGCCGCAAAGAGCGCGCCCGCCTGTTGGTCTGCTTCATTCTGTTAGTATCAGCAGCCTTCTTCTGGTCCGCCTTCGAGCAGAAACCGACCTCGTTCAACCTGTTCGCCAATGACTATACCCAGCGAATGATTGGTGATTTCGAGATCCCTGCGGTGTGGTTCCAGTCGATCAATGCCCTGTTCATTATCCTACTGGCACCGATTTTCAGCTGGGCGTGGCCTGCGCTGGCGCGTAAAAAAATCCAACTGAGCAGCATCACTAAGTTTGTTATCGGCATCCTGTTTGCTGCGGCGGGCTTTGGCCTGATGATGCTGGCGGCGCAAAACGTGCTGAGCAACGGCGGTGCGGGTGTCTCCCCGATGTGGCTGGTAGGCAGTATCCTGATGCTGACGCTGGGTGAACTGTGCCTTAGCCCGATCGGGCTGGCGACCATGACCCTGCTGGCACCAGAAAGAATGCGCGGCCAGATGATGGGCCTGTGGTTCTGCGCCAGTGCGCTGGGTAACCTGGCGGCGGGCCTGATTGGCGGTCACGTGAAAGCTGACCAACTGGAAATGCTGCCAAACCTGTTCGCACGCTGCTCCATCGCGCTGCTGATTTGCGCCGCGGTGCTGATCCTGCTGATTGTCCCTATCCGTCGCATGATGGAAAACCAGCAGAAACCGGCTGAAAACAGCTAATCCCCTCCCAATAAAAAAGGGCGCGAACTGAGTCGCGCCCTTTTCACTCTACTTTGCCTCTGGCTGATATTTGGCTTTCAATTGCGCCAATCTTTTACGATCCTTTTCAGAGGTAATTAAGGAGCCGAAAATAGATTTGCCATGTTCATCAATCAGCGTAGTAGGGAAAAATATTACCTGAGCATCTTTTGGCAGATTATTGATCTGCGCCCATTTGGAATGTGGACCAGGTTTCTGAACCCATTTCGCTTTTTCGCCCGGCTTGAGTCCTGAGGGGAAAGGGTGAGTAAGAAAATCACTCAACAAAGGCGCCTTGCTCGCTGGGCTGGTGATCATACCGACAAAATCAGCTGAAAACACAACATGAGAAGTATCGTTTTCCACATTCATTGTGATAATGGGTTCATTCGGCTTGTTTGGTGAACTTTCCATGTGGAAGTTAGCCTCAATCACCTTGAAAGCCTTTAGTTTATCGTAGTTGCTTGAGGCTTCAGCTACTTTAGCGTCTAAAACTTTTAACTCTTTTAATTCTTCATCCTTTTCCTTTTTAGCTCTCTCTTCCTTGACCGTCTTGGCGTAAGCAATCACCTGTTCACCGGTTTTGCCGTCCAGCACGGCACCCACTTTACGCTGCAACACTGAATTATCCTCGGAGGCCCCCGCCTGCATCAGTTCTTTCAGTGTCAATTGGCTCATTGCTGCCACCTCCAAAGCGTCATCAAACTGCCCGCGTTTATATTTTGGCAGCGTATCTCGAACCTTATCGATGGACGATTTCATTTTGTCTGGCGTTGAAGCATCTATTTTTGGCTCGCCGCAGCCTGCCAACAACAACGTGATGAGTATCGCGCCCAAAACCCTTTTCATACTTAGAATCCTTCTAAAATAACAAGTGCTTAGAGGGTAGCAGACAGTCACGGAGGCGCAATGCAAAACCACATTGGGTCTTGCGTTTGCTCACTTTTTATTAAATTTCAATATTCGATAAAAAAAGGGCGCGAACTGAGTCGCGCCCTTTTTCATTTCAGCATCTGATCCTACGGACTTGAGCCGAACATATCCTTAATCCAGCCCGCAACGCCTTTGCCATCTTCTTGTTGAGATTGCTGTTGCTGCTGCTGTTGTTGCTGCTGCTGCTGCTGCTGAATCGCGGCTTGCGACGCCTGACAGAGTTGGTCAGGGGAATCGGTCCAAACCGGGATACTGCGCGCTACGCCGCCCGTCAGGCCACCGCTGTTACAGACGAAGTTTCCACTGCCGTCGATATTCATTGTGGTGATGCCTTCCGGCACCTGCAAGGTCAGCGGCTGCGGCGTTTCGTTATCCAGATAGCGGCTATAGAGCACCAGCGCGCCGGTAGAGCCCCACAGCTTAGACGGGCCGTTGTTATCGCGGCCAACCCAGGTGATCGCCACCTGATTGCCGTCGATACCCGCGAACCAGCTGTCACGCAGTTCGTTGGAGGTACCGGTTTTCGCCGCCAGATGCAGGTTCGGGAACTTGTTCGCCAAGGCGCGTGAAGTCCCCTCGGAAACCACCTGCTGCATCGCGTACATGGTCAGATAAGAAGCCTGAGCCGGAATAACCCGAACCGCCTGTGGGAAGCTCTGGTAGAGCACGGTACCGTCTTCCGCAATTACCGAACGCACGGCGGACAGTGGCGCTTTGTTGCCGCCGCTGGCAATGGTCTGGTACTCCTGCGCAACTTCCATCGGCGTCAGGGCAATAGCCCCCAACAGCATTGACGGCAGCTGGTTCAGCGACTCTTTTGGAATACCCAGGTTAATCAGCTGCTTGGTAATGTTATCCAGACCGACAGCCATACCGAGGTTAACCGTTGGCACGTTCATCGAGCGCGCCAGCGCGTCCACCAGCAGCACCTGTCCACGGAACTGGTGATCATCGTTCTTCGGCGACCAGGTCTGGCCATTGGCCAGTTTCAGGGTCAGCGGCTGGTCAGCCAGCACGGTGTTCAGGCGGTATTTATCCGGCTGCGACAGGGCAGTCAGGTAGGTCGCAGGCTTGGCCAAAGAGCCGACCTGACGACGCGCCTGCATGGCACGGTTGAAGCCCGCAAACTGGGTTTCGGCGCCGCCGACCATGGCACGCACTTCGCCGGTATAGCGGTCAACAATCACCATCGCGGTTTCAATGTCGTTCAACCCGCTCTTCTTACGCAGTAAAGGAATGCCTTCTTCCACGGCTTTCTCGGCGGAATCCTGAGAAATCGGGTCGAGGGTGGTGAAGATTTTCACCCCTGACATATCCTGTACTTTATCGCCAAGCTTGGCCTGCAGCTCCTGACGCACCATCTGCATAAAGGCTGGCTGAGGAGAAATCACCCCGCCCTTCGGCTGGACGCCCAGAGGGCGCGCGCTGAGCATGTCATACAATTCTTGGTCGATAACTTTTTGATTAACCAGCAAACGCAGCACTAAGTTGCGGCGTTCAAGGGCCAGTTTCGGGTTACGCCACGGGTTGTACAGCGAGGCGCCTTTCACCATGCCGACTAACAGCGCCTGCTGATCCAGACTCAGCTCATCCACCGGACGGCCAAAGTAGTAGAGGCTCGCCAGCGGGAAGCCGCGAATCTGATCTGAGCCACTCTGGCCGAGATAGACTTCGTTCAGGTACAGCTCGAGGATGCGATCTTTGCTGTAGTTGGCGTCGACCAGAATCGCCATATAGGCTTCGCGCGCTTTACGGCTCAGCGAGCGTTCGTTGGTCAGGAACAGGTTTTTCACCAGCTGTTGGGTCAGCGTACTGCCGCCCTGCACCGCGTGTCCGGCGGTTAAGTTCGCCACCACCGCGCGGCCAATCGCCCAGAAGTTGATACCGTCGTGTTCATAGAAGTGACGGTCCTCGGTTGCCAGCAGCGTGTCCACCAGCAGGTCCGGGAAACCAGAGCGCGGCACGAACAGGCGCTGTTCGCCGTTCGGAGATTGCAGCATGGTGATCAAACGCGGATCGAGGCGGAACAGCCCGAAATCGCGGTTGTTGTCGAGGTTCTTAATCTCCGAAAGATGGTTATCTTCAAACATCAGGCGAGCGTTGATCTGGCCCTCTTTACCATCTGGGAAATCAAACGGACGGCGCAGCAAGTCGATGCTGTTGGCAGCCACGGTAAACTCGCCCGGACGGGTAATACGCGTCACTTGGCGGTATTGCGTGCCTTCCAGCAGGTTAATCATCTCTTTTTTGCTGTACGGCATGTCCGGCTCAAGGTTCACCTGACGACCATACACCGCCGCTGGCAGCTGCCAGACTTTGCCATCAATACGGCCACGGATCTCAGTATTGAGATAGAAACCGTAAATCCCCATCAGGATGGCGAAGATGATGAACAGCTTAAACAGCAGCCAGAACCACCAGCGTTTTCTGCTGCGCGGCTTGCCCCCTTTTCCGGATTTCGCCGCTTTGCGTGGCGCGGCTTTGCGGGTCATACGCGACTCCCGACGGGTCTCTTCTTCATCGTCATAGTCGTCATCCGTTTCGCGGTCTTCTTCATAGTCATCATCGAATTCTTCATAATCGTCATCCCTACGGCGACGTACCGGACGCGAGCGCGAAGGCTTACGTCCTGCGGGTTTGCCTTTACGGCCAATCGGCTCGCGATCATCGCCAGACATGACAACTCTCCATAAAAACTGCTGTGTTCATAAATTGCGGCCTACTCTCTGCCTCGGTTGTGGCTATGACCAGAAGAAATCTCTGAAAAAAATCAGACAATTTCGCGTCTATCGACTTGGGTTTTCTGGTCATTGATATTTTTTGGTGCGACGCGTGGGCATTTCCACAGCCGGATTATCCGGCCAGGGGTGCTTAGGGTAGCGACCTTTCATCTCTTTTTGTACTTCGCGATACGTCCCTTGCCAGAATGCCGCCAAATCGGCGGTGATCTGCAACGGGCGCTGGGCGGGGGAAAGCAGCTCCAGCACCACGGCGACGCGGCCTTCGGCCAGCATCGGGCTGCGCTCCTCGCCAAACATTTCCTGCATCCGCACCGACAAAATCGGCGGCTGGTCAGCATAATAGCGGATTGGCAAACGGCTGCCAGTAGGAACGGTGTAATGAGTCGGCAGCGCCTTATCTAATCGCTGGCGCTGATGCCAATCCAGTAGCCGCAGCAGCGCGTCATATAAATCCACCTGTTGCAGCATTTTGAGCGAACGCACGCCGTTAAGCGACGGCGAGAGCCACTGCTCGAGGCCGTCAAGCAGGCTTTGGTCATCCATCGCGGGCCAGTCAGCTTCGGGCATCCATTTGGCGGCGCAAGTCAGGCGCAGGCGCAGCTGTTCGGCGGCTACCGACCAGTTAAGCGACGCCAAACCCTGCTGCCGAACCCAGTCAATCAGCGCCTGTTGTAAATCGGCGTCATCCGGCTTGGCCTGTGGGTTAGCTTTCAACACCAGCCGCCCCACCTGCCAGCGCCGCCACGCGCGTAGCGTGCCTTTCTCTTCATCCCACTCGACCGCAGTTTGCTCTTTGACAATTTGCGGCAAACGCTCGGCCAACTGGCTGGCATCCAGCGTCACTGCCAGCAAAATTCGCGCGTCCGGGCTGTTATTGCCCTGCAACAGCTGCGGCGCCACCAGCCACGCGGCGCGGGTTAGCGCATCGTCCTGCGGTAGAGAAGCCCCGAGGCCGTTGGCTAACAAATAGCGGCCATCGGCTCCCCGGCGCTGGGCAATGCGGTCACTGAAGGCGACGGCCAGTAGCCACGGAGCCAGCGCCGCGT
This sequence comes from Ewingella sp. AOP9-I1-14, assembly GCF_052375995.1. Taxonomy (NCBI): domain Bacteria; kingdom Pseudomonadati; phylum Pseudomonadota; class Gammaproteobacteria; order Enterobacterales; family Yersiniaceae; genus Ewingella; species Ewingella sp. AOP9-I1-14. The sequence goes on from NZ_JBQSVA010000003.1 coordinate 63,765, forward strand.
CCACCTGACCTTTTTTGGCCGAAACCCGCTGAGCTAGCTGACCGGCGCGGCGCTGCCAATTGCCCTGCGGGCGACTGAGCCAATAATCGATATCCGGCATGCCCCCGCGCGGAGGCTCTTCCAGCATGGCGGCCAGCAGCGCCGCCGTTGCTAAAGCATCGGCACCCTGAGCATCGGCGGCAATCAGCATCGCGGCAAGGCGCGGCTCGCAGCCGAGCTTGGCCATGCGCTGCCCCGCCGAGGTAAGTTTGCCCTGCCTATCCGTCGCGCCAAGAGAATGCAGCAAGGTTTTGGCCGCCGCCAGCGCGGGGGCGGGCGGCGCATCAAGCCACGACAGTTGCTCCGGCTGCTGGCAGCCCCACTGCAAAAGTTCGAGCCAGAAACTGCTCAGGTCGCTTTGCAGAATTTCCGCCTCGCCCTGCGCACTGGCGCGTTCAGCCTGCTCTTTGGCGAACAGGTGCCAGCACAGACCCGGCTCCAGACGCCCGGCGCGGCCCGCGCGCTGGGTCATCGAAGCTTGGCTAATCCGCTGCGTCACCAGACGGGTCAGGCCGGAGCGCGGGTCAAACTGCGCGCTGCGTTCCAGCCCGCTGTCCACCACCAGCCGAATACCTTCGATAGTCAGGCTGGTTTCAGCAATATTGGTCGCGAGCACGATTTTGCGGCGGCCCGCTGGCGCAGGTTGAATCGCCTTTTGCTGCTGATCGAGCGTCAGCGCGCCATACAGCGGGCAGAGGTCGATATCGTCAGACACTCTCCCTGCCAGCAGGTTCTGCACGCGAGTGATTTCCGCCACGCCGGGCAGGAACAGCAGCATCGAGCCGCCGTTTTCGCTCATCAGGCGACTCACCACCCGCGCTATGCCTTCGTCGAGGCGCTCGTGGCTGGCGAGAGAAATATAGTGGCGATCCACCGGGAAGCTGCGCCCCTCGGAGACAATTACCGGCGCGTCGGGCAGCAGCGGGGTGAGTCGCAGATTGTCGAGGGTGGCGGACATAATCAGCAGCTTGAGGTCATCGCGCAGGGCGTTTTGCACGTCGAGCAGCAGCGCCAGCGCCAAATCGGCTTGCAGGCTGCGCTCGTGGAATTCGTCGAGGATAACCAGTGAGACGCCGCTCAGCTCAGGGTCGGCCTGCACCATGCGGGTCAGGATCCCCTCGGTGACCACTTCAAGACGAGTGGCGGCGCTGGTTTTGCTTTCCGCGCGCATGCGATAGCCGACGGTCTGGCCGGGCGTTTCACCAAGCTGCTGGGCCAGACGATAAGCCACGTTCTTGGCCGCCAGCCGACGCGGCTCGAGCAGCAGGATTTTACCGGGCAGGTTAGCCTGTTGCAGCAGCTGTAGCGGCAGCCAGGTCGATTTGCCCGCGCCTGTCGGGGCCAGCAGCAGTACCTGCGGTGCGCTTTTTAGCGCGGCTAATAAAGGGTCAAGTACGGCACTGACCGGCAAAGAAGATGACAATGAAAAAGCCCCATATGAGTTGATTTAAAGCGCCAGCATTGTAGCATCTGGGCCTGCTTCTGCCTTAAGGGAACCTGCAATGTCCGCTCAACGCCGTCTGTTTTTTGCTTTATCACTGCCACCGAAATTACAAAAACAGGTGATTAAATGGCGTGCTGATAATTTCCCGGCCGAGACAGGACGCCCGCTGACGGCGGCCAATTTGCATATCACTCTGGCCTTTTTGGGCGAGGTGAGCGAACAAAAAGAGGCGGCTTTACGCGGCGTCGCCGGGCGAATCGATGCCAAAGCTTTCAGCTTTCAAATCGATGACGCGGGCCACTGGCCCGGAGCCGGCGTGGTTTGGCTCGGCACTCGGCGTGCGCCACGCGCGCTGCTGCAACTGGCCGAGGTGCTGCGCTCCCACGCGGCGCGCAACGGCTGTTACCAGAGCGCGTTGCCGTTTCATCCGCATATTTCGCTGTTCCGCGCCGCCACTCGTCCGGTCGCCATTCCTCCCACAACACCCAACTGGACGCTGGACGCCACCGAGTTTGGTCTGTACCAGTCCCTTTATGAGAGTGGCCGCACCCGATACTCCTTGTTGCAAAGCTGGCCGCTGTCGCCCGCCGCGCCTAACGACTAATTTCAATCAGGAAATGTCATGCACTTCGAGCCACCACTTCAACCCGCAACCCTGATCAAACGTTACAAACGTTTTCTGGCGGACGTGGTCACCCCAGAAGGTAAGGAATTAACCCTGCATTGCGCCAATACCGGCGCGATGACCGGCTGCGCTACGCCGGGCGATACCGTCTGGTATTCCACCTCCGACAACCCAAAACGCAAGTACGCCCATAGCTGGGAGCTTACCGAAACGCAGCAGGGGCACTGGATTTGCGTCAACACGCTGCGGGCCAACCAGCTAGTGCGAGAAGCGCTGGAATTAGGCGCTATTCCAGAATTATCTGCTTACAGTAAGATCTCTAGCGAAGTTAAATACGGCGCCGAAAACAGTCGCATAGATTTTATGTTACAGGCGGATAATGGTTCTGACTGCTATATTGAAGTGAAATCTGTCACCTTGTTGCAACAAGGATGCGGCTTCTTCCCCGACGCAGTGACCCTGCGAGGTCAGAAGCATTTACGCGAGCTTCAAGCGATGGCAGAACAGGGACAGCGAGCCGTTTTATTTTTCGCTGTATTGCATTCAGGCATTGAAAGCGTCTCTCCGGCACACCATATTGATCCGCGTTATGCAGCATTGTTGACGCAGGTACAGAAAAACGGTGTCGAAGTGATGTGTTACGGTGCAAAACTTTCTGCCGAGGGTATCCGCCTCACAGAACGTTTACCTCTGGCTACCCGCCAGTTTGTCGGATAACCCCTGTTATTAAAGCCATCGGCGGCGACCACATGGGGGCAGAGACTCTAAATTGTTCAATTTTTGAAGGATTAAGGAGTCGCGAATACGCTTTTCCTCACAGGTCTGTCAAGACCCTGCGATGATTAATTGCTTACCTCGTTGCCTTCTGGTATTTATAGCGGCCTGATTTTTTCCCCCTTTTGGGGATCGAAATACTCAACATCGTTGAATTACAGCAAGGCGGACAACGCAGCAGTAGCTTAAAGGATGAAGAGTATAGTGCGTTTTATGTAGGAGAAGCATCATGCAAGAAGGGCAAACCCGTAAGACATCGTCCTTGAGCATTCTCGCCATCGCTGGGGTAGAACCATACCAAGAGAAGCCAGGCGAAGAGTACATGAACGTCGCTCAGCTGACCCACTTCAAGAAGATCCTTGAAGCGTGGCGCAATCAGCTCAGGGATGAAGTTGACCGTACCGTTTCGCACATGCAGGACGAAGCTGCAAACTTCCCAGATCCGGTCGACCGTGCCGCTCAGGAAGAAGAATTCAGCCTTGAACTACGTAACCGCGACCGTGAACGTAAGCTGATCAAAAAAATTGAAAAAACGCTGAAAAAAGTGGAAGACGAGGATTTCGGATATTGCGATTCCTGTGGCGTTGAGATCGGTATCCGCCGTCTCGAAGCACGTCCTACCGCTGATTTGTGCATTGACTGTAAGACATTGGCTGAAATCCGCGAAAAGCAGATGGCAGGTTAAGTCTCGGGTCCCACGCGGTGCATTACGCACCGCGTTCCCTTAACAACGCAGCACCCTCTTTCGTTTCAAACTTCTTATGTCAGATACCCACGCCACGTCGCCCTACATCGGCCGCTTTGCTCCCTCACCTTCCGGTGAACTTCACTTTGGTTCTCTGATTGCCGCCCTCGGTAGCTATTTGCACGCCCGCGCCGCACAGGGCCAGTGGCTGGTGCGTATTGACGATCTCGACCCGCCGCGCGAAATCGCCGGTTCCGCCGACAGCATTCTTGCCACGCTTGAACGTTTTGGCCTGCACTGGGATGGTGAAGTGGTTTGGCAGTCGAAACGCCATGACGCCTACCGCGCCGCCCTAGACTCGTTGCACAACAATGGCCTGAGCTATTACTGCACCTGTACCCGCCAGCGCGTCGCCCAGCTCGGCGGCACCTATGATGGCCACTGTCAGCACTTAGGCCTTGGCCCTGAGAATGCGGCGATTCGCCTGCGCCAGACGCGCCCGGTTTACGCCTTCGACGATGATTTTCAGGGCCAGCTGCACGCCAGCCAGACTCTCGCCGAAGAGGATTTTATTATCCGCCGCCGAGACGGCCTGTTCGCCTATAACCTCGCCGTGGTGGTCGACGATCACTATCAGGGAGTCAATCACGTGGTGCGCGGAGCCGACTTAATTGAGCCAACGGTACGGCAGATTTCGCTTTATCAGCATCTTGGCTACCCGCAGCCGGGATATTTGCATTTGCCACTGGCGGTCAATGAGAGTGGCGATAAGCTTTCCAAACAAAATCACGCGCCCGGCCTGCCACCCGGCGATCCGCGCCCCGTGTTGTTGAAAGCGTTACAATTTTTAGGTCAAACCTTGCCGGAAAACTGGCAGGATTTACCATTAGATTTATTATTACGCTGGGCGATTGAACATTGGTCCCCCGCGCAGATGCCGCGTCAGCATGCGAAAGCTCCGCCAGATTTGACTTCGGCATTCTCAAAGTAGCCAGTGTGAGCTATGATTAGCCGCTGTTTTTGCGTCGCGTCATTTTTATCAGTCACTATCGAGGTGTCCCATTTTTACCCGAGTAGCCAATTTTTGCCGTAAGGTGCTAGTTCGTGAAGACAAAGTCATCCGTGAAGAAAACGCGGTGCCTGAACCAGCCCCTCTTCGTGAAGATAAAGACCGCCGCGACCCAACCTCCGTGGACTCTGCTTCCGTTGCCGACGGCAACCCAAGAACGCCGTCATCCCCACGCCGCGAACGCAGTGGCAATCGCGATAACCGTAATCGCCGGGATGACAATGGCAATCGAGGCGATCGACGCGGCAATAATGCTGCGCAAGGCGCGAGACAGCCATCCCGCTCTGCCCCTCGTCAGAACGAAAATCATGACAATCGCCGTTCAGCCAGCGAAGCGCCACGCGGCGATCGCCCATTCGTTGAACGTTATGTGACCGAAGAGCCGGCGAAGAAAGCCCGCGTCTCCTTTGATTACGAAGGCGAAACCCGCGCCATGACCATTATTCCTCGCGATGAGCACAACATCTCTCGTCGTGATATCAGCGAAAACGCCCTTAAAGTGCTGTATCGCTTAAATAAATCCGGTTACGAAGCCTACCTGGTTGGCGGCGGCGTGCGCGATTTATTGCTGGAAAAGAAACCGAAAGACTTCGACATCACCACCAACGCCACGCCTGAGCAGGTACGCAAACTGTTCCGCAACTGCCGTCTGGTGGGCCGTCGCTTCCGTCTGGCTCACGTGATGTTTGGGCCGGAAATCATTGAGGTCGCCACCTTCCGTGGTCATCACGAGCAGCAAGAAGAAGTGGAAGACAAAAATTCTTCCCAGCAGGCCGTCAACGGCATGCTGCTGCGCGACAACATCTTTGGCACCATCGAAGATGACGCCCAGCGCCGCGACTTCACCATCAACAGCCTGTATTACGGCGTGGCCGACTTCACCGTGCGTGACTACACCGGTGGCCTGCGTGACCTTGAAAACGGCATTATTCGCCTGATTGGTGACCCAGAAACGCGCTACCGCGAAGACCCGGTGCGTATGCTGCGCGCCGTGCGTTTCGCCGCCAAGCTGGACATGAAAATCAGCCCGGAAACCGCACAGCCTATTCCACGACTGGCGACCTTGTTACAAGAAATCCCTCCGGCGCGCCTGTTCGAAGAGTCTTTAAAACTGCTGCAAGCGGGCAACGGCTACCAGACCTACCTGAAGCTGCGTGAATATCAGCTGTTCCAGCCGCTGTTCCCGCTGATTGCCCGCCAGTTCACCGAAGAGGGTGACAGCCCGATGGAGCGCATTCTGGTTCAGGTGCTGAAAAACACCGACTTCCGTCTGCAAAACGATCAGCGCGTTAACCCTGCGTTCCTGTTCGCCGCGATGCTGTGGTATCCGGTGATTGAACACGCGCAGAAGCTGGCACAGGAAGGCGGATTGACCTATTACGATGCCTTCTCGCTGGCGATGAACGACGTGCTCGACGAGCAGTGCCGCACATTGGCGATCCCAAAACGTATTACTACGCTGGTGCGTGATATCTGGGCGCTGCAACTGCGCCTGTCTCGCCGTCAGGGTAAACGTGCGCACAAGCTGATGGAGCATCCTAAGTTCCGCGCCGCCTTCGACCTGCTGGCGCTGCGCGCCGAAGTCGAGCAGCATCGCGAACTGCAAAGCCTGACCGAATGGTGGGGTGAGTTCCAGGAAGCGACACCGGCCTCGCAGAAAAACATGCTGGGTACGCTGGGTGATGACGCCGCACCGCGCCGCAGCCGTCCGCGTCGCCCTCGCAAACGGGCACCGCGCAAGGACAATGCGCAATGATTCGGGTCTACATTGCGCTCGGCAGTAACCTTGCCAAGCCTGTAGACCAGGTTAACTGTGCGCTGGAAGCTCTGGCGCACATGCCCCGCACCCAGTTGGTGGTCTGCTCGGCATTTTACCGCAGCAAGCCCCTCGGCCCGCAAAATCAGCCTGATTTCCTCAATGCCGTGGTGGCACTGGATACCGAACTGCCGCCAGAAGAGTTGCTAGACTGCACTCAGGCCATTGAACAGAATCAGGGCCGGGTGCGAAAGCTGGAACGTTGGGGACCGCGCACGCTGGATTTAGACCTGCTGCTGTATGGCGATCGGGTGATCAACACCGAACGTCTGACCGTGCCGCATTACGACATGAAAAACCGTGAGTTTATGCTCTATCCGCTGGCAGAAATCGCGCCAGACGTGGTGTTCCCTGACGGCGAATCTCTGCAAACTGTTCTCACCCGCGTGCCGCTGAACGGGCTGGAACACTGGTAATTCGCGGCCAGTTCATCTGGCCGTTGCTTATCTGATTGCGACTTCTAAGCCACCCTGCTGGCGATTGCGATAACTCACCTGCAAGCCGTGCAACTGGGCGATACGCCGCACAATCGAAACGCCCAGCCCGCTGCCGGTCTGCTGTTGCCCCGGCGGCCGATAGAACCTCTCCCCCAGCCTCGCAAGGTGCTCTTCATCAATGCCCGGCCCCTGATCTTCAACCCGAATCCCCTGCTCGTCGAGCCACACCGTGACGTTCGACCCGCGCGGCGAATAGCGAACCGCATTATCAATCAGGTTGCGCAGCATCATCGAAAGCAGCAACGGCTGGCCCTGAATCATCGCCGGTTCGCCCAGAGGTTCAAAGCGCAGCGCGATGCCACGGGCGTGCGCGGCGGCGTCCTGCTCACCCATCATCTGCATCAGCAGGCTGGCCCAGTTGATAGGCTCAAGCTCCTCTAAACCGTCAAAAGACTCCAGCCGCGACAGGTTCAGAAGTTGATCCACCAGCCGCGTGGCGCGATCAATGCTGGTAGTGAGATTCCCCAGTGCATGTTCCCGCGCGCTGGCGTCATCGCCGGAAAGCTGCACCACTTCGGTTTGAACGCGCAGCGCCGCCAGCGGGCTGCGCAGCTCATGGGCGGCATCGGAGGTGAAGCGGCGCTCGCGCACCAGCAGCTCGCCGGTGCGGCTAAACAGCGAGTTAAGGGATGTCACCAGAGGCAAAACCTCGGAGGGAACCTGCCGGGTGGAGATGGGCGCAGCGTCGTCAGGCGCGCGGCGATGAAGATCGTCCGCCACCCGGCGCAAAGGTTTTAGCTCGCGAGTGATCAGCAGGATCATCGCGAGAAGCAGGATAGGCAAGCTCGCCAGCCACGGCATTAACTGCCCGCTGACCAGCGTCCACGCCAGATCGTTGCGATAGTCATATTCTTGCCCGACCACCACGCGGAACTGCCCGTCGGCGGTGGTCAGCCACAGCAGTCGCCACGCGTCGTCATCCCCTTCCAGCTGGCTGTCGGTGAACCCCTGCGTACTGCTGTCAAAGCGGATATGCTTGCCGTTCTCGCCATCGTTGAGCAGCATCTTGCCCTGACGATCAAAAATGGCGAAGGTCAGCGCGTCATCATCGGTATGGCCGCGATTGCCTTTATGCAGGATTTTCTTGGTTTCCGGCAGGCGCACGTCGTGCTCCACCGCCATCATCTCCGCCAGCCCCGCCCCTGCCAGTCGTTTGGCGAACAGTATCTGCTGGGTGTCGAACACTTCATTAATGTTGTGGCGAGTCTGCTGCCAGGCGATAACCGAGGCGGCCAGCCAAGTGAGCAGCGCCAAAAGGCCGAACAATAAAATCAGCCGCAGCCGCAAACTGAGACGCGCAAATCTAGCTCTCACTGGCCCTCCTCTGTGGCATCGCCCAGGGTGTAGCCCACGCCGTGGACGGTGCGGATAAAGCCGTTGCCGAGCTTCTTCCTCAAGTGGTGAATATGCACTTCAACTGCGTTGCTGCTGACCTCATCGTCCCAGCTGTAGAGCTTTTCCTGAATCAGCGGGCGAGGCAGAACCCGGCCTTTGTTGTTGAGAAACAGCTCCATGACGGTGATTTCGCGCTGGGTGAGCACCACGACTTCGCCATTTAGCGTCGCGCTGCGAGAGGCAGGGTCGAATTGTAAACTGCCGTGGGTGACAATCGGGGTGATCTGCCCGTGGCGGCGGCGGATCAGTGCCTGTAGCCGCGCCGCGACTTCCACGAGCGCAAAAGGTTTGCACAGATAGTCATCGGCGCCGGCCTGTAGGCCACTCACCCGCTGTTCCAGTGCGTCACGCGCCGTAAGGATCAGCACCGGCGTGTCTTTGCCCTCGCGCCGCCATTCCCGTAAAAGCTGCATACCATCGAGGCCCGGCAGGCTCAGGTCCAGAATCACTGCGTCATAAGGCGCGCTGTCGAGCGCCGCTTTGCCCATTTTACCGTCGGTAAACCAGTCCAGCGTAAACCCCAGCTTGCCCAACCCGGCCTTGATACCATCGCCAATCATGTTGTCGTCTTCAATCAGTAAAATGCGCATTGCTCTTCCTTAATATTCGCCCGAAATCTCCACTCTTTGATTATACGTCAACCACCTTAAGCAGTTCTTAAGATGTTCCGTGCCCTGAGCAGGAACTTCACTACCTGCTTATTCGGTCATACAGTAGAATGTCGGCAAGATATTCACCGAATGAATTGTTCATAGGAAGATCTCATGAAAGCTACAACCCTCAGCCAGTTACGCCAGTGGAAGCAAGAGAACCACAAGTTTGCGACCATTACCGCCTACGATGCCAGCTTCGCGCAGCTGTTCGCCGAGCAGGGTATCCCCGTGATGCTGATTGGTGATTCCCTCGGCATGGTGGTGCAGGGCCATGACTCTACCCTGCCAGTCACTGTCGAAGAGATTGCCTATCACACGCGCTGCGTGCGTCGCGGTGCGCCCAAGGCGCTGCTGCTGTCTGACCTGCCTTTTATGAGCTATGCCACCCCAGAGCAGACCTTCACCAGCGCGGCCGTGCTGATGCGCGCCGGGGCCAATATGGTGAAGTTAGAAGGCGGAAGCTGGCTATGTGAAACGGTGAAAATGCTCACCGAGCGTGCGGTGCCGGTTTGTGGTCATTTGGGCTTAACGCCGCAGTCGGTCAACGTGTTCGGCGGCTATAAAGTGCAGGGCCGTGACGAAGTGGCGGCTAACCAGCTGGTGAAAGATGCGCTGGCACTCGAAGAAGCCGGAGCCCAGCTGATGGTGCTGGAGTGCGTGCCGGTCGAGCTGGCGAAGCGCGTGACCGAAGAGCTTGCCATTCCGGTGATTGGTATCGGCGCGGGCAACGTGACCGACGGCCAGATTCTGGTGATGCACGACGCCTTTGGCATCACCGGCGGCCACACGCCGAAGTTCGCCAAAGACTTCCTCACCGAGGCTGGCGACATTCGCGGCGCGGTGCGCCTGTATGTTGAACAAGTTGCTCAGGGTGTCTATCCGGGCGAAGAACACAGTTTTAAATAAGAAGGGTTATCGACGTGCTGATTATTGAAAATGTGCCGCTGCTGCGCCGTGAAATTCGTTTTTACCGCCAGAACAACAAACGTATCGCACTGGTTCCCACCATGGGCAACCTGCACGAAGGTCACATGACTCTGGTGGAAGAAGCCAAAGCCCGGGGCGACGTGGTGGTAGTAAGTATCTTTGTTAACCCGATGCAGTTCGAGCGCCCTGACGATTTAGAACGCTACCCGCGCACCTTGCAGGAAGACTGCGAGAAGCTGAACAAACGCGGCGTGGACTTGGTTTTCGCGCCATCGCCGGCGGATATCTATCCGAAAGGCTTGGCCACCCAGACTCAGGTCGACGTACCGGTTATCTCCACCATTCTGGAGGGCGCGAGCCGTCCGGGGCATTTTCGCGGTGTGTCGACCATCGTCAGCAAGCTGTTCAATCTGGTGCAGCCTGACGTCGCCTGCTTCGGCCAAAAAGACTTCCAGCAGTTGGCGCTGATCCGCACGCTGGTGGAAGACATGGGTTATGACATCGAGATTATCGGTGTGCCGACCGTGCGCGCCAAAGACGGTTTGGCACTGAGTTCGCGCAACGGTTATCTCACTCACGACGAGCGCAAAACCGCGCCTGAGCTGGCGAAAATCATGAACCAGCTGGCCGAGCGCCTGAGCCAAGGCGAGCGCCACGTCGAAGAGATGCTGGAAGAGACGGCGCAGCAGCTACGCGACGCCGGCTTCACCCCTGACGAGCTGTTTATTCGCGACGCCAAGACCCTGCAAGAGCTGAATGTGGATAGCACGTCGGCCGTGATTCTGATGGCGGCGTGGCTGGGTAAAGCGCGACTGATTGATAATCAGCAGGTTGATTTGACGCAGTAGACAACGGGTACTAAATCGGCAAAGATGTGGTCGATCTGGGTATCGGATTTTTTGTATTTCATCAATTTGTTATCCCAAGCCTTCCCGCTGTCGCAATGAAGCAACAGTGTGAAAGTTAAAGGTAAATGAAGGGTCACCTACATGGTACGTACTATGCTCCAAGGCAAACTGCATCGAGTTCACGTGACTCAGGCTGATTTGCACTACGAAGGCTCCTGCGCCATCGATCAAGACTTCCTCGACGCGTCAGGGATTCTGGAATACGAAGCCATCGACATTTATAACGTTGATAACGGTCAGCGTTTTTCGACCTATGCTATCGCAGCTGAACGCGGCTCACGGATTATATCGGTGAACGGCGCGGCAGCGCGCTGCGCCTGCGTCGGCGACCTGCTGATCATCTGTTCTTACGTGCAGATGTCAGACGCCGAAGCCCGCAAGCACCAGCCGAAAGTCGCCTATTTCGAAGGTGAAAACCAACTGAAACGCACCGCCAAGGCGGTACCTGTTCAAGTGGCATAACCTTGATTCAGGCATAAAAAAACGGGGCCACTGACTGGCCCCGTTTTTTTTATTTTTAAATTGCCATGCAGCCAACGCCGAGACAGCGCAAAGGATGACGTGGATTAGCTACGCAAGCCGCGGCCACGCTCAATCAAGTACCAAGCCAGCAAGTAAAACACTGCAATAAACGCCACCAACACGCCCATGGTGAACACCAACGGAACATCGGTGATCCCCAAGAAGCCGTAGCGGAAGCCGCTGATCATATAGACAATTGGGTTGAGCTTAGAAACCGCCTGCCAGATTGGCGGCAGCAGCGTCAGCGAGTAGAACACGCCGCCCAGATAGGTCAGCGGGGTCAACACGAAGGTTGGGATCAGGCTGATGTCATCAAAGGTGGTGGCAAATACTGCGTTGAGCAGGCCGCCGAGGGAGAACAGGATCGCCGTCAGCAGCAGAGTCAGCGCGATAACCCACCATGAGTGGATCACCAGCGGCACGAAGAACAGTGAAATCGCGGTGACCAAAATCCCCACGCAGATACCACGCGCCACGCCGCCGCCGACATAACCGGCAATCACCACGTGCGTTGGCACAGGGGCCACCAGCAGCTCTTCAATATTGCGCTGGAACTTGGCGCTAAAGAAAGAGGATGCCACGTTAGCGTAGGAGTTAGTGATCACCGCCATCATGATCAGGCCCGGCACGATGAACTGCATGTAGGTGAAACCATGCATTTGGCCAATCTGCGAACCGATCAAATTACCGAAAATGATGAAGTACAGCGTCATGGTGATCACTGGCGGAACCAGCGTCTGGATCCAGATACGCCCGAAACGGTTAATCTCTTTTAGCCAGATACTTTTGAGTGCAACCCAATACAATTGCGACATTATTTCGATTCCTCACTGCCGTTCACCAAGGTGACAAACAGCTCTTCCAAACGGTTAGCCTTGTTACGCATACTCAACACCTGCACGCCCTGATTGCTCAGTTGGCTAAACAGCGAGTTCAGCCCCTGCTCGCGCATCACTTCCACTTCCAGCGTCGAGGTATCCGTCAGCTTGTGGCGATAGCCTTCGAGCTGCGGCAGATTACTTTTCGGTGCCAAGTCGAGAATGAAGGTTTCAGATTTCAGCTTCGACAGCAGCTCTTTCATGCTGGTGTTTTCCACCAGCTGGCCGCCCTGAATAATGCCGATATTACGGCACAGCATCTCCGCTTCTTCCAGATAGTGGGTGGTCAGGATGATGGTGGTCCCCTGGGCGTTAAGCTCTTTAAGGAAGCCCCACATGGAACGGCGCAGCTCGATATCCACCCCGGCGGTTGGTTCATCGAGGATCAGCAGCTTCGGCTCGTGCATCAGCGCGCGGGCAATCATCAGGCGGCGCTTCATCCCCCCCGACAGCATGCGGGAACGCTCGTTGCGCTTGCCCCACAGATCCAGCTGGGTTAGGTATTTTTCAGCGCGCTGTAAAGCCAGCGGGCGCGGAACGCCGTAGTAACCGGCCTGATTGACCACCACTTGCATGACGGTTTCAAACGGGTTGAAGTTGAACTCCTGCGGCACCAGCCCGAGCTGGCGCTTGGCGTTGACGATATCCTTATCGATGTCGTAACCAAAGACTCGAACCTTACCGGCAGATTTATTCACCAGCGAGCTGATGATGCCAATGGTGGTCGATTTACCGGCACCGTTTGGCCCGAGCAGCGCGTAGAAATCACCTGCTTCTACCTTGAGGTCGATGCCGCGTAGAGCCTGCACGCCACCGGCGTAAGTCTTGGTTAACTTCTCCAGTTCCAATGCGTATGTCATAAGTGGAGCTTACCTTGTGTAGAGAACCTTGTTATAAATTCTGGCGTTATGATTTGTTGCTTAATGGGATGCTGAATCGATATGAAATAGCGGAGTGTTGCCCTATATTAACCCATCGCAGTTGATCGGTTACAGGCTATTAACGTCCATGAATGACATTGAAACACTTAAAAATAATAACGCCCTTTGGTCAAAAACCATGGTGGAAGAAGATCCAGGCTTCTTCGAACGTCTTTCCGAATCGCAAAAACCCCGCTTTCTATGGATTGGCTGCTCAGACAGCCGCGTGCCTGCCGAACAACTGACCGGGCTTGAGCCGGGTGAACTCTTCGTTCACCGCAACGTCGCCAATCTGGTTATCCATACCGACCTTAACTGCCTGTCCGTGGTGCAGTACGCCATCGACGTGCTGGAAGTCGAGCACGTGATTATCTGTGGGCACTACGGCTGTGGCGGTGTTCAGGCGGCGGTGGAGAATCCTGAGTTGGGGCTTATCAACAACTGGCTGCTGCATATTCGCGACATCTGGTACAAACACAGTTCACTGCTCGGCGAGCTCTCCCCAGACCAGCGTCTGAACAAGCTGTGCGAGCTGAACGTGGTGGAACAGATTTACAACCTCGGCCACTCAACGGTGATGCAGACCGCGTGGAAGCGCGGACAAAAAGTCTCGCTACACGGCTGGGTTTACGGCATTCAAGACGGGCGTCTGCGCGACCTCGAAGTGACCTCCACCAGCCGCGAAACGCTGGAACAACGTTACCGCCAAGGCGTCTCCGCCCTGCTGCACGGCAATCCGCAGTAACTGTACAAAAGAATAAAAAGCAAAAGGCACATTATGTGCCTTTTTTTGTGCCTTTTTCCGGCGCGTCGCTCTGTGTGTACTGCCCGCGTTAGAAATACTAAGGCGGGCAGCCAGCCACTTACTCTTCGAGCATCACTACTTTGCCGACGTACGGCAGGTGGCGATAGCGCTGGGCGTAGTCGATGCCGTAACCCACCACGAATTCGTCGGGGATGGCGAAACCTACATATTCGACTTTCACGTCCACTTCGCGGCGCTGTGGTTTATCCAACAGCGTACAGATTGCCAGCGATTTCGGGCCGCGCAGTTGCAGCAGTTCGCGGACTTTGCTCAGGGTGTTGCCGGAGTCGATGATGTCTTCGACGATCAGCACGTCTTTGCCACGGATATCTTCATCCAGATCTTTGAGGATTTTGACATCACGGGTGGTGGACATGCCGTTGCCGTAGCTGGAGGCGGTCATGAAATCCACTTCGTGGGAAACGTCAATGGTGCGACACAAGTCAGCCATAAACATGAATGAACCGCGCAACAGCCCGACCAGCACCATATCACTGCCGCTATCACGGTAGTGCTCGGTGATTTCACGGCCTAACTCAGCAATTCGGGTTTTGACTTCCTGCTCGGAAATCATGACGTCTACTCTGTGTTTCATATAAAGCCTAACCACCTGGAATTTGAAAGAGTCATCGCCACCACTGACCGTGATGGCGACCTTAAAGCGCGGGGATTATAACAAATAACCAGTTAATGAGTAACGCCGTCGGATCAACCAATGCCCGCCTGATGTAAATCATGCAGATTTATCGCCCCGACCAGCACGCCGTCGCTATTCACCACCGGCGCGGCGCTGATGTTCTGCTGGTGCAGGGCTTCCAGCGCCTCGCCCGCGCGCCACTGTTCCGGCAGTTGGAAGCCGGGACGTGTGATGGCATTCATTAGCGGCTCGTCGAGAGTATGGCCTTTCACCAGCCAGCGGCGTAGGTCGCCGTCGGTAAATACCCCCACCACGTGGCGCTGTTTGTCGCAGACCGCAATCAGGCCCAGCCCGGTTCGGCTCAGCTCCAGCATGGCATTCATGACATTTTCCTGGCTGTCGATAACCGGCAGTCGGTCGCCGGTGCGCATCAAATGGTGAACCCGATTGAGCAAGCGCGCGCCGAGGCTGCCGCCCGGATGTGAGCGAGCAAAGTCCTCTGCGCCGAAGCCGCGATGGCGCATTAAGGCCATCGCCAGCGCGTCGCCCATCATCAAAGTATTGACCGCGCTGGAGGTCGGGGCCAGCCCCATTGGGCAGGCTTCGCGCTCTACGCCGACGTCAATAATGGCATCGGCGGCCTGCGCCAGCGGGGAATCTTTGCCGCCGGTAATAGCAATCAGCTTGGTTTGGTTTTCGGCTAATAGAGGCAGGATCATATCCAGCTCTTTGGCGCGGCCGGAATAGGAGATGAAGATCAGCACGTCGTTACTGCCAATCATGCCTAAGTCGCCGTGCAGCGCCTCGGCCGGATGGACGAAGAAGGCTGGCGTGCCGGTGCTGGCAAGGGACGCGGCAATTTTCTTGCCGATGTGCCCGGATTTACCCATTCCCGACACCACGGCTTTGCCTGTGCAGTTGAGCAGCAACTGGCAGGCGTCGACGAAATTGTCATCCAGCCGAGTCAGCAGCCGTTGCGCCTCTTCGATTTCGATTTCCAGCGTTTCCCGCGCAAAACCCAGCAGCGACTTTTTCATCTTATTCTCCCCTCAGAATGATGTGAATATCATGGTTTTCAGCCGCGTTACCATACAGTCTGCTGAGCCGAATGTCAGTGATCGACATATCGACTCAACAAACAGAGGCCTTAACTGGAAACCGTAAATCCAAGCATCATGCCGGTGTCTTCGTGTTCCAACAGGTGGCAGTGAGCCATGTAAGACTGCTCTTTGCTCGCCAGATAGTTGAAACGCACCAGCACCTCGCTGCGCCCGCCCTCCACTCTCACAATGTCTTTCCAGCCCGCGCGGTGCGCCGCCACTGGCTTACCATTCTCAGACAGAATGCGGAACTGGGTGCCGTGAATGTGGAACGGGTGCAGCATCATGTCGCCTTCACCGGAAATGGTCCATTTCTCGTACTGGCCCTGTTTGACATCGAAGGCCGGGCTGTTCATGTCATAAGCTTTGCCATTGATTCGGTTGCCGGTCATCAGGTCGAACTTGCCGTCATCCTTCTTACTCATGTCCATGCCTGCCATGTTGCCGTGGTCGTCATGGGACATGCCCTGCATATTCATGCCCGCCATATCGTGGCCGCCGTCGCCTGAGCCGTGGTCCATGCTCATGCCCGCCATGGACTGATGCCCATAGCGCGCCATCAGCGCCGCCATGCCCTGCTGGTCAAGGCGCGGATCCATGGAGAGCTGCAACCAGCGGGTTGGCAGGCCATCGACGGAAACCAGCTCCGGCAGTGTGATCAGTTTATCCGGTATGTTCTGCTCGCCCTGCGTCAGGGTCGGCTGCACGCGCAGCACCGGCAGAGGTTTATCGAACGGCGCAAGGGTCATGCCCATCTGAGTGACCGGCATGGTGACGAGGTCGAAAGCTTTGGCATCCGGGCAGTTGACCAGCACTTCGAAACGTTCGCCGGGTAGCATCGGCAGCTCGCTGAGTTTCACCGGCTCGGCGAGGAAGCCGCCGTCGCTGGCAATCACGTAGAGTGGGCGACCGTCGCTGGTCGAGACATTGAGCGAGCGCGCATTACAGCCGTTGAGCAGGCGGAAACGTAGCCAGCCGCGCGACACGCCGTGCTGCGGGAAGACCACGCCATTGGTCAGCATGTGTTGACCAAACCAGCCCACGGCGGCGGTCATCACATCCATCTGGTAGTCGATCTGCCCGGCGTAGTTCAGGCGCTTGTCCTGAAGAATCAGCGGGATATCATCCACGCCCCAGCGCGACGGCAGTTGCAGCTGGTTGCTTTCGTCATCTTCAATCAGTACCAAACCGGCCAGCCCCATCGCCACCTGATAGCCACTGGTCTGATGCGGATGCGGATGGAACCAGCAGGTAGAAGCAGGCTGGTCGAGGGAGAACTGCACAGTGCGGCTGGCACCCGGCGCGATCACGCCCTGCGGGCCGCCGTCCACCTGACCGGGAATTTCCAGCCCGTGCCAGTGTACCGTGCTGGCGACATTCAGTTGGTTATTCACCGTGACCGTCACCGGCTCGCCGCGTTTGACGCGCAGCGCGGGGCCGAGGATATTGCCATTAATGCCCCAGGTTTCGGTATTCACGCCCGGCGTAAACTGGCTCTGCCCGCGCTGTAAATTCAGCACCATCACGCCTTTGGCGTTGGGTTTGAGCAGCATGGGAATCGGCAATGCTGGCCTGTCAGCAGCAAATGCCAGACGGCTCCAGCCCGGCAGCGTAGTGGCCGCCCCCATCAGTGTTGTCCATTTAATAAAGTCACGACGATGCATGTTCAGATCCTTTTGGCGATGTTCCGTGCCTCTGTCGGGGTTGGCAAAGAACGGGCAGATATAACACAGAGGGTAAACCTTCCACCAAGGGAAGGGTCAAGCAGCATTGCCGACAAAAGAAATTTAGTGTGACTCAGGGCAAATATGTTAACGTCGTTTCATTCTATCTGAGCCTGCTTTTTTCTCTTTATAAAGAACCACTCCATGAAAAAAACGACGCTAACCCTGATGTTGCTCGCCCTGCTCGGATTCTCCTCCGCCAGCCAGGCTTTAAGCGAATCAGAGGCTGAAGATCTGGCAGATTTGACCGCCGTCTTCGTGTATTTGAAAAATAATTGCGGCTACGAACAGCTTCCTAACGCGCAAATTAAGCGCGCGATTGTGTTTTTCGCTCAACAAAACCGTTGGGATTTAACCAATTACAGCAGCTTCAACATGCAGGCGATGGGTGAAGATAGCTATCGCGACCTGAGCGGGATTGCCGTCGCCAAGCCGACCAAGTGCAAGGCGCTGGCACGCGACTCCCTGAGCCTGCTGGCCTACTCTAACTAACTTCCTCTCTCGCCCGGCTTTAGCATCTTCCCACTGACTTTCGCCTCTGGCCGGGCCGCTTTCCAGCGTATTTCCCCACCTCAGCTACACTTATATTCCTAAAACGTCTGAGTAATATTCAATCGTGCATACAATGGCGATGTTGGCTATCATGTTGCCCCCATTTTCCAAGGCTGTGAATACTCAGGAGAAGATTGCACAATGTCCCAGAATCCGTCACAGAAATTGTCCGAAAAAGAAATGTGGTTTGAGACGCTGCACGCCAACTTTGGCCAATATTTTCGCGTCGAAAAAGAGCTGTATCGCGATAAAACCGAGCATCAGGATCTGATCATTTTCGAAAACGCCGAGCTGGGCCGCGTGATGGCGCTCGACGGCGTGGTGCAAACCACCGAGCGGGATGAGTTCATCTATCACGAGATGATGGCCCACGTGCCGATTCTGGCTCACGGTAAGGCTAAGAAAGTGCTGATTATCGGCGGCGGCGACGGCGGAATGCTGCGCGAAGTGTGCCGTCATACGCAGGTTGAGTCTGTCACCATGGTAGAAATTGATGCCGGCGTGGTGGAGTTCTGCCGTCAGTATCTGCCGAACCACAATGCCGGTGCCTATGACGATCCGCGCTTTAACTTGGTGATCGACGACGGGGTGAAGTTCGTCAATCAGACCAGCGAAACCTTTGATGTGATCATCTCAGATTGCACCGATCCTATTGGTCCCGGAGAAAGCCTGTTTACCTCAGAGTTTTACCAAGGCTGCGAGCGCTGTCTGAATCCGGGCGGCATTTTCGTGGCGCAAAACGGCGTCTGCTTCTTACAGCAGGATGAAGCCGTTAATAGCCACCAGAAGCTGAGTCACTACTTTAGCGACGTCAGTTTTTACCAAGCGGCGATCCCGACCTATTACGGTGGCATCATGACTTTCGCCTGGGCCACCAACAGCCCGGAGCATCGCCAGCTCGACGCTAAGACGCTGCAAGCGCGCTTCGACGCCGCAGACATTGCCTGCCGTTATTACAATCCGGCAATCCATTATGGCAGCTTTGCCCTGCCGCAATATCTACTGAATGCCCTGTCAGCCTCGCGCTGATCCGGCATCCATGAGGGGGTGAACTAAATTGCAAAAACTGAAACTGCATGGTTTCAATAACCTGACAAAAAGCCTGAGTTTTTGTATCTACGATATCTGTTATGCCAAAACGGCTGACGATCGTGACGGCTATATTGCCTACATCGACAAAGAATATAACGCGAACCGTTTGACGGAAATTCTCACCGAAACTTGCTCCATCATCGGTGCCAATATCCTCAACGTCGCGCGGCAGGACTATGAGCCACAGGGCGCCAGCGTCACGATTTTAGTGAGCGAAGAGCCAATGGACCCACGCGACGTGGATACCACCGAGCACCCTGGCCCGCTGCCAAACTCCGTGGTGGCGCATCTCGATAAAAGCCATATCTGCGTGCATACCTATCCAGAAAGCCACCCTGAAGGCGGCCTTTGCACTTTCCGCGCCGATATTGAAGTCTCCACCTGTGGCGTTATCTCGCCACTCAAGGCGCTGAACTACCTTATTCACCAGCTGGAATCTGACATTGTCACCATTGATTATCGCGTGCGTGGCTTCACTCGCGACATTAATGGCGTCAAACATTACATCGACCACTCGATCAACTCGATTCAGAACTTCATGTCGAAGGATATGAAGGCGCTGTATGACATGATGGATGTGAACGTGTATCAGGAAAATATATTCCACACCAAAATGATGCTGAAAGAGTTCGACCTTAAACATTATCTTTTCAATGCCAAGCCCGACCAATTAAGCGCGGCAGAGCATAAAGAAATTACCGACCTGCTGTATAAAGAGATGCAGGAAATTTATTACGGTCGCAATATCCCTTCGCTGTAAGATTTTTCAGCCGAACAGAGGTTAATAAGAAGTTAATAAATGGCGGGCATCACATGTCCGCCATTTTAATTTGACTTAACTCCACGCTCAGCTACATTTAATTCTTATAGAAATCCCCGCTTCTACCTAAAAAATTCACTAAAGCTGTTTTTTTCATTACCTTAAGTCAAATTGATCAGAAAATGATCTACGTATTAAGTCAAATTTAAAGAATATAAAAAACTAACTAACTCAAATAGTTAACCATCAAGTCTTTAAATTTAACTTAATACCTCTGTATTGATCTCATTTTGACCAAAAATGAATAGAGGCTGTTTTACCCACCTTATCCTGCGTTAGCATCCCCCCGCTGTTTTTAAAATCACCGCTCTCCTTCACCGACACAAAGAAATAATAAAATGACAATCTGTAAATTAAAGACCGTTGCCACCTTATTGGTATCGAGCTCTTTATTGGTTTCCGGGGTTTCCCGGGCCGGGGAAAGTTTGTTCAGCAGCAATACCGATGGAACACGCCACTATGTCAGTTATGGGGCGGAATATTATAAATGGGATGAAACCGTCGCTAACCAAGACGGCAAATACGTTGCAGAACATGGTCCTCGCCTGCGAGTAAACTTTGGCGCCAATAACTATCTCGATGCCCCAAGTGGGTTATTAAAAGCCTGGGACATGAGCCTGATGTTTGGCATCGTTAATTATCAGGGCAGCACGCTGGATGATAAAGCCGACGTGCCCGATGGCTCATTAAAAGGCAAAACAACCTATACCGGCTACAGCGCGGATATCACGCGCGGTTACCGTTATCGCGCCTCGGACAGCGTCTCTTTTGATGCCAAAGGGGCGTTGGGCGGGCAATTCTGGCTGCGCAATATTCGTTCCGACGATGTTTATATTGCCTCAGAGAATCGCACCCGCCAATTTAGCGCGCTGGAAGTCACGCTCCAGCCTTATGCCAAAGCTTCTCTTGGCGCAAACTGGCAGATGACCAGCGAGTCGCGCCTCAGTTTGGAAGGCGGCGCGCTGTATCCGATTAAGACCTGGACCCACAGCAATCAGGGCGGTGTCTGGCTTGAGCCGAAATCGCGCCTGTCACCGTTCACCAGCCTGACGTGGAATATCAACAAAGACCTATTTGTGAAGGCGTCCTATATTCACCAGAAATACGGTAAATCGGACGATAAACAGGGCCAGCTCGACGGTCAGAATGTCGGCTACTATCAGCCAGCCACCACCACCTCGACGCTGGGCTTAGAGGTCGGTTACTACTTCTGATCCCCGCCTTTCACTCCCCTTCATCATGAATTGCTGTTGATGAAGGGGATTGAGATTCTTCAGGTTTGCTTAGCCGCGGCAATCGCTTATCTTGGGTATCCCTTTCCCTGACTCAGACCGAATCCATGGATCGTTTTGCGACGCTGTTTGGTGTTATTGCCATTGTATTGTGGAGCATGAGCGTTGCTCTGACCCGCAGTCTGGCCGAAGCCCTTGGGCCATTTGGCGCGGCAGCCTCTATTTATACCGTGAGTGGAATTATGGTGTGGATGGCCAGCGGCCGGCCGACGCTGCGCGGGCAATCTGCGGCTTATCTGATTATTTGCGGCCTGCTGTTCGTTTTCTATATGGTGTCGTTTTCGCTGGCGATTGGTCTGGCACATAGCCGCCAGCAAACCTTAGAACTTGGCCTGATTAACTACTTGTGGCCCAGCCTGACCCTGCTGTTCGCCGTGCCGTTGCTGAAATTAAAGGTGCGTTGGTGGATGTGGCCGGGCGCGGTGTTAGCCTTTGTTGGCGTGCTATGGGCTATTAGCGGCGGGCACGGTTTGGATATCCACCAGCTGATGCGCAATGTGCGCAGCAACCCGGTGGCTTATGCGCTGGCGCTTGGCGCAGCAGTGTCTTGGGCGCTCTATTCCAATCTGGTGCGGATATTTAGTAAAGGGGCTGGGGTGTTGCCGCTGTTCTTGCTGGCAACCGGCGCGGTGCTGTGGGCGCTCTACTTCAACTACTCTTCTACCCGAATCAGAATGACCTGGCCGGCCGTCACTGAGTTACTGGTGATGGGCGCGATCACCGCGATTTCCTATCAGTGCTGGGACATCGCGATGAGAAAAGGTAATGCCACGCTGGTGGCGGCCCTCTCCTATTTCACGCCGTTATCGGCTATTTTCATCGCGGGGCTGTGGCTACATACCCTGCCGGGAGCCAGTTTCTGGCCGGGCGTCGGCATGGTGGTGGCGGGGTCGCTGCTATGCTGGAGCGCGTCGCGCGGCAAGTAAGGGCTTACCGATAGGTGGTGACGAAAGAACGGTACTTCTCGAGGACTTGCAGAAAGTCCTCTACGCCGCAAAACGCCAGACTCTCTTCATCATAATAGCTCATGCCCTCTTCCATTTCGTCGCCTTCAAAACCGAGCTGGTTGGCGCGGATCATCACTTCATCATCGGCCAGCAGTAGCGTGTATTCGTGGCCTTCAATCTGGCACTGCCGCTCGCTGCCTTTCAACTCGGCAAGGGCCGCTTCGACTTTATCCAATACGCTCAAGTCGCCTTTGACTTCTTCGTTCAGCCAGTGGCCCAGAACCTCATGCCCCATTGAAAAACGAACTTTGACCTCACCGGTGATATCACGCAAAAAATCGTAGTCCATGGTTGAGTCCTCTGAAAATTCATAACAAAAAGGGGAGCCGAGGCTCCCCTTTCAACAATGGTCAGAATATAACGATTTAGACTGCGGTTTGGAAGATAACGCCGTCAGCTTTGTCAGTATATTCGCTCAGCTTGTCGAAGTTCAGATAACGGTAGGTGTCTACCGCTGTCTTGTCCACTTCGGCCATATAGCCCAGATACTCTTCCGGCGTTGGCAAGCGACCCAGCAGGGAAGCCACCGCGGCCAGCTCTGCCGAGGCCAGATAGACGTTTGCGCCATTGCCTAGACGGTTCGGGAAGTTACGGGTAGAGGTTGAAACCACGGTCGAGCCGTCGGCCACGCGTGCCTGGTTACCCATGCACAGTGAACAGCCTGGGATTTCAACACGCGCACCGCTCTTACCGAAGACGCTGTAATAGCCCTCTTCTGTCAACTGAGCCGCATCCATTTTGGTCGGTGGAGCAACCCACAGACGAGTCGGCAACGCGCCTTTATGGCTGTCGAGAAGTTTACCTGCTGCGCGGAAGTGACCGATGTTGGTCATGCAAGAACCGATGAACACTTCATCAATTTTGCTGTTCTGCACAGAAGAAAGCAGACGAGCGTCGTCCGGGTCGTTTGGCGCACAAAGGATTGGCTCTTTGATCTCAGCCAGATCGATTTCAATCACTGCCGCGTATTCCGCGTCAGCATCGGCTTCGAGCAGGTTTGGATTCGCCAGCCACTCTTCCATGCCTTTGATGCGGCGCTCGATGGTACGACGATCGCCGTAACCTTCAGAGATCATCCACTTTAACAGCACGATGTTGGAGCTGAGGTACTCTTTGATCGGCGCCTGATCCAGTTTGATCGTACAACCCGCCGCCGAACGCTCTGCGGACGCATCCGCCAGTTCAAAGGCTTGTTCGACTTTCAGCTCTGGCAGACCTTCGATTTCCAGAATACGGCCGGAGAACAGGTTCTTCTTACCTTTCTTCTCAACGGTCAGGTGACCTTCTTGAATTGCGTAGTAAGGGATCGCATGAACCAGATCACGCAGGGTGATACCCGGTTGCATCTTACCTTTGAAACGCACCAGAACGGATTCTGGCATATCAAGGGGCATCACGCCGGTTGCTGCCGCAAAGGCCACCAGCCCGGAACCAGCCGGGAAGGAGATGCCGATTGGGAAGCGAGTGTGTGAGTCGCCGCCGGTGCCGACGGTGTCTGGCAACAGCATGCGGTTCAGCCATGAGTGGATGATACCGTCACCCGGGCGCAGTGAAACACCGCCACGGTTCATGATGAAGTCTGGCAGAGTGTGGTGAGTCGTCACGTCAACCGGCTTAGGATAAGCGGCGGTATGACAGAAAGACTGCATCACTAAATCAGCCGAGAAGCCCAAGCAGGCCAGGTCTTTCAACTCATCACGGGTCATTGGACCTGTGGTGTCCTGAGAGCCTACGGAGGTCATCTTAGGTTCGCAGTATTCACCAGGACGAATCCCGGCAACGCCACAGGCGCGGCCAACCATTTTTTGTGCCAGTGAGAAGCCTTTGTCGCTCTTAGCAACTGGCTTAGCGATACGGAACACGTCGCTAGTTGGCAGTTTCAGAGACTCACGGGCTTTGGTGGTTAAGCCACGGCCGATGATCAATGGAATACGGCCACCGGCGCGAACTTCGTCCAGCAAGACGTCAGTTTTCAGCTCAAACTTAGCAATCACTTCGCCAGTGTCGTGGTTACGCACTTCGCCGAGGTACGGGAAGATGTCGATAACATCGCCCATGTTCAGGTCAGAAACGTCCACTTCGATTGGCAGCGCGCCCGCATCTTCCATAGTGTTGAAGAAGATAGGTGCGATTTTGCCGCCCAGCACCACACCGCCGCCGCGCTTGTTCGGCACGAATGGGATGTCGTCGCCCATGAACCACAACACGGAGTTGGTTGCAGATTTACGGGAAGAGCCGGTACCGACTACGTCACCCACGTAAGCCAGCGGGAAGCCTTTTTTGTTCAGTTCTTCGATCTGTTTAATTGGACCTACGCTGCCCGGCGCGTCAGGCACGATGCCTTCGCGTTCGTTTTTCAGCATAGCCAGCGCGTGCAGAGGGATATCTGGACGGGACCAGGCATCCGGAGCAGGCGACAAATCGTCGGTATTGGTTTCGCCCGTGACTTTGAAAACGGTAACGGTGATTTTCTCGGCCAGCTTTGGACGAGACAGGTACCATTCCGCATCAGCCCAGGACTGAAGAATCTTTTTCGCGTGCTCATTGCCTGCCTGCGCTTTCTCTTCCACATCGTAGAAGTTGTCGAACATCAGCAGAGTATGGGACAGCGCTTTAGCCGCGATAGGTGCCAGTTTGGCATCTTCCAGTGCGTCGATCAGCGGGTGAATGTTGTAGCCGCCCTGCATGGTGCCCAGCAGTTCAATGGCTTTTTCAGGGGTAACCAACGGGGAGGTTGTTTCGCCTTTGGCGACGGCAGCCAGGAATCCGGCTTTAACATAGGCGGCTTCATCAACGCCTGGCGGTACACGATTAATCAGCAGGTCTAACAGAGTGTCTTCTTCGCCTTTCGGCGGATTTTTCAGTGACTCAACCAACGCTGCCATCTGTGAAGCATCAAGTGGCTTAGGGACGATGCCCTCTGCAGCACGCTCGGCTACGTGCTTACGGTATTCTTCTAGCACGACTTTCTCCTCGCTCTCATTGTCATTTATTATGCCTGGCTTCCATCATCAGAACGGCGTCATGCCTGTAGGGGCAGGGTTTTTCAATCTTTCTGATGAATCGGGACACTGCGGGTATGTTGATTTCTTTGTCGTCATAACAAGTCCTTGAACCTAAGCACAGTGGCCCTTTGCGCCGAGGCAGCATAGCAGGATTTATCTCGCTTGTTAATTCGTTCACATAAAAGCAACATTAAATCTTTGCTGAATCGTTGAGCGCAGACGGATCGACTGCGCGCCCTCTCGCCGCGCATTAGAACAGCATAATAGGCTTAGATTAACAAGGGATTAAAGGCGGGTTCTGGCAAATAGCGGACATAAAAAAACGGCGCCTTTCAGCGCCGTTTGTTCAAACTCTAAAGCTTAAATTATTTCTTTTTCGCTTTAGGGTTCGGCAGGTCAGTGATGCTGCCTTCGTAGATTTCTGCTGCCAGACCCACGGACTCGTGCAGAGTCGGGTGAGCATGGATGGTCAGCGCGATATCTTCTGCATCACAACCCATTTCAATCGCCAGACCGATTTCGCCCAACAGCTCGCCGCCGTTAGTACCGACAATAGCACCACCAATTACGCGGTGAGATTCTTTGTCGAAGATCAGTTTGGTCATGCCGTCTGCGCAGTCGGAAGCGATAGCACGGCCAGAAGCAGCCCACGGGAAGGTGGCGGTTTCGTAGCTGATGCCTTTCTCTTTCGCTTCTTTCTCAGTCAGACCGACCCAAGCAACTTCTGGCTCAGTGTAAGCGATGGATGGAATCACTTTCGGATCGAAGTAGTGTTTCTTGCCAGAGATAACTTCGGCAGCCACGTGGCCTTCGTGCACGCCTTTGTGTGCCAGCATTGGCTGACCGACGATGTCGCCGATAGCAAAGATGTGTGGCACGTTGGTGCGCATTTGTTTGTCGACGTGGATGAAACCGCGGTCGTCAACTTCAATGCCTGCTGCGCCAGCTTCCAGCGATTTGCCGTTTGGCACGCGGCCGATTGCCACCAGCACTGCGTCATAACGCTGTGGTTCTGCAGGGGCTTTCTTGCCTTCCATTGTTACGTAGATGCCGTCTTCTTTGGCTTCAACAGCGGTAACTTTGGTTTCCAGCATCAGGTTGAATTGCTTGCTGATTTTCTTGGTAAAGACTTTAACAACGTCTTTGTCAGCCGCAGGGATAACCTGATCGAACATTTCCACTACGTCGATTTTTGAACCCAGCGCGTGGTAAACGGTACCCATTTCCAGACCGATGATACCACCGCCCATGACCAGCAGACGCTCTGGGACGGTTTTCAGCTCAAGCGCATCCGTTGAGTCCCAAACGCGTGGGTCATCATGTGGAATAAATGGCAGTTTGATTGGACGGGAACCCGCCGCAATGATCGCATTGTCGAAGTTGATGGTGGTAGCACCGTTTTCGCCTTCAACAACCAGAGTGTTCGCGCCAGTAAATTTGCCCAAGCCGTTCACGACTTTGACTTTACGGCCTTTCGCCATACCTGCCAGACCACCGGTCAGCTGGTTGATGACTTTTTCTTTCCAGACACGCACTTTGTCGATGTCGGTTTTCGGCTCGCCGAAAATAATGCCGTGCTCTTCCAAAGCTTTAGCTTCGGAGATGACTTTCGCCACGTGCAACAGGGCTTTGGAAGGGATACAGCCAACGTTCAGACACACGCCACCGAGGGTGGAATAACGTTCAACCAGAACTGTCTCAAGACCTAAATCAGCGCAACGGAAAGCAGCAGAATAGCCCGCAGGGCCCGCCCCAAGTACCACGACCTGAGTTTTAATTTCAGTACTCATCATGACCTCTTAATTGTTTGTCCGGCGGGTCAGACGTCTTTATTTATGTCGTAACGCCCATCGTCCACCGGGTCGTTCTATCGCCCGCAGTTTACAAAATTGTTAACAAATTTGAAACAACAAACGGCATACGATTTGTGCTTTGCTACTGATAATCCCCAACAGCATGGCGAGATTAGCAGAAAAAAGCCGGCCGTTTGGCCGGCTTTTTTGGCTTACATCACCAAGCGGCGAATGTCAGACAACACGTTGTTAATGATGGTAATGAAGCGCGCACCATCCGCACCGTCGATAACACGGTGGTCGAAGGAGAGCGACATTGGCATCATCAGGCGCGGTGTGAACTCTTTACCGTTCCAGACTGGCTCCATTGCGGACTTGGAGACACCGAGGATCGCCACTTCTGGCGCATTGACGATTGGCGCGAAGTGGGTCGTCCCGATACCACCAAGGCTAGAGATAGTGAAGCAACCGCCCTGCATTTCGCCAGCAGTCAGCTTACCGTCACGCGCTTTCTTGGAGATAGCCATCAGTTCGCGGGACAGCTCAGCGATACCTTTCTTGTTCACGTCTTTAAAGACTGGAACAACCAGGCCGTTAGGCGTATCAACCGCAACACCGATATTGATGTATTTTTTCAGCGTCAGCTTCTGACCATCTTCGGACAGAGAACTGTTGAAGCGAGGCATTTGCTCAAGAGCAGCTGCAACGGCTTTCATGATGAAGACGACTGGGGTGAATTTCACATCCAGTTTGCGTTTAGCCGCTTCGTCATTCTGCTGTTTACGGAAAGCTTCCAGTTCGGTGATATCGGTTTTGTCGAAGTGCGTAACGTGCGGGATCATCACCCAGTTACGGCTCAGGTTAGCACCAGAGATTTTCTGGATACGACCCAATTCAACTTCTTCGATTTCACCAAACTTGCTGAAGTCGACTTTCGGCCATGGCAGCATGCCTGGCAGACCGCCGCCAGTTGCTGCAGCAGGTGCAGCTTCAGCGCGTTTCACGGCTTCTTTCACGTAAGTCTGCACGTCTTCGCGCAGGATACGGCCTTTACGACCCGTGCCCTTCACTTTCGCCAGGTTCACACCGAATTCGCGCGCCAGGCGACGAATAACCGGAGTCGCGTGAACGTAGGCATCGTTCTCAGCGAACTCGCCTTTGCTTTCTGCTTTAGCAGCAGGTGCAGCGGCTTTTTGTTCTTGCTTAGCCGGTGCAGCCGCTTCTTCTTTCTTAGCAGCAGGAGCTGGAGCAGCGCCTTCTACTTCGAAGACCATGATCAGGGAGCCGGTGCTAACTTTGTCGCCCGCAGCGATTTTGATCTCTTTCACGGTACCCGCGAACGGAGCCGGAACTTCCATTGAAGCTTTGTCGCCTTCAACGGTGATCAGAGACTGCTCAGCGGTGACTTTGTCGCCCACTTTAACCATGATTTCAGTGACTTCTACTTCGTCGCCGCCGATATCCGGTACGTTGACTTCTTTGCTGCCCGACGCCGCTGGGGCTGCCGGTGCGGCTTCAGATTTAGCTTCTTCTTTAGCCGGAGCCGCTGAACCAGAACCTGCAACCTCGAACACCATGATCAGAGAGCCGGTGCTGACTTTGTCGCCCGCAGCGATTTTGATCTCTTTCACGGTACCCGCGAACGGAGCCGGAACTTCCATTGAGGCTTTGTCGCCTTCAACAGTGATCAGGGACTGTTCTGCTTCAACTTTGTCGCCAACTTTAACCATGATCTCGGTAACTTCAACTTCGTCACCACCGATGTCCGGTACGCTGACTTCTTTGCTTTCGCTTGAAGCCGCAGCAGCAGGTTTCTCTTCTGCTTTCGGTGCTGCTTTCTCTTCGGCTTTAGCAGGTGCTGCATCAGCAGCACCTTCAGCGGAATCGAAGATCATGATCAGTTTGCCGGTTTCAACCGAGTCGCCCACTGCCACTTTAATCTCTTTCACAACACCCGCTTGTGGTGAAGGAACTTCCATTGAAGCCTTGTCGCCTTCAACAGTGATCAGCGACTGTTCAGCTTCAACTTTATCGCCGACCTTCACCATAATTTCGGTGACTTCAACTGCATCTGCACCGATATCAGGTACGTTAATTTCAATAGCCATCTGTCTTTACCTCTTATGCCAGACGCGGGTTAACTTTGTCAGCATCGATGCCGAACTTGGTAATGGCCTCAGCCACAACCTTCACATCGATCTCGCCACGTTTGGCCAGTTCGCCCAGCGCAGCAACCACAACGTAGGAAGCATCAATTTCGAAGTGGTGACGCAGGTTTTCGCGGCTGTCAGAACGACCGAAGCCGTCGGTGCCCAGTACGCGGAAATCGCTGGCAGGAACGAAGTTACGGATCTGCTCGGCGAACAGCTTCATGTAGTCAGTAGAAGCCACTACCGGTGCATCGTTCATCACCTGTGCAACATAAGGAACACGCGGTGCCTCAGTTGGGTGCAGCATGTTCCAGCGTTCACAGTCTTGACCATCACGAGCCAGCTCGGTGAAGGAAGTCACGCTATAAACGTCAGAACCTACGCCGTAGTCTTTCGCCAGGATCTGCGCTGCTTCACGTACGTGACGCAGGATAGAACCGGAGCTCATCAGCTGCACTTTGCCTTTGCTACCTTCCACGGTTTCTAACTTGTAGATACCTTTACGGATGCCTTCTTCCGCGCCTTCTGGCATGGCTGGCATGTGGTAGTTTTCGTTCAGCGTAGTGATGTAGTAATAAATGTTCTCTTGCGCTTCGCCGTACATACGAGTCAGGCCGTCATGCATGATGACTGCAACTTCGTAAGCGTAAGCTGGGTCGTAAGAAATACAGTTAGGGATAGTCAGAGACTGAATGTGGCTGTGACCATCTTCGTGCTGCAAGCCTTCGCCGTTAAGCGTTGTACGACCAGAAGTACCACCGACCAAGAAGCCACGAGCCTGTTGGTCACCCGCTGCCCAGCACAGGTCGCCGATACGTTGGAAACCGAACATGGAGTAGTAGATGTAGAACGGGATCATTGGCAGATCGTTGGTGCTGTAAGAAGTCGCTGCGGCCAGCCATGAAGATGCGGCGCCCAGTTCGTTGATACCTTCCTGCAGGATCTGACCTTTCTCGTCTTCTTTATAGTAAGCAACCTGCTCACGGTCTTGCGGGGTGTATTGCTGACCGTTCGGGCTGTAAATACCAATCTGACGGAACAGACCTTCCATACCGAAAGTACGCGCTTCATCGGCGATGATCGGTACCAGACGGTCTTTGATAGAGTCGTTTTTCAGCATCACGTTCAGAGCACGCACGAAAGCGATAGTGGTAGAGATCTCTTTCTTCTGCTCTTCCAGCAGCTGAGAGAAGTCTTCCAGTTTCGGCAGTTCAAGCTTCTGAGTGAAGTTAGGCAGACGCGTTGGCAGGTAGCCTTTCAGCGCCTGACGACGTTCATGCAGGTACTTGTACTCTGCAGAGTCTTTTTCCAGCTGAATGTATGGCAGTTTTTCCAGGTTTTCATCGGTCACTGGCACGCTGAAACGGTCGCGGATATAACGCACACCGTCCATGTTCATTTTCTTAACCTGGTGAGCGATGTTTTTGCCTTCTGCTGATTCACCCATGCCGTAACCTTTGATGGTGTGAGCAAGGATCACAGTTGGCTGGCCTTTGGTGTTCTGCGCTTTGTTCAGTGCAGCAAAGACTTTCTTCGGATCATGACCACCACGGTTAAGTGCCCAGATCTCGTCGTCGGTCATATCTTTAACCAACTCAGCAGTTTCTGGATAACGACCGAAGAAGTGCTCACGAACGTATTTGCCGTCACGAGACTTGAAGGTCTGGTAGTCGCCGTCAACGGTTTCGTTCATCAGTTGGATCAGTTTACCGGAGGTGTCTTTACGTAACAGCGCATCCCAACGGTTGCCCCAAATCACTTTGATCACGTTCCAGCCAGCGCCCGCGAAGATGCCTTCCAGTTCGTTGATGATTTTGCCATTACCAGTAACCGGGCCATCAAGGCGCTGCAGGTTACAGTTAATGATGAAGCACAGGTTGTCCAGCTTCTCACGGGTCGCGATAGTTATCGCACCTTTAGATTCTGGCTCATCCATCTCACCGTCGCCGAGGAACGCGTAAACGCGCTGCGCGGAGGTGTCTTTCAGACCACGGTGTTCAAGATATTTCAGGAACTTAGCCTGATAGATAGCACCGATTGGACCCAGACCCATAGAAACGGTCGGGAACTGCCAGAATTCAGGCATCAGTTTAGGGTGCGGATAAGAAGAAAGACCTTTACCGTGAACTTCCTGACGGAAATTGTTCATCTGGTCTTCGGTCAGGCGGCCTTCAAGGAAAGCACGCGCGTACACGCCTGGAGAGATGTGGCCTTGGAAGTACACCAAGTCGCCGCCATCATTCTCATTGCGAGCACGGAAGAAATGGTTGAAGCACACTTCGTAAATAGCTGCTGAAGACTGGAAGGAGGACATGTGGCCGCCGAGATCCAGGTCTTTTTTAGAGGCACGCAGAACGGTCATGATCGCGTTCCAGCGGATAGCAGTACGAATGTTGCGTTCCAGCTCCAGGTTACCCGGATACTCAGGTTCGTCTTCAACAGCGATGGTGTTGACATAGTTACGGCTGGCAGCGCCAGCTGCGACGCTTACGCCGCCCTTACGTGCTTCATTCAGAACCTGATCAAGCAGGAACTGTGCACGCTCAACACCCTCTTCACGGATGACCGATTCGATCGCTTGTAGCCAGTCGCGAGTTTCGATCGGATCCACGTCATTATTTACACGTTCTGACATGGTGCTTTTCCTTATCTGTATCTAATACGTTGGTTTATCTGGAGCCTGTCTTCCTGCGCTCTGATGTTGCTGTTGCAGAAAGTGCGTGCCACTCAAAGCACACGAAGACAGGCCCGTCAGTTTAGTTGCCGCAGTTCTCAAAATAAGAACGTCAACGTTGGTCCTGGTGGACTAGTTTTCTTCCTTGCGTTGCTGTAGTCGACGTAAAGACCGATCGCGACGACTGCGCTCCCGGCTGACATCCAGCATGACTTCCTCAATAAACGCCAGGTGACGATGTGATGCTTCACGCGCTTTTTCCGGTTCGCGTGCCACAATCGCCTCGAAAATCCCAGCGCGATGCTTGCTCACCACCGCCAGCATTTCCCGGCGCGCATAGAGCAATTCAAAATTCTGTCGAACGTTTTTCTCCAGCATTGGCCCCATACAGCGAAGCAAATGCAGCAGCACCACATTATGCGCGGCTTCTGTGACAGCCACTTGATACTGCATAACGGCGTCCGCTTCGGCGTCAAGATCTCCGCTATCCTGCGCGACCTGAATCAACACGTGACAGTCGCGGATGCGTTGCAAATCATCGTCAGTGCCACGAAGCGCGGCGTAATAAGCCCCAATGCCTTCTAGAGCATGACGAGTTTCAAGGAGATCAAATTGTGACTCAGGATGATCGGCGAGTAATTCTGCCAGTGGGTCACTCACGCTTTGCCAGAGATTACTCTGCACGAAAGTGCCACCACCCTGACGGCGCAGGAGCAACCCTTTGGCCTCAAGACTTTGGATTGCTTCTCTTAGAGAAGGACGCGAAACATCAAACTGCTTTGCCAGTTCACGCTCAGGGAGAAGTTTTTCACCCGGGCGCAGCGTCCCTTCAAGTATTAGGAACTCAAGTTGCTGCTCGATCACATCTGACAACTTAGGTTGTCGAATTTTGCTGTAAGCCATGTGACGGTCTCTACGAATAGCAATCTGCGAGTAGCACATCTGTGAGTGCACGGAGTAAATTGGTAATACCAATTTAAAAAACGTGGCCGTAAAGTAACAAAGTATTCACCTTGTGTCCATATGGTCGCCCCGCAAATGAGCAAGGCTCGCACATTTTAACAAATATTTAGCATTCCTATTTTTTGCTCGGGTCGGGATCACATTTTTTAGATCTGGGACAAATTTCCACATTATTTGCTTATGAGTTATTCAAATGCTGCATAAAGCAGGTGCAAACTTTTTCGCATACCACTATTCTTGCCCCAACGGTAGTTCATGCTGATTTTTTGCTTCATGACAGCCGTAAATAAATAGATACAATAACTGTAATCATCGCCTTACAACTTGCTTAACTTGCAGATTTGTATGGGGTTTACCCAAACACAGAGGATCAGTAGATGGATGATCGACAACATGGCGATGAGCTGAAGCGCGGGTTAAAAAACCGCCACATTCAGTTGATTGCGCTGGGCGGGGCTGTCGGGACAGGCCTGTTTCTGGGCAGCGCCTCCGTTATCCAGTCCGCGGGCCCGGGAATTATCCTTGGCTACATTATTGCTGGATTTATAGCTTTTTTGATTATGCGTCAGCTGGGTGAGATGGTCGTGGAAGAGCCTGTAGCAGGCTCATTTAGCCATTTTGCCTATAAATATTGGGGGGGTTTTGCTGGCTTCGCGTCGGGCTGGAACTACTGGGTGCTTTACATCCTGGTTGCCATGGCAGAACTGACCGCCGTCGGTAAATACATTCAATTCTGGTGGCCGGAGATCCCAACATGGGCCTCTGCAGCAGCTTTCTTCGTGCTGATTAACGCCATCAACCTCACCAACGTCAAAGTGTTTGGTGAGATGGAATTCTGGTTTGCAATCATTAAGGTTGTGGCCGTTGTTGCCATGATCCTGTTCGGCGGCTGGTTGCTGTTCAGCGACACCGCTGGCCCGCAGGCAACCGTGCGAAACCTGTGGGAACAAGGCGGATTCCTGCCTCACGGCATGACCGGGCTAGTCATGATGATGGCGATCATTATGTTCTCGTTTGGCGGCCTTGAGCTGGTTGGTATTACTGCCGCAGAAGCCGATAATCCAGAGGTCAGCATTCCAAAAGCGACCAATCAGGTTATCTACCGCATCCTGATTTTCTATGTGGGTTCGCTGGCAGTGCTGCTTTCACTGATGCCTTGGACGCGCGTAGGGCCAGACACCAGCCCGTTCGTACTGATTTTCCATGAGCTTGGAGACGCGCTGGTGGCTAACGCCCTGAACGTGGTTATCCTGACGGCGGCGCTGTCGGTCTATAACAGCTGCGTATACTGCAACAGCCGTATGCTGTTCGGCCTTGCTCAACAGGGCAATGCGCCAAAAGCCTTGCTCAATGTGGATAAACGCGGCGTGCCGGTAAGCTCAATTCTGGTGTCAGCTGCGACTACCGCGCTTTGCGTATTGATTAACTACCTGATGCCGGGCGAAGCCTTTGGACTGCTGATGGCGTTGGTGGTTTCAGCATTGGTGATCAACTGGGCGATGATCAGCCTGGCACACATCAAGTTCCGCCAGGCTAAACGTAAAGAAGGCGTGGAGCCGAAGTTCAAAGCGCTGCTCTATCCAGTCGGTAACTACATCTGCCTGCTCTTTATGGCGGCAATTCTGGTGATTATGGCTATCACCCCGGGCATGGCCATCTCCGTATGGCTGATCCCTGTGTGGATCGCCATTCTGGCCGTGGGTTACCTGCTGAAAAGCAAAAATAGTAAAGCGTTGAACGCAGCGGCAAAGTAAGGTATTTCATTTACAAGCGTTCTGGCTTATAGATGTTAAAAGTAAAAAGCCCGGTGAATAATCGGGCTTTTTTTTATGGGCGGGAGGTTTGCTCGAGCTTAAACCAGAGTGCCGTAAATGGTCAGAATAGCAACCACCACCAGAATAATCATGGTGACTTTTCGCGCCAGAGAGACAGCAGAGCGCGGCGTTTGCACCGGGTCGGTATGCGGGTCACGGGCCAGAGAGAACTGTGCCAGATTAGTCAAAACCTGATATTGCGATGTGTGGATATCCCCCAGAGAAGCAAACCATGCTGGCAGCGCTTTCTCGCCATGTCCCAGCAGCGCGTAAGCCACACCCGCCAGCCGAACAGGGATCCAATCCAGAATATGCAATAAGGCATCCACACCAGACTGCGAACGTTTCATCGGCGTGGTATGGCGCGCCAGCCAAGTTTGATAGCCACGCAAGACGGCGTAACCACCCAGCGCAATTGGGCCGTAAGGACCGAAAACCACGAACCAAAACAGCGGTGCCAGATAGTAGCGGAAGTTAATCCACAGCAGCGCGTTTTGTAACTCTCTTAGCCGAACTTCTTCAGTACAATCAACCGGTAAACCGTGGATCAGGGCTAGCTCCTCGGCCATAGCCGAACAAGCGTTAGCATCTCCCTGACGCGCTGCCTTGAGATAGGCACGGTAATGCTTGCGCTTAATACCCGCGCCGATGCAGAACAGGCAAATCACTACCCAAAGAATTAAAGATGGCACGCCGAAGAAGAAACCGTGAAACGCCCGCAGTACCAGCCACAGCAGGGCCATCCAGACAATGGCAATCGCCAGAGTTTTCGTCAGGCTGGCATTATGCCCGCGACGGAAAATCACTTCGAAACGATGATCTAACTGCCAGTGCTCGCCCAATTTGAACAGGCGCTCCCAAGCCAGCACCAACAATAAGGTAAATAACGTCATCGGTAATTACTCTCTCTGTTGCACGTCAAGGGCGGAAAATAGCCCATCCATTACGCCGTAGTTTACGTCAGTCCCTGTCGCTCTCGTTAACCTGATGTTGCCCTAATGATGACAAATAGTGCTCCCACTGAAACTCAGGGCCGGGGTCCGTTTTGCGGCCGGGGGCGATGTCACTGTGACCAGTGATGCTATCAACACTAATAGGATAGTGCTTAATTAACAACTCACTAACTGAAATCAGGCTTTGATATTGCGCCTCGGTAAAGGGGTCGGAATCCGTCCCTTCCAGCTCAATACCAATTGAAAAGTCGTTACAGCGCTCCCTTCCCTGCCACACCGAAACGCCAGCATGCCATGCACGTTTGTCGAAAGGCACATACTGCACAATCTCCCCATCACGACGAATCAGACAGTGCGCCGCCACGCGTAAATGATGGATATCAGCAAAATAAGGGTGCTCGTTGGGGTCCAGCGTTCCGGTAAACAGTTGATCAATATAAGGACCGCCAAACTGACCGGGCGGCAGGCTGATGTTATGAATAACCAGCAACGAAGGAATTTCATCTTCAGGGCGAAGATCAAAGTGCGGGGAAATTACCTTTCGGGCTTCGGTAATCCAGCCATTTTCTAACTGCATCAAGGACCTCAACGGTGGGCTTTGGTGGTACTTATTACGGCAACAGGGTAGCATGTTTTTTTCTCTCCCTTAGCCGCCATTTCGGAGTATTTGTATGTCTACCCGCAGCTACAGCCTTGAAAGTCGCCGGGCGCTGTTACTCGAACGTATTCAAAATGATATCCCTGCATCAGTGACTCAGGCACTGGGCGAAGACCTCGGTGGTGAGGCCAACGCCGATAACGATCTGACTGCCCAACTTCTCGATGAAAACACGCTCGCAAAGGCGACAATTATTACCCGAGAAGCCGGCATTTTTTGTGGCCAGAAATGGCTTGATGAAGTGTTCAACCAGCTGAGCAACGGCAGTGTCACAATCTCATGGAAGGTACAGGACGGCGACAAAGTGGTTGAGAATCAAACCCTTTGTGAGCTTTCTGGGTCTGCGCGCGTGCTGCTGACCGGCGAACGTACTGCATTGAACTTCGTACAAACCTTATCGGGCGTCGCCACCGAAGTGAGCCATTACGTGAAGCTGCTGGAAGGCACCCAAACCCGCCTGCTGGATACCCGTAAAACCCTGCCAGGCCTGCGCACCGCGCTGAAATATGCCGTGCTTTGCGGCGGTGGCAGCAACCACCGTTTAGGTCTGGCCGATGCATTCCTGATAAAAGAGAATCACATCATTGCCAGCGGCTCGATCAAAGCCGCCGTTGCCAAGGCGCAGCAGATCCACGCCAGCGTGCCCGTTGAGGTTGAAGTCGAAACCCTCGATGAGCTGCAACAGGCCCTGGATGCCGGAGCAGATATCATCATGCTCGATAACTTCACCGTGCCGATGATGCGCGATGCCGTTGCTCTCACCAATCAGCGTGCGCAGCTCGAAGTGTCTGGCAACGTCACTGACAAAACCCTGCGCGAATTTGCCGAGACGGGTGTCGATTACATCTCCGTCGGCGCTTTAACCAAGCATATCCGCGCCATGGACCTCTCCATGCGCTTTAGCTAATCCTTTTAGCTTCTCATTGTTACCTCGCCCTCTGTCATCAGAGGGCATTTCTCTTCCTGCCTTACCTTCTATCACCTTATTTCTTGTAATACGGAATTCTTCTGACCCCAACCTTCAACATTGCGAGACATGCCGCAATCTTTGCGGGCTTTTGCATGCGCTCATTTTAATTTCTGGAGGTGTCGCGGAGAGCCGTTCAACGGGAGTAGCACCTGAAAATATTAATCGCTAAGTTGCTGGCCAAGGGCGATGGAGGCCCGATTTCAAGCCATTAATATTAAGGAGAAATGCACATGACGAGAAACAATCAGCTTAGACAACAAGGATTTACACTTATCGAACTGATGGTGGTGATTGCCATTATTGCCATACTCAGCGCCATTGGTATTCCGGCCTACCAAAGTTACATTCAAAAAGCCGCGCTCACCGATATGCTGCAAACCATGGTGCCCTATAAAACCGGCGTTGAGCTTTGCGCTATTGATCAGGGCACCCTCACCCCCTGCAATATCGCCACTCAAGGCATTCCGGCGACGGCCGCAACGCGCTATGTCAGTCAGGTTGCCGTGGCAGCGGGCGTGATCACCCTGACAGGCCAACAGGCGCTAAATGGTTTAAGCGTGGTGATGGCCCCTTCCCTCAATGCCACCTCAGGAACAATCAGCTGGAGCAGAACCTGCACCAATACCCAAAACGCAGTAATGAAACAGGCTTGTGAAAGCGTCTTCCGCTTTGCCACACCGCCTAAGGCTGCGGAATGAACATATCAGCAAGCCATACTCACCCGACTGACGAAGCGCTTGATAAGCTTTGCCAGCGCTATAAAGCCATTGTTTTACACAAGGATGATTCAATCATACGGGTCGCCTGTCATGAAATTGAAAGCGATACCGATGCACTTAAAAAGGCGCTTGAATTTGCCTGTGCCCTAAAAATTGAAATTGAATTGTGGACTGCGGAACGTTTCACCCAGGCCATCGAAAAATCTACGGCTTCTCAACAAGAAGTGGCGTTAGAAGAACCGACGGCTATGGCGTCAGTGCTCTCCACCAGCAGTAACGAGCTGGATGATGACAGTGAAGCGCCGGTGGTGAATTTCTTAAATCAGGTTCTGCGCACTGCCATACTTCGCCGCGCTTCAGATATCCATTTCGAGCCTAATGAAAATGCTCTGCGTATCCGTTTACGCATTGATGGGGTGTTGCAGGAGATCCCAGGGCCAGAGGCTTCAATGACCGCCAGCCTGTGCGCTCGAATCAAAATCATGGGCCAGCTCAATGTGGCAGAACGAAGATTGCCGCAGGACGGGCAACTGATGGTGACACTACAAAACCAACGCTTTTCACTGCGTATCTCTTCGCTGCCCACGCTTTATGGTGAAAAAATCGTCTTGCGGGTGCTGAAGATCACTGAGCAAGATTTAGGGTTGGACCAGCTGGGTTTCACTCCACGAGATTTATGCCATTACATCAACGCCTTGAAATGCCCGCAGGGGCTGATTCTGGTCACTGGCCCAACAGGCAGTGGCAAAACCGTCACGCTGTATGGCGGTTTGCGGCACCTGAATGCTGTACAGCGTAATATCTGTAGCGTCGAGGACCCGGTCGAGATCCCCGTGACGGGTATTAATCAAACCCAGATTAATACCAAAACGGATTTAAGCTTCGCTACCGTGCTGCGCGCCCTACTGCGGCAAGATCCCGACGTCATCATGGTTGGCGAAATACGCGATCAGGAAACGGCTGAAATCGCCATCAAGGCGGCACAAACGGGCCATATGGTGCTGTCGACTCTGCACACCAATTCAACTTGCGAAACCCTTAATCGATTGGGGCAGATGGGTATTGAGGGCTATCACATTGCCGCCAGTTTAAAGCTGGTGATTGCCCAACGGCTGGTACGCAAGCTCTGTCCACACTGTCGAAAACCTCATGCTTCTTTCGTCAATCATAGTGAGAAAGGCCGCCCCGGCCCGATGCCGTTATGGATTGCAGTAGGCTGTGAGCGCTGCTATCAAGGCTATTATGGCAGGACGGGGATTTATGAGATTTTAACCATTACTCCTGCGCTACAACAGGCACTGGTTAATGGCGCAAGCGTGACAGATTTGAATAAAATTGCGCGCTCGCAGGGATATAAAACGCTGATGGAAGCGGGGATGTTGCTGGTCCAGCAAGGTACTACCTCGCTGGAGGAGCTCTATCGCGTTTCAGGTGAAGGAGAAGCTGCATGACTGAAGCTCATCCGCCAACACATCGCCTGAATTTGTATCGCTGGGAGGGTGTCGACGCGCTTGGCCACTTCCAGTCAGGAGAACTGCTAGCGACGGATGAGCTTGCCGTGCATCAACAACTTTTCACCATGGCTCTTCAGCCGATCAGAGTGAAACGCCACCAGAGGGTACGCGCGTCCTATTGGAAAGGTGCCGACCTGATTGCCTTTATCCGGCAATTGGCGACGCTGCTACAAACGGGGCTACCTCTGGTGAACAGCTTGACGCTGCTGGCGAAGGAGCATCCGAAAGCGCCATGGCGATGCATTCTGCAAAATATTTTCACCGGAGTGCGCGAGGGCACTCCGCTTTCCGCCATGGTGGGGCAGTTTCCGCAGGTTTTTCCCGTTATCTTTCGCCGTATTATTGCTATTGGGGAAATGACCGGGCAGCTTGACCATTGCTGCTTACAGTTGGCTCTACAGCAGGAAAAACAGGCGGAATTGAGCCAGAAGGTGAAAAAAGCGCTGAGATATCCGCTGATCGTATTAGCGATTGCCAGCACGGTGACCATTTTAATGCTAACCATGGTTTTGCCGGAATTCGCTAAAATCTATGCATCATTTGACGCCCAGCTCCCTTGGTTTACTACCCTACTGATCCTTGCCTCGCAGGGATTGATACGTTTTGGTCCGGCAACAACTTTTCTTATCATTATTGCCGTCGTCTTTTATTTCAAAAAATATCATCCCCAGGCCCTGTGGCGTAGTCGAGAACAGAGGTTACTGATGCGCGTGCCGCTGATCCGAAACCTCATAGCAGACAGCTGCTTAGGGCAGATTTTCCAAACGCTGGCCATGACGCAACAGGCGGGTTTGACACTCATTGCTAGCCTAGAAGCTGCGGCAACGGCTTCAACCAATCTGCTATTTGAGCAGGCTATTTTAGACATTAAGCATCAAATCGCTCTTGGTACGCCCCTACACCAAGCCTTTGGCCATTCGCCCCTATTCCCTTCCCTCTGCCAGCAGTTGATTCATATTGGCGAAGAGTCAGGGTCACTGGATGAAATCTTATTGAAACTCGCTCAGTGGCATAACCAGCAGGCAAACCAGTTGGCCGACACCATGGCGCAGTCCATCGAGCCACTGATGATGGTGGTCATGGGGGTCTTAGTGGGGGGTTTAGTGATAGCGATGTACTTGCCGATATTCCAGCTGGGTGCAGCTATGGGGTGAAGCAGGTGAGGCAGAGAGCACGGCGGCCATAGGCAAAAGCCACCGTGCCCGAGCGAGTTATTTAGAGCCGAAAAGACGGTTTTCTTGCTCAGCTACGCGAATAAACGTGGTTCGCTTAGTCAGCTCTTTTAGACGCTCTGCGCCGACATAGGTGCAGGCAGAACGTAATCCGCCGAGGATGTCGCGAACGGTATTTTCCACCGGCCCGCGTAAAGGCAGTTTTACCGTTTTACCTTCAGCAGCGCGATATTCTGCAACGCCACCAACGTGGCGCTTCATGGCAGATTCAGAGCTCATGCCGTAGAACAGCATGAACTTCTCGCCATCTTCCTCAACCACGGTACCTTCGCACTCGTCATGGGCAGCCAGCATACCGCCGAGCATCACGAAGTCAGCACCGCCGCCAAAGGCTTTGGCGACATCGCCCGGCACGGCACATCCACCATCACTGACGATTTGGCCGCCTAGGCCGTGTGCCGCGTCAGCACATTCAATTACGGCAGAGAGCTGCGGGTAGCCCACGCCGGTTTTTACACGCGTGGTGCAGACTGAGCCAGGTCCAATCCCAACTTTGACGATATCTGCGCCAGAGAGGATCAGTTCTTCAACCATTTCGCCCGTCACGACGTTACCGGCGCAAATCACTTTGTCTGGGCATGCTTCACGCACGCGCTGCAAGAAAGAGACAAAATGCTCTGAATAGCCGTTGGCAACATCAAGACACACAAATTTAAGAAGCGGAGAAAGCGCCAAAATCTGCTTCAGCTTGGTGAAATCAGACTCTGAAGTGCCGGTAGAAACCATAACGTGACGCAGGACAGATTCATTGGACGCATCGACGAACGCCTTCCATTGTTCAACGCTGTAGTGCTTATGCACCGCGGTAAGAACGTCGAATGAAGCGAGAGCCTGCGCCATACGGAAAGTCCCCACGGTATCCATATTGGCCGCAATAATCGGGGTGCCAGACCAGCTGAAACCGGGGTGTTTGAAGGTGAAAGTGCGCTCTAACTCTACTTCTGAACGGCTTTTGAGGGTAGAACGTTTTGGCCGGATTAAAACGTCTTTGAAACCTAACTTCAAATCTTCTTCAATACGCATGAGGTCATGTCCTGGTTTGTTGCGATAAATCGTGGCGACGGATCGCTAAGGTACAAACGGGGTTGTTTGCCACCCTTTCCAGTGGTTTTATCATACGCAGGAAAACCGTAACGGCAAGACTGCTTTCACAACTTTAATCACAGACTTTGAATCTGCAATTAAGCGAAACCTTGAGCTAAAAGCGAGACCAGCCCGGCTTGCACTTACTCATAATCTCTTTATCATTTAAGCCAACAGTCTTTTTAGAGTGAACGCATGAGTTATATCGTTGCATTGACCGGGGGTATTGGCAGCGGCAAAAGTACGGTCGCCGACAGCTTCGCCCGCCACGGCGTGAGTATCGTTGATGCTGACGTCATTGCTCGCCAGGTAGTAGAACCTGAGCAACCGGCATTACAGGCTTTAATTGATCACTTTGGCAAAGAGATTGCTCATGATGACGGCTCGCTGAATCGCGGCGCATTGCGACAAAAAATCTTCACTCATCCAGAAGAAAAACAGTGGGTTAATCAGCTTCTTCACCCTTTAATTCATGCCAGAACGCGCGAACTTTTCGCGGCGGCGACAACCCCCTATCTCCTTTGGGTTGTTCCTTTGCTGGTGGAGAACGGATTGCATAGCGTGGCGGATCGCGTGTTGGTGGTGGATGTCAGCGAACAGACGCAGCTAGCCAGAACCATGCAGCGCGATGGTATCAGCCTACAGCAGGCTCAAAGTATTCTGTCTGCGCAAGCGACTCGCCAACAGCGATTAGCCTGCGCGGATGACATTATTGATAACAACGGTGGTGCCGAGACGCTCGAACCGCGTGTTGCTTCATTACATAGCCGTTATCTGGAATTGGCGGCTTCAGCGACCCGACAGGATATTGACAAGAATGAGTGATGTAGTAACTACCGTTCTCTTTGAACATCCTTTAAATGAAAAAATGCGGACATGGCTGCGCATTGAGTTTTTATTGCAGCAGATGCATGCTAATACTCAAATCACGTCCATTTCTACCGCGTTACTTTTTTTCCGCACTGCGTCTGATTTATTGGACGTTCTGGAGCGTGGAGAAGTAAGGACTGATTTACTCAAAGAGCTAGAACGCCAGCAGCAAAAGCTATCGCAATGGCAAGATGTTCCCGGCGTTGATCTTTCACGCATAGATTCCCTGCGTGCAGAACTCAAGCACACTGCGGCCATATTGATGAAAGCCCCGCGAATCGGCCAGGCGCTGCGCGAAGACCGGCTGATGGCGCTGGTTCGTCAACGCCTCAGTATTCCCGGCGGCTGCTGTAGTTTCGACTTGCCAACCCTGCATATCTGGCTGCATCTGCCACAGTCTCAGCGTGACGGCGACGTGCAGGAGTGGCTCGCAACCCTTAATCCGCTGAATAATGCGCTGACGCAGGTATTAGATTTAATTCGCCAATCTGGTGCATTTAAAAATCAAATCAGCCTCAATGGATTCTTCCAAGAGAATGCCGAAGGCGCCGATCTTTTAAGATTGCGTATCTCTTTGGAAAATCAGCTGTATCCGCAAGTGTCTGGCCATAAAACCCGTTACGCCATTCGGTTCTTGCCACTCGATAGCGAACGTGGTCAAGTGCCTGCCAGACTGACTTTTGAACTTGCCTGTTGTTAGGAGTAAAGATGGACCCTGAAATTACCATGGTAAACTGCCCGACCTGCGGCAAAGCCGTAGTCTGGGGCGAACAGAGCCCTTATCGACCTTTCTGCTGCAAGCGTTGCCAGCTTATCGACCTTGGCGAATGGGCTGACGAAGAGAAGCGCATTCCAAGCAAAGGCGATATCAATGATCTGGATGACTGGAGTGAAGAGGAAATTCATTAATCCGGCGTTTCAGCCAGTCAATAAAAAAGGAGCCTTAGGCTCCTTTTTTACTTTGGCGCGAGTTAAATCTCACCATTATTTAAGGCCTTAACGATAGACTCATTGGCCGGAGGGAAATCTTCTACTTTTAGCTCGGTCTGGGGTACCCAGCGCATTGGCTGCCCCTCTTTGCCATAAGGCTCACCCTGCCACTGCTCCACCAGGTGGAAATGCAGGTTAATCACGCGATCCGGGAAGATATGCTCAAGGCTTTTAATCAGCACCGGCTTTTCAGCCACAATACCCGCCTCTTCCTGCAACTCGCGAATCACCGCCTGCACAGGCGTTTCGCCCTGCTCGACTTTACCGCCCGGAAACTCCCAGAACCCAGCCATATGTGAGGAAGCATCGCGCTGAGTAATGAAGATCTCTTTCTGCGCGTTACGAATAATTCCCACCGAAATAGTGATTCTTTTCAGCGACATGTTTCCATCCTTATTCATCTTAAGGTGCTGACCATAAGCAAAGGGCGGTGATTAACCGCCCTTTGACTTTATAGACTCACCGAGCTAATAGCTTACTTCTGTAAACGGCCGTGGCACTGTTTGTATTTCTTACCAGAACCACATGGGCATGGGTCGTTACGGCCCACTTTACGGTCGCCCTGAGAGCCAGATGCCAGACGCTCGGCTTCTTCGATTTCCA
The DNA here is from genome assembly GCF_052375995.1 of Ewingella sp. AOP9-I1-14. Lineage (NCBI taxonomy): Bacteria > Pseudomonadati > Pseudomonadota > Gammaproteobacteria > Enterobacterales > Yersiniaceae > Ewingella > Ewingella sp. AOP9-I1-14. The sequence goes on from NZ_JBQSVA010000003.1 coordinate 107,937, forward strand.
AAGAAGTCTGGTCCTGATGGCTAAGATGCTGCTGGCGTGCCAGACGCTCCGCTTCTTCTCGGCGCTGCTCTTCCATCGCTTCGACTTCTTCCGGCATGCGAACCTGAACTTTACTCAGTACGCTAACCACTTCATATTTCAGTGATTCCAGCATAGAAGCGAACATCGCGAAGGATTCGCGCTTGTACTCTTGCTTTGGATCTTTCTGCGCGTAGCCACGTAAGTGGATACCTTGACGCAGGTAATCCATCGCCGCCAAGTGCTCTTTCCACAGTGAGTCCAGCGTTTGCAACATCACGCCTTTCTCAAAGTTGCGCATCATCTCAACGCCAACCACTTCTTCTTTACGTGCGTAAGACTCCATCGCGTTGGCCAGAATGCGCTCGCGCAGCGTCTCTTCATGCAGTTCTGGCTCTTTGTCCAGCCACTCTGCAATCGGCATTTCCAGCTCGAAGTCGTTTTTCAGGCGCTGTTCCAGACCTTCAACATCCCACATTTCTTCCAGAGACTGAGGTGGAATGTAGCTGTCGATGGTGCTTTTGAACACATCTTCGCGGATGCTGCGAATGGTTTCGCTCACGTCAGACACGTCCAACAGCTCGTTACGCTGGCTGTAGATTGCACGACGCTGATCGCTGGCAACATCATCATATTCAAGCAGTTGCTTACGAATATCAAAGTTACGGCTTTCAACTTTACGCTGTGCGTTAGCGATCGCTTTGGTCACCCAAGGGTGTTCAATCGCTTCGCCCGGCTTCATACCCAGCTTACGCATCATGTTGGAAACGCGGTCTGACGCGAAGATACGCATCAGCGCATCTTCCATCGACAGGTAGAAACGAGATGAACCGGCGTCACCCTGACGCCCCGCACGACCACGCAGCTGGTTATCGATACGGCGAGATTCATGACGTTCTGTACCGATGATGTGCAGACCACCAGAAGCCAGAACCGCGTCATGGCGAATCTGCCATGCTGCTTTGATCTGCGCTTTTTGCTCGTCAGTCACGTCTTCGCCCAGGTTTTCAATCTCAACCTGCCAGCTACCACCCAGCACGATGTCAGTACCACGACCGGCCATGTTAGTGGCGATGGTTACCGCGCTTGGTTGGCCCGCCTGAGCAACGATATCCGCTTCTTTGGCGTGGAATTTGGCGTTTAGAACGCTGTGCGCAATGCCTGCTTTATCCAGCTCACGCGAAACCACTTCTGACTTCTCAATTGAGATAGTACCGACCAGAACCGGCTGGCCGTTGGCTGTGCGCTCGCGGATGTCTTCAATGATTGCGCCAATTTTTTCCATTTCCGTCATGTAGACCAGATCCGGTAAATCCTTACGTACCATTGGGCGGTTGGTTGGCACCACGATGGTGTCGAGTTTGTAGATGGAGCTAAATTCGAAAGCTTCGGTGTCCGCAGTACCGGTCATACCCGCCAGCTTCTCGTAAAGACGGAAGTAGTTCTGGAAGGTGATGGAAGCCAGCGTCTGGTTTTCATTTTGAATGTCGACGCCTTCTTTGGCTTCAACAGCCTGATGCAGACCGTCAGACCAGCGGCGACCTTGCATGGTACGGCCGGTATGTTCGTCAACGATGATAACTTCGCCATCTTTAACGATGTAGTCAACGTCACGGGTGAACAGCACGTGGGCGCGCAGTGCCGCCGTCACGTGGTGCATCAGCATGATGTTAGACGGGGAGTAGAGTGACTCGCCGTCGTCCATGATGCCCGCTTCCATCAGCATTTCTTCAATCAGAACCAGACCGCGCTCGGTCAGGTGAACCTGACGCGCTTTCTCGTCCACGGAGAAGTGACCTTCACCCTGGAAGCTGTCTGAGTCTTCTTTTTCCTGACGAATCAGCTTAGGGATCAGCTTGTTCACGCGGATATACATTTCGGAGCTGTCTTCAGCCGGGCCGGAAATGATCAGCGGGGTACGGGCTTCGTCAATCAAGATTGAGTCAACTTCATCGACCAGCGCGTAGTGCAGTTTACGCTGAACGCGCTCTTCAGGGCTGAAAGCCATGTTGTCGCGCAGGTAGTCAAAGCCGTATTCGTTGTTTGTGCCGTAAGTGATGTCCGCGGCATAAGCAGCACGCTTGGCCGGCGCTGGCATGTTCGGCAAGTTGATGCCGATGGTCAGGCCGAGGAATTCAAACAGTGCACGGTTATTTTCGGCGTCACGCTGGGCCAAGTAGTCGTTGACGGTAACAACATGGACACCTTTGCCGCTAAGAGCGTTAAGGTATGCCGGCAGCGTCGCGGTCAAGGTTTTACCTTCACCAGTACGCATTTCCGCGATGCAGCGCTCGTTCAGCACCATACCGCCCAGAAGCTGGACGTCAAAGTGACGCATACCGAAGACGCGCTTACTTGATTCACGAACGACGGCGAAAGCCTCGGGAATGAGGTTTTCCAGAACTTCACCTTTTGCTAAACGTGCGCGGAATTCATCCGTCTTGGCTTTTAACTGGTCGTCGGTCAGCTTCTGGATCTCAGGTTCCATGCGGTTAATGAGATCAACAACTTTGCGCATGCGGCGCAGAGTACGATCGTTACGGCTACCAAAAACTTTGGTCAATAATTTGATTAACATAATGCTTAATGTCTCTTTGAGACTGCTAATAGCAGCCACTATTTTGTTGATTTATTGAAAGAAATAGCAAATAAGACTTCTGAAATCAGAGAGTAATTAACTCAATGATATTGGACCGGCGCGGATACCTTGCACCTGAGCAAGCCACAAGCCGGGCTGATGCTGGTGCGTGGAGAGAATGAGGGGTTGTTTGGTCTGACGAATAATAACCGGAGGTTTCGGCTCATGCGTCAGTAAAGAATTAAGCGTAACCAGCAGTGCAAGCTGCTGAATATGCAGAGGTTCGGCTTGGTCAGCCACCACTTCAGGCGTAACGGTATAAACCACCTGAGGCGCTAAAGCAAAAGAGAGATGGCGAATAACCGTGCGCAGCGCGTGCTGTTGCCAGTAATCTACCCCAAACGCCGGGCGGCGATGCGCCTGAAGCAGGGCCAGATTCGTCAGCCCTGTACTCCCGATGTTAAGGCGGTTTACACTGGACGATGCATTCGGGACTGACGCTAATTCCGTTTGTGATAGATTTGTCGACACGCCGAGGCTAGCCGCGACCATCCCCAATAGGAGATGCGGCCAAAAATACCTTCTGCCAAATTGTCGCCAACGATTTAGAATGCCAATCACAAGTTTACAATCCGCCGGAGCCAGTCATGCGCGATAGTCGCCCACAATTATTAGATGTTCTGTTTGACGATGCGTCTTCAGCGGATAAAAGTCCGTTGCGGCTTGTTCAGCAGCGGGCAGCGGCGTTATTAAAACTAAACCGCGCCGTGAAGAGTTTATTACCCACGCCCATGCGACCATGGTGCCGTGTCGGTAATTATCGACAAGGTATATTAGTGCTTGAGATAGCAAATGCTAGCTGGATGATGCGCTTACGCTATGAACAACCGGCATTACTCTCTGCACTTCGAGCGCAAATTCTACCATCATTGTCGTCAATCGACATCAGGATTAATCCATCGTTAATGGTGAAAATGGAAAATGCGTCGCAGATTAGCGCGAAAGAAAGCTCGGTGAATTCTGAGGAAAAACCATTTAGACAGCTGAGTGCACAAAGTGCTGAGGAATTACGAGGTTTGGCGAGCAGAAGCCCAGAGAAACTTAGAAAGGCATTAGAACGACTGGCTGGATTGGCCGGAGAGGGTGCCAAAACAACCAGTCGTAATAAATAATATCAGTACCGATTACGCCAATACTGTGGAAGGGGCTTTGAAGGCCAATGGCACTTCAGCTTCATCCTGGAAGGTAACGTATTCCCAGGCTTCCTGCTTAGCCAGTACCGCTTGCAGTAACTTGTTGTTCAGTGCATGACCAGACTTGTATGCGGTAAACGCACCAATAATATTATGTCCACACATGAACAAATCGCCGATAGCATCGAGCATTTTGTGACGAACGAATTCATCTTCAAAACGCAGACCATCTTCGTTAAGCACGCGGTAATCATCCACAACAATTGCGCAATCAAAGCTGCCACCCAGGCACAAACCACGTGACTGCAGGTACTCGATATCACGCATAAATCCAAAGGTGCGAGCGCGGCTGATTTGGCGAACAAATGCTTCTGCGGAGAAGTTCATTTTGTAGCGCTGAGAACTCGCATCAATGGCCGGATGATTGAAGTCGATAGTGAAGTCCAAAGAGAAACCATTGAATGGTTTAAATTCAGCCCACTTGTCGCCGTCTTCAACACGGACAGTGTCTTTAATGCGCAAGAATTTCTTGGCGCAGTTCAGTTCTTCAATACCTGCATCCATCAACAGATAGACGAAAGGTGCTGCACTACCGTCCATAATCGGCACTTCTGGAGCATCAACTTCGATAACGATGTTATCGATGCCTAAGCCTGCCAGCGCCGCATTAAGGTGCTCAACCGTAGAAATACGTACGTCATGCTCATTAACCAGGCAAGTACAGAGCATGGTATCACGCACGGATTTGGCATCTGCCGGGAAATCGACCGGTGGATTCAAGTCAGTGCGACGATAGATGACCCCGGTATTGGCCGGTGCAGGACGCAGAGTCAGGGTGACTTTCTTGCCGGTATGCAAACCGACGCCCGTCGCCTGAACGATACGTTTTAATGTACGTTGTTTGATCATCGTTTTTATCTCGCAATGTTGTCCATCCAACCGAGCCTATAATACATTAAGCTCGGCGGGACAGTTTAGCACAAAGAGCGGAGATCCTACAATTAGGACTAGTCTGCCTGCTTACGCAGGAAGGCTGGGATGTCCAAATAGTCAGGCTCTTTATTAGATTGCGTGTTCGGATCATTAACCACCTTCGCTGCTGGCTTAGTTTCCTGCGGCAGAGGCGACAGCCCGTGCTGCTGATAACGGTGATCCATAACTGGCTGGCTGGCTGGCTTGTTAGTGACCAGAGTGATTTCTGGGCGCTTATCCATGCCAATACCTGTTGCCACCACGGTGACACGCAATTCGTCATTCATTTCTGGGTCAAGTGACGTACCGATAACCACGGTCGCATTGTCAGAAGCGAAAGCACGGATAGTGTTACCCACGGTTTCGAACTCATCTAAGCGCAGGTCGAAGCCAGCGGTGATGTTGACCAGTACGCCGCGAGCGCCGGACAGGTCGATGTCTTCCAACAGTGGGCTGGAAATTGCCATTTCGGCAGCTTCTTCCGCACGGTCTTCGCCACATGCCACACCAGAGCCCATCATGGCATAACCCATTTCGGACATCACGGTACGCACGTCAGCAAAGTCGACGTTCATCAGACCCGGACGGGTGATCAGTTCGGCGATACCTTGCACTGCACCTTTCAGTACGTCGTTAGCTGCACCGAATGCATCCAACAGGGAGATACCACGGCCCAAGACTTTCAACAGCTTGTCGTTAGGAATGGTGATCAAGGAGTCCACGTGTTTGGACAGCTCGGCGATACCCTGCTCTGCAAAAGCCATACGTTTCTTGCCTTCGAAGTTGAAAGGCTTAGTCACGACGGCCACAGTCAGAATACCTAAATCTTTCGCTACTTCAGCGACCACAGGAGCTGCACCGGTACCGGTACCGCCGCCCATGCCTGCCGCGATGAAGACCATATCCGCGCCTTCAAGTGCAGCACGCAGAGCTTCACGGTCTTCTTCAGCAGAGTTACGACCCACTTCTGGGTTCGCACCAGCACCCAAACCTTTGGTAATACCGCTACCGATTTGGATAGTCTGGCCTACAGCCGTTTTACGCAACGCCTGTGCGTCGGTGTTAACGGCAAAGAATTCAACACCTTCGATGCGCTCGCGCACCATGTGTTCTACGGCGTTACCGCCGCCACCGCCGACGCCGATGACTTTAATCACCGCGTCGTTGGTCAGTTCCATAGGTTCAAACATAGTTTCTCTCCGTTTTGTGCCTGTCGCTTCGAGATCGCAATTGCTAACAGCATGATCCCGTTTTTAAAACATTAAAACTCTTTTCTCAACCAGCTACTGATTCTCTTGAACCAGCTGCCCACTGAGGCGCGTTTTTCCACTTCAGCCTCACCACTTAGGTGAGACTCTTTCCCGTAGTGCAGTAGCCCTACAGCCGTTGAGTAGTAAGGTTCCTGCGCATAATCTGTCAGCCCGGTGATGTTCAGCGGTTGTCCAATACGCACCTGGGTATGGAATACCCGCTGCGCACAGGCTGCCAGACCATCAATTTGTGCTGCGCCGCCTGTAAGAACTATGCCAGCGGCCAGATGATGTTTTACGCCTTGCTGACGTAATTGCTCCTGCAATTGTAAAATTTCATCATTTACTAAATTCAGCAATTCCGTGTAACGCGGTTCAATCACTTCTGCCAGCGTCTGACGCTGCAGGCTGCGTGGCGGGCGTCCGCCTACGCTTGGCACTTCGACATTCTCGTCTTTGCCAACAATCGAACCTAACGCGCATCCGTGGCGTACTTTAATAGCTTCTGCGTCAGTCGGTGGTGTACCGAAGGCGTAGGCGATATCGCTGGTGACCACGTTACCCGCATAAGGAATAACCTTAGTATGACGCAGCGCGCCGCCGGTATAAACCGCGATATCCATGGTGCCACCGCCGATATCCACGACGCAAACACCCAATTCACGCTCATCTTCGGTCAGCACGGCATAGCTTGCCGCCAGACCGGCGAAGATCAGTTGGTCAACTTTCAGGCCACAACGTTCGACGGCTTTAACAATATTCTTAGCCATATCATTGTGACAGGTTATTAAATGCACTTTTGCTTGCATTCTCACACCTGAAAGCCCCACCGGATTCTTAATCCCTTCCTGATAGTCGATGGCATATTCTTGCGGGATCACGTGCAACACGCGATGCTCATCGCGAACGCGGACCGACTTAGCGGTATGTACCACGTTCTCTACATCTTCCTGCGTTACTTCTTCTTCTGAAATAGGAACCATCCCTATTTCATTCTGACAACTGATATGTTTACCAGACAAAGCAAGGTAAACCGAAGAAATTTGGCAATCCGCCATTAATTCGGCCTGATCAATGGCGCGCTGTACGCATTTCACCACTGATTCGAGGTCGTTCACGCCGCCCTTATCCATGCCGCGTGACGGGCAGCTTCCCACACCGATAATATTGACCATGCCATCGGGCAGAACTTCCCCTACCAATGCGGCGACTTTCGCCGTACCGATCTCCAGCCCAACTACCAGTTTTCTGTCCGTCGACTTGATCATTGTTGTTTAGCCTGTGCCTGATTCTGTTGCTGATTACTGTTTTGCTGATCGATAAACTCTGGAGCCCAGCCGACCGATGCACCGGTGTCGTAACGTAAATCGACATAACTGATGCGTTTCTTATCGGTTTCGGCCTGTTGCTGAAGCTTTGGATAAAGGTCGATGAAACGCTGTAGGCGCCCCATGCGATCATCTCTTCCCAGCTCAAGCCGGATGTCGCTATCCAGAGTCACTTGCCACGAGTGACGAGCACTCATTGCCACTGATTTCACGGTGAACTTGGCCGCTGAAAGCGTCTGGCTCATCGATTGATAACCTTGCAAAACATCCTGTTCGCTGCCTTCCGGACCATAAAGCAACGGCATCTTCTGTTTGACTACTCGCTCGGCGGGTATGCTGAATGGTTTGCCGTCGGCATCGACCATATGCAAATCATTCCAATGTGCGACCGGCACATACTCCACCAGATGAATCTTCAACTCATTCGGCCATTGCTTGCGTACGCTGACCTGTTTTATCCAGGGTAAACGCTCTATCTGCTGCTGAATGACGTTCACATCCTGCGTCATGAACGTTCCTGGCGCACCTAAGGCCAGAATTGCCTGACGAATATCATCGTTAGTGGTGTAGTGGCGTTCGCCAGTGACCACTAACTGGGACAGAGGCAAACGATTTGCGTCCTGCATCCAGCCAATAACTGCCCATGCGCTCCATAAAACTGTACCTAGCACCATCAGCAGGAAGATGATTCCTGCTAATTGCCCGCCATTACTGCGACGACCGCCTTTGTTTTCAGCTGTCGCGCGCTCTCGTGCATTCAGGGCCGCTTGAGACATATCAGTCGGCCAGCTCCAGAATACGGACCACCAGCTGCGAGAAGCTCAAGCCGAACTGTTTCGCCGCCATCGGCACCAGACTATGGCTGGTCATGCCCGGAGAAGTGTTCACTTCCAACAGGTTGAAGCTGCCATCGGCGTCTTGCATCACGTCAACCCGGCCCCAGCCGCTGCAATCGAGCGCGCGGTAAGCCTGTAACGCCAGTTCTGAAAGCTGCTCTTCTTGCTCGCGGCTCAGGCCACTCGGGCAAAAATATTGTGTTTCGTTAGACAGATACTTGGCCTGATAGTCATAAAAGACGCCGGCTGGCTGGATGCGAATCGAAGGCATTACTTGGTCACCCAGAATCGCCACGGTGTACTCAGGGCCACTCAGCCACTTCTCCACCAGCACGTCGTCGTCATGGCGGAAGCCCTCTTCTAACGCAGGCAGTAACTGCTCGGCGGAAGTGACTTTGCTCATGCCAACGCTTGAACCTTCGCGGCTTGGCTTAACAATCAGCGGCAGACCTAAACTCGCGATTTTGTCGGCCAAAGCGCCCTGCCCTACTTCGCCCAGCTGTTTTTTATTCAGCGCGACGAAAGGAGCCACCGGTAAGCCCAAGGCTTGCCACACCAGCTTGGTGCGGAACTTGTCCATGGTTAAGGCCGAAGCCATCACGCCGCTGCCCGTATAAGGCAGGCCAACTTGCTCCAACAGGCCTTGCAGCGTGCCATCTTCACCGCCACGGCCGTGCAGCGCGATAAAGACGCGGTCAAAACCTTCGTCTTTCAGGCGAGTAACAGAAAACGTTTTGGTATCGACGCCGTGGGCATCAATGCCGGCTTCTTTCAGCCCAGCCAGTACGGCTGCGCCAGAGTTAAGGGACACATCGCGCTCTGCGGAAGTACCACCAAATAAAACCGCAACTTTATTAGCCATGATGTTCATCCCCTTTTTTCACCGGCTGTAATTTTTGATCAGCCAATTTGCGGGCCACTTTGCCGATGTTACCGGCGCCCTGCACCATAACCAGATCGCCGCCTTCAAGGATTTGCGACAGATTTTCTGGTACGGCATCAATATCAGACACCAAAATCGGGTCCAGCTTGCCGCGAGCGCGGATGGTGCGACACAGCGAGCGGCTGTCTGCTCCCGGAATTGGCGCTTCGCCAGCCGGGTAAACGTCGAGCATGATCAGCACGTCGACCTGCGACAGCACGTTAGCGAAATCGTCATACAGGTCGCGAGTACGGGTATAACGGTGCGGCTGGAAAATCATCACCAGACGCTTGTTTGGCCAACCCGCACGCGCTGCTTTAATGGTGGCATCCACTTCCGTTGGGTGGTGACCGTAGTCGTCCACCAGCATCGCGCTGCCGCTTTTCGCATTCACGTTCTCCAGCGAATATTCGCCGAGGAAGTCGAAGCGGCGACCCGTGCCTTGGAAACCGGCTAACGCGCGCAGAATGGCTTCGTCTTCAATACCCTCTTCTGTCGCCACGGCAACGGCCGCTGCGGCGTTCAGCGCATTGTGGCGGCCCGGCGCATTGAGCGTGACGCTAATCAATGGCTTATCCTGGCGACGAATGGTGAAGTGCCCTTGGGCGCCTTCCTGGTGATAGCTTTCGATAAAGACGTCGGCGTCTTCGCTAAAACCGTAAGTCGTAATATGGCGGCCAACGCGTGGCAGCAGCTCGCGGATCACCGGGTCATCAATGCACATTACCGCGCGCCCGTAGAACGGCAGGTTGTGCAGGAAGTTGATGAACGTCTGTTTCAGGTTCTCAAAATCACCCTGATAGGTGTCCATGTGGTCTGCTTCGATGTTGGTCACAATCGCCACCATCGGCTGCAAATGCAGGAAAGACGCGTCGCTTTCATCGGCTTCTGCAATCAGAAAACGGCTGGAACCCAGTCTTGCGTGAGTCCCTGCGGCTTTCACCAAACCGCCGTTTACGAAAGTCGGGTCCAGCCCGGCTTCGGCATAAATACTGGTGACCATCGCGGTGGTCGTGGTTTTACCATGGGTTCCGGCGACGGCGATGCCGTGGCGGAAACGCATCAATTCGGCCAGCATTTCAGCGCGGCGAATCACCGGAATACGGGCTTCGCGCGCGGCAACAATCTCCGGGTTGTCGGCGGAAATAGCCGTCGATACCACGACGACGCTGGCGTCCAACACGTTTTCTGGACGGTGATTAAAGTAAATCTGCGCGCCCAGCTCGGTCAGCTGTTGAGTCACGGCATTGGGTGCCAAGTCGGAACCGCTAATCTGATAGCCTTCATTTGCCAACACTTCGGCGATACCACCCATGCCAGCACCACCGATGCCAACAAAGTGAATGTGCCGAACGCGATGCATCTCGGGCACGAAGGTACGTAGTTTCGCCAATTGTTGTGTATTCACGTTTTTCTTCACTATTTCCGGTTACTGATTAATCCGTTACTTACGGCTCGGACCGCATAAAAAGCGGCCCGTTCATATTCATTTTTCGCTGGCGGCAACCACTTCTGCGGCAACGCGCTCGGTGGCGTCAGGAATGGCTACCGCACGCGCGGCCCGCGCCATTTCCAGCAAGTGGGTTCTGTCCCAGCCAGACATCGCATCAGCCACCGCAGCGGCGCTGAAATTCGCCTGTTCGATAATTTTGGCTGCACCGGCTTTCTCCAGGGGCAGCGCGTTCCAATATTGCTGACGGTCTTTGTGCTGGAACGGCACGAAAATCGCGGGCAAGCCTGCCGCAGCGATTTCGCTGACGGTCAATGCGCCGGAGCGACACACCACCACGTCCGCCCACGCGTAGGCCTCGGCCATATCATCGATAAACTCGGTGATTTTATGCTGGGTCTGGCCGACTTTTTCATACGCCTGCTCGACAGTCCCCAGCGCGCCTTTGCCCACCTGATGCCACAGGGTGATTTTATCCCCCAGCAGCGCGGCCAGTTCCGGCATGGTTTGGTTCAGCACGCGCGCGCCCTGACTGCCACCCACCACCAACACGCGAATCGGGCCTTGACGATCCGCCAGACGCACATCCGGCAGTGGCAGCGCCAGCACGTCAGTGCGCACCGGGTTACCCACCACGTCGGCATTCGGGAATGCACCCGGGAATGCCTGTAATACTTTCTTCGCAATGCGCGACAACCAGCGATTCGTCAGCCCGGCGATACCATTTTGCTCGTGCAGCACTACGGGGATGCCGCAAGACCACGCCGCCAAACCGCCGGGGCCAGAGACGTATCCGCCCATGCCCAGAACCACGTCTGGCTGAAAACGACGCATGATGACTTTCGCCTGACGCCACGCATGATATATGCGAAGTGGCGCGGTGAGTTGCGCTTTCAGACCTTTCCCACGTAATCCGGAGATCTGAATGAAATCAATCTTGATGCCGTTTTTAGGCACTAAATCGGCTTCCATGCGGTCGGCAGTGCCTAACCAGCGCACTTCCCAGCCCTGCGCCATCAAATGATGTGCAACCGCCAGTCCCGGGAAAACGTGTCCGCCGGTACCGCCTGCCATCACCATTAAACGCTTGGTCTTGCCACTCATCGGGCACTCCTTACAAACGCCTGGGCTTTAGCCAGACGCGTTTCAAAATCTACACGCAGCAACAATACGATTGCCGTGGACATAATCAGCAAGCTCGAACCACCATAACTGATCAATGGCAGGGTCAAGCCTTTGGTCGGCAGCATACCCGCCGCGGCCCCGACGTTTACCAGCGCCTGGAAGCTAAACCACACGCCGATGGAGCAAGATAAAAAGCCTGAAAAACGCTGATCGATCTCTAAAGCGCGACGGCCAATCGACATCGCACGAAAAGCGACGAAGAATACCATTAACAACGCTAAAACCACACCGAAATACCCTAACTCTTCCCCTAAAATGGAGAAGATGAAGTCGGTATGTGCTTCCGGCAAATACTCTAGCTTTTGTACGGAGTTACCTAAACCCTGCCCCCAGAATTCACCGCGACCAAACGCCATCAGTGACTGGGTTAATTGGTAGCCACTGCCGAACGGATCGGCCCATGGATTCCAGAAGGAAGTCACGCGTCGCATACGGTAAGGTTCTGCCACGATAAGCAGCACCACCGCGAAGGCGCCGGAGCCGATAATCGCCAGAAACTGCCACATCTTCGCCCCGGCCAGAAACAGCATGGCAAGGGTGGTAATGAACAGTACCACCACGGTACCCAAGTCGGGCTGGGCCAGCAGCAGGACGGCAAGAATCACCATCACGCCCATTGGCTTACAGAAGCCCCAGAAGTTGCTTCGCACCTCATCAACCTTGCGCACCAGATAGCTGGCGAGATAGCAGAACAGCGACAGCTTGGAGAACTCCGCAGGCTGGATACGCAGCGGACCGAATGAGATCCAGCGCGATGCCCCGTTGACCGAGCTACCTACCACCAGCACCACCAGCAGCATGACGATGGAGATCAGCAGTAAAACGTTGCTGTACTTCTGCCAGACAATCATCGGCACGCGCAGCGTCACCAAAGACAGGCCGAAGGCCAGGCCGAGGTAAATCGCATCACGCTTGGCAAACAGGAAAGGGTCATCGGCCAGACGCTGGCCAATCGGCATGGAGGCCGAAGTCACCATTACAAAGCCGATAATCGCCAGACCAAAGGTCAGCCACAGCAGCGTTCGGTCATACAGCACCAGCGTGGTGGACTCGTTCTCTTTCGACCCCATCACCCAGTCATTAAATTTGCCCGCGAGGCTCAACCCTGGAATACGCATTAGCCAAGCTCCTTCGCGAGAGCAGCAAACAGGTCGCCGCGCTGTTCAAAGTTGCGGAACTGGTCGAGGCTGGCGCAAGCTGGCGACAGCAATACCATATCGCCAGCAGAAAGCTGTCCGCTAATATGACGCATCGCCTGCTCCATAGTGTCGAAGGTGCTGGACACTTCGGGGCGCAGTTCAGCCAGCTCTGCGCCGTCACGGCCAAAGCAGTAGACGCGGATGTTGTCGCCTTGCAGATAGCGGGCCAGCGGCGAGAAGTCGGCTGACTTGCCGTCACCGCCCAACAGCAGGTGCAAAGTGCCTTCTACTTCAAGGCCATTTAAGGCCGCTTCAGTGCTGCCAACGTTGGTCGCTTTGGAATCGTTAATCCAGCGCACGCCGTTATGCTGCCATGCCACCTGGAAGCGATGGGCAAGGCCGGTGAAGTGGGTTAGTGCTTGCAAACTTGAGGATTGCGGCACGCCGACGGCATCCGCCAAAGCCAGCGCGGCCAGCGCATTGGTATAGTTATGACGCCCAGTCAGCGGCATCTCTTTAGTGTTCAACACCCGCTCCCCGCGCACGCGCAGCCAGATGTCATTCTGCTGGCGCGTGAGGTGGTAATCACCGACATCAACGCCGAAGCTCACACAGCGGCTGTCTGCGCCGCGAATAGGCATGGTCAGCGCGTCATCGGCATTCACCACGCACAGCTTGGCGTTCTCATAGACTTTTAGCTTCGCGCCGCGATACTGCTGCAAACCAAACGGATAGCGATCCATATGATCTTCCGTCACGTTGAGGATGGTGGCAGCCGCCGCCTGCAAGCTATGGGTGGTTTCAAGCTGGAAGCTGGAAAGTTCCAGCACGAACAGCTGGTAGTCCTGCCCCAGCATGCTCAGCGCCGGTAAACCGATATTGCCGCCGACGCCGACTTTCCAGCCCGCCGCCTTGGCCATTTCGCCGACCAGCGTGGTCACCGTGCTTTTACCGTTGGAACCCGTGATAGCCACAATCGGCGCCTGCACTTCGCGGCAGAACAGCTCGATATCGCCAACGACTTCGACACCGGCGTCAATCGCCGCGCTAAGCGCCGGGGTTGCCAATGCCATGCCCGGGCTTGCCACGATCAAATCGGCATCCAACAGCCAATCTTCATTGAGTGAACCAAGGTGACGCTCTACGCTGTCCGCCAGCTTATCCAAGCCCGGCGGGCTGACGCGGGTATCAATAACGCGAGGCGTTACGCCGCGCGCCATAAAGAAATCAACACAGGAGAGCCCGGTAAGGCCCAGCCCGATAATGACGACTTTTTTACCCTGATAGTCAGCCATAATTACCGTACCTTCAGCGTCGCCAGGCCAATCAGCACCAGCATCAGCGAAATAATCCAGAAGCGCACGATGACGCGTGGTTCTGGCCAGCCTTTAAGTTCGTAATGGTGGTGAATTGGCGCCATGCGGAAGATGCGCTGCCCACGTAACTTAAAGGAACCTACCTGCAAGATGACCGACAGAGTTTCAACCACAAACACCCCGCCCATGATCACCAGTAAGAACTCTTGGCGCAGCAGCACAGCGATGGTGCCGAGCGCGCCACCCAGTGCCAGTGAACCCACGTCGCCCATGAAGACCTGCGCCGGATAGGTGTTGAACCACAAGAAGCCCAAGCCCGCGCCGACAATGGCGGTACAGACGATCACCAGCTCACCCGCATGACGCAGATAAGGAATGTGCAGATAGTTTGCGAAGTTCATGTTGCCCGTCGCCCATGCCACCAGCGCAAAGCCTGCGGCAACAAACACGGTTGGCATGATGGCTAAACCATCAAGGCCGTCGGTCAGGTTGACGGCGTTACTGGTGCCGACAATCACGAAGTAGCTCAGCAAGATGTACAGCAGGCCGAGCTGCGGCATGATGTCTTTAAAGAACGGCACAACCAGCTCGGTGGCCGGTGTGTCTTTGCCAATCGCGTACATGGTGAAAGCCACGGCCAGTGCGATCACTGACTGCCAGAAGTATTTCCAGCGAGCAATCAAGCCCTTGGTGTCTTTGCGCACCACTTTGCGATAGTCATCTACAAAGCCGACGATGCCGTAGCCGACCAGCACGAACAGCACGCACCAGACGTAAGGGTTAGACGGATAGGCCCACATCAGCACCGAAATGGTGATGGAGGTCAGGATCATCAATCCGCCCATGGTTGGCGTGCCGCGCTTACTGAAGTGCGACTCAGGGCCGTCGTTACGCACGACCTGGCCGAAAGACATTTTTTGCAGACGGGCAATCACGCGAGGCCCCATCCACAAAGAGAGGAATAATGCGGTCAGCAGGCTGACGATGGCGCGAAACGTCAGGTATGAAAAGACGTTGAAGCCGGAATAATATTTGACCAAATGTTCGGCCAGCCAAACTAGCATGTTGCATTCTCCTGTAACGCCCGTACTACCTGCTCCATGGCGGCACTACGTGAACCCTTAATTAAAACGGTGATGACCGCATGTTCTGACAGCAAGCTTGTTAAACGGGCCGTCAGGGCTGACTTATCTTGCAGATGTTCGCCACAGCCACTGGCGTCACTGATGGTTTTACTGGCGTTACCCACGCTGAAAACTTTATCGATGCCCGCTTCGCGAATAGCCTCGCCCACTTCGCGGTGACAATTCTCGCTTTCTGCGCCTAGCTCGCCCATGTCGCCCACCGCCATCACGCGATAACCCGGCATTTCAGCCAGCGTCTGCGCGGCAGCCGTCATGGAACCCACATTGGCGTTGTAGCTGTCATCAAGCAGCGTTTTGCCTTCACTCAGAGCGATGGGGAACAGACGCCCCGGCACGGCTTGTAAAGTGGATAAGCCTTGGCGAACATTGTCTAACGTCGCGCCAACGGAGAGCGCCAAGGCCGCAGCGGCCAGCGCATTTGCAATGTTATGACGCCCCGGCAGCGGCAGAGAAACGTCCACCACGCCTTGCGGTGCATGCAGAGTAAACGCCGTTTTCAGCGGGCTTATCTCTACGTCTGAGGCATAAAAATCAATGTCTTCGCCAGCTTCCGGCGAGAAGCGCCAGACGGTTTTGTTATGCAGATGGCGCTGCCAGTGCGGCCAGTCGCTGCTGTCAGCATTGAGAATGGCGACGCCATTGGCCGGTAAACCTTCAAAGATTTCACCCTTGGCCTGAGCAACGCCCGCCAGTGAACCAAAACCTTCGAGGTGGGCAGCGGCGAGGTTATTGACCAGTGCAGTCTCAGGACGCACTAAATCGGTGGTGTAAGCAATTTCGCCGCCGTGGTTAGCGCCCATCTCGATCACGGCGAAATCGTGTTCCGCAGTCAGGCGCAACAGGGTTAATGGCACGCCGATGTCGTTGTTGAAGTTGCCTGCGGTATAAAGGACGTTGCCGCACTGGCGCAAAATCGCCGCGGTCATCTCTTTAACCGAGGTCTTGCCAGAGGAGCCGGTCAGGCCAACCACGCGGGCTGGAACCTGCTGGCGAACCCACGCGCCGAGACGGCCGAGCGCGATGCGAGTGTCGGCAACCACCAGTTGCGGAACCTCCACCGGTAAGCGCTTACTTACCAGCAATGCCCCCGCTCCGGCTGCAATGGCATCAGCAGCGAAGTCGTGAGCATCAAATTTTTCGCCCTTGAGGGCGACGAACAGGCAGCCAGATTCAATTTTGCGGGTGTCGGTCACCACGGCGTCAATCTGCGCGTCCGCGCCGATCAACTCAGCATTGAGTTCGTTAGCCAGAGCCTGAAGGGAAACGCGGATCATGCGACTACCCCCAGTAAGCGGGCTGCGGTGGTGCGGTCCGAGTAGTCCAGACGCTGATTCCCCACCAACTGGTAATCCTCGTGGCCTTTACCGGCAATCAACACCACGTCATCTTCTGCGGCTTGCATGATGGCGCTAGTGACAGCTTCGGCGCGGCCATGAATCTCTAAGGCACGGCCCGCGTCGAGCAGCCCGGCAAGGATATCGGCCACGATGGCGCGAGGCTCTTCGCTACGCGGATTATCGTCAGTCACAATCACGCGGTCGGCGTACTGCTCGGCAATGCCGCCCATAAGTGGGCGCTTACCTTTGTCGCGGTCGCCGCCACAGCCGAAGACGCACCACAGCTGGCCTTTACAGTGCAGACGCGCGGCGGCTAACGCTTTCTCCAGAGCATCCGGCGTGTGGGCATAATCCACCACCACCGTCGGCTTGCCCGGCGCATTAAACACTTCCATACGGCCGCAAACCGGCTGCAACTGAGCGGAGGTTGCCAGCAGGTCTTTCAGCGGATAATCGAGGGAGAGCAGAGTCGCCAAGGCCACCAGCAGGTTGCTGACGTTGAACGCGCCCATCAGGCGGCTTTCAATCAGGCCTTCACCCCAGCTGGAATCAATGTTCACGCTGGCGCCGCCGTCGTGGTAATTCACGCTGCGAGCTGCCAACCAGCGCCCTTTCCAATCAGCCGGGATCTTATCTTCCATCGTGACGGCGATGGCGTCCGGTGACTTTTGCAGCCAGCGCAGACCCACTTCGTCGTCAGCATTAATGATTTTCTGCCCCACCTGATGCGACGCAAACAGCAGCCATTTGGCTTCTTCATAAGTTTGCATATCGCCGTGGTAATCCAGATGGTCACGGCTCAGGTTAGTAAAGGCGGCGGCGGCGAAAGGCAGCGCGGCAACGCGATGCTGAACCAGACCGTGGGAAGAGACTTCCATCGCGGCGAAGCTCGCGCCTTGCTTCACTAAGTCAGCCAGAACATGCTGAACCTGTACCGCGGAACCGGTGGTATTTTCCGCCGGAACCACGTTATTCAATAAACCGTTGCCCACGGTGCCCATCACGGCACTGGTTTCGCCCAGCAGTTGCGCCCACTGCGCCAGTAACTGGGTAGTGGTGGTTTTGCCGTTGGTGCCGGTCACGCCGACTAATCGCAGGGATTTGCCCGGCTCGGCGTAGAAACGCCCGGCCATCTCGGACAGCAATAAATTCAGGTCATTCAGATAGATAACCGGTACGCCATGCATCTGGGATACCGCGCCATGCTCCTGTTCACCTTTAGCTTCGGCCACCACGGCAGCCACGCCTTGCGCGATTGCCTGTGGGATAAAACGACGCCCGTCGTTGCTATGGCCTGAAATCGCGACGAACAAGTCTCCGGCAGCCGCCACGCGGCTGTCTAAAACCAGTTCTTTCAGCGCTACGTCTGGGGCATCACTCACCCAGGGCGCTAGTAGGTCGCGCAAATTACGATCTGCCACCTGAAGCCTCTTTTTGATTGTTAACTATGTCGTCATTTTCGCTGACGGTTAGCGCGTCAGGCTCAATGTTCATGGTGCGTAATACGCCACCCATAATCGCCCCAAAGACCGGTGCTGAAATCGCACCGCCATAGTATTTACCGCCCTGCGGGTCGTTAATAACCACGACCAATGCAAAACGCGGATTACTCGCTGGCGCAACGCCGGCGGTGTAAGCGATATAGCGGTTAACGTATTTACCGTCCGGGCCAACCTTCTTCGCCGTACCGGTTTTAATCGCGATACGGTAGCCCTTGATAGCAGCTTTAACGCCACCACCGCCCGGCAGTGCAACGCTTTCCATCATGTGAACCACTTTACGCACCAGAGGTTCAGGGAAAACGCGTTCACCCGATACAGGAGGATCAACCTTAGTGATCGACAAAGGGCGATAAACGCCCAGGCTGCCAATCGTTGCATAGACACGCGCTAATTGAAGTGGAGTCACCATTAGCCCGTAGCCGAAAGAGAAGGTGGCCCTCTCTATGTCAGACCACCGTTGTTTTTTAGGGTATAAGCCACTGCTTTCTCCAACCAGCCCCAAATTGGTCGGTTTTCCCAATCCGAATCGCGAGTAAGTATCTACCAGCTCTGCGGACGGCATCGCTAACGCCATTTTTGATACACCGACGTTACTCGACTTCTGCAAGACACCCGTCACTGAAAGCTCCGGGTATCGGGCCACGTCTTTGATTTCGTGACCATTAACGTAGTACGGCAGGGTGTTAAGAACGCTGTTCTCTTTCACCACACCGTTTTTGAGCGCGGTCATCACCACCATAGGTTTGACGGTAGAACCCGGCTCGAAGATGTCCGTGATCGCACGGTTACGCATGGCTTCTTTTGGCGTATCCGGCAGATTATTCGGGTTGTAAGACGGGCTGTTAGCCATCGCCAGCACTTCGCCGGTCTGCACATCCACCAGCACGGCGGTGCCTGATTCCGCTTTGTTGAACGCCACGGCGTTAGTCAATTCGCGATAAACCAGCGCCTGCAAACGTTCGTCAATGCTCAGTGCGAGGTTGTGTGCCGCCTGACTGTCAACGGATGAAATATCTTCAATCACGCGGCCAAAACGGTCTTTACGGATAGTCCGTTCGCCCGGCTTGCCGGTTAACCAGCGGTCGAAGCTTTTCTCAACGCCTTCAATACCCTGACTGTCGATATTGGTCACGCCAATCACGTGAGCCGTCACCTGCCCTGCCGGATAGTAGCGGCGGGATTCCTGACGCAGCGAGATGCCGGGCAGTTTTAACTTGTGGATATACTCGCCAATCGAGGGATTCACCTGGCGCGCCAGATAGACAAAGCGGCCTTTAGGGTTGGCGTTGATTCGGGTAGAGAGTTGATCGAGGGGGATATTCAGGGCGTCGGCCAGCGCTTTCCAGCGCGTATCGACGGTGATCCCGCCGTGATCGTTAATCTCTTTAGGATCGGCCCAGATAGCATTGACCGGCACGCTGACCGCCAGAGGGCGTCCGGCGCGGTCGGTGATCATGCCACGGGAAGTTTCGATGGTTTGCACGCGTAAAGAGCGCAGATCGCCCTCTTTAACCAGCTTGTCGGGGCTGATGACCTGCAAGAAAGCCACTCGCAGCATCAGGCCCACTAAGGCCAGAAGAATACATCCGCACAGCAACGCAAAACGCCAGCTGATAAAGCTGGCTTGATCTTCAGGACGTTTTAACTTCGTTTTGCGCGCTGCTTTCATCTTTTACGAGTCTTCTCCATAAGCGTTTTAAGGTTGAACCACAATGTTTTCTTGTGATGGATCAACGTGCTGCATCTGCAATTTCTCCGTTGCGATGCGTTCCACCCGGCTATGATCGCCGAGGGCATTTTCTTCCAAAATCAGGTTGCGCCACTCAATGTCCAGCGCATCTCGTTCCAACACCAGCTGCTCTCTCTGTGCCGTCAATAAGCGCGTTTTGTGAGAGGTAGTGACCACAAATATGGCGCTGACCAACACGGCAATTAGTAAAAGCAGCGGAAGCTTGCCATTGCGCAGAATGTCACCCGCAATAACGCCAACCAGACCATGACGCTCATTACCAATCACGAGGCCGTTCTCGCGGCAAAACGCAGCACGGAGCTACGGGCACGTGGGTTCTCTGACACTTCAGCGTCCGATGGCATCATCTTGCCGATGGACTTCAACGAACGGCCGCCCAGCTCGGAGATTTGCGCTTCGGTCATCGGGATGCCCGCTGGAACCTGCGCACCACGGCTGTGCTGGCGAATAAAGCGTTTCACGATGCGATCTTCCAGCGAGTGGAAACTGATCACCGATAAACGACCGTCGGTTGCCAGGATCTCCAGCGCGCCGTCGAGTGCGCGTTCGATCTCTTCCAACTCACTGTTGATGTAAATACGGATTGCCTGGAAGCTACGGGTTGCCGGATGCTTGTGCTTCTCGCGGAATGGCGAAGCGTTAGCGATCAAATCCGCCAGCTCTTTGGTGCGCGTCATCGGCTGCTCGCGGTTGCGCTCAACGATGGCACGGGCAATACGCTTAGCAAAACGCTCTTCACCAAAGGTTTTCAGCACCCAGGTAATGTCTTCTTCTTCGGCCTTCATCAGCCATTCTGCGGCGGAATAGCCACGCGTTGGGTCCATACGCATGTCCAGCGGCCCGTCACGCATGAAGGAAAAACCGCGCTCGGCGTCGTCCAACTGCGGAGAGGAAACGCCTAAATCCAACAGCACGCCGTCGATCTTGCCTTCAAGACCAAGGTCTTTGACGTAAGTCGCTAAGTCGGAAAACGGGCCATGAATAATTGAGAAACGCGGGTCTTGAATGGATTCGGCGGCTTTAATCGCCTGAGGGTCTCTATCGATAGCGAGCAGGCGCCCGTCCGGCCCAAGTTGGGACAGAATCAGACGCGAATGGCCACCACGGCCAAAAGTTCCATCAATGTAAATTCCGTTTTCACGAATGTTCAGGCCGTTTACGGCCTCATCCAGCAAAACGGATGTGTGCTTAAAATTTTCAACCATGCTTATAGTGACAAGTCCTGTAATCGGTCAGAAAGTGGTTCCTGAGACGACTGTTCAGCGTCAATGTCTTCCTTAACTTGTTGATACCAGGTCTGTTCATCCCACAGTTCAAACTTGTTGAACTGCCCAACCAGCATCACTTCTTTGGCAAGCCCGGCGTGTTGGCGCAATGTAGTTGCAATCAACAGTCGCCCAGCGTTATCCATCTGACATTCACTTGCATGGCCCAACAGCAGGCGCTGAATACGGCGCTCAACGGGGTTCATACTCGACAGACGGGACAATTTTTGTTCGATAACTTCCCATTCGGGCAGGGTGTAAAGGAGGAGGCATGGGTGATGGAGGTCTATGGTGCAAACCATTTGACCTTGCGATTCTTCGCTCAGCAAATCCCGATATCGGGTGGGTACGGCAAGTCGCCCTTTGCTGTCGAGGTTAACCATCGTCGCGCCACGAAACATGACCGATCTACCCCTCTATGACCCTTTTCACCACTTTCCTCCACAAATTCCCACATAAAAGAGTTTACGGATGGTATTAAAACCTTGTCAAGCCAGAGCAGAGGCGGTTTGGCATTATTTCGCGGGCGTCGAGGAGCCTTATCGCAAGGGAGTAAGGATTTTTAGTAGCGGAATAGAAAATAACGTCATGATTAGTTGAGGAAATTTCGTAGTGAAAATAATTATGATTAAAAAAAAATCAAATTGAACATTATTTAACTATTTATATTCTTCTGCTAACGATCTCTCAGTTCTTAACCTCTCCATCATCAAAAACAGAATCTTGATTCGTTTTAAGATGATTACTGCTAAAACACGATTACTCTTGTTGCCAGCCCGCATGCAGCAAGCTTTTGTCCCTTTTTACGGCCTTTACAAATTAAACAGAAAATCGGCCGATAAAAATTGAGGCGTGAATTCTACAGCACTTTTAGCGCCAGTATTAACGTATTTAAAAATTGATTTAGCGGTTTATATCAGCCAGAAAAGGCAGCAAAACATTTGCTAATAATTCAATGCGTAGGAAATGTCCCAAAATACCCATTTAAACGTTATGGGCTAGTTTTGCGACATATTTTTGCGAGGAGAATGACAAAGATAAGTAAGTCGCGGGTTTAGCGAACCTAAACCCGCGTTGAAGATTATTTTCTGCTCAAACGCCCACGGCGGAACAGGTTGCGGCGAATTCGAGTCAAACCGGCTTTCGGTTTTTTTGGCTCATCGAGACAGGCCAGCACCAGCTCTAGTACACGCTCGGCCACGTCGCGGTGGCGCTGCGCCACGGCCAGTACCGGGCAATCTAAGAAGTCGAGCAGCTCATTATCACCAAAGGTGGCGATGGCTAAATCCATCGGCAAACGCCCTTCCCGCTTCAGGGTGACATCCATTACGCCCTGCAACAGCTGGAACGAGGTGGTGAACAGCGCCTGCGGCATAGGATGGGTTTTCAGCCACTCGGCAAACGCCAGCGCTGCTGATTCACGGTCGTAAGCATTGGCATAGAGGTACTGCGGCTCTCGGGCATCATCGGCCCAGGCCTGACGGAAACCTTGCTCGCGCAGGAAGCTGACGGAAAGCTCTGGCAGCGCGCCGAGATAGAGAACCGATTCAGCCGGAAACGCGCGCAGCTCCTGCGCCAGCGTAAAGGCGTCTTCCTGATCGGCCCCCACCACGCTGATGAAATGTTCAGGGTCGAGGGCGCGGTCGAGGGCAATAATGGGGAAGTCATCATTGGCCCAGCGCTGATAGAACGGGTGCTCCGGCGGCAAGGAGGTGGAAATAATGATGGCATCGACTTGACGCTGCAACAGATGCTCAACGCAGCGCATTTCGTTGTCTGGCTGGTCTTCGGAACAGGCGATCAGCAACTGATAGCCACGCTGGCGCGCCTGACGCTCGAGGTAGTTAGCAATTTTGGTGTAGCTGGTATTTTCCAGATCGGGGATCACCAAACCAATGGAACGGGTTCGGCCCGCGCGTAGCCCAGCGGCGACGGCGTTAGGGTGGTAGTTATGTTCCTTCACGACAGCCATGACTTTTTCAACTGTCTTATCGCTGACACGATACTGTTTCGCTTTGCCGTTAATAACATAACTGGCAGTGGTACGCGAAACGCCCGCTAACCGCGCGATTTCATCCAGTTTCACCGAGAAAACCCCTTACATAACTCATTAAGTGAAGTGCAGCACGCCTTGAAATGGCCGATTTTAACGACTGGCGAGGCAATGACTGCTGTCCGTTGGCAATTCAGCCGCCGTGCGAAAAGCGACGTGAATGACGAAATGATTAAATAAACTTGTCTTTATCTAACCGCAGAAGACCCTGTTGAGCAAGGTGTTTTACCGAATCGCTTCACCTCAAGGATTAAAGAAGGCAGTACCTTCGTCGTGAGACGAAAGACAAAATAAAAGCCCAACCGGAGTTGGGCTTCTGAGCAGCACATGATTCATCGGGCCAGAACAGCCCCCATGATATCAAGGATTAACGCATGACTTTGTCACCGCGAGAGACGCCAACCACGCCAGAACGCGCGACTTCAACGATTTCCGCCACTTCACGCACGGTTGCCAGGAAGGCGTCCAGCTTGTCGCTGGTTCCGGCCAATTGCACGGTATAGAGGGTCGCCGTGACGTCAACAATCTGACCACGGAAAATCTCAGTGGAACGTTTCACCTCTTCACGCCCGTAGCCCGAGGCTTGCAACTTAACCAGCATGATTTCGCGCTCAACGTGCGCGCCCTGCACCAGCTCGTTGACGCGCAGAACGTCCACTAGCTTATGTAGTTGCTTTTCAATCTGCTCCAGCACCTTGGCGTCGCCCACGGTTTGGATGGTCATGCGCGACAGCGTTGGATCGTCAGTCGGCGCTACGGTCAGACTTTCAATGTTGTAGCCGCGTTGGGAGAACAGGCCGACGACGCGTGACAAAGCGCCTGATTCGTTTTCGAGCAATACTGATAAAATCCGGCGCATGATTAGGTCCTCTCCGTTTTGCTTAACCACATTTCGTCCATCGCACCGCCACGGATGTGCATCGGGTAAACGTGTTCTGTTTCATCCACGCTGATATCCACGAATACCAGACGGTTTTTCTGATCCAATGCCTGCTGCAATTTGCTCTCCAGCTCATCGGCAGAGCGAATCGCAATACCCACATGCCCATAGGCCTCGGCGAGTTTGACGAAGTCAGGCAGAGACTGCATGTACGACTGCGAATGGCGGCCGGAATAGATCATATCCTGCCACTGTTTAACCATGCCGAGATAACCGTTGTTCAGGTTAACCACAATGACCGGCAGGTCGTATTGCAGCGCGGTAGACAGCTCCTGAATGTTCATTTGGATACTGCCGTCACCGGTCACACAGATAACGGTTTCTTCCGGCAGGCCGAGCTTCACGCCCAAGGCCGCAGGCAGGCCGAAGCCCATGGTCCCCAGACCACCGGAGTTAATCCAGCGGCGCGGCTTATCAAACTGATAATAGAGTGCGGCAAACATCTGATGCTGGCCGACGTCTGACGTCACGTAGGCATCGCCCTTGGTCAAACGATGCAGAGTTTCGATAACCGCCTGAGGCTTAATCGTGCCGCTGTTTTTATCGTAGCCGAGGCAATCTTTCGCGCGCCACTGCTCGATGCTCTGCCACCAGTCGCGCAGCGCGTCGTACTCTTGTTTCTCATCGCTTTGCGCCAGCAATTCCAGCATCTGCTCCAACGTCTGCTTGGCATCACCCACGATAGGGATATCCGCGCTCACCGTCTTCGAGATAGAGGTCGGGTCGATATCGATATGCATGATGGTGGCGTTCGGGCAGTACTTGGCCAGATTGTTGGTGGTGCGGTCATCAAAACGCACGCCCACGCCGAAGATAAGGTCGGCATTGTGCATAGTCATATTGGCTTCGTAGGTGCCGTGCATCCCCAACATACCCACGCTTTGGCGGTGAGTACCGGGGAAAGCACCAAGGCCCATCAGTGAGCTGGTCACCGGTAGGTTGAGCTTTTCGGCCAGCTGTAACAGCTCGGCGCTACATGCAGAGTTAATCGCGCCGCCACCGACATACAGCACCGGCTTTTTCGCCGCCAACAGGGTTTGCAGCGCGCGTTTAATCTGCCCACGGTGGCCTTGCACCGTCGGGTTATAAGAACGCATGGTGATTTGCTCTGGGTAGGAATACGGCAATTTCACCTGCGGGTTGACCACATCTTTCGGCAAATCAACCACTACCGGGCCCGGACGGCCAGTAGAAGCGAGATAAAACGCCTTCTTCAATACCGTCGGAATATCTTCTGCGTGCTTCACCAGGAAGCTATGTTTCACTATCGGGCGGGAGATCCCCACCATGTCGCATTCCTGAAAAGCGTCATAGCCAATCAGCGAACTGTGAACCTGGCCTGATAACACCACCAGCGGAATGGAATCCATATAAGCAGTCGCAATGCCGGTAATGGCATTGGTTGCGCCGGGGCCAGAGGTCACGAGCACCACGCCAACGTCACCCGTTGCGCGTGCATAACCATCCGCCATATGAACAGCGCCCTGCTCGTGTCTGACTAGCACATGATCAATCCCGCCGACCGTGTGCAGGGCATCATAGATATCCAACACCGCTCCGCCGGGATAACCGAATACGTGTTTAACGCCCTGATCGATCAACGACCGGACGACCATCTCGGCTCCTGACAACATCTCCATGGTTTTGCCTCCAGGCTTTTTGTTTCTATAGGATGACTTATTTTAATAAGAGTCTTTTTATAAGAGAGCTGCCCGGTGAATAAACAACTCAAAGGAAAATGGAATTCATTTCCATCGTCCGGGTAAGAGGGCTTAGCCCTGCTGTTCTTATCTTATGACGTAAATGTAACTCAATACCTTAGCGCCTGAATTTAGGTCAAGCAAACGGCAAAATGCCGCTGGCCAGGCCGCTATTTTGTGTCGCGCTGCTGGCCTCATCTAGTGCGAGACAAAACACTGCACAAAGAAGGTTACTACTCAGGAATATCAGGAAGGGGGAATAAATTACAGCATTAAATTATGACAATATTCTTGTTCCACTGGGTGGGAATTGACCTAAAAACGGCCGATTTGAACAGAAACAAAAAACAGGTGGCCCGAAGCAAAGCGCGCTGCGGGCCAGAAGTGTGAGCTTAGTCACAATAGAAGGTGTCGATCTCTTTCTTGTAGCGCTCAGCGATAATCTTGCGGCGAATTTTCAGCGTAGGGGTCAGCTCACCCGCCTCCATGGTGAAGGGCGTGGTCAGCAGCGCAAACTTCTTCACCTGCTCATAACTTGCCAACTCGTGCTGGATCTGTCGAACGCGATAAGTGAAGAGCGACAGGATCTGCTCATTTTTCAGCAGCCCTTCGCGGTTGAAGTAATCAATGTGGTGCGCCTGAGCATATTCACTCAGCGCGTTGAAGTCGGGAACAATCAGCGCCGAGACAAAATGCTTGGCATCGGCAATCACCGCCGCCTGCTCAATATAACGGTCCTGCACCAAAGTTCCCTCAATGCGCTGTGGAGCAATGTATTTGCCGCCCGAGGTTTTCATCAGATCTTTTAGGCGTTCTGTAACAAACAGGTTGCCCTGCTCATCCATTTTCCCCGCGTCGCCGGTTTTAAACCAGCCGTCGGCTGTAAAGCTCGCCGCCGTCTCTCCCGGTTTATTAAAGTAGCCGCGCAGCAGAGTCGGCCCGCGAACCTGAATCTCATTCTCTTCGCCAATGCGAATTTCCACCTTGGGCAGCGCCGTGCCTACTGAGCCAAACTGGAAATCGTTCTCCTCCCAGCAACTGACCGTGGCGCAGGTCTCGGTCAGGCCGTAGCCATATTTGATCTTCAGACCAATGGACTCGAAAAACAGGATCACATTGTCATCTAAGCTTGCTCCGGCGGCGGGCAGGAAACGCACATTGCCGCCGAGCAGGCCGCGTAGCTTGCTCAGCACCAGTTTGTCCGCCAGCGCGAACTGGCTTTTTTGCCACCATGACTGCGATTCGTGCTTTCTGGCAGCCAAAAACTTCTCTCGCCCTTGGGCCATCGCCCAGTGAAACAGCTTTTTCTTCACCAGCCCGGAGTGCGACACGCTCTGATTAATGGCGCTAAAAACCTTTTCGTAGAAGCGCGGAACGGCGCACATCACGGTAGGTTTGACAGCAGACAGCGCCTCGCGGACTAAATCCGTCTGGCGCAGATAAACATTCTGCGCGCCGCTGTGCATCACAAAGAAGCTCCACGCGCGTTCGAAAACGTGGGCCAGCGGCAGGAAACAGAGCGAGATATCGTCCCGAGTGAGGCTGAGGCGGTGGTCATGCTGTTGCAGCTGGGTGGCGATGCTGAGGTAATCGAGCATCACCCCTTTTGGCTCGCCGGTGGTACCCGACGTATAAATCAGGGTAAACAGATCTTCAAGGCTGCGCTGCTCTAGGCGCTGTTCAAGGCTTGTGCGCGAACTCGGGTCGGGCGTTTCAAGCCAGCTAACGTGGCGAGCAATGGGCGCGTCGCGCAGATTCACTGACTCATCCAGCACCAGAATATGTTCCAGCTGCGGGCAAAGCGCCTGTAAAGCCAGCGCGGCGTCGAACTGACTTTGCTCGAGCACAAACAAAATGCGAATGCCGGCATCATTAACCACATAAGCCGACTGCGCCGGGGTGTTGGTAGCGTAAAGAGGAACGGTGATCGCCCGAATATGCAACAGCGCCAAATCAGCCAGCGTCCACGCCATGGCGTTACTGCCGCAAAGCGCCACCCTCTCCTGCACCTCGACGCCCAAACGCAATAAGATGCCGGAAAGCCGGTCTATCTTCTCACCGGCTTCACGCCAGGTGAGGGAGTGCTCTTTTTCCGGCGACCATTCCCGAAAAGCAATGTTGTCAGGCTGCGATGAAAGTTGGTATTGAAAGCGTGAAACCAAATGGAAGTCAGTAAGAGTTGTCGTCATAACCCGCAAACCTGAAAGATGAAGAGACAGTAAGCGGCAGTGGCCACCAGTGGGGCATAAAAATTGCTTACCGTTATTAACAATTCGCGCAGTCTACCGAGGGATGGTCAGCAGACAAACAAATTATTATTCAAGAATGGCAGGGAAATGAGAAATGACCAAAAGCGGTGAAAGAAAATGTTACCAATTCCGCAGGTGAAAAGACGCCAGCAACTGCCACTTTCCACGCAGAGTAAAAAACTATTTTTAGAAACAAAACCAGTGATTGCATCTATGTTGAAGGGGGAGGAACCCGCGTTTTTTGAAATAAAACAGGGTGAGTCGGTTTCCTCCCTGAACCCGCACTGGCTTAGGGGCTATAGGGCGGCGCTCTCTTCTAGAAGAGTTTTTAGCCACATATTCCCTTTGTCTTTACTGGATGATTCGTGCCAGGACAAATAGCAAGGCAGTTTATTTTTCAACCATGGCACAGGGATAATATTGAGATTTAAAATTCCCGCATTTGCATGAGCTAACCAACTTGGTACCAAGGCAACCATTTGGGTGCGGGCAACAATATTCATCACGCTATTAAGGTCAGTTCCCTGAAACGCAATTAAAGACTGTATTTCAGAAGAGTCATAATAAGGTAAATAGAATGAGTGGCGATCTAACATAACCACCGCATGTTGTTCACGGAGATATCTTTCGTCAGGCATGTGCGGGCTAATTCGCGGATGGTTCTGCGCGCAAACTAAAACCAGCTCATCAGTGAATAATTCCTGATTACAAAAATCGCTGCCCTCAAAGCGGCGATAGCTAATAACAAATTCGATATTTTGATAACGCAGCTGATGCTCAATATTATCTGGGACTATCGTCTGGAATTTGATCCCCACGGAGGAGGTGACATCCTCAAGACTGTTGAGAATATTCGCGGTAAGTCTGATATCCAGAGGGCTACAGAGCGCGACGTTAAATTGGCGGTTACTGGTTCTGACGTCAAAACCTGCGCCCGGCAGCTCATTCATGACAATTTGCAATGCCTGGCGAATAGGGCCAAAAAGTTGTTTCGCTCGCGTCGTCGGCTGAATACCTCTTCCGTACCGAACAAAGAGATCGTCATTGAACATAATCTTTAAACGCGACACCGCGTTACTTACCGCAGGCTGTGACATCCCCAGCAACTCAGAGGCGCGGGTAATATTCTGTAACTGCATCACAGCATCAAATACGGTGAGTAAATTAAGGTCTGCGTTACGCAAACTTCCTGCGGCATTGGTGGTATCTTGTTGCTCGTCGATTAAATTAACAGCCATAATTCCCCCGAAGTCTTTTAAAATAAAAAATCAATAATTACTTGTTTTTAAGCTTTGCTTATTAACCAGAACAATGACAATAAAACAGGCGTCTTTATAAGGGGAATGATTATAAAAATGCCAATACCTTATGAAGACTCAAGTGATATTAAAAATGAATTAATTTCTATCATTCATTATTTAAATCGAATGATATAAAACTACAAAATAGATATCCTCACAATATACGAAAATAGAATTATTAATTAAGTAATTCGCAACAAGACCCAACTCTATGATTTTCAATTAAAATAGCCTTAAAACGCGCGCTTAATCAGTTAAGAAAGCCGGATGTTGGCCATTTGGTTGAAAATCAGCGTGTCAAAATCGATTACTTCGGCCAATAAGTATTTAGCAGAATTTTTCACCAAATGAGAGTCAATCTCATTCATTGCTAATTAAATAGTGAAGCTATTCCAACGGTTGACACGCCACGCACATTCACGTATCAATTTAGGCAACGGTTAAAACAACCTCCGATTCAACACGAAATTTAAGAGAAGCTGAAACCCATGTTCACTACTACTCGTCTACTAGGCCTACTATTCAACGCAGAAATCTTGCGCGGTATGCCAGTGGGCGAAAATCAGAACTGATTTCAACTTCCACAGACACTAAACCCGCGCCGATGCGCGGGTTTTTTTTTACCTCCACGGCGTGAAAGTAAAACAGACAAGGAATCTACCATGAGCGAACAAGTCATTATTTTCGATACCACGCTGCGTGACGGTGAACAGGCGTTACAAGCAAGCCTGAGCGTCAAAGATAAGTTGCAGATTGCGATTGCGCTGGAAAGAATGGGCGTCGACGTAATGGAAGTCGGCTTCCCAGTTTCGTCTCCGGGCGACTTCGAATCTGTGCAGACCATTGCTCGCCAAATCAAAAACAGCCGCGTTTGTGGTCTGGCGCGCTGCGTTGATGGGGATATCGATGCCGCCGCTGAAGCATTGCGCGTCGCCGAAGCCTTCCGTATCCACGTGTTCTTGGCAACCTCTACCCTGCACATTGAATCAAAATTAAAGCGCTCTTTCGACCAAGTATTGGACATGGCCGTGCACTCAGTAAAACGTGCACGTAACTATACCGATGACGTTGAATTCTCTTGTGAAGATGCGGGCCGTACGCCACTGGATAACCTGTGCCGCGTCGTGGAAGCCGCCATCAAGGCCGGTGCTACCACCATCAACATTCCTGACACCGTGGGTTACACCACGCCAACACAGTTCGGCGGCATCATTACTAATTTGTATGAGCGCGTGCCAAACATTGATAAAGCCATTATTTCAGTACACTGCCACGATGACTTGGGCATGGCCGTCGGCAACTCCATCGCGGCAATTCAGGCCGGTGCGCGTCAGGTGGAAGGCACATTAAACGGTATCGGTGAGCGCGCAGGTAACACCGCGCTGGAAGAAGTGATTATGGCTATCCGCACTCGCTCCGAGTACATGAATGTCCATACCAATATCAATCACAAAGAAATTTACCGCACCAGCCAGATTGTCAGCCAAATCACCAACATGCCAATCCCAGGCAACAAAGCGATTGTTGGCTCTAACGCCTTCGCCCACTCCTCCGGTATTCATCAGGACGGCGTGCTGAAGAATCGCGAAAACTACGAAATCATGACCCCAGAGTCTATCGGTCTGAACCAGATTCAATTGAACCTGACTTCACGCTCCGGTCGCGCCGCGGTCAAACACCGTATGGAAGAGATGGGCTACAAAGAATCCGACTATAATTTGGATCATCTGTATGCCGCGTTCTTGAAGCTGGCTGATAAAAAAGGTCAGGTTTTCGACTACGACTTAGAAGCGCTGGTGTTCATCAATAAACAGCAAGAAGAGCCTGAGTTCTATCGTCTGGACAACTTCAGCGTGCAGTCAGGTTCCAGCATCACCGCCGCCGCCTCTGTGAACTTAGCCTGTGGCGAAGAGATCAAAACCGAAGCCGCGACAGGTAACGGCCCGGTAGACGCGGTCTATCAGGCAATCAACCGTATTACTGGCTACCAGATCGAACTGGTCAAATATCAACTGACTGCCAAAGGCCATGGCCGCGACGCATTAGGCCAAGTGGACGTAGTGGTTTCCTTTAATGGACGCCGTTTCCACGGTGTAGGTCTGGCGACCGACATCGTCGAATCCTCCGCGAAAGCGATGGTCCACGTATTGAACAGCATTTGGCGCAGCAAGCAGGTAGAAATTGAAAAACAGCGCCTGCAAACCGAAAAACAAAACAATCAGGAAACGGTGTGAACATGAGCAAGACCCATCATATTGCCGTCTTACCCGGCGACGGCATTGGCCCGGAAGTAATGCAACAGGCGTATAAAGTGTTGGACGCGGTACGTCAGCGCTTTGGCCTGAAAATCAGCACCAGCGAATACGACGTTGGCGGCGCAGCTATCGACAAGCACGGCAGCCCATTGCCACCGGCCACCGTTGCCGGTTGTGAACAAGCGGACGCTATCTTGTTCGGCTCAGTGGGTGGCCCGAAATGGGAACACCTGCCACCAAACGATCAGCCAGAGCGCGGCGCGTTATTGCCGCTGCGTAAGCACTTCAAGCTGTTCAGCAACCTGCGCCCTGCCCGCCTGTATCAAGGTTTGGAAGAGTTCTGCCCGCTGCGTGCCGACATCGCCGCAAAAGGTTTCGACATTCTGTGCGTGCGCGAACTGACCGGCGGCATCTACTTCGGTCAGCCTAAAGGTCGCGAAGGCCAAGGCATGCACGAAAAAGCCTTCGATACCGAAGTTTATTACCGTTTCGAAATCGAACGTATTGCCCGCATCGCCTTTGAATCTGCCCGCAAACGCCGCAGCAAAGTGACGTCAATTGATAAAGCTAACGTGCTGCAAACCTCCATTATGTGGCGCGAAGTGGTTAACGAAATCGCCAAAGATTACCCGGACGTCAGCCTGAGCCACATGTACATCGACAACGCCACCATGCAGCTGATCAAAGACCCGTCGCAGTTCGACGTGCTGCTGTGCTCCAACCTGTTCGGCGACATTTTGTCTGACGAGTGCGCGATGATCACCGGCTCCATGGGCATGTTGCCATCGGCGAGCATGAACGAGCAGGCCTTCGGCTTGTTCGAACCGGCTGGCGGCTCTGCGCCAGATATCGCGGGCAAAGATATCGCTAACCCGATTGCGCAAATCCTCTCCGCAGCCCTGCTGCTGCGCTACAGCCTCGGTGCTGACGACGCGGCGGACGCTATCGAGCAAGCAGTAAATAAAGCATTAGAGGCAGGCCATCGCACAGGCGATTTGGCCAACAGCGGTAACGCAATTGGCACCAACGAAATGGGCGACATTATTGCCCGCTTCGTGGCAGAAGGGGCATAACATGGCGAAGACTTTATATCAGAAATTGTTTGATGCGCACGTGGTGTACGAAGCGCCAAACGAAACTCCATTGCTGTATATCGACCGTCATTTGGTGCACGAAGTGACCTCCCCGCAGGCGTTCGACGGCCTGCGTGCCAAGGGCCGTCAGGTGCGCCAGCCGGGCAAAACCTTCGCCACCATGGACCACAACGTCTCGACGCAGACCAAAGACATCAATGCCAGTGGCGAAATGGCCCGCATCCAGATGCAGGAACTGATCAAGAACTGTGCTGAGTTCGGCGTGCAGTTGTACGACCTGAACCACCCGTTCCAAGGCATCGTCCACGTTATTGGACCTGAGCAAGGCATGACCTTGCCGGGCATGACCATCGTGTGCGGCGACTCCCACACCGCCACGCACGGCGCTTTCGGCTCATTGGCCTTCGGTATCGGCACCTCTGAAGTTGAACACGTTTTGGCGACGCAAACCCTGAAGCAGGGTCGTGCGAAAACCATGAAAATCGAAGTGACTGGCGACGCTCCGGCAGGCATCACCGCCAAAGACATCGTGCTGGCCGTCATTGGTAAAACCGGCAGCGCGGGCGGTACGGGTCACGTGGTCGAGTTCTGCGGTAAAGCGATTGAAGCCTTGAGCATGGAAGGTCGTATGACCCTGTGCAACATGGCTATTGAAATGGGCGCTAAAGCGGGCTTGGTTGCCGCCGATGAAACCACCTTCGCTTACTTGAAAGGCCGCCAGTTCGCGCCGAAAGGCCAAGACTGGGATGAAGCCGTGGCTTACTGGAAGACGCTGAAAACCGACGAAAACGCCACGTTCGACACCACTGTCACCCTGAACGCGGCGGACATCGCGCCTCAGGTCACTTGGGGCACCAACCCAGGCCAGGTGATGGCGGTGAATCAGGTTATCCCTAACCCATCCTCTTTCAGCGACCCGGTAGAACGCGCGTCAGCTGAAAAAGCGTTGGCTTATATGGACTTGCAGCCGGGCATTAAGTTGACCGACGTCTCCATCGACAAAGTGTTTATCGGCTCTTGCACCAACTCACGTATTGAAGATTTACGCGCAGCTGCGGCCATTGCCAAAGGCCGCAAAGTCGCCAGCGGCGTGCAGGCTATCGTGGTGCCAGGCTCCGGCCCGGTGAAAGCGCAGGCGGAAGAAGAAGGTTTGGATAAGATCTTCATCGAAGCCGGTTTCGAATGGCGTTTGCCGGGCTGCTCAATGTGCCTGGCGATGAACAATGACCGTCTGAATCCGGGCGAGCGTTGTGCTTCCACCAGCAACCGTAACTTCGAGGGTCGTCAGGGTCGCGGCGGTCGTACTCATTTGGTGAGCCCGGCAATGGCAGCTGCCGCCGCGGTCACTGGCCGTTTCGCTGATATTCGTGAACTGAACTAAGGAATCCATCATGACTAAATTCACCCAACATACTGGTCTGGTGGTTCCGCTGGATGCGGCTAACGTCGATACCGATGCCATCATTCCTAAGCAGTTTTTGCAGAAAGTGACCCGTACCGGTTTCGGCCAGCACCTGTTCAACGACTGGCGTTTCTTGGACGACGCAGGGCAGCAGCCTAACCCTGATTTCGTGCTGAATAAGCCGCGTTACAAAGGGGCGAGCATCCTGCTGGCGCGTGAAAACTTCGGCTGCGGCTCATCTCGTGAGCACGCTCCTTGGGCGCTGACTGACTACGGTTTCCACGCCGTGATCGCCCCAAGCTTTGCCGATATTTTCTACGGTAACTCGTTCAACAACCAGCTGCTGCCTATCACCCTGAGCGATGAGCAAGTGGATGAGTTGTTCAAACTGGTTGAAGCTAACGAAGGCATCACGTTCGAGGTGGATCTGGAAAAGCAGGTGGTCAACGCCGGTGGCAAAAGCTACGCGTTTGAAATCGACAGTTTCCGCCGCCACTGCATGATCAATGGCTTAGACAGCATTGGACTGACCTTGCAACACGAAGCTAATATCTCTACTTACGAGAACAAACAGCCCGCATTCATGAAGTAATGGCTGAGCCGTCTGATAAAAAAACCCGCGAATTTCGCGGGTTTTTTATTGCCGATGACTCAGCTCACACGTCTTTGACTCTCCACATCAGGCCAAACGCCAGTAGGGATAACAGGGTGATCGCCCAATAGACCGGATAATGGCCGAAGTTCTCCACGATAGTGCCTTGCAGCAGCCCGGCGAAAATCACGCCGGTCGAAATACTATTGGTAAACAGCGTGGTCGCCGACCCAGCCCGACCGGGCATTAAGTCTTGAAAATAGAGCATGCCGATGCCCGCAATAATGCCGATGAATATCGCATTGAACAGTTGCAGCAGGATCAGCGCGGTTTTCGCCTCGAACAGCACCAACCCGGCATAGAACAGCACGCCGTTGACGGCGGCCACCAGCATCAGGCGGCGCTTGCCCCAGCGTTTCACCAAAGTGCCCGCAATCAGCATCGCCGGGATCTCAATCCCCGCCGCCGTGCCCATCAGCAGCCCGGCTAAGCCTTCTGGCAGACCCAGATCGCGCGCGATATACAGCGGCATATCAATCACATACATCAGATTGCAGGTCCACATCAATAACGACGCGAAAAACAGCAGCCTGACATCCCGATTGCGCCACGCGCTCACCGCCACCTCGGCATTATCCACCGGCTGCTCCACGCGTGGCACCGACGGCAGAAACAGCCAAATCATCAGGATACTGGCGATATACACCGCCGCCGCGCTGAGATACATCAGCGTGAAGCCGTAATTGAGCGCAAGCATAAAGGAGAGCGGTGGGCCGAGCACCCAGGCCAGCGACAGCATGGCGCGCATTGTTGAGCTGAACATTACCACTTCGCTGGCGGAGCGATCCGCGTGCTCGCGGGCCAGCGCAAACAGCTGCGGCATCGAAGTATTGGCAATCGCCGCCAGCAGCACGCCGACGGTGATCAGCACTAAATAGTCGCGGCTAAAGGCAAAAACCAGCGCGTTGCCCACCGCCATCACGCAGCAAAGTAGCAGTAGCTTTCGGCGGTCGCCCTTCTTATCCGAGCGATTGGCCAGCAGGAAGCTGACGGCAATGCCCGCGATGGCATTCACCGTATAAAACAGCCCAACCCACATCGGCCTGACCTTCACTTCGTTGGTCAAAAACAGGCTTAGAGTAGGTGCCTGTAATGCCCCGGCAATGCCGCACAGCAGGGAAACGGTCAGAAAAGTGGCATAGATTGAATTGATACGACGCGTAAGCATGAGCCATCCCAGAGTGGTCGAAGGCAGGTAAACAACCCTCAGTGTAGCCGCGTTTTAAAATAAAAAAACCAGTGAGTTACCCCACTGGCTGGTGACAATACACCATTACTCAGAAATCGTTTTAGCCAGCCTGAAGCCGCTTAAGTTCAGGCCAGACTTAGGTATGTTTGCGGTACTGCTCGTCGCTCATCTCGTCGATATCCCACTGCATTAGCTGAGTCAGCGTGGCAACGCGATACTCTTGCGGCACCCAGTTCAACCACTCGGCTGGCGCGCTTTTTGGGGCGACCGCGCGGAAATAGCGCTGGAAAAAATCTCGATTTAAAAGACCTTGCATGCTGACCTCCGGGGTATGTGCATCACGCCTTTGTTGCTAAACAGTATCGGAGTAATATGAGGAAAGATAAATTGATGAAAACAGCACTTGGAGTTCCTCTTTTATGTCATCACCGCGTTTGCAACAGCAGTTCATTCGCCTCTGGCAAAGCTGCCACGGGGAAGAGACGCACACCACTTTGCAGGCGCTTTCCGTGGTGATGAACTGCTCGCGCCGCCATATGCGATCCTTGCTCACTACCATGCAGGAGCAGGGTTGGATCAACTGGCAGGCCGAGGCCGGTCGCGGAAAACGATCTACACTGAGCTTTCTCTATACCGGACTGGCACTCCAGCAACAGCGGGCCGAAGAGCTATTAGAAGAGGATAAAATCGATCAGCTGGTGCAGCTGGTCGGCGACAAAAAGGCCGTGCGCCAGATGCTGATTTCTCAGCTGGGCCGCAGCTTTCGTCAGGGGAAACATATCCTGCGCGTGCTCTACTATCGCCCGCTGCTCAATCTGCTGCCCGGCACCATGCTGCGGCGTTCAGAAACCCATATCGCCCGGCAAATCTTCAGCGGCCTGACGCGCATAAATGAGGAAAATGGGGAACTGGAAGGCGATTTAGCTCACCACTGGCAGCAGATCTCCCCGCTGCACTGGCGTTTTTATCTGCGCCCGGCCATTCACTTCCACCACGGCCGCGAGCTGAACATGGCGGATATCATCAGCAGCTTTGCCCGGCTGAGCACCCATCCGCTGTTCGCGCACTTCTCATCCGTGACGTCGCCGACGCTCAACGTCATCGACATTCATCTCACCTCGACCGACAAGTGGCTGCCGTGGCTGCTGGGCAACGTTCACGCCATGATTTTGCCGCAAGAGTGGGCGTCAATGCCGGACTTTGCCCGTCACCCTGTCGGCACCGGCCCCTACGCCGTGGTGCTCAACCAAAATACCCAGCTACGCATTCGCGCCTTTGACGAGTATTTCGGTTTTCGCGCGCTGATTGATGAAGTCAATATTTGGGTTCTGCCGGAACTCACCGAGGACTTGGTGCATTCCGGCGTCCAGCTGCAGGCCGACGAATCTGGCGACAGCGAGCCGGAAAGCCGCCTTGAGGAAGGCTGCTATTTTCTGCTTTATGACCAGCGTTCGCCTATCGGCAGTGACGAAGCCAGCCGCCTGTGGCTCAGCGAGTTACTCAGCCCGATTGCCCTGCTCAACGCCACCGAGACCATTTACCAGCGCTACTGGGCACCCGCCTTTGGCCTGCTGCCGCGCTGGCACCACCTGCAGACCCACCTTCCGCATCCCAAGCCCGCCCACCTGCGGGAGATAACCCTGACTTACTACAGCGAGCACTCGGAGCATCAGGCAATCAGCAAGGCCATTACGCCTCTGCTGGCGGCGCACGGGGTGAAGCTCAACATTCAGGTGGTGGATTACGCCAGTTGGCACAGAGGGGAAGCGAAAAGCGATGTCTGGCTGGGCAGCGCCAACTTCACCCTGCCCCTTGAGTTTTCGCTGTTTGCTACCCTGCTTGAGCTGCCGTTAATCAACTACTGCATGGATTGCGACCTGAAATCCGACGGCGCAAAGTGGCGCGCCGGACAGTTGAACATGGCGGAGTGGGCGCAAAAGTTGGTGGAGAATAACCATCTGCATCCGTTGTTCCATCACTGGCTGGTGCTACAGGGACAGCGCAGCATGCGCGGGGTGCGCATGAACACCCTCGGCTGGTTCGACTTTAAATCCGCCTGGTTCGCGCCGCCCGACAGCTAAAGCTTCTTCCACAAGCCGCGCGAAGTCTCTAGAATGGCAATCGTTCTCAACGGGGTGCCTGAAGTTCATTGTTTTATGAACTCTATTTAAACGCCGCGAGCGAGTGTTCAGCGGATGAAGTCCAGCGCACAGCCAGCGCAGCGTACTCAAGTACGTGAGCATGGCGAGCACTGCACGACGCCCGATCAACACCCGCGCAGCAAGTTTAAAGGCTGAGATAAACCCGTCGAACCTGATCCGGTTAGCCCCGGCGGAGGGATTTGAGACTGCGCCTGCTTACTCAAAATCCTTTGCCCCTTTTCTTTTATGGAGTGCAAAGTTGAAGAAATTACTGCCTTTCCTGCTGCTGTTGAGCGCCCCGGCCTTCGCCGCCAAGCCTGTCCTCACCGTTTACACCTATGACTCATTCGCTGCTGACTGGGGCCCCGGCCCGGCGATTAAAAAAGCCTTTGAAGCTGACTGCGGCTGCGAACTGAAATATGTCGCGCTGGAAGACGGCGTCTCGCTGCTCAATCGCTTACGGATGGAAGGCAAAAATAGTCAAGCCGACGTGGTGGTCGGGCTGGATAACAACCTGCTGCAAGCCGCCGAGCAAACGGGCCTGTTCGCCAAAGCCCCGGCTACCGAGGCCAAACTGGATATTCCGGGTGGCTGGAACAACTCAACCTTCGTGCCTTACGATTACGGCTACTTCGCCTTCGTCTATGACAAGAACAAACTGAAGAACCCGCCGAAAAGTCTCGATGAGCTGATCAACAGCCCGCAGAACTGGAAAGTGATTTACGAAGACCCGCGCACCAGCACGCCGGGCCTCGGCCTGCTGCTGTGGATGCAGAAAGTCTATGGCGACAAAGCGCCGCAAGAGTGGCAGAAGCTGGCGAAGAAAACCGTCACCGTCACCAAGGGCTGGAGCGAAGCTTACGGGCTGTTCCTGAAAGGGGAAAGTGATCTGGTGCTGAGCTACACCACCTCTCCGGCTTATCACATCATTGAAGAGAAGAAAGACAACTACGCCGCCGCAAACTTCAGCGAAGGCCACTATATGCAAGTTGAAGTAGCAGGGCAGTTGGCCGCCAGCAAACAGCCGGAACTGGCAACGAAATTCATCAAATTCGTCACCAGCGCGGGCTTCCAGAACGCCATCCCGACCGGCAACTGGATGTACCCGGTGGTCAAATCCGAGCTGCCTGCCGCCTTTGGTCAGCTGGCCGTGCCGAGCAAATCCCTGCAATACAGCGCGCAAGA
Organism: Ewingella sp. AOP9-I1-14; assembly: GCF_052375995.1. Taxonomy (NCBI): domain Bacteria; kingdom Pseudomonadati; phylum Pseudomonadota; class Gammaproteobacteria; order Enterobacterales; family Yersiniaceae; genus Ewingella; species Ewingella sp. AOP9-I1-14. The sequence continues at coordinate 147,284 of NZ_JBQSVA010000003.1, forward strand.
CGTCGCTGATCACCGCAGTCAATGGATTCAGGCATGGCAAACCGCCGTCAGCCGCTAATCCCCCACTGGCTATGGCCGGGCATGGTCGCCGCCCTGAGTATTTTAGCGGTGGCCGTGCTGGCTCTGGGTTCCCTGTGGCGTCATGCGCCACAGTTAGCTGGCCCCTCGCTGTGGCAAGACGCCTATCTGTGGCATGTCATTCGCTTCACCTTCTGGCAGGCGCTGCTGTCGGCGCTGTTCTCCGTGCTGCCCGCGATTCTGCTGGCGCGCGCCCTGTTCCGCCGCCGCTTTCTCGGCCGCCAAATCCTGCTGCGCCTGTGCGCCATGACCTTAGTGCTGCCGGTGTTGGTTGCGGTGTTCGGCATTCTCAGCGTCTATGGCCGCCAGGGCTGGCTGGCCCAGCTCTGCCAATGGTTGGGCGTGGATTACGCCTTCTCGCCCTATGGGCTGAAAGGCATTTTGCTGGCTCACATCTTCTTTAACCTGCCGCTGGCCGCCCGCCTGCTGCTTCAGGCGCTGGAAAACATCGCTACCGAGCAGCGCCAGCTTGCCGCCCAGCTCGGCATGAACGCATGGCAGCAGTTCCGTTTTGTCGAATGGCCCGCGCTGCGCCGCCAGATCCTGCCCGCCGCTGCGCTAATCTTTATGTTGTGCTTCGCCAGCTTTGCCACCGTGCTCTCCTTGGGCGGCGGCCCGCAGGCCACCACCATCGAGCTGGCGATTTATCAGGCCCTGAGTTACGACTATGACCTAACCCGCGCCGCCAGTCTGGCGCTGATCCAACTGGTGTGCTGCCTCGGGCTGGTGATGCTAAGCCAGCAACTCAGCCGCGCGCTGCCGGTCGGCCATACCCACGCGCAGAAGTGGTACGACCCCAATGACTCGCTGCTGCGCCGAAGCTGCGACGCCCTGCTGATCGCCCTCGCGCTGCTGCTTATTCTCCCTCCGCTGCTGGCGGTAGTGGTTGATGGTGCCAACCGCGCCGTGCTCAGCGTGCTTCAACAACCGGCGCTGTGGCAGGCTCTTTGGACCTCTCTGCGTATCGCGGCAGGCAGCGGAATATTGTGCGTGATCCTGACCATGATGCTGCTGTGGAGCAGCCGCGAGTTGAGACTTCGCCAGCGCAGCGGCTGGGCGCAGGCGCTGGATATCAGCGGCATGCTGATTCTGGCGATGCCCGGCATCGTGCTGGCGACCGGCTTCTTCTTACTGCTCAGCGACACCATCGGTCTGCCGCAATCGCCATGGTCGCTGGTTATCATGACCAACGCGCTAATGGCGGTGCCCTATGCCATGAAGGTGCTGGATAACCCGATGCGTGACGTCGCCGAACGCTACAGCCTGCTCTGTTTGTCTCTGGATATGCGCGGCTGGCGTCGACTGCGCTGGGTGGAATTCAGCGCGCTGAAACGCCCTTTAACCCAGGCGCTGGCCTTCTCTTGCGTGCTTTCCCTCGGGGATTTCGGCGTCATTGCGCTGTTTGGCAATGAGAATTTCCGCACGCTGCCTTTCTACCTTTATCAGCAGATTGGCTCTTATCGCAGTCAGGACGGCGCGGTGACCGCGCTGCTATTGCTGCTGCTATGCTTCTTGCTGTTCACCCTGATTGAACGTTTACCGGGCCGCCATGCTGACGCTAAATAAACTGACTTACCTGTATGAACACCTGCCGATGCGCTTTGATTTACAGATTGAGGCGGGAGAGCGCGTCGCCATTCTAGGGCCAAGTGGCGCGGGGAAAAGCACCCTGCTCAGCCTGACGGCGGGCTTTTTGGCGGCGACCAGCGGGAAGATTCTGCTTAATGATCAAGACCATAGCCAAACGCCACCGGCCAAGCGCCCGGTCTCCATGCTGTTTCAGGAGAACAACCTGTTCTCCCATCTGACCGTGCGCCAGAACATGGGGCTGGGGCTGCATCCGGGGTTGAAACTGAGCGCCGCGCAGCAGCAAGAATTGTTGGAAATCGCCCGGCAGGTGGGGCTTGAGGATTGTCTGGATCGCCTGCCTTCGCAGCTTTCCGGCGGGCAGCGCCAGCGCGTGGCTTTGGCGAGATGCCTGTTACGCAGCCAGCCTATTTTGCTGCTGGATGAGCCATTTTCTGCCCTCGACCCGGCCTTGCGCAGTGAGATGCTCAATTTGCTGGATAAGGTCTGCTCGGAGCGCAGTCTGACGCTGCTGATGGTGTCGCACAATCTGGATGATGCGGTTCGGGTGGCGCAACGCACGCTGCTGATTGTCGACGGCCGCATCTACTATGACGGCCCGACGCAGGCTCTGGTGGAAGGCAGTGCAGCAGAAGCCCAGATCTTGGGCATTCCGCTGCGCTGAGAGAGGGTTAACGGGTGATCACTTTCCACAGCAGATGCCCATAAACCGGCATTAAGGGCTGCTTGCTCAACATCACAAAGCAGACCGCTGTGCCGATCACGCCAAGCACGGAGAGCACGCGCACTCGCGCCAAAGGCAGCCAGCGCGCCATAGCGTCGCCGCTGTTTTTATCTGAACGGAACCACCGCCACAGTAACCACGCCGTCAGCCACAACAAGGCGGCAGAGCCCAGCAGCAGCCACTTGAACACCGTGCTGTTATGCCCGGCGGGGATATCAATCGCCACGCCCGCCAAAATGCCCGGCAGGAAGTAGACCGGCGGCCAGGTGATGCAGCCGACAATATTCGGCGGAGCAAATTTATACGGCGGCAGGCTGAGCATCCCGGCAACCATCGGCACCAGCGGGCGAGTCGGCCCAATAAAGCGGCCGATAATTACCGTCGCGAAGCTGTGACGGTCAAGCGCGCTGCCGGTTTTGTCGAGCAGCGCCTGATAGCGTTGCAGGAACTTCCAGTTATGCAGCGGCCCCTTGAAGCGACGGCCGATGAAATAGGAGGCCCAGTCGCCCACGAAACAGCCCAGCCCTGCGGCCAGCCAGGCTTCGTACAGGCCAACCTGTCCACTGCCAATCAAGGTGCCCAGAGTGGCCATCATGACGGTGCCGGGAAGGATCAACCCGACCAGCGCCAGCGATTCAAAAAACGCCACCACCGCAACGATAATCAGTGCAATTCCCACCGACTGCGCGACGAGATGCTGTAAATAGGCTTCCATAAAATCCCAGTGTTATGTGCGTCTTGCATGGTCAAAATAATGGCTGACCATCCCTGCATTATCAGGTAAATGGCTGAATACTTTATAAATGAAAAACATTCACAAAATGCATTTCAGTCCAGTAATTCATAAGTGTAGCTTTATAAAACATTACGCGGCTGAATTGTCAGTGCAGTGCGAAAGTGAGTCAACCGGCGAATTGTATGCATATTTGCCTAAATGCGCCTTAAACCCGCGCCGATGGACAAGAACTGTATAAATAACCATACTATATTGCTCTACCCTGCTTTTTTACTCGACCTAATGAGGCGCTTATCAACGCACCCACTTCGCACGCTTCGACGCTCACCTCGCCACGTCAGGGGTTTGTGTTAACCCGACACTGGCGTGACACCCCGCGCGGTACGGAGGTGGAGCTGTGGCTGGCGACCGACAGCGGCCCCCAGCGCGTGCGTTTGCCTTTGCAGGAGTCGGTGGCTTTTCTGCCGGTCGAGCAACAAGAGCAGGCCGAACGACTACTGGTCGGTGAGAAAGGCTACAGCCTGCGCGAGTTGCCTTTGCAGGACTTCCAGTCTCGCCCGGTACTCGGGCTGTATTGCACTCAGCACCGCCAGCTAATGCGGCTGGAAAAACTGCTTAAAGAAGGGGGAGTCACCCTGTTCGAAGCAGATATTCGCCCGCCCGAGCGCTATTTAATGGAGCGCTTCATCACCGCGCCGGTGTGGTTCAGCGGCCAGCAGAGTGGCGACAATCTGCTGGTTGAAACCCGCATAAAGCCCGCCGAAGCCTATCGTCCGCCGCTAAAGCTCTGCTCGCTGGACATTGAAACCAGCGGCAACGGCGAGCTTTACTGCATTGGCCTTGAAGGCTGCGGCCAACGCCACGTCTATATGCTCGGGCCGCCGAATGGTGACCCTAATACTCCGCGCGACTTCATTCTGGAGTATGTCGACAGCCGCCCGAAGCTGTTGGAGAAACTCCATGAGTGGCTGGCAGCTTATGATCCTGACGTCATTATCGGCTGGAATGTGGTGCAGTTTGACCTGCGTGTGCTGCAAAAACACGCCGAGCGCTACCATATTCCACTGCGTTTTGGCCGCGACGGCAGCGACCTAGAATGGCGCGAGCACGGCTTCAAACAGGGGCATTTCTTTGCTGCGGCCGCCGGGCGTTTGATCATTGACGGCATTGAAGCACTGAAATCGGCTTTCTGGAACTTCTCCTCTTTCAGTTTGGAAAACGTCTCGCAAACTTTGCTCGGTGAAGGCAAAGCCAGCGACAGCCCTTACCAGCGGCTGGCCGAGATTGAACAGCGTTTTCGCGAAAATAAGCCCGCGCTGGCCCACTACAACCTGAAAGACTGCGAGCTGGTGACGCGCATTTTTGCTAAAACCGAGCTGATGCCCTTCCTGCTCGAACGCGCCTCGGTGACCGGGCTGGCGGTCGATCGCCACGGCGGCTCGGTGGCCGCTTTCACCCACCTTTATTTACCGCGCATGCATCGCATCGGCTATGTCGCGCCGAACATGGGCGAACGCGAAGGGGAAATGAGCCCCGGCGGCTTCGTGATGGACTCCCGCCCCGGCCTGTATGATTCCGTGCTGGTGCTCGACTACAAAAGCCTTTATCCGTCGATTATCCGCACCTTCCTGATTGACCCCGTCGGGCTGGTCGCGGGCTTGCAGCAGCCCGACGAGCAACACGCCGTGCCGGGCTATCGCGGCGCGCATTTTTCCCGTGAGAAGCACTGCCTGCCGGAGATCGTCCGGCAAATCTGGCAAGGGCGCGAAACCGCCAAGCAGCAAAATAACAAGCCGCTGTCGCAGGCGCTGAAAATCATCATGAACGCCTTTTATGGCGTGCTGGGTTCCAGCGGCTGTCGCTTCTTCGACCCAAGGCTGGCGTCATCCATCACTCTGCGCGGCCACGACATCATGCGCCAAACCCGCGAACTGATTGAAGCCGAGGGCTTTCAGGTGATTTATGGCGACACTGATTCCACCTTTGTCTGGCTGAATAAAGCTCATTCTGAAGAGGAGGCCGGAGCCATTGGCCGCCGCCTTGTTGAGCAGGTGAATGCCTGGTGGAAGGCCCATCTTCAGCAGGAATATGGACTGGAAAGCGCGCTGGAGCTGGAGTTTGAAACCCACTTCAAACGCTTCTTGATGCCGACCATTCGCGGCTCCGACCAGGGCAGTAAAAAGCGCTATGCCGGATTAACCCAAGGGCCGGACGGCGAACATATCATCTATAAAGGTTTGGAAACGGTACGCACCGACTGGACGCCGCTGGCGCAAGATTTCCAGCAGGCGCTGTATCAGCGTATTTTCCATAATCAGCCCTATCAGGACTATGTGCGGGATTACGTGGCAAGCACGCTGGCGGGCGAGTTCGACAGCCGGCTGGTTTATCGCAAACGCCTGCGCCGCAAACTCAGCGACTACGAGCGCAATGTGCCGCCGCACGTCCGTGCTGCAAGGCTGGCCGACGAGTATAATGTGGCCCAAGGCCGCGCACAGCAGTATCAAAACGGCGGCTGGATAAGCTATGTCATGACCACCTCGGGGCCGGAGCCGCTGGAGAATCTGCATTCACCGATTGATTACGACCACTATATTGAGCGCCAGCTCGAGCCGGTGGCCGACGGCATTCTGCCCTTCCTGCATGATGACTTTGCTACACTTATCACTGGCCAGATGGGTTTGTTTTAAATCAGGCGCGCGGGTCTGTTTAGTAAAGATGTATCGTGACGTAAGGGCCGCCTTCTATTACCATAGCGCCCTTTCCCGAATCTGAACCACCCCCATAAAATTAACCATTCCGCGCCACTGGCGAGGAAAGCAAGCTATTACTAAAAATCAGGGCGCAGTAAAGCCGTTCATAACAGACAGACACAGAGAGAGATTATGCCGTTTACATTGGGTCAACGCTGGATAAGCGACACGGAAAGCGAATTAGGATTAGGGACCGTCGTCGCGATTGATACGCGCATGGTAACCCTGCTTTTCCCCGCCACTGGTGAAAACCGACTGTATGCTCGTAATGATTCCCCAATCACCCGCGTGATGTTTAACACCGGGGACACCATCAGTAGCCATGAAGGATGGCAGCTACTGGTTGAAGAAGTGGTTGAAGATAAAGGGCTGCTGACCTACATCGGTACGCGTACCGACACCGAAGAGACGGGCGTCGCGATGCGCGAAGTGCTGCTCGACAGCAAGCTGACCTTCAGCAAGCCTCAAGACCGACTGTTCGCCGGTCAAATCGACCGCATGGACCGTTTCGCCCTGCGTTTCCGCGCCCGTAAATACCAGCGTGAACAGTTCCGTCTGGAGTTCGGCGGCCTGCGCGGTATGCGTGCCAGCCTGATCCCCCACCAGTTGCACATTGCTTATGAAGTGGGCCAGCGCCACGCCCCGCGCGTGCTGTTAGCCGACGAAGTGGGTCTGGGTAAAACTATCGAAGCCGGGATGATTATCCACCAGCAATTACTTTCTGGTCGCGCTGAACGCGTGCTGATCGTGGTGCCGGAAACCCTGCAACACCAGTGGCTGGTCGAGATGCTGCGCCGCTTCAACCTGCGCTTCTCGCTGTTTGATGACGATCGCTACGCCGAGTCGGTCCATGAAGCCACTAACCCGTTTGAAACCGAGCAGTTGGTTATCTGTTCGCTGGACTTCGTGCGCCGCAATAAGTCTCGCCTGGAGCAGTTGTCCGAAGCAGAGTGGGACATGCTGGTAGTCGACGAAGCGCACCACTTGGTGTGGAGCGAAGACGCGCCGAGCCGCGAATATCAGGTTATCGAGCAGCTTTCTCAGCAGATCCCAAGCGTGCTGTTGCTTACCGCAACCCCCGAGCAACTGGGCCAGCAGAGCCACTTTGCCCGCCTGCGCCTGCTCGACCCGGATCGTTTCCACGATTACGAAGAATTCATTGAAGAGCAGCAGCAGTATCAGCCGGTGGCTGACGCCGTGACCCTGCTGCTCAACCAAGAGCAATTAACGCCGGAAGCACTGGCGCTGCTGGGCGAACGCGTGGGCAATGCCGACGTCGACACCCTGCTGGCCGCCGCCAACGCCGGTGATGAAGCCGCCGCCAAGAAGCTAGTCGCGATGCTGATGGACCGCCACGGCACCAGCCGCGTGCTGTTCCGTAACACCCGTAATGGCGTGAAAGGCTTCCCCGAGCGCCACCTGCACGCGGTGAAACTCCCTCTGCCAACGCAGTACCAGACGGCGATTAAGGTGTCCGGCATCATGGGCGCCAAGAAAACGGTAGAAGCGCGCGCTTACGACATGCTCTACCCGGAGCAGATTTATCAGGAGTTCGAAGGCGACAACGCCACCTGGTGGAACTTCGACCCGCGCGTGGAGTGGCTGTTGGGCTACCTGACGGCTAACCGTGACGAAAAAGTGCTGGTGATCTGCGCCAAAGCCGCCACCGCGCTGCAACTGGAGCAGGTGCTGCGCGAGCGAGAAGCCATTCGCGCCGCCGTGTTCCACGAAGGTTTGTCGATTATTGAGCGTGACCGCGCGGCGGCCTACTTCGCTTCTCAGGAAGATGGCGCGCAGGTGCTGCTCTGTTCTGAAATCGGCTCCGAAGGGCGTAACTTCCAGTTCGCCAGCAAAATGGTGATGTTCGATCTGCCCTTTAACCCGGACCTGCTGGAGCAGCGTATTGGCCGTCTGGACCGTATCGGTCAGCAGAATAACATCGACATCATGGTGCCTTACCTCGAGCAGACCGCGCAGTCGGTGCTGGTGCGTTGGTTCCATGAAGGTCTGGACGCTTTCGAGCACACCTGCCCGACCGGCCGCACCATTTACGACAGCGCCTATGAGCAGCTGATTGCTTTCCTGGCGACGCCAAACGAGCAAGAAGGGTTGAACGAGTTTATTGCTGAATGCCGCAGTAAGCACGACGCGCTGAAGCTGGCGCTGGAAAACGGTCGCGACCGCCTGCTGGAGATGCACTCCAACGGCGGCGAACCGGCGCAGCAGCTGGCAAAAGAGATCGGCGAGCAGGATAACGACGTCAATCTGGTGAACTTCGCGCTGAACCTGTTCGACATCGTGGGGATCAATCAGGAAGACCGCAGCGATAACCTGATCGTGCTGACGCCGTCGGATCACATGCTGGTGCCGGACTTCCCTGGCCTGCCGGAAGATGGCTGCACCGTGACCTTCGACCGTGAGCAGGCGCTGTCCCGCGAAGACACGCAGTTCATCAGTTGGGAACATCCGATCATTCGCAATGGTCTGGATCTTATCCTGTCAGGCGATACCGGCAGCTGCGCGGTGTCTATCCTGAAGAATAAGGCGCTGCCGGTCGGCACGCTGCTGGCCGAGCTGGTGTATGTGGTGGAGTGTCAGGCACCGAAGCACCTGCAATTAACCCGCTTCTTGCCACCGACGCCGGTTCGCATGTTGATGGACCGTAAAGGCACCAATCTGGCGGCTCAGGTTGAATTCGAAAGCTTCAACCGCCAGTTAAATGCCATTAACCGTCACAACTCCAGCAAGCTGGTCAACGCGGTACAGGCTGATGTCCACGCCATGCTGCAACAGGCTGAGCCGCAGATTGCCGAAGAAGCCCGCACGCTGATTGAAGCCGCCAAGGTCGAAGCCGACGTGCAGCTGAACCAAGAGCTGGCGCGCCTGAAGTCGCTGAAAGAGGTTAACCCAAACATTCGTGATGACGAGCTGGAAGCGATAGAATCGAACCGCCAACAGGTTCTGGCTAACCTGAACGATGCCAGCTGGCGTCTGGATGCAATCCGCTTGGTGGTGGTTAGCCACCAGTAATGCCAGCCAAGAGGCAGGTGCCCCCTGCCTCTTCCCTTTTCATGACAGTAGATAATTGAAACCGCGATGAGTGAAAATCAATCCACATCCTACATCCCTTCCAATACCAAGCCGCTGGAGGATTACCACCCGCCGAAGGATCCTTGGTTACAGGTGATTTTTCAGGATAAGCACATCATGGTGGTCAATAAGCCAAGCGGCCTGCTGTCCGTTCCCGGCAAGCTGGCTGAGCATCACGACAGCCTGATGACCCGCATTCAGCAAGAGTTTCCCGAAGCCGAGTCGGTGCATCGCCTGGATATGTCCACCAGCGGCGTGATTGTGGTGGCGTTAACCAAGGAAGCCGAGCGCGAGCTGAAACGCCAGTTCCGCGAGCGCGAGACCAAAAAAGTCTATATCGCCCGCGTCTGGGGCCGGGTGGAAGAGGATTACGGCATTATCGATTTGCCGCTGATTTGTGATTACCCGAATCGCCCGAAACAGAAGGTGTGTCACGAAACCGGAAAAAAAGCCCTCACCCAGTATGAAGTGATGTCTTGGGACGATGACGGCACCACGCGCGTTAAGCTGCGCCCGATCACCGGCCGCTCGCACCAGTTGCGCGTTCACCTGCTGGCTATTGGTCATCCGATCCTTGGCGATAAGTTCTATGCGCCGCCCGAGGCAATTGCCGTGGTCAATCGCCTGCAGCTGCACGCGCAGGAGTTGTCGTTTTACCATCCGATCACCGATACGCCGCTGGTCTTCAACTGCGAGCCGGATTTCTAATAAGATGAAGAACACATTACTCAGAAACAGAATAAGTAATGTGTGATTCTGTATTTTATATTTAACTAATTAATCATTCTACTCCCATAATAAACAACCCCGTGTTTGGGGATGTAAATCAATATATTCTCTCTAAGTAACCGGTAATAGAATCTGGATTATCCCTATATTAATTAGATAGTTTCAAATTAAACATTGACCGGAATTATAATTATTTAGGGAAATATGAATATGACATGGAAACCAAAGTTACTAAGTAGCTTAATTGCCTTGGCTCTTTTTGATGTTGACGCGGCCGTCATGCGAGAAGATGTCTCGGTACAGGATTACCGCGATTTTGCTGAAAATCTTGGCAAGTACAGTCCAGGGAAGGAAGGCGTTGAAGTTTTAAAGAAGGATGGCACGCCGGCGGGAAAGCTAAACTTCCCTATTCCCGATTTTAGCGCCATTGATAGTAATGGGATAGCCACACTGACGCACCCTTCTTATATTGCCAGCGTGGCGCATAATGGGGGATATCAAAGTGTTAATTTCGGTAATAAGGCCAAGTACAATACTGAGTATCAGATAATTAACCGCAACGATGACCCGGCATATAAAACAAATAATAAGGATTTTCATCTTCCACGTCTTAATAAAGTAGTTACCGAAACTGCACCGATGCCAATTGCCGACCCTAACGATGTTAAAAACGACAGCGAGCGATACCAATATTTCGCACGAGCGGGTACGGGTACTCAATATCAAATCGACCCGGTGACAAAAGAGAAAAAATGGCTTTCAGGAGCTTATAGCTGGAAAACCGGCGGCACCATAACCAATCCGACTTTCCAAAATGGTCATTTAACTTGGAAAAACTATGGTCCAAACGATCCTCGGGTCGAACCTTTTAGTAGTGGTATTCAGCCTGGGGACAGCGGAAGCCCGCTCTATGTCTACGATAATAAAGAAAAAATCTGGAAGTTAATCGGTGTGTCGCCTTGGGTAGGTGGCAATGGCCCCTATAACTTAGAAAGTTACACACTCTATATGCAGCAATCATTCATGAACAGTGTACTTGCCAAAAATACAGATCCAGATGTCACTGACAGTACTGGCATGGGTGATATCCACTGGACTAAGGCAAGCATCAGTCAAGGCAATAATAGTTGGCAATGGCATGGCGTCGACGCGATCCTGCCCTATCTGGCTAGCAATGCTCAACTTGATGCCAGTAAAGACCTGAGATTTGCAGGGGATGGAGGCCGGATCGTTCTGGAAGACTCTATCAACCATGGCGCAGCAAAATTAAGGTTCTCCAACAACTACCAAGTCGACTCTGCTCCAGGAAAAAATAGTACCTGGGTCGGCGGGGGGATTGAAATCGACGCTGAAAAAACGGTCGATTGGCGAGTCAATGGCTTACTAGGCGATAACCTGCATAAAATTGGTAAAGGCACCCTGCACGTTAATGGTATTGGAAATAACGAGGGTGGGTTAAACGTCGGCGATGGCTTGGTTATTCTGAACCAGCGGGTAAATGCTCGGGGGCAGCAGCAGGCTTTTTCCAGTGTGACGCTAGTCAGTGGCCGCCCGACTGTGCGTATTGAAGGCCAGAATCAAATTGAAAGCAACAGAATCAATTTCGGTTATCGCGGCGGCACACTGGATGTTAACGGGCATGACTTTGCCTTTAAAACCATTAATCATAATGATAATGGCGCTAAAATCCTTAACAGTCATCCAAACAAACTCAGCACTCTGCGTTTTAACAATTCGAATAATCAGAGGTTTATCGGTCACCTCGGTAGTGAAGAAACACGCTTTAATCTAGATATCGACTATTCACCTGAGTCAGCTCTCCATAGCTGGGAACTTGCGGGCGGCGCAGAGCTAAATAAATTATCTGTCAATCGAGGCACCTTTATTCTGAGTGGCAGACCGACACTCCATGCCGGAGGTGTGGTAGTCGATAATGACTGGATCGATGAAACCTACAGCTTTAACAACATCGATGTGGCAAGTTTTTCAACGCTTCGGGTGAGTGAACATGCGTCATTAACTGCGAAGGTAAAACTTAATGAACGCGCCCGCATGGTGCTTAACAGCAAATCACACCTGAAAGGCGAAGTGGATTTAACATCAGGTAGTTTGATTAGTGTTGACCAAAAAGTTGAGAGCACAACCAGTACTGACGGCGGGAATGATGTAGTTATTGATGCTGAAATCCGCGGTGATGGGAAACTGGTGAAAGGCGGGCCAGGCACCCTGTATTTCAACAGCTTTAGTCCCTTTACTGGCTCCACGGACATCAACGGCGGTTCGCTCGTACTCAATGGTTCGCTGCACTCTACTTTGACGATGGGAGATAACACCCAACTCTACGGTAGTGGCACCTTATTCTCTGACCTTATCTTTAAAGACAATGTGCGATGGGCACCTAGCAGGACGGCCACGAGTGATGGTTATAACTTCAACCCTGCGGTGCAGAGAATTAACGGCAATCTCACTACAGGCAATAATACGCTTCTCAGCCTACGTACCCATTTAGATAGACAGTCTGCACAAACCGACAAACTGCTGATAAAAGGCGATGTGATCACCAAAGAGCCTATTTCAGTGCGAATTTCGCTATCGGGAAACGGGCTGCTGACTGACTTTCATAATCTGGGTCATGCGGATAATGATGAAGGCTTGTCGCTTATCCAGGTAGCTGGCCAGGCATCGAAAAACAGCTTTAAACTGGCTCAAGGCTATGTCGCACGCGGAGCCTATGCCTATGGTCTATACGCGTTTGCACCTGGGAAGAGTTCAGCAAAGCAACGTGAAGTTGAAGGTTTCGGTAACCAGTATTGGGATTATCGTCTGCAAAACACCCTGCTGAGCGAAGGAGAAAATGCGATCCCTCAGAACGAGGCTTATTGGGATGAGAGGCCTGCGCCGGAACCAAGTAACGGTTTGATTGAGGAACTAGCTCTAAAATCTGGCAACGATGGCAGCAGGCTAGCAAAACAAAATTCATCAAAAGCCTCTCGGAAAGCCGTGACGCCGCAGATCCCATCATATCTTTCACTGTCATCTGCCATTTTGAACTACAGTTCGCGGCTGAATGAAACCTTCCGCAATCAGGTTCTGGCGACTCAAGATACTAAGCTGAACATTTTCTTCCAGTATCTTAACGGAGAAGACAAATATCATTCTTCGCTAGGCTTTATGAATTATGGCTACGACTATACGCAGAAACAGAGTGGTTGGCTGCTGGGTGGAAAAGCCCTGCACTTAGCAAATGATACTCACTCGTTGGACATTAATCTCGGTCTCTCCAACACCCAGCTTGATGTCACACCGCAGGCTGCTGACGGAAATAGCAAAATCCAGTACACAGCTTGGGGTATCTCATCTTTGGCTTCTTATGAACACAACAGTGGCATCACGGTTGACCTCAGTGCTGATATTGCGAAGTACGACGGTAATGTTTCTACCGATCTACGCGGTGGTGACGTAGCTGATATTCATGCAAAATCAATCGGCGCTACGCTGGATGTAGGTCGTAAATTTAAGCTTGGTAATCATCAGCTCACTCCTCTGGTCGGCGTGGGTATCCAGCATCTGCAAATCGATGATGTGACTGACGTCGATAACACTAAGGTGGATTATAACGACATAAATCGCCCTACCATTCGCACTGGGCTACGTTATCGTTACAACTGGGATACCTCAAAAACCGGAAAATGGGCGTTGATAGCTAATACCACCTTTATTAAGGATCTCAGTAGTGATGCAACGCTGGATATCGGCAGTACCTTCAATAGTCGCACTAATAGCTTCATCAGCGGCTCAACCGGTAGCTCTGGGATGATCGATGTGGGGATTATTAATAATCCTGTCGCCAACATCTCACTGAATGCCGGTGTGCAGTATCAGCGCAGATTGGATAACGAAGGTGTGAATTACTGGCAAGGGGTTGCGGGGGTTAAGATTAGCTTCTAATAATTAGAAAGCTGGGAAGTAAAAAAGGCACCTTTTTAGGTGCCTTTTGCATGGATGCTTATTTAAAACCTTTCTCGCGTTTAATCAGGTCATAAGCCGCCTGAATCGCCTGCGCCTTCTCTTTCGCCATCTCCATCATTTCCGGCGGCAGGCCTTTCGCCACCAGCTTGTCGGGATGATGTTCGCTCATCAGCTTGCGATAGGCGCGCTTAATGACGGCGCTATCGTCTGACGGACTGACACCCAGCACTTTACAAGCATCGGCCAGCGTCGGCCCTTGCGGAGCCTGCCGGAATCCGCCCTGTGAGTAATGCCCCTGCTGCCCGCCAAATTGCTGACCGCCCTCCATCATGCTGAGGAACTGGTCGAACTGCTGGCGGGAGATGCCTAACTCTTCGGCGATGACGTACAGCACCTGCCGTTCATTAGGATGCAGCGAGCCATCGGCAAAGGCGGCCTGGATCTGAATTTCCAGAAAAGTCCGGATTAGGTCGAAACGCCCAAAACAGACGCTGCGCAGTTCGCGCATCTTCTCACGCAGTGGATAACTCGACTCTTTACCACTCTGGAATGCGCGCTGTGCCGCATTTCGGTTCTCGCCGTGCAGCTGCATTCTGTCCATATAAAGGCTGGCAATCTGAATATCAGCCTCGGTAACACGCCCCTTTGATTTCGTTAAATGCCCCATCACCTCAAAGGTGGTGCGGAAAAATAGTGTTTGTCTTGTCTGTTGATCGGCAAAATAGCCGCGGCTTTTAGCCGAGCGCGCCTTGTCGAACATATGCCCAATCAACAGTCCTATAACGATTCCCCAGAATCCCACGCCGGACATTAAACCCAGCACAAGCCCGAGCAGCTTTCCCCAATACTGCATATACTCCTCAATTCACCATGGCGTCGTCGAAAAATTGCTTTATCATAACTGGCATTTATCGTTGTGCCTAACGGCGACGACGTTTACCGGTTGGATTTAACACTAGCGCAACGATGATGAGTAATATAGTCTCTGACCGTTTGCCGGCATGATGCCTCTGATGACGGAACACCATTTTACGTATGAAAAACAGACGTCTGAAAACACGCTTCCCCACGCTGCTGGCCACCACTATTTGGACGGCCCTGTACAGCCATGGCGCTTTAGCTGATCTCGCTGCGCAGTGTATGCTCGGCGTACCTACTTATGATAAACCTCTGGTAACCGGTGATCCGAATAAGCTTCCTGTTAATATTCAGGCGGATCAGGCCACCGGCAACTATCCAGACAACGCGCTGTTTAGCGGTAGCGTTAATGTCGAGCAGGGTAACAGCTCTCTGACTGCCGATCAGGTGCAGCTTAACCAGGTGACAACCCCTGGCGAAGCCACGCCACTTCGCACCGTGACCGCTACCGGTGACGTAAGATATAGCGATCCGCAGATCAAACTGAACGGCCCTAAAGGTTTCTCGAATCTGACCACCAAAGATACCGATCTGGAAAAAGGTGACTACCAGATGGTAGGCCGCCAAGGTCGCGGTACGGCAGATAAGATGAAGCAGCGTGACAGCAACCGCTACACCATCTTGGATAACGGTACCTTTACTTCCTGTCTGCCCGGCGATAACAGCTGGAGCGTGGTGGGTTCGACCATCATTGAAGATCGTCAGGAAGAAGTGGCTGAAATCTGGAATGCGCGCTTCCATATTGGCCCGGTGCCGGTGTTCTACAGTCCCTATATGCAGTTGCCTATCGGCGACCGCCGCCGTTCTGGTTTCTTAATCCCGAACGCCAACTACAGCAACACTAATGGCTTCGGCGTTACTATTCCTTATTACTGGAATATCGCGCCTAACTACGACGCCACCATCACCCCAAACTACATGAGCAACCGTGGACTGCAATTGCAGAACGAGTTCCGTTATCTGACCGGCCTCGGCGCGGGTATGATGGAGTTCGATTATTTGGGCAATGACAAAAAAATTGACGACGATTATGTGAAGAGTCAGGCGCGTACCAGCGATAAAACCAAGCGCTGGATGTACTACTGGGCGCACTCAGGCGTCGTGGATCAAGTCTGGCGTTTCAACGTTGACTATACCAAGGTCAGCGATCCGTACTACTTCACCGACTTTGACTCCAAGTATGGCTCAACCACCGACGGCTATGCGGCGCAGAAATTCAGCGTCGGCTATGCCAATCAGAACTGGGACGCGACCTTAGCCAGTAAGCAGTTCCAAATCTTTAACGGCGCAGGTAACACCAACGCATACCGCGCAATGCCGCAGTTTGACGTCAACTACTACAAAAATGATCTCGGTCCGTTTGACCTTCATGTTTACGGCCAGGCCGCCAAGTTCACCAGCGTGAATCCGGATAACCCTGAAGCCACGCGACTGCACTTAGAGCCAACATTAAGCCTGCCGCTGAGTAACAGGCTGGGTAGCCTGGATAATGAAGTCAAATTAATGACGACCCATTATCAGCAGGATATTCCTGACTCGTTCTTTGCTGCTAACCCTAACTCTAAGCTGCAAAGCTCGGTAAACCGCACGCTGCCTGAGTTTAAATCTGACGGCAAGATGGTGTTTGAACGCACCATGGATTGGAACGCGGGCTATACCCAAACCCTCGAACCACGCGCCCAGTATCTTTATATTCCTTACCGCGACCAGAGTGGGATCAACACCTATGACTCCACGCTGCTACAGTCCGACTACACCGGCCTGTTCCGCGATAAGAGTTACAGTGGCCTTGACCGCATTGCTTCAGCTAACCAAGTGGCGAGTGGTTTAACCACCCGTATTTACGATGATGGTTTGGTTGAACGCTTTAACGCGTCATTGGGGCAGATTTACTACTTCACCCCTCCGCGCACTGGCGATCAGAACAGCGTTCTGGACAAGAATGATGACACTGGCAGCCTGGTGTGGGCGGGTGACACTTACTATAAAATCAACGACTTCTGGGGTGTTCGCGGCGGTGCGCAGTATGACACACGCCTTGATGCCTTAGCGCTGGGTGATGCGGTGCTTGAATACCGTGCTGACTCGGACAAAATGGTTCAGTTGAGCTACCGTTATGCCAGCCCAGAGTATATTCAGGCTACGCTGCCAAACGTGCAAAACCCAGGTTATCAGCAAGGTATTTCGCAAGTGGGCGGTATCGCCAGCTGGCCGATCGCCGATCGTTGGGCCATCGTGGGTGCCTATTATTACGACACCAAAGCACAGCAACCGGCTGATCAATTGCTCGGTCTGCAATACAATACCTGCTGTTGGGCGGTTGGCTTTGGCTACGAGCGTAAAATCACCAACTTTGATAACGTCAACGCAGAAAGTAAGTATGACAACAAGATTTCACTCACTCTTGAACTTCGTGGCCTGAGTAATAGTCATACCCTCGGAACCGCAGAAATGCTGGGCCGCGGTATATTGCCTTATCAACGTGCATTCTAAGACCGACGACATGTTGAACTCAGTGAACTTGCATCCGCAATTGCGGATTAAACAAATGGAAAATGTATGAAGAACTGGAGAACACTTCTCCTCGGCGTAACGCTTTGTGCCAGCACCGCGTTTGCAGCCCCTCAAGAGGTTGATAAAGTGGCCGCCGTGGTGGATAACGGCGTGGTCCTGGACAGTGATGTCAACAGCCTGATGCAATCTGTTAAACAGCAGGCTAAAGAGGCAAATCAGCAATTACCTGATGACGCAACGCTGCGCCACCAAATCCTTGATCGCCTGATCATGGACAAGATCCAGTTACAGATGGCCGATAAAATGGGCATCAAACTGACTGATGAAGACGTTGATAAAGCCATCGCGGGGATTGCCGCACAGAACAAACTGACGGTTGACCAACTGCGTAGCCGCCTGGCCTACGACGGTCTGAACTACAGCACTTACCGTGCCCAGATCCGTAAAGAGATGATGATCAGCGAAGTGCGTAACAGCGAAGTTCGTCGTCGCGTTACCGTTCTGCCACAGGAAGTTGATGCACTGGCCAAACAGGTTGGCGCACAAAACGGCGGCGACACTGAGTTCAACCTGAGCCACATTTTGCTCCCTCTGCCGGAAAACCCAACGCAGGACCAGGTCGATACGGCTGAAGCTTTAGCCAAGAAACTGGTAGCTGAACTGAACAACGGTGGCGACTTCGGCAAAATGGCGATCGCCTACTCTGCTGACTCCCAGGCGCTGAAAGGCGGCAACATGGGTTGGGGCAAATTGCAGGAGCTGCCAACGCTGTTTGCTCAGGCACTGAGCACCGCGCAGAAAGGCCAAATCATCGGTCCAATCCGTTCCGGCGTCGGCTTCCATATCCTGAAAGTTAACGATATCCGTGGCGACAACAAAACCGTTTCTGTTACCGAAGTTCACGCACGTCACATCTTGCTGAAGCCGTCGGTGGTCATGACTGACGATCAGGCTCGCGCGAAGCTTGAGCAGGTCGCGGCGGATATTCGCAGCGGTAAAGCCAAGTTTGCTGATGAAGCGAAGCAGCTTTCTCAGGACCCTGGTTCAGCGAATCAGGGCGGCGACTTAGGCTGGGCATCTCCTGACATGTACGATCCGGCGTTCCGTGACGCCCTGATGAACCTGAAAAAAGGCGAACTCAGCGCACCGGTTCACTCCTCATTCGGCTGGCACTTGATTCAGTTACTCGATACCCGTCAGGTGGATAAAACCGACGCAGCGCAGAAAGAGCGCGCGTATCGCATGCTGTTCAACCGTAAATTCTCTGAAGAAGCTCAGACCTGGATGCAGGAACAACGTGCCAATGCGTACGTGAAGATTCTGGACGGTAATGGACAATAATTCTTTAGCGACAAAAAGTTTGGTCATCACCCCCGGCGAGCCAGCCGGGGTTGGGCCGGATCTGGTACTTGCTCTGGCTCAACAGGCGTGGCCTGTTGAGTTAGTGGTTTGTGCCGATCCGGCTTTGTTACTTGAGCGCGCCCAGATTTTGGGATTGAAAATCGAGTTACGTGATTACCAGCCGGGCGCGGCGCCTCAGCCTCAGGCTGCGGGCACGCTGACCGTTTTGCCGGTGAAAACCGCGGTTCCAGTGATCGCTGGTCAGCTTAACGTAGCTAATGCAGGTTACGTGGTGGAAACGCTGGCTCGCGCCTGTGACGGCGCTATCAACGGCGAATTCGCCGGCTTAGTGACCGGTCCGGTGCAGAAAAGCATTATCAATGATGCCGGAATTCCATTTATCGGCCATACCGAGTTCTTCGCCGATCGCAGCCAATGCAATCGCGTGGTGATGATGTTGGCGACGGAAGAGCTGCGCGTTGCTCTGGCGACGACGCATCTGCCGCTGATGGACGTCCCCGCAGCGATCACTCGTCAAAGCTTGCATGAAGTGATCACCATTTTGCATCATGACTTGCAGACCAAATTTGGTATTGTCGATCCGCAAATTTATGTCTGTGGTCTTAACCCGCACGCGGGGGAAGGCGGTCACATGGGGCATGAAGAGATTGATACCATCATTCCTGCGCTGAATGAACTGCGCGAAAAGGGAATGAGTCTGATTGGTCCGCTGCCAGCAGATACGCTGTTCCAGCCGAAATATCTGCAACATGCCGACGCGGTGTTATCGATGTATCACGATCAGGGCCTTCCGGTGCTAAAATACCAAGGATTCGGCCGCGCAGTGAATATCACACTCGGCCTGCCCTTTATCCGGACCTCCGTTGATCACGGTACCGCACTTGAACTGGCCGCCACCGGCACTGCCGATGCAGGCAGCTTCAAGACTGCAATAAATCTCGCCATTCGCATGGCAACCAATTCTGCTGTTCTATAAAGAAAAGTAAAACAACTACAATGAATAATCGTGTACACCAAGGCCACTTTGCTCGTAAACGTTTCGGGCAAAACTTTTTAACCGATCAGTTTGTTATCGACAGCATCGTATCGGCTATCCATCCATTGCCCGATCAGGCCGTTGTCGAAATCGGTCCCGGCCTGGCTGCTTTAACAGAGCCGGTTGCCTCGCGCCTTAATAGTATGACCGTGGTCGAGCTTGACCGCGATTTGGCCGCCCGTCTGGAGACCAATCCGAAGATGGCCGGCAAGCTGCGTGTGATCCAGTCTGACGCCATGAAAGTCGACTTCGGCGAGCTGTCGAAAGAGCTGGGCCAGCCGCTGCGCGTGTTCGGCAACTTGCCGTATAACATCTCCACGCCGCTGATGTTCCACCTGTTCCTCTATACTAATGCTATTCGCGACATGCACTTTATGTTGCAAAAAGAAGTGGTTAATCGTCTGGTTGCCGGGCCGAACAGCAAAGCTTACGGCCGCCTGAGCGTGATGGCGCAGTACTACTGCCATATTATTCCCGTGCTGGAAGTTCCGCCGGAATCCTTTACGCCAGCGCCAAAAGTGGAATCTGCGGTGGTGCGTTTAATTCCGCACGCTGAAATCCCTTATCCGGTTGACGACATCCGTATTCTGAGTCGTTTGACCACCGATGCCTTTAACCAGCGTCGCAAAACCGTGCGTAACAGCCTCGGCCATTTGTTCACCGTTGAAGAGATGGTAGAGCTGGGTCTGGATTTACAGATGCGCGCAGAGAATATTTCTGTTGAGATGTACTGCAAACTGGCTAATCGCTTATCTACCCGGCCAAAAAACGGCCATCCGCAGCCAGAACAATAATCGTACTGAGCCAATATGATAAGGGGCGCAAGTGCTAAAACACTGCGCCTCGAAACATAAAGGAAGCGAGGAGTAACGCTATGCTTGATTCACCACGCGTATGTGTTCAGGTGCAAAGTGTCTACATTGAATCGCAGTCGATACCTGAAGAAGAGCGCTATGTCTTCTCTTACACCGTGACCGTCCGTAATCTCGGCCGCTTCAACGTACAGTTACTCCGCCGTTACTGGTTGATTACTGACAGTAATGCCCGGCAGATAGAAGTTCAGGGTGAAGGTGTGGTCGGTGAACAACCGCTTATTCTTCCTGGTAACGAATTCCATTACACCAGTGGCGCCGTGCTTGAAACGCCACTGGGTACCATGGAAGGGCATTACGAAATGGTCGCAGAGGACGGTGAATTATTCCGTGTCCCTATCCCTGTTTTTCGCCTCGCAATCCCAACGCTGATAAATTAACTCTCATGTCGACATATCTTATTGGTGATGTTCACGGCTGTATCGATGAACTCAAAGCGCTATTGGCGCAAGTCAATTTCAATCCTGAACAAGACCGATTATGGTTGACGGGCGACCTCGTGGCGCGCGGCCCCAACTCGCTCGAAGTGCTGCGCTATGTCAGCAGCTTGGGGGAGTCAGTGCGCATGGTGCTGGGAAATCATGACCTGCACTTGCTGGCGATCTATGCGGGGATCAGCTTTAACAAACCCAAAGATCGTCTCAATCCGCTGTTGGAAGCCGAAGACGCCGATGAGCTGATCAACTGGCTGCGTCGTCAACCGGTATTGCAGGTTGATGAAGAGCTGAAGCTGGTGATGGCTCATGCGGGCATCACGCCGCAGTGGGACTTGGAAACCGCGCAGATGTGCGCCCGTGAAGTGGAAGCCGTGCTGAGCAGCGACACCTACCCGCTGTTCCTCGACGCCATGTATGGCGATATGCCGAACAACTGGTCGCCAGAGCTGAGCGGCTTAGCCCGCCTGCGTTTTAGCACCAACGCCCTTACCCGCATGCGCTACTGCTTCCCGAACGGTCAGTTAGACATGATGTGCAAGGACACGCCGGAGAACGCGCCGCGCCCACTTAAACCTTGGTTTGATATTGAAAGCCCGATCCGCCAGGCCGGATACAGTATCGCCTTTGGGCACTGGGCTTCTCTGGAAGGTAAAGGCGCGCCGGAAGGCGTTTATGCGCTGGATACCGGCTGCTGCTGGGGTGGCGTATTGACCATGATTCGTTGGGAAGATAAGCAATATTTCACCCAACGCTCTAATCGCCGCAGCGACAAAGAGCAGGTTGCGGCACCTACCGCGTCCTGAGTACTCGTGGGCAGATCAAAAAAGGCACCTTTTCAGGTGCCTTTTTTATTTAGCCAGCGTTGGGGCTTAGCCGCGGTTTCTGTCCAGAATTTCAAAGCAGAAGCCGTGAGAGTTCTGCTCGTCAGCGTCGTGGAATTCGCTGAAGGTGCTTTCCCACTCATCCGGCTCGTAGTCGGGGAAGTGTGTGTCCCCTTCTACTTCGGCATCAATGTGCGTCAGGTATAAACGGTCAGCGCGCGCCAGGAACTGGTCGTATACGTGACCACCGCCCATGACCATCACTTCCTCAACATCGCCCGCCGCAGCAATAGCAGCATCAATGGAGGTAACCCAGGTGACGCCGTCGTGCGTGCCCGGTTGTGAACTGATCACGATATTTAAGCGACCAGGCAAAGGACGACCAATAGACTCGAACGTTTTGCGTCCCATGATGACCGGTTTGTTCAGCGTATTACGCTTAAACCAAGCCAGGTCAGCCGGTAAATGCCAAGGCATGGCGTTTTCCATGCCAATAACGCGATCCGCCGCCAGTGCGGCGATCAGGCTGATAATCATTATGAAGCCCTGTGTAGAAGAGGATATTTACGGTGACTCAAAAAAGTGCAGACACTATACGGAAAGCCCCTCAAGCCGTCGATAGCGATAACTGCCCAACCTACAGATATAAGATGGCTCTTAGTCATGCGCGATTTATCATTATAAAAGTTCCAATTCGGCACCTTAATCCACGTCATATATAACGGATAATTATCTTAAAACGGTATATATCACTTATACGAATTCCAGACTCTTCAGAGCTTGTACAGTGCGGCTTACATGCTGGCGTCATTCGCGTACAGGGCCGTACAGCCCTCACCACTCCGCCGACGCGACTTTATACGAAACACAAAAAAAAAGCGTCGCCCGTAGTTTATGACTTTCAGGATTGGCGTATGATGCCGCCCTATCTGCTATTGAATCAACGACGGTTATTACCATGCTTGAAACCTCCCTGTTTGTCGCCAGCATCTCCCTGCTCGGCATGCTCTCCCCCGGCCCAGATTTCTTTCTGGTGATAAAGAATGCGGCGCGCTATCCGAAAGTGGCGGCGCTGATGACGTCTCTGGGTGTGATTTGCGGGGTGATAACCCATATGTCTTACTGCGTGGCCGGGCTGGCGGTAGTGATCACCACCACGCCGTGGCTGTTCGACATGCTGAAGTATGTCGGCGCGGCTTACCTGATTTGGGTTGGCATTCAGGCGCTGTTCTCGCGCTCCAATAGCAAAATGAATCTGGACGGCTTAGAGCAGCAACAAATCAAGCTGCACAAAGCTTTCATTCAGGGCTACTTGTGCAATTTGCTCAACCCAAAGGCCACTCTGTTCTTCCTGGCGATGTTCACTCAGGTGCTGCAAGTGAACTCCAGCGTGGGCGAAAAGCTGTGGTATGCCTCGATTATCATTGGGCTGTCAGCCATTTGGTGGCCGCTGCTCTCCCTGCTGATCCAAAGCGCGCCGGTGCGCCGTGGTCTGGCAAAAGCACAGAAGATTGTCGATAAGCTGCTCGGTGGCGTGCTGATTGGTTTAGGGATTAAAGTCGCGCTGAGCTAATACCCCGCGGCCTTAACGCAAAACGGGCGATGCCTGCGCACCGCCCGTTTAATAATAAACTTCTTATCTCTTCAAGTTCGCCTTATCCCTTGGCTTCAATCACCTCATCTTCCGGCGCTTTACCGTCAATACTTCCACGCCAGCCCTGCTGCTGCCCTGAGGCCAGACGCTTCTGATCCTGCTCGATGGCGTCCGTCAGCATATCTTTGGCACGCTGCATACTGGCAACGCGGAACTCGGTATCCTCATAATTCTCGATAGTGGCTTCGAGCATTTTAAGGTTGTAGCGACGGAACAGATCGGCTTTTTCCCGCGCCTCGTAAGCATCTAATCCCAGGAACTCCAGCGTCTCACGCCCGACGCGTAGCGAGCCTTCAAACAGCTCACGCTCTGGCGCCTCAACGCCAAGGCGACGCAGCTGATACCAGTGGTCGACGTCGCGAG
Organism: Ewingella sp. AOP9-I1-14; assembly: GCF_052375995.1. Lineage (NCBI taxonomy): Bacteria > Pseudomonadati > Pseudomonadota > Gammaproteobacteria > Enterobacterales > Yersiniaceae > Ewingella > Ewingella sp. AOP9-I1-14. Next base: position 170,927 of record NZ_JBQSVA010000003.1, read on the forward strand.
CGCGGGCGATAATTTTCAGGTTCGGGAAATGCTCTTTTGCCAGCTCGGTGAGCTGGAGATTGGCCTCAACGTCGTCAATCGCGTTAATCAGCACCTTGGCCTGCCCCGCACCAGCGGACTCCAGCAGGTCAACGCGGGTGGCGTCGCCGTAAAACACTTTTGTGCCGAACTTGCGCAGCGTTTCGATATGGTCCGGGTCGTGATCCAAAACCACGGTATGCACGTTATTGGCCAGCAAAAGACGGCCGGCGATCTGCCCGAAACGCCCAAATCCGGCAATGATCACCGTGGCATTTTCATCATCAATGGTATCGTCAGGGCGATTGTCTTTCGGCGCGTTGCGCTCCAGACGACTCGCCAGCACCAGCAGCAGCGGCGTGACCGCCATGGAAAGCGCCACCGCCAGCGTCAGGGCTTTCGCCCACTCTACTGGCAGCACACCGGCCATCTGCGCGGTGCTGAAAATCACGAAAGCGAATTCACTGCCCTGCCCGATAAGAATGGCAAACAGGCCGCGCTGGCGTTTTGGCACGCCGAGCATCGGCCCAATAAGCCACAGCAGCGCGGCTTTCAGCAGCATGAAGCCCACCAGCAAAGTGGCAATTAACAGCGGCTGATGCACCAGCGTGCCGAAGTCGATAGACATGCCGACGCCGATGAAGAACAGCCCCAGCAGCAAGCCTTTAAAGGGCTGAATATCGCTTTCCAGCGCGTGGCGGTATTCCGAACTCGCCAGCATCACACCTGCCAAAAACGCCCCCATCGCCATCGACAGGCCCGCCGTTTCGAGCAAAATACCAAAGCCGAATACCAGAAAAAGCGCCACGGCGCTGAACACTTCGCGCATACCCGAACGGGCAACAAAGTGCAGCAAGGGCCGCGCCACGTAGCGCCCGAGCAGAATAACCGCTGCCAGTGCGCCAATCACTTTCGCGGCGGATAGCCCAAAGCTTGCCAGCGTAGTGGCTTCTCCGGTGCTCGCCAATAGAGGGATCATGGCAACCAGCGGAATGGCCGCGATATCCTGAAACAGCAGCACGGCAAAGGCGCTACGGCCAATGGGTGAAGTGGTCAGGCTGCGCTCGCTCATGGCCTGCATGGCGATGGCGGTGGAGGAAAGCGCCAGCGTCAGGCCAATCAGCAAAGCGACTTTCCAGTCCAGACCCAGCAAATAACAGAACAGGCTGAGCAGTAAACCACAGCCGCCCATCTGGATACTGCCACCGCCGAATACCGAGGCGCGCAGGGTCCATAGGCGTTTCGGGTCCAGCTCAAGGCCGATGATAAACAGCATCAGCACCACGCCGATCTCCGCAAAGGTCAGAATCGACTCAGGGTCAGAAACCAGCTTTAGCCCCCACGGGCCGATGATGCAGCCCGCAATCAGATAGCCCAGCACCGAGCCTAAGCCAAGGCGCACGGCAATCGGCACAAACAGCGCGGCGGAGCCGAGGTAGAGCAGCCCTTCAAGCAGCAAATTATGGTTTTCCATCGCTGCCTCCCACTGGCGCGGTTTCTTTCAAACTCAGACAAGCCGACAGGCGGCGGCGATACTCTTCGCCGGAGGCTTTCAGCGCCACCTCGTCGCAAATAAAGGTGTTATGTACGGCAAAATACGGCAACCAGTTCATCCCGCAGTAAACTGCAGTGGCCTGCAGCGGCTGGGCTAGAACGTCGAAATCAGGATGGTCGCCCAGCTCAAAGTGATGCTCATTGCCGCCGGTGGTCACCGCCCACAGACAGTGTTTACCATTCAAGGCATTGCCTTCATGGCCATAGGCCCAACCGTGCTCCAGCACTTTATCAATCCACAGTTTTAGCAGCGGCGGCATGCTGTACCACTGAAGAGGATGTTGGAAAACCACCAGATCGGCGCGCTCGACCGCCGCCTGCTCAGCGCTGATATCAATGCTGAAATCGGGATAGAGATCGTAAAGAGAGCGGACTTCGACATCAGGAAGATCAGCGATTGCCGACAGCAAGCGCTGATTGGCCCGGGAGTGGCGTGGATAAGGGTGGGCGTAAACAATTAAAATCATCAGTCAGCTCATATCGTCAAAACATAGATTAATCATAAAGTATTTCTGCGGTTTATAACTGCCGCCAGTGCCAAGCGAAAGTAATAAAAACGCCCGCTTCCTTTCGGTTGCGGGCGTCGCAGTACCAGACACTAAAGTCTTAAGGTTACTTTTTAATTTTAGCGTGCATTTCCTGAACCGAAATCACCTGCTCGGTTGGGTCGGAAGAGAGCGCCATTGCGGTCGCGAAACCGCCGTTCAGGGTGGTGTCATAGTGCACTTTGTATTGCAGCGCGCTGCGGCGAATCAGCTTGGAATCCTCAATCGCCTGACGACCCGCCGTGGTGTTCACGATATACACATACTCGCCGTTTTTGATGCGGTCCTGAATGTGCGGGCGGCCTTCATGCACCTTGTTAACCAGGCGTGGGTTAATCCCCGCTTCGCCCAGCACCACAGCAGTACCGTGAGTAGCGTCCAGCTCGAAGCCGCGTTTAAGCAGCTTGGCGGCCAAATCCACCACGCGACCTTTATCCCCTTCGCGCACTGACAGCAGTGCACGTCCGGCTTTCTTCATGCCGGAGTTACTGCCGAGCTGCGCCTTGGCGAAGGCTTCGGCGAAGGTGCGACCGACGCCCATCACTTCACCGGTAGAGCGCATTTCTGGCCCTAAGATTGGGTCAACGCCCGGGAACTTGTTGAACGGCAGCACCACTTCTTTCACCGAGTAGTACGGTGGAATGATCTCTTCGGTCACGCCTTGCTGAGCCAGCGTCTGCCCCGCCATCACGCGAGCCGCCACTTTCGCCAGCGGAATGCCCGTGGCTTTAGAGACGAACGGCACGGTACGCGCGGCGCGTGGGTTAACCTCAATCAGGTAAACCTCATTGTTTTTCACCGCGAACTGCACGTTCATCAGGCCGCGAACGCTCAGCTCAAAGGCCAGTTTCTCAACCTGTTGGCGCATCACGTCCTGAATCTCTTTGCTCAGCGTGTAGGCTGGCAGAGAACAGGCGGAGTCGCCGGAGTGCACGCCAGCTTGCTCGATGTGCTCCATGATGCCGCCAATCAGTACGCGCTCACCGTCGCAGATAGCATCGACGTCCACTTCTACCGCGTCATCAAGGAAACGGTCGAGCAGCACCGGCGCGTCGTTAGAGACGCTAACCGCGTTCTGGAAGTAGCGACGCAGGTCGATTTCGTCATACACGATTTCCATCGCACGGCCGCCCAGCACGTAAGACGGGCGCACCACCAGCGGATAACCAATGCCGCTGGCTTTTTCTACCGCTTGCTCAATGGTCGCGACCGTGGCGTTAGCGGGCTGTTTCAGGCCCAGACGGTTAACCGCCTGTTGGAAACGCTCGCGGTCTTCGGCGCGGTCGATGGCGTCAGGGCTGGTGCCGATAATTGGCACGCCCGCTGCTTCGAGTTCGCGAGCCAGTTTCAGCGGAGTTTGCCCGCCGTATTGCACGATCACGCCTTTTGGCTGTTCGATACGCACGATTTCCAGCACGTCTTCCAGCGTCACTGACTCGAAGTACAGGCGGTCAGAGGTGTCGTAGTCGGTGGAAACCGTTTCAGGGTTACAGTTCACCATGATGGTTTCGTAGCCGTCTTCGCGCAGCGCCAGCGAGGCGTGAACGCAGCAGTAGTCGAACTCGATGCCCTGACCGATACGGTTTGGCCCGCCGCCTAACACCATGATTTTTGGCTTATCGTTAGTCGGGTTGGACTCGCACTCTTCTTCATAAGTGGAGTACATGTAGGCAGTGTCGGTGGAGAATTCTGCCGCACAGGTATCAACACGTTTGTAGACCGGGTGCAGGTTGTATTTGTGACGCAGTTTGCGTACTTCGCTCTCTGACACGCCAACCAACTTCGCCAAACGCAGGTCGGCAAAGCCTTTGCGCTTCAGCATGCGCAGGTAGTCGTGGGTCAGGATGTTGAAGCCGCCTTCGGCCACTTCGTTTTCCAGCTTCACCAGTTCTTCAATCTGCACCAGGAACCAGCGGTCGATGTTGGTCAGGTTGAAGATACCGTCGACAGACAGGCCAGCGCGGAAGGCGTCGGCGATGTACCAGATACGGTCTGAACCGGCTTCTTTCAGTTCGCGGCGGATCTTGGTCAGCGCTTCCGGGTCATCCAGACTCACTTTCGGGTCGAAGCCGCTGGCACCCACTTCCAAGCCGCGCAGGGCTTTTTGCAGAGATTCTTGCTGGGTGCGGCCAATCGCCATCACTTCGCCGACAGATTTCATCTGCGTGGTCAGACGGTCGTTGGCACCGGCAAACTTCTCGAAGTTGAAGCGAGGAATTTTGGTGACAACGTAGTCGATTGATGGCTCGAACGACGCCGGGGTTTTGCCGCCGGTGATGTCGTTCATCAGCTCGTCCAGCGTATAGCCTACCGCCAGCTTGGCAGCCACTTTAGCAATCGGGAAGCCGGTCGCTTTTGATGCCAGTGCAGAAGAGCGCGACACGCGCGGGTTCATTTCGATAACAATCAGGCGGCCGTTTTTCGGGTTCACGGAGAACTGCACGTTAGAACCGCCGGTTTCCACGCCGATTTCACGCAGTACCGCCATCGAGGCGTTACGCATGATTTGGTATTCTTTGTCGGTCAGGGTCTGCGCCGGAGCCACGGTGATGGAGTCACCGGTGTGGATGCCCATGGCGTCGAAGTTTTCGATTGAACAGACGATGATGCAGTTGTCGTTCTTATCGCGCACCACTTCCATTTCGTACTCTTTCCAGCCAATCAGCGACTCATCAATCAGCAGCTCTTTAGTTGGGGAAAGGTCCAGACCGCGCTCGCAAATCTCTTCGAACTCTTCGCGGTTGTAGGCGATACCGCCGCCGGTGCCGCCCATGGTGAATGATGGGCGGATGATGCATGGGAAGCCAACGTCAGCGGCAACCGCCAGCGCTTCTTCCATACTGTGAGCAATGCCGGAACGCGCGGTGTCGAGGCCAATCTTCTTCATCGCCACGTCGAAACGGCGACGATCTTCGGCTTTGTCAATAGCGTCGGCGGTGGCACCAATCATGGTGACGCCAAATTCCGCCAGCACGCCCTGACGTTCCAGCTCGAGTGCGCAGTTCAGTGCTGTCTGGCCGCCCATGGTTGGCAGCACGGCATCTGGACGCTCTTTCTCGATGATTTTACGCACCACTTCCCAGTGAATTGGCTCGATGTAAGTCGCGTCGGCCATTTCCGGGTCGGTCATGATGGTCGCCGGGTTCGAGTTCACCAGAATGACGCGGTAACCCTCTTCGCGCAGGGCTTTACACGCCTGCGCACCGGAATAGTCAAACTCACAGGCCTGACCGATAACAATCGGGCCAGCGCCGAGGATCAGGATGCTTTTTATGTCTGTACGTTTTGGCATGTTTTAGTGCTCCTGATTTATTTGCCAGTCTGAGTGGCGTGAGAACGGTATTGCTCAATCAGCTCGATAAAGTGGTCGAACAGCGGCGCCGCGTCGTGCGGGCCTGGGCTGGCTTCTGGGTGCCCCTGGAAGCTGAACGCGGCTTTATCCGTGCGATGAATCCCCTGAACCGTGTGGTCGAACAGCGATTTGTGGGTCACGCGCAGGTTGGCTGGCAGGCCATTTTCATCTACCGCAAAGCCGTGGTTCTGCGCGGTGATCATCACCACATTGTTGTCGAGATCTTTCACCGGGTGGTTACCACCGTGATGGCCCAGTTTCATTTTCAGCGTTTTCGCGCCGCTGGCCAGTGCCAGTAACTGGTGGCCCAGACAGATGCCGAAGACCGGAATGTCAGTCTCGAGGAAGGCCTTGATGGCGTCGATGGCGTAGTAGCATGGCTCAGGGTCGCCCGGTCCGTTGGACAGGAAGATGCCGTCTGGATTGAGCTTCAACACGTCTTCGGCTGGCGTTTGTGCCGGCACCACGGTCAGGCGGCAGCCGCGGTCAACCAGCATGCGCAGGATGTTGCGTTTTGCGCCGTAGTCATAGGCCACCACGTGGAATTTCAGCTCTTCGGCCGGTTTCGCTTCTGGCAGTTCGCCTTCTAATGTCCAGCTGCCCTGCTGCCAGCTGTAAGACTCTTTGGTGGTCACTTCTTTCGCCAAGTCCATCCCTTTCAGGCCTGGGAAGGCTTTGGCTTTCTCCAGTGCCAGCAACGCGTCCACGGAATCGCCAGCGATGATGCAGCCGTTTTGTGCGCCTTTTTCACGCAGCACGCGAGTCAGTTTACGGGTATCAATGTCGGCGATAGCGACGATGTTGTGGCGTTTGAGATAGTCAGAAAGGTTTTCGGTACTGCGGTAGTTGCTGGCAATAAGAGGTAAATCGCGGATAACCAAACCTTGAGCGTGTACTGCAGAGGATTCTTCATCAGCGGCGTTAGTGCCGACATTACCAATATGGGGATAAGTAAGAGTAACAATTTGGCGGGAATAGGAAGGATCAGTAAGGATTTCTTGATAACCGGTCATCGACGTATTGAAGACCACTTCCCCCACTGCCGTACCTTCTGCCCCGATGGCCCGACCGTGGAATTGGGTTCCGTCTTCCAGAACCAATAGCGCTGACTTTATCAAAGCATCCTCCAGGAATAATCAATCACATTATTTGCATATTAATTCAGATAAGCCGATCTAAATCAATGCAAAAATCGCCCTCGAAGCCAATTTTCGGCAAATTGCGCGCATTCTAATGATGGGCGCTCGCTTTGTCTACCAAAAGCACCAATATTTCTCTGTTTTATACAGAACTCAGTGAAATAGCGACCTCACAGCCATAAAAGCACGGGCTAAGTCACTATAGTAAACGTTTGCGAGGGCGGTTGTCTGAAAAAAGGCGGGAAATCGGCAAATGTTACACATCGGATCTGTTGAGGAGGTCGTTTTGTAGTCAGCGAAGAGCTTAAAAACTCACAAAACACATTTAAATAGGCATCAAATCAAGAAAAAGGAGCCAAGCTTCATTTTTTTTATAAAAAAGAAAAGGGCAGTCAAGGAACCGCCCTATAATCAAAGAAATATGATTAAAACAACCACATCACAATGGTGTAAAACTTAAATATCATCTAATTTCAGCACATCACGCATATCGAATAAGCCAACTTTAACGCCTTCCAGCCACTTTCCTGCACGAACTGCGCCTTTTGCAAATGTCATTCGGCTAGACGCCTTATGGGTAATCTCAACGCGTTCGCCGATATCGGCAAAAATCGCCGTATGCTCACCCACGATGTCTCCTGCACGCACGGTCGCAAAGCCGATGCTCTTAGGATCACGCTCGCCGGTATGGCCGACGCGGGAAAACACCCCGTGCTCCTTGAGATTGCGACCCAATGTGTCGGCAATCGCCTCACCCATCGCTAACGCCGTGCCCGAAGGCGCGTCAACTTTGTGGCGATGGTGAGCTTCAATAATTTCGATATCCGTGTAGTCGCCCATCACCTCGGCGGCTTTTTCCAACAACTTGAGGACCAGATTGACACCCACACTAAAGTTCGCGGCGAAAACGACCGGAATAGACTCGGCTGCCTGCTGGATTGCCGCCTTACCGGTGTCATCAAAGCCGGTAGTGCCGATAACAATACCTTTGCGGTGTTTCACGCAGAAGTCGAGATAAGCCAGAGAAGCTTCTGGACGCGTGAAGTCGATCAAGACGTCGAAGTCGTTCACCACGTCATCGAGGCTATCGCTCACCTTGATATTCAAACGGCCGACGCCCGCCAGCTCGCCCGCGTCAGTTCCCACCAGCGAGGAGCCTTGGCGCTGAATGGCTGCGCCCAGCACTACGCCATCAGCTTCGCAAACCGCCTGAATAAGCTGGCGTCCCATTCTTCCACCCGCGCCCACAATGGCCATGCGCAGTTCAGCATTACTCATAATCTCTCTCTTTATAAATGTGTTCTGCTTTATAACAGCAGCAGGTTATCGGCCCCTCAGGAGAGGAGCCAGCAAAATTGCGGCATAATTAGAAAATTATGATATAGCCCAGCTAACATCAGTAAAACATATCAGCTCAAAAGTTATCCATTTGATGATTTTATGTTACTCATCAATGAAAAGCGTCAGGGCAAGCAAGGCGCGTTTCTGAAAATAGCCATTCCCCACTCGCGCATAATCATTCAATTTTATGCATAGGGTTGCACAGAGTTTGGCTGCGGCATACAGCACCGTTGGCGTATCCCCGATTTGTCTTTACGCAGCACAATCCCCCTCGCTAATTGCTACATAAAGCAACAAACGCGCACTTTTAACGATCTAAAACATCAATTTTTCATTATATGTAACGAAATGATATTGATAAAACCAATAAATATGGTAATAAATAGCCCGCTAATTTTAACCCGCGAAACTTGATTTCGTTGCGTTAATAATTCGGCGCGTTTTCACCTTTGCCAGATAGTCACCGGTAAAGGGAATATAAAATAATAATGAGCCAACATCATTGATGATTCTCTTAAAATCATCGTGTTGGCGCAGGGGCAACGATGAAATTCAAACTAAACAGAGTCACACAGGTGGCTTCTGCCGGGCTACTCTTTGGCCTGACGTCTTTCGCTTCACAGGCTGAAATCACCCTTATTAAGCAAGATCCGCAGCCAAATGACCCGCTGAGCCGCCTCGACTTCAAAGTGGGCGGCAGCATTCGTCCACAGTGGAATATGGAAACGGGCGATAAAGATAAAGGTTCGTACAAAAAACAATGGCTTTGACGGCGGCTCGCGTTTCCGCTTCACGGCTGATTACTATCTGTTTGATGATATCAGCTGGGTCAGCTACTACGAACTGGGCGTTAACTTCCCTGCCCTGTTTGATTGGGACAATCATTATGCCGACGGCGCGCACAACACCACGCGTCGCCAGCTCTATACCGGCCTGAAAAGCAAAACCTACGGCCAGTTGACCTTCGGCCAGCAAAACAGTGTCTACTACGATGTGGTTGGCGTGAAAACTGACATCTGGGACTACGACATGCTTGCTCAGGCGCCGGGTAACGGCGTGAATGGCGACTACGACGGCTCTTATCGTTCCCGCAAGATGTTGAAATACAAGAACACCTTCGGCGATGCTGATGTTTACGCCTCTTACCTGTTCGCCGATACCGATCTGCTGACCGGCGATGGCCTGCGTTATAAACGTAAAGGCGGCGGCTCTATCGGCGTGGATTACCACATCACCAAAGAACTGACTTGGGGCACGGCGTACAACTACACCAACGCCGAGATGAAAAACCCGGGCGGCAACAGCTCCACCAACTATGACCAAAATATCATTGGTACCGCATTAAGCTGGAAACCGGGCAACTGGACAGCCTCTTTCGGCGGCGGTTATTACAACAACTTCCTGACGACTAAGCAGAAAGCGGATAATAACTACTTTGCTGGCGACGCCTACGGTCTGGAATACTTCCTGGGCTACGCCTTCCTAATCAACCAGTACGCGGTGAAAACCGTTCAGCCATACTTCATGGGTGACCGACTAACCTACGTCTCCGGCCGTGATTATCAGCGTATCGATAATGGCTTAGGCGTATCGGTTCAACTCGATTACGGCTTCCGCGTTGATTATGAACACGTATTTAGCTCCACCACCGACGACCGTGGCGACATGAACCTGGTTCGTCTGAGATACGATTTCTAACCCTCATTAACTCACCTCAGGGGCTGGCTTTACGTTTTATTAACGGGCCGGCCCCTTCTTTTTACGCCTTTTATTCTATCCTCCATCAGCAAAGCCAGACTAGACTATGTAAAGACACTGCCATGAAGGAGAGCTTTACGATGTCAGCATTTTTACGATCCGCCATCACTGCGATAGACGACTACCGTGCCGAGCTGGGAGAGACGCCGGTATGGTGTCAACGCACGCAGTCATTACTGTGGGTCGATATTCTCAACTTAAAACTGCTGCGCTACTGGCCGTCCCAGCACAAAACCGAGGTACGCAAGCTGCCCTCGTTAACCAGCGCCGTGCTGTTAACCAGCGCGCTGAATCGCTTTTTGCTGGTCTCGCAAGATGGCCTGCACCTGTATGACTATGCCTTCAGCAAGACAGAGAAAATCTGTGATTATGTCGGCAGAGAAGGCACCAGAACCAATGAAGCCGCTATCGCGCCAGACGGCTCCCTGTGGTTCAGCACTATGGATGTGAAGGAAGAGCAGACGCTGGGCGGGTGGTATCGCTATGAGAGCGGTGCGCCACATCCCGAGCTGATGATGGACAACGTGGGCATTCCCAACACGCTGGCGTGGCATGAAAGCAAAGTGTGGTTTGCCGACAGCATGAAGAAGCGTTTTTACTCTGCCAACGCCCGCCACATCAATCCGCTGAAAATCGCCTGCTTCTCGTCTGGGGATAAAACGCCGGATGGCTCGGCAGTCTCCTTGGACGGCCTGCTGCTCACTGCCTGCTGGGGCAGCAGCTGCCTGTTACGCCAGCAAATCAATCAGGGCGAGTTGCTGACCCTCGACACCATTGCCCTCCCCGTCGCTCAGCCAAGCTGCTGTACCTTTGGCGGGCCGGACATGAGCGAGCTGTTCATCACCTCGGCGCGCAAAGGCTTGGAGAACCCAAGCGAACTGGACGGCGCCCTGCTCCACGTGCAGACCGGCACCACGGGTACGCCGCAGAACCTGTTCCGTCTCAACTGATTATCATAAAAAAAAGCGGCCAGTTTTCACTGACCGCTTTCTACTCTTGCGCGTCTTGCTCGATTAGCTGATGAACTTAGTCAACCTGACGCACATCAACCCGCAGCTCTTTCGGCACTTCGAAAACGATATTCTCTTCGCGCCCTTCCACGTTAATCACATCCGCGCAGCCAAAGGCTTTCAGCTTGCTGATCACGTCCTGCACCAGAATGTCTGGAGCAGAAGCACCGGCGGTGACGCCGATGCTCTTGGCGTCTTTCAGCCAAGACTCTTGGATATCAGCGGCGGAGTCGATCAGGTAAGAAGGCACACCAACGCGCTGCGCCAGTTCGGCCAGGCGGTTAGAGTTTGACGAGTTCTTCGAGCCGACCACCAGCACCACGTCAGCCCCGTCGGCCAGATGGCGCACGGCCTCCTGACGGTTAGTGGTGGCGTAGCAAATGTCGTCTTTGCGTGGGCCAATGATTTTCGGGAAACGGTCGCGCAGGGCGTCGATCACTTCTGAAGTATCATCCACCGACAGCGTGGTTTGCGTCATGAAGCACAGGTTACTTTCATCTTTCACCTGCAGCTTATAGACGTCCGCTGGCGATTCGACCAAGTACATGCCGCCATTAGGGTTGCTGTACTGCCCCATGGTGCCTTCCACTTCTGGGTGACCGGCGTGACCAATCAAAATCGCCTCGGTGCCCTTACGGCTGGCACGTGCGACTTCCATATGGACCTTCGTCACTAATGGGCAGGTGGCGTCAAACAGCATGGTCAGCTCACGCGCCTTGGCTTCGGCACGCACGGCCTGAGAAACGCCGTGTGCTGAGAAAATCAGGATTGAGCCGTCCGGCACTTCGCTGATTTGCTCGATAAACACCGCGCCGCGCTGGCGCAGGCTGTCGACCACATAGCGGTTATGAACCACTTCATGACGCACATAAATCGGCGCGCCATACAGCTCAAGGGCGCGCTCGACGATGCTGATCGCACGATCTACGCCTGCGCAGAACCCGCGTGGGTTAGCCAGCAGTATTTGCATCTTTCTCCTCCAGTTGCGGATCAATCTCCAGCACTTCGATATCGAAATCGATATGCTGGCCCGCCAGTGGATGATTGAAATCAACGGTGATGGAATCTTCGGTCACGTCACGCACCACGCCAGGCATTTCGCTGCCGTCACGGGTAGTAAATAACATGATGGTGCCCACGTCAGGAATGCCCGTTTCTTGGAAATCTCGACGCGAGAAATATTGAACCAGATCAGGGCTTTTCGAGCCGAAAGCAGATTCAGGTGCCAGCGTAAAAGCGTGCTTATCGCCCACTTTTAACCCGAGCAGTTCATTCTCCAGCGCGTCGGACAGGCTGCCGTCTCCCAGTCGAAACAGGGCCGGTTTGCCATTACCACGGGTGGATTCCGCCGTTGAGCCATCTTCCAGCTTCAGGGTGAAATGCACCAGCACCGCGCTGTCGTGTTTTACCTGTTCAGACATGTTTTATCCTTTGCTCTTCGCGGCAGCATTGGGTTTGGCTAAGAAGCCTTCCAGCACCACCAGCACGGCACCCACACAGATAAAGCTGTCTGCCAGATTGAAGATCGGGTAATGCCAGTCATTGACGTAGAAGTCGATAAAGTCGATGACAAAACCGTGCACCATGCGATCGAATAGGTTGCCCAGCGCGCCGCCGATAATCATCGCAAAAGCGATGTTATTCATGCGCTGAGTGGCGCTGCTACGGTACATCAGCACCAGCAGAATAATCACGATAGCCAGAGCAATCAGGGCAAAGAACCAACGCTGCCAGCCGCCTTTATCCGCCAGGAAGCTAAACGCCGCCCCCGGATTATGGGCGTAAGTCAGGTTAAAGAACGGGATCAGCGGCATGGATTCGCCAAGCTGAAAATGCCCCATGACCAGGAACTTGCTGCCGAGATCAAGGATGACAACCAAAACCGCCAGCCAAAGCCAGCGGAGTCCGGTAGAACAAATAGGTTTACTCATTATGCAAACTTACGCTCTTCGCCGTCGCCGGCAATGTTAGTCACACAACGGCCACAGATTTCGCTGTGTTCCGCGTCCTGGCCGACGTCAGTGGTGTAGTGCCAGCAGCGTGGGCACTTGTCGCCTTCTGCTTTTTCCAGACCGATTTTCAGGCCCTTGAGCAACTCACTGGCCTGCGCGCTGTCATCAGCATCCGCCAATGGCGCCACGCGAGCGCCGGACGTCAGTAACACAAAGCGTAGCTCGTTACCCAGAGAACGCAGGTCAGCAGCCAGTTTATCGTCAGCGTACAGCGTTACCGCAGCTTCCAACGATCCTCCCACGCGCTTATCAGCACGCGCCTGCTCGATAACTTTGTTCACTTCGCCACGCACTTTCAGCAGCTCGTCCCAGAAGTCATCATTCATCGATTCGTCGCCAGCCAGGCCAAACAGGCCGTCGAACCACTCTTCGGTGAAGACGAACTTCTCGCGAGAACCTGGCAGGAAGGCCCAGATTTCGTCGGCGGTGAAGGACATGATTGGCGCCATCCAGCGCACCAGTGCTTCAGAGATGTAATACAGTGCGGTCTGGCAGCTGCGGCGAGCCACGCTGTCGCTTTTCGCGGTGTACTGACGGTCTTTAATGATGTCGAGATAGAACGAGCCCATTTCAACCGAGCAGAACTGCATCAGGCGCTGTACCACTTCGTGGAAGTCATAGCGCTCGTAAGCGGCAATGATCTCTTCTTGAGCGGCTTTGGCACGGCCGACGGCCCAGCGATCCAGCACCACCATCTCTTCCGGCTTCACGCAGTGCAGCGCAGGATCAAACCCATTCAGGTTAGCCAGCAAGAAGCGCGCGGTGTTACGGATACGACGATAAGAGTCGGCGGAACGCTTGAGGATCTCGTCTGACACGGCGATTTCGCCGGTGTAGTCAGTTGACGCAACCCACAGACGCAGAATGTCGCCGCCCAGCTTGTTCATCACGTCCTGAGGACTGACGGTGTTGCCGATGGACTTGGACATTTTGCGGCCCTGACCATCAACGGTGAAGCCGTGAGTCAGAACTTGTTTGTATGGCGCTTTGCCTTTCATGGCGGTTGAGATCATCAGAGATGACATGAACCAGCCACGGTGTTGGTCGGAGCCTTCCAGATACATGTCAGCTTCGTGGCCGTTGAACTCAGGGCGCACGGCAACCACCGAGGCGCTGGTTGAACCGGAGTCGAACCACACGTCCAGCGTGTCAGGCACTTTCACGTAATCTGCGGCGTCAGCACCCAGAATGTCGGCAGGATCGAGATCCCACCAAGCCTGAATACCGTCAACTTCAACGCGTTTCGCCACTTCTTCCATCAGTTCCAGAGTGCGCGGGTGTAGCTGTTCAGTGTCTTTATGCACGAACAGAGACATCGGCACGCCCCAGGTACGCTGACGGGAGATACACCAGTCCGGACGGTTAGCGACCATGTTTTCGATACGCGCCTGACCCCAATCTGGGATCCACTGCACGCCTTTGATCTCTTCCAGAGATTTCGCGCGCAGACCTTTCTGGTCCATGCTGACGAACCACTGCGGCGTAGCGCGGAAGATAATTGGCGTTTTGTGACGCCAGCAGCACGGATAGCTATGATTCAGCTTCTCAACGTGCAGCAGTGCGCCTTTCTCGCGCAGCAGTTCAACGATCAGGTCGTTGGCTTTGAAGACGAATTTGCCATCCAGTGAAGGATAGGTGCCCGGCAGGTAGCAGCCGTTCGGGCCAACCGGGTTAGCCACTTCCAAACCGTATTTCTGGCCGATAACAAAGTCATCTGGGCCGTGGCCCGGCGCGGTATGAACAGCACCCGTACCGGCATCCAGCGTGACGTGGTCGCCAAGAATCGCTGGCACGTCGAAGTCGAGGAACGGATGCTTGAAGCGCAGCAGCTCGAGGTCAGCGCCTTTGCACTCACCCAGCACGGTCCACTCAGCGATACCCGCGCGCTTCATAACGCTTTCCACCAAGTCGGTTGCCAGAATCAGGCACTGGCCTTCAACCTGCACCAACTGGTAAGCAAACTCGGCATTCAATGAGATCGCGCGGTTAGCTGGCATGGTCCACGGCGTGGTGGTCCAGATAACCAGAGAAACCGGGCCATTGAAGGCGGTCGCGCCAAATTTTGCCGCCACGGCGGCTGGGTCGACGGCGTTAAAGGTCACGTCGATGGATGGCGACACTTTGTCGTAATACTCCACTTCGGCTTCAGCCAGAGAAGAGCCGCAGTCCGCACACCAGTGGACAGGCTTAGCGCCTTTGTGCAGATGGCCATTGCCGATGATTTTGCCCAAAGCACGGATGATGTTGGCTTCGGTTTTGAAATCCATCGTCAGGTATGGGTGGTCCCAATCGCCCAGCACGCCAAGGCGGATGAAGTCTTTCTTCTGACCTTCAACCTGCTCAGCGGCGTATTTGCGACATGCTGCGCGGAATTCAGCAGCGGAGACTTTCTCACCCGGCTTGCCGATCAGCTGTTCTACTTTCAGCTCGATTGGCAGACCGTGGCAGTCCCAGCCCGGCACATAAGGCGAGTCAAAACCGGCCATGCCCTTGGACTTAACAATAATGTCTTTGAGAATTTTGTTAACTGAGTGACCAATATGAATGCTGCCGTTCGCATACGGAGGGCCGTCATGCAAAATAAAGGACTTTTTGCCCTTTTTGGCTGCGCGAATAATCCCGTACAGATCCTGTTCATACCAGTTTTTCAGCATGTCAGGTTCTCGCTTGGCCAAATCGCCACGCATCGGGAACCCTGTTTCCGGCAAGTTCAGGGTGTTCTTATAGTCACTCATTAGATTCTCGGTTCCGTTTTTCTGCTGGATGTCAGGCCCATGGCGGCTGCCAGTAAACCTGTCATAAATAATTAGCGTGGTGCTGTCAGCCCAAAGAACTCCCGGGCGGTCACCTCATCGTTCGCAATTTGTTGCTTTAAGGCATCAAGCGACGAAAAACGCTGTTCATTGCGCAATTTTGCGCGTAGCACCACGTCTATGTGGCGCCCATATAAATTGATATTGGTATCGATCAGGTGCACTTCAAGCTGCTTGCGCACGCCGCCAACCGTCGGACGAATACCAATGTTGGCAATGCCAGGAATAGGCTCATCGCCCAGACCCAGCACGTCCACGGCATACACGCCGCGCACCGGAGACACCAGACGCTTCAACGGCACGTTGGCCGTCGGGAAGCCGATGGTGCGGCCTAGTTTGTCGCCATGAACCACGCGCCCGGATATGCTGAACGGGTGGCCGAGCAGCGTTTCAGCTAATGCTAAATCGTCATCACGCAGCGCGTCACGAATCGCCGTACTGCTAATGCGACTGCCGCCTTCGCGGAAAGTCTGGGTGCTTATGACTTCAAAACCATATTCAGCGCCGGCTTTCTGTAGCAATTCGAAATCGCCCAGACGACCAGCACCAAAGCGAAAATCATCGCCCACGGTCAGGAATTTGACGCCTAGTTTCTCCACCAATAGCTGGGAGATAAATGCCTGAGCAATGTTAGCCGCAAAACGCGGTTCAAAGCGCACACATAGCAAGTAATCAACGCCGCATTCGGCAAGATACTTGGCCTTATCTCGCAAACTGGTCAGTCGAGCAGGCGCTTTATCGCCCGCAAACAGCTCAAGAGGTTGCGGTTCAAAAATCATCACCATTACCGGAACGCCAAGCTTCTGCCCTTCCAGCTTTAGTTGTTCAATCAGTGCTTGATGGCCGCGATGCACGCCATCAAAATTACCAATAGTAAGGACGCAGCCATGATGGCGCGCCCGAATATTGTGTATCCCGCGAATTAGCTCCATAGCTGGCTCAAATCCATAGCTGACTCATAACGGTGGAAATCGGCGGATTATACCTTGTACAGCCTCCAAGGTTAACCAGCGATTCACTGGATCAGCGCAATCTCTTCGCCATACGGCAGATCTTACGGCGCAATTACGGCATCACCGAGGAAAATCTTACTTTCTCTCCTTCAGAGTGCGAGTTGCAGGTGCGATAGCCGTAGCTCGAATTATTTTGGCTATATATGTACGGAAAGCGTGACTTTTCGTAGAAACAAAGCGTTAATGCCCCCCGTTGGCTAAATAACCACTCTCCTGTCGAATTTTCTTGCGAAAGACTGTATTCCAAGGTGGGAAGCTGTTAAAATCCTGCGCCATCACAACGTAACAAGCGCCGATTGTAGTTTGAATCCGATTTGAATATAGAAACGGCGCTTATTTGCACAAATCCATTGACAAAAGAAGACCGAAAAGGCATATTCCTCGGCCTTCGAATTGTCCTCAATAGAAAAATATTTGGGAGTTGGACCTTGGCTAATATCAAATCAGCTAAGAAACGCGCCGTACAGTCAGAGAAACGTCGTAAGCATAACGCGAGCCGTCGTTCTATGGTGCGTACCTTTATCAAGAAGGTATACGCGGCTATTGCAGCAGGCGACAAAGCTGCTGCACAAAATGCATTTAACGAAATGCAACCAATTGTGGACCGTCAGTCTTGCAAAGGCCTGATCCACAAAAACAAAGCAGCGCGTCATAAGTCAAACTTGACTGCGCAAATCAACGCAATGCAATAATCGCATTTCGTTGTCTGCTTGATAAAAAAACCGGCTTCTGCCGGTTTTTTTATATCTGTTTTTTGAGCTTCCCGGCTCATTACTTCGCAAATCCCCCTCAGCCAGTGAACAGCCCTGAGAAGTCGGTGTTACACACCCGCTGTACCGAAGGGTGCTGAATCATCCGCTCGGCGAAAATCACGTAGTACTCTTCCTGTAAGCCCTCTACCCGCCCTACCTCGACAATATCATCCCCGTGAAACACCTCGGTCAGATACACCGACGGCGCGACAAAGATCGCATTGTGATTCTGGGCAAAAGCCTTCATCAGCGCGGCATCATCAAACTCGCCCAAGATTTTCACCTTCAGCCCCTGAGTGTTAAACCAATTGAGCAGCTTGCGGCCAAGCATTGAGCGCCTGCCGGGGATAAGCAATGGGCGCTTCTCAAGGCACTCGGGGAAAGACTCACTTTCCTTCGGCTGGCAGCAATAAAAGCTGATAGGGCTTTCCCCCAGCTTGACTGAAAACAGCCCTTCCTGCTGGGTGGAGTCCACCGGGCAATCCGACAGAATGATGTCGAGCTTGTGCTGGCTAAGCTGTTCCAGCAGCATCTCGTGGGTCGATTCAAAGCAGCGCAGGTGGATATCTTGGTTATCCACCACGGCAGCATCCAGCACCCGGCTGACCAATCTTTTCGACAACGCATCGGCCACGCCCACATCAAACAGTAGGCTAGACTCTTTGCGATAGTTGACGATATCCAGCATCTCTTGGCTCATGGCAAACATCTTGTCGGCATAGCGAAAGACCAGTTGCCCCAGCTCAGAAGGCACCAGCCCGCGCCCTTGACGCTTAAACAGCTTGCCGCCGAGACGCTCCTCCAATGACTTAATCTGCCCGGTGATAGTCTGCGGCGTCAGAAACAGAGCTTCTGCCGCGCCGACCATCGATCCGGTTTTACAAACCTGCCAAAAGTAGTACAGGTGGTTGAAATTGATATGTGACATACCTGCTCCTTCTGGCGATTCGAGATTACTTCAATTCAGCGCATGGGCTTACGCGCCGTGGCACGGGGCTTTCTTCGGCAATAACTTATTCAGCAGCAGATAACCTAAAACAGCCGAGACGGTGGAGCCGAGCAAAATACCGATTTTCGAGTAAGTCAGTAGCTCTGGATCGGCTTTGGCAAAGGCCAGCGAGGCGATGAAAATCGACATCGTAAAACCAATACCGCAGAGCACGGATACCCCGGCAATCTGTTTGAAATTAATCCCTTCCGGCAAGCGCGCAATGCCAAGTTTTACCGCTATGCCGCTGAAAATCATGATGCCGATTGGCTTGCCAAGTAACAGACCGGCCGCGATACCCATCGGCAACAGCGAGAAGACACTCTCCGCCGACACGCCCTGCAGCGAGACACCGGCATTAGCAAAGGCAAATATCGGCAGGATAAACCAGGCCACGTAAGGGTGAATGCCATGCTCTAAACGGCGAGCCGGAGAGACTTTCTGTTTTGTCTCCAGCGGAATGAAGAAGCCGAGGATCACGCCCGCCAGAGTGGCATGAATACCCGATTTCAGCACGCAGACCCACAGCACCGCGCCTACCAGCAGATACGGCGTGAGTTTGCCGACGCCGCGCCAGTTCAGCCATGCCAGTACGGCAATGGACAACGCCGCCAGCCCTAACGCCATGCCCGAGATATCGTGGCTGTAGAACAGCGCGATAATCACGATAGCGCCAAGATCATCAATAATAGCGAGCGCCAGCAAGAACACCTTTAGCCCGGTCGGCACGCGCGAACCCAGCAGCGCCATTACGCCGAGTGCGAAAGCGATATCAGTCGCCGCCGGAATAGCCCAGCCTTGGCGCGCGACCTCATCCGCTCCGTTAAACATCAGGTAAATCACCGCCGGGGCAACCATACCGCCCACTGCCGCAATGGCCGGGAACAGCGCCTGCTCGCGATTTGCCAGATTGCCTTCGCGCAGTTCGCGCTTAACCTCAAGGCCAATCATCAGGAAGAACACCGCCATCAGGCCGTCGTTTATCCACAGCAGCAGCGGTTTATCAATTAATAGGTCAGCAAAGCGCAGCGTGACAGGTATGTCGAGAAAGGCTTGGTAAAGCCCCTGCATTGGCGTGTTGGCCATAACCAATGCAATGATTGCGGCCACAATCAATACAATGCCGCCCGCGGCTTCCATACGTAAAAACTGACGAATAATATTCGACACTTTCAGACTCCTGTTAAATGCGTTAACGCAGCCATTTCCTGCGCAGTTGCGGCAAATTATAGCCAATAGCAAAGCTCGGAAAAAATCGATTATTGCTACTTCATAGCTCGGTTTTACCGAATTATACGCCAAGACGCCCTATAGCCCCGCCATAAAAAAATCCCCGCCGCCTGAACAGGCTGACGGGGATTGAAAGCATTAACTAACGTCTTGAGTCTGAAGGGATTAACGCGTCAGATCATCAAAGAACTTTTTCACGCCATCTAAGAAGCTTTTAGAACGCGGGCTGTTTTTCTCGCCCGATGCGCCACCGAAGCTCTCTTCCAGATCGCGCAGCAACTGCTTCTGTTTATCGTTGAGGCTAACCGGAGTCTCAACGACGACGCGGCACAGCAGGTCGCCCTGAGCCCCACCGCGAACGGATTTCACACCGCGACCGCGCATGCGGAACAGCTTGCCAGTCTGAGTCTCTGCTGGCACTTTCAGCTTCACGCGGCCATCGAGGGTTGGCACTTCAATCTCGCCGCCCAGAGCCGCCATCGCGAAGTTGATTGGCACTTCGCAGTACAGGTTATTGCCTTCGCGCTCAAAGATTTTGTGCGCTTTGACTTGAACCTGAACGTACAGGTCGCCCGCCGGAGCACCGTGCTCGCCCGCTTCGCCTTCACCTTCCAGACGAATACGGTCGCCAGTGTCCACACCCGCAGGGATTTTCACTGACAGGGTTTTCGAGCGTTCTACGCGACCATGGCCGTGACACTTGTTGCACGGATCTTTAATGATTTGGCCGCGTCCCTGGCAGGTAGGACAAGCCTGCTGCACAGTAAAGAAGCCCTGACGCATCTGCACTTGACCGGCACCGTGACAGGTCGGACAGGTTACCGGAGAGCTTCCGGCTTTCGCGCCGCTGCCGTGGCAAACGTCACACTCGGCCAGTGTCGGAATGCGGATCTCTTTGGTGACACCACGAACGGCCTCTTCCAAAGTCAGATCCATGTTGTAACGCAGATCTGAACCTCGGCTGGCACGCTGACGGCGTCCACCACCGAAGATGTCGCCAAAGACGTCACCAAAGATGTCGCTAAAGTCTGCACCGCCGCCACCGTAGCCGCCACCACCGCCCATTCCGCCTTGTTCGAAGGCAGCATGACCATATTGGTCGTAAGCAGCACGTTTCTGTGCGTCAGTCAGAATTTCGTAAGCTTCTTTGATTTCTTTAAATTTGGTTTCGGATTCTTTATCACCCTGATTTCTATCAGGATGGTGCTTCATCGCTAGCCGCTTATAGGCTTTTTTGATTTCGCGCTCGTCGGCTGTTTTGGAAACGCCCAACAGCTCGTAATAATCTTGCTTCGCCATGCTTTTTCCTGCCCTCAACATGCGTGCACGGGCGCAGAGTTTCCTCGACGCCCGTGCTGGTTTTCAATAAAAGGTCTTAGTTAAGAACTCTTACTGTGCCCGCTTAAGGGCGATTATTTCTTGTCTTTAACTTCTTCGAATTCAGCGTCAACAACGTCATCATCTTTCTTCGCGCTGTCGTCGCCGCCTTCGGCCTGGCCTTGTGGCTGTGCCATTTCTGCTAACTTGCCAGAAACCTGCACCAGCGCCTGCAGCTTAGCTTCGATATCCGCTTTATCTTCGCCTTTAGCAGAAACTTCCAGTGCTTTCAGGGCTTCTTCAATCGCGGTTTTATCTTCAGCTGGCAGCTTGTCGCCAGACTCTTCCAGTTGCTTACGCGTACCGTGGATCAGGTGATCCGCTTGGTTACGGGTCTGGACCAGTTCTTCGAACTTACGGTCAGACTCGGCGTTAGCTTCGGCATCGTTCACCATTTTCTGGATTTCTTCTTCGCTCAGACCAGAAGAAGCCTTGATGGTGATTTTCTGCTCGCGACCGGTATTTTTGTCTTTAGCAGAAACGTGCAAGATACCATCAGCATCCAGGTCGAAGGTGACTTCGATCTGCGCCATACCGCGTGGTGCAGCTTGGATGCCGTCCAGGTTGAACTGACCCAGAGACTTGTTATCGCTAGAACGTTTACGCTCACCCTGCACCACGTGGATGGTTACTGCAGACTGGTTGTCTTCCGCAGTAGAGAACACCTGGCTGTGCTTAGTTGGGATGGTGGTGTTCTTGGTGATCAGTGGAGTCATCACGCCGCCCATGGTTTCGATACCCAGAGACAGTGGAGTCACGTCCAGCAACAGAACGTCTTTAACATCACCAGACAACACGCCGCCCTGAACTGCAGCACCGATAGCTACCGCTTCGTCCGGGTTAACGTCTTTACGTGGTTCTTTACCGAAGAAGTCTGCGACTTTCTTCTGAACCATTGGCATACGGGTCTGACCGCCTACCAAGATAACGTCTTGAATGTCAGAAACTGACAGGCCAGCGTCTTTCAGAGCTACTTTCAGTGGCTCGATAGAACGACCTACCAAGTCTTCAACCAGTGATTCCAGTTTTGCACGGGTCACTTTGATGTTCATGTGTTTTGGACCTGTCGCATCAGCAGTGATGTACGGCAGGTTAACGTCAGTCTGTTGTGCAGAAGAAAGTTCGATTTTCGCTTTCTCAGCCGCTTCTTTCAGACGTTGCATAGCCAGCGGATCGTTACGCAGGTCCATGCCTTGCTCTTTCTTGAACTCTTCAACCAGATAGTTGATCAGACGGCTATCGAAGTCTTCACCACCCAGGTGGGTATCACCGTTGGTTGCCAGAACTTCGAAGGTTTTCTCGCCATCAACTTCATCGATTTCGATGATTGAAATATCGAAAGTACCACCACCCAAGTCGTATACCGCGATAGTGCGGTTGCCGACTTCACGATCCAGACCGTATGCCAGAGCAGCAGCGGTTGGTTCGTTGATGATACGTTTTACTTCCAGACCTGCGATACGGCCGGCGTCTTTGGTTGCCTGACGCTGAGCATCGTTGAAGTAAGCAGGTACAGTGATAACCGCTTCAGTTACTGGTTCGCCCAGATAATCTTCAGCCGTTTTCTTCATTTTCTTCAACACTTCTGCAGAAATCTGCGGAGGTGCGATTTTTTGGCCTTTAACGTCGATCCATGCGTCGCCGTTATCTGCGCCAACGATCTGGTAAGGCATGATGCCTTTGTCACGCTGTACTTCTTCGTCCTGGAAGCGACGGCCAATCAGGCGCTTAATCGCAAACAGGGTGTTTTGCGGGTTAGTGACAGCCTGACGCTTAGCTGGTGAGCCCACCAGAGTTTCGCCATCTGCTGCATAAGCGATGATGGAAGGAGTGGTGCGATCACCCTCTGCGTTCTCCAGCACACGTGCAGTTGTGCCATCCATAATAGCCACACAAGAGTTGGTGGTACCCAGGTCGATCCCAATAATTTTACCCATCTAAAACGTCTCCACTAAAAATTCATATTCGGTCAGGTTGTTACTGTATATGTGGACGAATTGTTTAATTTCAACTGCCCAATATTGCCTTTTACTGGCGGTAACAACTGCGGTTGAGAATAAGATGGGGCCATGCGAGCCAGCATCAAGGGGTTCAATGAAAAAAAATCTTCAACTGCGGTTACGCCAGATCAATGTTTGCTCGCTGACACCTCCTTATGATGCCGCGCGCTGGTGACGATATGTGGCCTTTTTGCCCCTTTCACAAGTGAATCTAGCCCGGTTATTTATTCGCGACATTTATAGTCCAGAGGAATTATGCAAAGCAAAATGATGGCCAACCCCTGCCCCTTGGGTCTGATGGGTTTTGGCATGACAACTATCTTGTTGAATTTACACAATGCCGGTTTCTTCCCCCTGACTGCCGTCATCGTCAGCATGGGGATTTTCTATGGTGGCCTGATTCAGATACTGGCGGGCATCATGGAGTTTAAAAAGGGCAATACCTTTGGCACCACGGCCTTCACCTCTTATGGCGCATTCTGGCTGAGCTTGGTCGGCATTCTGATGCTGCCGCGCATGGGCGTGGCAGATGCCAGTAGCGAAAGCTTCTTAGGGGTTTATCTTGGTCTGTGGGGCGTCTTCACCCTTTTCATGTTTTTCGGCACCTTGAAAGCAAACCGCGGATTACAGGTGGTTTTCGGCAGCCTGACGGTACTGTTCGCTTTGCTGGCCGTGGGCAATATTACCGGTGACGCGGACGTGCTGCATATCGCCGGATTCGAAGGGATCTTCTGCGGCGCGAGCGCCATTTATTTGGCGATGGCCGAAGTGCTGAACGAGCAGTATGGCCGAACCGTGCTGCCGATTGGCGAGATGCAAAAAGCCTAATTGGGCTTGCTCCAAAAGATAAAAGCCCCGGCATCTTCGTCGGGGCTTTTTGCTTTCACGCTACCTGCTTCGATTAACGGCCTGAGGCCGCCTGCCGAGTAAACTCACTCTTCTCATCGCTATTCAAATCACGCGTCAGGTAGAAACCAATCAGCACCCCAACCACCGCCATGGCGAGAATATAATAGGCCGGTGCCATCGGCGTAACGTGCGTAATAAAGGAGATGAAGATTGGCGTCAGCCCGCCAAAAATGGCGTAAGAGACGTTATAAGAGAAAGAGATGCCGGTGAAACGCACCTCCGCCGGGAAGGCGCGAACCATGACATAAGGCACCGTCCCCACCAGCCCGACGCTAAAGCCCGCCAGCGCATACATCACCATCAGTTTTGATGGGTCAGTGGCAACCACGTGGTAGAAGGCCCAAGTACAAACGCCCAAGAACAGGCTACCGAAGATAAACATCCTGCTGGCGCCGATGCGGTCGATAATCCAGCCCGCCACGATGCAGCCAAAGGTCAGAGCAATGGTCGCCATGCTGTTAGCCTGCAAAGCCTGAGCCGCCGGGATAGCAAACTGCTTTTGCAAATAGGTTGGCGTCATCAGAATAACCACCACCAGACAGGCCGACAGCAGCCAGGTCAAGAGCATTGAAATCACAATTTCTTTTTTGTGATTGACCACCACTGACTTCAGAGGCAGCACTTCCGCCAAGGTTTTCTTGGCTTTCATCTCAAGGAAAATCGGCGTCTCTTGTAACCAGCGGCGCAGATACATGGCAACCAGGCCGAAAATCCCGCCGATGAAGAAAGGAATGCGCCAGCCGTAGTCACGCACGGCCTCTGCTGACAGCGTGCTGTGCAGCACGGTCGCCACCAGCGAGCCGAGCAAGATGCCGACGGTCAGGCCCGCCGTCAGCGTACCGCAGGCAAAACCGATGTGCCTGCGCGGCACGTGTTCGGCCACAAACACCCAGGCTCCCGGCACTTCCCCGCCCACCGCCGCGCCTTGCAACAGGCGCATCAACAGCAGTAACAGAGGTGCGGCAATACCAATGGAGGAATAGGTTGGCAGCAGGCCCATCGCCAGCGTCGGTAGCGCCATCAAGAGAATACTGAAGCTAAACATTCGCTTACGGCCAATCAGATCGCCAAAGTGCGCCATGATGACACCACCCAGCGGGCGCGCCAGATAGCCAGCGGCGAAGATCCCGAAGGTTTGCACCTGCCGAACCCAATCAGGCATATCCGCCGGAAAGAACAGATCGCCGATGACCGCAGCAAAGAAAACAAAAATGATGAAGTCGTAGAACTCGAGGGCGCCGCCTAGTGCAGCAAGGGACAGTGTCTTGAAATCTTGCCGGTTAAGCCGACGATTATTAGCTTGTTGCATAAGATACCGTATAGCACAAAGTGGAAGGTGTAAAAAACGAGCCGCTACCTGTAAAGGAATGATTACTATAACGGCAAACGTTTTGCGCACCAGATGGGCTGAATCTTATGTCAGAAAAAGTCTAACTTTAGTTTTTTGTATCGCGGCGGGCACTTTTGGGACGAAAAGCTGCTACCACGTCCTCGTGCGTTTCAATATAAGGGCCGTCGAGCAGTTGAATGCAGTAAGGCACGCTGGCAAAAATGCCTGAAACAATCACCTTACCCGACTCATCTTTCAGGCCTTCAAGCGTTTCCTGAATCGATTTTGGCTGGCCCGGCAGGTTCAAAATCAGCGCCTGTTTGCGGATAACCCCAACCTGACGAGAAAGGATAGCTGTGGGCACAAAGTGCAGGCTGATTTGACGCATCTGCTCGCCAAAGCCTGGCATTTCGCGGTCGGCAACGGCCAGGGTGGCATCCGGCGTGACGTCGCGACGTGCGGGGCCTGTACCGCCGGTGGTCAGCACCAAATGGCAGCCACTTTCATCCACCAATTCGCTAATCGCTTGCTCAATCAGCGGCTGCTCGTCGGGGATCAATCTCTTCTCCACCTTGAAGGGCGTGATCAGCGCCTTTTCCAGCCAGGCTTCTAATGCCGGAATGCCTTTATCCTGATAAATGCCGTTTGAAGCGCGGTCCGAAACCGACACCAAACCAATTCGTAAGTTATCCATGCTTTTCTTCTCCCCAAGCATTTGTTCGGCAACCCAGCCGTTAGTGGGATAAAGGATAAGTATATCGGTAAGTCGGGGCGAGATTTTTTTCTTCAGACATTAAAAAAGGCGACTCAATGAGTCGCCTTTCTGATACCGAGTGCCGTGATTACAGCAGGTCAGCGATCATTTTTTCCAGTTTACCCTGGTCGATAGCAAACTTACGGATACCATCCGCCAGTTTGTCGATAGCCATTGGGTCTTGGCTGTGATCCCAGTAGAACTGAGCTTCAGTCAATGGCTCTGGACGTGCTTTGGTTTCGCCAGTGAAGGACAGTTTACGCTCCAGCGGACCTTCGCTTTCTGCCAGTTCTTTCAACAGAGCAGGTGCGATAGTCAGACGGTCACAACCAGCCAACTCGATGATTTCGCCGATGTTACGGAAGCTTGCGCCCATAACCACAGTCTCGTAGCCGTGCTGTTTGTAGTATTCGTAGATTTCGGTCACAGAGATAACGCCTGGATCTTCATGCGGCGCGAACTCTTTTTTGTCGCCGTTAGCTTTGTACCAGTCGAGGATACGGCCAACGAACGGAGAAATCAGGTAAACGCCAGCTTCGGCACAAGCACGAGCCTGAGCGAAGGAGAACAGCAGAGTCAGGTTACAGTTGATGCCTTCTTTTTCCAGACGCTCTGCGGCACGGATGCCCTGCCAGGTTGAAGCCAGTTTGATCAGGATACGGTCGTTGCTGATGCCCGCATCGTTATAAAGTTTGATCAGACGATGGGCCTTAGCCACGCTCGCTTCGGTATCATAAGACAGACGCGCGTCAACTTCGGTAGAGATACGACCTGGGACCAGTTTCAGGATCTCCAGACCAATGTTTACCGCCAGTTTGTCAGCCGCGTCAGCAACCTGCTGGTCACGATCGCTGCTTTGATCTTTAGCCCATGCAATGGCTTCGTCGATCAATTTACGGTATTCAGGAATTTGTGCAGCGTTGAGGATCAGAGACGGGTTGGTCGTAGCATCTTGCGGCTGGTACAGTTTCATTGCCGCAATATCCCCGGTGTCTGCAACAACTTTAGTGAGTTGGCGTAGGGAAGTCAGTTTATCGGTCATTTGGCATATCTCATCGTTTGTACATTTTCGTTGAGGCATTTTCATGCCTTGCCTTTGCCTGATGATAACATGCAAAAAGCCACGCGCAAGGCAGATATGGCGGTGCGATAGGCATGACGAAAATGGGTTTATCGTCTGCAGAATCTTAATTTTTCAGTCAAAATGACAGTGTCCCCATGGGGGCAAAAAGGCTATGTTAACCAGCACTCTATACAAAATGGCTAAAATACAACCACCCATGCAGGGGTCAACTATCAATACCTTGATCAACAAAGGCGCCCAATGAGCGAAATGCTGAATTTTTTCGACAACATTCTTTGGGGCTCAATCCTGATTTACCTGCTGCTGGGGACGGGCATTTACTTTAGCCTGCGCACCCGTTTTATTCAGTTCCGCCTCTTTGGCCATATTTTCTCCTCACATCTGCATAAAAACGGCGCCAACCCGCGCGGTATTTCAACCTTTCAGGCCCTGTGTATCAGCCTTGCTGCCCGTATTGGTACAGGCAACGTGGCGGGCGTGGCCTTGGCTATTGCCGCAGGCGGGCCGGGAGCCATCTTCTGGATGTGGGTCGTTGCCTTCATTAGCATGGTGACCGCACTGTTCGAAAACACCTTGGCCCAGCTGTTTAAAGGGCGTGATTTAAAAGGTCATTATCGCGGCGGTCCGGCGGATTACATGGAGAAAGGCCTCGGCATGCGCTGGATGGGCGTGCTGTTTTCCATCATGCTGGTGCTCTCTTTTGGTTTAATTTTCAATGCGCTACAGGCCAATGCGATTGCTCAGGTGGCCGCCCTCTCTTTTGACAGTAATCCTCATTACGTCGCCGCAGGTCTGGTGTTACTGACCGCCGTCACTCTGTTTGGCGGCCTAAAACGCTTCTCTAAACTGTCGCAATGGATGGTGCCTGTCATGGCGGTGGGCTATCTGCTGATGGCTACCTGGGTGATTGGGCATAATGTTGAACGCCTGCCGCAAGTCTTTGTTCTGATAGTTAAAAGTGCCTTTGGCTTGCAGGAAGTCGCCGCGGGCGCGGGCGGTTTTGCTATTACACAGGCGCTGACCCAAGGGGTGCAGCGCGGTCTGTTCTCCAACGAGGCGGGCATGGGCTCTTCCCCCAACGCCGCTGCCCTTGCCGCTCCCGAGCCCGCTCATCCGGCGGCGGTGGGCTTCTCGCAAATGCTCGGCGTATTTATCGATACCATCGTGATTTGCAGCGCCACGGCGTTGATTATCCTCAGTTCAGGCCTGTTAGATGCCCCTGACCAGCAGCTCAAGGGCATCGCGCTGATTCAGCAGGCCGTCTCTGCCGTGACCGGCAATGAGCTGGGCCATTATCTGGTGGCGACCTTTGTGTTTATTTTCGCCTTCTCCTCTATCTCCGCCAACTATGTTTATGCCGAGAACAATTTGGTATTCCTGCGCAGTGGCGAGAAAGCCAAACTCTACGTTTTCCGCCTGCTAGTTCTGGGCATGGTGGCTTTCGGCTGCCTGGCAAAACTGCCAACAGTGTGGAAAATGGCGGATATCAGCATGGCACTCATGACTATCATCAACCTCACCGCGCTGATGCTGCTTTCGGGCATTGCGCTGAAAGTCATCAAGGACTACGAGCGCCAGCGCCGCATGGGGCGAACGCCGGTGTTCAACCCCGACCACTTCCCGGAATTCCGCGAACAGCTCACTCCCGACGTGTGGCAGAAAACCCCACCTCAGGCGAAACATTAAGTTTTTCCTATTGCAGCAATTTCCGTTCTGCCCGGCCTTTGCGCCATTTTTATGGCCGGCTCAGGGCAGATTTTTGCTAAAATAGAGCCGAAACCAAGATCTCACGATGAACCGATAGCCGACCAACGGATGCGACTATGCTGACCATTATTTCTCCTGCTAAAACGCTCGACTACGAAAGCCCGCTCGCCACAAAACGCTTTACCCAACCTGAATTACTGGATAAGTCGAGCCAGTTAATCAGCATTGCCCGCAAACTGACGCCAGCCCAGATCTCCAGCCTGATGGGCATCAGCGACAAGCTGGCGCTGCTCAATGCCGAACGCTTTAACGATTGGCAGCCGGATTTCAGCCCGGACAACGCGCGTCAGGCAATCTTGGCGTTTAAAGGTGATGTGTATACCGGCTTGCAGGCGGAAGATTTCAGCGAGAAAGATTTCGAGTTCGCCCAAGACCATCTGCGCATGCTCTCTGGTCTGTACGGCCTGCTGCGCCCGCTGGACTTAATGATGCCTTATCGTCTGGAGATGGGGATCCGCCTGGAGAACCCGCAGGGGTCGAATCTGTATACTTTCTGGGGCGATTTATTGACGGAGAAGCTCAATAAATTATTGGCTGAACAAGGCGATAAAGTCTTGATTAACCTGGCATCTGATGAGTATTTCAAAGCCGTGAAACCGGCTAAGCTTGACGGTGAAATCATCAAGCCGGTGTTCCTCGACCAGAAAAAGGGGAATTACAAGGTCATTAGCTTCTACGCTAAAAAGGCCCGTGGCCTGATGAGTCGTTTCATCATCAAAGAGCGTCTGAGCAAGGTCAGTCAACTGCGAGATTTCAATCTGGAAGGCTATGAGTATGACCCAGCCCGCTCAGAAGGTAATGAGCTGGTGTTCACCCGCCCAGAGCAGTAAGCCGCGCTTCAAACCATAAAAAAAGCCCTCGCATGAGGGCTTTTTAGTCTCTAAAAGTCAGCAGATCGTTACTTTGGCAGCGCCATCAGGAAACGACGCATTTCGCTGAAATCAGCCGGCAAGTCGTGCGACAGCAGCGGAAGATCCGCGCGCTCCGCCAGCTCTTTCGGCAAATCAATGTCCTGACCCAGAATCGCCTCCACACTCTCCTTGAACTTGGCCGGATGCGCGGTGCCGATGAACAGGCCGAATTCGCCCGGTTGCAGTTGGTCGCGCAGCACGCGGTAGGCAATCGCGGCGTGAGGTTCAGAGATGTAGCCAATGTCCGCCAGCTCGCGCATCGCGTCTTCAGTGGTGTCATCGCTCACCGCGCCGAAGCCCAGGTCTTTCAGCTTCCAAATTTTGCGGCGGTACAGCTCTTCCACGCGCGGCCAGTTGTTTGGCTGGCTGACGTCCATCGCGTTGGATAATGTCGCCACCGTAGTTTTCGGCGCCCATTCGCCATTGGCGAGAAAGCGCGGCACGGTGTCATTGGCGTTGGTTGCTGCGATAAAGCGTTTGACCGGCAGGCCCAGTGATTTCGCCAGTAGACCAGCCGTCAGATCACCAAAGTTGCCGCTCGGCACGGAGATAACCAGCTGGTTGCGCGCTTCCTGTGGCAGTTGCGCCACGGCTTCGAAGTAGTAGCAGATTTGCGCCAGCAAGCGACTGATGTTAATCGAGTTTGCTGAGTTCAGTTTCAGCTCATGCTTCAGCTCTTCATCATCAAACGCCTGCTTCACCAGTGCCTGACACTGGTCAAAGTCGCCGTCGATCGCCACGGTGTGAATGTTGTCGCCCAGCGTACAGAACAGCTTCTCCTGCAACGGGCTGATTTTGCCTTTCGGATAGAGGATCACTACGCGAACGTTTTTCATGCCGTGGAAGGCGTGAGCGACGGCCGCGCCGGTGTCACCAGAGGTGGCGGTCAGAATGGTCACCGGCTGGTCGCCAGAAACCTGTGTCAGCACCTGCGCCATAAAGCGGCCGCCGAAGTCTTTGAACGCCAGAGTTGGGCCGTGGAACAGCTCCAGACAGGCAATATCGTCGGACACTTTGGCAACCGGCGCAGGGAAAGCAAAAGCACTTTTTACGCGCTGGTAGAGCTGGTCTTCTGGAATTTCATCACCAATGAACGCGGACAGAATGCGGCTGCTGCGGGTAACAAAGTCTTGATCCAGCAGGCCGTCGATGTCACTCAGCGCAAACTCAGGCAACTCGAGAGGAAAGAACAGGCCCTGCTGCTTTCCTAAACCTTGCTTAACGGCCTGAGCAAAGCTGACCTGCTCATTGTGGTCCTTCAGGTTGTACAGTTTCATCATTTATCCCAATAGTCTCGCGCCTGCGGTATCCAGACGACAAATATGAACAAAGCCTTCATCATTTTGCAGATAGTGATTCTGCAACCAGTCCGCCATACGTTTGGCGGTTGCGCTGTCGTTGCACACGGCAAACAGCGTCGGGCCGGAGCCTGAAATACCACAAGCCAGAGCGCCAATTTCTTCAGCGGCGGTGCGCGCTTCGGCAAAGCCCGGAAGCAGGCGCGTGCGATAAGGCTCGGCAATTACGTCTTTCATTAATTTAGCAGCCAGCGCCGGTTGTTGCGTATGGCAGGCGTGAATGAAGCCAGCAAGATAGCGACCGTGGCTGATGCAGTCCTGACGGCGGTACTGGGCCGGTAGAATCGCGCGCGCTTCGGCGGTCGACACTTTGATGCCCGGATACGCCATCACCCACAGCCAATCATCAAAGCTCGGCACGTTTTGGCTGATCACACCCAGCTCTTCCAGCATCAGCTGGATGCCGCCGAGATAGCATGGCGCGACGTTGTCGAAGTGCACGCTGCCGGAAATGCGCCCTTCCAGCTCGCCCATCAGGGAAAGCATGGTGTTTTCATCCAGCGGCTTGCCGCAGAACTCGTTCATCGCCATCAAGCCAGCGACCACCGAACAGGCGCTAGAACCCAGGCCGGAGCCAATGGGCATATTCTTTTCCAGCGTCATGGCGACTGGGATCTCTTTACCGATTTCCTGACAGAAACGCTGCCAGCACTGGAAGACAATATTGTCTTCCATGCGATCCGGTAACTTGGAGACGAAGCGACCTTCGCTTTTCAAACTGAACTCTGTCGCTGCCTCTACGCTCACGCAGTCGCCGAGCAGCGTGCCGTCAACCGGAGAAACCGCGGCGCCCAGCACGTCAAAACCGACGCTGACATTGCCAATTGAGGCAGGGGCATACACCTTAACCATATTAAACTCCTAACTTCCATGACAGCGTTCGCAAAAGATCGGCAAATACGCCGGCAGCAGTAACGTCATTGCCCGCGCCATAACCGCGTAAGACTAATGGCAGAGGCTGATAATAACGGCTGTAGAACGCCAACGCATTCTCGCCATTTTTCACTTTATACAGTGGATCGTTACCATCGACGGCCTCGATCTTCACCGTGCAGCGCCCCTCTTCGATAGCACCAACGTAGCGCAAAACCTTATCCTGTGCCGTGGCATCGGCCACGCGCTGGGCGAAATCAGCGTCCACCGTCGGCAGGCGGCTCACAAAGTCGGTCACGCTACCTTCAGAGTCGAAGGATAACGGCAGAACGGATTCAACTTCAATATCAGAGAGTTCCAGTTTGTAACCGGCTTCACGGGCCAGAATCAACAGCTTGCGAGCTACGTCCATTCCTGACAGGTCATCACGCGGGTCTGGCTCGGTATAGCCCATATCACGCGCCTGCAGCGTGGCCTCGGACAGCGACATCCCCTCATCCAGCTTGCCGAAAATGTAGGACAGCGAGCCAGAAAGAATGCCGGAGAAGCGCACCAGCTCGTCACCCGCGTTGAGCAGGTTTTGCAGGTTTTCAATCACCGGCAGGCCCGCGCCGACGTTTGTGTCATAAAGGAATTTGCGGCGTGAATGCTCAGCCGCTTTACGCAACTGATAGTAATAGTTCATCGACGAGGTGTTGGCTTTCTTGTTTGGCGTCACGACGTGGAAGCCGTCAGCCAGGAAATCCGCATATTGATCAGCCACTTCTTGGCTGGAGGTACAGTCAACAATCACCGGGTTAAGCAAGTGATACTCTTTAACTAAACGAATCAGGCGGCCAAGATTGAACGGCTCTTTCGCCGCGCCCAGCTCGTCACTCCAGTTGTCCAAAGAGATGCCGTGAATGTTGGTCAGCATAGCGCGCGAGTTGGCGATGCCGCACACCCGCAGGTCAATATGCTTGGCCTTAAGCCACGCCTGCTGGCGGCGAACCTGCTCGATGAGCGCCCCGCCGACGCCGCCGACGCCAATCAGGAACACTTCGATAACCTGATCGGTGTTGAACAGCATCTGGTGGCTGACGCGCACGCCGGTGGTGGCCTCTTCGTTATTGACGACCACTGAGATTGAGCGTTCGGAAGAGCCTTGGGCAATTGCCACGATATTGATGTTGGCGCGAGCCAGTGCCGAGAAGAACTTGGCCGAGATGCCGCGCAGCGTGCGCATGCCGTCGCCAACGACCGAGATAACCGCCAGCTTCTCCATCACGTCCAGCGGCTCGAGCAGGCCGTCTTTCAGCTCCAGATAGAATTCGTCTTCCAGTGCGCGACGCGCGCGCTCCAGCTCGCCCTGAGGCACGCAGAAGCTGATGCTGTATTCAGAGGAGGACTGGGTGATCAGCACCACCGAAATGCCCGAGCGTGACATCACCGCGAACACCCGCGCCGCCATGCCGACCATGCCTTTCATGCCCGGCCCGGAGACATTGATCATCGCCATGTTGTTCAGGTTGGTGATGCCTTTGACCGGCGTATTGTCATCAAGGCTTTCGCTGCCAATCAGGGTGCCCGGCGCTTGCGGGTTGGTGGTGTTTTTAATCAGGCATGGAATTTGGAATTGGGCAATGGGCAGGATGGTGCGAGGGTGAAGGACTTTGGCGCCGAAGTAAGAAAGCTCCATCGCCTCTTGATAGGACATCGATTTTAACAAGCGAGCATCGGGCACGGTGCGCGGGTCACAGGTATAAACGCCATCGACGTCAGTCCAAATTTCGCAGCAGTCGGCGCGCAGACAGGCCGCCAATACCGCCGCCGAGTAGTCGGAGCCATTACGGCCCAGCACCACCAGCTCGCCTTTGTCATTACCGGCGGTGAAGCCCGCCATTAGCACGATATTATCAGCAGGAATACCGCTGGCGGC
Source organism: Ewingella sp. AOP9-I1-14 (assembly GCF_052375995.1). NCBI lineage: Bacteria > Pseudomonadati > Pseudomonadota > Gammaproteobacteria > Enterobacterales > Yersiniaceae > Ewingella > Ewingella sp. AOP9-I1-14. Next base: position 204,733 of record NZ_JBQSVA010000003.1, read on the forward strand.
GATGCGCAGAGTCGATTCGTTGATATCAACGGTGGATTCCAGATAGCTACCCAGAGCCAGCAATTTTTCCACTGGGTTGATCACAGTGACGCCATAGCCTTTGGCGACGAATACGGCTTCCATGATGGCGATAGAGAGCTTTTCACCGCGGCAGATGATGGACGCGTTGACGCTATCAGGACACTGTCCTAACAGACTGATTCCATGCAGTAATTGCTTAAGCTGGCCGAACTCTTGCTCGATAAAGGTTTTCACTTTCGGCAAGTCGAAGCCCGGTACTTTCTCAGCAAGGCCGGTGATTAATTCGGAGAAAATGCGTTCTGCATCGCTCATGATTGGCTGGATCTCTTGCCCAGCAACCGTTCGCTCAATCATCGCGACGAGGTGGTTGGTAATTTTGGCCGGCGCAGAAAGTACCGTGGCAACCTGTCCCTGACGTGCATTGCTTTCCATGATGTCCGCGACGCGCAAGAAGCGTTCCGCGTTTGCTACTGAAGTCCCGCCAAATTTCAACACTCGCATTTCTGGTACTCTCCTGAAGCTCATTCGTAGATGACGATTCGTTAAAAAAGTCGCTAAAAAAAAAGCCCGCACTGTTTAGGTGCGGGCTTTTTTCTGTTTTTCCTGTACGCGTCAGCCCGCCCCGTAACCAGTGGTTTCGGTGGTGGTAATAATTGTTGTGTTCAGGCTGATCATTCGCATTTTTATTTTCTGTCTGTCTGTTTATATGTTGTGTTTTTTACTCTGTCTGCCCCTATTAGCTAAAGCATCAGGCACAACAAGTCAATTTTTTTCTGATTTTGCGCCAAGCGTCGCAATGAAATACAAACAGATTATTCTCTGCCAAAACGGCCTAAATCAGTGAAAAAGAGAGGTCGTGAGGCACAGGCCCGAGCATTTCCCCATACAAACCACGCTGCGCCTCAGATCACTTCGTCAGCTTTTTTTCGATGTCATGCAGCAAAGTGTGCAACATTGCAGCATCTCTTTGCTGTAAAAGTCCTACGCGCTGCTGCACCCAATCTGACAATTTTTGGTCGTTGCTGGCTTCTACCGCGTCCAATAAACGGTTAATTCTTGAGCGCAACGCACCCAACTGTCCGGCATCGGGTTGAACCGCCACGGGTGCCGAAATTTGGTTTAGCGCCGACAACTGATAGCAGAACACCATTACGGCCTGGCCAAGATTCAGCGAAGGATAATCCGCCACCATCGGCACGCCGGTGAGAATATCGGCCAGATCCAGCTCTTCATTGGTCAACCCAGAATCTTCCCGCCCGAAGACCAGCGCGGCGTTGCTTATCCATCCACGCTTCTCCTCTAACTGGCCGAGCAGCTCCACAGGCGTGCTGTAGTAGTGGAAACGGGCGCGGCTGCGCGCTGTGGTCGCCACGGTGAAATCGATATCGGCCAGCGCCGCCTCAAGCGTCTCGAAATGTTGCGCATTATGCAGAATCTCATTGGACGCGTGCGCCACCCACCCCGCCTCGGGTTGCAGATGAGCCTGACTGTCGACAATACGCAATGACGCGAACCCCATGGTTTTCATTGCTCGTGCCGCTGCGCCGACATTTTCAGGCCGCGCCGGGGAAACCAAAATAATATGAAGTTGCATCAGTCCTCTGAATGTTCGTATTGGAATATCTGCGGTCGATCTTAAGTGAGCTTTTAATTGAGTAAAAGTGACTTCTCAAAATGATCAACTTTTCACATAAACTTAACAGTCAAATATGGGCTAATAACTAAATGCCGTAAAATCTGCCATTAGCCAGAAAATAGAAATGAACCACTACTACATGACTTATAAAATTAAATAAGCCTTACTAATCATATTGATATATTGAATGATTAGAATCAATTCTCTCAATATAGTGGGCGGAAATTATAACCTGCTGAATCGTGACCAATTTTGCGCAAAATGTGACTTAACCGTGCATTCCTATAAGTGTTTTTCACTAAAGTGTTACCGTGCTACAATTGAATTTGATATATGTCAACAAAGCGTAGTTTTGTTGGGTGGTAATGTCGGCACTCGCTGTTATATTGCTGTTAATAGGGTTAGGATAAGCGCCATTCCAGCACCCAATAGGAAGTCACAAAGTGGGCTTCGCGACAGAGCTGGCGACGACATTGGTGTTGATGTAAAGCGCATCAGAAACGCATTTACGTACTTTAGTCATGTAACGAGTGAGATAGCGCATTCGCTGTCAAAATTCATCGGAATAACAAGGACTTCTGTACTCCTATTTTCAATTTGTTGGCAATCTTAGGTAGCAAACATGCAGACTCCTCATATCCTGATCGTCGAAGACGAGTTAGTGACCCGTAATACGCTAAAAAGTATTTTTGAAGCAGAAGGCTACATGGTGCATGAAGCCAATGATGGTGCAGAAATGCACAACATCTTGTCGGAACATGACATCAATCTGGTCATCATGGACATCAACCTGCCAGGTAAAAATGGCTTGCTGCTGGCCCGTGAACTGCGCGAACAAGCAAGCGTTGCCCTGATGTTCCTGACCGGCCGCGACAATGAAGTCGACAAGATCCTCGGTCTGGAAATCGGTGCTGATGATTACATCACCAAACCTTTTAACCCGCGTGAACTGACTATCCGTGCACGCAATCTGCTCTCCCGTACCATGAATCTGAGCACCACCGGTGAAGAACGTCGTCTGGTAGAAAGCTACAAATTCAACGGTTGGGAACTGGACATCAACAGCCGTTCGCTGGTGAGCCCGGCTGGCGAGCAATACAAGCTGCCGCGCAGTGAATTCCGCGCGATGCTGCATTTCTGTGAGAATCCGGGCAAAATTCAAACCCGTGGTGACTTACTGAAGAAAATGACCGGCCGTGAGCTTAAGCCTCATGACCGTACCGTTGACGTCACTATCCGTCGCATTCGTAAACACTTCGAAGCCACGCCGGATACCCCAGAAATCATCGCCACCATTCATGGTGAAGGCTATCGTTTCTGTGGTGATTTAGAAGACTAAGCGGCAGGTTGCCAACCCTGTTGTCAGTCATCGTCAATGAAAAAGGCCAGCATATGCTGGCCTTTTCTTTTGGGAATCAGGCGACTAGCGAGAACCCCAAGGGATGATTGGCACCGCGCTAAGGGCATTTTTTGGCGAGCCGTCGACCACTTTGTCGGAATAGCTCAGGTAAATAAGCGCATTGCGGGTAGCATCATAAAAACGTACCACCTGCAGCTTTTTGAATATCAGCGAGGTGCGTTTCTGGAACACCACCGTCCCCTTATCTTTACCCTGCTTAATCTTATCGCTGAGTTCGATTGGCCCAACCTGCTGGCAAGAGATTGCCGCGTCAGAGGTGTCTTCGGCCAGCCCTAAGCCGCCTTTTATCCCGCCCGTTTTGGCCCGACTGATATAACAGGTTACATTTTTAATATCAGGATCATCAAAGGCTTCAACCACAATTTTGTGGTCTGGACCTAGGAATTTGAACACGGTATCCACCGAGCCCACCTGCTCCGCATACGCCGAATTGGAACAAATCAAGAACAGTCCAAAAACAAAAATACAACACTTTTTCATTAGGTTACTCCGCAGCACGCTGCTAATGGTGAGATCAAGCAAAGACGATATTAAACAAAGCCCTTGCTCACAATTTGTAGTAGGAATATTCGGTTAGCTGAGCAAAAAGCACGTTTAGCTAAAAAAATCTTAAGAAGTCTTAAGCAGAAAAAGTTGCTATTATGCGGCGTCAACATTCTGTGCATTTATCTTAGTTCAACGAGGACGATCTATGGATCAAGCAGGAATCATTCGTGATCTTCTCAGCTGGTTAGAAACCCATTTAGACCAGCCGTTATCACTCGACAACGTCGCAGCCAAAGCCGGATATTCGAAATGGCACCTGCAACGTATGTTTAAGGATGTCACGAGTAACGCAATTGGTGCTTACATTCGTGCTCGTCGCCTGTCAAAAGCTGCCGTCGCTCTGCGATTGACCAGCCGACCAATTTTGGATATTGCCCTGCAATACCGTTTTGATTCTCAGCAGACGTTTACTCGCGCATTCAAAAAACAGTTCGCACAGACGCCCGCGCTTTACCGTCGTTCAGAAGATTGGCACTCCTTCGGGATCTGCCCGCCGATTCGCCTTGGCGCTTTCATTTTGCCACAGCCCGAGTTCGTCTCGCTGCCGGAGCAAAATCTGATCGGCATTACGCAGAGCTACTCCTGTACGCTGGAACAGATCACCACTTACCGTAATGAAATGCGCCTGCATTTCTGGCGTCAGTACATTGGTGAAGCTAAAACCTTGCCGCCGGTACTCTACGGTTTGCACCACTCTCGCCCGAGTCAGGAGAAAGATGACGAGCAGGAAGTGTTGTACACCACGGCCATCGAACCGAAGCATCTGCCAGAGAATGTGGAAGGTCAACCGATTGTCGTGCAGGAAGGTGAATACGCGATGTTCCACTACAAAGGTTCACCGGAACTGTTGCAGGAATTCATCCTGACGCTGTACGGAACCTGTCTGCCGTCGCTGAAAATGACGCGCAGAAAGGGACAAGACATTGAGCGATTCTATACCAAACATAAAGTGCCGAGCGCCACGCCGCCGACCGAAATAGAATGCGATTATCTTATCCCTATTCGCCGTTAATTCTGCTGTAAGGCTGCCGCGTTTAGCGCTGCAGCTCATCTAATGCGGGCTGATCCAGATGCGAAATATCGCCCGCCGTCTCCACAATCCAGCCAGACGCCAGCCACGCACTTTCCTGATGATCCACACGCGAAATGGAACAGTTGCGCAGGCGCAGGCGGCGCTCGGCATAAGGCTCAAGCCCTAAAATCGTGCTGATAAGGCAACCCAGCGCGATGCCGTGGCTCACCAGCAGCGGTTTACTGCCCGCCGGTAAATCAAGGCAGCTGTCGAGTGCAGAGCGCATACGCTCGGCCAGCTCAATCATACTCTCGCCCTGTGGAATGCGGCCATCCGGCGTGCCATCAACCATCTGCTTACGCCAGGTTTCTTCGTCAGCACTCAGGCCATCCAAATTACGGGTTTCCAGCACGCCCATGTGCAGCTCGCGCAGACGCGGCTCCTCGGTGACAGCGCAACCACAGGCGTCAGCGATGATTTGCGCCGTGGCACGAGTACGCCCCAGATCGCTGGTGATGACGTGCGTGATGCCTTCGCGGCGCACGCGCTCGGCCACCTGCTGTGCCTGAAAAATGCCCTTTTGGGTCAACGGACTGTCTGACTGTCCCTGAATCTTGCGTGCTGCATTCCATTCGGTTTCGCCATGACGGACGAGATATACCTGTAACATGAGTGTTTTCCGTTATACTGCGTGAAATTTGCTAAAGGATGCTCAAACTCTATGTACCACGTTGTCGCTGCAACCACTAACCCGGCAAAAATTAAAGCTATTGCTCTGGCATTTGAGGACATTTTTGGTACTGACTCGTTCCGTATCGAAGGCGTAGATGTCGACAGCGGCGTGTCCAATCAACCCATCGGCAGCAGCGAAACCCGCACTGGTGCCAGACACCGCGTCATTAGCGCACGACAGGTGCGCCCAGAGGCGGATTTTTGGGTTGGCATAGAAGCCGGTATTGAAGACAACATGACCTTCGCCTGGATGGTCATCGAAAACATGCATCAACGCGGTGAATCCCGTTCAGCCAGCCTGATGCTGCCTGAAATTATATTACAAGAGATCAACCAAGGCAGTGAATTGGGCGATGAAATGGAAAAATTGACGGGAATTGCCGAAGTTAAACGCAAAGGCGGGGCGATAGGCATTTTTACCGCCGGCAAACTGACCCGCACCAGCGTCTATCATCAAGCTTTAGTGTTGGCGTTAGCGCCCTTCCATAACGCGGTGTATCAAGTCAGAGTGCAAACGCACTGACGCCTGCGTCAGACGTCTTTACTGACTTCGTCCGGGCCTAATAATTGTGTGCCGAGCCAGGCTTTCAGCGTGGCCGGTGCGTTTTTCAAGCCGTTAGACCCTCGCGTGATCGTTGCAATCCCTGCCCCCAATTGATTCTTCAACTCTCGCTGGCTCAGCTCGCCACGCATCAACTCCTGAACAATTCTGACACGCGTGCCTAAGGCAGCCCGTTCATCGGGCGTCAGCAGCAATTGCAGCAGTTCGTGGTGGAGATTTTCAGCGAAAGATTGCTGTAACAGCGCCATAAAGCACTGCCAGTCCTCATTGCCTTGTTGGGAAAGAGCGGGATCGATTACCGGAGTTTGGGTCATGTCATGGCTGCCATACTATTAAACTAGTACGGCAGCATAACATAGCTGTTAAAAATCAGTAACGCCTCTGCCATTCGGCATCGGTTAAAACTTTCGCCGGCTGATGCAAAAAGTAGCGATAAAATGCGTCATATGCCAACACATTTTTAACATATCGCCGAGTTTCGGAGAAAGGGATACTTTCGATAAAGGCCACGGCGTCGATTTGGCCCGCGCTGTTGCCCAACCACGTATTCACGCGCGATGGACCGGCGTTATAGGCGGCGCTGGACAAAATACGGTTGCGCCCGAACTGCTGATAAACATATTCCAGATAGTTGGTGCCAATCAGAATATTGGTCTGTGGATCGAACAGCTGGCTTGGGCTGCTGTATCCCGGCAGATTAAACATCTGCACCGTGTGCTGCGCCGTGGCAGGCATGACCTGCATCAGGCCAGAGGCGCCCACCGGTGAGCGAGCTTCCGGGTTCCACGCGCTTTCCTGACGCGCAATCGCCATCGCGTAGCTCTGGGTAATGCCTTTATCGTCCGTCGCTTGTTTAAATTCAGGGGCCCACGCCAGCGGGAAGCGCTCCTCGAGATAATCCCACAGCTTGCCGGCAATGGTCGCCTGCACACTGAGATCGGCCCAGTTGCGCTCGAAGGCGTAACGCGCCAGCGCCGACTGCTGCTCTTTGCTGCGGCTAAGCACCAGATAGGTCCATTCGGTGCGCGCCAGGTTGTCCATGTGCCAGTACATCAGCTCGCGCACGCGGGCGATTTCAGGCAGTGAAGCAAAGCTGGCGTCCGGTTTGGCGGCGACAGACACCTGTATTGGATAAGGCACGCCCAGCTTTTGCGCGGCGGCCATTGGATAGAAGCCACGCCCCTGCATCAGCGTGCGCAACATCGCCTCGCCCTGCTGGCGTTTACCTTGGTCAATCAGCACCGAGGCTTCCCAGTAGCGCCATTCATCTTCCTGCTGAGCATCCGCAGGCAGGCGATCCATCCACTGGCTCAGCCCTTGGCGATCCCCGGCGGCCAGCGCCATGCGAATTCGGCGCTCCACCAGCGAGGTCGAATGGCTGCGCAGAATCACGCTATCGCGCCATTTGGCCTGCTCTGGCGTCGCGGTGCTGCCCATCAGCTGCCACGCCACGGCCTCTTCAAGCTCGAGGCGGTCACTGTCGCTCATCTTCTGCAAGCGAGCCAAAATCGGCAGCATCGAGCGGGCGTTTTCCACGTCTTCACGGGCAATGCGGCTAAAAGCGATCGCCACGGCATTACGGGTGAAATCGGTCGGCCCGACGCTGCGGGCAAAGCTTTCAATGCTGTTCGGGTCGCTTTGCAGTTTCAGCAAGGCGTCGCGCATAGTCTGGTAGTCGTCAGGCAGCTGCTTGGCGAGGAAATTCACCAGATTGCTGTTGCCCTGCTTCATCGCCAAACCAATGCGTTGCAGGGTCACTAGCGCCGTCTGATTGCCGCCCTGCTGCCACAGGCTAAACAGCTTGTCGCAGGCGTTCGGCAGCGAGGTGCCGGTTAGCCAGATGTCTTTCGCCGCGTTCAGCGCGGTTTGCTGATCGCCCGTCGACCATTTGGCGTAATAGTAATTACAGCGCGCGGCCACCGGTTTTGGCGGCTGCGGGCTGAAGGTGAGCAAGCCCGTCCAGTCTTGACGATTGGCCAACTCATTGACGAAGCGTGAAGGCAGAGAACGCGCCGGAGGCAAAGTAGGATGAGACTGCACGAAGCTGCTAATCTGCTGCGGCGTCGCCAGACTTAAGTCCTGCGTCAACTGACGGTATTCCAAATAAGGATAAAGTGGATAATCCTTCAGGGTTGGCATCAGCTGATTAACCACGTCCATCTGGTTATTGTCCCACGCCTGCTTGATTTGCATATAACGCTGGCGCTGAGCGTCCAATGAGTCCGCTTTTGCGACTCCAGAAACGGCCACCAACAACATGCCTGCTGCCAAAAGATACCCTTTGTCCACCTTGACCATACTTGCCTTTATCCTCGCTGGTTGTATTGCTGACTGCCAAACAGGGTGCAGCCTTCGTCGCTCATCAATGACGAATCAAGGCCGCAATGCGTAGACACCAACTACGCTAATCGATTCATTTTTAAAATTGAAGTCATGCGTTCACAGCATCACAAACTTTACACAGTGTGGTGCAAGCCGCGCGCAGATACCAGACGACAGCAAGCCGATTTCTCTCCCGCGCGATCATTTTTCATCTTTAAAGGAGATTATTGGCGTCCTGTGAGGTTCGATGGTTGGGAAGCGTAGCGAAACAGGCTAAACTTCGCAGTCGGAACACTTATCAGTCATGCCGTTTACGGCGGGGCTGACTTTAATCCGCCGCAGCGCCTGCTTGTTGCAGACAGCGCGCGGCTCGCATAGAAAGAGGCTCAAAACAACGTGGCTCAATACGTATACTCAATGCATCGCCTCGGCAAAGTGGTTCCGCCGAAGCGTCACATTCTTAAAAACATCTCCCTGAGTTTCTTCCCTGGCGCCAAAATCGGCGTATTGGGTCTTAACGGTTCTGGTAAATCCACCTTACTGCGCATTATGGCCGGCATTGATACCGACATCGAAGGTGAAGCTCGCCCGCAGCCAGACCTGAAAATCGGCTACCTGCCTCAGGAGCCTCAGCTCAACATGGAGCACACCGTCCGCGAGTCAGTGGAAGAAGCGGTTTCAGAAGTCGTCGGCGCGTTAAAACGCCTTGATGAAGTCTATGCTCTCTACGCAGACCCGGATGCAGATTTCGACAAACTGGCTGCTGAGCAAGGCAGGCTGGAAGAGATCATTCAGGCGCACGACGGTCACAACCTGAACACCCAGCTGGAGCGCGCTGCTGATGCCCTGCGTCTGCCAGACTGGGACGCCAAAGTGGCCACCCTATCCGGTGGTGAGCGCCGCCGCGTGGCGCTGTGCCGCCTGCTGCTTGAAAAGCCAGAAATGCTGCTGCTCGACGAACCGACCAACCACTTGGACGCCGAGTCCGTGGCCTGGCTGGAACGCTTCCTGCACGACTTCGAAGGCACCGTGGTGGCGATCACCCACGACCGTTACTTCCTCGACAACGTTGCGGGTTGGATTCTGGAACTTGACCGTGGTGAAGGTATTCCATGGGAAGGCAACTACTCCACATGGCTGGAGCAGAAAGATGAACGTCTGGCGCAGGAAGCGTCTTCTGAAGCGGCGCGTCGTAAATCTATCGAGAAAGAGTTGGAGTGGGTGCGTCAGGGCGCGAAAGGCCGTCAGTCTAAGGGCAAAGCCCGTCTGGCACGTTTCGAAGAGCTGAACAGCACGGAATACCAGAAACGTAACGAAACCAACGAATTGTTCATTCCACCTGGTCCACGCTTAGGCGACAAAGTGGTCGAAGTGAAGAATCTGAGCAAATCCTACGGCGACCGCGTTCTGATTGACGACCTCTCCTTCTCCGTACCGAAAGGCGCGATCGTCGGTATTATCGGTCCAAACGGCGCGGGTAAATCTACCCTGTTCCGCATGATGTCTGGTCAAGAGCAGCCAAACGGCGGCACCATTGAACTAGGCGACACCGTGAAACTGGCCTCTGTCGATCAGTTCCGTGACGCAATGGACAACAGCAAAACCGTGTGGGAAGAAGTGTCTGGTGGTCAAGACATCATGCGCATCGGCACCACCGAAATGCCAAGCCGCGCCTACGTTGGCCGCTTCAACTTCAAAGGTGTTGATCAGGGCAAACGCGTCGGCGAGCTGTCCGGTGGTGAGCGTGGTCGTCTGCACTTGGCGAAACTGCTGCAAGTGGGCGGCAACATGCTGCTGCTCGATGAGCCAACCAACGACCTCGACATCGAAACCCTGCGCGCACTGGAAAACGCCTTGTTGGAGTTCCCGGGCTGCGCCATGGTCATTTCCCATGACCGCTGGTTCCTCGACCGTATCGCGACTCACATCCTTGATTACCAGGATGAAGGTAAAGTTGAATTCTTCGAAGGTAACTTCACCGAATACGAAGAGTACAAAAAACGCACGCTGGGCGCTGACGCGCTGGAACCTAAGCGTATTAAATACAAGAAGATGATCAAATAAGTCCCGATCCTTTGCTTGATGAAAGGCCCGGAAACGGGCCTTTTTTATTGCTCCGCTTTAACCGCCAACGCCTCGCTGTAGCTTTTCGCAAAGCCATACTCTTCCAGCATAAAATCGATAAAACAGGCCAGCGCCGGTGAGTTCAACTTACGGCTCGGGTAGACCAAATAGAGGTCATTGCCCTCGGCTTCCCACTCTGGTAGAACCCGCACCAGCAGCCCTTTCGCCACTTCGTCATGACATAAAAACGCCGGTAGCAGCGTGATCCCCGCCCCTTCCACCGCGCATTCGCGGGCATAGAGCAGGTTGTCGGTGGAGTGCGCCCCCGGCAGCAGCCAGCGATGATAAGTCTCGCCGCGATGCAGCACCCACTCCGCCCACGCCCGGTGCGCGATACAGTGGTGCGACGCCAATTGCTGCGGATGCGTCAGCGGCGGGTGTGCCGCGAGATAGGCGGGGGAGGCCAAGAGATAGCGCGGGCTGTGGCCCAGCTCGCGGCCAATCAGCGACGAGTCCTGCGGCTTGCCGGTGCGCAGCGCCAAATCGAAGCCTTCCTGCACCAGGTCGACCATCGCGTCCGACACCGACACTTCCAGCGACACGTCTGGATAACGCTTTTGAAACTCGACGTTCATGCGCGCCAGCAGCGTCGCGCCCAGCCCCGCCGGGCTGGTGATGCGCAGGCGGCCGCTGGGGTTGTCCCGCAGACGGCGGATCGCCAGCTCGGCGCGTTCGCTCGCCAGCATCATCTCTTGGCAGTGGATCAAATAGCGCTCACCGGCGAAGGTCAGGTTGAGCTGCCGCGTGGTGCGGTTCAGTAAGCGAATGCCCACTGACTTCTCCAACTGGCTCACGCGCTGGCTGACGCTCGACTTGGGCAACCCCGCGCGCTCGGCGGCGGCGGTAAAGCTTCCACACTCGGCAACCAAGGCGAACAGCGCCATATCCTGCAATTGTTTGAACATGATTGTTCACCTCAGACGAACACTTTGTTAGTTATTGTCCATCTTATCAGCTTAGCCCATGGCGACTACACTCTCTCTATACCCAATTCGGAGGAACAAAGATGTCTATCAACGCCATTGCCGTAAACCCTAAAAACCCAGCGCACTTTATTGCGATTGAACTGCCACAGCCTGAAGTCGGCGAGTTTGACCTGCTGGTTGAAGTAAAAGCCGTCTCCGTCAATCCGGTCGATACCAAGGTGCACAAAGGCGCACAGAAAAATGGTCTGGATGCCCCGCGCGTGCTGGGCTGGGATGCCAGCGGCGTGGTGAAAGCCGTCGGCAGCGCGGTGAAAAACTTTAAGGCGGGCGACGAAGTCTGGTACGCCGGTGACATCACCCGTTCAGGTAGCAACGCCACCGAGCAGCTGATTGACTCGCGCATTGTGGCCCGTAAACCAAGCTCCCTCAACTGGGCAGAAGCCGCCGCCATGCCGTTGACCGCGCTGACCGCGTGGGAAGCCCTGTTCGAACACCTGCACATCCAGAACGCCGGTGAAGAGAAAACCCTGTTGATCATCGGCGGTGCCGGTGGCGTTGGCTCGCTGGCCATTCCTTTCGCTGCGCTGCGCAGCAAAGTGAAAGTGATCGCCACCGCCTCACGCCCGGAATCAGCCCAATGGTGTTTGGATCGCGGCGCGGACCTGACCGTGAATTACAAAGATTTGAAAGGTGAGCTGGCGAAACACGACATCAAACAGGTAGATTTCATCCTCTGCCTGAATGACACCGACGGCCATTGGGCCGCCATCAGCGACCTGATCGCGCCAATGGGCCACATCTGCACCATCGTTGAGAATGAGCATCCGCTGGACCAGAGCAGCCTGAAAGTTAAAAGCGCCGCGCTGCACTGGGAGCTGATGTTTACCCGCAGCATGTTCAATACGCCGGACATCGCCCAGCAGGGTGAAATCCTCAAGCAGGTGGCTGAGTTAGTGGACGCGGGCAATGTGAAAACCACGCTGAGCGATACCCTGCACGGCCTGACGGTGGAAAGCATTGAAGCCGCCCACGCCAAAGTGCTCGACGGCCATATGCAAGGCAAAGTGGTTATCGCCTTCTAAGCCGTAGCGTTTGCATAAAAAAAGCCCTCGATTTGTGAGAATCGAGGGCTTTTTCATTATGACTATTTACTCTTTCGGCAGCGCGCTCACCCGACTGGTATCGGCCGCCAGCATGATCTGCACCAGCTCCACGCACTCGAGGAAACGCTCGTCGTAGTCCGAGGATTTCACGTGCACGTAGTCGATGTTGTTCTGCTGCAACATCTCGATTAACAGGTTCTGGAAGGAGGATCGGTCAGTGGTGCTGCCCAAACTGCGCAGCCCGTCCGCCACCCACGGCGTGTTGTTCTCCAGCAGGATCACCAGATCAAACCGGTATTCGTCCATCAACGCTTGGACAAAGGGATGCTCGCGGCCTTCGTACTTTTTGCAAAATGCCTGCGTGGTCAGGAAGTCGGTATCGATGAAAGCCACCTTGTTGGCGTATTTCACCGCGAAGTCGATGTACTGGGCCTGCCCAAGCGCGATTTTGTCATAGTCGGAATATTGCAGCGCCATCTCGTCACCACCGAGGTGGGAGAAGACATAATCGCGGCCATATTCCCACGCACTGGTGGTGTTGAAGATGTTGGCTAACTTATTGACCAGCGTGGACTTTCCGCTCGACTCGCCGCCCAGAACCGCCACGGTTCGCACGAAGAACGGCTTCACTTCGGTCGGGATATAGTCCCAATAGCGGAATGGGTCGCGGCGGATTTGCGATCCGCTGATATTCATAAACGAGCGTTTGGGATCGATAAGCACGGTTTCGATCCCCAGATGCTCGCGGTAGCGCGGCGCATCGTTCTCTTCGCTCGAATAGATGGTGTTCGGCACGATCCCCTGCTTGTTCATAAAGTCGGTGATCCCCTTGCTCCACACGTCCCAGCCGTGCGGATAAGGCTCCATCCCCTCTTCGTTAAATGAGTGGATATGGATATTTTTCTGATACTTGAAGGTTTGCAGCAGCCAGCGCAATCGGTCGCTCACCGTGGGTTGCTGAGACATGGAGCTGTTCTCAAACAGGCTCAGGTCGCGAGGTTCGTCATAGCCCATTATGATGTGCAGTTCATCGACCTGACTACAGGCGCGCTGGATTAAATAGATGTGTCCGGTATGCAGGGGATAAAATTTACCAAACACCACGCCGATGTTTTTCTCCCGGCGGGGGAATTCAAGATCGAGGAAACGGTGCAGCGCTTCCAGCTTTTGCGCACTCGGGCTTTTGATTTTGGCATTCAGCAGTTGGCTTAGATAGCCCTTGGTCATGCCACTGGCGTCCGCGACCTGCTGTAATGTACATCCCTGTTTCTTAATTGCCGTCTTCAGATAATCAAACTGTGACATACCTTGTCCTCTACCCTGCGTTTAATTTACTAAACAAAAATAGCACAACTGGCGGGTAGAGGAATACTCAGAAAATGTTACAGATCGTCGAGGATCGCCAGCGCATCTGCCAGCTTCTTCACGCCAAACACTTGCATTCCGGCGGGCACCTTTTTCGGCACGTTGGCATGAGGCACGATGGCGCGTTTGAAGCCGTGCTTGGCGGCTTCGGTGATTCGCTCCTGACCACTCGGCACCGGGCGAATCTCTCCCGCCAGCCCCACTTCACCAAACACCACTAAATCTTGCGGCAGCGGGCGGTCACGCAGGCTGGAAACCAACGACAGCAGAAGTGCGAGGTCAGCACTGGTTTCCGTGACTTTTACGCCGCCGACCACGTTGACGAACACGTCCTGATCCGCCATCTGCAAGCCGCCGTGACGGTGCAACACCGCCAGCAGAATCGCCAGTCGGTTCTGCTCAAGGCCTACCGCCACGCGACGCGGGTTGCCCATCATCGAGTGGTCCACCAGCGCCTGAATTTCCACCAGCAGCGGGCGAGTCCCTTCCCACAGCACCATCACCGAGCTGCCGGACGTTATCTCATCACCGCGGCTCAGGAAGATGGCCGACGGGTTGCTCACTTCGCGCAAACCCTGTTCAGTCATGGCGAACACGCCAAGCTCGTTGACCGCGCCGAAACGGTTTTTATGGCTACGCAGGGTGCGGAAGCGGGAGTCGGCATCGCCGTCCAGCAGCACCGAGCAGTCGATACAGTGCTCGAGCACCTTCGGCCCGGCCAGAGAACCGTCTTTGGTCACGTGGCCTACCATGACAATCGCTACGCCGCGCGTCTTGGCGAAGCGCGTCAGGTAGGCAGCAGTTTCACGCACCTGCGCCACCGTGCCCGGCGACGACTGAATGTCCGCCATGTGCATCACCTGAATGGAGTCGATCACCATCAGCTTCGGCTTCTCCTGATCGGCAATCAGGCAGATTTGTTCAATGCTGGTTTCAGACAGCATGTTCATGTTGGCGGTCGGCAGCCCGAGGCGATGGGCGCGCATTGCTACCTGCTGGAGTGACTCCTCGCCGGTGACATACAGGGTTTTCATGTTTTCGCCGAGGTTACAGAGGATCTGCAACAGCAGCGTACTTTTACCCGCCCCCGGATTACCACCAATCAGGATCGCACTGCCCGGCACCACGCCGCCGCCCAGCACGCGGTCAAACTCTTTGAACCCGGTGCTGAAGCGCGGCAGTTCGTCGAGACTGATTTCAGACAGCTTCTGCACGCGGCTAACGCCCGCATCGCCGGCATAACCACTCAAACGCTCGTTGCGGGCCACGGTTGGCGATGCAGACAAACGGATTTCGGTAATGGAGTTCCAGGCCTGACAGGCACTGCATTGCCCCTGCCAGCGCGGATAATCTGCGCCGCATTCATTACACACAAATGCTCGTTTTGCTGCTTTTGCCACAACTTACCTCGAAATATTGGATTTAAAACTTAGGCTAAGCTTCCGCTTAAAATGCAGAGAACGCCAATTAAGTCGGCATGACGGATACAGACCTCCGCCTGCTCGTAGACCTTCGGCTTGGCGTGATAGGCAATGCCCATGCCCGCGACGGCCATCATCTTCAGGTCGTTCGCGCCGTCGCCGATGGCCACGGTTTGCTCTTTCGGGATCTCAAGCTTCTCTGCCAGCTTGAGCAAAGTATCGGCTTTATATTGTGCATCGACGATGGGACCAATCACGCGCCCAGTTAGCTTACCGTCGCGGATTTCCAGCTCGTTGGCCGCCACGTCAATCAGGTTCAGCTTGTCGCGCAGGTATTCGGCGTAATAGGTGAAGCCGCCGGAGGCGATAGCCACGTGCCAGCCCAGCTCTTGCAGGCGCTGCACCATTTTGGTCAGGCCCGGCATCAGCGGTAGAGTTTCACGCACTTGTTGCAGGATACCGGCATCAGCATCTTGTAGGGTGGCGACGCGTTGACGCAGGCTGGCCGAAAAATCCAGCTCGCCGCGCATCGCGCGTTCGGTCACTTCAGCCACCTGCTCGCCGACGCCCGCCAATTTGGCAATTTCGTCGATGCATTCAATCTCAATCGCGGTAGAATCCATGTCCATCACCAGCAGCCCCGGCGTGCGCATGTGCGGCACTTTGCCAAGCTGGGTGACATCAAGCTCGAAGGACTCGGCCAACGCTTCTATGTCCGCGGTCAATGCACCGGCCAGACGAATAACCTGATAATCATCAACGGTCCAGGCGCTGACAATCACCAGAGCGCGGCCCAGACGGCGTTGGAAGTTCGTAATGCTTGTTTTGTCCAGTTTCCTGCCGTACAGCAGCCAGCCAGTATGCCCAGCACGGTAGTCCAACGGCATCACTTCGTCACCGCTGAGTGAAAGGGGAAGTCCCGGCCATTGGTGGATCTCCGCGGGAAGATCGCAATAGGTCAGACTGTTTGGCATGATTACTCCTGTCGAGCAGTTAGGCGTAGAAACAAGGATTTAACAAATTCAAAGATTACCCAAAATCATTCACGTTGCGTCAAGGCGGCAACTGAGTGAAATCCAGGAGCATACATCAGTATGTGACTGGGGTTCGCGAAGGCAGCCAACGCAGAAGCAGCTTGAAGGATGCTGGGTAAATGAGGCAACAAGCTACCCTATAGCCCGCGCTTCTGGCAACATTAAAGTCGTCGAAAATCTTAAGGAAACAGAATGGCAAAGGCCAAACTGAAATTTCGCCTGCATCGCACAGCTATCGTTTTGATTTGCTTGGCTTTATTGGTAATTCTGATGCAAGGAGCTTCTTACTTTAGCTTGGGGCATCAGCTTGCCCGTTCCCAGCAGGTGGAACAACTTGCCCAGACACTGGCGAAACAGTTGGCTTTTACTCTGGCTCCGCTGATGGACAGCGAGAATGATGGCGCGGATATCGCCCAGATTTCCACTATTTTGAATCAACTTACCGACAACAGTCGCATTCTTGATGCCAGCGTGTATCAGATGGACGGCACGCTGATCGCCCATGCCGGTGAAAAGGTGCCGGTTCGCGACCGGCTGGCACTCGACGGCAAGCGCGCGGGAAGCTACTTCAACCACCAAATCGTTCAGCCGATTGAAGATAAAGACGGCCCGAACGGCTTTCTGCGCCTGACCCTCGACACCCACGTGCTGGCAACCGAATCCAAACAGGTGGATAACACCACCAACCTGCTGCGCCTGATGATGCTCGCCGCGCTAGGCGTCGGCATTATTCTCGCCCGCACCCTGCTGCAGGGCCGCCGCAGCCGCTGGCAGCAATCCCCTTTCCTGCTGACTGCCAGCACGCCGGTGAAAGAGGATGATGAGCCAGAGGAAGAAGAAACGGACGAGTTTGGCCCACCGCCGACGCTCAATATGACCGAACCCGATGCCGAAGTGGCTCCGGCCAAACCCGCCACCGAGCAACAAACCAAAGAAGCCGCCCAGGCCGCCTACCGCAGCCTGAAACGCAGCCGCGAAAAGCGGGATTAGGCCAGCCGCCGAATATTGGCGGTGATTTCCGTAACCTGAGCCAGCATCTGGCTGGCTATCAGGCGGAATTCAGGGCTGATAAGCGCATCCTGCTCCACCTTCTGCCAAAAATCTAACGCCCAGCGCTGGGCCCGCAGCCACTGGCTTTTCGCCACGGCCGGGTCTAAAACAATATTGATTGCCTGCCGTTTCATGTTGCCGCTTCTGTCCGGCGCGAAGCTCATCGGCAGCATGTCGTAAACCGGCGATAGCTCGAAGGCGAACTTGTTCGGCAACAGCGGTGGGTCGATAAACGACAGGTTGCCCTGATGCATGTCACCGTTGGCGATCAGCTTGCCAAAGGCGTAAAGCTCGCCAATGCGCATCAGCGTGCTCTGCGAAATCAGTTTCTCCTGCTGCAATTTTGCCGCGATGGCGACCCAGCTACCGTGGCTGCCCGTGAATTCAGCGGCGACGGCCTCCAGCGAGGCCAAACCGCGCCGCCCGCGCTCGCCAAGGCGATCAAAGCGTTCGACCTCTAAGAACACCTCACCATGACTTCCGCTGTACACCTCTGCCTGCGCCGCTGCAATGCCTGCCTGTTGCAGCACGGCCAGCGCGTGAGCCTCCGCACGCAGTAAATCACCCCAGCGCCGGGTGTTTTCATTGGCTTCTTGTGGTGAAAATTTTACTAAAACGTGGGAAGCGGGCTTCTGCTGGTGCTCGACAAAAACGCTAAACTTCGGCTGCTCTCCCCCGGCCGAAGAACCCACTTCTTGCCCCGCGAGGCTTTTTTGCGCCAGCTTCTCGAAAGCAGAGATCTTATCTTGGAAAGCCACGGCCGCCTCATCCGGCTTTAACGCCCACTGCTGATACGCGGCCTGCCCCACAATGAGGTTGCCCACGGTTTCATTGCCATGTCGGCTGAGGGCCAGCAGGGTTTGCGATTCATTCCACAGCTTAATGTCTTCAGGTAGGGCCAGCAGCGCGCTGATATCCCGACCCCACGCGCGGCCCAAAAATCCCTGAGGGCGCATGTCGGTAATAAACCACGGCAGCCCGTCGAACAGCACGCATTGGCCATCGACAGTTTCAAACGCGCAGCTCTCCGCAGGCCATATCGACACAATGCGGCCTACTTGCTCCGCCTGCCCCTGGGTATCAATTCGGTAGAATGCAAATTCGCTCTCTCCACCAATGGGTCGCAGCAGGGCGTAGCGCGTCGACTTCCCGCGGCCAATCTTGCGTACATCATTCTGCTCGGCAAGCCTGCGGGAAAGGGTTGCCTGACTTACCCCGATTTGGGCCATGATCTCTTTCGCCGTCAGGCTGCCCTGACGCAGTAAATCAGCTAACTCGCTCATCGATGAATAGCATCCTGAATAGAAAGATGAATAGAAAGAGATAATTATTTATAGATCAACACTGAAGAACAAGCGAGGAAAAAACTATTAAAAATAGAAATTTAGAGCGATTACTGAAAATACGAGAAAGATTGCCGATCAAATAAAGCACAAAAAACCGTGATTTCGTGAATAGAAAAGCTGAAAAATATGAATAGAAACGGGGACTTTTAAGGGTCCCCGTTTTGTTGTTTGTAGTCTGGCTACAGAACTTACTCTTTATCGCCCAGCAGAACGGATTCCAGCGCGATTTCGATCATGTCGTTGAAGGTGGTCTGGCGTTCTTCAGCGGTGGTTTGCTCGTGAGTACGGATGTGGTCAGAAACAGTACAGATAGTCAGTGCTTTAGCGCCGAACTCTGCTGCCACGCCGTAGATACCGGCAGCTTCCATTTCAACACCCAGAATGCCGTATTTTTCCATCACGTCGAACATTTGCGGGTCTGGCGTGTAGAACAGGTCAGCGGAGAAGATGTTACCCACGCGCGCGGTGATGCCTTTGGCTTTGGCCGCGTCAGAGGCGTTGCGCACCATGTCGAAGTCAGCGATAGCCGCGTAGTCATGGTCTTTAAAACGCATACGGTTCACTTTGGAATCCGTACATGCGCCCATGCCGATAACGATGTCGCGCAGCTTGATGTCTGGACGAACTGCGCCGCAAGAACCCACACGGATGATTTTCTTCACGCCGAATTCGGTGATCAGCTCTTTGGCATAGATTGAGCAAGAAGGAATACCCATGCCGTGGCCCATTACAGAAATTTTGCGGCCTTTATAAGTACCGGTGAAGCCCAACATGCCACGCACGTCGTTCACTTGTTTCACGTCTTGCAGGAAAGTCTCAGCAATGTGCTTGGCGCGCAGCGGATCGCCCGGCATCAGCACTACGTCAGCAAAGTCGCCCATCTCGGCATTAATGTGTGGAGTTGCCATTGTTATCGTCCTTTCATTCTTTTTAGATTTTATAGATAAAAAACAGGGTGGATTTCACGCCGTAGCCGGGCGCGAAGCCAACAACGCTACGGCGCGAAAGGCGCTGTGTTTACAGCATGGATTTACCGTAATCCATCGGCGACAAATCGAAGTACTTCGCCACGGTCTGGCCGATATCCGCGAAGGTGTCGCGGTAACCTAACGAGCCAGGTTTCACTTTCGGGCCGTAGATTAACACTGGAATGTGCTCGCGGGTATGGTCGGTGCCACGCCAGGTTGGGTCACAACCGTGGTCAGCGGTGAAGATGATGATGTCATCTTCTTTCACCAGCTCCAGCAGCTCTGGCATACGGCGGTCGAACAGCTCTAGCGCAGCCGCGTAGCCCGGCACGTCACGGCGGTGGCCGTAAGCGGAGTCGAAATCTACGAAGTTGGTGAAGACGATAGTTTTGTCGCCAGCCAGTTTCATCTCTTGAATGGTCGCGTCAAACAGCGCGTCCAAGCCAGTGGCTTTCACTTTTTTGGTGATACCCACCTGAGCATAGATGTCGGCGATTTTACCCACAGACACCACGTTGCCGTTTTTCTCATCAACCAGCTTTTTCAGAATGGTTGGCGCTGGCGGCTCTACAGCTAAGTCATGGCGGTTACCGGTGCGCTCGAAGTGACCTTTTTTGTCACCAATGAACGGGCGCGCGATAACACGACCAATGTTGTAGCCACCTTCGGTCAGCTCTTCACGAGCGATTTCACACAGCTCGTACAGGCGATCTAAGCCGAAAGTCTCTTCGTGGCAGGCAATCTGGAACACGGAGTCAGCAGAGGTATAGAAAATCGGCTTGCCGGTTTTCATGTGCTCTTCGCCCAAGTCGTCCAGCACCACGGTACCGGAAGAGTGGCAGTTGCCCAGATAACCCGGCAGGTTGCCGCGCTCTACCAGCTTATCCAGCAGTTCCTGCGGGAAGCTGTTGGTGGTGTCGCTGAAGTAACCCCAGTCGAACAAGACCGGAACACCGGCGATTTCCCAGTGACCAGACGGGGTGTCTTTACCGGAAGAAAGCTCGCTGGCGTAGGCGTAAGCGCCGGTTATCTCAGCGTTACCGTCCATACCGTCAGGGATCTTGCCGGTAGAAGCTTCGGCAGCTTTCGCCAAACCTAAACGGGTCAGGTTAGGCAGATTCAGTGGCCCTTGGCGTCCAACGTTGGCATCGCCACGTGCACAGGCAGCGGCAATATGGCCCAATGTGTCAGAACCTGCATCACCGAATTTTTCAGCATCTTTACTGGCACCAATACCGAATGAGTCCAGTACCATGATAAACGTACGTTTCATCTTGCACTCCTATGCTCAATTATTCGTTGCGTGCATCGGTTCAGGCCGACACACAGATCATATTGAATTGGGGGCGTCGCTACGCATTTTCAACCCCCAAATATCCGATTATTTAATTCTGCGATACACCACCGGGGTGGTTTCCGGCGCCTTGTCGCTGAGGACAATCGCCGCGCGAACTTCTTCAGCGGCGCTCTGCCAGGCTTCTTCATTGCTGGCGTGGATCATCGCCAATGGCTGCTGGGTATCCACCTGCTGGCCCAATTGCGCCATGTTGGTCAGCCCAACGCTGTAGTCGATTGGGTCGCTGGCGCGACGACGGCCGCCACCCAGTGATACCACCGCCATGCCCAGCGCGCGGGTGTCCATGGCGCTGACGATCCCGGCTTTTTCTGAATACACAGGCTTGCTGAGGGTCGCCTTCGGCAGATAGCTGTCGTAGCGCTCGATGAAGTCAGCCGGGCCTTTTTGCGCGGCGACCATGCGGCCGAAGATCTCTGCCGCCTTGCCGTTGTCGAGCACGGCTTGCAACTGGCGGCGTGCATCGGCGTCGTCACTGGCTAAACCACCGGAAATCAGCATTTCGACGCACAGCGCCATAGTGACTTCCAGCAGGCGTGGATTGCGGTATTCGCCAGTCAGGAAGCGCACGGCTTCGCGCACTTCCACGGCATTACCCGCGCTGGATGCCAGCACCTGGTTCATGTCGGTCAGCAGCGCGGTGGTTTTACAACCCGCGCCATTGGCTACGTCAACGATCGCCTGCGCCAAGTCTTCGGACAGCTGGTAGGTCGGCATGAAGGCGCCGGAACCGACTTTGACGTCCATCACCAGCGCGTCCAGCCCTTCCGCCAGCTTTTTGGCGAGAATCGAGCCGGTGATTAGCGGAATGGAGTCGACGGTGGCCGTGATATCACGGGTGGCGTAGAAGCGTTTATCCGCCGGAGCCAAAGAGCTGGTCTGGCCAATGATTGCCACGCCCACATCTTTGATAATGCTGCGGAAACGGTTGTCATCCGGGAAAATGTCAAAGCCCGGAATGGCTTCCAGTTTATCCAGCGTGCCGCCGGTATGGCCCAAACCGCGCCCGGAGATCATTGGCACGTAGCCGCCACAGGCCGCTACCATCGGACCCAGCATCAGCGAAGTCACATCGCCCACGCCGCCGGTGGAGTGTTTGTCGACAATCGGCCCGTTGAGGTTGAGGCTGTTCCAATTCAGAACGGTGCCGGAGTCGCGCATCGCCATGGTCAACGCCACGCGCTCTTTCATGTTCATGTCGTTGAAATAGATGGTCATCGCCAAGGCAGCAATCTGCCCTTCCGATACCTGACTGTCACGGATCCCATTGATGAAAAAGCGAATCTCTTCTTCGCTTAGCGGCTGTCCGTCACGTTTTTTTCGAATAATTTCTTGTGCGAGAAACACGGAGTGCTCCTGAATGACTAGGAATGTAGAGAGGAAGTTATTGATGTTCCAGGGCTGGGGCCCGGCGAGCCGGACCCCGTAACGCCGAATGCGTTAGCGAATTGCCTTAACGATCAATAGCTGCTGGTAGACTTTTGGTCAGCGTGGCCCAGCGTGGTCAGCAGGCTGGCTAACAGGCTGGATGCGCCGAAACGGAAATGACGCGAGTCAGCCCATTCGCGGCCCAGCAGGCGGTCTGCCAGTGCCAGATACTGCGCGGCGTCTTCAGCCGTTTTCACGCCGCCCGCTGGCTTGAAGCCAACGTCTTTGCCTACGCCCATCTCTGCAATCACTGTCATCATCAACTCTGCGCTGTGCAGGGTCGCGTTGACCGGAACTTTGCCGGTTGAAGTTTTGATGAAGTCAGCACCGGCTTTGATGGCGATTTCTGAGGCTTTACGAATCAGCGAATCTTGCTTCAGTTCGCCAGTTTCAATAATCACTTTCAGCAGCACATTGGCGGCAGCACAGGCTTCTTTGCACTGTTTTACCAGCTCAAAACCGATCTGCTCGTTGCCCGCAATCAGCGCGCGGTATGGGAATACAACGTCAACTTCATCTGCGCCATAGGCAATAGCCGCGCGGGTTTCAGCTACGGCGATCTCAATGTCATCGTTGCCGTGCGGGAAGTTAGTGACGGTCGCGATACGGATGTCAGGAGTGCCTTGCTCACGCAGGGCTTTACGCGCAACCGGAATGAAACGTGGATAGATGCAGATAGCAGCGGTGTTGCCCGCCGGGCTTTTGGCCTGATGACACAGGGCGATCACTTTTTCGTCAGTGTCGTCGTCATTCAGGGTAGTTAAATCCATCAGGTTCAGTGCGCGTTGTGCTGCGGCGGTTAAATCGGTCATAAAACTCTCCAACAATTTTCAATTCCAGCGACCAGCCAGAACTGAGCATACAGTCATGAACCCGGCAAAAGATGCCGAACTCTGCACGGTTGGCGAGCGGACTTGGTTCCTTGAAGACAGCGAACAGAGGCGAATTTGCGCCCTGCTGGCAGATGAGATCCTTCTCACCGCACCTGATTGGCATCAGCCAATGCGTTGTGACTATTTGAACACGCCGTATCAGGTTGCTCTGTGCAGTATTTCACAAATTATGAAAACCGCTTGCAACGTTACTTCCACAAATGAGATTCGCATCACACTTACGCTGCAGCAATTCTGAGATTGGCGCAATTATGCTCAATATCCGGCCCTAATAAGAGTGTACACCCGATTCATGACAACTGATGGCGGGTTGCCCACTCTGTGATCACCGACCGGTGATCTTGAAATGAATGTTATAATAATAACATTTAAAGGAGAAGCATCGCGTTTAAAAAGCGCACTAAAAGCTATACCTAGAAATTTGGTGGATTATAAATGTTATTTAAATAACAAAATTACATTTAAGAAGCCCAAACTGACCGGGAAATTTAAAGCGGAAGGGCGAAAACGCGGCGGCTGTTCTCCAGCAGTGCGCTGGCAATCTGCTCCGGGGACTCTTCCCGCAGTTCGCACAGCACATCAAATACCGCTGCGGCGCGCTCGGGGCGGTTGGGTTGGCCCTGAAAACCTTGCAGCGGCATGTCCGGCGCGTCGGTTTCAAGTAGCAGACTGGAGAGAGGAAGCTGGGCCATCACATTGCGGGTTTTCTGCGCTCGCTCGTAGCTAATGGTACCACCGACGCCGATAGCAAAGCCTAATTTAACAAAGGCTTGTGCTTGCGAAAGGCTGCCCGCAAAACCGTGAACCACGCCCGTCGCCGGCAGTTTCGCCTGACGCAGCATGGCGGCCAGCGGATCGTGGCTGCGGCGAGAGTGCAGGATAACCGGCAGGTTTTCGCGTTTCGCCAAGGCAAATTGCGATTTGAGCAGCCGCTGCTGCTTTTCAAACTGCGGCTCTTCCATATAGAGATCTAAACCAATCTCCCCTACCGCCACCAGCTTGTTATCACGCTGAGCCAGAAAACCGTCCAACAAATCAATATCGGCATCCCGGTGCTGGGCGATATACAGCGGATGCAGGCCCAGCGCGGCGTAAAGCTGGGGATGCTGTTTGGCTAGCCGCACGATGCCCTGAAAACGGTCTGAGGTAACGGCAGGCACGATGATTTGGCGAACACCCGCCTGTTCCGCCATGGAGAGGCTCTCAGCCTCGGCGCCGGTAAAAGGCGGGAAATCAAAATGGCAGTGGGTATCAATAAAATGCGCCATTACAGATTCTCACCATCGCTGCGTTTGTCCTCGGCTTTTGGCGAGGCGTCGGGCTTAGGCGTGCTGCTTTTGGCGGCGTATTGGCTCTCATCGTGGAATGCGGCCGGGAGTACCATGCCGCCATCGGCCACGATGTCAGTGAGCACGGCGGGATCGAGAATGATCTGCTCCACCGGACCGGCCTGCGCGGCGATCGGCACCACGTTTTCTGGATTCTCCTCCGGCACCACCACGCGTTTTGGCCGGGTTTTGCGCGGCAAAATGTAGGGCAAGGGTTTATCTTTTTCGCGCGGGATCAGCCAGTGTGACGCAGCAGACAGGAAGTAGCGCGCACAGCGGCGTCCGAGATGGTAATCCTGATTCAGCGCCGGGAAACGGCTGCCCAACGCGTGGCTGGCCAGGGGTTTTGGCGGGAAAATCTCAAAGATGCGCAGATCACCCGGTGGGTTTTCGATGAATTGTTGAATACGGTGATAACTGCTTTCATGGTGTTGCATCATGCGCACCAGCTGTTGCAGGCTGCTTTCGCTCAGCCACTGCTCCATCCGCTTCATCCACTGCGGGGTATAGAACATGGCGGACGGCACGGTGCGGATCACCACGATCGTGTCCGCGCCGCGGCGATAAGCCTCTTCCACCGGGATGGCGTCACTGATGCCGCCGTCCTGATAGCTCACGCCGTCCAGCTCCACGCCCATGCGATAAAAGCCCGGAATGGCGCTGGAGGCTTTGATCACCGGCAGCCAGTTCTCGCGCGTCGGCGCAAAGTAGTTGGCGGAGTAGTCATCGCTGCGGCAGGCGCACATCAGGAACTCGCGGCCGTCGATCAACAGCTTTTCGGCGGTATCCATCGCCAGCGGCATATTTTTTGAGGTTTCTTCCACCAGCCAGTCGAGATCGATCAGGTGGCCGCCACGCACAAAGCGCAGTGGATTGAAGAAGTGGGGGCTGGTTGTGTAGCGAGTGATGACGCGTCGGGCATAACCCGGCTGGCCGCAGACGAAAGCGGAAAGATTTTGTGCCCCGGCAGAGGTGCCGATATACAGGTCGAACGGATTAAACCCCGCACGCTGGAACTCATCCAGCACGCCAGCGGTGAAAATTCCGCGTTGTCCGCCGCCTTCGCACACCAGTGCTATCTTGCCTGGTTTGTAGGGTTTGTAAGCCAGTGGTTCAATGTTGCCGAGCGTGACAGGTATTCTGTATCCCAACGCCTTTCCCTCAGTATTTCAGCCTCACAGATGGCGGGCCTCAACTAAGAGCATACATTGTCTTTCTAATATGGGTAATCAACAGACAAAATACCGGGGATTAAATCGTTACTTTCTGTTAACCAAGCTATCTAATCTCTAGAAGTTGGTACTCAGCGTAAGATTTAATCCCCGGCAGGATTCTAAGTGCTACTTAATCTTTCCGACCTGGTGTCAGAGTCGTTTACGTCCGGTAAACAAGCTCACCAAGAACAGAATGATACCGACGACGAAGACGATTTTTGCAGCCCAAGCAGCTGTACCAGCCAGACCACCAAAACCAAGTGCCGCCGCGATAAGCGCGATGATTAAAAATATAATGCCCCAACGAAACATAAGCTTCTCCTTACCCTATTTAACTTTTACCCAAATCAATGTGGTACCCAATATTCCGGGCCTCAGTTCAGCTTTAAACATTTCTTTTCGGCTGCTTCAAAAGTGCTTTTTACGTGTTGAAAGAAAAATGCTTACCTTTTAAAGATAGTCGTAAAAATGAAACTGTTAGGAAAACTGACTGTTTTATGGCGCGAAAGGTCCTATGAGTTCTGTTTTATGGTGTTAACGCTTACTGCTGAAGAGCAGATTGCCTGCCTAAACAGGCAATCTTTGATCGAAAATCTTATGGTGCGATTTTCAAATCATTTTTGACGCTTTTTACACCGTCAACGGTTTTAGCCACGCTTTCAGCACGATCGGCCTGAGCCTGATCTTTCACTGAACCGGAAAGTTGAACAACACCGTCGGTGGTTTCAACTTTGACCATGCGTGATGGAACGATGTCATCAGCCAGCAGCTTAGCTTTCACCGACGTGGTGGTGGCGGTGTCGCCAGCATAGCCTTTTGCGGACTGCTCTTTGCTGTCTTTAGTGTGCAGTTTATCGCTGACGGATTTTACGCCTTCAACTTTAGTTGCAACGGCCACGGCTTGCTCGCCTTCAGCCTGTGAACCGACAAAACCACTCAGCGTGACGACGCCGTTGTCGGTTTTAACGGAGATATCATTGCTCTTGATCGCTTTGTCATCGATCAGTGCGCTTTTAACTTTTGCTGTAACGGCGCTGTCGCCCATGTAGCTATCAACTTTCTTCATGGAGCTATCGATTTTTGCACCCGCGCTATCAGTGGTGGTTGCAGCCAATGCGCTCCCGCTCATTACAGCGGTGCTCAAAACAACGGCCAGCATGGAATAGGCAAAGTTAGACTTTTTCATCGATTTCTTCCTTTAGTTTATAAGTCCTAAATGGCGGACTCTTTACGTCACATGGTCGTGACGGTTTTGTGCAATATCGAACCAGACTCAAGGTCTGTAACTTAGTTAAAAACCTTTCTCTTATTGCATGTGCAGTAGAGTCATTTGTTAAAGGGTGAGATTTGTCACCTTTACCCTATAACACTCTGCTTTATTAATCGGAAGCAGTGGTTTAACCCACCGTTCGCTGCACACAGATTTAATATAGCTGAGAAATCGAAGATGGGGAGAAAGAATGCTAAATCGGCGCCAAATGCAGACAAGTCCGATCAAAACACCACAATATTGCCCAATAAATCAACGAAAACCGCAAAAGTAGTTTCGCAGCGGAAAGATTAAAACAGCAGAATTGTGCAAGCGGGAAGAGAAAAGGCGACCGGATCGTCGCCTTTTGAGGGGGGCTGAGTTAACCAATGAAATAGGTTAACCGAGCAGTGAAAATTAATGCTCGCGGGTTTTGCGGAACGTCACTTCCGGGTAACGCTCTGACGCCAGGTTCAGGTTCACCATGGTTGGCGCGATGTAAGTCAGGTTATCGCCGCCGTCCAGCGCCAGGTTAACTTCGTTCTTACGCTTAAACTCTTCGAACTTCTTCACGTCGCTGCATTCAACCCATCGGGCGGTGCTGACGTTGACGGATTCGTAAATCGCTTCAACGTTGTACTCGCTCTTCAGACGCGCGACCACCACTTCAAACTGCAGTACGCCGACTGCGCCAACAATCAAATCGTTGTTGGCGATTGGGCGGAATACCTGCACTGCGCCCTCTTCCGACAGCTGAACCAGCCCTTTCAGCAGCTGTTTCTGCTTCAGTGGGTCGCGCAGACGGATGCGACGGAACATTTCTGGGGCGAAGTTCGGAATGCCGGTGAACTTCATGTTCTCGCCCTGAGTGAAGGTGTCACCAATCTGAATGGTGCCGTGGTTATGCAGGCCGATAATATCGCCCGGATAAGCCTCTTCCACGTGCGAACGGTCTCCCGCCATAAAGGTCAGCGCGTCGGAAATCACCACGTCCTTGCCGGTACGCACCTGACGCAGTTTCATGCCTTTTTCATATTTGCCGGACACCACGCGCATGAAAGCCACGCGGTCACGGTGTTTCGGGTCCATGTTGGCCTGGATCTTAAACACGAATCCGGTGAACTTCTCGTCGCTGGCTTTCACTTCGCGCAGGTCGGTGTTGCGTGGCATTGGGGCAGGTGCCCACTCAACCAGTCCGTCCAGCATGTGGTCAACGCCGAAGTTACCCAATGCAGTCCCGAAGAACACTGGCGTCAGTTCGCCACTGAGGAATGCTTCTTGCTCGAACTCGTGGGACGCGCCCTGCACCAGCTCCAGCTCTTCGCGCAGCTGTTTCGCCAGATCTTCGCCCACGGCGGCGTCGAGGTCAGGGTTGTTCAACCCTTTAACAATGCGCACTTCCTGAATGGTGTGACCTTTACCGGTCTGATACAGGTAAGTTTCGTCTTTATAGAGGTGGTAAACCCCTTTGAACAGCTTACCGCAGCCGATAGGCCAGGTAATTGGCGAGCAGGCAATTTTCAGCTCGCGCTCAACTTCGTCCATCACTTCCATTGGGTCGCGGATGTCACGGTCGAGTTTGTTCATAAAGGTAAGAATTGGCGTATCGCGCAGACGGGTAACTTCCATCAGCTTGCGGGTACGGTCTTCTACACCTTTCGCGGCGTCGATCACCATCAGGCAGCAGTCCACCGCCGTCAGAGTACGGTAAGTATCTTCCGAGAAGTCTTCGTGCCCAGGGGTGTCGAGCAGGTTAACCAGACAGTGGCGGTACGGGAACTGCATCACGGAGGTGGTGATGGAGATACCGCGCTGCTTTTCCATTTCCATCCAGTCGGATTTCGCGTGGTTATTGGAGCCACGGCCTTTTACCGTACCGGCGGTCTGAATCGCGTGTCCGAATAACAACACCTTTTCAGTGATGGTCGTTTTACCCGCATCGGGGTGAGAAATAATAGCGAAGGTACGGCGTTTAGCCACTTCGAGGGCGAATTCACTTGGAGACATGTTTTTCACGTTTCTTCGGTTGGCCGCCCTGCATCATTGTTCATCACGTCACAGGACGTCAGGCAAAGCGGTAATAAAAGTTAATAGCCGGCTATTTTCACTGATTTAAGCTGGATGGGCAATCAATGGTTTTTTAGGCAGGGTTTACGCTAACCCAGAATCAGCGCCATCATGATGGCGTCTTCACGGCCTTGCGCGGCGGGGTAATAGTTGCGGCGAACGGAAACTTCATTAAAGCCGAGGCTTTCATACAGCGCGATGGCTTTGCTGTTGGAGGCGCGGACCTCAAGCCACAGGGTGACGACGTCGCGCTGCTCGAGCTTTTCGATGACATCTTCAAGCAGCTTGCGGCCTAAACCTTGGCGCTGGAATGCGGGGTCGATGGCGATGTTGAACAGCGTCGCCTCGTCGAGAACGATCTGCGTGATGGCGAAACCGGCCATCTGCTCGCCCTGCGTGATTTTGAGATTGAGGTAACGCTCGCCCTGATTGCTGGCCAAGGTTTTCTCGGTCCAGGGGAAAGCGTGGCTGGCGTTTTCAATTTGCAGGGCACGGGGTAAATCAGCGGGCGTCAGAATAGAAATGTTGTTCATTTTCACAAATCTGCTGCCAGAGCGCGCGTTTGGCTGCGGCATTTTGATAAAGCTCGGCCAGAGCCGGGCTGGATAACTGTGTGCCTTCGACCGCTAAGGGTGCGTTAATGCCCAGTCGCCATGTATTACAGTGCGTGCCTTCGGGGAGCATACTCACCTGCTCTGGCGTCAGACGGTAAACCTGTTGAGCCGCCAGCGCGAGGCTGCGCACCACATCATTTACCAACGGATCATCTTCAGCAGGAGGCACATCGGCGACGATCAGCAGACGGGTATTTTCCGGCAAGCTAACGGCCACTTCCCCTTGTAAAACAGAGGGTTTGCGCAATGTCCACTGGGTGATCCCCATCTGTTGTAACAGCCAGTCTCGTCTTGATGCCATACCTGTTCCCTGCCTGTTGAACACCCGAAATGCCGCGCTATGCTAGCAAACACATCGAACGCGCGCCAATAAACCTCTATAATCACCGGTCATATTCCTGAGGAGCCACAACCTGATGTCTGCATTAACCCCGGCAAGTGAAGTAATACTGCGCCACAGTGACGAATTTACAGGGCGCCGCGTGCTGTTTGCCGGTGACTTACAAGATGATTTACCCGCCATTTTCGTTGATGAGTGCGAGGCCGAAGAGGTTCGCGTTCATACCAATCAATATCACCACTGGCAGATGCTGAGCGGCGCATTACAAGACAATGTGCAATTTAGCCTGTTAGCCGATGCTGAATTTATCCAGCCTTCTGACCTGCTGGTCTACTACTGGCCGAAGAGCAAGCAGGAAGCAAAATTCCAACTGTTCAACCTGTTGTCGCAGCTGCCAGTCGGTATCGACATCTTTGTGGTCGGCGAGAACCGCAGTGGCGTTCGCAGCGTGGAAACCGTGCTCGAAGGCCTGTGCGCAGTGAGCAAAATCGACAGCGCGCGCCGCTGTGGCTTATACCACGGCCGTTTGGAAAAACAGCCTGCGTTCGACGCCGAAGAGTGGTGGGACACCTATATGGTGGAAGAAGTCGCCATTAAAACCCTGCCTGGCGTATTCAGCCGCGAAGGGCTAGATAGCGGCAGCCTGTTGTTAATCAACAGCTTTGAAGAGCCGGTGAAAGGCAAAGTGCTGGATATCGCCTGCGGCTCCGGCGTGCTGGCGGTAGTATTGGCCACTTATTCGCCAAAAATGAAAATCACCCTCAGCGATGTGAGCGCAGCGGCTATCGAAGCCAGCCGGGCGACGCTGGCAGCTAACGACCTGCCGGGTGAGGTTATCGCCAGTAATGTCTACTCCGACATCGCGGGTCGTTTCGATATGATCATTTCCAACCCGCCGTTCCACGAAGGCTTGCAAACCAGCCTCCATGCGGCTGAACAGCTGATTCGCGGCGCAGCCAAGCACCTGAATACCGGCGGGCACCTGCGCATCGTAGCTAACGCCTTCCTGCCATACGCTGCCCTGCTGGATGCCACCTTCGGCAGCCACGAAGTGTTGGCGCAGAATGGCCGCTTTAAGGTGTATCAAGCCACGCTAGGCCGCACGCCACGCGATCCGAAAAAGAAAAAACGCTAACCTTAACTCGCCGGAGCCGTACAGGCTGCGGCACCTTACATCGCCGCGGCCTTGGCTTCACTCAGGGAGACATCAAACGCGGCGAACTTTCCCTCGAGTCATTGCATTTGGCCTATTGGTAAAAGCTAAACAGCCTTATTCCCCATGAATATGCTGCTTTTTACACCAAACGTCGGCAATGGGGGAAATAAGTATTGACGGCGGAGCGGAAATCTCTAGAATTCGGCCCCGTAGTTGTATTACTCGCAGAGTAAGTTCTGATGAATTTTCTGCTGAGAATGCGATGGTGGCGGAATTGGTAGACGCGCTAGCTTCAGGTGTTAGTGTCCTTTGGATGTGAGGGTTCGAGTCCCTCCCTTCGCACCAATACAACTACTGAGTGAGTTAACAGCAGTAAACTGAATTTATATTGCACGGCACGATGCGATGGTGGCGGAATTGGTAGACGCGCTAGCTTCAGGTGTTAGTGTCCTTTGGATGTGAGGGTTCGAGTCCCTCCCTTCGCACCACTCCGGTGATATAAATCAGGCAGTTAGATATAAAGAAGAAATCATCTGTGCGATGGTGGCGGAATTGGTAGACGCGCTAGCTTCAGGTGTTAGTGTCCTTAGGATGTGAGGGTTCGAGTCCCTCCCTTCGCACCACATGATTCTCTTCAAATATCGACATCCCCTCTTGCAAGTCTCTGTCTTTTCTAAAAAAATCTCTGCCTTTCAGGCAACAGTCAGTCACCCAAAACCCCTAAACCTTGTTAAACGATTTATCCTTTCGCCCGTCCGGTTATAGCAGATTGAAATTTAAAGAGAGTGCTGTCAGCCCGCCTGCCAGTGCAACAAACGACGGCAGGAGTAAATAGTGGCGAAGTGTTTTATGCAGCAACATCACCAGCGTGGCGAGCATCGCAATAACGACCAGTACGCGTAGGTTATCCAACGAAAGATTGGCTAAAGCCAAGAAGGGCAGCAGCGCACAAGGCAAAAGTACGCCCCAGCCGCTGGTCAGCCTTTTACCTAAAAACCAACTCACTCCCCAGAGTCCACACGCCGCTACCATCGCTGCAATCATGATTTTTGCCATACAGTGATAATGAGAACCAATAGCATATAGCAATTTTTCTCATCGCGCATCATTTTGCCCGCCACGCGCCCGTTAAGGTGACAGTGGTAACCAAAAGTGATAGTTTTAAGTTCGGTATTTAATAACCTATCGAATTTAAATAATCACCTTCCTAGATTATTAGTCGTCAATTTATTTGAACTCAGCTATTTACTGCAGATATTGCAGCATTGATCTATTCATAAGGCCGGACCCTAAATAGAGTGAATTTTAATGATATTTCATGCCTATGATGAATTGCTAAAAAGCAAACATCGTCTTTCGCTATTGTTATTCTTTTTCTTAAATAGTGCATCGGCCCTATTTTCAATGATTAACCCAGCAGTAAAGATGGCTAAAGCCAGCTTGCCCTTAATGATTATTGGGGTGGTGTGCGTATCAGGATTAATATTCATTTATTTGAATAAAAAAACTGAGCTATTCCGTTTAAGTATCTGCTCCATCTTGGTCGGCAGTTTATGGGCATGGCATATAATTCTGCAGTTCGATAAAATCGGTGACTATGATAAGAGTTACTTGCTGGTCAGCCTGCTCAGTATATTCTTTATTAGCGTTATCGCTTTATCGGATAATTTCCTGGCATTTTGCCTTCATGTAGCACCTTCCACTGGAACCGTTATTTTTTTAGACGGTTTCACTCACATCTCCAAGATAATTTTCACCGTTGCCCTGCCGCTCATTGGTCTGTATCTGCACCATATGATGCTTAAACGCAGCGACGCCTTCACCCGCCGAATGTTGACCAATCTCTATAGCGAAAGGGAAAAATTTAGCGATCTCAGTATGCTTGATCCCCTTACCGGTTTGTATAATCGCCGCGGCTTACAAAACAAGCTAGAAACCGTATTCAGTCAGGACAAATCCAGCCATTACGTGATGTTACTCGATATTGACCACTTCAAAGCCTACAACGATAACTATGGTCATACCATGGGAGATCAGGCTTTGGTGCGGGTCGCAGCAGCCATACGCGATGCCGTTCGTTCTCGCGACGTGGTGGTGCGCTACGGGGGTGAAGAGTTTCTGGTCGTGATGTCGAATGTGTCCCAGGACTACGCGGTACGCATGGCTGAGCGCATTCAAAATAAGGTGCTGAGCTTAAATATTCCCCATAACTTTAATGCTGATGTTTCCACCCATGTGACAGTCAGCGCCGGGCTTTCTACCCTCCATGACGGCGATTTCCCTTCCGCATTAACTGCGGCAGATCAGTTGCTTTATCACGCCAAAAATAGCGGAAGAAATAAAATACTTTATTCTTGGGAAGCTATTCTTTCGACAGATAACATGAAAAACTCGCTGTGAATAACGGCGAGTTTAATGTTTCAAACATTAAAAAAATGGATGCTTAATACGCCAAGAAAATTGGCATTAACCATTATTCCTGAGAAAATTTATTTCATTATTATGACAACCTCGTTTATCCATTAAGGCTGCTGAATGAAATAGCACCATTCACTGCCTATGTTACATCAGTCTGTTACCTCTCGGACGAGTGCCAAGAGTAGAAATTACCCGGATATATTCTGCGATGGTGATTATGGCCTTCTTAGCCTGACCAAATTAAATACCCCCTCCCCTCTTTTTTAGCTGCCATTTCTAATCTGTGAACTGCCACATCACCATCTTTTAGCGAATGCCAAATGCGCCCCAATGATGGCACTCAGTGGAAGGTACCCAATAACAACCCTGCCTAAACTTCGCTCAATGCCGCCCTTAACGTTTATCGCGGCAGTAAAACGTGCCCTCACATAACAACCTCATCTACAACCAGTATGAATAACGAAAAAGGGTTATCAGTATGAGCAGTTCTATTATTCTTGGCATTATCTGGCACTTGGTGGGCGCCGCCAGCGCAGCTTGTTTTTACGCCCCGCTCAAGCAAGTTAAAAAGTGGTCGTGGGAGACCATGTGGTCGATGGCCGGCCTCTTCTCATGGATAGTTCTGCCCTGGGCAGTGAGCTATGTTTTATTGCCAGATTTTTGGGCCTATTACAGCTCATTCAGTCTTTCAACACTGCTACCTATCTTCCTGTTTGGGGCAATGTGGGGCATAGGTAATATCAACTATGGCCTGACCATGCGCTATTTAGGCATGTCGCTGGGGATAGGCATCGCCATCGGTATCACCCTCATAATTGGCACGCTCATGACACCCGTTCTGCAAGGGAAAGTTGATGTGCTGATAGGAACGGCGGGCGGCAGAATGACGCTGCTCGGCGTGTTGGTCGCGGTGATTGGCGTTGCCGTGGTCAGCTACGCAGGCTACCTGAAGGAAAAATCGCTGGGCATCAAAGCAGAGGAGTTTAACCTCAAGAAGGGGCTTATTTTGGCCGCTTTCTGCGGTATTTTCTCCGCCGGAATGTCATTTGCCATGAGCGCCGCGACGCCTATGCATGAATCAGCCGCGCAGCTAGGTTTGAATCCCCTCTATGTTGCCTTGCCAAGCTATGTTGTCATTATGGGCGGCGGCGCGATCGTCAACCTCGGCTTCTGCTTTATTCGGCTGGCAACCCGTCGCGAACTTTCCGTGAAAGCAGATCTGTCGATTGCTAAACCCCTGCTCATCACGAATGCGCTGTTTGCCATCTTGGGCGGCACCATGTGGTACCTGCAATTCTTCTTCTATGCGTGGGGCCACGCCAGCATTCCGTCAGAGTACGGCTACATGAGCTGGATGTTACACATGAGTTTCTACGTCTTGTGCGGCGGTATTGTTGGCCTGTTGCTCAAAGAGTGGCTAGGCGTGGGCAAGAAGCCGGTGGCAATTTTGTCTCTGGGATGTCTGATCATTATTCTGGCCGCCAACATCGTGGGCATGGGAATGTCGGCCTAATCCCTTAATCACATTGCCTACAGCGACTGCCACAAAGATAAACTCACTGTGGCAGTCGCTCCATGAGCATCAGGATAATGTCGGCACCACCATCGGCTTAACGACATGTTTCATAAAGCGCTGGCGATAATCTCTTGGCGATACCCCGCAGGCTCGGTTAAACACCACTGAAAAATAGTTGCTGTCATCAAAGCCGCATTCCGCCGCAACTTCACCAATGGTCCGATCGCTATAGCGCAGCAAACTCATAGCCCGACACAGCCGTAGTTGTCTTAAGTAGTGCGACACGCTCATGCCGGTATGCTGTTTGAACAAGGCTCGCACTGCGCGTAGCCCTACGCCGTGCTTCTGGCAGAAACTCTCCAGATGGAACGGCTCGCTAATACTCGCTCGCAGTGCCATCAGCAGCAGATCTAGCTGGTGAGCATCGGGTAAAACGCCGCTATTTGGCGGGTGACGATAACGCAGCAGCAAGAGGGCGAGCTGCATCAATAAGGCTTCACTGAGCTGAACCGAGATCGATTCTGATTTCATACATTCAGCAGAAAGCTCGTCGACTTTATCCCGTAAAGCCGTCATGCCAAGGGAACTGAGCCGCCAATAGCGCTGCTCCTGGCTTACGCCCTCCCCTGGCAGCAGTTGGGTCCAATCGGCAGCCAGACGAAAGCGTTCGCGACAATACAGAATATTGTCCAGCGCCAGGTCATTGACTGACTCATAGCTATGTCGGTCATTGGCATTGATATAGAACAGATCGCCGCAGGTAATGGGGTAAGGAATGCCATTCCAAATATGCGTGCCGTTACCCCGCCAAACAATCACCAACTCGTCAAAGTCGTGATCATGGGAAGGGAAATTTGCCTGAGGGTGGCGTTCGGCCACCATGACGGAGTTTTTATTGGTCAGAAAAAAATCATTTTTCATTAATTTAAGCTGCATCGTGGCTATCCCCAAACCCATTCAGTCAAAGGAATATAAGCGCAGGGCAAATTTTATACCCGCATCAAGCAGCCAAAAGGTGCGGCAGCTAACGCAATTGGTTGCGCATCAGTTTTGGCGACATGGAGAACTCCCGGCGAAACTGCGTCGAGAAATGATTACTGTCGCTGAAGCCACAGGCGTAGGCGATATCGGTAATGCTTTGATCGCTATGGTGTAGCCTGCGGCGCGCCTCGAGCAAACGTAGGCGATTAAGATAACGCTGGGGCGTCATACCAGTTTGCTGCTTCATTTGCCGGTGTAAGGTGCGTAGTGCCAACGTAAATCGATCTGCGGCTTCCGGCCAGTTAATCTCCTCACTGTAATGGCCATGCAGCCATTCGAGTAGCTGGTTAATTTTGTTTTCCGAGGTGTCTCGCAATAGTGGCTGGAAACACCCCTGATAGAGCAGGATCAACAGGTGCAGAAACTGGCTTTCCGTCGCCGCGATTTGCTGGGGGTGGGTTCCCCCCGCATGCTGCTCTAAAACAGCGATACATTGTAGAGCCTGTTGCAACAAAGTTGGGCTAAGCTGCCAATGCACCTGTTGCTGATAGTGATGTTCTTGCGGGAGAAATTGCCCGACGTCGTGCAGAAAACGAAATGCCTGTGGTGAACGATAAAGCACATTCGTCAGCCGAAGATTATCGACGCTTTCAAAAAGATGGTGGTCACTGGCGCGCACGAAACAGACAGTGCCGACGGTAAGTGTATAAGGTGCATCGTTAAAGATATGTACGCCGGACCCACTCTCCACCAGCATGATCTCGTGGAAATCATGGTAATGCTCAGGGAAGGCTTCCTGCGGAGTTCGCCGTTCCACGGCTATGGTTAACTCTGGTGAAGCAAAATAATCATCGCCAATTAGTAACGTCATGTCTCGCCTCCTGTCCTCAATAAGTGAAATAACCCTATCCTGACCACTGGCGGATAACCTTAAAACGACGGCATAGAAAACGCGTTCGCGGTTATTTTTTAAAGATTTGCCGACTGTTGAAAGGAACTGCGGCGAAGATCACAACCTATAATTGCAAAATTCTTCCCATTACATTCGCGGTGAAGTTCCTTCGTTTTTATCGTTTTGTGATCCACTCCCCCATCACCTTTTTGATGCTGCCAACTGCCTCCATTGCTTGGCATTCACGGGAAGGTCATGCCCCAGCTCCCCGCCTAAACTGCGACCATATCTGAAAAGGAATGGCCGTTATGACACTCCACCATATTGCTGCAATTGATCTGGGCGCCTCGAGTGGGCGCGTGATGCTTGCAACCTTTAATAGTGAACATAAAGCGCAACTGACGCTGAAAGAGATCCATCGTTTTCCTAATACGCTGGTGAAAGTTGATGGCTATGACACTTGGGATCTCGACGCTCTAGAGCAGCATATTCTTACTGGCCTGACCCTGCTGGAGAGTGCCGATATTCGCCTCGACAGCATTGGGATTGATACCTGGGGAGTCGATTTTGTCTTGCTGGACGCGCAGGGAAACCGTGTCGGCCTGCCCGTCGCTTACCGTGATAAACGCACGGACGGCGTGATGGAACAAGCCTGTTTGGAGCTTGGTCGAGACGTGATTTATCGCACCACGGGCATTCAGTTCTTGCCGTTCAATACCCTCTACCAGTTAAAAGCGCTGACTCGCCAGCAGCCAGAATGGCTCCCGCAAATAGACCGCCTTCTGCTGATGCCTGACTATCTGTATTACCGTTTAACCGGCGTGATGAACTGGGAACATACCAATGCCAGTACCACACAGATGGTCAATATTCACAGCGGAAAGTGGGATGAAAAGTTGCTCGAATATGCGGGCATTCCGCAAAGCTGGCTAGAGAAGCCCTCACAACCGGGTAAATCATTAGGCTATTGGCTTTCTCCTAACGGGCACCGCGTGCCGGTAACCAGCGTTGCCACCCATGACACGGCGAGTGCCGTGGTGGCCGCCCCAATGTCCGGAAAAAACTCAGCTTATCTCAGCTCCGGTACCTGGTCGCTGATGGGGATCGAAAGCCCGAAAGCCTTCACCCATCGTGCGGCTCTTGAGGCGAATTTCACCAATGAAGGCGGGATTAACGGCAGTTATCGCGTATTAAAAAACATCATGGGACTGTGGCTGTTGCAGCGCATCTGCAACGAGCTGAACGTGCAGGATTTGCCGTCCTTAATTGACGAGTCGGCCGCGCTGCCGGCCTTTGTCAGCCTTATCAATCCTAACGATTCGCGCTTTATTAACCCCGCATCCATGGTCGATGCCATCTGTGAAGCCTGCCATGAGCAGGGGGAGCCGGTCCCAACAAACCCTGCGGCATTAGCACGCTGCATCTTTGACAGCCTTGCCATGCTTTATCGTCAAACGGCTCAGCAGCTCGCTGAATTACAAGGAGCACCGCTGGAGGCAATCCATATTGTCGGCGGCGGCTGCCAGAATGCTTTTCTCAATCAACTTTGTGCCGATGTCTGCCAAATTCCTGTGACCGCTGGCCCTGTCGAGGCTTCCACCCTTGGCAATATCGGCTGCCAGCTTATGGCCCTTAACTTGGTCAAAGATGTCGACCTTTATCGGCAAATGCTCTCTAGCCAATTCCCACAGCAGCGCTATGTGCCGCAGCCTGTACCCAATCTTGCTACCCACTGGTGTCGCTTTCAGGCACTCAGTAACGCCAATGAGGAACTCGCAGTATGACTTCATCTATAGATCATGCATGGACGCTCGCGAAAGAGCGCTTTTCCCAACTCGGTATTGATGCCGAAGACGCGATGCAGAAACTCGACACTCTACCTGTATCAATGCACTGCTGGCAGGGTGACGACGTTGCCGGTTTTGAAAATCCAGAAGGCGCATTAACAGGAGGGATTCAGGCCACCGGCAGTTATCCGGGTAAAGCTAAAAATGCACAGCAACTGCGTGCCGATTTAGAACAGGCCCTGTCGCTTATTCCCGGCCCTAATCGCCTGAATTTACATGCTTTATATTTGGAATCTGACAAGCCTGTCGCACGCAATGAAATCGAACCCAAACACTTTAGCCAGTGGGTCGAATGGGCGAAGAAAAACCAGCTAGGGCTGGACTTTAACCCTTCTTGCTTCTCACACCCACTGAGTGCAGATGGCTTCACGCTGTCGCACGCTAATCCTGAAATCCGCCAGTTTTGGATTGAACACTGTCAGGCCAGTCGCCGGATTTCCGCCTCTTTCGGCAAGGCGCTCAATACCCCATCGGTGATGAATATCTGGATCCCTGATGGCATGAAAGATCTCACCGTCGATCGCCTCGCCCCGCGTGAAAGGCTATTAAGCGCGCTTGATGAAGTCATTGCTGAGAAGCTCGATCCCCACCATCACATTGACGCAGTAGAAAGCAAATTGTTCGGCATCGGCACGGAAAGCTATACCGTCGGCTCGAATGAGTTTTATCTGGGCTATGCGTCCAGCCGCCAAACTGCACTGTGTCTGGATGCAGGTCATTTCCATCCAACGGAAGTCATCTCCGACAAAATCTCCAGCGTCATGCTGTACGTCCCGCGCTTGCTACTTCACGTCAGCCGCCCGGTACGCTGGGACAGCGACCACGTGGTATTGCTGGATGACGAAACTCAGGCCATCGCCAACGAGATCATCCGCCACAAGCTGTTTGACCGCGTACACATCGGATTAGATTTCTTCGACGCCTCCATCAACCGTATCGCGGCGTGGGTCATCGGCACGCGCAATATGAAAAAAGCGTTACTGCGCGCCCTGCTCGAACCCACCGACTTGCTGAAAAAGCTCGAGAACGAGGGGGACTACACCGCAAGGCTGGCGCTGCTCGAAGAACAGAAATGCCTGCCGTGGCAAGCCGTGTGGGATATGTATTGCCTGCGCCATGACGTGCCGGTCGGCAGCCAATGGCTGGATAACGTTCGCCATTATGAAAAAACTGAACTCGCAAAACGATAAAAGCTAACTCACTATTTTTTAAGATTTTAAAGGTATTTAACGATGAAAACTTTACTCAACGCTTGGTTCGTCCAGGGCATGATCAAAGCCACCAGCGATATGTGGCTGAAAGGCTGGGATGAGCGCAACGGCGGCAACGTCAGCCTGCGCCTGTTGCCAGAAGATGTCGCGCCCTATAAAGCCGATTTTTACAGCGAGCCACGGTCAGTAGCCTTAACTCAAGCAGCACCGGAACTGGCGAATCACTACTTTATCGTCACGGGCTCGGGCAAGTTCTTCCGCAATGTTCAGCTTTCGCCCGCCGAGTCTTTGGCCGTTATACAACTTAACGGTCAGGGGACGGGTTACCGCATTCTGTGGGGCTTAACTGCCGGGGGCTTACCGACCTCCGAGCTGGCTGCGCATCTTCAATCTCATATCGTTCGCATGAAAGTGACTGATGGTCAGGATCGAGTGATCATGCACTGCCATGCCACTAACCTGATTGCTCTGACCTACGTGCTTGAGCTTGATAGCGCAAAATTCACTCGCGAAATTTGGGAATGCAGCACCGAATGTCTGGTGGTATTCCCTGATGGTATCGGCATTGTGCCGTGGATGGTGCCGGGCACGGATGGCATCGGTGCAGCGACTGCCGATCAGATGCAACACCACACTCTGGTGCTCTGGGCTTATCACGGCATTTTCGGCAGCGGCCCTTCCCTCGACGATGCCTTTGGACTTATTGATACCGCTGAGAAATCCGCAGAGATATTGGTCAAAGTGATTGCCATGGGCGGCAAGAAGCAAACCATTTCTACCGAGGAATTGATTGCATTGGGCGAGCGTTTCGACGTCAAACCTTTTGCCGCCGCACTCAAAGCATAATGATGAAAAGGAACGCGTTATGAGCTTTATGTTGGCTTTACCTAAAATTAGCTTACATGGGCAAGGTGCCATCACGGATATGGTGGCACTGCTCCAGACCAAGATCTCCGGCAAAGCGCTCATAGTCACGGATGCCCAGCTGATCGAACTCGGCCTGCTCGACGGCCTGTTTGACGCTTTAGAAGCAGCCAGCTTGCCCTATGCACTCTATAGCGGCGTCTCGCCAAACCCCACCAGTGAAATCGTGGATGAAGGCTACCGGCTCTATGCGCAGAATAAATGCAGCTATCTGATCGCGTTTGGCGGCGGCAGCCCGATTGATACAGCGAAAGGCATCAAAATCCTCACTGCCAACCCTGCGCCGGTCACGGCCTATTCGGGCGTTGGCAAGGTGAAAAACCCAGGTGCGTTTTTGGTGGCGATCAACACTACGGCAGGCACCGCGGCCGAGTTAACCAGTAACGCGGTGATCACCGACAGCCAGCGTCAGGTCAAAGAAGTGATCATCGACACCAACCTGATCCCTGATATCGCCGTGGATGATCCCGCCATTATGTTGGCCATCCCTGCAAGCGTCACTGCCGCAACCGGCATGGATGCCCTTACCCATGCTATCGAGGCTTACGTCTCTGTTGGGGCACATCCCCTGACGGATCCGACGGCGCTGGCGGCGATCGGTACCATTAGCCAATGGTTGCCAGCAGCAGTAGAGAACGGCAAGGATTTACAGGCACGCGAGAAGATGGCCCACGGTCAATATCTGGCGGGTATGGCATTCAATAGCGCCGGGTTGGGACTGGTTCACGCACTGGCTCACCAGCCGGGCGCCACGCACAACCTGCCGCACGGTGTCTGCAACGCCATATTACTGCCGATCGTTGAAGCCTTTAATCGGCCATCCTGTCCGCAGAGGTTTGCAGAGATTGCTCGTGCTATGGGGGTAGATATCAGCGGGATGGATGAAGAAAGCGCCAGCCACGCTGCGCTCGACGCTATCCGCGCACTCTCTCAACGCGTGGGTATTCCTTCAGGTTTTGCCGAGCTCGGCATCACGAAAGACGATATCGAAGGCTGGCTGGATAAAGCACTGGCAGACCCTTGCGCGCCCTGCAACCCAAGAGAAGCTTCTCGGGAACAGGTCCGTGAACTCTATCTCAACGCGATGTAATGAGGGGACACAAATGATTCGTAAAGCTTTTGTGATGCAGGTGAATCCTGACGCGCACGCCGAATATCAGCGGCGGCACACCCCTATCTGGCTGGAGTTAGAAGAAACGCTGAAGGCCCACGGAGCGCATCACTACAGCATTTTCTTGGATGAGCAGCGCAGCTTGCTGTTTGCCACCGTAGAGATTGAATCTGAAGCGCGCTGGAATGCAGTAGCAGACACCCAAATTTGCCAAAAATGGTGGCGACATATGGCGGACATTATGCCCGCGAATGCCGATAATAGC
This sequence comes from Ewingella sp. AOP9-I1-14, assembly GCF_052375995.1. Classification (NCBI taxonomy): domain Bacteria; kingdom Pseudomonadati; phylum Pseudomonadota; class Gammaproteobacteria; order Enterobacterales; family Yersiniaceae; genus Ewingella; species Ewingella sp. AOP9-I1-14. The sequence continues at coordinate 247,129 of NZ_JBQSVA010000003.1, forward strand.
CCAGTGAGTCATAGTCTTAAGCCGGTTTTTTACCTCGACTAGCGGTGCTCTTTCTCACGCCAGATTGGAGGGGCTTCGGCCCCTCTGTAAAGCGTGTAGCTGCCGGACGGGCGCTGAATTTTGGTCGATTGGCGTTATAGCCCCTGCCATTTTCGGCGGGAACCAGACACTCCGAACGTTCGCCGATAAGATGCTTGAGCCCCAGCGTCACTAGCCCTTCGCGGATCACTGGCCAGTTCGCCTGATCGTGATAGCGTAGTAAGGCTTTGTGCAAACGCCGCTGGCGATCTCCTTTAGGTATCACCACGTCTTCGCTTTTGTAATCCACCTTATTCAACGGATTTTTGCCGCTGTAATACATGGTGGTCGCACTGGCGAGTGGTGATGGGTAGAAGTTTTGTACCTGATCCAGTCGGAAGCGATTCTCTTTCAACCACAGGGCTAAATTAACCATATCTTCGTCCCGCGTCCCCGGATGTGCCGAAATAAAATAGGGGATCAGATACTGCTTTTTCCCGGCAGCTTTCGAATATTGGTCAAAGAGCTTCTTAAAGCGATGATAGCTGCCCATGCCAGGTTTCATCATCTTAGATAAAGGTCCCGTTTCGGTATGCTCAGGGGCAATCTTCAAATATCCCCCAACGTGATGCTCCGCTAGCTCCTTAATATAAAGCGGGTCTTGTACAGCGAGGTCATAACGCACACCCGATGCAATCAGGATTTTCTTGATACCTTTCAAAGCACGAGTACGCCGATATAACTTAATGGTCGGCTCATGATTAGTGTCCATATGCTGGCAAATATCAGGGTAGACGCAGGAGGCGCGACGGCAGGTTTGTTCTGCACGTGGCGACTGACAGCGCAACATATACATGTTCGCAGTAGGCCCACCCAAGTCCGAAATCACGCCGGTGAATCCCGGCACGCGATCGCGGATCTCTTCAATTTCTCTGACAATAGAATCGGCAGAACGGCTCTGAATAATTCGCCCTTCATGTTCGGTGATCGAGCAGAAAGAGCAGCCGCCATAGCAACCGCGCATGATATTCACGGAAAAACGGATCATCTCATACGCGGGGATACGCATCTGACCATAAGAGGGATGCGGCACTCGTTGGAAAGGCAGGGCGAAAACTGAGTCCATCTCATCGGTGGCGAGGGGGATCGCAGGCGGATTGATCCACACGTAACGGTCGCCATGTTTTTGCATCAGCGCCCGCGCGCAGCCGGGGTTAGTTTCGTGATGCAAGATCCGAGAAGCATGGGCATACATCACTTTGTCATTTTTAACTTTCTCAAACGAGGGCAACAGAACGTAGGTTTTTTCCCAAGGTTTCGGCTTAGGTGCGCGAACGGTGATGGGCTGCGGGCCATCGGCTTCGGGCAGTATTCCTTCAGCGCAAGGCAGGTCTTCACCATAGGGGTTCATTATTGGCTCGATGCGGCCTGGTTTATCAAGGCGCGTTGAGTCCACCCCGCTCCAGCCCGTCAATGCCATTTTGCGCATCACCGCCGTATTGCGCACATCAACGATCTCGCTGATGTGCTCCCCTGCTGCCAGCCGGTGCGCCACTTCAACCAGCGGTCGCTCACCGTTGCCGTAAATCAACATATCGGCCTTGGAGTCAACCAGCACCGAACGACGCACCGTGTCAGACCAATAGTCGTAATGGGCGATACGACGCAGGCTGGCTTCTATTCCGCCGAGCACCACTGGCACATCATTAAAGGCTTCTTTGCAGCGCTGGGAATACGCCACCGTGGCGCGGTCTGGCCGTTTGCCCCCGACGTTATCCGGGGTGTATGCATCGTCATGGCGCAATTTTCTATCTGCCGTATAACGGTTGATCATCGAGTCCATGTTGCCCGCCGTCACGCCAAAAAACAGGTTCGGCTTGCCCAACTTCATGAAGTCATCTTTGGACGTCCAGTCAGGCTGGGAGATGATCCCCACGCGGAACCCCTGCGCTTCGAGCATGCGGCCAATGATTGCCATACCAAAGCTGGGGTGATCCACATAGGCATCGCCCGTCACCACAATCACATCGCAGCTATCCCAGCCAAGCTGGTCCATCTCCTCGCGGGACATGGGTAAAAATGGGGCGGTGCCATAGCACTCGGCCCAATAAAGGGGATAGGAAAACAGATGGCGCTCGGGCTGGATCAGGCTGGCAGACATAGAAGCTCTTCGTTAGCGGAGTGACATTATGAATATTTTGGCGAGGAATTATACGGATAAGCCACACAGAGCGTGGGGGAGAAGCGACTTTGCCTGCTTTAGATCAACCTTTTGGCCGAACTGCTGGAGCTTCGCAATAAGGCTTCATGCAGAAATAAATAGCGCCCATAAAAAATGGCCCGCATGGAAAACCACACAGGCCGTTTTTATTTCAGCGCATATACAGCATATAAAGAAGGTTATTTGGCGAGCGCCTCAAACACTTTTTCCACTGCCACTGCGCCCGGATCTTTCACCCCTTTCAGACTATTACTGCTGAGGTAAGAGGAGCGCCCCGCGTTGGCTTTCTTCATGGTGGAAGTGTCCTTGGCGCCTTTTGCGGCGGCCTTGGCGGCGGCTTTCAGGTCGCCTTTTTTACCCAAAGCTTCCAGAGCGGGCTGCAAGGCATCAATCATGGTGCGGTCGCCCAAGTCAGCCCCGCCGTAGTGCTTCATGCGTTCCAAACCAAACAACAGCGCCTCGTTGATCTTTTTCCCTTCTGCCACTTTTTGCCCGGCGGCGGTGAAGAAAATCGACATCAGTACGCCACTCGAGCCGCCCATGACAGTTGCCAGGCGATCGCCGACCACGGCTAACAGCGCAGAAAGGTCGTTAAGCGGCAGCCTTTTGCCTTTGTTTTGCTCTTGGATATCACGCGCGCCGGAGGCGAAGGTTGAACCGGTATCGCCATCGCCGACTTTGGCGTCCAGCTTATTCAGCTCATCTTCCAGCCCGGATAACGTCTCGGTGACTACCTCGACAATCTTGCCCACTTCGGCATTGGTTGAGGCCTTAACTTTTGATTTCTGCCCCAGCTTTTTGGCTTTCAACGTCGGCAGTTTTTCCAATTTCACCAGGGGCTGCCAGCCTGCGGCTTCGACATCCGCCAACAGCGCTTTTTCTGTTTCATCGTCGAGCACAATGGTGGAAAGCGAGAAGCCTTTCATATCTAACGCGCTGACCAGCGCCGCAGGGCCAATCAGATAGCGAATCGACTTGCCGAGCGCCGAATGCACCAGCTCTTTGGTCAGCTGATTCATCTCCAGAGGAGAAACGCCGCCGAGGTTATTAATCAATACCGCCAGTTTGTCGCTTTTCTTCACCTGCGCCTGTAGCTTCTCGACCAGGGTGGCAACGACTTTTTCACTGTTCTGAGTTTTGATTTTCGACACGCCCGGCTCGCCGTGGATACCCAAACCTAGCTCAACCTGTCCGGCAGGGATGCGGCTCTCTTCCTCTTCTTTGCCGCTGTCTCCCGGCAAACTACAGCCGGTCATCGCCACGCCAATGCTCGAGGTGGCATCAATAGCCTTTTGCGCCGCGGCGGTTACCGCCTTGAGTGACTTACCTTTTTCAGCCACATAGCCCGCGATTTTGTGCACCAGCACGGTGCCGGCAATGCCGCGAGGCTGCTTGTTATCCGGCAGGGAGATGTCGTCGGAGACCATCACTAAATCGACTTTGTAACCCAGGTTTTTGGCTTTTTCAGCCGCCAGCCCAAAGTTGAGACGGTCGCCGGTGTAGTTTTTCACAATCAACAAGCAGCCAGCTTCGCCCGTGACGGCAATAATGGCGCTAAGCACCGCGTCGACGCTGGGAGAAGCAAAAACATCGCCACAGACGGCGGCGGTTAACATGCCTTTGCCGATAAATCCGACGTGCGCCGGTTCATGGCCGGAGCCGCCGCCGGAGATCAGCGCGACTTTCTTTTTGTCCCAGTCGCTGCGAACCACAACGCGAATGGCCGGATCGATGTCCAGCTTGGCGAGATTTTTGTAGGGGGAAGTAAGAATTGCGCCTTCAATTACGTCGTTAATCAGATTCTTGCGGTCATTCATGAAAAATGTCGACATGCCGATTCGTCCCTTTAACTGTTATTGAGTATGGTCAGATTTGTGAATACCTCTAAACCAACATAGCACAGAGCAGCAGGAGATTTGGGGCGGAAAGGCGGTTTCCCGCCTTAGAGAAAACAGATTTTTTGACTAATCGCACGCCACAACGGCGATGGCCAATCCTCCGCGCGATGTTTCGCGATATTTAGAATTCATGTCTTTGCCGGTTTCATACATGGTTTCAATGACTTTATCGAGACAGACGCGTGGCTCGCTGGTGCGGCGTAACGCCATACGCGAAGCATTCACCGCCTTCACGGCTGAGATGGCATTTCGCTCGATGCAAGGCACCTGAACCTGCCCGGCCAATGGATCGCAGGTTAAACCGAGATGGTGTTCCATAGCGATTTCTGCTGCCATAAACACCTGCGCCGTGCTGCCGCCCAGCAGTTCGGTAAGCCCAGCCGCCGCCATTGAACAGGCCACGCCGACCTCCCCCTGACACCCGACTTCGGCACCCGAAATAGAGGCATTCATTTTGAACAGAACGCCCACCGCGCCAGCGGCTAAGAAAAAGCGGCTGTAAGAGTCTGGGCTGACCGGCCGAATAAACTGATCGTAGTAAGTCAGCACCGCGGGAATGATGCCACAGGCGCCGTTGGTTGGCGCAGTCACCACGCGGCCACCGGCGGCGTTCTCTTCATTGACCGCCATGGCGTACATGTTTATCCAGTCGACGACGCCCATCGGGTCAACATTATTCTTATCCTGCGTTACCAGTATCCGGCGCAAAGCAGCGGCGCGGCGGTTAATTTTCATAGGGCCCGGCAGCAGGCCTTCGGTGTGAATACCGCGAGTAATGCCCTCGCTCATCACATCCCAGATAGCCGCAAAATGTTCGGCAATCTCAGTTTTCGAGTGACCCGCGAGTTCGTTTTGCATCATCACGCCGGATAGCGATAAGCCGGTATTATTGCAGTGCTGCTGCAAGTCATGGGCGGATTTGAATGGGAATGGCATGGTGACCGCGCTCTCTTCCTGCATACCAAAACGGCTGGCTTCGACGATAAACCCGCCGCCAATCGAGTAATAAGTTTGGCTATAAAGCAGCTGCTCGCCGTCGAAGGCGCTCAGGGTCATGCCATTTTCATGCAGAGGAAGGTTGGTGGAATGGAAGTTCATGCTGCCCTGCATTGGGAACTCCACCTCTTTGGCACCATTGGCCAGCATCAGCTTGCCCGTGCTTTCCACATCACGAATAAAACCAGGGATCGCATCGATATTTACTGTATCGGGTAAATTACCAGCAAGCCCCATGATAATGGCTAAATCCGTGTGGTGGCCTTTACCGGTTAGAGATAAAGAACCATAAACATCCACCACGACACGAGAAGTATTATTAATATGGCCGAGGGCGATAAGCTCATCGCTAAATATTTTCCCGGCTTTCATTGGCCCGACGGTGTGAGAACTCGAAGGCCCAATACCAATTTTGAAAATATCGAAGATGCTAATCACGTTAGACTCCATGGCAATAAAATGTCAGAAAAATCAGGAAGGAAAGTTTTGGATAGAGGGGCAGAACATCCCTGCCCCTTCTTTATTATTAAAGGTGAAGATTAACCCAGAAGAGTATAAACAATCGCAGACATGGCAATTAAACCCATAATAACCACGAACACGTTACTAATATGACCGCTGTATTTTCTCATTGCCGGCACTTTGCGAATCGCATACATCGGCATGAGGAATAACAGCATTGCAATAATAGGCCCGCCGATATTTTCAATCATCCCCAAAATGCTTGGGTTTAATGTCGCCACGGCCCAGGTCGTCAGCAACATGAAAATAGCGGTGTAGCGATTCAGTGTTGGCAGCGCGATATTTTTACCTTTGCTGCGCAATGACTTAATCACCATACCGTTAAAGCCTTCGCGAGCACCTAAATAATGGCCGAGGAAAGATTTAGTGATCGCGATAAAGGCAATAAATGGCGCGATATATTCAATCAGTGGGTTAGAGAAGTGATTGGCGAGATAAGACAAGATAGAGATGTTCTGCGTTTTCGCTTCCATCAGGTCAGTCGGAGAGAGGCTCAGCACGCAGCTGAACACGAAGAACATCACGGTCAGCACCATCATGATGTGGCTATAAGCCAGGATGCGTGAACATTTCTTCTCAGCGCCTTCGCCATACTCTTTACGCTTGGCCACCGCGAATGAAGAGATAATCGGCGAGTGGTTGAAGGAGAACACCATCACCGGAATGACCAGCCACAGCGTCATCAGCATGCCGCTGCCCACGCCATTGCCAGACATTGAGACGTTTTCAAATACCGAGGTATTCCAGTTCGGGATGAGATAAAACGCCAGCGCCATCAGCACGGCAACAAAAGGGAACACCAGAATGCTCATCGCTTTCACGATTAAGTCCTGCCCAAAATGGACGATCGCCATTAGGCCAAGGATCAAGACCAGAGACAACAGCGCGCGCGGCGGTGCCGTCCAGTGCATCTGATGAGTAATAAAGCTTTCGACCGTATTGGTTATCGCGACGCTATAAACCAACAAGATAGGATAAATAGCAAAGAAATATAACAGAGTAATTAACTTACCGGCTGAAATACCAAAGTGCTCTTCAACAACTTCGGTAATATCTTCGCCCGCATTTTTACCTGACAATACAAAACGCGTCAGACCTCGGTGAGCAAAAAAGGTCATTGGGAAAGCGAGTACGACCATAATAAGTAGCGGAATTAAACCACCAATCCCGGCATTAATAGGTAAGAACAGAACGCCTGCACCAATTGCTGTACCATACAGACCCAGCATCCACATGGTATCGGTTTTACGCCAGGTACTGGTTGAGACATTTACCTGCGTATCAATATGTGTGTTGTCCATAATCCCTCGGTATAAAAAACAATCTGTTATTTATAATTGATTTTTAACTACGTTTTAATGCCACAAGCGCGCCGTTAAAAAACCAATGAATCGTTTAAAACATATCATTAATGGCGGGATGATACCTATCAGCAGCATAAAAAGCTGTCATTTCGCTCTGCTTTGAGATCAAAGTCACGATTAATAGCTAATGCTCGATAATAAGCCTTAGAAAACACCTTTTATTAACATAATTGCCCTGTAGATGATCCCAACTTAGGACATTCAGTAACAAATTATATTTGTAGCCACCTACTTATATCTGCGCGTTATTTGTTCAGATCGCACAAAAATAAAACCAATTGACGATAATTTTGGCGTTTTTGTTATTGGGGTGATTTAGAGGATGTGAATAGTTGCGGAAAAAAACTAATTATAAGGCAGGTGCTTTCTCTCAATATGCCACGATAAATAATGATGCATAGGCCATACGCGGTAGTCAGAATGATCACCGCGCCTGTAAAACCACAATTAAACGAATTTAAACTGCAAGAAAGCAGTTGAAGGGCTAAATGACCTTCTTGTTGTTTATAGCAATCATTGTCTTCAGTTCTTCAATACTGAGCGTCCGGTCTTTCTTACGATGGATTATGCTATGGCAGTTGGCACAAACTGGGATCAAGTCCGTCTTGGGATCGACCCGTTTCGATTTGCCGAAGAGTGAGACAGGCACTACATGATGAATGTGAATAAAGTCCTGCCCGTACTCTCCATAGAATTCACCAAAATTGAACCCACAGCCAAAACAGGTTGTGCCGTGAAGTGCTTTAGCTTGTTGTTTTAGCTTAGGATTCCGTTCATATACGGTGACGAACTTCGATGACTTTTTACCCTCTTCATAAGAAAAAAGGGATTCTTCATCCTTTTCATTTTCGATTTCATTCTGCTTGGGAACTGCATCACTTAATGAAAGAGGCGCAGAGGTGATCGCATTAAGAACAATATTATCAAAAACGCTTCTAGAGATTTTACGAACACTGACACGCCAATAATTAGATTTTTTTGATTCAGGAATTTCCTCAAGATAATTATCGTCGTTTTTTGCCAGCACGGCTTCTTCGAATGCCTGAAAATCACTAAGTGTTGCGATCAAATGCCCTGCTTTATCAGGTTGAACATCAACTATTCGGCCAATACCAAAATAATGTGGGTTCTTCGATAAACGTTGACCTTCAAAAGCCTTATTCTCAGGTTTTAACCTGCCTTTATAGTAGACAAACTGCATACCCGGCTTTATCGATTTACTGTATTGCTTGGGAAAATGATAACGCTCACCCGTTTTATCATCCCATTGCGACACATCATTTTCAGTCAGTACAACGAACTGTTCTTCATCAGACATTTATCGATATCCGTTATTGAAATCACTAACGTGAAGTATAAAGCGATAGGCAATTCATACAATCCTCGAACCAACATTTCATGCCGGTTTACCAAAACAAAAAAGCCAGCACCTCTCGGCACTGGCTTTGTCTGTTTACGCGGCGTGTTGCCGCGCAGGACAGGGATTAGAAGTCGTAGAACACGGTGACCCAAGTAGAGTCTGGCACTTCGTTGTTGGTTGAGGTTGCCAGAGTACGTTCTACATACACAGACAGGCCGTGGCCAATAACGGTGCCCGCACCGAAGTACACATTGTTCTGATGGTAATCTTCGTCGCCTTTCAATTGCAGGGAATCGGCTGCAACATATGGCTGGATAGATTTCAGGAACGGCTGGTCGATATTGAAGGTGTAACCAACAAAGCCTTCTACGCCGTAACCACTGCCCGCGAAGTAACGGTCAACAGACTGTTCATGCGTGCTTGGCACAAAGTTTTTGTAGTAGCTCGCAGTACCGACGATATACCAGTTGTTCGGCTGCCAGGTTAAAGCAGTACCGGAGATTTCCTGATGATAATCTTTTTCGTTTTCCGGCGTTTCTTTAATAGTGGCGTTGTTGGCACTATATGCGGCACTGAAGACTAAATCTTTAGTGATTTTATAATCTGCACCAATACCTGCGCCGTTATTACGACGGTAATCTAAATTGCCACCGGCGGTTGTTTGATCTTCAGGTAATAAGTAGTTGGCATATAAAGTGACTGGGCCAAAATCATTAGTGTATTTCAGGCTGTTCTTCGGTTTATTTGCACCGTCGTAATCACCATTTACACCAATACCGGTTGCGCCTGCGTGACCATCGTTATCCCAGACGTCACTTTTAATACCGACGACGGAATAATAAATGCCGTACTGGTGACCGTAAGTGAAAGTACCGTAACGATCATCTTTAATACCGGCGTATAACTGGCGTTGCTTGTCGCGACGGCCATCTTCGTTGTAGTGGTCATCCCAGCTCAGCGCGTGCGCCAGGTCTACACCTAACTCGTAATAACCAATGATTGAGGTATCTTGGCTCAGAGCATAATCAGTGCTGAAACGAAAGCGCGTACCGCCGTCGTGACCATTTTTATAATAACCTGGCTCTGGGCCGTTATTAAAAATCCACTCTGGACGAATACTACCGCCAACTTTAACGCTTAATGGCGCGAGCAAAGCATCGCTTTGCTTATTCTTTTCTAAAACGGTGATCTCGGCCTGTGCGCTGGCAGATAATACCGACAGAACGACGCCGCCAATAATCATTGGCTTAATAAATTTGCTCATAAATTACCCTGTCTGATCAATTTCTATTGTTATGTGTTTGCAGTGGTGTTGCGCCACGAACAAATAATTAACATAGGTGATGAGGGTCACAAAGAAGAAAATGAGAAAGTTCCCAGAGTGATTCTTTTAAAATCAGATCATTAATTAATCAGCAATGTATGCAGTTGTTAGCTTATGAAACATTGAATACTTTACTGCTCACTTTGATTTCAAACTGTTGGATATACACTCAATACGGGCAGGCTTTTTAGACTGTGTCGACATATTTGATAACAAATCACTATGTAACAGAGCACGTCTGAACAAAACAATTTTTGACATTGTGGAAGCAAAATTAATGACGCTATTTATTATTTCTTGGTGTGATTAATAGAAATTGGGCTTATATAGAAGGAGATTAGCAGAGAAATATGACAGAACGTCATTGATGGGTGGGAGGCAATCTCTTTTTTGCAATGTCGATCAGTTCGAGTATCACGTCCAGAGGGATATTTTGGACATAGCAGTTGAGGGCAAAAGTGTGGGTTTGGTCGGAGAAGAAGATTTCTGCGAGTACTAATAACGGATTTGAATCCTTGAGCCGTACTTCTACATACATGCCATCACGGGCGATATCGCTGCCAATAACAAAATCATAACTTGGGCTTCCTCTCTCCTTCATAAGCCTTTTTACTCCAGATAGTTTGGTAAGAGCTCTGATGATTTCCATATCCTGGCCGTTTTCCAGACCCTATAGCTCGCAGACGGTTGTCCGGCTTTTAAATAGGTCCGATTGATAAATGTGCATCCAGCAGCTATCAGCGGGCGGTTTAGATTCAATATAGCCCAGTCATTGCCAGAGAGGCTGAAGCGGCTGCCTCAATCAATATCGAAGTATTTAATGCTCACTTTGGGTCGAGCGTACTGATTGGCGCGCCGATCATCGGCAGCGCGGAACTGCACATTTTTGCCGAGGCGTCGGGCGGATTGGTTATCTTGCGCTTGATAGTGATTCTCGTTACGGGGGAAAGCAGAGCACGCTAGGCATCAGGCGAATTTCCTAGGTTAAGAGCTAATTTCCCGTGAACCTTCTTTTCTGGCGAAAACAGCAAAATAGTCTTTAATTCTATAGGTATAACGAATGGCCGCATCGGCGATTCATTGCCGCTTCAAATACCATCTTGCTGTTTAATTCCCCAAAATGTGAAGGGAGTCATAACTTTTGGTCAAGGAGAGACAATTTTAGTAAGAGATGAATTATCGTCCGTCGAGCTTGCTGGATTATACTCACTGCAAGCAGAGACAATCAGGACGAATCATTCTGCCCTGTTATTTCTCAGAAAAACGAGGATTACGTTATGGAAAAGAAAGTCATTTATTTGTTCTGTTCGGCGGGTATGTCCACTTCGTTGCTGGTTAAAAAAATGAACGACGTCGCTGAAAAACACCAAGTGCCAGTCATCATCCAAGCCTTCTCCGAGTCACTGGCGGCAGAAAAAGGCGGTGAAGCGGATTTAGTTTTGCTCGGCCCGCAAATCGCTTACAAGTTGGATGAGATAAGAAGATTACTACCGGGTAAAACTGTCGAAGTGATTGATTCAATCCACTACGGCAAGGTTGATGGGTTAAAAGTTCTTCAATCAGCAGTCGCTTTAATTAAAGCATCAAGTCAGCAATCTGTGAGTCATTAATTAATTTTTTATTTTGCATTACTTAAAAGTCAAAGAGTCAGCAGTCAAAGAGCGAATTTCATACCCTGGCCGTCTAAAAGGCGGCATTAAAGGAAAATAAAAATGAGTAAAGCCATTGATTCACTTGAAAAGGTGCTTCTACCTTTTGCTGTAAAAATAGGTAGACAGCCCCATATTAACGCTATTAAAAATGGTTTCATCCGATTAATGCCGCTGACCCTCGCAGGGGCGATGTTCGTTTTAATTAATAACGTATTTCTGAGTTTCGGCGAGGGTTCTTTCTTTTATTCTCTCGGCATTCGTTTAGACGCTTCCACTATTGAGACATTAGCCGGTTTAAAAACCATCGGCGTCAATGTGTATAACGGCACATTAGGGATTATGTCGCTCATGGCGCCGTTCTTTATCGGGATGGCCTTAGCCGAAGAGCGCAAAGTGGACCCTCTAGCCGCAGGCCTGCTCTCCGTGGCAGCCTTTATGACCGTCACCCCTTATAGCGTGGGCGAAGCTTACGCCGTCGGGGCCAACTGGCTAGGTGGCGCGAACATTATTTCCGGCATGGTGATCGGCTTAGTGGTTGCCGAGATGTTTACCTTTGTTATCCGCCGCAACTGGGTTATCACCCTGCCAGACAGCGTACCGGCCTCCGTATCCCGCTCCTTCTCCGCACTGATCCCAGGCTTCATCATTCTGTGTATCTTTGGGGTTATCTCTTGGCTGCTGGGGCTGTACGGCCACAACTTCCACCAGATTATTATGGATTCCATCTCCAGACCTCTGGCATCAATGGGAAGCGTGGTAGGCTGGGCATACGTGATTTTCAACTCCCTGTTGTGGTTCTTTGGTGTTCACGGCTCCCTCGCGTTAACCGCGCTGGACAGCGGCATCATGACCCCGTGGGCGCTGGAGAACATCGCCATTTACAACCAGTATGGTTCAGTACAAGCCGCGCTGGATGCGGGCCAGACCTTCCACTTCTGGGCTAAACCAATGCTCGACTCCTACATCCTGTTGGGTGGTTCTGGGGCAACGCTGGGCCTGATCATCGCCATCTTTATCGCATCACGTCGTGCGGACCACCGTCAGGTCGCCAAACTGGCACTGCCATCCGGCATCTTCCAGATTAACGAACCTATCCTGTTCGGCCTGCCGATTATCATGAACCCGGTGATGTTTATCCCGTTCGTTCTGGTGCAACCGATTCTGGCCATTATCACGCTGACGGCGTACACCATGGGGATTATCCCGCCGGTGACCAACCTCGCACCCTGGACCATGCCTACCGGGCTGGGGGCCTTCTTCAACAGTAACGGCAGCATTGCGGCGCTGTTAGTCGCCCTGTTCAACCTCGGTATTGCCACGCTGGTCTACATGCCATTCGTCATCTTGTCGAACAAGGCGCAGGCGATTATCGAAGAAGAAGAGAGCGAAGAAGACATTGCTGCATCACTAAAATTCTAATCTAAGGCAAGCTGGGGAGAGGAGATTCTCCCCAGTATCCAAAGAGTTAACTCAGGGAGATAACCATGTTTGATTTAGACAACATCGAAGACAGTGAAGAAGAGTTAGACAGTCTGGAAGAAGTGGTGATGGGCCTTATCATCAACTCCGGGCAGGCGCGCAGCCTGGCGTATGAAGCACTGAAGGTCGCTAAACAAGGCGATTTCACCAAGGCCTGGGAGCTGATGGCCAAGTCACGCGAGTCGCTGCATGAAGCCCACCTGGTGCAGACCAAACTGATTGAAGGCGACGCCGGTGAAGGCAAAACCAAGGTCAGCCTGGTGCTGGTTCACGCCCAAGACCACCTGATGACCTCCATGTTAGCCCGCGAGTTAGTGACAGAAATCATTGAGCTTCACGAGAAAATAAAATAGCGTTGGGAGTCATCATGCAGCCACAGTTACTGAGTATGGACATTAAGACAGCACGCGAAGATCAACTATTCGACGGTCAAAATTTCCACATGTTTATCTACAACAAGGTAGAGAGCATCTCAGGGCTGCACGAACACGACTACTACGAGTTCACCATCGTGCTCACTGGCCGCTACTACCAGCAGATCAACGGCAAGCAAGTGCTGCTCGAGCGTGGCGATTTCGCCTTTATCCCGCTGGGCTCCAACCATCAGAGTTTCTATGAGTTTGGCCCAACCCGGATATTAAACGTCGGCATCAGTAAAGCCTTCTTCGAACAGCATTATTTGGCCCTGCTGCCGACCTGCTTTGTGGCCTCGCAGGTGTATAAAATTAAGAGTGAGTTTCTTAACTTTATCGAGTCGATGGTGGCGTCTCTCAACTTCAAAAACGGCGAGTTTAACGAGTTTCTTGAGATGGTGACCTTCTACGCCATCAACCGTATTCGTCATCATCGCGAGTCGGATATCGCGCCTGACGTGCCGGTTTGGCTCAAAGAGACCATTGAGAAGATGCACGATAAAACCCAGTTCGGCGATAAAGCTTTGTCGACCATGGTGCAACTCTCGGGAAAATCGCAGGAGTATTTAACGCGCGCCACTCAGCGCCATTATGGCAAAACGCCAATGCAGATTATTAATGAGATCCGCGTTGATTTCGCCAAAAAGCAATTAGAGATAACCAATTACTCTATTACTGATATTGCATACGATTCGGGATATAGCAGTCCTAGCATGTTCATTAAGAACTTTAAAAAAATAACTACCTTTACGCCTAAGCATTATCGCAAGGAGTTATTTAATAATAGCTGACTGTATATGAATTAATGCGGACTCAATAATAGTCTTCACTCATTCCTATATTTACCTTTGTTTAAAGTGCATTCATATTGCACGGGAGCCCCTATGTCTAAAAAACTTAAAGTAGTCACCATTGGCGGTGGCAGCAGCTATACCCCGGAACTACTCGAAGGCTTTATTAAACGTTATGAAGAGTTGCCGATCAGTGAATTATGGTTGGTGGATGTCGAAGCCGGTAAAGAGAAGCAGGATATTATTTTCGACCTCTGCCAGCGCATGATAAAGCGCGCGGGCGTGCCAATCAGTTTGCATAAAACATTAAATCGCCGTGAAGCATTAAAAGACGCCGACTTCGTCACTACCCAGCTGCGCGTCGGCCAGTTAAAAGCCCGCGAGCTGGATGAACGCATCCCGCTGAGCCACGGCTATTTGGGTCAGGAGACCAACGGCGCGGGCGGCCTGTTCAAAGGCCTGCGCACCATTCCGGTGATTTTCGACATCATCAAAGATGTGGAAGAGATCTGCCCGGACGCCTGGGTTATCAACTTCACCAACCCGGCCGGTATGGTCACCGAAGCCGTGGTTCGCCACACCAACTTCAAGAAGTTTATCGGCGTGTGCAACATTCCGGTCGGCATGAAGATGTTCATTCAGGACGTGCTGAAGATTAGCCCGCAGGATGAGCTGTCGATTGACCTGTTCGGCCTCAACCATCTGGTGTTTATCAAAGACGTCATCGTCAACGGCGAGTCGCGCTTCGCCGAGCTGCTGGACGGCGTGGCCTCCGGCACCCTGACCGCCGGTTCGGTAAAAAACATCTTCGACCTGCCATTCAGCGAAGGGCTGATCCGCTCGCTCAACCTGCTGCCGTGCTCCTACTTGCTCTACTACTTCAAACCCAAAGAGATGCTGGCCATCGAGATGGGCGAGTTCTACAAAGGCGGCGCGCGTGCCACCGTGGTACAAAAGGTCGAGAAACAGCTGTTCGAACTTTATAAAGACCCAGAGCTGAACGTAAAACCGAAAGAGCTGGAGCTGCGCGGCGGGGCCTATTACTCCGACGCGGCGTGCGAAGTGATCAGCGCCATCTACAATGACAAGCAGACCGAGCAATACGTCAACTTCGCCCACCACGGGCATATTGATAATATTCCGGCTGACTGGGCGGTCGAGATGACCTGCACTATTGGGCGCAACGGTGCGACGCCAACTCCGCGCATTACCCATTTCGATGAGAAAGTGCTGGGCCTGATTTACACCATCAAAGGCTTTGAGATTGCGGCGAGCGAGGCAGCCCTGAGCGGCAAGTTGAATGATGTGCTGCTGGCGCTGAACCTCAGCCCGCTGATTCATTCCGACAAAGACGCTGAGAAGCTGGCCCGCGACATGCTGCTGGCACACGAAGCGCTGCTGCCGAACTTTGCGAAAGCCATCGCTGAACTAAAATAACCTGTGCGCCCTCCTTCGCGGGAGGGCTGCCAAAGGGCAATTTATGGATAAATTACTGATAGTTAATGCCGACGACTTCGGGCTTTGCAAAGCACAGAACTACGGCATTATCGACGCCTTCACCCACGGCGTGGTCAGCTCTACCACGGCGATGGTCAACCAGCCGGGTGCCGAGCACGCCGCCCAACTCAGCGCCGCCAACCCACTGCTGCCCGTCGGCATGCACTTCGTGCTCACCCTCGGTAAACCTCTCACCGAGATGCCGGGCTTAGTGCGCGACAACGGCGAGCTGGGTAAATGGATCTGGGAGATGGCCGAAGCCGACACCCTGCCCCTCGACCAGATAAAACAAGAACTTGCCGCCCAGTTCGCCAGATTTATTGAACTGTTCGGCCGCAAACCGACGCACATCGACAGCCACCACCACGTGCATATGATCCCGCAGATCTTCCTTATCGTCGAAGCCTTCGCCCAACAGCAAGACGTCGCGATACGCATCGATCGGGATGCAATCCAGCAGCACAACATCCCCCTGTGCGGCGCGCGCAGCACCACGGCTTTCGACAGCACCTTCTACGGCGACAGCATCACCGAGGAGCTGTTCCTCAGCATCCTCGACCACGCCAACCAGCGCGGCGACCACTCCCTGGAAATCATGTGCCACCCGTCATTCATCGATAACACCATTCTCGGCAGCAAGTATTGCTACCCAAGATTGGCGGAGTTGGATGTGTTGACTGCTAAAGAAGTAAAAGAAGGGGTTGGGGAGCGTGGGTGGAAGTTGGGCGGGTTTGGCAGCTGAGATTGAGTCGAAGAAACTTCTCTTCAGACAACATGTTTATAAAATCGCGTTTTATCGACATATCGCCAAAACGTGTCGATGGTATAAACATATCTGGGGGATATGTTTATAAAAAGGGGTTTTGTCGACATGTGTGGAGGGGGGTGTGGGTTGGCTGGATGGTGCAAAAGCCCAGTTGCTGAAGGTGACTGGGCTTTTCGTCGTAGTGACGGTTGTTTCTTAAAGACCCAACTTTTGGAATTACTATTCCGATATAGTCAACAGGGGTTGGTATCACCTTGAATAGTTTTACTGCGCAATAGTTGAATTACATATTCTTTGCGAGCAAGATCTCAACAACTTCAATCTGTTAACCTTGTGCTATGACTTCACATAAAGCATTGCAAATTGCAATTTCTAGCGTAGCTATCTGGCGTAAAGGCGACCAGTGTGCTCCACATAAACCACTGCTGTTGCTTTATGTTTTATCGCAATACTTAAAGGGGCATCCCCGACTATTTGACTATGGACAAGAGATTCACAAACCTCTGACAAAATTGCTCGCTGACTACGGCCCTAAAAGGCGTGATTACTATCCAAACATGCCCTTCTGGCGCCTGAGAACTGATGGATTTTGGACGCTTGAAAATACCGAAGGTTGCAAGCCACGCAAAGGCAATACCCAACCAACAAAGCGTGAACTAATTGAGAATCATGTTTCGGGTGGTTTCGACGAACACAGCTACCAAATACTTTGTGAAACTCCAGAAATGATTAATAAGCTAGCGCAACAGATCATGACTGAGCGTTTCCCAGAAAGTGTCCAGTTAGTTCTTGCAGACCTTTTAGGCTTTGATTTCACAGCCCTGATGAAAGCACGTGACCCGCGTTTCAGAGATATAGTCTTACGGGCATATCACTCACGTTGTGCTTTCTGTGGCTACGATCTACGACTTGACGGCGCACTCGTTGGACTTGAAGCAGCCCATATCCGGTGGAAGCAATATGGCGGGCCATGTGAAGTGAATAATGGGCTAGCGCTTTGTTCTCTGCACCATTCTGCCTTTGATAGGGGAGCAATAGGTATAGATGAACATTTTAAAATCCGTATTTCCGGCGGGGTAAACAGAAGCCCGGTTGTGGATCAGTTGTTCTGGCAACGTGATGGGCAAAAACTCTTCTTGCCACAGGACAAGGCTTTCTGGCCTGCAAACAATTTCATTGAATGGCATCAGAGTCAGGTATTTAAGAGCTGAAGTTTTATGTGTATTTCCTAACGGCCAGAACGAAAGCGCTGTTAATGAAGTTTTTTACTTATTGGTTGGGCAGTGCTCCAAATATAGTTTCGCTTTATCTATGGGCTCCGAGGGAGCTCCTAAATGGACTCATAAAAGTCTATAAATAAGAATTCATTCGGTCTGAGGTGGCAATCAGTTCCATATAAAACATCATGCCAAACCTCAATTCGATAAATCAGCTATGCAGGTACTTCTTAAAGTTCTCCGCCTGCTCCAGCACGCTCTTGTAGACCTCATCGTTGGCCACTGGAGGGAAGCCATAGCGGTGTAGCAGCAGGATAAGATCTACTTTCAGTTTAGCCTTGATGTCGTCGCGGTTGCTCCAGTCGGGATACTGGGCGCTGTCGTCAACAATCACCTTCATATCCTTGGCTAAGGCCAACATCTTGTCATCGTCATAGGTGAAGTCGTACTTCTCACACATGTGCACCAGAATATCGAGAAAGGCCTTTTCCTCCATGTCGATACCAATATCGGCAAAAGACATCATCTCAGTCTTGATGTCGTAGATCATGTCGGTCATCTGCTGGGTGAAAGTGTCGAACTCTTCACCGTTGAGCACGTCGTTTTCTTTGCGCTGATTGTACTGTTCGACCAAGGCCTGGAAACGTTTGGAGAAGTTGATCCCCTGCAGTTGGTTCACCTTTTGAAAATCACTAATAGCTTTTGCCAGCATCTTTTGCAGCAGTTGCATCCGGGTATTAGGCAACTTGATCTTGCCAATGCGAGCCATGTACTCGTCATCAAATATGTCGATGGTCTCGGCTTTATCTTCGCCTAAGGTGAAAATCTCCTCTACCCCTTCAGCCTTGAGTGCCTCGGCAATCATCTCACGCACTTTCTGGTTCATCTGCGCGGTATCCGGCGCATCGCCCTTAGTCAGTTTGTAGACAATAGAACGCACGGCCAGATAGAAATGAATGCGCTCACGCTCATCCTGAGTGATCTCTTCACTACCCACGCAAACGTCATAGGCGGCTTTCAGGCGTTTCACCAATCCCATAAAACGCAGCTCAATCTTCTTGGTCTGCAGGGCAAACTCGGCGGCCCGGTTAAGGCATTCCAGCTGTAGCGTCGGTGTGCCAGAGAAGTAACCGCGGCTATCGAAATTATGAAACACCTGAGCAAGCAGGTGTAGGTGATTACGCACCTCAATCAGCGACTGTTGGATATCTTCAAAGTTGGATTTATCAGCCTTCGAGTACATCGCTAAAGCCATATTCATTCGACTTTTGATGCCAATGTAATCGACTACCAAGCCCTTCTCTTTGCCCTCAAAGCGGCGGTTTACTCGCGAGATCGTTTGAATCAGATTGTGCTTTTGCAGCGGCTTATCGATGTAAATGGTATCAAGTTCGGGCACGTCAAAACCGGTCAGCCACATGTCCACCACAATGGCAATTTTGAAGTTGGACTTAGGGTTCTTGAACTGTTTGTCTAGCTCACGGCGGTACTCCTTAGTACCGAGCAAGTTATACATGGCCTCATCATCATCTTGGCCTCGGGTCATGACCATATTGACCAGAGGAAGACTCATCAATTCATTTTTCTCTTGCTCGGTCAGAGTGACACCATCGATAGCCTGTTTCGCCTCGAACCACTCGGGGCGCTGAAGTTTCAGTCTCTTATAGAAATCGTAGGCAATCTCGCGGCTGGCACAAACAAACATCGCCTTGCCTTTGATGGTCGAACCTTCCGTCACCCGTTTTTCGTAATGCTGGGCGAAATCCTTGGCCAATGCCTCGATGCGATCCGGATCGCCCAGGATGGAGTTCATATTGGCCGTAGTTTTCTTGCTCTCTTCAATCTGGTGTTCACTGGCACCCAGTTTTTCGCATTCTTGGTAGTACTGCTCGATCTCTTCCAGCTTACTGTTATCAAGCACCACTTTGGCAGCTCGCCCTTCGTAGACAATCCGCACCGTGATTTCATCGTTAACCGATTCGGTCATAGTGTAGCTATCGATGGTAGGGCCGAACACATCCAGAGTGGCGTCGATAGGGGTGCCGGTAAAGCCAACATAGGTCGCGTTAGGCAGCGAGTCGTGTAGATACTTAGCAAAGCCGTAGGTCTTTTTCACCGTTCCGCTTTCAGCATCGATGCTGATCTTTAGGTCGAGGTTGATCTGGCTGCGGTGGGCTTCGTCAGAAATACAGATGATATTGCTGCGATTGGAGAGCAGTTGAATATCTTCAGTAAACTTGTGGATGGTGGTCAGGAATACCCCGCCGCTCGCGCATCCAGCCAACTTGTCTCGCAGATCCTGACGGCTGGTGACCGGCTCAATCACCGCATCGCCGATAAAAGCGGTAGCATTGCAGAATTGCTTGGCGAGCTGCTCATCAAGATCGGTACGGTCGGTAATCAGAACAATGGTCGGGCTGGCAAAATCGACGCTCTTCATCAGCAGGCGGGCCAAGAACTGCATGGTGTAGCTCTTGCCGCAGCCCGTGGCACCAAAGTAGGTTCCCCCTTTACCGGTGCCACCGATATTCTCGTCGTTGGCCGCTATCTGCTTGCGCTCTTTTTTAATGTTGTAGTAAAGCTTGCGGGCGGCGTAATACTGCGGATAGCGACAGCAGATCTTCACTTCCTGTTTGCTGGTGTCTGGGAAGAAAACGAAGTTCTTTAACACGTCCAGCAGACGAACCGGATGAAATAACCCTTGGATCAGAGTGTAGAGGCCGTTGATACCATCTTGCTCGGTGGATTCATTACCGTTCACCTTGCGCCAAGCGTAGTAGAACTCGTAAGGGGCAAACAGGTTTCCCAGCTTATTGTTCACCCCGTCGCTGAGAATACACAGCGCGTTATAGACGAATAGCTTAGGAATATCGCGCTTGTAGCGCACACAAAGTTGGCGCCAAGCGTCATAGGTGGTGGCCTCTTCTTCCCGTACCGCTGATTTAAACTCGAAGACTACCAGCGGCAGGCCGTTCACATACAAGATGCCATCGGGGATGCGCAGTTGCAGCCCGCCGTCACGGGTCTGGCCTTCTATCTCCAGTTGATTAACCAACCGGTAGATATTATTGCCCACCTCGGCAATCTCTTCGCCATGCCCTGTAAATAAGCTGGCTAACTGCCCTGACAAGCTGCGGGTATCCATCAGCTCGATATAGAGGTCTTTCTTATTACGATCTTCACGTTTAAGTAAAAAGCCGTTGCTGAGCCAGTGGCAGAAGGTTTTATTGCTCTGGTAGAGGTCGCTGGCAGGAAGCGTCTGCAACTGATGGAGGATGTGAGAAATCTCCCCTTCCGTGATCCCCTCTGCCTGATACTGGTTGGCTAAATACTGGCGCAGGTCATCGGTAATCAGCACCTCACTTTTTTCTTTGCGCGGCACATTGCCACCCACAAAATGAGGGTAACAGGCTTGGCCCTCCGCATTCGAGTGCTGCCCCAGTAGGGAGATAATGGCCTGTTCCAGCTTCGCTTCCGTGAAAATATGGCTCATGGCAATGGCTTCTTATTCGTGTTGTGGTCGGTATGGCCGATCAAGTAATAACCGCCTCACCATAAATAAACCGTGCGGCGGTCAGATGATTTATGCCAATACTTCGTCTGCGGTGTCGGCCTCACTATCGCTAAGGCGCAGCTCACCGGAGATTAGCTTAGGTAGCAGAATGTCGCGAAGATTCGCCAACATATACCTTTGTTGGTTATTGGCCCGTATTTTTTCAAACCAAGGGGATATAGTTTCTCCAAATGCATTAGCTATTAACTCTCCAGAAAACGCGAATTTGAAAGAATTAAAAGTATCTCTAGTAATTGTACTAAAAACAGAACCATGGCTTCTTTGTTGCAGTTGGGATACTGACTGGCGGATAAGATAGTAAATGAAATAATCATGGATTCCATTTGTACCGATAACACCATAACAAGATTGATTCATAGCCATAGGTGTAGCAACTAGGGCACATTTACCAACAGTACCTCTAGCACTTATAATAGTTGTACCTATTCTCAAAACTTTAGTTGATGAGTTTTTAACGCCTAAATCTGTGATTTTTTTTTCGGTACTCAGTACAAATACATCACTATCATTCGGAGCATCAACTACTGAAAACCAAGGTATATCCCCACCCCAATAGCTATGTTCAGACGTTTTAGGCGTACCACCACCAATCAAATCTATCAATGAGCCTACTGGCAATGATTCCCACACCTTCGGCACCCAACCACCTAAACCAAGTGAAGGCTCCGAGCATTCCTCAAAAGCAGCAGGGAATAGCTGGCGGATATCCTCCGGCAATGGTTTGAAGTCGGCACTTTCGCGCGCAGCTTTGCGGGCCTCAACACGGCGCAGCAACTCATCAGGGAACTCTAAATCCTGCTCGAAAAAGCCTGCATCCAGCGCGTTATCAACCACGGGATCGAAGTCTACAAACCAGGATTTAAACAGGGTTTGTGCCATATTTTCTAGGGTCTTATTGACTTGGCAATTGAGAGTTATTTTTTTGTCTAGTGGCGTAAGATTAGCAATAATTACTTTTTGTGTTTCAAGTGAAGGTATGGGAATCGGTAAAGCTTTAATAGTTGCAATATTTGTATAGCCTTGAACTGAACCACCTTTAAATTTCTCTAAGATTTTTTTGAACGAGGCACTTGATATGTAGTAATACAGATACTCTGGCAGCAATTTACTTTGGGCCGGACGCAGTATTGCAACGGAACTTGAAATCCCAAAGTAATCCGTTTCCTTGTATAAATAACAATTCCCGAATGTCCCTATGATTCCCATCAGCACATCGCCAGCTTGTAACTTCCTTTGTGCTTTTTTTGTATTCGTAAATAGCTTTGAAAAACTTGATTCAGAGATAAAATCAAAATTATCAAGTTTTAATTTTCCGTCACCAATATTTTTCGACGTTAAATACATAATACCGGATACTTGTCGCTCAACTTTTGCATGGGCGCCATCAGTTATGTAACAAACATCGCCAAGAGTCATTAATGTTGTTTTATTTCCCATACCCCAGCGCCTCCATATTGGAACGAATTGCCTGATCCAGCTCTGTAGCTTCATCCAATTGTTGATAGAGGGCCCGAGTCAGCTCCTGCATCTTGGTTTCAAAAGCAATCCCATCATCCTCAATATCAGCAGCTCCAACATAGCGACCTGGAGTCAACACAAAGTCGTTGGCCTTCATATCATCAAGAGTCGCAACCTTGCAGAAACCGGCCTGATCCTGATATTGCTCGGCACCGATCTCCTTGGCCTTAATGCGGCGTTTGAGTTCGCTCTCGCTGCTGCGCCAGGCGTGGAAGGTATCAGCGATGGTGGCGATATCTTCTTTAGTCAGCTCTTTTTGGGTACGGCTCACCATAGTGCCAAGATTGCGGGCATCGATAAACAGAGTCTCACCGCGACGATCGCGGTAGCCGTATTGAGGATTGGCTTTTTTGCTTTTGCTGATAAACCATAGGCAAACCGGGATCTGGGTGGTGAAAAACAGCTGTCCCGGCAAGGCAATCATGCATTCGATACGGTCATCTTCAATCAGCTTTTGACGGATCTCGCCTTCACCGCTGCTATTCGAGCTCATAGAGCCATTGGCCAGCACAAAGCCCGCAGTGCCGTCTTCACTCAGCTTGGAAAGCATATGCAAGATCCAGGCATAGTTAGCGTTGCCGGTAGGCGGAGTGCGAAAACCAGCAAAACGTGGATCGTTGGTGAGCTCCGCTTCGTTGCGCCAGTCCTTCAGGTTAAACGGTGGATTGGCCATGATAAAATCGGCCTTGAGGTCCGGGTGCTGATCGGCAAAGAAGGTATCAGCAGCACGCTCTCCCAGATTGCCGGAAAGACCGCGTACTGCCAGGTTCATCTTGGCTAACTTGTAGGTAGTGCTAGTGAGCTCTTGGCCGTAAATGGCGATGTCCCTGCTTTTACCCTTATGACTCTCGATAAATTTGAGGGACTGCACAAACATACCGCCAGAGCCACAGCATGGGTCATAGATCTTGCCTTGATAGGGTTCGAGCATTTCAGCAAGCAAAGTCACTACTGCTTTAGGGGTATAGAACTCTCCACCACCTTTACCTTCGCTGGCGGCAAACTTGCCAAGGAAATATTCGTAGACGCGGCCTACTAGATCCTCTTCGGTCAGATCGCATTCGTTAGCGAGGGTGTCGATGTTCTCAATAGTATCAATGAGAGAAGCGAGCCTTTTCACCTCTAATCCCTGACGGGAGAAGTAGTTATCCGGCAGGGCACCGGTCAGCGACGCATTACGTTTCTCTATAGTAGAAAGGGCCGTATCGATAATCACCGCGATGTCATCTTGCTTCGCGCGGGCTTTTACAAAGGACCATCGAGCTTCTGGTGGCAGGAAGAAGACGTTATCCTGCTGATAGAAAACATCCATATCAACAAAGGCTTCCTGACCGTTTGCGATCAGTTGCTTGCGCTTAGATTCGAACTTGTCGCTGATAAATTTCAGGAATACCAAGCTCAACACTACGTGCTTGTATTCGGAGGACTCCACGCTGCCACGCAGCTGATTGGCAGTATCCCAAAGTGTTTCTTCGAAGCCTTTGCCAGCTTTCTTGGTTGGTGATTTAGCCATGTAAATGCATTCTCTTTTTCTTAAGGGAAAAACAATCGGATTCCCTCGATTTAGGAGCTAAAACCTGATGAGCGTAAACCTCATTATGGGTTAATCCCTGTGCGAGTGGTCGCCAATGTATACAAAGTTATATTGACTGGGATTATCTCATAAAATCAGCCGGACTTAATTGCCCTAGGCCAAAATGAGGACAAATTTTCTGAATGTCGGCTTTGGACCAAAATGTTGACATACTTGGTGAACATGATCGCCTGATGACGAATTGCTACAAAAGGCTCAATGGAGAACTCGACCTATATTCGCCTGGGTCACCTAAATACCTAGTTCAATTAAAGAACGGAATGTTAAAGACCTCATATGATATAAAGTAGTGCAAGTAGTAATTACCGACACCTGAAAATATTTCATTCTTAGCACTCATAACCTGGCTAATGAAATCAATCACATGTAACAGATGAGTTAGGAGTAACTGCCACCAGACAACACTACAGAGCTTTAATGGAAAATTTAAAATCTGGAAAACGACAATGATTTATCTAGTTGACGCAAATGCACTACGATCGCTGCTATCACTGCTACTTTTGCTCTTGACTGATGAAGGAAAATCTGAGAACTTAAAGCCAGAAATTAACATTATTAACAAAAACACACACTTATAATGGCTAAGGTATTTATTATAATCTTGAGCTTCAAGCCTTAAATCAATGAGGTAATATCCCTTTTCTCTTACATTATATATTTACAGTTTTAACACCCCCAACAGCAGTAGAGTAATAGTTAACCAGCACATAGCCCCACTCCTCCTCATTCAAAAAACATACAGGATTAATAAGAATGTTCAAATGGATAAGAAATATTTTAATTTCAGATTACGCCCCATCAATAATATGTCTTTTCTTACTTATAAAGATGGATTATTCAATATTTTCAAGTTGGCAAAAGAATGAATCAATAGATAACAGAGTCAAATTAGTTTTATTATTTATACATCTAATAATGATATTTGCAATTTTATCCCCGCTCACAAGTCGTTTATTATCACGGGTAAGCAATGAAGCGCTAAATAAATTCATCGCTTTACCAACACCAAGTAAAAGCATCACATACATTGATTTATATGATTTTTTAAGCGGCCTTGCGCTATCAGCCTTTTACTTATCCATTCTTTTGTTTACTGTAAAGGAGGTTTACGAGGCAACTGGATGGATTATTTCTGGGATATTTGTTTTTTTTATGTTTTTTTCTTCTATTTCAATTGCTTCCCTATCATTAATGAGATTCGTATGGCTATTTGCTAACTATAATAAATATACCTACTCATTTGTTGCTCTACTTGCAAGTAGTATGTGTATGGCTGTTCTAGGTGTTGCCATGAGAATGGCGTCATAATACTCTCCCAGCTATTATTCCTAATTTAATATATAGATACATAAATAATAATCATTGAGGAGTTAATCATCACTCAGGCACAACAACAATGTCATATTGAGGTTGTGCCATTGTCAAAAGTAAAAAATGACATTGGTGTAACGTAAATTCAATCTCTGAAGAAAACACAATCTCAAGTAAAGTCCACCTATGTTTTTTAGTGAAAAAAACAAATTATTTGTAGAGAATTATAATCCTCTTATAGCAATATAATTACCCTTACTCATTTAAAAGCCATCATTTAGAAAATGCTTAACCATTATCCTCGTGTGAATCCTTATGAATATACTTTCCTGAATAGAATTAGACTCCTGATAAATCTCCCACCGCGCTACCATATCCCCGCCTCCAACCAAGAACTTCATGTTTAAGCCCTTAAAGTTGCGGCAACAAACCTCCACTCTCATGTTATGGCCCGTAACAAGTAGCACATTCATCTCTATGCCTGAATCTAGAACGCTAAAATCAGCCCGCGCTTATATTTCATAATGCCTATACGAAACAGGGATAACTAATGCATACAACTAAGACTCCCCACTACCCCCCAATCCTGCGATCCACATTCCAAAATCACATACAAATCCCTGTAAATGCATCCAGCACATTTCTTTATGTTGATGGTGGGAATACACTCTCTTCGCTGCGGCAAAATCCGCAGCCGGAATTGGAACTCCGACTATCTGGTACTGAAAAAACTTGTTTTTTTTCAGCGGCTACGTGCACACTTTAAATCGTGGCTCAGATAGGGCAACCCTTGTGGTTGGCCGGTCGCTAGATCCGGAGTTCCAAACCTGTCTGAGCCACACCTTTAGATTGGAACCTGAAGGCGTGGTGAAATTTAAAATCTAGCAATGGAATGATCATCATGACTCACACCGAAACCACTGAAAACTCTATCACCGTATTCCGTTCACTGATTGCCGGGCTGGATTTCAGCCACTTGGAAGACACCCAGCTTTATGACCTGAGCGCATTGGCCTCCGAGTCTGCCGAAGGGCTTTGTCATGGCTTGCTGTGTCTTAGCGAAGGGCTGGAGAACAGTGAGATTGTGCCGCCAGAGGGGGTGCCTCAAATCAGTGCTTATCTAAAAGCCGTGGCGCATCTGGTGCCACTACTGTTTGAGTTGAATGAGTGTGCGAGTGACAAACTGGGAAGTCGAAGAAACGGACCATTAACTGTCTGAATTTGAGACTTAATCTTTTTGATTGAGCCAAATCGCAGACATAAAAAAAGCCACCCGAGGGTGACTTAATTTTCATACTTACTAATGGTGCCGAAGGCCGGACTCGAACCGGCACACCTTGCGGCGGTTGATTTTGAATCAACTGCGTCTACCGATTTCGCCACTTCGGCACTGAAAGTAGTATGCGGAAAACGGGTGCATTATACCTTTCCGAAGACCTCACGCAATACTTATCCTGACGGGTTTTGACTGAGTGCCGAAAAAAACGGCAAAACCGCGTCTTTCTGGCTGTTTTTACTACAAATCGAGAGTCTGAAGGGGTGAATAAAAGCCTTGAATCAGTGGGTCGTGTCGCTCGAACATCGCCACCAACTCTTTGACCACCTCGCCGCCGCGTTCGTGTGACCACGCGAGTGACAATGGCGAGCTTTGGCGGTGGTTAACCAGCGTTCTGGCGACCAGTTCCCCGCTGTCGAGATAGGACTGGCATAGCGTGCGGGGCAGAAACCCAATGCCGACGCCGCGCAGGTGGCATTGCAGCTTGGTGTTCATGTCCGCCACTTTAATCTCCTGCTGGCCCGGCAGCAGCCAGGCGACGCGTTTGGCGAGATGCACCGCCGTGTCCTCGATATTGACCGCCGGATACCAGCGCAGCTGCTCTTCGCTCAGCGTCTCCCCGCCCTGCGCCAGCGGGTGCTGCGGCGCAACCACAAACACCCACTCGACTTTGCCGAGCGGCAGAATGCTGATGCTGTTCTCCAGCGACTCCCTGCCCGCCACGCCAATCGCCAGATGGCAATCGCCATTGAGCAAGGTGTCCCACACGCCCATATACACCTGTCGGGTGATGTGGAAAGTAGTGAAGGGATAACGCACATTTAAATGCGCCAGCAGGTCGGCAACGCTGTCACCGTTATACAGTAAGTTATTGATAACAATATCAACCCGTGGCTCTACACCCTGATTGATCTGCTTGAGTTCGCCGGGCATGGAGTCGAGCCAGCTCAGCCACTGGCGGCAGCGTTCGAGCAAATAGCTGCCCGCCGGAGTCAGCGTCACGCTGCGGGTGGTGCGCAGGAATAGCTGAGTGCCAATCCCCTCTTCTAGCACTTTGATGCGATAACTGATGGTGGCCGAGGTCTTGTGCAGCGACTCGGCGGCGCGGGAAAAGCTACAGCACTCGGCAACTTTTACAAATGAACGGATTGTCTCGTGGTCCAGCATTGGCGCTCCTTGCAGGTTTGTCTCACCTCACTATGCCGCCTATTGAGCCTAAAATCCTCCCCATCTCCCCTGACCTTCATCACAAAAATGGTTTTAATTGCTGAGATAGGGAAAGCGTGCGCGAAATACAATTATGGAAATATATTCCATTTATCACTTTTAATTGAAAATTCCCTTGCTACAGTAGGGATCGAATCGACGCGATAAGAGAAAGGATGTAATGACTGAATTACGGAGAAGAGGTCGGCCTGCTCAGGAAGGCACCTCTGCGACCAAGGGCGCGCAGGCGCTGGATCGTGGGCTGGAGATCTTGCAGTTTTTGGCGCAGTCGGGGGGAAGTTCTTCGGTATCTGTGCTGTCGGAAAAGCTGGATCTGCCGCTTTCCACCACCTTCCGCCTGCTGAAAGTGCTTGAGAAATCAGAGTTTGTGTTCCAAGACCCGCAGCTGGGTTGGTGGCACATTGGTATTCAGTCGTTCACCGTCGGGTCGACGTATATGAACGATCGCGACGTGGTGTCGGTCGCCGGGCCCTTTATGCGCCGCCTGATGCTGCTCTCCGGCGAGACCGCCAATCTGGCGATCCGTAATAACATGGACGCCGTGCTGATCCGCCAGTGCGAGTGTCAGGCGATGGTGCGCATGTGCGCCCCGCTCGGCAGCCGCCTGCCACTGCACGCCTCCGGCGCGGGCAAGGCGCTGCTCTACGCACTGGATGAAGAAGAGATGCTGGATCTGATTGTGCGATCAGGTTTGCAGACTTTTACTCCGCACACGCTCAATAGCCTGATCCCATTGAAGAAGGATCTGGCGACCTCGGCCCAGCGCGGCTACGCGGTGGACCACGAGGAGCACGCGCTGGGGCTGAACTGCCTCGCGTCGGCGATTTTTGATAAGAATAATCAGCCGATTGCCGCCATCTCAATCTCGGGACCAAGCTCGCGGATGGAACCGGCGCGCTTTGCCGAACTCGGCGAACTGGTACGCGACGCCGCGCGCGACATCAGCACCGCGCTGGGTGACCCGCACACCTAGAATCTCAGGGCCTGACGTCAGCGATGGCGTCAGGTCGCACGGTCTGCCAATCACAAAGCTTCGTGCTTTTTTTTGGCATAAAGTTAAGTTGGAAAAACTTTCCAATAAATGGATTTATCGACGATAAGGAATGTAAACCATGGCTAAGATGAGAGCAGTTGATGCAGCAATGTGGGTGCTGGAGAAAGAGGGAGTGACCACCGCCTTTGGCGTGCCCGGCGCGGCAATTAACCCGTTTTACGATGCCATGCGCAGGCACGGCGGCATTCGGCATATTCTTGCACGCCATGTGGAAGGTGCGTCGCACATGGCCGAGGGCTATACCCGCGCTAAGGCAGGCAATATCGGCGTCTGTCTCGGCACCTCGGGACCGGCGGGCACGGACATGATCACCGCGCTCTACTCGGCCTCGGCGGACTCGATTCCAATCCTGTGCATTACCGGGCAGGCCCCGCGCGCCCGGCTGCATAAAGAGGATTTTCAGGCAGTGGATATTGAGTCAATTGCCAAGCCGGTGACCAAGATGGCGGTGACCGTGCTGGAACCTGCCTTGGTGCCGCGCATGCTGCAAAAAGCCTTTCATCTGATGCGTTCTGGTCGCCCCGGCCCGGTGCTTATCGATCTGCCATTTGATGTGCAGATGGCGGAGATTGAATTTGATCCCGAGACTTATTCGCCGCTGGTGCCTTACAAGCCTTGCGCCACGCAGGCGCAGATCGACAAGGCGCTGGCGATGCTGTGTCAGGCCGAGCGCCCGCTGATTATTGCCGGGGGTGGCGTGATCAACGCCGACGCGGCGGATCTGCTGCAAGAGCTGGCGGAGATCTGCAATATTCCGGTGATCCCAACCCTGATGGGCTGGGGAGCGATCCCCGACGATCACCCGCTGATGGCGGGCATGGTCGGGCTGCAAACATCGCATCGCTACGGCAATGCCACCCTGCTGGCGTCGGATCTGCTGTTCGGCATTGGCAATCGCTGGGCCAATCGTCATACCGGATCGGTGGAGAAATACGTCGCAGATCGCAAAGTGGTGCACATCGACATTGAAGCCACGCAGATTGGTCGGGTGATCTGCCCCGATCTGGGCATTGTGTCGGACGCCCGCGAAGCCCTGCTGATGCTGGTTGAATCAGCCAAACGCCTGTTCGCCAAGGGCGACCTGCCAAACCGCGACAGCTGGGTCGCAGAGTGCAACAAGCGCAAAGCCACCCTGCTGCGCAAAACTCATTTTGACCAAGTGCCGGTCAAACCGCACCGGGTGTATGAAGAGATGAATCGCGCGTTTGGTGCCGACGCCTGCTACGTGACCACCATCGGCCTGTCGCAAATCGCGGCGGCGCAGACCCTTCACGTGTTCAAACCACGGCACTGGATTAACTGCGGACAGGCTGGCCCGCTGGGCTGGACCCTGCCTGCGGCGCTGGGCGTTCGCGCCGCAGACCCCGCTCGCAAGGTGGTGGCGCTGTCCGGCGATTACGATTTTCAGTTCTTGATTGAGGAGCTGGCGGTCGGCGCACAGTTCAAACTCCCCTACATTCACGTGCTAGTCAATAACGCCTATCTGGGGTTGATTCGTCAGTCACAGCGCGGCTTCGACATGGACTATTGCGTCCAGCTTTCTTTCGAAAATATCAATAGTAGCGAGCTGGGTGAATACGGCGTGGACCATGTGAAGGTGGTCGAAGGGCTGGGCTGTAAGGCCATTCGCGTATTCAAACCGGAAGAGATTGCCCCGGCATTTAGGCAGGCTGAAAAGCTAATGAAAGAACATCAGGTGCCGGTTGTGGTAGAAATTATCCTCGAGCGCGTGACCAATATTGCGATGGGTACCGAGCTGGATAATGTCACTGAATTTGAGCCGACCACCGCGCTACAGGCTGAAGCCCCGACCGCCGTGGCTTTTAACGATTACCGCCAAGGAGAGAACTCATGAGTCGCTTTGCCGCCAACCTTTCCATGCTGTTCACCGACGTCGATTTTTTGGCTCGATTCGCTCAGGCCAGGGCCTGCGGGTTCAGCGCCGTGGAATACATCTCTCCTTATGAATTTCCGCCCGAAGTAATACAGGCCGAGCTGGCTCAACACGGCTTATCTCAGGTGCTGTTCAATTTGCCGGTAGGGAACTGGGCCGGGGGCGAGCGCGGCATTGCCTGCTTGCCAGATAGAGTGGACGAGTTCCGCCAAGGGGTGAGTCAGGCGATTCGCTATGCCAAAGCCCTGAACTGCCCGCAGGTGAACTGTCTGGCAGGTAAAGTCCCGGCGGGCAGTGACCCGCAAGTGATAGAAAAAACGCTGGTGGCTAACCTGCGTTTTGCCGCCAATGCGCTGGCAAAAGAGAACATTCGGCTGCTGATCGAGCCTATTAACAACCTTGATATGCCGGGCTTTTATCTCAACACCAGCCGTCAGGCGCTGGCGCTGATTGAGCAGGTCGGCAGCCAGAATCTCTGGTTGCAGTATGACATTTACCATATGCAAAGAATGGAAGGCGAGCTGATCCAGACCCTGCGCAACCACCTGTCGCAGATCGCGCACATTCAGGTGGCGGACAATCCGGGGCGTCACGAGCCGGGAACCGGCGAGATCAATTTCGACAACATTTTTAGCGCGCTGGATCAAATGGGCTATAGCGGCTGGATCGGCTGTGAATATAACCCGCAGGGCGACACGGCAGCCGGATTATCTTGGCTAAATCATCGACAACGTTAATCAACTCACAAAGGGAGTCACGGGAAAAATATATTATGGCGGTCTGATAGACTTTTAATCGGGACCGGGAATGATAATTACCTCTCTCCGCTCAGGGTTATTCATCACCCTGAGCGGGAACTCTACAAATAAGACCAGCCTTCATAAAAAATTATCAGGATCTTAATCCAAGGAGATAGGTATGGCTGTTTCAGAAACAATCAATGGATCATCAATTTCACAACAAATTAATAAATCAAAATTGTATCGAAAAGTTGCATGGCGAATCATGCCCATTCTATTAATCAGTTATATTGTGGGTTATTTAGATCGCGTCGGCATCTCCTTCTCTAAATTCCAAATGATGCCGGACATTTTAAATGGCAACATGGCGCTGGCGGAATCGGTATATGGTCTGGGCGCCGGAGTGTTTTTCATCGGCTATATTATTGCCGGCGTGCCGAGCAATATGGTGTTGAGTAAGTACGGTGCGCGAAAAATCATTGCGCTACTGATGGTGATTTGGGGCGGCATCTCGATGCTCAGCGTGTTTATCACCTCACCCACGCAGTTCTACATCGCCCGGTTTTTCCTCGGCATTGCCGAAGCGGGCTTCTACCCCGGCGTCATTCTCTACCTCACTTTGTGGTTCCCCTCTGGTCAGCGCGCCAAGATGACCGCCCTGTTTGTCTGCGGCATTCCCATCAGTAATATCATCGGTGGCCCGCTGTGCGGCTGGATCATTGAGCACATGAATGGCTTGATGCAGATGTCTGGCTGGCAGTGGCTGTTTTTCATCAGCGGCCCGCGCGCGCTGCTGATTGCGCTGGTGATCTTCTTCTTCCTCGACAACACCTATCAAAATGCTAAGTGGCTGACAGATGAGGAGAAAGCCATGATCCACGAGGATATGGATCAGGCCAATCAACAGCGATTGTTAAACGCCAAAAACGGTATTGTCGCCCACGAATGGACGATGAAAACCATGCTGAAATCCTCGGCGTTCACCAAAATGTGGCTGATCTGCTTCTGTACCGTGATGGGCCAAGGCGGGCTGGCGTTCTGGGTGCCGACCATTATCAAAGACACCGGCGTGAAGTCCGTTTTCGACGTCGGCCTGCTGAGCATGGTGCCTTATATGCTGGCGGTGGTGGCGATGCTGCTGGCGGCGCGTAGCTCCGATAAGCACCGCGAGCGCCGCTGGCACATCGTGGTTCCTTTCTGCATTGCCGCCGTCGCCATGGTCAGCATTGGCGTATTTCAGGACAACAAAAGCATCGTGATGTTCTCACTGTGCATCGCCGTGGCCGCCAGTCTGGTGCCTTCGCCGCTGTTCTGGAGCCTGCCGAATGCCATCTTTACCGGCACCTGCGCGGCAGCGGGCATTGCGCTGATCAACTCCATCGCCAACATTGGCGGCTTTATCTCACCCTATATCATCGGCCATTTTAAAAATGCTACTGACAGTAATTTAGTGGCGATGTGTGTGCTGGCGTCGATGATGATCCTCGGTGCGGCGCTGACGCTAACGGTGCCCGCGAAGATGGTGAATAAGTAGTAACTAATTGTCTTAGCAGAGAAAACGAGAAGCATGAAAAAAGCGCCTGGGGAGAGATCCTCAGGCGCTTTTGGTTATTTAGGTAAAACGAAATGCGGGATTAAAGCTCGGCGTCGCGATGGCAATCTTTGGAGTAGATGTAGCTAAACACCTCGTCTTTGCCCACCGCATAGCCCGCCTGCGGGCAGTACGCGCCCATAAAGATGTAGTCGCCTTTCTTCACCGGCACCCAGTCGTTGTCGAGGTTGTACATGCCCGCGCCGCTCAAGATATAAGCGCCGTGCTCCTGCACGTGGGTCTCAATGTAACCGTGGCTGGCACCCGGATTAAAGGACAAGATGTGCATGTTCATGTCAAAACCCAGCTCTTTCGGCAGGAAGTCTTGCAAGATAACGTCACTCATCCCTTCATACTCGATACGCTCAAGCTGGCTGACATTGCCGCTCACCACATACGCCTGATGGCCCGCCAATGGCTGATATTTGCGTTTGTAGAGGAACAGTTTGCTTGGTTTGCCTTCGCTATTATTATCGAGATAGAGCTTAACGCCCGCCGGGCAATATAAATATCCGCCAGTCTTCAGCGCGTAAGATTTATCATCCGCCGCCGCCATAATTTCGCCGTCAATGACATAAACGAAAGTTTCTATATCGCCACCGCCAAAACCTTGATGATTACGACCGCCGTCTAATAAAGTCACCAGATAATCCACAAAGGTCGCGCCTAATTTCGGCGTGGACAGAATGGTAATATCGCAATTCTCAAAGCCGGGAATGACGTTTTTAACTAAACCGTCCGGCTCAATTAAGGCATAGTTATGGCGTTTAATAATAGAACGTGAAGATAATACGTCGGCACGATAACCGGTCTGCTGATTAATATAACCCATGATTTTTCCTTATTTATTCCATAGGCCGATAAGAGATATCGGCCTATATAAAGATTATTGAGATAAAGCCGGTTTAGCGGTTTGATGTTTTTTCATTAATACGTTTACGGTGAAGAACATCAGCGTACCGATAACCAGAATGGCCGCCGAGATATAGAAGCCCATGACCTTCGAGCCGGTATGGTCGGAGATCATCCCGGTCACCAGCGGCGCAATCACCGAAGAAGACATGCCGAAGAAGTTGAAGACGCCGAAGCTGGTGCCGTAGCCCTTTTTCGGCGCGTTGTCGGCGACGAAAGAGATCATGATCGGATCGACCGCCAGCTTACCGAGCAGGCCGTAGAGGATCAGGCTAATCAGCAGCATGGTGGAATCTGGCGACAGCACGGTGCAGGTCAGCATCACCGCCGCGCAAATCTCGAGGAAGATGATCAGGCTGACTTTCTTGTTGCGGAAACGGTCGGACATGCGGCTGAAGAACAGCGCCCCCGGCACCGAGGCGAAGGCCACCAGCGCCGACGAGAAGCCAATGGCGACGCCCTGAAAACCGCGCTCCTGCTGCAAGAATGACGGCAGCCAGGTGACAATCATGTAATAGCCGTAACAGGTGGCGAAATACATGACGTAGGCGGAAATCATCTTCAGGCTGAATAAGCCGCCCGGATTCTGATTGACCTCTTCCACTTCCGGCGCGGCGGTTACGGCTTGCGCCGCTGCCTGCTGTTTCGGGGCACTTTTGATAACGAAGAAGAACACCAGCGTCATGATAACCAGCAAGAAGGTGATCATGAACAGCAACAGTTGCCAGTTCATGCCGACGCTTTTCACCAGCAGGCTGGAGGCAATCAGGCCAATCCCCATCCCCAGCGCAGAGCCGCTATTGATGATGGCGGTGGATAACCCGCGTTTCTCCAGCGGAATGCTTTCCGAGGAGAGCGAGTACGCCGAGCCATAGTAGGAACCACAGCCCGCACCGGCGAGCAGGCTACCGGCGTAGATCATGTGCAAGCTGGTGGCGTTACCAATCAGCAGCGTGGCGATGATGAACAGGCAGAAGCCGGGGATCAGCACAATCTTCTTGCCGAACTTATCCACCAAGATCCCGGCAGGGATCTGCATGCCGGTATAAGCGAAGAAGTAGAAGCTGGCGATCAGCCCCATTTCGGTGTCGGACTGCGCGCCAATGGTAGCCTGAATTTCAGGGAAGATCGGCGTCAGGACGGTGCGGTAGATCCAGATAACCGCCCAGCCGAGGCAGAGCACGACGACGATTTTCTTCCAGTACAGTGGGTCAATGCCGCCGCTGGCGGGTGATGAGGTAGTGCGAGTGGTCATACTGCGCCCCCGTTTTCTTGGTAAGCCAGCTGATACAGCACGTGGGCCAGCGCGCGAACGCCTTCGGCTAAGTCGCTCAGTTCAGTTTTCTCCGCCGGGTTGTGGCTAATACCGGCGATGCTCGGCACAAAGAGCATGACGGTCGGCACCCGTGGCGCGAAGATTTGTGAGTCATGCCCCGCCCCGCTGTGCATCAGGCGATAGTTCATTTTCTGTGTTTCACACACCTCCGCGACCTGTTTCACCAGCTGCGGGTCCATCGGAATTGGCGCTTCGTCCATCCACAGGTTGATCTCCACCTCAATGCCCATCTCGCCGCAAATGCGTTGCATGTCAGCCTCAATCTCTTGAGTGAAACGCAGCAGCGCCTGTTGGTCGGTGTGGCGGCAATCCATGGTGAAGTGGGTGAAGCCCGGCACCACGTTGACGGTATTGGGTTTTGGCTCCACTTTGCCGAAGGTCAGCACCAGCGGGTCGCCCTCTTTACGCGCCTTTTCAATGGACTCATAGCAGATGCGGCTAAAAGCGTGCACGGTGTCACGGCGGTAGCCCATCGGCGTGGTACCCGCGTGGTTGGACTCGCCGGTCAAGTGAATGTCGTAGCGGCGCTGTCCGACAATGCTGGTGACGACGCCGACGGTTTTGCCCTCGGTTTCCAGCACTTTGCCCTGTTCAATGTGCAACTCGACAAACGCGCGCAGGTCCTGACGCACCGGCGTGTTTTCCGGGCGGAAGTCAAAACCAGCCTGATGCATGGCATCCACAAAGCCCACGCCCTTGGCGTCTTGGACCTGATGCATGTCGGCGTTATTCGCCAAGCCAAAGATGTTTTTGCTGCCCCAGAAGACAAACGGGAAGCGGCTGCCCTCTTCTTCCGCCATCGATAGCACTTCTAAAGTGCGCAGTGGCTGGCCGTAAGTCTCTTTCAGGTAGTTGATTGCCAAAAAAGCGGCTTCGATACCAAACTGGCCGTCGAGGTTGCCGCCGTTCACCACGGTGTCGATGTGTGAGCCCGACATGATGGTCTGCTCGGGGTAGCGGCTACCTTCGAGGCGCGCCGATAGGTTGCCGACGTGGTCGAACTGGGTCTTCAGCCCGGCACTTTCAAATTTTTCCTGTAGTGCGCGCTGCGCGGCACACCACTCGGGAGTATAGAGAAGACGCGTCATACCTCCGGTCGGGTCTGCGCCGATCTGCGAAAGCCATGCGGAGATTTCTTGTATCTGGCGAGGGAAGTTTTGCATATTCCGGTCCTTATTTAATTTCCATATTGAAGGTCATTAATCACGAGGAGGTAGAAATAGAACCGCGAATTACTGGCAGGTTATTGGCCAATAATCCGCGCAAAAAGCACTTATTGATTCAAGTGAGTTATTTCACTGTCTTATTAATATAAAAAATCCATTAATTAACTAGCGAACGGATCTTTGTGGTCGTAAGAACGCAAATAGATTTCATCGGAGATGAGGTAATCGTAAATTTCATCAACAATTTCGATGCCATTGATTTCACTATTACGCTCATTGTTTTCGCTATTTTGCCCCGGATACATTACCTGACTCACGCCCGGCGCAGGTTTAATGCCATTGAGGTCACTCATCACCTGATTAATATTTTTGCGGAAGCTGTCGATATTAGTAAAAGCGGCAGGATCGATAACGATATGTAGCTGGCCGAGGTTACGGCCTTCGGTCAGGTCGTGATACATGGAACTGACGTTGCGGCCAAACGGCAGACCAAGCAGGATGCCCGCCAGCACGTCCACCATCAGCATCAGGCCATAGCCTTTCGGCCCGGCAATCGGCAGCAGACCGCTGACGGCGAAAGGATCGGTGGTGTGTTCGCCGTTGGAATCCACGGCCCAGGTGTCAGGGATTTTGGCATTGCGCGAGCGGGCATCCAGCACTTTGCCCCACGCCTGCACCGTGGTTGCCATGTCGAAGGTGATCATATGGCCATCTTCGCCCGGTGCGGCAAAGGCTATTGGGTTGGTACCGTAATAGACTTCCGCGCCGCCGTAGGGCACGACCATTGGGTCGGATTGGCAGAGTGAAATCCCGATAAGCCCTTGTTTAGCCGCCTGTTGTACGAAATAAGAGAGCGCGCCGCTGTGGCCAATACGGCGGATGCCCACCACCGCCACGCCGTTGTCTTTGGCGATGTCTATCGCGTGCTCCATGGCAATTTTGGCCGCCACGTGCCCCGCGCCGTTATCGCCGTCAAACACGCCGCTGCAAGGTCCGGTTTTCTCAAATCTAAAATCCGGGTTGTTGTTAGTCCCGCCTTTGCTGATACGTTCCGAGTAGTATTCCACCCGAACGGCACCGTGAGAATGTACGCCCCTTGCATCGGCATGGACCAGAACATCCGCCACGATATTGGCCTGTTCTCTTGGCAGTCCCGCCTTGTTGATCTTATTGCTAATTAAAGTGTGGAGCTGTTCCCGGGTGACTTTCATAGATAATCCTTTTTGCTAACCACTGATAGAACCTATTTATGGTCACAATCTATAACCCTCAGACTTTAAAAATGTGATCGGCGACGTTTTTAAACTATTAAATTAAAATTTCATTCACTCACCGTCGAATTATAAAAATTATTTTGATAAAGCCTGTCGGCATTGATTGAGCGATTTTAATAAAGTCTTCTCTTTGCCATGAATATTTCTAACAATCCGCGAAGTGTGACTCACCTCTCCTTGTGACACCCCAGATATTTGTAATTTCCAGCCAGCCATTAAGGGAAATTTTAAAATGAAATTCTTTATCAGGCTTTTCACGAACCGCTTCTCACCAAGCATGAGAAAAAAAGCAAAAGGAAACAGTCATGGTCCACGCTTTTATTAAGAAAGGGAGTTTTCAGGACTCGGTAAGCCTGATGTTGATCTCCCGAAAGCTCAGCGAATTTCCACAAGTAGATGAAATTTCGGTGATGATGGGCACCCCCGCCAATAAATCCCTGCTGGAAGCCACCGGCTTTTGGCACGCCCAGTTCAACGACGCCACGCCGAACGACATTTGTGTCGCTATTAAGGCCGACAGCCAAGACCCAGAGATCACCCAGTTCATCAGCGACGCGCTGGAAGAGGCGCTCAAAGCCATTGCGCAAGGGCAGCAAGGGGGCAAACGCCTGCCAGTCGCCCGCAGCTGGCAGACGGCTCGCCAAAAAGCGCCGGACGCCAATCTGCTGCTGATCTCTATTGCCGGTGAATACGCCGCCGGTCTGGCAGATCAGGCGCTCGACAACGACTGCAACGTGATGATGTTTTCCGACAACGTCTCGCTGGAACAGGAGATTGCGCTGAAGAAGAAAGCCAGCAGCAAAAAGCTGATTGTGATGGGGCCGGACTGCGGCACCGCCAATATCGCCGGAGGTCCTTTGGCCTTTGCCAACGTTGCGCCCAAAGGCGTCATCGGCATTATCGGCGCGTCAGGCACCGGCATTCAGGAGCTGACATCGCAAATTACGCTGGCGGGCCAGGGCGTCTCCCACGCCATTGGCCTCGGCGGGCGCGACCTCTCGGCTGAAGTCGGCGGCATCAGCGCCCTGACGGCGCTGGCGATGCTGGCTAATGACAGCAAAACGCAGGTCATCGCCTTCGTCTCTAAGCCTCCGGCAGAAGCCGTGCGCCAGCGCGTAATGGATGAAATGCAGGGCATCAATAAGCCGATTGTGGCGCTGTTCCTCGGCACCAAACCGGCCAGCCCGCGTGTGGGCAACGTGTGGCTCGCCAGCACGCTGGACGAAGCCGCCCGCCTCGCCGCCACATTGGCGAATGTCCAGCAGCAGATAGCTTCCCTGCCCGCCGTGCATGGCAAGAAAATCGCCGGATATTACGCCGGAGGCACCTTGGCCGCTGAAGTTGCCATGCTGCTGGCCGAGCATTTGCAGGTCGCGCCGGACAGCCAGCACCACCACGGCAGCATGCTCGACGCCGAGGGCCATCGAATCATTGATATGGGTGATGACTTCTACACCCAAGGCAAACCCCACCCGATGATTGACCCGTCGACCCGCAACCAGACCATCGCCCAGTTAGCTAATCAGCTTGAAACCGGCGTGCTGCTGATTGACGTGGTGATTGGCTTTGGCGCGCAGGCTGACCCGGCAACCTCGCTGGCCGACACGGTTCACGCACTCAAACAGCATCGCGACCCGGCTCACCCGCTGGTGGTGATCGCTACCGTCACCGGCACCGAGCAGGACCCACAACAGCGCAGTCGGCAAATCGACACGCTCACCGCCGCGGGCATCGTGGTGATGAACACCCTGCCGGAAGCCGTACTGCTGGCTCATCAACTAATCAGTCCGCCGACCGAAACCGGGCCATTGACGCCTTACCACTTGCTGGATGGCGTCTCTGTTATCAACGCCGGTCTGCGCAGTTTCGCCACTGATTTACAAACCAATCAGGTTCCCGTGGTGCATTACCAATGGGCACCGGTCGCGGGTGGAAATCAGCGTTTAGCCGCCATTCTGAAAAAATTGCACTGAGGGATCACATGACTACAACTATTAATGAAGCCAATGCAGCCGTAATTGCGCGGATCCGCGAAGCCCGTCCACACTGGTGTGACGTCAAACCGGCGCAGGAAGTGGTGCCGGTATTACAGCAAGGTCGCAAGCTACTGCACGCCGGTCCGCCGGTGGTCTGGCAAGACATGAGCGGCCCGGTGCGCGGCGCCTGTATTGGTTGCTGCCTATTTGAAGGCTGGGCCGAAAATGAACAGCAGGCGCTGGCCCTGCTGGAAAACGGCGAAATTGAATTTATTCCGTGCCACAGCGTGCGCGCCGTTGGCCCGATGGGCGGCATCACTTCAGCCCATATGCCGATGCTGGTAGTGGAAAACCACACTCACGGCAATCTGGCGTTCTGCAATATGAATGAAGGGATTGGTAAAGTGATGCGCTTCGGCGCGTACGGCCCTGACGTGCAGGAGCGCCTGCGCTGGATGCGCGACACCTTGGCTCCGGTGCTGAAAGAGGTTCTAAGCCACATTGATGGCGGCATCGACCTGACCGCCGTGATGGCGCAGGCTATCACCATGGGGGATGAATTCCACCAGCGTAATATCGCCGCCTCCGCGCTGTTAATGCGCCAGCTGGCTCCGAAAATCGCCCAGTTGGATCGCCCGCAAAGCGAGCTGACCAGCGTGCTCTCCTTCCTTGCCATTACCGATCAGTTCTTCCTCAACCTGGCGATGGCCTACTGCAAAGCCGCCATGGATGCCGGGGCCGAAATCAAACAAGGCACCATCGTCACCGCCATGACCCGCAACGGCAAAGATTTTGGTATCAAAATCAGTGGCATGGGCGACCAGTGGTTCACTGCGCCGGTTAACACGCCGGAAGGCCTGTTCTTCTCAGGCTACAGCCAAGCCGACGCCAACCCTGACATCGGCGACAGCGCTATCACTGAAACCTTTGGTATCGGCGGCGCGGCCATGGTCGCAGCGCCGGGCGTGACGCGCTTTGTTGGCGCGGCGGGCGGCATGGGCGCGGCGCTGGACGTCTCCGAAGAGATGGCCGAAATCTTCCTCGAACGCAACATGATGCTGCAAATCCCGACGTGGGACTTCCAAGGTGCTTGTTTAGGTCTGGACGCTCGCCGCGTGGTGGAAACCGGCATCACGCCGCTGATCAACACCGGGATAGCACACCGCTCGCCGGGCGTCGGTCAGATTGGCGCGGGGACAGTTCGCCCACCGCTCGCCTGCTTCGAAAAAGCCATTGAAGCCTTAGCCGAGAAGCTTGGTATCAGCGCGTAACCCTTCACGCCACTTTGCCCGGCGGAGCCGTCGGGCAATCAGGAGCCACCATGGTTTGCATCGTTCTCTCTTCCAGCGCTCACGCCACCTGTGATTATGGTCCGTTGCGCCGCGCCGGCTTGTTCAACAACGCGATGAACTTTCTTACCTCCGCGCCATCAGCTGTTGACGTTGCACCGCAGCGGGCACGGCCTCAGCCCGATGGGATGGGTGGTGGATGAAACGGATTTCGACCTGATTGCTGACCAGCTGCAAGGGGCCGAACAGCTCCATTTTGATGCCGAAGGCTTATTGATTGATGGCCTGCGGGTGAAAAATATCGGCCTCCAGCGCAACTTAACGCTGAGCCAGCCGGGGCTGGTGACCACGCAAACATTGCGCCAAACCCTACGCTGTTCGCCAGCGCAAACCGGCCTGTTTGGCGGGTTAGACGCGCTAGTGGCTTTACCCGCCGTCGGCGAATTACAGCAAATGCAGCGCCAATTTGCGGACTGGCTGCTGGGCGGCGAAGTGGACTGGACGGCGTTTATCGGCAAGGGGCCAGGCCTCACGCCAAGCAACGACGACACGCTGGTCGGCATGCTGCTGGTCGCCTACTGCGACAGCCGCGTTAATCCCAGCCAGCTGTCACCTTTTTTGCGCACAGCAAGCCACTGGCCGGGCTGACCACGTTAGTGAGTCATCACTATCTGGCTTATGCCGCGCGGGGGATTTTCTCCTCGCCGCTGCTGGCTATCGCCCACGGGCTACTGGCTCCACAGACCTTACTCCCCGCCGTGCGCGACCTGCTGAGTGTCGGCCACTATTCGGGCGCGGACGCGCTGCTGGGCATCTGGCTGGCGGCGCAAACCATTAATCAACTTCACTCAGTCAGCACTTCGCCGCACTTAGCGGCCTGCTGAAAGCGTGGTTTTTACTTGTGATTCAACACACTAGAGAACTGAACATGGAAACTTTGGTTATCGCTTTAGGCGGGAATGCCCTGTTGCAACGCGGCGCGGTGCTTTCTGCTGAAAATCAATATAAGAGCATTGCGTTGATTGCCGATGCGATTGGCGAGTTAGCCAAGAAATACCGCATTGCCATTGTCCACGGCAACGGCCCGCAGGTCGGCCTGCTGGCCTTGCAGAATCTCAACTATCGCGACGTGCCGCCCTATCCGCTGGATATTCTGGTGGCGGAAACCCAAGGGATGATTGGCTACATGCTGGCGCAAAAGCTCTCCGCGTCTCACCCCCAGCAGGCGGTTTCCACCCTGATGACCCGCATTCTGGTGGACGGTGACGATGAAGCTTTCCAGCAGCCAACCAAGTTTATCGGCCCGGTCTACGCCCCGAAGGAAGAGACGCACCTGCGCCAGCAGTATGGCTGGACCATGAAGATGGACGGCGAGCATCTGCGCCGCGTGGTGCCTTCCCCCGAGCCTAAGCAGATCTTGGACATAGAAGCCGTTCACGCGCTGCTGGCGAAAAATCAGGTGGTGATTTGCAGCGGCGGCGGCGGCATTCCGATGGTGGCGACCGAGCAGGGGTTACAGGGCGTTGAGGCAGTGATTGATAAAGATCTCGCCGCGGCGCTGCTGGCCGAAGCGCTGGATGCTGACCATCTGGTCATCTTGACCGACGCCGACGCGGTGTATACCGGCTGGGGCACGCCAAGCCAGCAGGCCATTCGCAGCGCCACGCCGCAGCAATTGGCTCCGCTGGCGGTGCCGGACGGCTCAATGGGGCCGAAGATCATGGCGGTGAGCCGCTTTGTCGAACGCTCAGGTAAAGAGGCGCACATTGGCGCGCTCAAAGACATTGATGCCGTGTTGAACGGCAGCGCGGGAACCCTGATCCACCCCGCCCGCTAATCCACCCAAAACACTGAAGCAGGCTGGTTACAGCCGCAAAAATCAGGCCGGCGGAGAGCGATTTCTCACCGGCCTTTCAACGTTGAAGCATTTGAACTTTTGAGGCACACATCATGGAAAAAAACGCGCACGCCAGCCGGTTCCCCTACTGGATCCAGTTGGTGATTATCTTCTTCTTCGGCTGGGTGGTTATCTACGCCGGACGCTCGGTTCTCAGCCCGCTAATGCCGATGATTCAGGACGAATACGGGCTGAATCAGGCCGAGCTGGGCATCATCAGTAGCCTGTTCTTCTTGGCCTACACCCTGCTACAGGTTCCCGCCGGATTGCTCGGCGACCGGCTGGGCCACAAAAAAGTCTTAGTCACCGGCTTTATGCTGTTCGCCGTTTTTATTGCTTCTATCAGCATTTCACCGGGGTTCTTAGGCTTTATCCTGCTGTGGATGCTGACCGGCGCGGCGCAAGGGGTCTATTACGGCCCGCAGTACGCGCTCTCTTCGGAAGCCATTCCGAAGAAATGGCTGACGCTGGGTAGCGCGGTAATTGGCAGCGGCATGTCCTTTGGTATTGCGCTGGGCTATCAGCTGTCTAGCGTGTCGGTGAATCATTTCCATACTGGTTGGAAATTACCCTTTGTGATCATCGCCCTGCCGGTGCTGGTGGTGGCGCTGTTGATGCTGTTTGTTATCCATAAACGCCCGCCGGTCGCCGCGCCCGCAGCCGTACAGGCCGCCGAGCAGGAACCGCCGTTCCGTTTTATGGATTTGCTGAAAAATCGCAACCTGATCCTCGCTTACATCACCATTTTCTGCTCGATTTACGGCTTCTTTGTGATCATCTCTTGGCTGCCTTACTACTTGCAGCAGGAGCGCGGAATGGACATGGCGCGCGCCAGTAATATTGCGTCGATTGTGCCGTGGATTTCGATTCTCGGGACGCTGATTTTTAGCTACGCCTCGGACAAGCTGGGACGCAGAAAGCCGGTGGTGCTGTGCATGCTGCCGCTCTCGCTGCTGGCGCTGTTCGGCATTGTCTATTCCACCTCGGAAACCATGCTGATCGTCGTGCTGGTGCTGTATGGCTTTATCGGAAAAATCAGCCTGAACCCGATTCTGGTGGCACTGGTCGCGGATAACGCCCCGAAGAAAGCCCTCGGCACCGCCTTCAGCCTGTATAACTTCTTTGGCATGGCGGCATCGATTTTTGCCCCTTACGTGACCGGCTTTATCGCCGACCGCACGGGCTCACTCAACGCCGGTTTCTACTTCGCGGCGATCATCACGCTGGTGGGAATCGGAGCCATGCTGCTGGTGCGCGAAAAACACGCGCCGCAACCGGAATGACCAGATAAAGGAGATTTCTTACAACATTTTGCCAATTGGGCGCTTTTTTCCCATGCCGTTTCAGAAACTTCGCATTAGTATACAAATTCCGAATGAATACTCTGCCTAGTTGATGGATACCGGTTTGCTGAAAAAAATTTCTCTCTCACTTTTGGCTCTGGCCTTTGCCAGCACGCCGCTGTTGAGCCAGGCGAAAAACGCCCGATTGGCTTCTCAAGTTGTTGATGACTATGCCGAACATATCTTCTACGGCAGCGGCGCGATGGGAATGGCGCTGGTGGTTGTCGATAATAACCAACAAGTTTTCCGCAGCTTTGGCGAAACCCGCCCCGGCTCAGACGTTCGTCCACGCGAAGACTCCGTGATTCGAATTGCCTCGCTGACCAAGCTGATGACCAGCGAAGTGCTGGTGAAGCTGTCGCAGCAGGGCACCGTCA
The DNA here is from genome assembly GCF_052375995.1 of Ewingella sp. AOP9-I1-14. Classification (NCBI taxonomy): domain Bacteria; kingdom Pseudomonadati; phylum Pseudomonadota; class Gammaproteobacteria; order Enterobacterales; family Yersiniaceae; genus Ewingella; species Ewingella sp. AOP9-I1-14. Next base: position 291,996 of record NZ_JBQSVA010000003.1, read on the forward strand.
AGATTAACGACCCGCTGCGCAAATATTCCGGCGGCAAAGCGGTGCCTTCCTATAGCGGCTCCACGCCAATCACCTTGCTTAATCTCGCCACTCACACCAGCGGCCTGCCGCGTGAGCAGCCGGGCGGCGCGCCAAATCGCCCGGTGTTTACTTGGCCGACCAAGGCCGATCGCTGGGCGTGGCTGCGAGTCGCCAAAATGACCACGCCTCCGGGCGCGCGTGCGGCCTATTCCAACTTAGCCTTTGACCTGCTGGCTGATGCCCTATCCAACGCGGCGCGCAAACCTTACACCCAGCTGCTGCGCGAACAGATAACCCAGCCGCTGGGCATGGTCGACACCACGCTGACGCCAAACGCCAGCCAGTGTGCTCGCCTGATGTCCGGCCTGCGCCCAAGCCCGTGCCTGAATACCACGGCGGCGGCGGGCAGCGGCGGGATTTACTCGACCCCGGCCGATATGGCGCGCTGGATGCGTCAGTTCCTGCCTTCACCACTCGGCAAGCCAACCCTGACCGCCGAAATGGCGCAGAAGATGTACTTTAAGCGTACTGATTTGGTATCGCTAAAAGGCATGGACGTGCCGGGCATGGCCGACTCTCTGGGGATGGGCTGGGTGACGATGGCGCCGACGCCGCTGTTACCGCGCATTATTCAGAAAACCGGCGGTGGCGGTGGCTTTATTACTTATGTGGCGATGGTGCCTCAGCGCGGCGTAGGCGTGTTCGTGGTAGTGACGCGCAGCGAGTTAACCAAGTTTAAAAATATGAGTGACGGCGTAAACGATCTGGTTGCGGAGTTAGTGCGTAATAACGAGATTTAAAGCGCGGAATGATTTAAAGCACGGAATTGCAAGCTGGGCTTATCCTCCCCTTAGTTCAAGGGGAGGATCAAAACCCTATCTTACTGATAGAGTTAGTTATTAATGACGCTTACCGTCATCATCTTCATCAACCAAATCTTCTTCATCACCTTCTTCGCCGTCCTCATCTTCGTCGTCGCCTTCGAAGTAAGTGCCCCAACCGTCGTAATCAACGCCGTGGGCTTCGGCCAGGTCCATCAACTGCTCAACCTGTTTATCAATCAGTTCGGCGTTCAGCGCAATTTCGCTGATCACGTCACAGCACATCACGGTTGAACCGTCTTCTAATTCCAACTCTTCTGCGTCATTAACTTCATAACCCAGTTTGAAAGCGGCAACCGCGGCTTTCTCCAAATCTTCAAACTTATCAGAAGATAAGTGATGTTCGATGGTGTAAAGCGCGTCTGGATCGCTGCCATCATCCAGCAGCTCTTCGATGATTAAGCGGGTCTCTTCACTCTGTTCTTCTAGCAATTCACGATTTGCCATGCCTCTGTCCTCAATCAATGTGACGTTTCTCTAGACCATTTTCACACAGCGCGGGGCCAGCCTCCACTATAAAGTTTTAACGACGGGGTTGTAATTGCATATTCATACATATAAATTGAATTTTAATTCACTAAAGAATGCAAAGGCATTGGAGAGGAACACCATGAGTCTGTTGAGTAAACGTCATTTTCTCAGGTTACTGGATTTTACCCCGTCGGAGATTTCATCCCTTCTCCAGCTCTCCGCCGAGCTGAAAGCCGCTAAGAAAAACGGCAGCGAAAAAGCCCATCTGCAAGGGAAAAACATCGCGCTCATCTTCGAAAAAGACTCAACCCGCACCCGATGCTCTTTCGAAGTTGCCGCCTATGATCAGGGTGCTAACGTCACCTACCTCGGCCCAAGTGGCAGCCAAATTGGTCACAAAGAGTCAATGAAAGACACCGCCCGCGTGCTGGGCAGAATGTATGACGGTATTCAATATCGCGGTTTTGGTCAGGATAAAGTTGAGACGCTGGCGGAGTTCTCCGGCGTGCCGGTGTGGAATGGCCTGACGACGGAATTTCACCCGACTCAGCTGCTGGCCGACCTGCTGACCATGCAAGAGCATCTGCCGGGCAAATCTCTGTCACAAATGACGCTGGCCTATCTGGGCGACGCGCGCAACAACATGGGTAATACCCTGCTGGAAGCCGCCGCGCTCTGCGGTTTGGACCTCCGTCTGGTCGCGCCGACCGCCTGCTGGCCTGAAGCCGAGCTGGTGGAAACCTGTAAGAAGCTGGCGCAGGAAAACGGCGGCAACATCACTCTAACCGAAGACATTGCGGCGGGCGTGAAAGGCGCGGATTTCCTCTATACCGACGTTTGGGTATCAATGGGTGAGCCAAAAGAGACGTGGAAACAACGCATTAGCCTGCTGCGTGACTATCAGGTGAACAGCGCCATGCTGGCCCTGACCGGCAACCCGCAGGTGAAATTCCTTCACTGCCTGCCCGCCTTCCATGACGACCAGACTACCCTCGGCCGCCAGATGGCGGAAGAGTACAACCTGCACGGCGGGATGGAAGTGACCGACGAAGTGTTCGAGTCGGCGCACAGCGTGGTCTTTGATCAGGCTGAAAACCGCCTGCACACCATCAAAGCAGTGATGGTCGCCACTCTTGGTTCACTCTGATTCGCCTTCTGCCTGACGCGACAATCATCGCGCGTCAGGTTATTTCCTCCAGCTTCGCACATACCCTTTTACACAACATTGCAGTTTTTCACGGCTAATCCCCGCCTGAACGCCCCGTTTTCAACTAACCTTTTCATTATGCGCCGCTTCTTTTGCCATCTTTTGGAGTGATAAAGAAAAGGGAAACGATATGAAATCAGTCAATTTGGAATATGTCCTGCGACTGGAAAGTTTACTGAGCCGGATCTATCCCAGAGAACACATTGCCGATTTACTGAAACAGATCCTGCAACTGGCCGAAAAATGGAATTACGGCAAACACCGCACTCAGGATTGGGTTGATGGCACCAACATTTACCTCATCACCTATGGCGACAATATCAGCCACGGCGAGCAGAAACCGCTGGCGACCCTGAACCATTTTGCCGACAAGTATCTGCGCGAAATCATCAGTGATATCCACATCTTACCGATGTACCCCTACAGTTCGGACGATGGTTTCAGCGTCATCGACTATCGCCGGATTGACGAAAATCTGGGTGGTTGGCAGGACATCCACCAGCTCTCTTCCCACTTCAACCTGATGTTTGACTGCGTGATCAACCACATCTCGCGATCCAGCGACTGGATGAAGGGCTATCTGCACGACGATCCTTACTACAAAGATTACTTTATCGACTCCAACCCGGAGCTGGATTACAGCCGCGTGGTACGCCCCCGCGCCCTGCCGCTGCTGACGCCGTTTATCAAAGCCGACGGCACCGAGCTGTATCTGTGGACCACCTTCAGCGAGGATCAGGTCGATATCAATTTCAAAAACCCGCAGGTGCTGCTGGAAAGTATCGACGTGCTGCTGCAATACGCCGCCAGCGGCGGGCAGTCGATTCGCCTCGACGCCATTGGCTACATTTGGAAAGAGGTCGGCACTCGCTGTATCCATATGCCGCAGGCGCACAACATCATCAAAGTGTGGCGCACCATTCTGGATGAAGTGATCCCCGGCACGCGGCTCATCACCGAAACCAACGTGCCGCATCACGAGAACATCAGCTACTTTGGCGAGGGCGACGAAGCCCACATGGTGTATCAGTTCCCACTGCCGCCGCTGACGCTGCACGCCTTTCTGCGTCAGGACACCACCACGCTGACCCAGTGGGCGCAAAGCCTCAACGCCGAGGCGCGCTACCCGGAAACCACCTATTTCAACTTTTTAGCCAGCCACGACGGCATTGGGCTACGCCCGACGGAAACCTTCCTCAGCGACGACGAGCGCAAATACATGGCGCAAGAAACCTTGCGCAAAGAGGGGCGCGTCTCCTACAAGGACAACGGCGACGGCACCCATTCGCCCTACGAGTTGAACATCAACTTCCTCAGCGCCCTGACCGAGCCGGATGACGACGTCGACACCAAAGCGCGGAAATTCCTCGCGGCGCAGGCCCTGCTGCTCTCCTTCATCGGCGTGCCGGCCATCTATATTCACAGCCTGCTGGGCAGCGAAAATGACCTCGAGGGTATGCACCAGTCGGGGCTGAATCGCCGCATTAACCGCAAGAAGCTCAAGCTAGACGACGTCGAGGCCGGGCTAGAAAAAACTGACAGCCTAAGCGCGAGAGTGTTTTACGGGCTGAGTAATCTTATTAAGCATCGTCGCGCCCATCCGGCCTTCTCGCCACAGGCCGGGCAGCGGGTATTCGATATGGGCAAATCGCTGTTTGCGATGGAGCGCTATGACCCGCTGACGGAAGACAAAATCACCTGCGTGTTCAATATCAGCGACCAAACGCAGGTGGTGAAACTGGCAATTGAAGGCAAGGACTTGATTGCCGATGTGCCGTTTGACGGCCAAACCCGCCTCCAGCCGTGGCAGGTGGTGTGGATCAAGCATAAGCTGAAGGCGCCGGAGCGTCTGGGCCGCATGCGTCGCTGGAGAATGAAAATCTTCAAACGGTAAGTGGGCTGCCAATCGTTTGCTTTTAGAATCGATTCAGGCCGATTTTCGCTTGCAGCACGAAAATCTGCGCGTATAATGCGCCACAATTTGCCGGGAGAACCCATGAACAATTGTCAGGTTTGTGATGTTAAAAAACATGCTCAACACGCCGTACCTGAAGGCAGCCCGCTGCCGTTGTTCTTCCGTTGCATTGCTGAATTATTGAAAGCCCCTCATTGAAGGGGCTTTTTTTTGTCCAGAATTTGAGGTTAAGAACCCTAACTGCTGAGGAAATACGTCATGGCTAATCCGCTGTACCAAAAACACATCATCTCGATTAACGATCTCAGTCGTGAAGAGTTAGAACTGGTGCTCGACACCGCGGCCAGCCTGAAAGCCAATCCACAGCCTGAACTGTTGAAGCATAAAGTGATTGCCAGCTGCTTCTTCGAAGCATCGACCCGCACGCGCTTATCGTTCGAAACCTCAATCCATCGTCTGGGCGCTTCAGTAGTTGGCTTTGCCGACGGTTCCAACACGTCGCTCGGCAAGAAAGGCGAAACGCTGGCCGACACCATATCGGTGATTGGCACCTACGTGGACGCCATCGTCATGCGCCACCCGCAGGAAGGCGCGGCGCGCTTAGCCACTGAATTCTCCGGCGGCATTCCCATCCTCAACGCCGGCGACGGTGCCAACCAGCACCCGACGCAGACCCTGCTCGACCTGTTCACCATTCGCGAAACTCAGGGTCGCCTGGACAACATCAAAATAGCCATGGTCGGTGACCTGAAATATGGCCGCACCGTCCACTCGCTGGCGCAGGCGCTGGCGAAATTCAAAGGCAACCGTTTCTACTTTATCGCGCCGGACGCGCTGGCCATGCCGGGCTACATTCTCTCCCTGCTGGAAGAGAAAGGCATTGAGTACAGCCTGCATCAGAGCATCGACGAAGTGGTGCCGGAGCTGGATATTCTCTACATGACTCGCGTGCAGAAAGAGCGTCTGGACCCGTCGGAGTACGCCAACGTCAAAGCCCAGTTCATCCTGCGCGCCAATGACCTACAGAGTGCCCAGCCACATCTGAAAGTGCTGCACCCGCTGCCGCGCATTGACGAAATCACCACCGACGTCGATAAAACCCCTTACGCCTGGTACTTCCAGCAAGCCGGTAACGGCATTTATGCCCGCCAAGCCTTGCTGGCACTGGTTCTTAACGCCGACACTGCCCACTAAACTTGAGGAGATAACAACATGACTCACGATAATAAACTTCAGGTTGAAGCCATCAAATGCGGCACCGTAATCGACCATATTCCGGCTCAGGTAGGCTTCAAGCTGCTGTCGCTGTTTAAGCTGACTGAAACCGACCAGCGCATCACCATCGGCCTGAATCTGCCGTCGAACGAGCTTGGCCGCAAAGACATTATTAAAATCGAAAACACCTTCCTGACCGAGCAGCAGGTCAACCAGCTGGCGGTCTACGCGCCGAAAGCCACGGTGAACCGCATCGACGATTATGAAGTGGTGAAGAAGCTGACCCCAAGCCTGCCGGACCGTATCGACGGCGTGCTGCACTGCCCGAACAGCAACTGCATCAGCCGCTCTGAGCCGGTGGCCTCGAGCTTTAGCGTCAAGCAGCGCCAGAGCGAAGTGCACCTGCAATGCAAATATTGCGAGAAAGAGTTCGAGCATCAGGTGGTGATGAGCAGCGAAGAATAAGCCGTGACGTGATCGGGCGTAATGACTTTTCATCTGCGCCCTTTATACTGTCGGCAAGCTATCCTTCCTTATCACATAAATCAGGAGACACTATGTCCCGCGAAATCAGCACTGAAAATGCACCAGCAGCTATCGGTCCTTACGTTCAGGGCGTTGATCTTGGCAGCATGATCATCACTTCCGGCCAGATCCCGGTTGATCCAAAAACCGGTGCGGTTGCCGATGACATCGCCGCTCAGGCGCGTCAGTCTCTGGTCAACGTTCAGGCGATCGTGGAAGCCGCTGGCCTGAAAGTCTCAGACATCGTGAAAACCACCGTTTTCGTAAAAGATTTGAATGACTTCGCCACGGTTAACGCCACTTACGAAGCTTTCTTCACCGAGCACAACGCGCCATTCCCGGCACGTTCTTGCGTTGAAGTGGCTCGTCTGCCGAAAGACGTGAAAATCGAAATCGAAGCCATCGCCGTTCGTCGTTAATTCGACCCGAGCGCGGTGCAATAGCCAGCCTGCGGGCTGGCTTTTTTATGCCTTTTTCTGCCCCATTTCCCGCCACATTGTTATTGCCTCATCACCGACCATACTTAAGACATCTGCCCGTTTTCTGCCCTGTATTCAGGCAGCCGCCTTATCTGGCGCACTGAAATAGCGCGAAATAGCCTCTTTCCACTGAGTTTTCTACGGTTTTTGCACGCTGGCATGGTTTATGCCTGATCACTAATGCGTATTGAAAAACAATGAAGCAGCCCGTCCTGTCAGTGAGGTGAACATGATTAATATTGAGCTTTCTGATTCACCCTTTTTTGATGAAATGTTAATGGCGCAGGGGCAACACCGCGACCACTATCAAGCTTACTGGCAATGGTTACAGCAGGCAGATCAACAGGCCGTACAGCGCAAGAAGGAGGAAGCCGCGCTGCTGTTTCATCGGGTGGGGATTACCTTTAATGTTTATGGCGAAGATGACGGCGCGGAGCGGCTGATCCCGTTCGACAGCGTGCCGCGCATCATTCCAGCCAATGAATGGAAGATGTTAGATCTCGGCATTCGCCAGCGCGTTCAGGCACTTAATGCTTTTCTACATGACATCTACCATGACCAGAAGATCCTTAAGGCGGGCATCGTGCCTGCCGAGCAGGTGCTCGCTAACGAGCAGTATCAGCCCTGCATGCAGGGGGTAGATCTGCATCGCAACACCTACGCACACATTGCCGGAACCGACATGGTGCGCGGCGGCGATGGCGAATATTACGTGCTGGAAGACAACCTGCGCACGCCGTCCGGCGTCTCTTATATGATGGAAAACCGCAAAATGATGATGCGGCTCTATCCCGAACTGTTCGCCGAGCAGCGCATCGCGCCGGTGTCGCGCTACCCTTCCCACCTGCTGCAAACCCTGCGTGAAAGCACGCCGGTCAATGACCCAACCGTGGTGGTGCTGACGCCGGGGCGTTTCAACAGCGCCTATTTCGAGCACAGCTTCCTCGCCCAGCAGATGGGGGTCGAGCTGGTGGAAAGCGTTGATTTGTTTGTCAAAGATGGCGCGGTGTTTATGCGTACCACCTCCGGCCCGTGCAAAATCGACGTGATTTACCGCCGCATTGATGACGCCTTCCTCGACCCGCTGGCCTTCCGCGCTGACTCCATGCTCGGCGTGCCGGGGCTGCTGTCGGTCTATCGCGCCGGGGGCGTGGTGCTGGCGAACGCTATCGGCACCGGCGTCGCCGACGACAAGTCCATCTACCCTTATGTGCCGGAGATGATTCGCTTCTATCTGGCGGAAGATCCGATCCTCAATAATGTGCCGACGTGGCAGTGCCGAGACGAAAAAGCCCTGAGCTTCGTGCTGGCGAATCTGGAAAAAATGGTGGTGAAAGAGGTTCACGGCGCGGGCGGCTACGGAATGTTGATAGGGCCAACCGCCAGCAAAGTCGAGATAGAACGTTTCCGCGAACTGCTCAGAACTCGCCCACAGAACTACATCGCGCAGGAAACGCTGGCGCTCTCCACCTGCCCGACCTTTGTCGGCAACGGGCTGGCCCCGCGCCATATCGACCTTCGCCCCTTTGCGCTGACCGGCGCGGAAATCCGTCTGGTGCCCGGCGGCCTAACCCGCGTGGCGCTGGCTGAAGGTTCGCTGGTGGTCAACTCGTCGCAGGGCGGCGGGACCAAAGACACCTGGGTGTTAGAGGATGAGCCGGCCAACGGCAAGGTTGCGGAGGATGACGCATGCTAAGCAGAACCGCCAGCGAGCTGTACTGGATGGCGCGCTATCTGGAGCGCGCCGAGAACATTGCCCGCCTGCTCGACGTCACCAACAAGCTGTCGATGATGTCGATTCGCGACAAATCCCAGCTGGAAGATGAGCGGAACGATTTACTGGTGCCGCTGACCCTCACCGGCACCCGGCAGCTGTTCAGCGATAATTATCCGCAGGTCACTATGGGCAACCTGCTCACCTTCTTCGCGCTGGACAGCCTTAACCACAGCAGCATCTTCAGCTGTATGCAGATGGCGTGGAACAACGCCCACGCGGTGCGCGGCAGCCTGTCGTCGGAGGTGTGGGAGAGCATCAACGCCTCGTGGATTGAGATGAAGCAGATCCGCCGTCAAGGCGTGGCGTCGGTCGGCGCAGACGCCTTTTTCGACTGGGTGAAGGAGCGTTCGCACCTGTTTCGGGGGGCTATGTTTGGCACTCTGCTGCGCAGCGACGCGCTCTATTTTATCCGCCTTGGCACCATGCTCGAGCGCGCCGACAGCACGGCGCGGCTGCTGGACGCCAAAAACCAGCTGCTCGATGCCGATGAAGACCCGGTGCGCGAGTATTACCGGATGGACACCCTGCTGCGCGCGGTCAGCGCCCGCGAGGCTTTCCATACTCTTTATAAGCAGCAAATCAGCCGCGAAACCATCGCCGACCTGCTGATCCTGCGCCGCGAACTGCCGCGCTCGTTGCTGGCCTGCGTGGAGATCATGGCCGAACAGCTGGAGCTGATTGGTGGCCGCACCGGCAACTTGCCGCGCCGCCTGGTCCACACCCTGCACGCCGAACTGCGTTTCAGCACGCTGGACGACATTCTGAAGGTGGGCCTGCGCGAATGGCTGGCGCAATTCCTGAGCCAAACCAGTGCCATCGCCGAAAGCATTCACCACACTTATCTGGAGGCCCAATAATGAAGCTTAATGTCAGTCATCAGACGCATTACACCTATGCGCAGCAGGTGAAACGCAGCACTCAGTATCTGCGCCTCACCCCGCAGGACTCCAGCCATCAGAAGATTTTGTCGTGGGATTTAACCCTGCCGGAGTTCGCCACCCGCACGCTGGACGCCTATGGCAATGTGCTGCACGTACTGACGCTGGACCAGCCGCATCAGGCTATCACCATTGAAGCTAACGGCGTGGTGGAAATCGAAGACAACGTGGAGGATGACAACTGCGGCCATTTATCGCCGCTGGTGTTCCTGCGCACCAGCCCGCTAACGCAGGCTGACGGCGCGATCCGCGACTTCGCCAGCCGCTATTATCGCCCGCAGGCCCAGCATGAAAGCCTGCGCGCCTTAATGGGCGAACTGTTGATGAAAATGCCTTACAGCCCCGGCACCACCACGGTGAAAGACAGCGCCTCGCAGGCGTTTTCCGCCCAGCAGGGGGTGTGTCAGGACCACACCCACGTGTTCCTCGCCTGCTGCCGCAGCTTGGGCATCCCGGCGCGCTACGTCAGTGGCTATCTCTACACCGAGGATTCTACCCACGTGGCGATGCACGCCTGGGCCGAAGCCTGGCTCGACGGACACTGGCAGAGCTTCGACGTGACTAACAATACCTGCCAGCCTAATCAGCATTTGAAACTCGCCATTGGTATCGATTATCTTGATGCGTGCCCGGTGCGTGGCGTTCGGTTAGGCGGAGGGTGCGAAGATATGCATACCGTCGCGGCGGTGCAAATGCTCGATATTCCCCAATGACCCTGACTTACTGAAAAGGTAGATTTCGATGACTTACTGTGTGGCCATGCGCTTGTCCTCTGGTCTGGTTTTTGTCTCAGATTCGCGCACCAATGCCGGGGTGGACCACATCTCCACCTTCCGCAAACTGCATGTTTTTCATCAAAGCGATGAGAGGATGCTGGTTATCCAAAGTGCCGGAAATTTGGCGACCACACAAAGCATCATCAGCCTGCTGCACCGCCGCTGTCTGGACCCCGACCGCGAGAATATGCTCAACGTGGAGTCGATGTACGACGCCGCCAGCCTGCTGGGGGAAACGGTAAGAGAAGTGATTGCCCGCGACAGCGGCGCCAATCAGGGCGGTATGACCGATTTCAGCTGTAACTTGCTGTTAGGCGGGCAGATTAAGGGTGAAGGGCTGCGGCTGTTCCACGTGTATCCGCAGGGCAATTTCATCGAAGCGACCCACGACACGCCCTATTTTCAGGTGGGAGAAAGCAAGTACGGTAAGCCGATTATCGACCGCGTGCTGACTTATAACACGCCGCTGGAGCAGGCCATGCAGTGCGCGCTGATTTCGATGGACTCAACCCTGCGCAGTAATCTGTCCGTGGGCCTGCCGCTGGACGTGATGATCTACCCGACCGACAGTTTCAGCACCGCGCAGCAGTACCGCGTCACGGAGGAACATCCCTATTTCGACATGATCCGTAAAGGCTGGGGGGAAGGTTTGCTGAGCATCTTTGCCCAGTTGCCGCCGCTGAAGCTGGATTGATCAAAAAAGGATCGGCGCTGGCCGATCCTTCTCTCATGTTCTCTCTGACGTTTACAGCGTCACGCCGCTTTTGAAAATCGCCAACTCGCGAAAATCATTCAGCTCGTTCTTAGTCTGCTGGCCGCTGGCAATCTTCACAATCAGATCCACAAAGCTGTCCAGCAGCTGATCCATGCTCACGCCGTGGATCAGCTGCCCCGCGTCGAAGTCGATCCAATGCGGCTTTTTGGCCGCCAGTTCGCTGTTGGTCGCCAGTTTTACCGTCGGCACAAATCCGCCATAAGGCGTGCCACGCCCGGTGCTGAACAGCACCATGTGGCAGCCTGCCCCGGCCAGCGCGCTGGTGGCGACGGCGTCATTGCCCGGCGCGCTCAGCAGGTTCAGGCCGTGCGCGGTCAGGCGTTCGCCATACTTCAGCACGTCGACAATCTGGCTATGCCCGGCTTTCTGCGTACAGCCCAGCGACTTCTCCTCAAGGGTAGTGATGCCCCCCGCCTTGTTGCCCGGCGACGGGTTTTCATAAATCGGCTGGTTGTGGGAAATGAAATACTGTTTGAAGTCATTCACCATGCTGACGGTTTTGTCGAAAGTCGCCTCGTCACGGCAGCGGCTCATCAGAATGCGCTCTGCGCCGAACATTTCCGGCACTTCGGTCAGCACAGTGGTGCCGCCGTTGGCAATGGTGTAATCCGAAAAACGCCCGAGCAGCGGGTTGGCGGTGATGCCCGACAGTCCGTCAGACCCGCCGCACTCTAAGCCGAATTTCAGCTCGCTCAGCCTGCCCGGCTGGCGCTGGTCACTGCGCATCACGGCGTAAAGCTCGTGCAAACGTGCGACGCCCGCCTCAACTTCGTCATCGAATTTCTGCAACGCCATAAAGCGCACGCGAGCTTCATCGACTTCTCCCAAGGTGTCGCGGAACACGTCCACCTGATTGTTTTCACAGCCTAAACCAATCACCAGCACCGCGCCCGCGTTGGGGTGGCGCACCATGTTCTGCAACATAGTGCGGGTGTTGATATGGTCATCGCCGAGCTGCGAACAGCCCAACTGATGAGTGAACAGGTAAACCCCGTCGATGCCTTGCGCCTGCTGGGTTTCTTTGAGGAAACGCTGCTGAATCTGCTTGGCGATGCCATTCACGCAGCCGACAGTTGGGATCAGCCACAGCTCGTTGCGAATGCCGACCAGCCCGTTTTTGCGGCGATAGATCTGCACCTCGCGATCGCCCTTTTGTTCAGGCACGGCGGCGAACTCCGGCTGGTACTGATAGGCGTCGAGATCGCTGAGGTTGGTTTTAGCATTCTGCGAATGAATGTGTTCTCCGGCGGCGATGTCCACCAGCGCATGACCAATCGGCAAGCCGTACTTGATGATGTGCTCCCCGGCGGCAATCGGGCGCAGCGCGAACTTGTGGCCGCGCACCACCTCTTGCAGCAAAGCAGCGCCAGTGTCGGTAATTTCTCCGCAGGTGAGATCGCGCAGTGCCACGGCGACATTATCAGCAGGGTGAATAGTTATGGTGCTTTGCATAGTCGCCGTGTCAGTCATGCTGTGCGTCACTCTCAGTTAAGCTCAATCGCGAAATAGCTTTTGGCGTTGTCGAAACAGATGTTTTTCACCATGTTGCCAAGCAGCGCGATGTCGTTCGGCGCTTCGCCCTCTTCTACCCAGCGCCCCATCATCTGGCACAGGATGCGGCGGAAGTATTCATGGCGCGTATAGGACAGGAAGCTGCGGCTGTCGGTCAGCATGCCGACGAAGCGGCTGAGCAGCCCCATGTTGGCGAGCTGGATCATTTGGCGCTGCATGCCGTCTTTTTGGTCGTTAAACCACCACGCGGAGCCGAACTGCACTTTGCCCGGAATGCCGTCGCCTTGGAAATTCACCGCCATGGTTGCCAGCACTTCGTTATCGCGCGGGTTCAGGCAGTAAAGAATGGTTTTCGGCAAGCCGCCGTTCATGCCCTGCGCGCCCAGCAGTTTTGACAGCGGCTCGGCCAGTGGCTGGTCATTAATAGAGTCAAAGCCGACGTCGGCACCCAGCAGTTCAAACATGCGGGTGTTGTTATTACGCAGCGCGCCGATGTGGTACTGCTGCACCCAGTTGCGGCGCTGGTATTCAGAAGCGAGGAACAGCAACACGCCGGTTTTGAACTGCGCGCTCTCTTCTTTGCTCGGCAGGCTGCCGCTCAGGCGACGGGACAAAATGCCGTCCAGCGTGGCTTGGTCAGCTTCGGCATATACCACCACGTCCAGCGCGTGGTCAGACACTTTGCAGCCGTGCGCCGCGAAGTGATCCATGCGTTTTTTCAGCGCGTCGCAGACATCGCTAAAACGCGAAATTGAGGTGTCTGAGGTCTGTTCAAGGCGCTTCATGTAATCGTTGAAGCCGGCGGCATCAATGTTGAACGCCTTGTCCGGCCGCCAGCTCGGCAGCACTTTGACGTCAAAATTGCCATCTTCGGCGACGATTTTATGGTGTTCCAGCGAGTCAATCGGGTCATCGGTGGTGCCGACCATTTTCACATTCATCTGCTTCATGATGCCGCGCGCGCTGAAGCTCTTCTGCGCCAACATCTCATTGCCGCGCTCCCAAATTTCATCGGCGGTTTTCGGCGACAGCAGCTTGCCAATAATGCCAAACGGGCGGCGCAGCTCGAGGTGAGTCCAGATATAGAGCGGGTTGCCGAGGGTGTGAGGCACGGTGGCGGCCCAGGCATCAAACTTCTCGCGGTCGCTGGCGTCACCGGTGCACAGGCGCTCGGCCATGCCGTTGGTGCGCATGGCGCGCCACTTGTAGTGATCCCCCTTCAGCCAGATGTCGTAGAGGTTTTTAAACTGATAGTCCTGCGCAATCTGTTCCGGCGGCAGGTGACAGTGATAGTCAAAAATCGGCTGATCTTTCGCATAGTCGTGGTACAGGCGACGTGCGACTTCGGTATCGAGCAGGAAATCTTCAGTTAAAAACTGCGCCATCTTGGGGTTCCTCGCCTTGATGTGAATTTGAGTTATCTCTCTTGATGCAAAGTTATCACACCAATTTAAGCTATCGTCCAGCGCTATTTCTTGCTAAACCCGGCTCGCCAATAGACTGAGAAATAATAAAAAATCTTTAAAATTATTGATATTTAAGGATTTTATCAATTTATATAGCCAGCGCACATTATCCACACTATTCAAATGTGGTTTTGTGATGTCATTCAAATTTTAAATCTGTATGACAAGTTATCGTAATTTTGCCCGAACAAATGTGCCGTCGAGATCCTGCCACCTCGACGGCACCGTTGTTTGGGCATTTTTTAGCGAACCGTTCGCTGGGCAAAAGAAAAAACCAAGAAGCAATAAAGCCGAGGCCCGCCGTCAGGCGGAGCTATTCGCGCCGTGGCCGTATCGAGCCATCGCCGACTACATTGGGTTGGAGAGAACGAAATGGGTAAGATTAAAGGGTTACGCTGGTACATGATCGCACTGGTGACCGTCGGTACTGTTCTGGGGTATTTAACACGTAATGCCATCGCCGTAGCAGCACCGACATTACAAGATCAACTGCATATCACCACACAACAATATTCTTATATTATTGCTGCCTATTCAGCCTGTTACACCATCATGCAGCCCGTAGCGGGCTACGTGCTGGACGTGATGGGCACCAAAGTGGGCTACGCCATGTTTGCCGTTATGTGGGCGCTGTTTTGTATGGCGACGGCGCTGGCCAGCAGTTGGGGCGGCTTGGCTATCGCCCGTGGCGCGGTAGGCATGGCAGAAGCGGCGATGATCCCAGCAGGCCTGAAAGCCAGCAGCGAGTGGTTCCCCGCCAAAGAGCGCTCCATCGCGGTGGGCTACTTCAACGTCGGTTCTTCCATCGGCGGCATGATTGCTCCTCCTTTGGTGGTGTGGGCGATTGTGATGCACAGCTGGCAGATGGCGTTCATCATCACCGGCGTGCTGAGTCTGGTGTGGGCGGTGTGCTGGCTGGTGTTCTACAAGCATCCGAAAGACCAGAAGAAGCTGAGTGAGCCTGAGCGCGAATACATTCTGGGTGGTCAGGAAGCCCAGCATCAAACCTCCAACAGTAAGAAGATGTCGGCGTGGCAAATCCTGCGTAATCGCCAGTTCTGGGGCATCGCGCTGCCGCGTTTTCTGGCTGAGCCAGCGTGGGGAACCTTCAACGCCTGGATCCCACTGTTTATGTTTAAAGCCTATGGCTTCGACCTCAAGCATATTGCGATGTTTGCCTGGATGCCGATGCTGTTCGCCGACTTAGGCTGCATCGTGGGGGGCTATCTGCCGCCGTTATTCCAGAAATACTTCAAGGTGAACCTGATTGTCTCGCGCAAACTGGTGGTGACCATGGGCGCACTGCTGATGATTGGGCCGGGGATGATTGGCCTGTTCGCCAGCCCTTATGCGGCCATCGCCCTGTTGTGCGTCGGCGGCTTTGCTCACCAGTCGCTGTCCGGCGCGCTGATCACCCTCTCCTCTGACGTGTTTGGCCGTAACGAAGTGGCGACCGCCAATGGTTTAACCGGCATGGCCGCGTGGACCGCCAGCACGCTGTTCGCCTTAGTAGTAGGCGCGCTGGCTGACACCTTGGGCTTCAGCCCGCTGTTTGCCGCGCTGTCGGTATTTGACCTGCTCGGCGCGATAGTTATCTGGACCGTATTGCAAAATCGCTCGGCGGTAGAGCCTGTTCCGCAGCCGTTGCAACCCGCGAAAGTCTAAACTTCGCGCCAACCGGCATGTCTTGAATCAGGCATGCCGGTTTTCACTTGAGTTGCACGGTGCAACGCCCTGCACTTCCCCGTATACTGGTATAACAAGTTTTGAACGCTAGACCCGCGCAATTCAATTTATCAGAGCGATGAAGAGTAAAATCATGGAACCCACTGAAACCAGACGTCTTTATCAACAACTGGCCGCGACGCTCAAGGAGCGTATTGAGGGTGGCGTTTATCCGGTCGGCGAGAAATTGCCCGCCGAACGTCTGATTTCGGAAGAGATGAATGTTAGCCGCACCGTGGTGCGCGAAGCCATCATCATGCTCGAAGTAGAAGGCTACGTGGAGGTGCGCAAAGGCTCAGGCATTCACGTGATGTCCAACCAGCAGAAGCATCTGGTGGTGGCGGGCAGCGGCGGTACCGGCCTTGATTTCGGCGCTGCAGGCCCCTTTGAGCTGCTTCAGGCGCGCCAGCTGATTGAAAGCAATATCGCGGAGTTTGCAGCGACTCAGGTCACCAAGCAGGACATTATCCGGCTGATGGAGATCCAAGAGCAGGCGCGGCTTGAAGACCGTTTTCGCGATTCAGAATGGGATTTGAAATTTCACATT
Source organism: Ewingella sp. AOP9-I1-14 (assembly GCF_052375995.1). Classification (NCBI taxonomy): domain Bacteria; kingdom Pseudomonadati; phylum Pseudomonadota; class Gammaproteobacteria; order Enterobacterales; family Yersiniaceae; genus Ewingella; species Ewingella sp. AOP9-I1-14. The sequence goes on from NZ_JBQSVA010000003.1 coordinate 308,226, forward strand.
CAGGTGGCGCAATCCACCCAAAATAGCGCCATGGCGACCATCGTCGAGAAGATGTGGAGCCAGCGTCGGCAGAACCCTTACTGGCGCAAGCTGCACGAACATATTGATGAGAAATCGATCGAAGGCTGGTGTGAAGATCACGATAAAATTTTGAAGGCGCTGATCCGTCGCGACCCGCACGCCGCCAAGCTGGCGATGTGGCAACATCTGGAAAACACCAAGCAGATGCTGTTCCGCGCCACCAGCGATGACTTTGAATTCAACGTTGATCGCTATATGTACTCAGAAAACCCGGTGGTGCATCTCGATTCACCACCTCTCAATGTCCCTACTCCGCTAAACAACAAATAGTGCCTCTTATAGCAGGCCGATTTCTCGACCTGCTTTCATCAATTTCTTCTGAATAATCCTACCCATTTGTCAGAAAAATAAGCCTCTACCTGTCAGCCATTGTCGAGTTGTGTCAGTCAGTGTAAAAGCGCGCCCCGTATGGCGTTGCGAACTTAAACCAATGCGCTCAAGCAGGTATATTTACCTGTCTCAAAGGTGGTTGTTTTGTTACAGTTAGACGACTTTTATTACCTAAGCGCCGAGCGATAAAATGCGCTTAATGCGAGGAATCGTCCAAAATACCCGCATAAAGACTAAGGAAAATAAAGGTTACAACGTTTTTTTTGCACTTAAGATGCATTTGATTGCCAGTGATCAATCGGCCTTTTGTATCAATTCCTATACTGCATGTATCAATACTCACGGCGTTTTGGGCTTTTTGCCCCGAATGCAGCGCCAGGGAAAGGCGTACTTCTCGGTCTGAAAGTCTCGCGTTGAGCATGCTTGCTCCGTAGTCGATTCAGGCGGGTTAACTGAAAACGATGGAGTTTCGCAAAAGTACATGGAAATCATTAGTTCGCTTATCGATGCCTTATGGCAACAAGATTATGAAACTCTGGCCAACCCTTCGCTGGTCTGGACGTTATATACCGTTTTATTTTTGATTATCTTCCTCGAAAACGGCCTGCTGCCCGCCGCCTTCCTGCCTGGCGACAGCTTATTAATTTTAGTCGGCGTATTGATTGCCAAAGACGCCATGAATTTCCCGCTTACCATCGTGCTGCTGACCACCGCCGCCAGCCTCGGCTGCTGGCTGAGTTATATTCAGGGCAAGTGGCTGGGCAATACGCGAATAGTGCAAGGCTGGCTGGCGCATCTCCCCGTGCAGTATCATGAGCGGGCGCACAACCTGTTCCACCGCCACGGCCTTTCCGCACTGCTGGTGGGCCGCTTTCTGGCCTTCGTCAGAACCTTATTACCGACCATCGCGGGCCTGTCCGGGCTGAGCAACGCGCGTTTCCAGTTCTTCAATTGGATGAGCGGCCTGCTGTGGATCTTAATTTTGACCACCCTCGGCTATTTCTTGGGTAAGACTCCGCTGTTTCTGAAGTACGAAGATCAACTGATGAACTGCCTGATGCTGTTGCCGGTGGTGCTGCTGGTGGGTGGCCTTGGCGGCTCATTGCTGCTGCTGTGGCGTAAAAAGCAGGCCGATCGTCAGAATAAGGGCGATAAGGCACCGTGAAAATCAAACCGATTAAACGCTCAATCCTGTGGCCTATCACCTTGCTGACGCTGGTGTTGGTGGCGATTGTGATTGGATTTGCCGTCGCCCGCATGCCGCAGAACACTAACGCCCTGCAGATTCGCCCAGTGCGGGCCGGCGTGGCGCTGCCCGACGGCTTTTATGTTTACCAAAGCCTGAACCAGCGCGGCATTCGCATTCAGAGCATCACGCCGGTGCAGGACGGGCTGATCGTCGAACTGGACTCACTGGAGCAGCGCGAACTGGCGGAACACGCCTTGATGGATATCTTACCGCTGGGCTTCTCCATCCAACGCTGCGATCCGCCACAATCCCAGCTCTGGGTGCATAAAATCACCCGCGACCAGCTCAAATTAGGTTAACCCTCTCGCGCTTTCGGAATCCTCCCCTAAGCGCATCTATTATCTGCTGTTATACTTAATCCCACTGTATTGAAAAATTATCTGTGCCAAGACGGCGCATTTTTTCTATCGACCCATTTCGATAAGACGTTTTTCAGTGCTTTACCTACGGAAGAAATGCACCAGCGTTTCACAATGACTAAGGAAGACACCCTCATGAATCTGCGTTTATCCGCGCTGTTCGCTATACCGCTTTTCGCATTTTCTGCCGCATCTCTCGCTGCTTCGCAGCCACAGACTTGCGCCGCTAAACAACAGCAAATCAAGACCCAACTTGATTACGCACATCAGCACAACAATAAAGACCAGATCGCTGGCCTGCAAAAAGCCTTGAGCGAAAACCAAGCGCACTGCACGGACTCTGGTCTCAAAGCCGAATACGAAAAACATGTTGCTGAAAAGAAAGAAAAAGTTCAGGAACGTGAGCAAGAGCTGAAAGAAGCCCAAGCCACGGGCGACAGCAAAAAGATCGAGAAGAAACAGCACAAGCTGGACGAAGCACAATCTGAATTGAAAGAAGCACAGGGCCAATAATTAGCCCTGTCAGACCGATTTTCCCCGTTCATAGCGGTGAAATGGCGTTATCTGACTCAGGCTTAACCTTAAATCGGGGGCTTTAGTCCTTAAATCAGGTGCCTAAGTTGCGATAACCCAGATATCCGCTATGTTAAAAGTTCGCATCAGTTAACGTATGGAGTGATACAAACATGGCTAAGAACACCACCTCAGAAAATCTGCGCGCGGAACTTAAATCGTTGGCTGATACCTTGGAAGAAGTTCTTCAAACTTCCACCGATAAGCCAAAAGCAGAGTTAGATAAGCTGCGCGGCAAGGCAGAAAGCCTGCTGAAAGACACCCGCTCTCGCCTGAGTGATACTGGCGATAAGCTGGCCCATCATTCGAAAGAAATCGCAGGTCGTGCTGATGATTACGTGCATGACAAACCTTGGACTGGCGTTGGTATTGGTGCTGCCGTCGGCGTAGTTATTGGCGTTCTGCTAGCACGCCGTTAATTATGGCTGAACCGATAAAGACTCCGCCACAAGGACCGGGCAAAGGGATACTTGATACGGCGCAACGCATTGTCACCGTTTTGGTTGGCATGGTTGAAACGCGTGTCAGACTGGCCGTCATTGAGCTGGAAGAGGAAAAGGCCAATATTTTCCAACTCTTGCTGATGGCGGGCATCACCCTCATCTTTACCGCTTTCGGTTTAATGAGCCTATTGGTTGTGCTGTTCTGGGCAATCGACCCGGCTTATCGACTTGTTGCAATGGGCACCACCACCGGCGTTTTACTGTTCCTGGCGGTGGTATTAGGTCTCTGGACGCTGTCGAAAGCGAAACGTTCAACTTTGTTGAGCATGACGCGTAAACAGCTGGATATTGACCGTTCATTGCTGGAAAAGGATGACCAATGAGCACACCTGACCGCGTTATCGAGAAAGTAAAACTGCTGCGTAAAATCGAGCGTCAACGCGCTGAGTTGTCTGCGGGCCGCCTAGAATGGCTCGAAGCAACCGCAAAAGTAGATCGCGGCTGGGTGAAGTTTATTGATATGCGTAAGTATCTGGTGCTGGGTTCCAGCGTTCTGGCGATTTACGGCATCCGACATCCAAGTAAAGTGGTTCGCTGGTCGCGTCGCGCCTTTGGTATCTGGGGCACCGTGCAGCTTTTCCGCCGTAACTTTATAAAGCCGTAGCGCTAATTTATTGATTAAATTCGACTAATTCATTTTTAATCAACGCGCAACGCGCTCCCCCACGGGCCAGTCCGGAGTTTCTCCGACTGGCCCGTTTCTTTAAGTTCCCGCCGCGCTGTTCAATTTATTTGATAATAATAGACAGTTTTACTTGCTAACAACTGTTCAACTTTCCCCTTACTATCCCATCATCAACCAGACGCGGTAACGGTTGGGGATAATACCCGAACGTGCCGTTAATATTATTGTCGCCCAATTTGGGCAACATTTTTCGGAGTCGAAAATGACCAAAGTTAACAATACCGTCCTGCTTATCGCTCGTATCTTAATGCCGATTCTGTTCATCACTGCGGGCTGGGGCAAGATCACCAACTACGCAGGAACCGGTGCTTACATGAGCTCAATGGGTGTGCCATCTTTCCTGCTGCCACTGACCATTTTGCTTGAGTTCGGCGGCGGCTTGGCCATTCTGTTCGGCTTCCTGACCCGTACTACAGCGTTTATCACTGCAATCTTCACCATCCTGACTGCACTGATCTTCCACACTGATTTTGCTGTTGCCGTAAACCAGATGATGTTCATGAAAAACCTGTCTATCGCCGGTGGCTTCTTCGCCCTGTTCGTAGCGGGTCCGGGCGCAATCAGCATCGATCGCCTGATCAAGAAAAACTGGTAACAGTTCGCACATAAGAATGTGCCGCTATACTCAATAGACTGATGGGCGATGTGATTATTCACCTCGCCCTTTTTATTTCTTATCTGCACATCTCCCCAGCATGATTCGCGTTGCATCAATGCAGTACATCAAGATTCAGCACGAAGGATGATGGGAAAGGAGAGATCATGGGACAACTCGTCGAAGGCAAATGGCATGACGTTTGGTATGACACCAAATCCACCGGCGGCCATTTCAAACGCACTGAATCGCAATTTCGCAATTGGGTGACCCCCAACGGCGAGGCAGGTCCGCACGGCAAAAGCGGATTCGCCGCCGAGCCGAATCGCTATCACCTTTATGTCTCCCTCGCCTGTCCCTGGGCGCACCGCACCTTACTGATGCGCGCCCTGAAAGGCTTGGATAAGCTGATTCCAGTTTCCGTGGTGCATCCGCTGATGCTGGAGAATGGCTGGACCTTCGCCACCGACTTCCCTGCCGCGACCGGCGATGACCTTTACCACCTGAACTTCGCCTATGAAATCTATCTGCGGGCGCAGAAGGACTACACCGGGCGCGTCACCGTGCCTATCCTGTGGGACAAAAAGCTGCAAACCATCGTCAGCAATGAATCGGCGGACATCATCCGTATGTTCAACAGCGCGTTTGATGCCCAAGGCGCGCGCGCTGGGGATTACTACCCGGAAAATTTGCGCCCGGCCATTGATGAAGTGAATGAATGGGTCTATCCGCTAATTAACAACGGCGTCTATAAAGCGGGTTTTGCCACCTCGCAGGAAGCTTATGATGAGGCAGTAAAAGGGGTATTTGAAGGGCTGGACCGAGCCGAAGCCCTGCTGGAGAAACATCGCTACCTGACCGGCAACCGGCTAACCGAGGCCGATTTGCGCCTGTGGACCACGCTGGTGCGCTTCGATCCGGTGTACGTCACGCACTTTAAGTGCGACCGCTATCGCATTAGTGATTACCCGAACCTCTACGGCTTCCTGCGTGACATCTACCAAATGCCGGGCATTGCCGAAACCGTGGACTTCGCGCACATTCGCAATCATTACTACCGCAGCCACGCGACCATCAATCCGCACGGGGTGATCTCCACGGGTCCGGCGCAGGATCTGGATGCCGAGCACGGCCGCGACCTGCGTTTCAGCTAAGCCGCATGCTTCCCCTCTGGCGAGGGGGAGCATGGCTAGTTGGCGTCGCGGGTGGCAAGCAGCTTGGCGATTTCCCGCAGAAACCACGCCTTGGCTTCACCCATGCTGTCGCGGCGCCACGCCATGATGATCTCCGCCTCGCGGTTGTACTCCGCGCTCACCACCCGCAGACGCCCCTCGGCGATATCTTTTTCCACCATCGGATAAGGCATCGTCGCCACACCCAAACCTGCCAACAGCGCCTGTCGCTTCTCTTCAATGGTACTGACGGTTAAACGCTGCTGTTTATCCAGCAGCTGCACGGTGAGGGTCGGCCGCTCGCGGGCGGTATCCGCCACCGCGATGCCGCGATATTTCACCCGGCTGACTTCCGACAGCGGCTCGGCTTCCAGATGAATTGGGTGATCCGGCGCGGCGACATAGACACTCATCAGCTTATAGAGCTTGCGGCTGTTGATTTCAGACGATGAGCGGAAGTGCATATCCGGCGCGATAACAATGTCGGCGCGGCCCTGCTCAAGACGCTCCCAGGCACCGGCTAGCACTTCGGTTATCAGCGATACCTGCGTGTTGGCTTTCAGCGCCAGCTTTTCAATTAACGGGAATAGCTGGGTAGCGGGAACCAGCGCTTCACAAACGATGGTGATTTGGGTTTCCCAACCGCGCGCCAGCGCTTCGGCATCTACGGTAAGTTTATCAGCGGCTTCGAGCAAAACGCGGCCGCGTTCGAGCAGCATGCGGCCAACGTTGGTGAATTTTGTCCGATGACCTGAACGGTCAAACAACACCACGTCCAGCTCTTCCTCCAACTTCTGCATGGTGTAGCTCAATGCAGAAGGCACGCGGCCTAGCTCGTCTGCCGCCGCCGCAAAGCTGCCGCGCCGGTCGATGGCATCCATGACCCTGAGTGCTTCAAGTGTGAGTGCGCGATCCTTAGCCATGGGGTTCTCTGTCAGGAAATTTGAATATACCGACCAGATTAACTGGCTAACAATCAGTCGTCCAGACGCTTACCATTTAAGTATGGAATTTTTTTAACTGAGCCAGACCGCAATGATTAAGAGCAGAACTGCAAAAGAGTGCGGCACAGCTGACTTTGGTTGGCTTCAGGCGCGCTATACCTTTTCATTTGGGCACTATTTTGACCCAAAACTTATGGGCTACGCGTCACTGCGCGTTCTCAATCAGGAAGTGCTGGCGCCGGGTGCCAGCTTCCAGCCACGCACCTACCCGCACGTCGACATCCTGAATTTAGTGCTGCAAGGCAGCGCGGAGTACCGCGACGCCGAGGGCAACAGCGTTCGCGTCAACGAGGGCGAAGCCGTGCTGCTTTCAACCCAGAATAACGTTGCTTACAGCGAGCTGAACCTGAGTTCAACCCAGCCTCTGACCCGTATGCAACTGTGGCTGGACGCCTGCCCGCAGCATGAAAATCCGCTGATCCAGCAGCTTAAGGTCGGCCAGCAGCCGCACCTGTTGCTGGCATCGCCCGATGGCGAGAAAGGCAGCCTACAGCTGCGCCAGCAGGTGTGGATCCATCATATTGAGCTGGGCGAAGGCGAGAGCATTACTCTACCGATACGCGGCACGCGAGCCTATTTGCAATCGATTCACGGCCGCATCGACGCCCTGGGCGCAGAGAGTCAGGATAAGCAGAAGCTGGTGTGTGGCGACGGCGCGTTTATCCAAGGTGAGTCAGAAATCAGCCTTACCGCCAGCACCCCGCTGCGGGCCCTGCTGATCGACCTGCCGGTGTGACGCAATAAGCTTCACCGCGAAACGCCATAAATGAAGAAGGCCCGTGTAACTTGCGTTACACGGGCCTTTTCGTATTGGAGGAGTTGACCGTTAAGCCGGGTTCTGTCGTGGACAGTCATTCATCTAGGCCAGCAATCGCTCACTGGCTCAAGCAGCCTACCCGGGTTCAGTACGGGCCGTACCATGTGAACCCCTATTTGGCCTTGCTCCGGGTGGAGTTTACCATGCCACGAACTGTTGCCAGCCGCGCGGTGCGCTCTTACCGCACCCTTTCACCCTTACCTGATCCCACTTGCGTGGGCCATCGGCGGTTTGCTCTCTGTTGCACTTGTCGTAAGCTCGCGCTTCCCAGGCGTTACCTGGCACCCTGCCCTATGGAGCCCGGACTTTCCTCCCCTTCATCTGTCTCCCCCGAAAGGGACGGCAACGAAGCGGCGACTGTCTGGTCAACTCCGGCGCGGATGATAGGCCATAATGGCCTACTTGTCACCCTCTTGCTGGTCGAGTGCGTATTTATACAACGCATTCTTCTTCACGCCGTGGATCTCGGCGGCCAGCGAGGCGGCCTTTTTCAGCGGTAACTCTTTTTGTAGCAGCGCCAGCGTGCGCAGTGCCTCAGCCGGTAAGGCTTCGGTATCTACTTTATGGCCTTCGACAATCAGCACCATTTCGCCACGTTTGCGGGTTTCATCTTCTTTTACCCAGTCGAGCAGCGCGCCCACGGCGTCACCACGGATGTTTTCCCAGGTTTTAGTGATTTCGCGCGCCAGCACGACATAGCGATCTGGCCCCCAGACTTCCACCATATCTTGCAGGCTGTCGAGCAGGCGATGAGTGGATTCGTAGAAGATCAGGGTGCGAGGCTCTTCAATCAGTGCCTGAAGGGCATCTTTTCGTGATTTTGTTTTCGCAGGCAGAAAACCCTCGTAACAGAATTTATCCGAAGGCAAACCGGCGGCGCTCAGAGCCGCAATCGCGGCACAGGCCCCCGGCAAAGGAACCACGCGAATACCGGCTTCTCGGCAGCGACGCACCAGATGGTAGCCGGGGTCGTTAATCAGCGGCGTTCCGGCATCGGAAACTAACGCAATGCTTTGACCACTCTGCAATTTTGCTAATAAATGCTCGGCTTTTTGCTGCTCATTATGGTCATGCAAAGGGTACATTTTGGCGCTAATGGCGAAGTGTTGCAGCAGTAATCCGGTATGGCGGGTATCCTCCGCCGCAATCAAATCTACGCTGCTGAGCACCGCCAATGCACGCTGGGTAATGTCCCCTAAATTGCCGATTGGTGTCGGTACGATGTACAGCGTTGATGCAGAAATATCTGCTTGATCGTGTTGATTCATTGTTTCATCCGGATTGCCGATTTAATATTGAGCATCTTGAAAAAAACATCACTGGAAACTGAATGCCTTCCTCAACTACTTTTCGTACCCGCACGGGACGTTTGATCCCTGCCGTTATCGTGGCGATGCTTCTCGCCAGTTGTTCGAGCCAGGCACCGCAAACGCCGACTGAAACCGTTCAGGCGAAGGCGACGGGCAGCTCAGACTATTATCTGCAGCAGGCCCAGCAAAGCGGTGATGATACCAAGGCTGACTGGCAATTACTTGCAGTTCGTGCCCTGTTGCGCGAAGGCAAAGTGCCTCAGGCAGCCGATCAGCTGGCCAATTTGCCGCAAAACCTGACCGCCGTGCAGGCGCAAGAGCAGCAGTTGGTGAGCGCCGAAGTGCAGGTCGCCCAGCAGAATTACCCAGCGGCGGCCACCACGCTGAGCAAAATCGATCCATCCAACCTCAACAGCGACCAGCAGGCGCGTTTCTATCAAGCGCAAATCGACGCCAGCCAAGGCCGCACCAGCCTAGGCCTGCTGCGTGCCTATATCGCTCAGGAGCCGCTGTTACAGGGTAAACCGCATCAGAACAACATTGACGCCACCTGGGCCGCGCTGACTCAGATGACGCCGCAGGACGTTAGCAACATCACCATCAATGCGAATGAAAACACCCTGCAAGGCTGGCTCGACCTGCTCAGCGTCTGGCAGAGCAACAAGCAAGACCCTGACCTGCTGAAAGCCGGTATTAAAGACTGGCAGCGCCGCTATCCGGTGAACCCGGCGGCTAAGAGCCTGCCGACTCAGTTAAACAGCGTGCTGAACTTCCAACCTTCTTCTACGGAGAAGATTGCCCTGTTCCTGCCGATGAGCGGCGCGGCGCAGGTGTATGGCAATGCCATTCAGCAAGGCTTCAACGCAGCGATGAACGGATTACCTTCTGCTCAGCCTGCGGCGCAGCAGCAGCCAGCAGCAGATCCAAACGCGGCACCGGCCTCAGCTCCAGTTGACCCGAATGCCGCCGTTAGCCCTTCTGCCCAGCAGGACGGCGCGGATCAAGAGCAGCAGGCAGCCACTACTGCAGCAGCTCCGGCTACCCCACAGCCAACCACGCCAGCTAACCCAAGTGCTCAGGTGAAAGTGTATGACACCAGCACCCAGCCAATCCCAGCCTTGCTCGCGCAGGCTCAGCAAGATGGCGCGACTATCGTCGTCGGCCCATTGCTGAAGGATCAGGTCAACGGTTTGGCGGCAGATCAAACGCCATTAAACGTTTTAGCGCTGAATCAGCCAGAAACTGAGAAAAGCAGCCCGAATATCTGTTACTTTGCGCTCTCTCCGGAAGACGAAGCTCAGGACGCCGCGCGCCACATGTGGCAACAGCATCGTCAGGCTCCGCTGCTGCTGGTGCCGCGTGGTAACTTCGGCGACCGTATCGCTCAGGCTTTTGCCGATGAGTGGCAGAAACAGGGTGGACAAACGGTGCTGAAACAGGGCCTTGGCTCTTATGCAGAACTGAAATCCACCATCCGCAGCGGCATTCGTCTGACCGGCACGCCGGTGTCGAGCAGCGCGCAAGCGGCGGCGACCGCGCCGCAGGGCGTGACCATTGGCGGCATCACCATCCCGGCACCACCAACCGATGACCAGATCACTCAGGCCACCGGCGGCGGCGCATCGGGTAATGTAGATTCGGTGTATATCGTGGCGACGCAGGACGAGCTGACGCTGATTAAGCCGATGATTGATTTGGCTGTCAGCGGCCGCAATAAGCCAGCTGTCTACGCCAGTTCGCGCAGCTATCAGGCAGGCGCAGGCCCGGATTACCGTCTGGAGATGGAAGGCGTGCAGTTCAGCGATATTCCTCTGCTGGCGGGCACCAACCCGGCGTTGATGCAGCAAGCTACGGGTCAGTTCAAAAATGACTACTCGCTGGTGCGCCTCTACGCAATGGGTATCGACGCATGGGACTTGGCAAACCACTTCTCACAAATGCGCCAGATCCCAGGCTTCCAGATTAGTGGCAAAACCGGCCAGCTGAGTGCGAACCAAAACTGCGTGATCCATCGCAAAATGCCGTGGTTGCAGTACAGTAAAGGCGCGTTGGTGCCGGTTTCTTCTTAAATCATAGGTTTAAGACAAAGCTGAAAGCGTGAACGGGGTATCGGATTTACCCCGTTTTTTAAGTACAAGGATGTATAGATGTTAGGAAAAAACGCGACAACGCGCGAACGTGGCGCAGACTATGAAGTCTTCGCCCGGCGTTATCTCGAAAAAGCCGGGTTAATTTTCGTCGAGGCCAACGTGGCTTGCCGACAGGGTGAGATTGACCTGATCATGCGCGACCAGCAAACCATCGTGTTTGTTGAGGTGCGCTACCGTCGCAACGCCTTATTTGGCGGAGCCGCGGCCAGCGTGACGCATCAAAAACAGCGGCGTTTATTACAAGCCGCCTCTTTTTGGCTTGCACGAAGAAATGCGAGCTTTGACACATCATCTTGCCGTTTTGATGTTTTAGCCATCACGGGTAGCCAGATAGAATGGCTGCGTGATGCATTCAATGCGGATTAAGATTGTTTTGAGACTGACGCCTGCCATAGCGCAGCCGACATTTTACTGACTGGACTAAATCACGTGCTGGATAGAATCAAAGCCTGCTTTACTGAAAGTATTCAAACCCAGATTGCCGCCGCAGAAGCCCTGCCCGATGCGATTTCCCGCGCAGCAATGACGCTGGTGCAATCACTGCTAAACGGTAACAAGATACTGTGCTGCGGTAATGGTACTTCCGCCGCGAATGCCCAGCATTTTTCAGCCAGTCTGATTAATCGCTTTGAAACTGAACGTCCAAGCTTACCCGCAATCTCACTATGTGCGGATAACATCGTGCTGACGGCTATCGCTAACGATCGCCTGCATGAAGAAATCTACGCCAAACAGGTTCGCGCGCTGGGGCAGGCTGGAGACGTTTTACTGGCTATTTCCACCCGCGGTAACAGCCGTGATATTGTCAAAGCGGTTGAAGCAGCAGTGACCCGCGACATGACTATCGTCGCACTGACAGGGTATGACGGCGGTGAGTTGGCCGGTCTATTAGGGCCTCACGATGTTGAGATCCGTATTCCGTCCCATCGCAGCGCACGTATTCAGGAAATGCATATGCTCACAGTGAACTGCCTCTGTGACCTGATTGATAACACGCTGTTCCCTCACCAGGACGATTAAGGAGATCCAATGAAGGCGAGTCCTCTCTTTGCAGTATTGTTAAGCGCCCTACTATTACAAGGCTGCGTAGCGGCCGCCGTTGTTGGCGTCGCGGGCGTGGCAACGAAAACCACCACCGATCCACGTACCGTGGGTACTCAGGTGGATGACGGCACGCTGGAAGCTCGCGTGTCTAACGCCATTAGCAAAGATAAACAGCTTAAAGATGAAGCTCGCATTGTGGCGACCGCCTATCAGGGCAAAGTCTTGCTAACCGGCCAGACGCCAACGCCAGACATGGCCGCGCGCGCGAAGCAAATCACCATGGGTGTTGACGGCGCGAGCGAAGTCTACAACGAAATCCGTACCGGCAAGCCTGTCTCTATGGGCACTGCATCAATGGACACCTGGATCACCACCAAAGTCCGTTCGCAGATCCTGACCAGCGACTCGGTGAAATCTTCCAATGTGAAAGTGACCACTGAAAACGGCGAAGTCTTCTTGTTGGGTCTGGTAACTCAGGAAGAGGGGAAATCGGCGGCGAGCATTGCAGCCGGTGTGAGTGGTGTGAAACACGTCACCACTGCCTTTACCTACGTGAAGTAAATCATTTCGCTCATAACATTCAGGCCCTTAACGGGCCTGAATTCTTTTTGACTTTCAACAACTTGCTACAAAACTTGCCTTAAAGCACTTCGCCATTGCTGCTAATCACTTTCTTATACCAGTCAAAGCTCTGCTTGCGCGAACGCGCCATGGTTCCGCTGCCGTCATCGTTTTTATCGACGTGGATAAAACCGTAGCGCTTGCTGTACTCGCCGGTGGTGAAGGACACGCAGTCGATGCAGCCCCAAGGGGTGTAGCCCATCAGGTCAACGCCGTCTTCAAACACCGCTTTCTTCATCTGCTCAATATGCGCTTTCAGGTAGGCGATACGGTAGTCATCGTGGATCATGCCGTCTGGAGAAGCCTTATCGATGGCGCCAAAGCCATTTTCGACGATGAACAGCGGCTTCTGATAACGCTCGTACAGCACGCTCAGCGAGTAGCGCAGGCCTACTGGGTCAATCTGCCAGCCCCAGTCGGACGCCTTGACGTGCGGGTTCGGCACGCTGCCGGCAAAGCCAGACAGGCCGTTGTCATCGCTCGGGTTATGCGCCGACACCGCGTTACTCATGTAATAGCTCAGCCCCATGTAATCCGCGCAGCCTTCGCGCAGGGCTTGTTCGTCGCCCTCTTCCATCTGGATGTTAAAGCCGCGACGCTCCCACTCTTTAAGAATGTAGGACGGGTAGTATCCGCGCATGTGCACATCGCCAAACAGGAAGCGCTCACGCATGGACTCCACCGAGTACATCACGTCGTCCGGATGGCAGGAGAATGGATACAGCGGCACCATGGCCACCATGCAGCCAATCTGGAAGTCAGGGTTAATGGCATGACCCAGCTTTACCACTTTGGCACTGGCCACGAACTGGTGGTGCAGCACCTGATACATGGTCTCTTCCGGGTTTTCGTGTTCGGTGAACACTACGCCGGAGCAGCAATAGCCGAACAGCGGGTACTTCCAGTTGCGCTGGTTGTTGATCTCGTTGAAGGTCATCCAGTACTTCACTTTGTGCTTATAACGCTCCAGCACCACTTCACTGAACTTCACAAAGAAATCCACCACTTTGCGGTTTTTCCAGCCGCCGTACTCTTTTACCAGATGCCACGGCATCTCGAAGTGAGACAGGGTGATCACCGGCTCGATGCCGTGCTTGAGCAGCTCGTCAAACATGTCGTCGTAGAATTGCAGGCCAGCTTCGTTTGGCTGGGCCTCATCACCATTGGGGAAGATGCGGGTCCAGGCAATCGAGGTGCGGAAGCATTTGAAGCCCATCTCAGCAAATAGCGCGATGTCTTCTTTATAGTGCGAGTAAAAATCGACGGCTTCATGGTTCGGATAGCGATAACCTTCAAGCACGCCATCGGTTCTCACGCGATCCACGCCGTGCGAGCCACCGGAAAGCACATCGGCGATACTTACGCCTTTACCGCCCTTATCCCAGCCACCTTCAACCTGATGCGCGGCTACGGCACCGCCCCATAAAAAATCTTTCGGTAATTGCTGGCTGCTTCTCATACAAATTCTCCCTTATTCAGGGCGGGAAGCTCCCGCCCAATCTACAAAATACTGATTAAGCCTGATTCAACTGGGCCTGTGGCGCCGTCGTATCAGCCGCCTTGGCACTGCTTTTGGGTTGGCTTTCCACTTCGTCTTTAAAGCCGACCAGATAGGTGAACAGCGCGCCGAGCACGAACGCCACGGTGATAGAAAGCAGGAATCCGAGGAACTGCGGCATGTGGCCTTCTTTGAAGAACACCGGCAGCACCGCGATGCCCGGCAGGCAGTAACTCCATGAAACGGCGTTGAATGAGCCTGCAATCGCGCCGCCAATCCCGCCCGCAGCACAGCTGCACAGGAAAGGTTTTTTCAGGCGCAGCGCCACACCATAGATAGCCGGTTCGGTGATCCCAAACAGCCCGGTTACGCCCGCTGACAGTGAAATACCTTTCATTTCACGGCTACGGGTTTTCAGATAAACGCCGAACATGGTGCCGGTCATAGCGAATACCGCAGAAGCCTGCAGGCCAGTGAAGGTGTCATAACCCAAGGTTGCGTAGTTGCCGACGGTAACCGGCGTAATGCCCCAATGAACGCCAAGGGTGACTAACGGCTGCCAGAAGGCACCCACCACGAAGCCTGCCACGGTCGGGCTGAGATGATACAGGTAGTTATAAACGCCGCCGATCGCGCCGCCAATCAGGTTGCCAATCGGGCCAAACACCAGCAGGGTCATCGGCACCATAATCGCGATACAGAACATTGGGGTGAACAGGTTGCGGATCACCACTGGCAGGATTTTATTGAAGAAACGCTCAACGTAGGACATCGCCCAAACCATCAGAATGATGGGGATAACTGACGCGGTGTAGCTGAGGTATTTCACCGGAATGCCGAGGAAGTCCAGCGTCGGCGCGGAGAGCGGAATGCCCACGAGATTGGTCAGAGCATTGGCGATTTCCGGGTTGCTAACGGCTTCACGCATCAATTGCTGCATCGCAGGGTCCGCAGAGTTGATAGTGGTGATTTTGAACGCCGTCACCATGTTCATGTAGTCAGGGCTGATCAGCGCACAGGCGGTGATAACAGCGGTGAATGGATGAACGTTGAATTTTTTAGCCGCCGTAAAGGCGATCATCACTGGCAGGAAGGTGAATGCCGTCCACGACACAAAGTTCAGGATGCGGTAAGTGCCGCTGCTGGAGTCCATAATGCCGACGGCGGCCAGGAAGGAGATGATCCCCTGTAAAATACCGCAGGCCGCGAGTTGGTAAAGGAATGGCGTGAAAATACTCGAAATGACGTCCATCACCCGGCTGACAATGCCAACATTCGGCGCGGAGACCGGGGCATTTTCGTCAACGGTGATCAGTCGCAGAACCTGTTTATAAGCATCGCTGACGTGGTTGCCGATCACCACCTGCATCTGCCCGCCCGCTTCGATAACGGTAATAACGCCTTTAACGCGTTTTAATTCCTCTTTATCGACGATGCTATTATCTTTCAAAATAAAGCGTAATCGGGTTGCGCAATGTGTGACGCTAATCACATTATTATCGCCACCAATATATTTTACGACTTCCTGAGCAGTTTGAGCGTAATCAATCGCCATTATTATTCTCCTAATACCCGTGGTATTTGGCGCTTTGGCTGCTTAGCTGAGACGTCAATCACTGCGGGTATAACTTTTGGCACGAGAGGTGAGATTATTATTTTTATACTTCGGACGGGAGTTTAGCAAAAAAGAATTTGAAGTCACGATATAACAAAGCGGCTTATTTGGTAGATGTTACATATCTAAAACACCCTGTTTTATTTAGGGTGCTTAATAATATTTTCATTAATTAGCGGCGGCAGTTTTTTGCCGATAGTTTCGATAATATACAAAACTGGGATCTGCGTCGTAATATTGTAGTGGCCTTCGAGCAGAATGGGTGGCATGTGGTAAGAGATGTTGAGGTCAGCCATGCGGGCCAGCGTGGAGCTTTCGCTGTTGGTCAGGCTGATAATTTTGCAATTCTGTAAACTGAACTGGCTGGCAATGCGGATGATCTCTTCTGTCTCGCCAGAAACCGAAAAAATAATCGCGATGGCATCCTGATACATATCGCTATTAATTGGGTAATAAGGGTCATCAATATAAGTACTGAACTTACCAATATTAGAAAAAAAGCGCGCGCTATATTTACCCAAAGCGCCCGACGTGCCAATGCCCACAAATATAATTCTGCGGGTGGAAGCAATTTGCGCAGCGGCTTTATCTAATAACTCATCAAACTCGCTATTATTAATACTTTTGAAGTAACTAATAATCTCACTAATACCGAAAGAGACCGGCGGCTTTTCATCACGTTCAAGATATAATTTAAAGCGAATACGGAATTCTGAATATCCGTCGCAATTCATTTTCTTGCAAAAACGCAGCACGGTGGTGGTGGAAACGCCCGCAGCATCAGCGAGTTCACGGATAGTCATATACATGACTTTATCCGTGTTTTTAATGATGGTGTTATACACCATCAATTCTAATTCGTTCAGCGTCGAAATTTCTTTATAAGTGAACATACTGATGCCTGTGCCAAAGTTAGCCGATCCAAACTTAATCGTGCCTGATTATAGCAGTTTAAGCATGGTAACTTCACAATCAGTATGACCTGTATTGCCTAATGGTCCGTCAATATGCACAAAACCTAAGTGCTCATATAAAGCCACGGCCTGCGTCAGGCTACCGGTGGTTTCTAAATAGCAGCGTGCAAAGCCTTGGGTGCGGGCAAAATCTAATGCCTGTAAGGCTAATTTCTTGGCTAAACCTTTCCCGCGCAATGCCGAGTGGAAATACATTTTCTGTAATTCACACAAATCATCTTCTGCGCCCTGTAGAGGTGCGACCCCGCCGCCGCCCGCGATCTGCCCATCCAGCTCCACCACCCAATATGCGCAGCGCGGTTGGCTGTAATTTTCATATAAATGGTCAAGGTTGGGATCCGCCACCGTGTAGCCTTTGTCGGCGGTCAGGCCGAATTCGGCAGAGACTTGGCGGATAACATTCGCAATAGCGGCATTGTCTTCAGGACGTATCAGACGCACCTGCAAGTTGAGGGGTGTGGCGGTAGACATAAGGCTCACTCAATATGATGATAAAAACACAATCAGTCCGAATTAATACCACCTAACCGCGCAATGATGCAACGCCGGGGCCACGGATGCCGTTTTAAAATACGCAATAAATTTAGCTTGCGCCGCTGCAACAAAAAAGGCCGCGTGAGCGGCCTTTTGCATAACATCACTTAGACACGATATCTTACAGCGCGGCGATAGTCGCTTTCTGCTCAGCCAGCTTAACTTTGGCTTCGCCACAGGCAACCAGACGTTCACGCTCTTTAGCAACAACCGCTTCTGGAGCACGAGCCACGAAGCCTTCGTTGGAGAGCTTGCCTTCGATTGACGCGATTTCGCCGTCAATCTTCGCCATCTCTTTATCCAAACGCGCCAGCTCAGCGGCTTTGTCGATAAGACCGGCCATTGGGATCAGCAACTCAGCGCCGTCCACCAGCTTGGTCATAGAAACCGGGCCTTTATCGCCCGCAGGCAGCACGGTGATGGACTCAAGACGTGCCAGCGAGGAGATGAAGTTCAGGTTCTGCTCAACGCGACGCTGTGCATCTGCACTTGCTCCACGCAGCAGCAGCTCCAGAGGTTTGCCCGGAGAGAGGTTCATCTCGGCGCGAACGTTACGGATAGCGATGATAGCCTGCTTGATCCACTCAAGGTCGGCCAGCGCGCTTTCGTCAGCCTTAGCCGCGTCATACTCTGGGAAAGGTTGCAGCATGATAGTTTCAGCTGTGATGCCTTTCAGGGTTTTAACGCGCTGCCAGATGGTTTCTGTAATGAATGGAATGATCGGATGCGCCAGGCGCAGCAGGCCTTCCAGCACTTCTACCAGCGTATGACGGGTGCCGCGCAGCTGTGCTTCGCTGCCGCCATTCATTACTGGCTTGGTGAGTTCCAGATACCAGTCGCAGAACTGGTTCCAGGTGAATTCATACAGAATGCTGGCTGCTAAGTCGAAGCGGTAGCCGTCCATTGCGTCACGGTAAGCTTTCACCGTGCGGTTGTATTCAGCCAAGATCCAACGGTCTGCCAGAGACAGCTCAAGCTCGCCGCCGTTCAGGCCGCAATCTTGATCTTCTGTGTTCATCAGCACGAAGCGGCTAGCGTTCCACAGCTTATTACAGAAGTTGCGATAACCCTCGAGACGCTTCATGTCCCAGTTGATATCACGGCCGGTTGAAGCCAGCGCGGCCAGTGTGAAGCGCAGGGCATCAGTACCGTGCGGCTCGATGCCGTTCGGGAACTGCTTCTCGGTGCGCTTGCGGATTTTCTCCGCCAGCTGTGGCTGCATCATGTTACCGGTACGTTTTTCCAGCAGGTCTTCCAGCGAAATGCCGTCAATCATATCCAATGGATCGATTACGTTACCTTTCGACTTAGACATCTTCTGCCCTTCGTCGTCGCGGATAAGCCCGGTCATGTAGACCGTGTGGAATGGAACCTGCGGCTTGCCGTTTTCATCTTTCACGAAGTGCATGGTCATCATGATCATGCGCGCGATCCAGAAGAAGATGATGTCGAAGCCGCTGACCACGACGCTAGACGGGTGGAAAGCCTTCAGATCGGCGGTCTGGTTCGGCCAGCCCAGCGTGGAGAAGGTCCACAGGCCAGAAGAGAACCAGGTGTCGAGCACGTCTTCGTCTTGGGTCAGCACAATGTCTGCGCCCAGATTGTTTTCGCTGCGCACTTCAGCTTCGTCGCGGCCAACGTAAACGTTACCTTCCGCGTCGTACCACGCAGGGATACGGTGGCCCCACCACAGCTGGCGGGAAATACACCAGTCCTGAATGTCGCGCATCCAGCTGAAATACATGTTTTCGTACTGCTTAGGCACGAACTGGATCTCACCCTGCTCAACGGCTTCTACCGCCACTTTCGCCAGCGGCGCAGTGCGCACATACCATTGGTCGGTCAGCATTGGCTCGATAACCACGCCACCGCGATCGCCATAAGGCACGGTCAGGTCGTGAGGTTTGATCTCTTCCAGCAGGCCAGCTTCGTCGAAAGCAGCAACCACGGCTTTACGCGCGGCAAAACGCTCTAGGCCGCGGAAGGCTTCTGGGATTTCATTGCTGCACGCGTCGCTCTCTTCACCGTTAGTGTCGAAAACTTCGGCTGTCTGGCGAACATCGCCATCGAAGGTCAGGATGTTGATCATCGGCAAGCCGTGACGTTTACCCACTTCGTAGTCGTTAAAGTCGTGGGCTGGAGTGATTTTCACGCAGCCGGTGCCTTTTTCCATATCGGCGTGTTCATCACCCACGATAGGAATACGACGGCCAACCAGCGGCAGAATAATCTCTTTGCCAATCAAATCTTTGTAGCGCGGATCTTCTGGATTAACGGCCACGCCGGTATCACCCAGCATGGTTTCAGGACGCGTCGTCGCCACCACCAGATAGTCGTTACCTTCGGCCGTTTTCGCGCCGTCAGCCAGCGGATAACGCAGGTGCCACATGGAACCTTTGGATTCGCGGTTTTCAACTTCAAGGTCAGAAATCGCAGTACGCAGTTTCGGGTCCCAGTTCACCAGACGTTTGCCGCGGTAAATCAGGTCCTCTTTATACAGGCGCACAAAGACTTCGCGCACGGCGTCAGACAGGCCATCATCCATGGTGAAGCGCTCGCGCTCCCAGTCCACGGAGTCGCCCAGACGGCGCATCTGGCGAGTAATGGTGCCACCGGATTCGGCTTTCCACTCCCAGATTTTGTCGATGAAAGCATCGCGACCGTAGTCGTGGCGCGTTTTACCTTCTTCGGCAGCAATTTTGCGTTCAACCACCATCTGCGTTGCGATACCCGCATGGTCAGTACCCGCCTGCCACAGCGTGTTTTTACCCTGCATACGCTGATAGCGGATCATGGCGTCCATGATGGTTTGCTGGAAAGCGTGACCCATGTGCAAGCTACCGGTGACGTTCGGCGGCGGGATCATGATGGCAAAGCTTTCTTTACTGGTGTCGCCATGCGGCTTGAAATAGCCCTGTTCTTCCCAGTGCTCGTAAAGCGGTTGCTCGATATCTTGCGGGTTATATGTCTTATCCATTTCGCTTCGTTTTTTTAGTCGGTCGATGTAGTGACAGACGGCGGCGTGGCCGTGGTCAAGGTAAAGCCAACGCTGCGATACGCTTTATAGCGATCGCGCGCCAACTGTTTTAGGGAATCTTCGTATGGTACGAAGTCTACCACTTCATGGAAAGCAGTAGCAAAATCTGCAAACTGGGGCAGCAGGCTTATCAAGAGATCGCGCGGCGCGTTACCGCGTTTTCCCGGCCAGCATAGCTCAACCGGCGCACCGAATTTTGGGCCTTCGCCGGCCAAATTGTGCGGCACGAACTGGCTTGGGTCGCGCTGCCATAAGGCTTCGTCCAGACGTTCTGCCTGCTGTTGATCTTCACATGCCAGCAAAACGCGTTTCCCGGCGCGACAGCGTTCGGCGGCAATCTGACAGGCCAGCGCTTCGTGCGAGCTAAGGCCGGTGTCGCCATCGGGCGTATCGAGCAGAAAAAAAGTGGCTTGTTTCATCAGTTATCCAGTGCATTTAACCAAAATAAATCAGGCCGGAATTAACCGGCCTTAGGCGTTTCGATTGCTGATTAGGCCAATTGTCGCAGGCAGTGTGAGCACTGCACTGGCTCAAAATGGATCAATCGTCGCCATCAAGCCCTGCGCGGTTCAACAAGAACTGAGACAGGAGAGCGACAGGTCGGCCCGTGGCGCCTTTGTTCTTACCTGAACGCCATGCCGTACCGGCGATGTCGAGATGGGCCCAGCTGTATTTACGGGTAAAGCGCGACAGGAAGCAGCCTGCGGTGATAGCACCACCCGGACGGCCACCGATATTCGCCATATCAGCAAAGTTGGAATCCAGCTGCTCGTAATACTCGTCGGCCAGCGGCAAACGCCACGCGCGGTCACCCGACTGCTCGGACGCGCCAATCAGCTCATGGGCCAGCGGATTGTGATTCGACAGCAAACCGGTGATGTGATGACCCAATGCGATCACGCATGCGCCGGTCAGGGTCGCCACGTCAATCACCAGCTCAGGGTCGAAGCGCTCGACGTAGGTCAGGGCGTCGCACAACACCAGGCGGCCTTCGGCATCGGTATTGAGCACTTCTACCGTCTGGCCGGACATCGTGGTCAGAATGTCGCCCGGACGGAATGCCTGACCACCCGGCATGTTTTCACAGCCCGCCAACACGCCTATCACGTTCAACGGCAGGTTGAGTTCGGCCACCACGCGCATCGCACCATAAACTGCTGCGGCACCACACATGTCGTACTTCATCTCATCCATATCAGCCGCAGGCTTAATGGAAATACCGCCGGAGTCGAAGGTCAAACCTTTACCGACGAGCACGATAGGCTTAGCGTCTGGATTCGGATTGCCTTTATATTCCATCACGGACATCAAGGATTCGTTTTTAGAACCATGACCCACCGCCAGATAGGCATTCATCCCCAGCTCTTTCATCTGCTGTTCGCCGATGACGCGGGTGGTGATGTTGGTGCTAAACGCATCTGCCAGTTGGCGAGCCTGAGAAGCCAGGTAAGCCGCGTTACAGATGTTTGGTGGCATGTTGCTGAGGTCTTTGGCAGCTTTGATACCCGCAGCCACGGCCAGACCGTGCTGAATAGCGCGCTCGCCGCTGGTCAATTCGCGGCGCGTTGGCACGTTGAAGACCATCTTACGCAGCGGACGGCGCGGCTCGGTTTTGTTGCTTTTCAACTGATCGAAGGTGTAAAGCGACTCTTTGGAGGTTTCGACCGCCTGACGCACTTTCCAATAGGTATTACGCCCTTTAACATGCAATTCGGTCAGGAAACAGACGGCTTCCATCGAACCCGTGTCGTTCAGGGTGTTGATGGTTTTTTGGATCACCTGTTTGTACTGGCGCTCATCAAGCTCGCGCTCTTTCCCGCAACCGATCAACAGGATGCGTTCGGAAAGAATGTTCGGAACATGATGCAGCAGCAGAGTTTGGCCGACTTTACCCTCGAGTTCGCCACGGCGGAGCAAGGCGCTGATGTAGCCATCACTGATTTTGTCGAGCTGTTCGGCAATAGGTGACAAGCGGCGAGGTTCAAAAACGCCGACTACAATACAGGCACTGCGCTGTTTTTCCGGGCTACCGCTTTTTACACTGAACTCCATGCACTCTCCTGAATCTTAAAGACAACGGCGGGGGCTGCGGCTAGAATGAATAGGCCGGAGACATCTCCCGTCACTGTGTTAACGACCTGTGTTAACCTGAACGGCGTTAGTTTTTATTTTGGCGGCTATAAGCATGTTCCTATAGGACACCCCAATTCTCGGTGTTGTAATACTATTTTAGCTGTGAAGGTTGCCATATGATGAGAATAAATGGCGGATTAGCGATGAAACTATCGATTTTCCTGCAAAAAGACAAGTTATCACAGGCGTATTAAGCGTGATCATCATTAGATATCTGGTTAGGGAAACCTTCAAGAGCCAAATCGCAATTCTCTTTATCCTGCTGCTGATCTTCTTTTGTCAGAAGTTAGTCAGGGTTCTGGGCGCGGCGGTTGATGGCGATATCCCAACAAATTTAGTCCTTTCTCTGCTGGGCTTAGGCGTGCCGGAAATGGCACAGCTCATCTTGCCTTTAAGTCTGTTCCTCGGCTTATTGATGACATTGGGCAAACTTTATACAGACAGTGAAATCACTGTTATGCACGCCTGCGGCCTTGGTAAACGTTCATTAATCCTTGCTGCGCTATGTCTGGCTTTATTTACCTCTGTTTTTGCAGGGATCAACGCCTTCTGGGTTAGCCCTTGGTCATCCAAGCATCAAGACGAAGTGTTAGCCGAAGCGAAAGCCAACCCAAGCATGGCGGCCATGGTCGAAGGCCAGTTCCAACAGGCTCAGGACGGCAATGCCGTGCTGTTCGTTGGTAACGTGAAAGGTAAAGAATTCCACAACGTGTTCCTGGCGCAGCTGCGCCCGAACGGCAATCAGCGCCCGTCGGTAGTGGTCGCAGATAAAGGCCATATGGAACAGCGCCCGGACGGCTCACAGATGGTGACGCTGGACCAGGGCACGCGCTACGAAGGTACCGCCCTGCTGCGTGACTTCCGTATCACTGATTTCGTCAATTATCTGGCGGTCATTGGTCATCAGGCGGTTGCGCTCGACACCAGCGATTCCGACCAGATGTCGATGCAACAGCTGTGGCACTCAGATTTGCCCGAGGCGCGTTCTGAATTCCACTGGCGTCTGACGCTGGTTGCTTCCGTGTTCATCATGGCGTTACTGGTGGTGCCACTCAGCGTGGTCAACCCGCGCCAGGGCCGCGTGCTCAGTATGCTGCCAGCCATCATGCTGTATTTGATTTTCTTCCTGCTGCAAAGCTCTCTGCGCTCTAACGGTGCGAAAGACAAACTGGACCCAATGATATGGATGTGGGTGACCAACCTCGCCTACTTCTTATTAGCACTGGTGCTGAACATGTGGGACACGTTGCCGATGCGTAAGATTCGCGCGCGCTTGAGAGGGAGAGCCTGATGTTTGGAGTATTAGACCGCTATATCGGCCGCACGATCTTCAACACCATCATGATGACGCTGTTCATGCTGGTGTCGCTGTCGGGCATCATCAAATTCGTCGACCAGCTGCGTAAAGTCGGTCAGGGTGGCTATTCTGCGGCGGGCGCGGGCCTCTATACCCTGCTCAGCGTGCCAAAAGATATCGAGATCTTCTTCCCGATGGCGGCCCTGTTAGGCGCACTCTTGGGCTTGGGCACCTTGGCAACTCGTAGTGAACTGGTGGTCATGCAGGCTTCGGGCTTCACCCGTATGCAAATTGCTTCTTCCGTGATGAAGACGGCCATTCCGCTGGTCCTGCTAACCATGGCAATCGGCGAATGGGTGGCGCCGCAGGGCGAGCAGATGGCGAGAAACTACCGCGCACAGCAAATGTACGGCGGTTCGTTGCTCTCCACCCAGAGCGGCCTGTGGGCGAAAGATGGCAAAGACTTTATCTTTATCGAACGTGTCGCGGGTGACAATGAAATCACCGGCGTGAACATCTACCACTTCGATAACAACAATAAGCTGCAGTCCGTTCGCTATGCCTCTTCCGCGTCATTTGAAAATGGCACCTGGAAACTGTCGCAGGTGGATGAGTCTATCCTCACCGACGGCAAGCAGATCACCGGCTCGCAAACCCTGACTGGCGAATGGAAAACCAATCTGACGCCAGACAAGCTGGGCGTGGTGGCTTTAGACCCTGACGCGCTGTCGATTAGCGGCTTGCACAACTATGTGAAATACCTGCAGCAGAGTGGGCAAGAGGCCAAGCGTTATCAGCTCAATATGTGGAGTAAGATTTTCTCGCCATTGTCAGTCGCGGTAATGATGTTGATGGCCCTGTCGTTCATCTTCGGGCCGCTGCGCAGCGTGCCTATGGGCGTGCGCGTGGTGACGGGGATCTGCTTCGGCTTCCTGTTCTACGTGATGGACCAGATTTTCGGCCCATTAAGCTTGGTGTACAGCATTCCGCCGATCCTTGGCGCTATCCTGCCGAGCGCGCTGTTCCTGTTTATCAGTATCTATCTGCTACTCAAGAAACGCTAAGTGTTACCCGGCCCCTCCCCTCTCTTTTACGGGGGGATGGGCCGGAAGAAGTATCTTCTTTGCTAACTGCTGATTAACGCAAGTTATGCTCTTTCAAGAAAGCATCCCCGCCCAGTTGTCCCATCTGCCGTAAAATCCACTGCTGCCTGCGCAGCACATAAGCCGAAGGCGCATTGACCTTGAACAGATGAGGGTTAGGCAGCACTGCGGCCAATAGCGCCGCTTGTGAGGCTGTCAGCCTGCTGGCAGGCTTATGGAAGAAGTGCTGAGCCGCCTCTTCCACGCCAAACACGCCGTCGCCAAACTCAACAATATTCAGATACACCGTGAGAATGCGGCGTTTGCTCCAGACGGTTTCTATACCTACCGTCAAACCGGCTTCCAGCCCCTTGCGCACCCAACTGCGACCATCCCACAAAAACAGATTTTTGGCAGTTTGCTGAGAAAGCGTCGATGCGCCACGGATCCTGGCGTTTTCCTGATCGCTTTTGGAGAGCACGGATTGAATGGCATCAACGTCAAAACCCCAGTGTTCAGGGAATTTCTGATCCTCTGCGGCCATGACTGCTAGCGCCATTGGCGACGATATTTCGCTCATCGGTACCCAGTCAGAATGTGAAACATAGCCAAAATCCCCGGACAGCCATGCCGAAATCTGCCTTTCGACCATCACAGCAGAAAAGGGAACGGGCAAAAAGGAAAACAGCACGATCCCTGCAATCCATACACCGATAACAAAAATTACCAGTCGTTTTAACCATTTTAAGGGGGCTCGAAGCAGAGCCATTCCAGACGATTTCCTCATTCACTCCATTCCATGACACATCTGACCAGCTTATCAATCCCCAGAGCCGCTTGAGTGTCAGAATCTTCTGACAAGCCCCCCGGAGTGCTAACAATCCGCATTTCCATATTGACCACAATATCATCCGCCGGACAGAAAACCGGCTCGGCACCAATTGCATCAAGGAGTTCCGCCCGATCGGCATCTTTTCCTAAGGTAACTCTTATTGATGTATCAAAGAGTTTCGGCGCTAACAATGATGACTGACTGACAAAGCCAATTGGTTTACGTTTCTTATGTATTTCATCCACCAATGTGAACAGTTGTTCATCGATCCTGTAATAGCTTCCATCTTTCTCGAAGGTGGTTAACTGACCAACTACTCCAAATCCGCCACTAAAAATCAGCGCGCTGAGCTGTTCAGGAACCGATTCCTTGAGTGAAATTATTTCATAATCATCAAAATATGAGGATTTTTTTTCGTTAGCGGTAAAGCTAACGTTACACTTTGCAATAAGCTCTTTAATAACAGCGAGTTCAGAGGCATTAGCAACAATAAACAGCGCCTTGTCTGTATGTTTTCTCACCGACATAACGGTCAAAAAAGCGTCTGAAAACTCTGTTCCATTAGAAAAATCACGACTACAAAGGAAAACACCCACAACCTGCATTTGTATTCTCCTAAAAATCCTGCGATAAAGACTTGTAGTTTTGTATAGACAAAGACTAATCTACATCACAGTTTTTAATGAATCTTGTAACAGCAACGCTTATATTTGTTATGTTGATTCATAGAATATGTATTAGACTTTACGTCGAATTGACCAAAACCTGCGAAACCAAAACCCTAAGAATTAACGCGGGTTAACGATTTCCCTGGTGTTGGCGCAGTATTCGCGCACCCCGGCCTAGGCTGGGGTTATTTTTTTTCAGCGTTTGCCGTCCATTCACGTAAAATTCGCACATCATTACGCCATTCAAGCTTCAACTCATCGATCCACTCCTGAACGTTATCCCACCAAGCTGGCAATGTCGGCGTTTGAATTTGCTGTGCTAGCACTTGTAGATGCTTAAGCCCTACCGACCCGGCCGCACCTTTGATCTTATGGCCCTCTTCCGCAATGCCTTTTTGGTCGCGGGCGACCATGTTGGAATCAAGCACCGCGAGATAATCCGGCATCATTTTCTCAAACATATCCGCACTCTGGTAAATCAGCCCCGGCCCAACCAACTCCATGTACTGTTCCAGCATGGCGACATCGAGCACTGACTCGTTAGCTTTTGCGACCACGGTTTTTTCCTCAGTAGGCAATTCTTCAGGTTGATGATCCCAAAACTGCTGGATCATGGCAGTCAGCGCCGCCACGGAGAGCGGCTTACTCAGTACGTCATCCATACCGGCATCGAGATACTCTTTCTTGTCTTTCAGCACGTTGGCGGTCAACGCCACTAACGGTGGGAGATGCTGGCCGGCATAGTCCTGACGAAGTTTGCGAGCGATATCCAGCCCGGTCATGTCCGGTAGCTGAATGTCGAGCAGCACCAAATCGTATTCGTCCGGATCGAACATTTGCAGTGCGTCGTGGCCATTCATTGCCACGTCAACGCTGTTGCCGAGCTTCTCCAGTACCGAGCGCGCCACGATGACGTTCAGCTCGATATCCTCCACCAGCAGCACGTTCAGCGCCGGCAGCGGCAGATCCTCTTCCTCTTCGCTCTCGGCGACGGGTTCATCAAGCGTAGGCGCGATAACGCTCAGCGTGAAGCAAGAACCCTGTCCCTTTTCGCTGCATACGGTGATATCGCCGCCCATGCTTTGCGCCAGGCGTTTCGACACCGCCAGGCCAATCCCGGTGCCGGTGGCGGGCTTGCCGCCGTTCTTATCTTTCACCTGGTAATACATGGCGAAGATCTTCTCTTGTTCATCTTTCGGAATGCCCATTCCCGAATCCTGCACTTCAAAGCGCAGATGCTCGCTGCCGTCGTGATGGACGCGCACCACGATTTCGCCGTCGTGAGTGAACTTGACCGCGTTACCAATCAGATTCCACAGGATTTGTCGCAAACGGGTGCCGTCGGTAACGATTTTGTCTGGCATCGGCAAATCGGGCTGCATCACGAACTTCAGGCCTTTAGGCTGAACCAGCAAGCCGGAGAGATTTTCCAGATCCGACAGGAAACCGGTAAAGTCCACCGGCTGGTTATCCAACTGCACTTTGCGGCGCTCGAGCTTATCCATCTCAATGATGTCATTGAAAATGTTACCAAGGGTGATGGCGCTGACGTGAATGGTTTTCAGATAGTTGTGCTGCTCTTCGTTCAGATGAGTGTCGAGCAGGATGCGGCTCAGCCCCACGATGCCGTTAAGCGGCGTACGCAGCTCGTGGCTGATAGTAGAGATAAAGGTGGTCTTTTCCCTGCTGGCGTTCTCCAGCGCGTCCTGATAGCGCTTACGCTCGGTAATATCACGCCCGAAGCCCATCAGGCCGTGGCGCTTACCGATACGGTCATAAAATGGCACTTTGCGCAGTTCGAAACAGGCTTTGCGCCCGTCGGGATACACCAGCCACTGCTCGTAGGTTAAAGAGACATTGTGGCGGAAGACTTTTTCGTCGGTTTCCACCACTTTCTCGGCAATGTCCGGGCTGTAAACATCATTAGGGGTCAGCCCAATAAGCTGCTTCTCGCTTTTACCGGTCAGCAACTCCATGGCGCGGTTACAGCCGGAGAACTCCTTGTCTTCGTTGCGGTAGTAAACCAAATCCGGCGAGGCATCGAGGAAGGAGCGGAGCAGAGCCGATTGCTGGCTCAGTTCAATCTGCGCCTGTTCGCGGTGGTGCATCTCGAGTTTCAGCTTGTCGACCACGGCCAAACGCGCTTCTTCCGCCTTGATACGGTCGGCGATCTCCTGATTCAGCTGGGTGATGTTGTCCTTCAGCTGCTGATTTAGGGTCAGGTCGCGATGGCGCATCTCTTCGAGCTTATCGACCAAGCGCGACAAACGCTGACGGGACTCTTCCAGCTGTTCGACCACCACCGAGAGGAAATAGACCGCCCAAGGGGTTATCAGCAAACCAAAGAAGATTGAACGCACCACGTCAATGCTATCAACCTGCCCACGCAGCAGCATGGTCACGGCCATTTGCACAATCATCGCCAGCACCACTAGCGCGGATGCCAATAGCAAAGAAAAACGTACCAATCCCAGCTTGACCATCAGATCAACGTAATACTGGGCTAACACTCGGATTTGCTTCATAACCATTCCCTAAAAACGAAGACGATTAAATGATACCGCATAATGCTCGGAAATGAGGCGAAGATGAGTCTGAACCGCGAGCCGGCTATTGCTGCAGGCTTTGCACCCAGACAGGGCTGGTGATGGTGCAAGGGAGTTTAAATCCGTGCAGATATTGACTAATAAGCTGTGTGATATTATTAATGATCGCCTTAACTATTCAGGTTTGCCCCTAATATCCTCAGTCATTCCGCCCTTTCTTCATAAATTCTCCTTAATGCGAATCACTTACATTAAGAATAACTATTCATTATTACTGCAAATAAAATCACTTCTTGCTGTATGAATATTTCTTATTATTCTCCCCCTCTTAGTACATTATTACTGTCTGGTTAAAAACAGTCACAAAGCACAGGTGGCAGGGGTTTAGCAGTATAAAACACTGCAATTATCGTCACTTCCAGCATGGTACATAGTTAGTGTGGCTAACGGACAGTGAGACAGCTCACACTTCGGCCCCCTATCCGCAACGACTATGCGGGTTTAAAATTACCTTTAAATCCTTTACTTTCAATGCCATAACCTCAGTTATGCACATTTTGATATAACTTAAATACCTATTTGACCTGTGTAGGCTTTCTCGCTAAGTTGGGAGTCCGCTGGAAGCAATCTCGACGGGTGCATCACTCGTCATATTTATGCAGTAATTGAAGACTCCCTCATTAAAACAAGTCAACCACCACTTGTGAGAACCGTCACGAGGGGCCTTTGACCGAGAAACTCAGGCATTCAACGCACCGCAAGAGTGCGCGGAAATGTGAGCCCTCTCCGTCTAAAAGCCCCCTCGCAAAAGGTGTGAGAGTCTCGCAGAGCCTGGGGAGGTTCACTAATATGTTGTACGATAAATCCCTCGAGAGGGACAACTGTGGTTTCGGCCTGATCGCCCACATAGAAGGCGAACCTAGCCATAAGGTCGTGCGTACGGCAATCCACGCACTGGCCCGCATGCAACACCGTGGCGCAATCCTTGCCGATGGCAAGACTGGCGACGGCTGTGGCTTACTTTTACAGAAACCCGACCGTTTCTTCCGCATGGTTGCAGAAGAGCGCGGCTGGCGTTTGGCAAAAAACTACGCCGTTGGCATGTTATTCCTCAGCAAAGATGATGAAGAAGCTGCTGCAAGTCGCCGCATTATTGAGGAAGAACTGCAAAACGAAACGCTGTCAGTCGTTGGCTGGCGCGACGTGCCGACTAACCCTGACGTTCTCGGTGAGATTGCCCTCTCCTCCCTGCCTCGCATCGAACAGATTTTCGTGAACGCCCCTGCGGGCTGGCGTCCGCGTGATATGGAACGCCGCCTGTACATGGCGCGTCGCCGTATGGAAAAACGTATTGAAGACAAAGACTTCTACGTTTGTAGCTTCTCCAACGTGGTGAACATTTATAAAGGCTTGTGTATGCCAGCCGATTTGCCACGTTTCTATCTTGATTTAGCTGACCTGCGTCTGGAATCGGCCATTTGCTTATTCCACCAGCGCTTTTCCACCAACACCGTGCCGCGCTGGCCTCTGGCCCAGCCGTTCCGCTATTTGGCGCACAATGGCGAGATCAATACCATTGCCGGTAACCGCCAGTGGGCGCGCGCCCGTGGTTATAAGTTCAAGACGCCGTTAATCCCCGATCTGCAAGACGCTGCGCCGTTTGTGAATGAAACAGGTTCTGACTCCAGCTCGCTGGATAACATGCTGGAGCTGTTCCTAGCCGGTGGTATGGACCTGCTGCGCGCTATGCGCCTGCTGGTGCCGCCAGCCTGGCAGCAGAACCCGGACATGGACGACGACCTGCGCGCGTTCTTCGACTTCAACTCCATGCACATGGAGCCGTGGGACGGCCCGGCCGGTATCGTGATGTCAGATGGCCGCTACGCTGCCTGTAACCTCGACCGTAACGGCCTGCGCCCTGCGCGCTACGTCATCACCAAAGACAAGCTGATCACCTGCGCGTCTGAAGTGGGTATCTGGGATTATCAGCCGGACGAAGTGGTCGAAAAAGGCCGCGTCGGACCTGGCGAACTGATGGTTATCGACACCCGTACCGGCAAGATCCACCACTCGGCAGAAACCGATAACGACCTGAAAGGACGCCACCCGTATAAAGAGTGGATGGAGAAAAACGTTCAGCGTCTGGTGCCGTTTGAAGATCTCTCCGACGCCGAAGTGGGCACTCGCGAACTCGACGATACCCAGTTGGAAACCTTCCAGAAGCAGTTCGCTTATAGCAGCGAAGAGCTGGATCAGATCATCCGCGTGCTGGGTGAGAATGGCCAAGAGGCCGTCGGCTCCATGGGTGACGACACGCCATTCGCCGTGCTCTCAAGCCGTCCGCGCATTATTTATGACTACTTCCGCCAGCAGTTTGCGCAGGTGACTAACCCGCCAATCGACCCGCTGCGCGAAGCTCACGTGATGTCTCTGGCGACCAGCATTGGCCGCGAGATGAACGTGTTCTGTGAAGCCGAAGGTCAGGCGCACCGTCTGAGCTTCAAATCGCCAATCCTGCTGTGGTCTGACTTTAAACAGCTGACCACGCTGGACAGCAAATACTATCGCGCCGACACGCTGGACCTGACTTACGACCCAGCCGAGCAAGATATGGAAGCCTTTGTCGCCAAACTCTGCGACGAAGGTGAGCGCAAAGTGCGCGACGGCGCCGTGCTGCTGGTGCTGTCTGACCGCAATATCGCGCCAAACCGTTTACCTCTGCCAGCCCCAATGGCAGTGGGCGCGTTGCAACGCCGTCTGGTTGAGAAGAGCCTGCGCTGCGACGCCAACATCATTGTTGAAACCGCCAGTGCCCGCGATCCGCACCACTTCGCCGTGCTGCTTGGGTTCGGCGCGACGGCGGTCTACCCGTACCTCGCTTATGAAACCTTGGCGAAGCTGGTCGACACTCAGGTTATCGACAAGAAATACCGCGAAGTCATGTTGAACTACCGTAACGGTATCAACAAAGGCTTGTACAAAATCATGTCCAAAATGGGCATTTCCACTATCGCCTCTTACCGTTGTTCGCAACTGTTCGAAGCCGTGGGTCTGCACAAAGACTTGTCCAATACCTGCTTCCAAGGCGTGGTGAGCCGCATCGGTGGCGCAAGCTACAGCGACTTCGAGCAAGACCTGCAAAACCTGTCCAAACGCGCATGGTTGAAGCGTAAGACGCTGGAACAGGGCGGCCTGCTGAAATTCGTCCACGGTGGCGAATATCACGCTTATAACCCTGACGTGGTGAACACGCTGCAAGCAGCAGTCAGAAGCGGCGAGTACAGCGACTATCAGCAATACGCCAAACTGGTCAATGAGCGTCCGGTTGCTGCCCTGCGCGATCTGTTGCAGATCACGCCAAAAGGCCAGCCGATCCCAGTGGATCAGGTTGAGCCAGCCGAAGGGCTGTTCACCCGTTTCGATACCGCAGCGATGTCCATCGGCGCACTCAGCCCGGAAGCTCACGAGTCTCTGGCTGAAGCGATGAACAGCATTGGCGGTCGCTCTAACTCAGGCGAAGGCGGTGAAGATCCGGCTCGCTACGGCACCAATAAAGTGTCGCGCATCAAGCAGGTGGCTTCGGGCCGTTTCGGCGTAACGCCAGCTTATCTGGTGAATGCTGACGTCATTCAGATCAAAGTCGCTCAGGGTGCAAAACCGGGCGAAGGCGGCCAGCTGCCGGGTGACAAAGTGACGCCGTACATCGCGAAACTGCGTTACTCCGTGCCGGGCGTGACCCTGATTTCTCCACCACCGCACCACGACATCTACTCCATCGAAGACTTGGCGCAGCTGATTTTCGACCTGAAACAGGTCAATCCAAAAGCCATGATTTCGGTGAAACTGGTTTCTGAGCCGGGCGTTGGCACTATCGCCACCGGCGTGGCGAAAGCCTATGCGGACCTCATCACCATCGCAGGTTACGACGGCGGTACTGGCGCAAGCCCACTGTCTTCTGTGAAATACGCGGGCTGCCCGTGGGAGCTCGGTCTGGTGGAGACTCAGCAAGCGCTGGTTGCCAACGGCCTGCGCCACAAGATTCGTCTGCAAGTGGATGGCGGTCTGAAAACCGGTACTGACATTATCAAAGCTGCCATCTTGGGTGCTGAGAGCTTCGGCTTCGGTACGGGTCCAATGGTCGCGCTGGGTTGTAAATACCTGCGTATTTGCCACCTGAACAACTGCGCAACCGGCGTAGCCACTCAGGATGAGAAACTGCGCCGCAACCACTACCACGGCCTGCCAGAGCGCGTGACTAACTACTTCAAGTTCATCGCTCAGGAAACCCGTGAGATTATGGCCGAGCTAGGCGTGAGCCAGTTGGTTGATCTGATTGGTCGCACTGACTTGCTGCTGGAACTCGACGGCTTCACCGCCAAGCAGAACAAACTGGACCTGTCCGCGCTGCTGAAGACGGCAACGCCACATCCGGGCAAAGCGGTGTACTGCACCGAAAGCAACCCGCCGTTCGACAACGGCAAGCTGAACAAAGACATTCTGGATCAGGCCGCGCCGCATATCGATACCAAACAGAGCAAGCCGCTGTTCTTCGATATCCGTAACACCGACCGTTCCGTGGGTGCGCTGCTGTCCGGCGCCATCGCTGAGAAGCATGGCGATCAGGGCATGGCGGCTGACCCAGTTCGCATCAACTTCAACGGTACTGCGGGCCAGAGCTTCGGCGTCTGGAACGCCGGTGGCGTAGACCTGATGTTAACCGGCGACGCTAACGACTACGTGGGTAAAGGTATGGCCGGCGGCCGTATCGCTATTCGCCCACCGATTGGGTCGGCGTTCCGCAGCCACGAAGCCAGCATCATCGGCAACACCTGTCTGTATGGCGCAACCGGCGGCAAGATGTTTGCTGCGGGCCGCGCAGGCGAGCGTTTCGCGGTGCGTAACTCCGGTGCTATCACCGTGGTTGAAGGCATTGGCGATAACGGCTGTGAATACATGACTGGCGGCATCGTCTGCGTGCTGGGCCGTACTGGCGTCAACTTCGGCGCGGGCATGACCGGTGGTTTCGCCTACGTGCTGGATGAAGATGGCGAGTTCCGCAAACGCGTTAACCCAGAATTGGTTGAAGTGCTTGATGTTGAAGAGCTGGCAATCCATGAAGAGCATCTGCGCGGTTTGATCACCGAACACGTACAGTTGACCGCATCGACACGCGGTGAAGAGATTTTGGCTAACTGGCCGGAATGGGCGCCGAAGTTTGCGCTGGTAAAACCGAAGTCCAGTGATGTCAAAGCATTGTTGGGTCACCGTAGTCGTTCCGCAGCTGAGCTGCGGGTACAAGCGCAGTAAGAGGTCAAGATGAGTCAAAACGTTTATCAATTTATCGACTTACAGCGCGTTGATCCGCCAAAGAAACCGCTGAAAATCCGTAAAATTGAATTTGTTGAAATTTACGAGCCGTTTTCAGCGACTCAGGCCGCGTCACAGGCTGACCGCTGTCTCTCTTGCGGTAACCCGTATTGCGAGTGGAAATGCCCGGTTCACAACTACATTCCTAACTGGCTGAAGCTGGCGAACGAAGGCCGCATTATGGAAGCGGCGGATCTGGCTCACCAGACCAACAGCCTGCCGGAAGTGTGCGGCCGCGTTTGTCCGCAAGACCGCCTGTGCGAAGGCTCTTGTACGCTGAATGACGAGTTTGGCGCGGTGACCATCGGCAACATCGAGCGTTATATCAATGACAAAGCCATCGAAATGGGCTGGCGTCCTGATATGTCTCACGTGCAGCCAACTGGCAAACGCGTCGCTATTATCGGCGCGGGCCCTGCTGGCCTTGCCTGTGCCGATGTGCTGACCCGCAACGGCGTGAAAGCCGTGGTGTATGACCGTCACCCTGAAATCGGCGGTCTGCTGACATTCGGTATCCCAGCCTTCAAGCTGGAAAAATCCGTGATGACCAAGCGCCGTGAGATCTTCACCGAAATGGGTATCGAGTTCCAACTCAATACCGAAGTCGGCAAGGACATCACCATTGATGCCCTGCTGGCCGAGTACGACGCGGTGTTCCTGGGCGTGGGGACTTACCAGTCCATGCGCGGTGGTTTGGAAAATGAAGATGCGCCGGGCGTTTACGACGCGCTGCCATTCCTGATTGCTAACACCAAGCAGCTGATGGGCTATGACGACAGCGTTGATGAGCCTTACACCTCGATGGAGAAGAAACGCGTCGTGGTGCTGGGCGGTGGTGACACCGCGATGGACTGCGTGCGCACCTCCATTCGTCAGGGCGCAACGCACGTCACCTGTGCTTATCGCCGTGACGAAGAGAACATGCCGGGCTCACGCCGTGAAGTGAAGAACGCCCGCGAAGAAGGTGTTGAATTCAAATTCAACCTGCAGCCGCTGAGCATCGAACTGAACAGCGCTGGCCGCGTCAGTGGTGTGAGAATGGCACGCACCGAACTTGGTGCGCCAGACGCCCAAGGCCGTCGCCGTGCGGAGATCGTGGCGGGTTCCGAACATGTGATGGAAGCCGATGCCGTGGTCATGGCCTTTGGTTTCCGCCCACATAAAATGGAATGGCTGGCATCACACGACGTCGAACTGGACACTCAGGGCCGCGTCGTGGCACCTGAAGGCAGCGAAAACGCCTTCCAGACCAGCAACCCGAAAATCTTTGCTGGCGGCGATATCGTGCGCGGCTCTGATTTAGTGGTTACCGCCATTGCTGAAGGCCGCAAAGCGGCAGACGGCATCATGAACTATCTCGAAGTTTAAGCGTAACCAACATGAAAAGCGGGGATGGCAACATCCCCGCTTTTTTTTGCCTTCAACGCTGACTGACTAGAACTGGGTATACAGCCCCTCAAATTCAAAGCCGTTGTTCTGGCTGAGTAATTTGTAGAACTCGCCGCTCTTCTTGATGGTTCGCTGCTGGGTTTTGAGGTCCAGCGCAATCAGCCCGTAACGGTTTTTATAGGTATTCAGCCACGACCAGCAGTCGATGAAGGTCCACAGGTGGTAGCCTTTAACGTTGCAGCCCTCGCTGATGGCCTGATGCAAGTAAACCAGATGGTTTTGAATGAAGCCGATGCGATAGCTGTCCTGCACTTGCCCGTCTTGAATGAAACGCTCTTCATCCGCCACGCCCATGCCGTTTTCCGAGATATAAGCTTCGATATTGCCGTAGTTGTCGCGGATATCCACGCACAAATCGTAAATCCCCTCTTCGTAGATTTCCCAGCCACGGTAAGGATTGAACTTGCGTCCCGGCATCACATAGCTTTCGAAGAACCATTCCGGCATGAAAGGCGATTGCGGATCCACCGCCGTCAGCCGCGCCTTAACTCGCCGAGGTTCGTAGTAGTTGATCCCCAGAATCTGCACGGTGTTTTCGGCGATGATTTGCAAATCCCCCTCTTCAATTACCGGCATCTGATCGTGCTTCTTCAGCACATCGACAAGTTCAGCCGGGAACTCACCTTTAACTGATGGGTCGAGGAAGCTGCGGTTATAGAACAGATCGGCGTATTTCGCGGCCTGCACGTCGGCCGGATTTTCGCTGCGCGGATAGCTCGGGCTGAGATTCAAAATCACGCCAATCTTGCTGTTCAGACCGTGGCTCTTGAAGGCGCGGACTGTCATGGCGCTGGCGAGAACCGTCGTGAAAGCCACCTGAGCGGCGCGCTTGAAATCAACCACGTTAGGATAGTGGAAGTCTTCTAAAAAGCCGCCCAGCACCGGTACAACCGGTTCATTGAAGGTAAACCAGCGATAGACTAAATCACCAAACTCGCGGAAGCAGATGTCGCAGTAGCGGACATAGGCTGCCAGCACCTCGCGATTCTCCCAGCCGCCTTTGAGCATCATGGCTTCTGGCATGTCGAAATGGAAAAGATTAACGAAAGGCTTGATGCCCTGCTGAGTTAACTCCCCCAGCACTTTGCGATAGAAAACGATGGCTTCGGCGCAGACTTCCCTATCGCCCTGCGGGAACATGCGTGCCCAAGAGATAGAGATACGGAAGGAGTTATGCCCGGTTTGCTTCATCAGCTGGATGTCTTCGGGGTAGCGATTAAAGAAGTCGGTGGTGACGTCGGTGTTAATACCGTGGTGGAAGCGGTTAGGGTATTTATCCCAAGACATGTCCCACTGGGTGCGGCCTTTGCCGGTGTTACCGCGCCCTTCCGCCTGCTCTGCTGACCAGGCACTGCCCCACCAGAAGTCCTGCGGGAAAGATAAAAACTGTGGTTTCAGCTTCATGCGAACACCTCCGCCGCCATCTGATTCCCTTCAATGATTGCAGCAACGCCTTGGTGTTCAACATTCAATACGTCCATACCCATCCTCTCCATATATGCACAGTCGTGATGAGTATTTAGCATGGTCGGGATACTTTGCTGAGTAAACAAGTAACAGCGGCAGATGAAATCTTTGTGATACCCATCACCAACTTAGGGAGTGGCCCGGCAACTCCGCTGAAAACAGCCATAAAAAAACCCCGCATCAAGATGCAGGGTTTATGTTGTGGTCATGCTATTCGCGCTTACTTCACCACGCGAAGTGCAGGACGCCCGCCACGAGGCGGCGTCGGTGGCTCATCATCCGGATTCTCTTCAGAGACATCCGGCAAATCGCCGTCGATCACCGACATGGTTGGCGCTGAATCTGCTATTTCGCCTTCGTTGCTGTGGTCCTCAAAGGTACCATCAGCGTCATAAGCGGGTTCAGGTTCGAACATGGTACCTGCGCCATTTTCACGGGCGTAAATCGCCAGCACGGCGGCGATAGGCACGAAAACGTTGCGAGGAACACCGCCGAAGCGTGCGTTAAAGCGAACATCATCGTTACCCAGTTCGAGGTTGCCGACGGCGCGCGGTGCAACATTGAGGACAATCTGACCATCACGGGCAAATTCCATCGGCACCATAACGCCTGGCATGGTGACGTCTACCACCAAGTGCGGCGTCAGCTGGTTGTCGAGCAACCAGTCGTAAAACGCCCGCAGCAGGTAGGGACGGCGCGGAGACATGTCAGTCATCTCCATCACTTAACCTCGGGTATGCAAACGCATTTCGCGCTCTGGTTCAGTCAAAGAGGCCAGGAAAGCATCACGCTCGAATACGCGAGTCATGTAACCTTTCAGCTCTTTAGAACCCGCGCCTGACAGCTCAATGCCCAACTCAGGCAAGCGCCATAACAACGGAGCCAGATAGCAGTCAACCAGACTGAATTCTTCGCTCTTGAAGTAAGGCATGTAAGAGAAAATTGGCGCGATGGCGAGCAGTTCTTCACGCAGTTGCTTACGCGCAGCGTCAGCTTCTTGTGCAGAACCCTGTTCGATTTGGCGCAGCAGTGAGTACCAGTCATTTTCGATGCGGTGCATCATCAGACGGCTTTCACCACGAGCAACCGGATAAACCGGCATTAATGGAGGATGCGGGAAACGCTCATCAAGGTATTCCATGATGATACGTGATTCAAACAGAGTCAGCTCACGATCGACCAGCGTTGGAACGGTGCGATATGGGTTGAGGTCAATAAGATCCTGCGGCAAGTGATCCATATCCACCTGCTCGATCTCGACGCTAACACCTTTTTCCGCCAGTACGATGCGTACTTGATGGCTAAAAATGTCGGTCGGGCCGGAAAACAGCGTCATTACCGAACGTTTGTTGGCAGCGACAGCCATGAAAACCTCCAAGTTTATCTAGAATAATCTGCGAATAGCCAACTGGTCAGGCTTATATCCTGAACAGTCATCTTCACCACCAGCCCGCAGTCTCGCTCCGTAGTTTCGCTTCTAGTTTCTTCAATAAACGTTGGCAAGGTAAACCCTAGCCATAGAGTGCGGTAACGGGAACTGCTCGGCGAACAGGCACAAAAGTGTGTGATAGTTTACCAGATTTTGACCGGTCCGTGGGGACGGGATGGAGGATTTCGTGGTGAAATGTGTGTCAGAAGGCAATTTGTTGAGGCATTACGCAAATTTCAGACATAAAAAAACCCGGTGAAGCACCGGGTTTTTGACGCTGTTCTTTGTGCCGAAGCAGAAAGAATTAACGCTTGGAGAACTGAGGACGACGACGTGCTTTACGCAGACCGACTTTCTTACGTTCAACCTGACGAGCATCACGAGTAACGAAGCCAGCTTTACGCAGTTCGCCACGAAGATTTTCGTCATATTCCATCAGTGCACGAGTGATACCGTGACGGATAGCACCAGCTTGACCGGAGATACCACCACCTTTAACAGTGATGTACAGGTCAAATTTCTCAACCATGTCGACCAGTTCCAGAGGTTGACGAACTACCATGCGGGCAGTTTCACGACCAAAGTACTGTTCCAGGCTACGCTGGTTAATTACGATGTTACCACTACCCGGTTTGATGAAAACGCGAGCGGCGGAGCTTTTGCGGCGACCAGTGCCGTAGTATTGATTTTCAGCCATTGCCTATAATCCCGAATTAAATGTCAAGAACTTGCGGTTGTTGCGCCGCATGAGTGTGCTCGTTACCCGCGTAAACTTTCATTTTACGGTACATTGCACGACCCAGCGGGCCCTTTGGCAACATGCCTTTAACCGCGAGCTCGATCACGCGTTCAGGACGGCGAGCGATCATCTCTTCAAAGGTCGCTTGCTTGATACCACCGATGTGGCCGGTGTGATGGTAATAAATCTTGTCGTTACGCTTGTTGCCGGTAACAGCAACTTTTTCTGCGTTCAGAACGATGATGTAATCACCAGTATCAACGTGCGGAGTGTATTCCGCTTTATGTTTGCCACGCAGACGGCGAGCCAGTTCAGTGGCCAGGCGACCTAAAGTCTTGCCGGTTGCGTCAACTACGAACCAGTCACGTTGTACGGTTTCCGGTTTAGCTGTAAAAGTTTTCATTAAAAGCTTACCCAATTAAAGTTACACGTTGGCGAACACCCTAACGCCTATATGTTTTTATGAGCCGAAGTTCATAAAATAAGTATTGGAGGTTCACACGACCATCGTCCAGCAAACCTACCCCTTCGAATAGCCAATGCCGGCACTTATAAAGTTTCGGGAAAAAAACTTCGTAGTAACGTGGGGTCGCAAGATTATAGAGAAGTCGCCCACAAAGATCGAACCCTTTTTTGACTAAAACGCAGATTTCGCAACCGATTCTTTTTTCACCCATTAAACCAAGCAACTTAGGGAAGATGCGGGCGCTTGAGGTACTCCTCGCTCTGCATCTCCTGCAATCGCGAGAGGCAGCGCTGGTATTCAAATTTCAGCCGCTCACCCTGATAAATCTCAAACATCGGCTTCTCGGCGGAAATCACCAGCTTAACGTGGCGCTCATAGAATTCGTCCACCAGCGCAAGAAAACGGCGGGCCGGGTTTTCATCTTTCACGCCCATCACCGGCACGTTGTGCAGTAGCACGCTGTGGTAGATTTTTGACAGCGCAATGTAATCCAGCTGGCTTCTGGCCTCTTCGCACAGGGTGTGGAACTCCACGGCCAGCACGCCATCGCCAGAGGCAATCGCCTGTAGCGGGCGGTGATTCACCTGCAAAACCGGGCTGGCTTCACCCTCTTGCCCCGCGAGTTTGTCGAACATATGCTGCATCGCAACATGAGTTTCAGGCTGTAGCGGCGTAAGCCACAAATTGGCCTGGGTGAGCGTTCGCAGGCGGTAATCGATACCCGCATCCACGTTCATCACGTCGCAATACTCTTTAATCAAATCAATCGCGGGCAGGAAACGCGCACGCTGCAAGCCATTACGGTACAGGTTGTCCGGAGGAATGTTCGAAGTGGCAATCAGCGTGATGCCACGGGCGAACAGCGCCTGAAGCAGGGTCGCCAGCAGCATAGCGTCGGTAATGTCAGAGACAAAAAACTCGTCGAAGCACAGCACGTCCGTTTCGGCTTTAAAGCCGTCGGCGATGATTTCCAGCGGATCTTCCTTGCCCTGTAGCTCAGTTAATTGCTCGTGAACTCGCAACATGAAGCGATGAAAATGTAAACGCAGCTTGCGATCGCCGGGAAGTGTCTGAAAAAACAGATCCATCAGCCAAGTTTTCCCCCGCCCTACCCCGCCCCACATATATAATCCCTGGGCTGGTCTCTGCGGGCTCTTTTGAGCACTTTTGCCGAACAGTCTTCCCAATAAGCCCGGCCGGGCTGAAGGTGAAACTGGCGCAGCACCAGCTTGAGCATTTAACGCGTGATAAATAGCGTCTAACCGCGTGACGGCGGCAAGCTGAACATCATCTGGTTGGAACTCACCGGCCGATAATGCGTTCTTATATACTGTCAGTGGTGTAATGGGTTGCATGTGGTTCAACGTCCCTGAGAAAATATTTTTCAGTATTTCGCGGAGGTTATGCGCAGATTTAATGCCTATTCGCCGCTTTTATCACCCGTCTGCTCGTGAAAAAACCGCTTTCCTTTGGTGATTGTTCGCCTAGGATTCCACTCAGACAAGGTAAACGGTTATAGTGGACTTATACGGGTCGAAACGTATGTTGAATTTACGTTAAAACCATTGCGTGAAAAAGCCCTACGGAACAACGAAGTTAAAATAGGAGTCATTATGACCTGGGAGTATGCGCTCATTGGATTAGTGGTCGGTATCGCCGTTGGTGCGGTAGCGATGCGCTTTGGCAATCGTAAATTACGCGATCAGCAAGTGATGCAAAACGAGCTGGAGAGAAGCAAAGCAGAACTCGAAGAGTATCGTCAGGAACTCACTGGCCACTTCGCCCGCAGCGCTGAGCTGCTGGATAACATGGCCACCGACTATCGCCAGCTGTATCAGCACATGGCGAAAAGCTCGAACAATTTACTGCCAGATATGCCGGCCCATGACAATCCGTTCAACTACCGTTTGACGGGTTCAGAGGCAGATAACGATCAGGCTCCGGTTGAGATGCCACGCGATTACTCAGATGGCGCGTCTGGCCTTCTGCGCGGTGAGCGTACTGGTCGTAAATAAGGTTCTACCTTGCTCCGCGACGCTATTCATCGTTGCGGGCAACTCGCGGCGCACCGATTTCGGTCTCGCCGCGCCAACTTCAAACCCGTCTTCTTTTATAAATATAAACAATCTCATTACCGTTTCGAGCCTCTAACAGACAGCGAGAGAGTTATCCTGATGAAGAAAAAGTCATTTTTACTCAGTGCATTAGCCATTAGTCTCGGATTAACCTTCGCTTCTGTTCCTGTTGCGAACGCCAGTATTCCTGTCGCCGTAGACGGTCAGGCATTGCCAAGTCTGGCGCCAATGCTGGAAAAAGTCCTGCCCGCCGTGGTCAGCGTGCAGGTCACTGGCACCACGCCTGCCAGCAACGACGTTCCCCCTGAATTTAAATTCTTCTTCGGCCCACAGGCGCCAACGGAAGATCAGGGCGGTCAGGCTTTTGAAGGCCTTGGTTCTGGCGTCATTATTGATGCCGCCAAAGGCTATGTACTGACCAACAACCACGTGGTTAACAACGCCGACAAGATCAAAGTGCAGATCAACGACGGCCGTGAATATGATGCGAAGCTGATTGGCAAAGACGATCAGTCCGATATCGCCCTGATTCAGCTGATTGACGCCAAAAACCTGACCCAAATTGCCATGGCTGACTCCGACGCGCTGCGCGTGGGCGACTTCGCTGTTGCCGTAGGTAACCCCTTCGGTCTGGGTCAAACCGCGACGTCCGGCATTATCTCTGCGCTGGGGCGCAGTGGCTTGAATCTGGAAGGGTTGGAAAACTTTATCCAAACCGATGCCTCAATTAACCGGGGTAACTCCGGTGGCGCGCTGATTAACTTGAAAGGCGAGCTTATCGGTATCAATACCGCGATCCTCTCCTCGCAGGGCGGCAGCATCGGCATTGGTTTCGCCATTCCGGTGAACATGGCGAAAAACCTCAGCGCTCAGTTGATTAAGTTTGGCGAAGTGAAACGCGGCCTACTGGGTATTCGCGGCAGCGAAATGACTCCGGAACTAGCAAAAGCCTTCAAACTGGACAGCCAGCGTGGTGCCTTCGTCAATGAAGTTCTGCCGGATTCCGCAGCGGCAAAAGCCGGTATCAAGGCTGGCGACGTGCTGATCACCCTGCAAGGCAAACCGCTAAGCAGCTTTGCCGAACTGCGTGCCAAAGTGGGAACTGCCGGTCCGGGCGTCACCATGCAGATTGGTTTGCTGCGCGAAGGCAAGCCGATGAATGTGGATGTCACGCTAGATAAAAGCCCGACGGTGGAAACCAGCATCGATAAGATAAACCCGGCGCTGCAGGGCGTGACCTTAAGCGATCTTGATCCTAAAACCGCCAAAGGTATTCGGGTCGATGACGTGAAGAAAGGCTCTCCGGCGGATCAAATCGGCTTGCAGAAAGATGACGTGATCGTCGGCGTAAACCGCGAGGCCGTCGACAATCTGGCTGCACTGCGCAAGATCCTGGAAACCAAACCGGCCTTGATTGCCCTGAGCGTGCAACGTAAAGGGCAGAATATCTATTTGTTGATGCCGTAAAAGCGTCGTTAATGCCGTAAACCTCTGAAAATCGGACGTAGCCAGTGCTGCGTCCGATTAACTCATGCTATCCTTCTGACATATTTCAACCACCATTCCAGACACTCATGCTAGTTAAGTTATTGCGATCCGCCGTTATTGGACTGATTGTTGCCGGTATTTTGCTGGCCGCGGTGCCTATGCTGCGTAAAAATATCGCCCAGCCGCTGTTTGAGCATAATTTCACTGAAAATAGCCAACAGCCGGTCAGCTATAACGAAGGCGTGCGTCACGCAGCCCCTGCGGTAGTTAACGTTTATAACCGTAATATGGGAGCCAACTCGCAAAGCGAGTTGCAGATCCGCACTCTGGGATCGGGCGTCATCATGAATGACAAAGGCTACATTCTGACCAACAAACACGTTATCAATAATGCTGACCAAATCATCGTCGCATTACAGGATGGGCGCGTGTTTGAAGCCCTGCTGGTCGGTTCGGATACCCTCACCGATCTGGCCGTGCTGAAAATCGATGCAGGTACTAATCTGCCGGTCATTCCGATTAACGCCAAGCGGGTGCCTCACGTGGGCGACATCGTGATGGCGATTGGCAACCCTTATAACCTTGGTCAGACCGTGACGCAGGGGATTATCAGCGCCACGGGGCGTATTGGTTTAAGCCCGTCTGGTCGCCAAAACTTCCTGCAAACCGATGCCTCTATTAACCAAGGCAACTCGGGCGGGGCGCTGGTGAACTCACTGGGCGAACTGGTGGGTATCAACACCCTCTCCTTCGACCAGAGCAATGATGGCGCGACGCCAGAGGGCATCGGCTTCGCCATCCCTACCGCATTGGCCACCAAAGTCATGGGCAAGCTTATCCGCGATGGTCGGGTGATCCGTGGTTATATCGGTATCGGCGGGCGCGAGGCTTCTCCTCTGCACGGGCCAAATACCGGTTTAGATAGAATTCAGGGCATTATCGTTAATGAAGTGACACCAAACGGTCCGGCGGCCAACGCGGGTATCGTGGTGAGCGACGTGATTGTCAGCGTGAACGGCAAACCGGCGGTGTCAGCCATTGAGACGATGGACCAGGTCGCAGAGATTCGCCCTGGCACGGTTATCCCGGTTGAGATCATGCGCGACGGCAAGAAGATTGCTCTACAGGTCACCATTCAGGAATATCCGTCGCATTGATCGGGCGATAAAAACCAGAGCGATAAAAAAAGCCGGAAGATTCAATCTTCCGGCTTTTTTATGGGTGGCCCGACAGGA
Organism: Ewingella sp. AOP9-I1-14; assembly: GCF_052375995.1. Lineage (NCBI taxonomy): Bacteria > Pseudomonadati > Pseudomonadota > Gammaproteobacteria > Enterobacterales > Yersiniaceae > Ewingella > Ewingella sp. AOP9-I1-14. The sequence continues at coordinate 352,650 of NZ_JBQSVA010000003.1, forward strand.
TATGTCGGGCAGTACGGCGTAATTACTCGCCTTTCACACGTTCGATTTTTGCACCCAGCTGGCGCAGTTTATCTTCGATACGCTCATACCCGCGATCGATGTGATAAATACGGTCAACGATAGTCACGCCTTCCGCAATACAGCCCGCCAGTACCAGACTCGCCGAAGCGCGCAGGTCGGTCGCCATTACCTGCGCACCGGACAGCTGCTCAACACCGTGACAAATCAAGGTGCTGCCTTCAATCTCAGCGTGAGCACCCATGCGGATAAGCTCAGGAATGTGCATGAAGCGGTTTTCGAAGATGGTTTCGGTGATAACGCCGGTACCTTCGGCAACCAGGTTCAGCAAGCTGAACTGCGCCTGCATGTCAGTCGGGAAGCCCGGGTGCGGGGCGGTGCGCAGCGTTACGGCTTTCGCGCGCTTACCGTGCATGTCGAGGCTGATCCAATCTTCGCCCACTTCGATATCAGCACCTGCTTCACGCAGTTTTGCCAGCACGGCATCCAGCGTGTCAGGGCGAGTATCGCGGCAAACCACTTTACCGCCAGAGATAGCAGCTGCAATCAGGAAAGTGCCGGTTTCGATACGATCAGGCACGACGCGGTAAACACCGCCGCCGAGACGCTTCACGCCTTCGATGGTGATTTTGTCGGTACCTGCGCCAGTGATTTTTGCACCGATGGCGTTGAGGAAGCCGGCAGTGTCCGCGATTTCTGGCTCACGCGCCGCGTTCTCGATGATGGTGGTGCCTTCAGCCAAGGTTGCCGCACACATGATTGTCACGGTCGCGCCTACGCTCACCTTGTCCATCACGATGTGAGCGCCCTTCAGGCGGCCATCGACAGAAGCTTTCACATAGCCTTCTTCCAGCACGATTTTGGCACCCAACTGCTCAAGGCCGCTAATGTGCAAATCAACCGGACGCGCGCCGATAGCGCAGCCGCCCGGCAGGGAAACCTGCCCCTGACCGAAACGAGCAACCAGCGGGCCTAATGCCCAGATAGAAGCGCGCATGGTTTTGACTAAGTCGTATGGCGCGCAAAATTCATTTACGTCGCGTGCATCAACAAAAACCGAACCATTACGTTCGACTTTAGTCCCCAGCTGACCAAGCAGCTTCATGGTGGTGTCGATGTCTTTTAAATGCGGGACATTCTGTAGCTCAACCGGCTCTTCGGCGAGAAGCGCGGCAAACAAGATAGGAAGTGCGGCATTTTTTGCACCGGAGATAGACACTTCGCCACTTAGACGAGTCCCACCCTGTACACGAAATTTATCCATTATGACGGCTCTCTTAATTTCAAAAACTTCATTTCAAATATTGCGGAACTGCCGGATGAACCAGCAGCTTAAAAACCGTTCAGCTTGCGATCGCGCTGCCATTCTTCAGGGGTATAAGCTTTGATAGAAAGGGCGTGGATGCGGTTATCAGCGATGTATTCCATCAGCGGGGCGTACACGGTTTGCTGTTTTTTCACGCGGCTCATGCCGTCGAACATGGCGCCGACCACGATGGCCTGAAAATGGCTACCGTCGCCAGTAATATGAGCTTCATCTAATGCCAATGCGTTCATCAGCACGTCTTTAATTTCGTTAGTGTCCATAGCAATCGATTCTTCTGAAGAGATCATAACAGCCGAACATCTTATAGAGATCCGGCCAACTCTTAAACCATGAAAAAGCCCCTGTTCGAGAGTTTCGCACAGGGGCTTGTCGGTATGGAGGCCGCTTTAGCCATGACTTCAGGCTAACTCACGGTATCTATTGCCTTATTTTATCCGGCATGGAAGGCACATTTAGTTAACAGGAATAATGTCCTGCAAATTGTAGAGTGCGATCAAGGTGCTCAAACGGTCGGTCATGCCGGTCACGCTGAGTGAGCCACCGCCCTGCTCTGCCAGCTCACGCAGGTGAACCAGCATCGCCAGTCCGGCAGAATCAACGCGCTCAAGGCCAGCAACATCCACAGTGTTAACGCCCGCCATCAGAGTCAGGCGCTGGTTCCATAATGGCAGCAGGGTTTCGCGATCCAACTCACCGCGCAAAATCAGGCGCGGTGGTTGATGTTCCCAGCTCAGTTGGCCTTTCATTTTTGATCCAGAGTGATTGGCTGCGCAGCGGCTTGTTTCAGACGCTCAGTCAGACCATCAATGCCTTTCTGGCGCAAAATGTCTGCCCACTCGTTCTGCTTGGTAGAGATCATGCTGACGCCTTCGGCAATCATGTCATAAGCCTGCCAATCACCAGTCTGGCTGTTTTTACGCCATTGGAAATCAAGACGAACCGGCGGACGGCCGTGCTGGTCGATGATGGTAACGCGGATAGCGATGATTTGCTGGCCGGCATAAGACTGCTCAGGCTGTACCTGATAGGTCTGGTCGCGGTATAACGCCAACGCCTGACCGTAAGCCTGTTGCAGGTAGTCGCCGAACGCTTTGAAGTACGCATCACGCTGGGCTGGGGTCGCATCTTTGTAGTAACGGCCTAGCACCAGAGCGCCCGCGTATTTGATCTGCACGAAAGGCAGTAGCTCTTCACGCACGATGGTACGCAGATAGTTTGGATCTTGTTTGATTTTCGGCTGATCGGTTTTCAAGCGGGTAAAGGTATTTTTCGCCGCTTCATTCATCACGCTATAAGGGTTGGTCTTGTCTACTGCCGCATTGGCTAGGGGTGCCATTACCACCAGCAGAGTGGCCAAAATAATACGTTTAAACATGCCTTGCTCCTCTTAATAAAGCTTTGCGATGGAAACTACTTAATGACTTGGGGCCGCAGGTTGTGGGGCTGATACAGCATCTGGCGCTGCCTGTGCGTCACCGGATTTCGCATCTTTACCATCGTTACCGCTCTTGTACAGGAATTGGCCGATAAGGTCTTCCAACACTAAAGCTGATTTGGTGTCCTGAATTGAACCGCCATCTTTAAGGATAGTCGTTCCCATCTCTGGGTCTTCGAAACCAATGTTCAGGGCCAGGAATTGCTCGCCCAGCAGGCCAGATGTGCGAATCGCCAAGGTACTGGTGCTCGGGATCTGGTTGTATTTCTGCTCGATATCCATTTCCACTTTTGGCGAGTAGTTTTTATCGAGTGTGATGGCGCTAACACGGCCAACCACTACGCCGCCCACTTTCACCGGAGAGCCCGCTTTCAGGCCACCGATGTTGTCAAAGGTGGCAGAGATACGGTAAGTCGGTTCTGAACCGATCGAACGAATATCGGCCACTTTGAGGCAAAGGAATAACACGGCGCACAGGGCGATTATCAAAAATGCGCCAACCCAAATTTCACTCTTTTTCGTTTGCATCGATTAATTCCCAAACATCAGTGCTGTCAGCACAAAATCTAATCCCAGCACCGCCAAAGACGAATGCACCACGGTACGAGTCGTTGCCCGGCTAATCCCTTCCGAAGTTGGGATAGCATCATAACCATTGAAGAGCGCAATCCAGGTCACGGTAATAGCGAAAACTACGCTTTTAATCAAACAGTTGAGCAGGTCATGACGCCATTCTACTGCACTTTGCATGGCGGACCAGAAGAAGCCGCTGTCGATGCCTTTCCAGTTAACGCCGACCAGAGAGCCGCCCCAAATCCCCACCGCGACAAAAATGGCGGTGAGCAGAGGCATGGAGATCATCCCGGCCCAGAAGCGCGGCGCGACAACGCGGCGCAGTGGGTCAATTGCCATCATTTCCAGACTTGAGATCTGCTCGGTGGCTTTCATCAAGCCGATTTCCGCAGTGAGTGCAGAACCCGCACGCCCGGCGAACAGCAGAGCCGTGACTACCGGCCCCAGCTCGCGGAGCAAGGAGAGCGCCACCATCATGCCCAGACTGGCTTCAGCACTGTAGGTGGTCAGAACGATATAGCCTTGCAGCCCCAGCACCATGCCGATAAACAGGCCTGAAACCAAAATGATCAGCAGTGACAGCACGCCCACGCTGTACAGCTGTTTGAGCAGCAACGGCCACTGCTTGGCAAACTGCGGCTTACCGACCAGGGCGCGAAATAGCATCAAACCGGCGCGACCAAAAGAGGCGCAAGTTTGAATGCCACGGCGGCCCGTTGAGGCTAATGCCTTAATTAACATTGATATACAACTCCATCATCCAAGCAACTCGGTTTTATAATCACCCGCTGGGAACCGGAAAGGCACCGGACCATCCGCAATGCCGTCCAGGAACTGGCGGACGCGTGGGTCAGGATTGTTCTGCAATTCCTCCGTCGTTCCTTCCGCAATAACATGCTGAGCCGCCACGATATAAGCATAGTCGGCGATGCTAAGGACCTCTGGAACGTCGTGCGACACGACAATACAGGTAACACCAAGTGCATGATTAAGCTCATCAATCAGCTTCACCAAGACGCCCATGGTGATAGGGTCCTGGCCGACAAAAGGTTCGTCGAACATGATGAGTTCGGGATCAAGCGCGATGGCGCGAGCCAAGGCGACGCGACGCGCCATACCGCCGGACAGCTCCGCCGGCATCAGTTCCCCTGCCCCGCGCAGGCCAACGGCCTCCAGCTTCATGGTAACAGTGCTGCGCAGCAGCTCTTCGGGCAGCTTGCTGTGTTCGCGCAGCGGGAAGGCGACATTTTCAAACACATTGAGGTCGGTGAACAATGCACCGGACTGAAACAGCATGCTCATTTTTTTACGTGATTCGTAGAGCTTACTGCGTGATAAGGCAGGGATATTTTCCCCGTCGAACCAGATTTCACCACTGTCTGGTGCTAACTGGCCGCCAATGAGACGCAACAAGGTGGTTTTCCCGATCCCCGATGGCCCCATGATGGCAGTGACTTTGCCGCGTGGCACCGTCATGTTTATCTCTTCGAAAATGGGACGATCGCCGCGCATGAAGCTCATGCCTTTGATCTCGACCAGATTCGATTGGCTCTGACTCATTCAGTTTATCCCTTCGGACTGTTTCAGCTTACGATACCCCTGATGTTAGAGGGATCAGCGCATAACTCCGGTATTTTTACAAAAACTTACCGCGTTTGCGTCACTAAAGTTGCCATTGATTTACTTTTCTCTGGCAGAGGGTCAAAATCTTCGAAAACACGATTAAAACAAATCAACAATTCGTCTAACATATAGCAGCTTTGACTGGCTGTATTAAGGACAGTTTGAAGCTTGTTGATCATTTTTGACTACCATTTTGGTCGCCTGTTCGGGTTACGAACCTCGCATTATACCTAATTAAAGGACTTTTCATGCTTCTCGCTATCGTACTCATGGTTGTCGGCCTCCTGCTTCTGGTTTATGCCGCCGATCGATTAGTGTACGGAGCCGCCGTTCTCGCCCGCTCAATTGGCATCCCGCCGTTAATTATAGGTATGACCGTGGTTGGCATCGGGATCTCCTTGCCGGAGCTAGTGGTATCCACCACCGCCGCGATTAATGATCAGATGGATTTAGCCGTGGGTAACGCCATCGGTTCAAATATCATTAATATTCTTCTGATTTTGGGCGGAGCGGCCCTAATTCATCCACTTTCCGTGGGTTCTGATATCTTGCGCCGCGAACTCCCTTTATTGTTACTGGTCACCGTGCTCTGTGGTTTTCTGCTTAGCGATGGTGAATTGAGCAGAATGGACGGCCTTCTGCTGCTGGCGAGTGCCGCGATTTTTGTCATCTTAATGATAAAAATTGCCCGCGCCGCCGAGAAGCAAGGGTTGGACACCCTGACCTATGAACAGATGGCGGAGCTCCCGCAGGACAGTAGCAATACGGTCGCTTTCCTGTGGCTGGCGCTGGGGTTCATTATCATGCCGCTGGCGTCGAGCATGATTGTTGATAACTCGACGGTGATTGCCCGCTACTTTGGCGTCAGCGAACTGATTATCGGTTTGACGGTGGTGGCTATCGGCACCAGCCTGCCGGAGCTGGCGACCTTTATTGCTGGCGCGGTGAAAGGTGAAGACGACATCGCGCTGGGTAATATTATCGGTGCCAACATCTTTAACACCTGTTTGGTGCTGGGCCTGCCCGCGCTGGTGGCTCCAGGGTCGTTTAGCCCTGAGGCGTTCCACCGCGATTACTGGGTCATGTTAGCCGTCAGCGTGGTGCTAACTGGCCTGTGTTTGATGCGCAAACATCGCATCGGCCATCTGGCAGGAACCTTGTTATTATGCGGCTTTGTCGCCTATCTCGCGTTGCTCTACTTTGTGCCGGGCAGCGTTGATTTTTGACCCATCAGGAAGAAAAAATGGGAAATTTCGAGCTAGAGCGCGGGTTTGATTATCAATCCGCAGGAAAAGCAGTGCTGAAGACGGAACGCGAAGGACTGGAGCAACTCGACCAATACATCAACGACGATTTTACCCGCGCCTGTGAAAAGATGTTCGCCTGCGTCGGTAAAATAGTGGTGATGGGGATGGGGAAATCAGGCCACGTCGGGCGCAAAATGGCGGCAACCTTCGCCAGCACCGGCACGCCAGCGTTCTTCGTCCACCCGGGCGAGGCCAGCCATGGCGACCTGGGCATGGTGTCTAAACAGGACGTTGTTATCCTGATTTCCAACTCCGGTGAATCGCACGAAATCTTGGCGCTGATCCCGGTGCTGAAGCGTCTTTCAATCCCCTTGATTTGCATGACGGCCAACCCGGAAAGCTCCATGGGTCGAGCCGGCGATGTGCATATCTGCGTGCGCGTTCCCGAAGAAGCCTGCCCGCTGGGCCTTGCGCCGACCACCAGCACCACCGCGGTGATGGTGATGGGCGACGCGCTGGCCGTGGCGCTGTTACAGGCTCGCGGCTTCACCGAGGAAGACTTCGCCATGTCCCATCCCGGCGGAGCACTTGGCCGTAAGCTTCTGCTGCGCGTCAGCGATATCATGCACACCGGGAGCGAAATCCCCCACGTCAGCCGCGATGCGTCTCTGCGCGACGCCCTGCTGGAGATCACTCGCAAAAATCTCGGGATGACCATCATTTGCGATGACTTGATGAAAATCGAAGGCATCTTCACTGATGGTGACTTACGCCGCATCTTCGATATGGGCGTCAATATCAATGAGGCCTCCATCGCTGATGTCATGACCACGGGCGGCATCCGCGTTCGTCCGAATTTGCTGGCCGTTGATGCCCTAAACTTGATGCAGGAACGACACATTACCTGCGTAATGGTTGCCGATGGCGACCAGTTGATGGGTGTGGTACATATGCACGACATGCTGCGCGCTGGCGTCATTTAATTGAGGAATGCCCTGAATGAGTAATAAAGCAGCTACGGTGGATACGTGTTATGGCCCGGTCAGCGCCAATGTGCTGGAGCGAGCTAAGTCCATTCGCCTGCTGATTTGTGATGTGGACGGCGTGATGTCTGATGGCCTGATTTATATGGGTAATCAAGGCGAAGAGCTGAAAACCTTCAATGTACGCGATGGCTATGGCATTCGCTGCCTGCTGACGTCCGACGTCGAAGTGGCGATCATTACCGGCAGAAATGCAAAATTGCTGGAAGATCGCGCCAAGACGCTGGGAATTCGTCATCTATATCAGGGGCAGTCAGATAAGCTTTTGGCCTTCCGCGAACTGTTAGATACACTGTCCTTAAAGGCTGATGAAGTTGCCTACATTGGTGATGACCTGATTGACTGGCCGGTGATGGCTGAAGTAGGTCTGTCTGTTGCCGTAAAAGATGCGCACCCTATTCTGCTTCCAAAGGCGCATTATGTAACCCAAATCCCCGGTGGGCGTGGCGCAGTACGCGAAATATGTGACCTCATTCTGCTGGCACAGGGCAAGCTGGAGGACGCCAAAGGGCTGTCAATATGAACAAACCTAAGCTTTGGATAACTATCGTTCTGGCCATCGTGGTATTAGCCCTGATTGGCTGGAACCTGTCTGATTCAGACAACACTGCCCCTGTCACAGTAAATGATCAGGACCCGACTTATCAGAGCCAGCACACGGTGACGGTCGTTTATAACCCTATGGGCGCCCTGAATTACAAGCTAGTCTCTGACGAAGTCAAATATTACACTACGACTCAATTAACATGGTTTACCAACCCGGTAATGACCATGTATGACAAAGACAAAATTCCTGTGTGGACGGTTCGCTCAGATCGCGCCAAGATGACCAATGACAAGATGCTCTATTTGTATGGTCATGTGCAGGTCGACAGTCTGACGCCTGATACCTCGCAATTGCAGCGTATTAGAACCGACAACGCTTCTGTCAATTTGGTAACGCAAGATGTTGCCTCTGATGATGAAGTGACGCTTTACGGCACAGGCTTTACATCTAACGGCATGAAAATGCGTGGAAATCTGCGTAACAAAACCGCAGAGCTGATCGATAAGGTAAATACCTCTTATGAAATTCAAAACAAAAAACAGAATCCGTAATCTCCTGATCACCAGCTCTCTGTTAGCCGTCAGCATTCCGGCGTTTGCGCTGAAAGATGACACCACAAAGCCGATCACCATCGACTCTGCTAACCAGGCACTGGATGTGAACACCAATACCGCGACCTTTACGGGCAACGTGGTGGTGAATCAAGGCTCTATTCAGGTGAAAGCCGATAAAGTCGTGGTTATCCGCCCTAACGGCGTTTCCGGGCAAGAAGTGGTAGAAGGCTACGGCAATCCCGTGACCTTCTATCAGATGCAGGATAACGGCAAGCCAATCAGTGGCCACGCCTCGAAAGTGCGCTATGAAGTGGCGAGCGATCTGGTGACGCTGACCGGCAATGCTTATCTGGAACAACAAGATAGCAACGTGAAAGGTGACAAAATTACTTATCTGGTGCAAAAACAGCAGATGCAGGCCTTCAGTGACAATAAAGGCGGCCGTGTGACCACCGTGCTGGTGCCTTCACAATTGCAAGACAAAGGCCAGCAACCGGCGACAACTCCGACCAAAAAGAGTAAGTGATAATTTATGGCAACGTTAATCGCAGAAAATCTGGCTAAGGCTTATAAAGGCCGCAAAGTGGTCGAGGACGTCAGCCTGACCGTCAACTCCGGCGAAATCGTTGGGTTGCTGGGGCCAAACGGTGCCGGTAAAACCACCACCTTCTACATGGTCGTGGGCATCGTTCAGCGCGACGCGGGTCGTATTGTGGTTGATGATGAAGACATCAGTCTGCTGCCGCTGCATACCCGCGCACGTCGCGGTATTGGCTATCTGCCGCAGGAAGCCTCGATTTTCCGCCGCCTCAGCGTTTTCAACAACCTGATGGCCGTGCTGGAAATTCGCGACGACCTGACCAAAGAGCAGCGTAACGACCGCGCCAACGAGCTGATGGAAGAGTTCCATATCTCTCATCTGCGCGATAACTTGGGTCAATCCCTGTCTGGTGGTGAGCGCCGTCGTGTTGAAATCGCCCGCGCGCTGGCCGCAAACCCGAAATTTATCCTGCTGGATGAACCCTTTGCCGGCGTTGACCCTATTTCAGTTATCGACATCAAAAAGATTATCGAACATCTGCGCGACAGCGGGCTGGGGGTATTAATTACCGACCACAACGTTCGTGAAACGCTGGATGTCTGTGAGCGCGCTTACATCGTCAGTCAGGGCAAGCTTATCGCTCATGGTACTCCGACAGATATTCTGGAAGATGAACAAGTGAAACGCGTTTATCTCGGCAATGAGTTCCGTCTGTAATCATCGATTCTGCCCGCTTTCATTCGCGTTGAGTGACGGCGGGTAGTTCAGTTCAGGAAGTAAAGCCAAGATATGAAGCAAGGTTTGCAGCTCAGATTTAGCCAGCAATTGGCCATGACACCTCAGCTACAGCAGGCTATTCGCCTGTTGCAGCTATCAACGCTTGAGCTCCAACAGGAGATCCAACTGGCGCTGGAAAGCAACCCGCTGTTGGAGCAAACCGATCTGCATGATGAAATTGATTCCGTCGAAGCCACGGCCAGTGAAGGCTTAGATACGCGTGAAGCCCTTGAGCAGAAAGATATGCCCGAGGAGTTGCCGCTCGACGCCACGTGGGATGAGATTTACACCGCAGGAACGCCGTCAGGCACTGGTAATGACTACAGTGATGACGAGTTGCCAATCTATCAGGGCGAAACCACCCAAACGCTGCAAGATTACCTCATGTGGCAAGTGGAACTGACCCCCTTCACCGACACCGATGCCGCCATTGCCACCTCTATCGTCGACGCCGTTGACGACACCGGCTACCTCACCGTCTCGCTGGAAGATATCCTTGAAAGCATGGGCGATGAAGAGATAAGCATGGATGAGGTTGAAGCCGTGCTTAAGCGCGTTCAACGCTTTGATCCGGTGGGGGTTGCCGCACGCGACCTGCGCGACTGCCTGCTGATCCAGCTATCGCAATACGTGGCGGAAACGCCTTTTCTGGCCGAAGCTAAATTGATCGTCAGTGAACATCTGGATCTGCTCGCCAATCATGATTTTCGCGCACTTATGCGTTCGACCCGCTTAAAAGAAGATACACTTAAATGTGCGATGCAGCTGATTCAGTCGCTCGATCCGCGCCCAGGGCAGTCGATCAACACCGGCGAATCTGAGTATGTGATCCCCGATGTGCTGGTGCGTAAAGTGTCGAACGTCTGGACCGTCGAGTTGAATTCAGACAGCATTCCACGCCTGAAGATTAACCAGCAGTATGCCGCGATGGGCAACTCAACGCGCAGTGACAGCGACGGGCAGTTCATTCGCAGTAATTTGCAGGAAGCCAAGTGGCTGATTAAGAGCCTAGAAAGCCGTAACGACACGCTGTTAAAAGTGACGCGCTGCATTGTCGAGCAGCAGCAGGCGTTCTTTGAATCAGGCGAAGAATTTATGAAACCTATGGTGTTGGCAGACATCGCCAGCGCCGTGGATATGCACGAATCGACCATATCGCGCGTGACCACGCAGAAGTTCCTGCACAGCCCGCGCGGTATCTTCGAACTAAAATATTTCTTCTCCAGCCATGTCAGTACTGACAGCGGAGGCGAGGCATCATCTACCGCCATTAGGGCGCTGGTGAAGAAATTAATCGCGGCGGAAAACCCTGTCAAACCGTTAAGTGACAGCAAGTTAGCCACCATGCTCTCTGATCAAGGGATCATGGTCGCACGTCGCACAGTAGCGAAATACCGAGAGTCTTTGTCCATCCCGCCTTCAAACCAACGTAAACAGTTAGTTTGACCTCAACAGAGAAGGAAGACATTATGCAGCTCAACATTACCGGACACCACATCGAGATCACGGAACCTATCAGAGAATTTGTTACGACAAAATTTGCCAAACTTGAGCAATATTTTGATCGAATAAATCAGGTATACGTGGTGTTGAGCGTTGAAAAAGTGCAGAAAAAGGCGGAAGCCACGCTGCATGTGAATGGAGGCGAGTTGCACGCCACCTCGGATCATCAGGATATGTATGCAGCCGTCGATCTCCTGATTGATAAGCTGGCTCGCCAGCTCAATAAGCATAAAGATAAACTGAAACAGCACTAGCACCCACATAGTCTCTATGCACTACGGACCTTGAGTATCGGCTCGCGACCTTCTGGCAGCGAGCCGAACTGTCATTTAGGGTAAAAGAGCCTGTCCGGTGTCAGAGCGAAAAAGTGAATGATGAAATGATTAACGATATAGCCATGCAGTTAACGTCGGTCCTTAATGCCGAGTGCACCAAAAGCGGCGTTCACTGCGCCAGTAAGAAACGCGCGCTGGAAATCATCAGCGAACTCGCCGCCAAGCAGCTCAATCTGGCGCCACAGGTCATTTTTGACGCCATTTTGACCCGCGAGAGAATGGGCAGCACCGGTATCGGTGCGGGTATCGCCATTCCTCACGGCAAATTGGAAGAGGATACGCTGCGCGCCGTAGGTGTGTTCATTCAACTGGAACAGCCGATCGCTTTCGACGCTATCGATAATCAACCTGTCGACCTGCTTTTTGCCTTGCTGGTCCCCGCCGATCAATGTAAAACCCATCTACACACCCTCTCTTTGGTAGCTAAGAAATTAGCGGACAAAGCCGTGTGCCGTCGCCTGCGCGGAGCGCAAAGTGATGAAGAACTGTTCCAAATCATGACCGAAAGTGAATAATAAGAAGAATACAGATTTAAGATCTCTTTAATGTTCAGCCGGATAATAGTGTTTACCGGCGCGATTTTGCCAATGACGGTTCCCGGATTGTGTTCCGGGAAAGTGAATTCAGAACACTGATTGCAGGGGAGTGACAACATGGTGCTGATGATTGTCAGCGGCCGTTCCGGTTCAGGGAAATCGGTTGCTTTGCGGGCACTGGAAGATATGGGTTTTTACTGTGTCGATAACCTGCCGGTGGTCTTACTGCCGCAGCTCGCACAGACCCTTGCTGAACGTAATACCTCCGCCGCGGTCAGTATCGACGTGCGCAACATGCCGGAAACCCCGGAAGTTTACGAACATGCAATGACGCAGCTGCCCGCGAGCTTTTCGCCGCAGCTGCTGTTTCTCGACGCCGATCGCAACACGCTGATCCGCCGTTACAGCGACACTCGTCGCCTGCATCCGCTTTCCAGTAAAAATCTGTCGCTCGAAAGTGCGATTGATGAAGAAGCTGACCTGCTAGAGCCGCTGCGCTCTTCCGCAGATCTGATCATCGACACCTCCGAGATGTCAGTTCACGAACTGGCTGAAATGCTGCGTACTCGCCTGCTGGGCAAGCGCGAGCGCGAACTGACCATGGTGTTTGAGTCCTTTGGCTTCAAGCACGGCATTCCTATTGATGCCGACTACGTGTTTGACGTGCGCTTCCTGCCGAACCCGCACTGGGACCCGAAACTGCGCCCGATGACCGGTCTGGATAAACCCGTCGCCGCGTTCCTCGACCGCCATACCGATGTGCATAACTTCATTTACCAGACCCGCAGCTACCTTGAACTGTGGCTGCCGATGCTGGAAACCAACAATCGCAGTTATCTGACCGTCGCCATTGGCTGCACCGGCGGGAAACATCGCTCGGTTTACATCGCTGAACAACTGGCTGACTACTTCCGTTCTCGCGGGAAGAATGTGCAATCCCGCCATCGCACGCTGGAAAAACGCAAATCATGACGGTTAAACAAACGGTAGAAATCAAAAACCGGCTGGGCATGCACGCTCGTCCGGCAATGAAGTTGTTTGAACTGGTGCAGAGCTTTGAGTCAGAAGTGATGCTGCGTAACGACGCAGGCATTGAAGCCGAGGCCAGCAGCGTGATCGCGCTGCTGATGCTGGACTCGCCAAAGGGCCAGCAGATTGAAATCGAAGCCACCGGCTCCGATGAGGTTCAAGCTTTGGAAGCCGTGATTAATCTTATCAATTCCGGCTTCGACGAAGACTAATTGACCCATCATATTTCAAGGTGCAGGTGCGTTGGCTGCACCTCGAACTATTTTGGGTAAAGCAGCATTTTTCTTAAATTCTACTCAAACAATCTATCGCTATCGCTTTAAAAGAATTAAAACTCTCACTACTTAGCAAACGGCTCATCGACCTTTCCCGCACAAACGTCACGAACAAATCGTAAATCGCCATCGCCTCTTCATAGTCCGCTTTGCTGATCGCCAGCAGGAAAATCACGTGCGCAGTTTCGCCATCGCCCCACTCAATGCCCTGCGGGGATAGCAGGGTGATTACCACCGTCTTCTTGGCGAGCAGCCCCAGCGAGTGCGGCAGCGCAATGCCTTCGCCCAGCATGGTCGACACAATCTCTTCGCGCTCGACCACTGACGGATAGAACTCTGCGTCGACATAGCCCTCTTCTTCCAGCTGGCTGCACACCTTGTGGAATAGCTCGGCCTGGGTCATCGGCTGATTGATTATCATGAAATGGCGCTCGTCGAAAAACTTCTCCAGCATATAGGGCCGCGTGCGGTCCACCAGCACCAGCTTGCCGAGCTGCTCCATCTGGTACTCGGTGGGGAATGGCGACAGCACCACCACCGGCTTGTTCTTCTCGGTGATGCGCGCATTGGAGATGATGAAATCTTCGTCGATGTGCTCCAGTTTCTCGTAATCTCGTAGCGTCACCACTTGCGTCACCACCAGCTGCGGGTATTTGCGGCTGATCTGCGCCTGAATCATGCGAATGGTCGAGTTGCCGGTATCGCACACCAGCATCACCTGCGGATGGCGCTGGTAGCCGATGTTGTAGTGGCGCTCCAACCCGACGCCGATATGCAGCACCAGAAAACCGATTTCGTTTTCACTGAGCGAATAAGGGGTGTATTTGCCCCAGCTCGATACCGCCGCCAGCGTGACGTCGTAGGCCATTGGGTAGTGCTGTTTGATGTTGCTCAGCAGCGGGTTGGGGATGTTAATCTGATACTTCACCCGGGTTATCATGGTTTTGATATGGGTGAGCAAGTCGGCGCGGAGCTGCTTATCCCCTTGTAAATCATAATTATAGTGCGCATTGATGTAGGACAGAATGTAGTCCACCAGCGACTCATCGTCATCGGCATTAATATCCGTCGGCAGGATGTTCTGCACCCGCCGTGCCGCGATATTCACCCGCAAATAGGCCTCTTCAGCCGCCGGGATCTCCTTACCTACTAGCGCCTTAAGCTCGGCCGCCAGGCGCGTAGAGACCTGCTTCACCGCCGGGTCGCCCTCTTCAGCATCAAAATCCGTCAACGGATAGCCGCCGCTAATGCGCTTAATCGCCACCGCGCAGTACAGAATCAGGTACTGCTCACCTTCATCGGTCAGTTGGATCGAGGACTGCGCCAGCGACTGGTGCATAAAATCGGTTAACGGCCCCAGCGCCTCAAGCGCCAGACTCTCGGTTTTCAGCAGCGGATGGCTCTGTTCGTCGCTTTCCAGCTGGAACAGCAAATCCGTCAGGCAGGAGCGAATCGCCAGCTCGGCGCCAAACAGCTTCATGCCGTAACGCGGCTTGGTTTCAATGCTCAGGTGGTAACGTGCCAGACGTTCTCTGACCTCAGCCATATCATTTTGCAGGGTTCCCCGGCTGACAAACCATTCATCGGCCAGATCTTCTAGCTTGAGGGAAAAGGCTGAGGTCAAAAAGCGTATAAGCAGGTAATTCACCCGCTCCGGCGCGGTGCGCGGCGTTGGGCTGACCCGACGATTATTGGTTTCCTGCAACGCAGAGAACAGCGTCTGATCGTCGATTTTCAGCTGATAGCCGCTACCGCGGTTATGCACAAAGGAAGCGCCGTACTGGGCCATAATTTCATTCAGCGCGGTAATATCAGCGCGCACGGTGCGAGTGGAGACGTCAAGGCGCTTCGCCAGCTCGTCCTGAGGCAGCGTTTCGGCCTGTAGGGCATCAAACAGATGGGCCAGTCGTTGATAGGGAAATCTCACCATAATCCTTCCAGTCGGTTGTTGCTGTGAAACATCAATTCTACTGCCACTTGAAATGACAAGGCGGGATGACCAACCGCGTCACCCCGCACCCGTTATTTTCCGCCTACCTCACGAGGTAAAACGGCTTAAGGAACAATCACCATCTGCGACGGGCTGCCCACTGGCGTGTAATCATCAACAAAAGTCAGTTTACCGCTCTCGGCGGCAATCTTGAATCGAGTGATGTTATCGCTTCGTTGATTCATCGCGTAAATGTATTTTCCATCCGGCGACAAGGTCAGCGTGCGCGGGTAGTCGCCACGGGTCCAGGCTTCTTCCGCGAAGGTCATTGCCCCCTCGCCCGTCACGTTGATTTGCGCGATGCTGTTATGCAGGCGGTTCGCCACGTAAAGGTGATGGCCATCCTTGCTCAGCACGATACCGGCGGCAAAGTTGGTGCCTTTAAAGTTAGCAGGTAATGAAGAGAGCACGTGCAGCTGGGTCAACGTGCCTTTGGCGCTGTCGAAGCGATAGCTGGTCAGGGTCGAAGCTTCTTCGTTAATCAGGAACACCACTTTGCCGTTCGGGTGGAACACGAAATGGCGCGGCCCCGCACCGGCGGAAGAGGCGTTGATAAACGGAGGATCGTTGGCTTCCAGCTTGCCGCTGGCACTGTCCAGCTTCCACTGATAGATCCTGTCCAGACCCAGATCGGTTGAGAAGACAAACTTGCCGCTCGGATCGGTGGCGATCATGTGCGCGTGCGGGCCGTTGTGGTCGCTGGCGGCAAAGCTGCCCGGCGCCGCAGCTTCAGGTTTGGCGGCACCGGCCGGGCCCGAGTCCTGTTGATGATCGCTGGCTTCGCCCAGTTTGCCACTGGCATCCACCGGGAAAGTCGCCACCACGCCGCTGATGTAGTTAGCCACCAGCAGGTGATCGCCTTTTGGCGTCAGCGATAGGTACACCGGACCTGCGCCCTGTGAATCTACCTGATTGATCAGCGTTAAGCTGCCGTCCTGCGGGTTGATTTTATATGCCGCAATCGCACCGTTTTTGCCGCCATTGAAGTTATCGATTTCGCTGCCAATGAACAGCGTTTTGCCGTCATGGCTCAGCACCATCTGTGCCTGATTCGGCAACTGGCTGGCCAGCACGCGCTCAGTCAGCGCGCCGGTTTTGCTATCAAATTTAAAACGATAGACGCCTTCGCCATTGGGATTGTAAGTCCCGACATAGGCATAGTGTGAAGTTTGGGCCATAGCTTTTTCTGCTGCGTAGAGCGGCGTGGCAGACATCGCCAGCATCGCGGATGTTAAACCTGAAATCAGTAACCAGTTTCTCATACATTTCCTCAAATCAAAGGGATTGCCAGACAAACGCGGGATCCTGCGCCATAAAACGGCGACGCAGGGTGTTTAACAGCGCAGCGAACTGACGGCGCGGATTGGAATACGAGAATAAACCTCAGCTTACGAGCTTTTTGACGCTCGCCAGCAGGGTTCTGACATCGGCCGGACGGGTGTCGCCGCTGGCGCTGTCGATAATCGAGCTATAAATGTGCGGAATGATTTTGCTCACCCCGGCTTCGAGGGCGATCTCCATGATCGGCTCGAAGTTTTCCAGATCGATACCACCGGTCGGCTCCAGCCAGAAATCGTGCTCGGCGCAGGCGCGCGCCACGGCGGCGAACTCATCACGGGTCTTCAGGCCGCCCATCGGGAAGTATTTCACCGAGCTGCCGCCCATGTCTTTGAGCAGCGCAATGGCGGTTTCGACCGGCACGATGGCTTCGGGCTGCGAGGCGCTCAATGGCCCGGTGTTGATTTTAACCCAGCCCACTTTGCCGGTTGGGGAGATCAGGCCGTTAACCACGCTGTCGTTTTGGCCCAACAGCGCGCGGCTGGTGCCCACGCCGGTGAACACCTGATTGACGTGCTGCGGCTGGACCTGCTGTGAAATCAGGCTGACCATCAGCGACTGGCGCGGATCGCCCGCGCCAAGCCCGACGGACAGGGCATTTTCAATCAGCGACGCGTACTCTTTCATATCCGCCACGGCAGAAGGTACATCGGCATAGTTCTTGGAAAGCACGCCAACCAGCACGTGGCCCTGCGCCGCGTCATAGATGTCGCGGGCGTTGTCTTTGGAGCCTGCCAGCACGTTCAGACACACGCGATCGCGGTAGAAGTTCGGGGTCAGGTTCATGCTTTTGCTCCATCAAAAAGTTGTTTGAAACGTTCAGCGACGATGGCTAACTGCGGCGGAGTCACGCTGCGCACGTCGACTTCAATCTTGCCTTCGTTGGCGCGGTAGCCACGGAAGTACACCGCGATATCGCCCTCTTTCATCGCTTCCACGATGGCTTTGGTTTTCCAACCCAGCACGGCTTCGTCGAACGTGATTTCGGTGCGCGCAATGTCGCGCCCGGCGCTGTCCCACACCACGCGGCCACTCACACCGTTGATTTGGTTCAGGCTGTCGATGAATGGCGTCATCTTGTCCACCATCTCCTGCCCGGTGGTTTTCGGCTGAGTGATGTAACTTTCAATCGCCTGCGTTAAGCCAAGAATGCCCTCTTTACCCACTTTCATCGCGCGGCCAATGCCGCCGGCCTGCTGCTTCACCCACTCGACGTACTGGTGCTTGCCCAGCACCAAGCCGCTGGTTGGGCCTTCGATGGCCTTCGCGCCGCTGTAAATCACCAGCGTTGCGCCCATGTTGTAGTAGCAGGTCAGATCTTCTTCAGCGGCGGCATCGACGATCAGCGGGAGGTTGTGCTCCTGCGCCACGGCGGCGGCTTCTTCCACGGAGAGAATGCTTTTCTGCACCGAGTGGTGCGATTTGATGTACATAATCGCGGCGGTGCGCGGCGTAATGCAGGCCGCCAGCTGGGCAGCAGAGCATTCGTTGGCATAACCGGCTTCAACAATTTTACCGCCACCCAGGGTGATCATGGTGCCGACCGGCGCGCCGAAGTTTACATTGTGGCCCTTCGGCAGCACGATGTCGTGCGGCACGTCCAGCGGCGCGGCGTGCAGGTTTTCCAGCAGCCAGGCATTGTCTTTGATAATCACGGCGGCGACGGACTGAGCAATCCCCGCCGAGGCGCAGGACACCACTACCGCGTTTTCAACATCCAGCAGTTTGGCGATGTAAGCCCCGGTTTTATTGACCAAATCCTTCATTTCGAAGTAGTGATTCAGACCAGTATTCACCACGTCAGCCACTTCCGGGCGCGGGGTAGACACGCCCAGCGCGGTCATACGACCTGAAGCATTAATGACCTGTTTTAGCTTATATTTTTCGTAGAGATCAGCATTGGAAGACATGATTTGATTTCCCTTCATCAGTTAATAGGGTGACGCCAGCGACCACGGCGGCCAGTGGGATCAGATGGTGTTCGCCGGTCACTGACTGGCCTTCGGAGTCGAGAAAGACTTTCGGCGCGTGTTGGATCTCAAACAGCGTCAGGTCAGCATCGGCACCGACTTCGAGGCGTCCTTTTGACGGCAGGCGAAGCGCGTCGGCGGCGTTACAGGTGACGCAATCAATCACCTGTTCTAACGTCATGCCGACGGTAAAGAACTTGGACATCACCGCGGCCAGGCTGTGGACCGGGCCGTTGACGCGGTTGCGGCAGTAAATATCGGAGCTGATGGTGTGCGGCAAAATGCCTTGCTGAATGGCCAACTGGGCCACTTCAAAGCTAAAGCTGGCGCTGCCGTGGCCGACGTCGAGACGCACGCCGCGGCTCAGGGCGCGTTTAATCGAATCTCGCAGCACGCCCTCTGGCGATAAAATGCGGTTGGGTTTGCCGTTGTAGCAGTGGGTGATGATGTCGCCCGAAGTGAGTAAATCGGCGATTTCATCCAGATTTGGCGGGTTATTGCCAATGTGCACCATCAGCGGCAGGTCGTCGTTTTCCTGCTGAATTTCTTTGGCGCGGATCAGCGGCTTAATGCCGTTTTTGCCCACTACGCTGCTGCTCATACGAGCTTTGATACCAATGATGAAGCCGGGGTTGCGGGCAATGGATTCGCGCACGCCCACTTTGTCGATTTGCTCCATGTCCGCCAGCTCGTTTTGGGTCACGATGCCGGTACGGGCGATATTGAGGAAAGCAAAGACGTTGGTTTTGGCCTGGCGGGTCAGCTGGTAGAAGTCATCGACGTCGTTCGCGCCGGTGCTGCCTGCATCAATAACCGTGGTGACGCCGCTGGCGACGCCGACTAAATCCGGCTCGTCGTGATAAATCGGCGATTTGCTATAACAGTGAACATGAGAGTCGATCCACCCGGCGCTGGCGAAAACCTTGCCCTGTAGTTCGAGAATCCGTTTGGCGCTGACGCTGGAATCCAGCTGGCCGATGGCGGCGATTTTACCGTCGTGAATTGCAATATCCGTCAAGCTGCCGTCTGAGCTTTTTGCCTGTCGGATTATCAGGTCATACAACATACGCCATTCTCCGTAAACGCAGGGCAGTCACAGTGGCCACCCGACCCGTTCTGTCCCGCTTTTAGGCGTCAGCGGCGAGCCGCCGACGCCTGATTTAACTCGTTTTATTGCTTTCTACTACAGCGATACTGGGAAAATTGCACCGAGGATCATCGCGCCTAAAATTGCGCCGCCGGTGATCGGTTTCTGCCAGATATAGAACACCAGCGCGCCGAGCAATGACCCCAGACCGATGGGGATTGAAGCCGCCATGGCGGAGAGGATAATCAACGGGCCGAGGAAGCGGCCTGAGGCGTTACCCGCGCCCATCATGACGTCTGCGCCATAGGTCGAGTTACTCTGGTTGATGGTAAATTTACGCGCCAGAATGATGATGTAACCTACCGCCAGCCCCAGAATCAGGCCAGTCACCAGAGACGCCGCGAAGTTCGCCACCGGGAACACGATGCCAGCACCCAGCAGAATCGCCGGAACCCCTAGCCCAATACCCGTCTGGATAGCGCCGCCGATATCAAGAATACCGACCAGCGAACCTTCGATAATACGGGCGAACAAGAAGCTCGCGCCGAAGGCCGCTACTGCGCCATACACCCCGGTATCCATGCCGGAACGCAGCATTGAGACGAAGGCGACTTCGTTAAAAGCACCGATGCCGTACAGGTAGTACATGTGCGTACCGGCAAATACCCCGGAGGAGAGTAATCCGACGAAGATCGGGAACGACCACTCGGCGTACCAAAAACCACTTTTGGCTTGTTCTTCCATTGTCATAATCCCCTGTTACTTGCCGCTGAGAGAGTTGTGAATGCCGTTCAACCATGCCGGAACATCCAACATGAAGGACTGCAGCAATTTCACATCGAAACCGCGGAAGAACCCGCTGAGCACGAACAGCGCAATAATTGCCGCCATCATCACCTTAGTCACATGGTTCCAGCCGCCCTCTTCGACGCCTTTACCAATCAAGATACCCAGTACCAGACCCGGCACGGCGTTACCCATGATCATCTGCGCCAAACCACCGAAGATGGTGGCCCAGAAGCCGGAGCGGCGGCCTGCGTCAATCGCAGCCAGCCAGAAGATCACTGGCATGACGGTGTTGACCAACAGGTTAGCAGCGGGCACCAGCACTTTCACCGCGGTAACCTGCAAGGCTGCCGGTACGGCGGAGGCGGTGGTGTTAAGGAACGCGACGACAATCATGCCGATAACAGCACCGGCGATGGCCATCTTGCGCGGATCATGCAGGGTTTCAGACACGTTGCGGTTTTTCACCATCAACGAGGCGGCTGCCCAGTGAGGAATAATGCGGTGGTCGACGTCTTGTGTGAAGGAACCTGCAGCGACAGAAGATGCCCAGGCGTTGAAGAAGAAGCCTAAACCGAAAGAGAAATGCGAAGCTGGATCGCCTTCACAGGAATTTAATTCCCCAAGAGTACGAAAAGCCCCCATCCCTTGCACGCTTGGCGCGTGAAACATACGTGCAGCACCTGCACCTACGCCCACGCCGACCAATCCGCCGATAATAAGCGACTTAAATAAAATAATTAAAAACATCAGTATATCCTTGTCATTTATAGCTAACGTTTTTAGAGCCTTGCACCAAGAAATAATATTCTTGACTCAATGGCTCCTTATTTAGTGACAAAAACTACCTTGTCAGTCTCTATTGCCGTCATATTGACGGTAATATCGAGCACTACGTAATAACTCTTCCTTTCTCTGGCCAGAAAAAAGAACAGGAACTTTTCCTTTCTTACCGTCTCTTCTGCGGTGATCACCTTGACGTCCTGCGGTTCAATTCGCAGCAAGATATTATTCGTAGATTTAAGAACGGTTCTTTGCACCTGACTCAGCGCGGCAGAAAAGGCGGCGGCCTTATTTTCGCCTTTTCCTTCAACCCGAACAGTGGTGGTTAATTGTTGTTTCATTACGGCTGGCCGAATTTCTTGATATAAGCTTCAACCAGGCGTTGACCCAGCTCTTCTTTATCCATAAATCCGAAACCTAATACATTACAGCCTTCGTTAATTGCAGTTACGCCTTCATCCACAGAGCGCATTCCATATTTTGCTTTATATCCGTATTTGGTTTGCGCAGTAATTGCGCCCGCGCCGCCACTGCCGCAGAAAGAGATGCCGAAGGTGGCATTTTCTGCTTTCATCACGTCGCCTAATTTCATGTCAGCGGCCACGCCCGGCACCACGATAGCCTTGCCACCTGCGGCTTCTACGCCTGCTGCAACTTTCTGGCCTTTCCCTAAACGGTCGCCGATAACAACGGTAATTTGTCCCATGAGTTCTTTCTCCAGATAAATTGAGTAAAATTTAAATTGTTAAGAATTATTGTCTTTTGCGACTTCAAAATGTACCGAGAGTAAATAAGCCTCTTCGATAGGTAAATTACCGAACAGGTCGACAACCCGCTCCGCCATTCGCATTGACTCCGCAGAAATTTCGTCAAACAGCTCTTTTTCCACCTCGGGTAATGGCTCACCGGTAATAGAGCGTAATACCATTGCCTTAACGTGCGAGGCTAACATCTGCTGCTGGACATCATTGGTATAGATATTTTCGGCGTTCAACATAACCTGAATATCTTTTAACACTTTCTCTGTGGTTGCTTCTGCGTCTTCCAAACCAATTTGCCCTGCCGTATTAACAGATGCGGTTCCGTTATTCACTCGCGGTTACCCCTCTCCTTGCCATGCAATGCTAAAAAAAGCGCGTTTATTTCATCTGTCTTTACCCTAACCCCGCGGGCATTTCCTGTGTAGATGGTTTTTTTCCAGTTCAAAGTGGAAATGCAGTGACCTAAGCGGATCACATTCTCAAAACTGGGATTAATCTGGGGATACGACTATCAGACGGCGAGGGTTCAGGGTATTTCACTGCTTAACGGAGTTTTAGTAGTGACGAATGAAAGGATAGCCCTTCCATTTTGCGCTATCTCTGCCTAGTATCAGATGAGAAATTCGAAAAACGCCAACACCCCTGCGCTAGTGCGCGGGGGTGTTGCTTTTTGACAATCGGCAACCATGCCACCCAACACCATCGCTCGCGATGGCGACTCAGAAGGAAATAGGAATAATGCTATGAGCAAACCGACCCTGACCATCAACGAGCTGGATGCAGAACGTTTAGATTCCTTACTGGCGAAGCCTGCTTACGCAAGCAGCCCGGTGGCAGAGGCATTAAACGAAGAACTGGATCGCGCTGAAATCCTGCCGCCGCAGGAGATGCCTGCCGCCGTCGTGACGATGAACAGTAAGGTACGCTTCACGGAAGGCAACGAAGGGGAAGAACATGTTCGCACGCTGGTTTTCCCGGCGGCGTTAAAAGATACCGATGAGCAGCTGTCCGTGATGGCGCCGCTAGGTGCGGCACTGCTGGGCCTGCGCGTGGGTAGTAGCATCACGTGGACGATGCCCAATGGCAAAGAGAGCCTGGTTAAAGTGCTAGAGTTGTTGTATCAGCCGGAAGCAGCCGGAGAGTACCGCTAGTCAGCGTCACGCCCTCCCGATGATCGGGAGGGCGTATAAATCTTATCTGAACTTCTTATGGTTCTCGTCACGAATCGCTTTGAAGCCTTGCGCTTCCTTCTTCGCGTCATCCAGTTTGCCAGCCTTCGCCAATGCAGAGGCTTTGTCGATACCGGCCACTAAATCATCCATGCCTTTTTTGTAATCCTGAATCTCTGGGCTGTTGGCCGCTTTCCCTTCCAGTTTTGGCGGGGTTGCGTTTTTAGCGTCCAGCGCGGCGGCTTTCATGTTCGCCAGGCTCGCTTCGAAATCCTGTGCATTGCTGGCTTTCAGCGCTTTGCCGTAGTTATCGGCGATAGTGTCCATGTTGGTGCCGACATCCGCCGCCAGAACCACAGAACTGCTTCCAAGTAGGGCAACGGCAACCATTGCTATCAAATGTTTACGCATTTTCGGGTCATCCATCTAGGTTAATAGAAATTTATAATTTTGTTAAAAAACGACATTACTTATTCAGCAATGACAAAATAAATGGGCGAAGGAAAAAGTGGCAGAGCTTTTTTGTAAATAAGTAATGTCTGAGCGGAAAAGGATAAAAAAAACGCAGCGATCGGGCGATCGCTGCGCGGATAACGCGAAGAAAACGATTATTCGCCGGCGATTTTCATCTCTGGCAGCAGCACGGAGCCACACTGAATATTGCTGCGCGTTTCGATGTCGCTGCCAATACTCACCATGTTGCGCCACATGTCTTTCAGATTGCCAGCGATGGTTATTTCGCTAACCGGATACTGAATTTCACCGTTTTCCACCCAGAAGCCCGCCGCGCCGCGCGAGTAGTCGCCGGTCACGCCGCTGACGCCCTGGCCCATCAGCTCAGTTACGACTAAGCCTTTGCCCATTTTGCGCAGCATAGCGGCGAAGTCATCGCCCTGCCCGGCAATGCGCCAGTTGTGGATGCCGCCCGCGTGGCCGGTGGTTTGCAGGCCGAGCTTGCGCGCCGAGTAGCAGGTCATCAGCCAGCTTTGCAGCACGCCGTCTTTGACGATGTCACGCCGCTGGGTGCGCACGCCTTCGCTGTCGAACGGCGTAGAAGCCAAGCCTTGCAGCAGGTGCGGATGCTCTTCAATCGTCAGCCACTCCGGCAGAATCTGCTTGCCCAGACTGTCGAGCAAGAAAGAGGATTTACGGTAGATGCTGCCGCCGCTGATAGCGCCGACCAAGTGGCCGAACAGGCCGGTCGCTACTTCAGAGGCGAACAGCACCGGGGCTTTCATCGTTGGCAATTTACGCGGAGAGAGGCGCGACAGCGTGCGGCGTGCGCACTCGGCACCCACCCATTCAGGATTCGCCAAATCACTCATTTTACGCGCGATGGTATAGGCGTAATCGCGCTCCATGTCGCCATCGTGCTCGGCAATCACCGAGGCGGAAATCGAGTGGCGCGTCGAGCAGTAGCTCTGCAACATGCCGTGGCTGTTGCCGAAAACGCGAATGCCGTAATGGCTGTTGAAGCTGCCGCCTTCGCTATTAGTGATGCGCTTATCGGCGGCTAATGCGGCCTGCTCGGCGCGGGCTGCCAGCTCAATGCCACGATCGGCGTCTAATTCGGTTGGGTGGAACAGGTCCAAATCCGGCGCATCAAAAGCCAGCATCTCTTTATCGGCGACGCCCGCGAAAGGGTCAGGAGACGTGAAGCGGGCGATGTCCAGCGCGGCCTGCACGGTGCGAGAAATGGCATCTGAGCTGAGATCGGTAGATGACGCGCTGCCTTTACGATTCTGATAATAGACGGTAATGCCTAACGCGCCGTCGCTGTTGAATTCGACGTTCTCAACATCACCAAAGCGGGTGCTTACCCCAATGCCGGTGGTCTTGCTGACCGCGACTTCAGCACCGTCTGAACCGGCTTTCGCTAATTCGAGGGCCTGAGCTACGGCCTGTTCCAGTGTCTTACGCTGTTCTGCAACTTGATTGACTACGTTCATCAGCCTGCCATCACTTATGAGAAAAAAGAGGTTACGTTGTCTTTGAGTCTAACAGAGACGCCCCATTATTTCGCACCCGACACGCTAGGAAGCGGCTTAATATGCAACAGAACGTGGAGGTAAACCCCATAACCATGCATAATGCCGCCAAGCAATAAAGCACAATGAAAAATGATAGGAAAACCTCCCAAGGAGGAAGCACTCATGACAAAGAAAATTGACGACTGGCTGGATGACGTTCCCGAGAGCAACGAGAACGAAGAAGATGATGAAATCATCTGGGTCAGCAAAAGTGAAATTAAACGCGACGCCGAAGCCCTGAAAGATTTGGGTCAAGAGATGGTCGATTTAGGCAAGAACTCGCTGGACAAGCTGCCGCTAGATGATGATCTGCGCGCCGCCATCGATTTAGCCCAGAAGATCAAGAAAGAAGGCCGCCGCCGTCAGCTACAGCTGATTGGTAAAATGCTGCGTTCCCGCGATGTTGATCCTATCACCACCGCGCTGGATAAGCTGAAAAACCGCCACAACCAGCAGGTTTCCCTGTTCCACAAACTGGAACAGCTGCGTGACCGTCTGGTGGAAGATGGCGACGACGCGATCCCGCCGGTGCTGGAGCTTTATCCAGAGGCCGATCGCCAGCAGCTGCGCGCGCTTATCCGTAACGCACAAAAAGAAAAGGCAGCCAATAAGCCGCCTAAATCTTACCGCCAGATTTTCCAATATCTGCGCGAGCTGGCCGAAGCCAAAGACCTGTAAGTCTTTTCAGCCATCAGCAGTAGCCACCGCGAGTCACCGGGTGGCTGCTACTTTTCACTCTCTCCCGCCTACTCTTTCGCTTACTCTTTAGCTTTACCCGTCGCTGCCGCCGCTTTCTCTTGCACGTTAAAACGCAGCTCGCCGTCCAGCTCCTCTTCCGCCTCTTCAAACAGCAGAATCAGTGCGCCAAAACGCCGTTTACGGCTGGCATTCAGATGGGCAAAATCAATTTCAACGGGCAGCGTAATGCCTCCCGTCACCTCATCCCAGAGTGCGTCAAGATTGGCACCAAAGCTCTCGCTCAGACCAAATTGTCGGGAAAACTCGCTATAAAACGCGGGCAAATCGGGAATATGATTAAAATCGAAGACCACTTTATTCATCGATGTCACTCCACCCGAACAAATTGTTTATAGTGATCGCGGCTGACGTAAATCAGGCCATCGCTGGCGAACAGCACGCGGTCGGCGCCGCGCCGCCCGCAGCGATAGTTGATATCCGCCTCGCGCCACACGCGTTTATAAGCATTAGGCAGGCGCCCTTCACGGTTTGAGAACCTGTCGCCGCCTATGGCCTTACCCGGTAAGACCTGACACAGATTGCCCGCGCGGGCGTCCCATCCCGCATCACGTGCCTGCCGTTTAGTCACGTAATAGTCGGGCAACCGATGATTCTGCCGCAAATAGCTCACCACGGTTTGCTCCGAGGTCAACCAAGCCAGCGTATCAGAGGATTGTTTCGCCAAAACGACAGACGAGAACGACCCCGCCAACAGCCCGAGGCACAAACTTATCCAAACGCTGCGCTGACGCAGCCCTTTCAATCGATTCATCATTGCCCTGTTTATACTCATTCAGATTACTGATTCAGCATTTTAGTATGTCTCTACAGATTACCTAAATGTAAGGTTTTCACCTGTAAATATTCTTCCAGACCTAACACCGAACCTTCTCGGCCCAGCCCGGACTCTTTCACCCCGCCAAACGGCGCGACTTCGGTAGAAAGCGCAGATTCGTTAATCCCAATCATGCCACTTTCAATCGCTTCGGCAACGCGGAATACGCGCTGCAAGTTTTGAGTATAGAAGTATGCCGCCAGGCCAAACGGCGTGGCGTTGGCGCGCTCGATAACCTCTTCTTCGGTTTTGAAGCGGAAACAGGCCGCCAGCGGGCCGAAGGTTTCATCTGCCGCCACTTTCATGTCGTCGTTGGCGTCGGCAATCACCGTCGGCTGATAGAAGTTGCCGCCCAGTTCGTGGCGCTGACCACCGACCACCAGACGACCGCCCTTCTCCAGCGCGTCTTTGACGTGGTCTTCAACCTTCTCTAACCCTTTGATATCAATCAGCGGGCCGACAATCACGCCGTCGTCCATGCCGTTACCGACTTTCAGCTTGCGCACTTCTTCCGCCAGCGCCGTGACGAACTTGTCGTAGACACCGTCCTGCACGTAAATACGGTTAATGCACACGCAAACCTGCCCACTGTTGCGGAATTTGCAGCTCACCGCGCCTTTCACCGCGGCATCAAGGTCGGCGTCGTCAAACACGATATAGGGCGCGTTTCCGCCCAGCTCCATCGACACTTTCTTCATGGTGTCGGCGCTGTTGCGCACCAGCGTTTTACCCACTTCGGTCGAGCCGGTGAAGGAGATTTTACGCACCTCGTTGCTGGCCATGATGGCGTCGCTGATAGCATGCGTATCACCGGCCACGCCGTTGATAACCCCGTCTGGAACACCCGCCAGTTGTGCCAACTCCAGCAGCGCGAAGGCTGACAGCGGCGTGTTGTTGGCAGGTTTAATCAAGCCGGTACAGCCCGCGGCCAGCGCGGGGCCGAGTTTGCGGGTCAGCATCGCCAGCGGGAAGTTCCACGGCGTAATGGCCGCAACCACGCCAATCGGTTCGCGGGTCGCAAAGATGCGTGAACCCTCTTTCACTGGCGGGATGATCTCGCCGTTGGCGCGCTTGGCCTCTTCGCTAAACCATTGCAGGTAGCTGGCGGCGTACTCCACTTCGCCCAAGGCCTCTTTCAGCGGCTTACCCTGCTCGGCCACCATCAGCTCGCCGAGGAACTGTTTGTTTTCAATCATCAGTTCATACCAACGGTGCAAAATCTCAGAGCGCGCCTTGCCGGTTTTTTTGCGCCATGCCGGCAGTGCGTCGCTGGCGGCTTTGATGGCCGCGTTGGTTTCCGTTTTGCCTGCTTTGGCGACTTTCGCCACCACGTCGCCAGTGGCTGGGTTTAACACATCAAAAGTTTCTTTGGCTTCTTGCCATTTGCCGCCCACATAAAACCCGGTTTTAAACAGTTTGTGAGAAGTGAGTTTCTGTTGATTGGCTGACATAAAGGTTGTCTCTCCTGCTAATAAACATCGTTCGAAAACAACGACGTAAGAATGTAAGTTTCAGTCTTGAATCGCTTAAGTATAGCGGCTAATACGGACTGCGGGCTTCAGACCGCACATCATGTCCATGCGGCATAAGGAAAAAAAAAGCCGGAGCATTAAAGGCCCCGGCATGATTTACGCGAGTCTGACCGTTAGGCCAGAAAGGCGTGCTGGTACTTGTGCAGCATATCGGCGAGTCGTTTGACCGGCTCTGTCACCTTGAGCGGCGCGTCGTGTTCCACTAGCTTTTGCTGATACTCATTCAGCTCGGACAACAGCCGCTGGTAGTAGTAAGTTCGCTTGCCTTCGCCCGACGACACCACGTGGTCGGCGGTATTACGGATTTTCTTGTGGAAGGCAGATAGCTCTTCGCTGACCGGGATCTCCGCCATTTTCATTCGCTGGTGCGCGATGATCAGCATCAGCGCCAGACGGTATTTATCAATGTCATTCGGGAACATCACCAGCAGCTGATTCAACTGATGGTAAAGGGCCGGAAGGTGGTTCTCACGACGGCGATACGCCTTGGTGGTTAAGGCCGACACCGCGCTGCTCATAAAGCGGTTCAGCAGAGTGCGCCCGGTTTTATCGCGCGATTTGTCGCGAATTAGCAGCAGCACCACCAGCGCGATAATGGTACCAATCGCCTGGCCCGTTGCATTGTCGAGAAATGCGCTTACGTTAAATTTCATTGGGTTACTGAGCACCAGCACGTTGATAGTACCCGCCAATAGCCCCAGCATACCCAGACGACGCTTCTGCACTTCAATCCCAATGAAGAAGGTCAAAATCCCCAGACAAAGGCAGAGCAAGAACAGGCTCTGCTGGGTGGCGGGCATGATGAGCATGAAGTAAATGGAGCCAACCGGGATTGCCAGCAGCATGCCGACCACGAAGTCTATCGCCATGCCTTTCGGATTTGGAGTGCGCATCGCCAATGAGGTCACTACCGCAATGATCACTACGCAACCACTCGCCGAGGTCCAGCCGGTCCATAGCCACAGCAGGCAGCCCGCCGCGCTGGCGACAAAGGTGCGAATGCCGTTAATCAGCGCGTGGTGGCGCTCGGCGGAGGCTGGCCTGACTTCCACCTCGGTATTGAGCAAATCGGCTTCCAGATTGCTAATGCTGCTATTGGTATGAATGCCCTTAATCAGCAGCAGCGCGCGCGTTCCGGCTCCAATCCAGCTGGTGACGGTGAGCAAAATATCTTTGCTATGGGAGGAAGAAACCGCCAAACGCAGCTGTTTCATCCGCCGACGCACTTCCAGCGGCGTCTCTGCCGGTTCGGCAAACAGCGCTTTGATCTCAGGCGTCACCCGGTCAGGGGAGTTTTGCAAAATAAGATAGGTTTCGCAGGCCTGCGTAATCAAACTCAGCGAGGTGCTGTGCAATGCTTTCAACCGCCGGTTGCAACGCTGCCAGCGCGAAGACTCCATCATTAGGCTGTTACGCATGCCGTTAAGCGCGGTGGTGCTCTTGATAAGATTGCCCCACGACTTGTCAACATCCTCTTTATCACCACGATTAATACACAGCCGCATCAGCGCGAACTGGTCTAGCAGCAGTTGGCTAACCGCCCGGTCAATGTCGGTTTTGATCGAGCGCGGGGAAAACAGCAGGTCGGCCACGATGGCGCAGCAAATACCAATCACGATTTCACTACAGCGCTCGACGGCAAACTGCGGCGTCTGCAAAGGGGTGGCGGCGGAAGTCACTACGATAATTAGCGCCGTATATCCCGCCAGCCCGAGCGCATAGGAGTTCTCGACGCGAACCAGCGAGGACCACCAGGTACAGACCCCAGCCCAGATGCAGCATAAAAGCAGCATCACTACCGGGGCACGCGCCGTGGCGATAACAATGACTAACGCCGCGATACAGCCGAAAAAGGTACCGATAACGCGCAGGAAGCCACGGTGGCGAATGGCACCGGCGAAGGGTTCTCCGCCCGCCGCCATCGCCGGGCCGGAGGTGACGATCGCCGCGGTCATCGCCGCCCAGCGCGGGGTTTCCAGCTGCATATAGAAGCCGAGAACCAACGCGCCGAGAATGGCGAAAGTCAGCTTGCAGGCGAACCTGATACGCGGGATCAGTATGCTATTCATCGCCGATTAACCGAACTCACGCAGACGGTGCAACATTCTGGAGAATGGCGACTGGTGCTCATGTTTGATATCGTGATCGCCGGTGATCACCACTGTCGCGGTGGTCCCTGCCGGGTACGGGTGTTGCTGGTCAACATCATCAAGCACGATTTTCACCGGCACGCGCTGTGCAAGACGTACCCATTCCAAATTACTGTCTACCGTCGCCAGCCCGTTGGCTGCCGCAGAAGACGAGCTGTTAGTGACCGC
The DNA here is from genome assembly GCF_052375995.1 of Ewingella sp. AOP9-I1-14. Taxonomy (NCBI): domain Bacteria; kingdom Pseudomonadati; phylum Pseudomonadota; class Gammaproteobacteria; order Enterobacterales; family Yersiniaceae; genus Ewingella; species Ewingella sp. AOP9-I1-14. The sequence goes on from NZ_JBQSVA010000003.1 coordinate 383,350, forward strand.
CGCCGCGACGCTGTCCACCGAGCCATGCATGATGCGATTGCTGCCCAGCGGGGTAATTTCGGCGCGGTCGCCTTTTTTCAAGCCGGAAAGCTTGGTTTCTTCCAGATAAGCCAGAATATAGAAGGTGTTTTTCTTCACCAGCGCGACCGCGGTCGAACCGCGATTGATGTAGTTCCCCGGATGCACATTGAGGTTAGTCACCCAGCCGTCAGCCGGAGCCGTCACTACGGTACGCTGCAAATCAAGCACCGCGAGGTCACGTGCGGCCTGAGATTTTGCCAACTGGTGTTGCGCCGTTTGCAGGACGTTATTGGCCTGATCGATCTCTTCTTGCGACATCGCCTGCACGCCCAGCTTCACGCGGCGGCCTGCTTCGCGTTTTTTCTCCGCGACCAGCGCCTGATAGTAGGCAACGTCGGCATTGGCTTCGTCCAGCGCCTGTTGGTAACGCGGCTGGTCTATTTTGAACAGCGTCTGGCCTTTTTTGACTAACTGGTTATCCACCACGGGAACATCCGTCACCAAGCCGGTGACGTCCGGCGCGATAGAAACCACGTCGGCGGTAAATTTGGCGTCACGAGTCCAAGGGGATTCGGTATAGAACGCCCATGCCCGGAAAATTGCGATGGCAGCAAGAACCACAAGGATTAACGTTATTAAGTAACGTATTATTTTTATAGAGAAATTTTTCACGACACCCTCAGATGAAGAAGCAGGAAATCAGGTAGAACAGACAGCAGTACATCGCTGTGTTAAATAACGCCGGATGCCAGACAAAGTCATAAATTCCGGTGGGTTGTAATAGGCGTCGTAGCAGGAAAAACAGCACTAACGCCAACAGTACTTCGAAGAACACCGGAGGAAACGACAATCCGAAAATCACCATTACCGGAAGCAAACTCATTCAAAAATCCTTAGTTTATAGTCACGGGCTTTCGTCTCGTGGCGTTACTCTCACCAGAAGGCCCCGTCGCAACACGCCCGAGCTTTATCATTATTTTAGGCAATACAACTGCATTCTGAGAGCCAGAATGAGTTAAAAAGAGACAATGGGTTTGCCAGAAAAGTGTGCGAAGGTAAGCATTATGTTGCCAGCGAGCGCCGAACCCGAGGTATTCACCCGAGCAAGTATATTAGCGTGCTTATTATCAAGTAATCAACGTTCTGTGATCACAATCACTTTTAAGCCAGAGTTAACAATGGAACGATTAAAAAGAATGTCGGTTTATGCTCAAGTGGTCGAAAGCGGCTCGTTTACTGCCGCCGCTCGCCGCCTTGAGATGAGTGTTTCCGCAATCAGCCAGACGATCTCAAAACTAGAAAATGACTTACAAGTCAAACTGTTGAACAGAAGCACGCGCAGCCTGAGCCTCACCGAAGCCGGTAAGATTTACTATCAAGGCTGTATGAAAATGCTGCTGGATGTACGCGAAGTACACGAGCAATTATATGCCTTTAACAACACGCCGACCGGCACGTTGCGCATCGGCAGTTCGTCGACAATGGCACAAAACGTTCTTGCCGCCATGACCGCCGAGATGCTGATTGAGTACCCCGGCCTGAAAGTGAATCTGGTCACCGGCATCCCGGCTCCGGACCTGATTGCCGACGGCCTCGACGTGGTGATCCGCGTGGGAAAACTGCAGGATTCGAGCCTGTTCTCCAAAAGGCTTGGCTCCATGCCGATGATCGTCTGCGCCGCGCGCAGCTATCTCAGCCAGCACGGTAAGCCAGAAAAACCGGCGGACATGGTGAATTTCTCATGGATTGAATACAGCGTGCGGCCCGACAGCGAGTTTGAGCTGATTGCGCCAGAAGGCATCACCACGCGTATCAACCCACAGGGGCGCTTCGTCACCAACGACTCGCAAACCTTAACGCGCTGGCTGAAAGCCGGGGTGGGCATCGCCTATGTGCCACTAATGTGGGTGATCAATGAGATTAACTCCGGCGAGCTGGAAATTTTATTCGGCAATTATCAGTCGGACCCGCGCCCGGTCTACGCGCTGTACACTGAAAAGGACAAAATGCCGCTGAAAGTGCAGGTGTGCATCAACTACCTGACCGAGTACTTCAAAGAGGTGGGGAAAGTCTATCAGGGCTATCGGCAAGGCAAGCTCGGGCCGAAATAGCATAAAAAAAGGGAACCCGCGGGTTCCCTTTCTATTATTATCTCGAAGGCTTAGGCGCTGCCGCCGACGGTGATGTTGTCGAGTTTCAGAGTCGGCTGGCCTACGCCCACTGGCAGGCTCTGACCCTCTTTGCCACAGACGCCGACGCCTTTATCCAGCGCCAGATCGTTGCCGACCATAGAGATCTGCTGCATCGCTTCAATACCCGAGCCAATCAGCGTCGCGCCTTTCACCGGCTTGGTGATACGGCCTTTTTCAATCAGGTAAGCTTCGGTGGTGGAGAACACAAATTTGCCCGAGGTGATATCCACCTGGCCGCCGCCAAAGTTAGGGGCATACAGGCCGAACTCCACGCTGCTGATGATCTCTTCCGGCGTAGACTGGCCGCCCAGCAGATAAGTGTTGGTCATGCGCGGCATCGGCAGGTGAGCATAAGACTCGCGACGGCCGTTACCGGTCGGCGCAACGCCCATCAGGCGCGCGTTCAGCTTGTCCTGCATGTAACCCTTCAGCACGCCATTTTCGATCAATACGTTGTATTGGCCCGGCACGCCTTCGTCATCAATCGCCAGTGAACCACGGCGGCCCGGCATGGTGCCGTCATCCACCACGGTACAGAGTTCAGACGCCACCAGTTGGCCCATCTGCCCACTGAACATAGAAGTGCCGCGACGGTTGAAATCGCCCTCTAAGCCATGGCCTACGGCTTCGTGCAGAAGCACGCCCGGCCAGCCTGCGCCAAGCACTACCGGCATACCACCGGCAGGGGCGGCTACCGCGTTGAGGTTCAGCAAGGCCATGCGCACCGCATCGCGGGCGTAGGCTTCGGCGCGCACTTCGCCATTCACGGTTTCAAGAAAATAGTCATAGCCAAAACGACCGCCGCCGCCGCTAGAGCCGCGCTCACGACGCCCGTCATCTTCAACCAATACGCTGACCGACAGGCGCACCAGCGGGCGAATGTCCGCCGCCAGAGTGCCGTCGGTGGCGGCGACTAATACGCTTTCGTAAACGCCGGTAATGCTGGCGCTGACTTCCTGCACGCGCTTGTCCGTGGCACGGGCAACGCGGTCAACGCGATGTAATAACTCAATTTTTTCTTCGCGAGACAGGCTCTGAAGTGGGTCAAGGATCGGGTACAGCGCCTGATAGCCAATTTCACCCAGCGTGTGGGTTTTGCCATTGCCCTGCTCACGCACGATGCTGCGCGCGGCGGTGGCACTCTGCTGCAAGGCATTCAGGGTAATTTGGTCCGCGTAGGCAAAGCCGGTCTTCTCACCACTGACCGCGCGCACGCCAACACCCTGATCAATGTTGTAAGAGCCATCTTTGATAATGCTGTCTTCAATCACCCAGGCTTCGTGGAAACTGGATTGGAAAAAGAGATCGGCGTAATCGAGACGGCGTTCAGACAGTTGACCTAATACAGCGAACAGGTCTTGATGACTCAGATTGTTAGCGGTTAGTAACCGCTCACTGACTAATGCCAGACTCATAGATTCTCACTCTCTTTGGGGATGAATTGTCGCGGCCTGAACTGTGATTCGTTAGCCGCCAAACAATTCTATCGTAACACGGGTTTTAAACAGCCTAACACAGCGCGTTCAGCACTCAAGGTGCGGCAGGCTCTTTTGCAGGTCGCGGTTGGCGCAGCACTTCATTAATTTTTGGATCCGCAATGGTGCCGTCGATATGGTAACGGATTAACGAAATCTTATTCCACAGCGGCGCCAATACCTTACTGGCGGCAAACACCGCCGCGCCGACGATTGGGTTGATAGCAAAGGCCGTGGCGACCCCGACGGTGGCAGAGATTTCAGGAGCGATCACCGCTTCCATATTTAGCCGCTGATTGACTAAATCGACGCTGCCGTTCATGGCGATATCCGCCGCCAACCCGTCAACCAGCAGGTCCTCGGTATGCAGCGTGCCGTCTTTGATCCAGGCGTTTGAGCGGATAGAGTCAAAGTAGAAGCCTTTGCCGAAGGTGTCACTGAAATCGAGTTGCAGCTTACGCAGCAGGGCGTCGAAGCTGACCAGACGCAGCAATTGCCCGGCGCGGCCGCCGCCTAAATCCACGATTTCACCTTTGCCAAGGTCAGTTTTCAGGGTGCCATTCAGGGTTTTCAGATCTGGCTTCCACGGAATAGATTTCCAGTGCAAATCAAAGTCGATGTTGAAAGGCGCACCGCGCAGTGGGGTAGTGACGCCGAAGAAGGAGGTCGCGGCTTCAATATCTTTGCCCGACAGTTTGCCTTTCAGGCCGGTAGATTCAACGCTGCCGTTCTGCTTCCAGTCGCCCTGCACGTCTAAACGCACCGAGCCGGTATCAATCAGGCCGTTGCGCAGCGCCAGCTGATCGCCACTCGGCGTGATATCAGCATTCACCTTGCGGAAGCTCTGCCCGAGGAACCAGCAGTCTTCACAGCGCAGAAGCAGTGCCGGCCATTTGGCGAAGGAAATTTTGTCATCGGCAAAAGGATTCTGGCCTGACTTACCGCCGCTGGCCGCATCAGCCACCGTCCACTGCGGGTTGAAATAGAGGTAGCGGATATTGGCTTGCCACGGACCACGGTCATTCATCGCCAGCGTGCCGTCGATCTCTTTGCCTTTCGCCGTGATGTTCATGCCATTGCTGGCCTGAGTCGAGCTAATCAGTAGGTCATTCCAGACCTGACCGCCTAATTTGAGCTTCGGCGTGGTCAGCGTCACTTCATGTGGGAAGCCAAAAGAAGCGGCGGTATTGGCCGCTTTCTTCGCGCCTTTGGCACTCTTCTGCACTGGCGCTTTCGGGGCGTTATCTGGCGACATCAGCTCCAGCCAGCTCTCGCCATCCAGCTCAGGCAGGTGCAACGTCAGGCTGCTGGTCGCTGGCAGCGGCGGGGTTTTCTGGGCATTCATCTGCCAGGAGGCGCGATCCAGCTGTAGCTGCTTGCCCAGCAGCCAGCGGCTGTTGAAACGGTCTTTGCCGCCCAGCACGCCATTCATTTCAAAACTCTTCAGCCCGCCTTTGGCATTTACCGCCAGTGGCAGACTGCGGCCCGGCTTCTTGTCGAGCGGGCTAGGTAAGTGACTACTTACACTCTTCAGGTCGGTGGTTACGCCGATACTGTAATTTGGCTCACCCTTATGAGGGAGTGAAATATCCACCGTCCCTTTCCAGGGTGCGCTGCCGCTGAGTTTGCTGGCAACAGCATCCGGCATGCCGGTGATTTTGCCCAGTTCCCAGTTGCCGTCCAGACCGACATTAATTTGATAATTATCAGTAAGTTCGTGCGTGCTAAACTGCACGTTCAGAGGTTGCCCGAACCAGTTGGCGGTGAGCAAACTACTCTGCAAGTTGCCGTTGTCGTAGGTGAACTGGCCGCTGAGGTGCTCAATGGTACTTTCCAGCGGTTTGATAAACAGGCTGTTGTCATTGAGCGTCACGCCGCCGGTGGCGCGAACTTCTTCGCCATCCAGCGGGATATCAAGGTGTAAGCGACCACTCACATTGCCGCCAATCTGCAGCTCATCTAGGGCCGCGCCGAGGGAGTCCTTCAGCGGCGTGTCCTTAAAATAGTCACCAATGTCTTTGCCGGTACCTGAAATGTCGGAGTCGATGAACAGCTTCTCTTTCAGATAATCAGGGATGTTGGCGACCACGTTATTGCCGTCGGCATTACCCAATTTGGTGTGCTCAGCTTTCATGAACAGGCCGTCATTGAGGAAATCGAGGTCGATATCCAAATTGGTCAAGGCTGGCCACTCAGGCTGGAACTGGAAGGTGGCGTTACGCAGCGGCACCCACACTTCAAACTGCCCTTCATGCTTTTTAAACGGGAAGTCGTGCGGATTGCCGTTGAAGGTCAGCGTGGCATTATCCACCTGCCCGGCCTGAATCGCCTCGCTGAGATAATCCGTCAGATGTTTGCCCATCAGCGGCTCAGGGAAGTAGCGCCACGCTTGCCCTGCATCATACAGACGAATGCCGCCGAGGATTTTTAGCCACGGCTCGCCGTGCTCCGGCTGGTTATAGTGGAAGCCGCCTTTGGCCCACAGGCCGTTGGCTTTGACATCCAGGCTCTTCGACCACAGCGCCCAGCCCTCTTGGCTATAGCTCCAATCGACGGTGCCCTGCGCCGCGCTGATCTCCAGCGGCGCGCGGAACATCTCACCATACGGCAGTAGGCTGTCTTGCAAATTGACCGTCAGTTGGCCGTGCTGCACGCTGCCGCTCAGCTGGCCGCTAAAGTGATTCACGCCCGGCAGTAGCTGCCAGCGATCCCAGCTGAGATCGCGCCATTTGGCGGCAAAGCGCGTGTGGTCGGTCTGCTTAAGAGGAATATCTAACGACAGCTGGTCGATTAAGCCTTTTGGCTGGATTTCCTGCCAACGCTCGAGCAATTCTGGCGTCAGGAAGGAGAAGGTTGGGATAATCGGCCCAAGGCGCTCTAACTGAAGCTTGGTGGCTCTCAGGCGAAGTTCATCCCCCTGCGAAGCCCCTAAAAACTCATTGTTTTCCGGCAGATACAGCGCGCTGATTTGGCCCTTCGGCCAGGCCACGCCGTCAGTTTTCAAGTTGAGCTGCTGGGCATCGACCTGCCAGCCATTGCCCTGTCGGCTGCCGTGCAGCGTCAGGTTCTCAACGTCTAACCGATGCTCCTGCCCCGCGCTGCTCCAGGTCGCCGCGCCGTTTTTCACCCAAGCGTCACCGGCGTAGATGTCGCCGCCGCGCACGGTCAGCCAGGCGGCGAGGCTGAAGTCAGCACTTTCCAGCCCGGTGTTGCTGCGCAGCCAGCGGCTAAACCAAGGCTTCATGTCGATATCGTCGGCCTGAAGATAGATTTTGCCGTTGTTGAGCAAACCGTCGTTGTCGTTAAGGTCCATGCGCACCTGCACCACGCCATGCTGGCCGTTGAAGGTCGACAGGCTGATCAGCCCCTCGGCGCGGTGGCGGTTGCGGCTGTTCAGCCAGCGCAGCTGCGGCACAGTGATTTCGGCGCGCTGCCCGGCAGGGGTCATAAAGGATATATGGCTGTCGCGCAGGTCGAAATGGTCGACCTGCTTGAGGAAGATGTCGCTGATGCGGTTAGCTTCGAAACCTTTGCCGTCGTTGGTTTTATTACCAAAAGTGGCGTTGGTATCAAGGTCGAGATTGTAGAAAGTCAGGTCGCGGAACTGCCAGCGGAAATGCAGCAGCGATTGCCAGACATCCAGCGCCAGAGTCACGCGCTCGGCTTTCACCGAGGTGTCTGGCAGGGTCACGCTAAGGTTTTTTAACTCAAGAGTCGGGCCAAAGGTTTTCCAGCTGCCGCTGATTTGGTCCAGTTCGATAGGCACGCCGGTCACAGACTCGATTTTGCTGACCAGCTGATCCTGAAAACGGTGAAGCTGAGGCAAAGCCAGACGCAAGCCACTGATTGCCAACGCAACAATCACGATAATTGTTGCGCAGGTAGTTAACAGTATCCCCGGCAGTCGCCTCAAACTTCTCTCCTTGTTTCCATTCCGCGGGCATGTTGGCCCCGGACTACAATGGAAATTTAATAAATTTACCCATAATCAATGATTTATGTTGCGGCCTATGCCGCCGCAACGCTAAGCCGGACGGGTAATCACATCATGACAACGTCGAACTGCTCTTGGTTGTAGAGCGGCTCGATTTGAACTTTCACTTGTTTGCCGACGAAAATCTCCACTTCGGCCAGCGCGTGGGACTCTTCCCCTTTCAAGGCTTCGCCGACTGCCGCAGAAGCATAGACCAGGAAACGGTCGGCGTCATAGGCGTGGTGCACGCGAACAATTTCACGCAAAATTTCATAGCATACGGTTTCGACGGTTTTCACCGTGCCCCGGCCGTGACAGGTTGGGCAATCGCTGCACAGCACGTGCTCGACGCTTTCGCGTGTCCGTTTGCGGGTCATTTCGACTAAACCTAGCGCCGAGAAACCGTGAATGCCGGTTTTCACTCGATCTTTTGACAGCGCCTGCTCCAAAGAGTGCAGCACCCGCCGCCGATGGTCCTCGTTCGCCATATCGATGAAGTCGATAATGATGATGCCGCCGAGATTGCGCAGGCGCAGCTGGCGGGCAATGGCTTGGGTCGCCTCAGTATTGGTATTGAAGATCGTCTCTTCCAGATTGCGATGGCCGACAAAGGCACCGGTGTTGATATCCACGGTGGTCATGGCTTCGGTCTGATCGATAATCAGATAGCCGCCGGACTTGAGTTCGACTTTGCGTTCCAGCGCGCGCTGGATCTCATTCTCAACGTCAAAGAGATCGAAAATAGGCTGCTTGCCCGCGTAGTGCTCCAGCTTGGCGGTCATTTCGGGAATATATTCGCTGGTAAATTCCACCAGCAGTTCATAGGTCAGGCGCGAATCTACGCGAATTCTGTCCAGCGCTTCGCCAGCAAAGTCTCTTAATACGCGGTGCGCCAGCGCCAGCTCGCCATAGAGTTTGCACTTGGTTTTATTGCGGCGCTTGCGCTCCATGACTTTGGTCCACAAACGCTTGAGAAAGGCGGCATCTTGTTTAAGTTCTTCTTCGCCAATCCCTTCTGCCGCGGTGCGGATAATGTAGCCACCCTGCTCGTCACAATATTCCTGAACAATATTTTTCAGGCGATCGCGCTCGGCTTCGCTCTCAATGCGCTGTGAGACACCCACGTGTGAGGCGCCCGGCATGAAGACCAGATAGCGGGAAGGCAGAGTAATGTCGGTGGTCAGGCGCGCGCCTTTGGTGCCCAGCGGGTCTTTCACCACCTGCACCATCAGATCTTGCCCCTGATGGACCAGCTCTACGATGTCACGAACGTTAAAATTCTTTTGCTCATCACGAGCCACGCACTCGGTGTGCGGCATGATGTCTGAAGCATGTAAAAAAGCCGCTTTCTCTAGACCAATATCAACAAAGGCTGCCTGCATACCCGGCAGAACTCGGCTGACGCGACCTTTGTAAATATTGCCTGCAATGCCGCGCTTGGCCTCACGCTCAACATGGATCTCTTGCAAAATGCCACCGTCAATGTAAGCCACGCGCGTTTCGGACGGCGTAACATTGACCAGTAATTCAGCTGTCATGCTTTCTCCTAAGCTCGCGTAATGCAGCAAACTCACTGTACAGTTCTTGAGTTTCCACTAAAGGAAGCCCGACCACTGCGTAGTAGCTGCCGCGAATTTCACGGACGAAACATCCGCCCTTTCCCTGAATACCGTATGCACCCGCTTTATCCATGGGTTCCCCGCTCAGAATATAGTGCTGAATATCATCCGCGGATAGAGAGCGGAAGGTGACATCAGTCACAACCAGCGTACTACGATGCGTCTGGCGGTCTGCCAGAGCAATGGCCGTCATCACTTGATGCTGGCGGCCAGACAATGCGGTTAACATCTGCGCGGCATGAGCTTCATCGCGCGGCTTTTCCAAAACCTGCCCGTTGAGCACCACGATGGTGTCAGCACCCAGCACCGGGAGGTCCTGCGGCGCAACGGCCACGCCTGCTAAAGCTTTGTCACAGGCGAGGCGCAGAACATAGTCTGCTGGCGCTTCATCTGGCTGCTTTTGCTCGGCAACGTCAGTCACCAGACGTTCAAAAGCCAACTCCAGCACGGCCAGTAATTCGCGGCGGCGCGGTGAACCAGAAGCCAGATAAAGTTCAGTCATCATTTCCTCATTGCACAGCGAACTGACGGCGAATTTTGCGCATCAGCAGGAATAACCATGGCCAGAGAATGCCGTCGACCACGCTGCTCCAGAACACTTCCGGACGAAACGAGACATTCACCACCAAAAACTCGGCCCAGAACACCACCACGTCGACAGCCAGTGACAGCAGCATGACGATCAGCGCTTGCTGCCACAAGGCCATGTTGCGGAACAGCTGAAACTTGAAGGCGACCAGATAGGCAATCAGCGCCAAAGCCAGCGCGCGCACGCCCAGCGTCGAGCCAAGAATCAAATCCATCACAAAACCGACGATAAATCCGGTACCTACGTTAACGCGATGCGGCAGCGCCATGACCCAGTAAATCAGGATCAGCATCAACCAGGATGGCCGAAACATGTAGATCTCGTCCGGCCACGGCATCACTTGCAATAACATGGCTATCAGAAAGGATAGCCAAATTATCCAGCGGCCGTGGCTCCGGTAGCGATTCATTGACTGCCCCCGCTAGAAGGCCGTGGCGAAACTGGCGTGGTAATGGTGCCAGTAGCAGGTTGAGGAATAGGAGCAGGAGGGCCCATTTCGCCCGGAGGCGGCAGGACCTGAGGCATCATCTGCATCAGACGCTCATTGGCGACGCGATGCACTTCGTCCGGCGGCAGTGGCTTATCGCCATTGCGGTCAGAGCCCCACAGCAGCAGCAGGTAACGCAGGCGTTGCAGACCCGCCGTCGGGCGCGCCTGAATCACGGTGTAAGCACGCTGGTTATCGACTTTTACCGAAGAAACCACGGCAACCGGATAGCCTTCAGGGAAGCGACCGCCGAGACCGGACGTCACCAGCACGTCACCGACGCGGATGTCGGTATTGCTCGGCAAGTGCTCCAACTGCAAGTCGTCAGCACAGCCGCTACCGGCGGCAATCACGCGAATATCGTTACGCAAAACCTGAATCGGCAAGGCGTGGGAGGCGTCGCAGATCAGCAATACGCGGCTGGTGACGGCACCCACGGCGACCACCTGACCCACCACGCCTTTATCGCTAATCACCGGCTGGCCGACATAGACGCCATTGTTGCTGCCTTTGTCGACGACAACCTGATCGCTATACGGGTCATTGCTGGTCGACAGCACCTGAGCCACCATCTTGTGCTCATCCTGACGCAGCGGTGACCCCAGCAGCTCGCGCAGTCGCGCGTTCTCTTGCTTGAATTGGCCGAGCAGCATCAAATCGCTGTTTTTGAGCAGCAATTCCTGCCGCAGCGCGCGGTTTTCAAGTTCAAGAGACTGGCGGGTAGCGAAGGTGGCGGAAACCTGATCGAGGAATTCACGTGGAGCATTCGACAAAAAATAGAAAGGGCTGACGGCAGTGTCCATATAGGTGCGAATCTTAACGAACGTACCTACTTTACTGTCGGCAAAAATCAGGACAATGGCCGTGAGAATAGCCAAAAAAAGTCGCAGTTGCAGGGAAGGTCCCCTGCTAAAAATCGGCTTCATAAAATATGCGAGTTCCTCGGCAACAGAAGGTTTCAGCCAATCCAGTGAAAGATAGCCTAAGCAGGAAAAGTAGCAAGCGAAGCGGATCGAGCGAAAACTACCTGAATACGCATTTCTTCAGGTAGTTCGATGCACGACCCCAATTTGACACTGCATACTTTAACGCAGCAGGTTTCACCAGACGGACATTCACCTTGGCGGGCAAGACTTATTCTTTGCTATGCACGCCTTAAGCAAAAGCGTGCGTCGCTAAAATTACTCTTCGCTGAACAGGTCGCCGCCGTGCATGTCGATCATTTCCAACGCTTTACCACCGCCGCGAGCAACGCAGGTCAGCGGATCTTCTGCCACAACCACCGGAATACCGGTCTCTTCCATCAGCAGGCGATCGAGGTTACGCAACAATGCGCCACCGCCGGTCAACACCATGCCGCGCTCGGAGATGTCAGAAGCCAACTCTGGAGGACACTGTTCCAGCGCAACCATCACCGCGCTAACGATGCCAGTCAGCGGCTCTTGCAGCGCTTCAAGAATTTCGTTGGAGTTCAGAGTAAAGCCGCGTGGAACGCCTTCAGCCAGGTTACGACCACGAACTTCAATCTCGTGAACTTCATCACCTGGGTAAGCGGAACCGATACCGTGCTTAATACGCTCAGCGGTGGCTTCACCAATCAGTGAGCCGTAGTTACGACGCACATAGTTGATGATAGCTTCGTCGAAACGGTCACCACCGATACGTACAGAAGAAGAATAGACCACGCCGTTCAGGGAGATAACCGCGACTTCGGTAGTACCACCGCCGATATCCACAACCATAGAACCGGTCGCTTCGGAGACAGGCAAACCTGCACCGATCGCTGCTGCCATTGGCTCTTCAATCAAGAACACTTCACGCGCGCCTGCACCCTGTGCAGATTCACGGATAGCGCGGCGTTCAACCTGAGTTGCGCCGACTGGCACACAGACCAACACGCGCGGGCTTGGGCGCATGAAGCTGTTGCTGTGAACTTGTTTGATGAAGTGCTGCAGCATTTTTTCGGTCACGAAGAAGTCAGCGATAACGCCGTCTTTCATCGGACGAATAGCAGCGATGTTGCCAGGAGTACGTCCCAACATCTGTTTGGCATCATGGCCGACGGCCGCAACGCTTTTCGGTGAACCAGCACGATCCTGACGAATAGCCACAACTGATGGCTCGTTCAGCACAATGCCTTGTCCTTTTACATAAATGAGGGTATTGGCGGTACCCAGGTCGATGGACAAGTCGTTGGAAAACATGCCACGAAATTTCTTAAACATAACGAAAGGATAATCCTGCTAGCTGGGGGCGGAAAATAAAATCCGCCTACTTTACCAACCACGCGAAGCAGCGACAAGGCGCAAAAACGTTCTGCTTCGGTGAAATTGTCCACGATGTCGGCCGCTTACAGTTGCGATGACTTTTGGTTGTGAAATCAGAGGTGAAAAATGACCTGTTCATTTAAACCAGAATCACTCTTTACCTGTGTACAACCAGCAACTTACAAGCACCAACACCGCACATGAATTCTTGCTCTCGCTCCGAGAACTCCCGCCACAATTCGCCAAAAACTTTACAAACAGGCGTCATTGGACAGTAACCGGTTAAAGGCTGCGCCATTCTACGTTAAATCTTCACATTACGATCAGTTTAAACATCACCGTTGTGTGAATATTTTTTGCTAACGGGCTCCACGGCCTGCGGGATAGCAAAAAAATCACCCTGCCCGCCATGAATGCCCTTTTCTAACAGTACTGCCCACTCTTCTTTACTGCGCACGCCAGAAGCGAAAACCTTGGCTTGTGTTCCTTCACAGGCGCTAATCAGACTTTGTACGAACAGCTGATTTTCAATTCTTTTGTCGATATCGCGAATCAATCCCGGGTGCAGTTTCACCCGTTCAACCGGGAAAGTTTTCAAATATGAGGTGCTGACCACGGTAAGCCCGGCTTGAGAAACAGCAAGACGGCAGCCCATTCCTTGTAGCAGGCGGACAACGGGCCGTAATCGCTCGGTATGTTGACAGAGATCTGCCTCTGCAAGTTCAATCAGAATGCGATTACGCTGCTTTTTTTCGCATTGCAGCAAGGTATCGCGCAACCAGCGGACAAAAGAGCGCTGCAATAATGAATCAACCGTCAGGTGAAATGCCAACGTTTCGTCCGGCCAGCGCGCCAGTAACGGAATTATCTGAGAAAGCATTTGGCGATCATAGCTTTGCGACATGCCAAATTGCACCACCAGCGGCATAAACTCGGCGGCCAGCAGCTCTTGCTCGCCATCAAAGATACGGCGCTGAATTTCACGATGATCCAGCTTGCGGTCTTTGGTAAAGCTGCCTTTATGATAAAGACGCGGCCCGCCGCGCGATAGGGTATTTTCCAGTAGCGTGCGCCATTTAACGCTGCCGCGCCCTTTTTCAGGCACTTTGCTGTCATAAACCAGCCAACTGTTACTTCCCTGGAAGGCTGCGTTGCGCGTCGCCTGCTCGGCGTGGTCCATCACCTCTTCCGCCTGCTGACCAAAACGATAAGCACTGATACCTATATATAGAAGGGCATCGCGATCGATATTGTTAGAGGTTGGCAGCGCGCCGAGCGCATTGACCAGTTGGGCCGCCATCACTTCTGCTTCTTTTAAAGTGCGGTGAGGCAGTAACACAGCACAGTCGCTGTGGAAATAGCGCGCCAGCAGGGCATCGGAGTAGCGCATGACGAAGGTCGAAAGCAGATTGATCATCGCGGAACGCAGTTCATCAACGTGCCCCTGCCCGTGGATTTCGCGCAGCGTGTCGAAGTCAGGCAGTCGCAGCAGCATAACCACGCCGTGCGCGCCCTTTTCTTCAAGCTGAGTCGCCAATTGATTGTCGAAAAACAGCCGATTACTCAGGCCGGTCTGGGCATCTTGCTGGGCAAATGCACGAATTAGCGTGTCGACCCGGCTGCGTTGCTCGCGGGCCTCGGCCAGATCCGCCATCAGTAAATCAATGGCGCTACTGGCAAAAGGCGGCCATTCGGAGACATCACCGTGGCGAATATTCTCCCGCTCGCCGCGAAGAATGCGCTGGGCGCGCTCTTCCAGTCGTTCCAACCCAGCCGTCTCTCTGCGCAGCCAGCGGAAACTCATCAGCACCACTACAATCATCAAAATAATGGCGAAGCTGATGGTGATGGTCGAGCGCAGCGAATGGGTGTAAGTGGTAATGGGGTCTACATACACCACGTGCAGCGCCATCGACGGGTGCTGCATCAGCGGCAAGGTTGTCTCGGCATAGTCGGGGTAGCCGCTGTCCCAGGCCGCGTGTAAATCGGCGGACTCGCGGTATTGCAAAAAGGGTTTTTTATTTTCCAGCAGGGTGATGCTTGAAACATCCAGCATGCGCATTGCCGTCGGCATCCAGCGCTGGGCTTCGTCGGGAGTGTGTTGCAGAAGAGATTGGTCGAAAGTGGTCGCCAGCGCCCGTAAATGCTGCTCAGTATTTTGCTTGCTGAGATAGACAAAGCTAAACGTCACGCCGAGCAGCATCAGCAACATAGCTACTGAAACCAGCATGGAAATAAGCGCGGTGAGTCTGTTAGTAAATCGCATCCTTGTGCCTTACCTGAAACCTATAAATGAAGGAGGCAAACCAGAGAATATTCCTTCATTGTCAGGCCGCCGTTTAAACGCCGCTATCATAAAACATAAGCATGTCAGATCCGGTAAAGATTTATGCAAAATTGTGCCTAAATTTGCACTCAGTGGCACCGTTTTTGTCTCATATCAGTCCCTATCCCCCCTATTGCGTTATATTCATAGCATAGCAACTGCATAAACAATCAATTGATAAATCTTATGGAGCTCAAAATGCGCGCACTTTTATTACAGCAAGACGCAGGCCAGACCCTTTCCAGCGTGGGTGATATCAGCATAGATGATTTGCCGGAAGGCAATGTGGTGGTCGATGTTGACTGGTCGAGCCTCAATTATAAAGACGCAATGGCAATCACCGGCACGGGGAAAATTATCCGCCAATTCCCGATGGTGCCCGGCATCGATTTCGCCGGTCGGGTCAGTAGCAGTGAAGACTCACGCTTTAGCGTGGGTCAGCAGGTGATCCTCACTGGCTGGGGCGTGGGCGAAAACCACTGGGGCGGGCTGGCAGAAAAGGCGCGCGTTAAAGCTGACTGGCTGGTGCCGCTGCCGGAAGGTCTGGACTCGCGCCACGCGATGATTATCGGCACCGCCGGATTCACCGCCATGCTCTGTGTCATGGCTTTGGAGGAAGGCGGCGTGCTGCCCGACAGCGGCAAAGTGATTGTTAGCGGTGCCAGCGGCGGCGTAGGCAGCACGGCGATCACTCTGCTGTCGACCCTCGGCTATGACGTGGTGGCGATCAGCGGGCGCGCCAGCAATACCGAATATCTCAAGCAGCTCGGCGCGAAAACCGTGCTGTCGCGCGAAGAGTTCAGCAAAGAAGGCCGGGCGCTGGATAAACAGCTGTGGGCCGGCGCCATCGACACCGTCGGCGACCACACGCTGGCAACCTTGCTGTCGCAAACGGTCTACGGCGGTACGGTGGCGGCCTGCGGTCTGGCGGGCGGTTACCAGCTTCCCACCACGGTGATGCCATTTATTCTGCGCAACGTTCGCCTGCAAGGGGTAGATTCTGTGATGTGTCCGCTGCATCGTCGAATGGACGCCTGGGAGCGCCTGACCCAGACTCTTCCTGCTTCGTTTTATGAGCAAGCCGCTACGGAAATCAGCCTTGAACAAGCGCCAGCGGCGGCCGCCGGAATTATGGCCAACACCATTACGGGCCGCACTCTGGTCAAGGTGCGCTAACAGCTAAGCCAATCAGCAGCGCAGGAAAACTCTCCCTGCGCTGCTTGGTTCCCTTCTCCTCTGAAATTTCGTATTTTCCCCAGTCCTCTCGCCAAAAATCGATTTAACAGCCATTCTTAAACCAGAATCCTCAGTAACAATAATGATTAAGAAATTCTGGAGTACGCCATGAACAATTCCCGCAAACTGACTGAGGCAGACGTCACGCCTGAAAGCATCTTTCACGATCGTCGCAAAGTATTGCAGGCACTGGGCCTTAGCGCAGCGGCGCTGGCCCTTCCCCAGACCGCCAAGGCCGACATCTCATCCTGGTTCAAAGGCCACGACCGGCCGAAAGCGCCAGCCGGAAAGCCTTTGGACTTCACCAAGCCCGCCGCCTATCAAAATGACCTGACGTTAACGCCAGAAGATAAAGTCACCGGCTACAACAACTTCTACGAGTTTGGTCTGGATAAAGCCGACCCGGCCGCCAATGCGGGCCAGTTGGTGACCTCGCCGTGGAAAATCGTGATTGATGGCGAAGTCGGCAAGCCGATCACCCTCGATATGGATGACATCATGAAACGCTTCCCGCTGGAGCAGCGTATCTACCGGATGCGCTGCGTCGAGGCGTGGTCAATGGTAGTGCCGTGGATTGGCTTCCAGCTGAGCAACATCATCAAGTTAGCCGAGCCGACCGGCAATGCGCGCTTTGTGGCGTTTAAAACCTTATATGACCCGGAACACATGCCGGGCCAGAAAGACCGCTTTATCGGCGGCGGGCTGGATTACCCTTATGTTGAAGGGCTGCGGATGGATGAAGCCATGCACCCGCTCACCATGCTGACCGTCGGCGTCTACGGCAAGGCCCTGCCACCGCAAAACGGCGCGCCAATTCGCCTGACCGTGCCGTGGAAATATGGCTTTAAAGGCATCAAGTCTATCGTCAATATCAGCCTGACCAAGAACCAGCCGCCGACGACATGGAACCAGATTGCGACCAATGAGTACGGTTTCTACGCCAACGTGAACCCGCACGTCGACCATCCGCGCTGGTCACAGGCCACCGAGCGTTTCATCGGCTCTGGCGGTATTTTGGATGTTAAACGCCAGCCGACGCTGCTGTTTAATGGCTATGGCGATCAGGTGGCGTCGCTGTACCGCGGCCTCGATTTGCGCGCGAACTATTGATGATTTTGAGGGAAATGCGATGCGGCGTTTAAGCCTGACACAAATTAAATGGCTGAAGGTGGTCATCCATCTGGCGGCGTTCTTACCCTTTATTTGGCTGATATTGTCGATTAATCAGGGCTGGTTTAGTGCAGATCCATCGAAAGATATTCAGCATTTTACCGGTAGGATGACTCTGAAATTGCTGCTGGCGACGCTGCTTATTACCCCCGTTGCGCGTTATGGTAAACAGCCGCTGTTGATGCGCGTGCGCAGATTAGTGGGTTTGTGGTGCTTTGCGTGGGGAACGCTGCATCTTCTCAGCTATTCGTTCTTAGAGTTGGGCATTAACAATTTGGCGCTGCTGGGCAGTGAATTGATTTCGCGGCCCTATCTGACATTGGGCATTATCAGCTGGATAATCTTGCTGGCGCTGGCCTGCACCTCGACATTATGGTCGCAGCGCAAGCTGGGGGCGAAATGGCAGACATTGCACAACTTAATTTATGTGGTCGCCATTTTGGCACCGATTCACTACATGTGGTCAGTGAAAATTATCTCGCCACAACCCATCATCTACGCGGCAATTGCAGCGATCTTGTTAGCATTACGCTACAAAAAATTCCGCCAATGGCTGCGTTAACGGGCTTAACTTTTCTGTGTTCTACCCCGCATAATCCCACAGTCTAAACCCTCAGTAGCATTCTGAGGGTTGATTATCTTCGCTGATAAGACCAGTATTTAGCTGCGAATTGCCACGATATCATTATAATGCCCGACCTCATGCTGATGAGCAGGGTAGATTTGCCGCGAAATAGGTGACAAATCGGTGACATCAGGGTATTTTCTACAATCTTTGTCTAATTGCCGGAGATAGGCTCACAATGGCGCATAAGTTTGACATTTTGCTTCTAAACGGTCCTAACCTGAATTTGTTAGGGACGCGTGAGCCTGAAACCTACGGCAGCACTACGCTCAACGATATAGTTAAAGGTTTGGAGCAGCAGGCAGTCGCCGCAGACGTCGCGCTTAGCCATCTGCAATCCAACGCAGAGCACCTCCTGATTGATAGAATCCATCAGGCACGCGGAAACACTGATTTTATTTTGATCAATCCCGCAGCCTTTACCCATACCAGCGTAGCGCTACGCGATGCGTTGCTGGCAGTGCAGATCCCGTTTATCGAGATCCACCTGTCGAATGTTCACGCCCGCGAGCCGTTCCGGCATCACTCCTATCTATCTGATATCGCAGTGGGCGTTATCTGCGGACTTGGCGCAGATGGCTACCATTTTGCTTTACAGGCAGCGGTTAACCGCTTGTCTAAAACCCATTAATTTTTTTCGCAAAAAGAGTACGGAATCACACCCATGGATATTCGTAAAATTAAGAAACTGATCGAACTGGTTGAAGAGTCAGGCATTTCTGAACTGGAAATTTCTGAAGGCGAAGAATCAGTACGCATCAGCCGTGCAGCACCTGCGCAAGCTTACCCAATGATGCAACAAGCGTACGCAATGCCTGCGCCACAACAGCAACCGGGTCTGGCTGCTGCAGTTGCACCAGCGGCGGCGCCAGCTGAAGCCGCACCGGCTGCGATCAGCGGACACATCGTTCGTTCACCGATGGTGGGTACTTTCTACCGCACGCCAAGCCCGGACGCGAAAGCCTTCGTGGAAGTCGGCCAGAAAGTTAACGCAGGTGATACCCTGTGCATCGTTGAAGCAATGAAAATGATGAACCAAATCGAAGCAGACAAATCTGGCGTGGTTAAAGCCATTCTGGTGGAAAGCGGCCAACCGGTTGAATTCGACGAGCCGCTGGTCGTCATCGAATAACGAGGCGTACCATGGTAGATAAAATTGTTATCGCGAACCGCGGCGAGATCGCGCTACGTATTTTGCGTGCCTGTAAAGAGCTGGGCATCAAAACGGTAGCCGTGCACTCAACTGCCGACCGCGACCTGAAGCACGTACTGCTGGCAGATGAAACCGTCTGTATCGGTCCTGCACCTTCAGTAAAAAGCTATCTGAACATCCCGGCAATCATTGCTGCAGCTGAAATCACTGGCGCGGTGGCTATCCACCCTGGCTACGGTTTCCTGTCCGAAAATGCCGACTTCGCTGAACAAGTTGAACGCTCTGGCTTCATCTTCATCGGCCCGAAAGCTGAAACTATCCGCCTGATGGGTGACAAAGTTTCCGCCATCGGCGCGATGAAAAAAGCCGGTGTTCCTTGCGTACCAGGTTCTGACGGCCCGCTGGGCGAAGATATGGACCAAAACCGCGCCTATGCAAAACGCATCGGTTACCCGGTCATCATCAAAGCCTCTGGCGGCGGCGGTGGTCGTGGTATGCGCGTAGTTCGCAGCGACAAAGATCTGGAACAATCCATCAACATGACCCGTGCGGAAGCCAAAGCGGCTTTCAACAACGACATGGTGTACATGGAGAAGTACCTGGAAAACCCACGCCACATCGAAATTCAGATTTTGGCTGACGGTCAGGGCAACGCGATTTATCTGGCAGAACGTGACTGCTCCATGCAGCGTCGTCACCAGAAAGTTGTCGAAGAAGCGCCAGCACCGGGCATCACGCCTGAGCTGCGTCGTTACATCGGCGAGCGTTGTGCGAAAGCGTGCGTAGACATTAACTATCGCGGCGCGGGTACCTTTGAGTTCCTGTATGAAAACGGCGAGTTCTATTTCATCGAAATGAACACCCGTATTCAGGTTGAGCATCCTGTGACTGAAATGATCACCGGCGTTGACTTGATCAAAGAGCAGCTGCGTATCGCTGCCGGTCAGCCGCTGTCGATCAAACAGGATGAAGTACGCATTCAGGGCCACGCGGTCGAATGTCGTATCAATGCTGAAGATCCAAATAC
The DNA here is from genome assembly GCF_052375995.1 of Ewingella sp. AOP9-I1-14. Lineage (NCBI taxonomy): Bacteria > Pseudomonadati > Pseudomonadota > Gammaproteobacteria > Enterobacterales > Yersiniaceae > Ewingella > Ewingella sp. AOP9-I1-14. Next base: position 403,510 of record NZ_JBQSVA010000003.1, read on the forward strand.
CTTCCTGCCAAGCCCGGGTAAAATTACCCGCTTCCACGCTCCTGGTGGCTTTGGCGTGCGCTGGGAATCGCATATCTACGCTGGCTATACCGTGCCTCCGTACTACGATTCCATGATCGGCAAACTGATCACTTACGGTGAAAACCGTGACGTGGCGATTGCCCGCATGAAAAACGCATTGGCTGAACTGATCATCGACGGCATCAAAACCAACGTTGATCTGCAAATGCGCATCATGAGCGACGAGAACTTCCAGCACGGTGGAACCAACATCCACTATCTAGAGAAGAAGCTCGGATTGCAGGAAAAATAAGACCGTACCTTGCGTACTCTCTTACCAAGGCCGGATATTCCGGCCTTTTTTCATTTGGGACTTTTATGATGAAGACTCAAGACACTGACCCACGTTTTCGACAAGCCAATCGCGAAGCGCGCTGGGCCTTTGGGCTGACGCTGGCCTACTTGCTGGCCTGGTGTCTGGCGGCCTATTTGCCCGACGACAAGCAGGGGATCACCGGGCTGCCCCACTGGTTCGAAATGGCCTGTTTGTTGGTTCCGCTGATTTTTGTGTTACTAAGCTGGCTGATGGTGCGGGTGATTTACCGCGACATTTCGCTCGAGGACACTCCCCATGCAGACTGAAGTTTTACTTCCTCTTATTGCCTATCTGCTGCTGGTCTTTGGCCTGTCGGTTTATGCCTATACCCGCCGTCAGGCCGGTAATTTCCTCACTGAATACTTCCTCGGCAACCGCTCTATGGGCGGCTTCGTCTTAGCCATGACCCTGACCGCGACCTATATCAGCGCCAGTTCGTTTATTGGCGGGCCGGGCGCGGCCTACAAATTTGGGCTGGGCTGGGTGCTGCTGGCGATGATTCAGCTGCCCGCCGTGTGGCTTTCTCTCGGCATCCTGGGCAAGAAATTCGCTATTTTGGCTCGCCGTTATAACGCGGTGACGCTCAACGACATGCTGTACGGCCGTTACAAAAGCCGCCTGCTGGTCTGGCTGGCGAGCCTGAGTCTGCTGGTTGCCTTCCTCGGCGCCATGACCGTGCAGTTCATCGGCGGCGCGCGCTTGCTGGAAACCGCGGCGGGCATCCCTTACGACACCGGCCTGCTGATTTTCGGCATCAGCATCGCGCTCTACACGGCCTTCGGCGGCTTCCGCGCCAGCGTGCTCAATGACGCCATGCAGGGTTTGGTGATGCTGCTCGGCACCATTTTGCTGCTGATTGCGGTGATCCACGCGGCGGGCGGCTTGCACAGCGCGGTCGATAAATTGCAACAAATTGACCCTAAACTGGTGTCGGTCAGCGGCGCGGATGACGTGCTGTCGCTGCCGTTCATGGCCTCGTTCTGGATCCTGGTCTGCTTCGGCGTAATTGGTTTGCCGCACACCGCCGTGCGCTGTATCTCCTACAAAGACAGTAAGGCAGTGCATCGCGGCATCGTGCTCGGCACGCTGGTGGTGGCGATTTTGATGTTCGGCATGCATCTGGCCGGCGCATTAGGTCGCGCTATCCTGCCTGATCTTAAAATCCCGGATCAGGTGATCCCCACCTTGATGATCACCGTGCTGCCGCCTTATGCCGCCGGGATCTTCCTTGCTGCACCCATGGCCGCGATTATGTCGACCATCAATGCCCAGCTGTTGCAGTCCTCGGCGACGATTGTTAAAGATCTCTATCTTGGCATTCGCCCTGCAGAAATCACCAATGAGAAACGCCTCAAACGCTTCTCAAGCTGGGCGACCTTTGTGCTTGGTCTGCTGGTGCTACTGGCGGCATGGCGCCCACCGGAAATGATTATCTGGCTGAATCTGCTGGCTTTTGGCGGCTTAGAAGCCGTGTTCCTGTGGCCGCTGGTGCTGGGGCTGTACTGGGAACGCGCCAATGCCACCGGCGCGCTTAGCTCAATGATTGTTGGCGCGGTTTGTTATACCCTGCTTGCCAGTTTCGACCTGCACCTTGCCGGTCTGCACCCGATTGTGCCGTCGCTGACCCTGAGTCTGCTGGCGTTTTACATCGGCAATAAATTTGGCGATGCGCGCGCAGAAGCCGCGCTCAAGCCGTCCTGAGGGGCGGCAAACTATTTACTGCAAGCTTAAAAGAGAATTGCTATGCCTTGGATCCAACTGAAAATTAACACCACCGGTAATGACGCGGAAACGCTGAGCGACGCGCTTATCGAAAGTGGTGCGGTATCCGTGACTTTCCAGGATACCCATGACAATCCGGTGTTCGAACCCCTGCCGGGCGAGACGCTGCTGTGGGGCGATACCGACGCTATCGGTCTGTATGACGCAGAAACCGACATGGCGGAAGTGGTGGCTATGCTCGAAAACGAGCCGCTGCTGGGCAAAGGCTTTGTGCATAAAATCGAGCAGTTGGAAGATAAAGACTGGGAGCGCGAGTGGATGGATAACTTCCACCCAATGCGTTTCGGCCAGCGTCTGTGGATCTGCCCGAGCTGGCGCGACGTGCCGGACCCAACCGCCGTCAACGTAATGCTCGACCCGGGTCTGGCCTTCGGCACCGGCACCCACCCGACCACCGCCATGTGCCTAGAGTGGCTCGACGGTTTAGATTTACAGGGTAAGACGGTGATCGACTTCGGCTGTGGCTCCGGCATTCTGGCGATTGCCGCTCTGAAACTGGGTGCTGCGCAGGCTATCGGTATTGATATCGACCCGCAGGCGATTCAGGCCAGCCGTGATAATGCGCAGCGTAACGGCGTCTCCGAGCGTCTATCGCTCTATCTGCCAAAAGACCAGCCGGACAACCTGTCGGCCGATGTAGTGGTCGCTAACATCCTTGCAGGCCCACTGCGCGAGCTGGCGCCCCTTATCAGCGTACTGCCAGTAGCAGGCGGCCATCTGGGGCTGTCCGGCGTGCTGGCAAGTCAGGCGCAGGGCGTCGCAGAAGCCTATGAGGCGCTGTTCGAGCTAGACCCAGTGGCTGAAAAAGAAGAGTGGTGCCGCATTACCGGCGTCAAGAAAGCCTAATACTCCGCCGCCCGCAGGCTTAAATGCTCACCGGGCGGCGCTTTTCTGTTTTATTGCCCCGCCCTGCTTTTTCGACTCTCCCGGCCTTGGCTTTTTATCTCAAACATAGGGTTATGGATTCTTACTAAAAATGACTCATTTTTTGACCACGGTGAGAGGTGGGTCACGGAAATTTTGCGGTTATTGCTACTTAAAACAGCAAATTTAGCCTTAGATTCAACTGGCTTAACCTGCATATACAGCGAGTTTTAAGGAATTTTCATAAGCGCACAATTTAGCCTTTATTCATTAACCCTATGTTAAGTCTCAATAAAAACCCATAACCCAGACCTCAGAGGCCTAATGCAAGCATTTTCTTAGGTTATTGGTTAAAGTTTGGCCTTTCATCTGGATTCAAAAATGCGTAATATACGCGCCCTTGCGGACATCAGTATGGTCATTCCTAGTCTATGCGCATCGGACACCACCAACTTACAAATTGCCTGATTGCGGCCCCAATGGCCGGTATAACAGACCGACCGTTTCGTGCCTTATGTCATGCGATGGGTGCTGGGATGGCTGTTTCCGAAATGCTCTCTTCCAATCCGGAAGTGTGGCGTACGGATAAATCCCGTTTGCGTATGGTACATAGCGATGAACCGGGAATCCGGGCCGTGCAAATTGCCGGTTGCGATCCCGAAGATATGGCGGCAGCTGCCCGAATTAACGTGGACAGCGGTGCGCAGATCATTGACATCAATATGGGTTGCCCGGCCAAGAAAGTGAACCGCAAACTGGCAGGATCTGCCTTGTTGCAGTATCCGGATTTGGTCAAACAGATCCTCTCTGCCGTTGTGAATGCGGTAGATGTGCCAGTCACGTTGAAAATTCGTACTGGTTGGGCACCGGAACACCGTAACTGTGTACAAATTGCACAATTGGCTGAAGACTGTGGAATTCAGGCCCTGACGATTCATGGCCGAACCCGTGCTTGTCTCTTCAATGGAGAGGCAGAGTACGACAGCATTCGGACAGTTAAGCAGAGTGTTTCCATTCCGATTATCGCGAATGGCGACATAACTGACCCGCATAAAGCCAGGGCGGTACTCGACTACACCGGAGCTGATGCTCTGATGATTGGACGTGCCGCTCAGGGGAGACCCTGGATCTTCCGGGAAATCCAGCATTATCTGGACACAGGGGAACTGTTACCGCCGCCACCACTTGGGGAGGTTCAGCACTTGTTATTAGGGCATGTACGGGAATTGCACGACTTTTATGGTCAAGGCAAGGGATTCCGTATCGCTCGTAAGCATGTTTCCTGGTATCTCCAGGAGCATGCCCCGAATGACCAGTTTCGGCGCTCCTTCAACGCCATAGAGGATGCCAGCGAACAGCTGGAGGCGTTGGAAGCATATTTCGAAAATCTTGCGTAACAAAAAAGAGCTGACAGAACTATGTTCGAACAACGCGTGAATTCTGACGTACTGACCGTTTCTACCGTTAATTCTCAGGATCAGGTAACCCAAAAACCCCTGCGTGACTCGGTAAAACAAGCACTTAAGGGCTATTTTGCTCAATTGAATGGTCAGGACGTGAATGACCTGTATGAGTTGGTATTGGCTGAAGTTGAACAGCCACTGTTAGACATGGTGATGCAATATACCCGTGGCAACCAGACTCGTGCGGCCCTGATGATGGGTATCAACCGCGGTACGCTGCGTAAGAAATTGAAAAAATACGGCATGAACTGATACTAATCAGTTGTGTTGATAAAAGGCGCTTTTCCGCAAGGAGAGCGCCTTTTTGTTTTAGCTCAGCCGGTAATGTTGGTCCGGCTTAATGTGCTCCGGCAGTGGGTGCACGTCATTCATTTCTAACAGATTGATCTCGATATTCCGGCACATCGCGGTCAGCGGTAAATCGTTATCTGCCGTGCCGAACGGGTCTTCCAACTCTTCCGCTAAGGCATCAATTGAGATAAAGGTGTAGGAGATAAACACCGACACCAAAATCGTCATATAACCCAGTGCCGGAGCCAGTGCGAACGGCAGCAAGGTGCAGAACAGATAAACCGTGCGATGGACTATCAGGCTGTAGGCGAAAGGTATCGGCGTGTTGGCAATGCGCTCGCAGCCGCCCAGCACGTGGGAAAGCTCATTAAGGTTGCGGTCGACGCTGTGGAAGAGCATATCGCTCAGCCGCCCCTGCTGGCGCTGCTCGGCAAGCCATTTGCCCATGAGTAGCAAAAGACGATTAGCCGGAGTCGGGCTGTTCAACACCTCAGTAGCCACTTCAGCGGGCAGCAGGCGCTGCATATCCTTGGCGGCATCCTCCCCACGCAGCTGGTGCTTCAACGCGTAACTAAAAGCTATCTGCAACTGGCTGAAGGCGGCGACGGCCTGCGGCGAGTCCGCCAGCAGGCTCTTTACCTGCCGAAATAGCGAGCGATGTGTGATCAGCAAGCTTCCCCATAACAGCCGGGCTTCGTTAAAGCGCGCGTAGCTGGCGCTGTTTCTAAAACCAAGGAAGATGGCGATGGCGATGCCCAGTAAGCTAAACGGGGCCAGCGTCAGGCGGATGCCCAATGCTTCGTAAATCTGCACGCTGAACACCGCGACAATCGACATACCGAAGTTCAGGCTGAGGCGGAAAAGAATGTTTGAAAGCACGGCGCCGTGCCAGACAAACAGGCGGCGGAACCAGTGTTGATGGGGACGAACGATCATAAAGAGTTAATGCGGTGGGAATAGAATGTGAAATATTTTACAGAGAAGCGGCCGTTTGCCCAGCACAATCACCTTCAGACTTCTCCTATTGCATAATTTACAAAGCTTACAATCGCTCAAACCATTAATTCTAAGACTATTTTAACGCCTGACAAAATAAGATACGAATTAGTGTTGTTATCGGACGATTCCCCACTCAGGATTGATAACAGAGCGTGATATACTTCACACCTAAAGTCGTATTCGCCCCGCTCATCGCCTACGGAAAGCCTTTTAGCCCGCGATCCCGTCTTTTAGTGTAAAGATTGCGTCAAGTTCGGCGTTGTTTAAAACATTTGCCCACTTTCGTTGTCCCAATCTTTGACACACCCCCTGTATCGCGATCGAGCTACTTCCAACGCGGTACCTCAGATTTAATTATGCCGATGATTGAGCTTATATGACTTCACCATCTTGCTTTCGCAAATCGTTTCTCCACCCGCGTTACTGGCTGACCTGGTTTGGCTTGGGCGTCCTGTTCCTTCTTGTTCAACTGCCTTATCCGGTCCTTTACCGCCTTGGTAACTGGCTTGGCCGCACCTCGATGCGTTTCCTCAAACGCCGTGTCTCCATCACTCGCCGCAATTTAGAACTCTGTTTCCCTAATCTTGATGAAGCTCAAATTGAGCGCCGCATTCTCAGCAATTTCGAATCGCTGGGCATGGGCCTGCTGGAGACGGGAATGGCGTGGTTCTGGTCGGACGCCCGCGTAAAACGCTGGTTTGACGTCAGTGGCCTGAATCACCTGAAAATGGCGCAGCAGAACAAGAAAGGCGTACTGGTGATTGGCGTGCATTTCATGTCGCTTGAGCTGGGTGGCCGTGCCATGGGCATTTGTCAGCCGATGATGGCGATGTATCGCCCACACAACAATAAAGCGATGGAGTTCGTGCAGACTTGGGGACGCATGCGCTCCAATAAAGCGATGCTGGATCGCAAAGACCTGCGCGGTATGGTTCATGCGCTGAAGAAAGGTGAAGCCGTATGGTTCGCTCCGGACCAAGACTACGGCCCGCGTGGCAGCGTATTTGCTCCCCTGTTCGCCGTCGATCAGGCAGCCACCACCAGCGGCACCTACATGCTGGCGCGTCTGGCGAAACCGGCTCTGGTCACCGTGGTGCTGGTGCGCAAAGACAAGGGTAAAGGCTATGACCTGGTTATCCAGCCTGCTCTGCAAGATTACCCAATCGATGATGAAATGGCGGCCGCGGCCTACATGAATCGCGTGGTGGAAAAAGAGATTATGCGCGCACCAGACCAGTATCTCTGGCTGCATCGCCGCTTTAAAACCCGCCCAACGGGAGCGCCTTCACTCTATCTCTAAGCAGTGAATCGCCATGCATTAAGCCCGTCCAGCAATGGTCGGGCTTTTTTATTGATGAAAATAATTCTCATGACGCCAAGTTAACTTTTCTATAACATTCTCTTTTACCTGCTCAGGAGAGAAGTGATGAGTCAGCAAGTCCGTTTGGCACTAATCGGCGACCACAACCCCGCCATTCTTGCCCACCAAGCTATCCCCCTTGCATTAAACCTCGCAGCACAAACTTTCGACCTTGATATCCACACCACCTGGCTTAACACCGACACCATTGACGCTGAGCTTTCACTTGAAGAGTTCGATGCGTTCTGGTGCGTGCCCGGCAGCCCTTACCTTTCTACCGAAGGTGCATTGCGCGCCATTCGCTATGCGCGCGAGCAGCAGAGGCCGTTTCTCGGCACCTGTGGCGGCTTCCAGCATGCGATTATCGAGTATGCCCGCAACGTGATGGGCTGGCGGGATGCGGGCCATGGCGAAACCGATACCGAAGGTCGGCTGGTGATTGCCGCGCTGGCCTGCGAAATGGTGGAGAAGAAAGCGGGTATTACTCTGCTGGCCGACAGCACCGCGGGCCGCGCCTACGGTAAGTTGGATATCGAAGAGGGCTATCACTGCCGCTACGGGATTAACACTGAGTTTCAGGCCGCGCTGGAAGCTCAGCCGCTGCGCCTGACCGGCCACGACCAGCAGGGTGAAATCCGCGTGATCGAGTTGCCAAACCACCCGTTCTTCGTCGCCACGCTCTTCCAACCGGAACGCGCCGCGCTAAAAGGCCAGCTCCCGCCGCTGGTTGGCGCATTGATTCAAGCAGCCCTGTAATACCCCGGCTCTCAGGCGCCCGCCTGAGAGTTTTTTAATTCCACTTTCCTCTCATTTTGACCTTCCATATAGCGCTTATAGATTAGCCATGGCTCACTCAGCGGAACCAGAGTGAGATCCAGTTCCAAATAGTAAAATAAGCCGCACCACTTTGTTGCAGCAATATTGACCACGCACAGGATTGGGGCAATAAATCCTATAACGCAAATCAATGTTACTGTGCGAAACAATCACAGAACCCAATAGATAAGCGTTTTTGCATGTTGGCATTGCCTTTGCAATGTCCCGTGCAGAGGGCAATGCCCCGCAACGGACAGGGTGCCTCGCGCATTCATACAATAATAATTTTGGTTATGTCTCACAGGACGACTTATGAAAAAAATACTGCTTTCTACCCTTATTGCTGCTGCCAGCATGATGACGCTGGCAGGTCAGGCTCACGCAGGCACAACTCTGGACGCTGTGAAAAAGAAAGGCTTTGTTCAATGTGGGATAAGTGACGGCTTACCGGGTTTCTCTTACGCTGATTCAAAAGGGAAATTCACCGGCATCGACGTCGACGTCTGTCGCGCCATCGCCGCCGCCGTTTTTGGTGATGCGGAAAAAGTAAAATACACCCCACTGACCGCCAAAGAGCGCTTTACCGCCCTGCAATCTGGCGAAGTGGACATCCTCTCCCGTAACACCACCTGGACCTCATCGCGTGACGCGGGTATGGGCATGATCTTCGCGGGCGTTAACTACTACGACGGCATTGGATTCCTCACCCATAAGAAAGCCGGTTTGAAGAGTGCTAAAGAGCTTGATGGCGCAACCGTTTGCATCCAGGCCGGTACTGACACTGAGCTGAACGTGGCCGACTACTTCAAAGCCAATAAAATGACCTACACCCCGGTGACTTTCGACCGTTCCGACGAAAGCGCCAAGGCGCTGGACTCCGGCCGCTGCGACACGCTGGCCTCTGACCAATCCCAGCTTTACGCTCTGCGTATCAAGCTCGGCAAGCCAGATGACTTCATCGTGCTGCCAGAAGTGATCTCCAAAGAGCCTTTAGGCCCGGTGGTTCGCCGTGGCGATGAAGACTGGCTGGAGGTAGTGCGCTGGTCACTGTTCGCCATGCTGAATGCCGAAGAGATGGGCATTACTTCTAAAAACGTTGAGCAACTGGCCGCTAACCCGACTACGCCGGACATGAGCAACCTGTTAGGTAAAACCGGCAAATACGGCGAAGACCTGAAATTGCCTAATGACTGGGTGGTGAAAATCGTTAAACAAGTCGGTAACTACGGCGAAAGCTTCGACCGCAACGTCGGCGAAGGCAGCGAACTGAAAATCAAACGCGGGCAAAACGCATTGTGGAATCAGGGTGGGATCCAGTACGCACCACCGGTTCGCTAATTCCCTTCTTTATTGGGAATCCAAGCAGTTGAATTAAATAAGTAATGATAAAAAACGACGCGCTGGCCGTTCCCCAGCGCGCCGTTTTCAGGCTTCATCTCTGAGGTACTTTCTATGCCACAACGCCCAGCTAGAAAAGGTGCGTTATCGCTGACCAACCCAGCCGTGCGCGCGTGGATCTATCAGATCATCGCCGTCGTCGTGCTGGTTGCCTGTCTCGGCTATCTGCTGCACAACACCATCACCAACCTGACAACACGAGGCATCACCTCGGGCTTTGCTTTCCTCAATAGCGGCGCAGGTTTTGGTATCGTTCAACATCTTATCGACTATCAGGAAGGGGACACCTACGGCCGCGTGTTCGTGATTGGCCTGCTTAACACGCTGCTGGTTTCGGCACTCTGTATCGTTTTTGCTTCAATCCTCGGTTTTATTATTGGGCTGGGTCGCCTGTCGGAAAACTGGCTGATCCGCAAAGTTTCTACCCTTTACATTGAGATCTTCCGCAACATCCCGCCTCTCCTGCAAATCTTCTTCTGGTACTTCGCCGTCTTGCGCAACTTGCCCGGCCCTCGTCAAAGCCTTGAGGCTTTTGGCGTGGCCTTTATTAGCAATCGCGGGCTGTATCTGCCCTCTCCCGAGCTGGCTCCGGGCAGTCTGGAGAGTGGCATCGCCCTGCTGCTGGCGCTGTTTGGCATCTGGGCGTTGAAGCGTTACAACCATTTCCGCCAGATCCACACGGGGCGGGTATGGCGTATTTGGCCGTGGGCGATTGCCATGCTGGTGATCTTCCCGGCATTGGCGCACCTGTTCTTCGGGCCTGCGGTTCACTGGGACATCCCGGCGCTACGCGGATTTAACTTCCGCGGTGGCATGGTGCTTATCCCTGAATTGGCCTCGCTGACGGTGGCGCTGTCGGTCTACACCTCGACCTTTATTGCCGAAGTGATTCGCTCGGGCATTCAGTCGGTTTCCCACGGCCAGCATGAAGCCGCGCGCTCCCTCGGCCTGCCGAATCCGGTGACGCTGCGTCAGGTGATTTTGCCGCAGGCAATGCGGGTGATTATTCCGCCGCTGACCAGCCAGTACCTGAATATCGTTAAAAACTCCTCACTGGCGGCCGCCATCGGGTATCCCGACATGGTGTCGCTGTTTGCTGGAACGGTGCTCAACCAAACCGGCCAGGCTATTGAAACTATTGCTATTACCATGTCCGTCTACTTGATCATCAGTCTGGCGATTTCGTTCTTAATGAACATCTACAACCGGCGCATCGCGCTGGTCGAACGTTAAGGGAATCGAATGACGATGAGCACACTCCCCTCTGCCATGCCCACCAATAAGCACCCGGCCTCGGTTGGCGGCGCTTTGCTGTGGATGCGAAAAAACCTGTTCTCCAGCTGGTTCAATAGCTTACTGACGATTTTCTGCCTGTGGCTGATGTGGCTGGTTATTCCTCCACTGCTCAACTGGGTTATTTTTCAGGCCAACTGGGTCGGTACGGCTCGCTCGGACTGCACCAAAGCAGGCGCCTGCTGGGTGTTTATCCATGCGCGCTTCGGCCAGTTCATGTATGGCCTTTACCCCTTTGAAGAGCGCTGGCGCATCAATCTGACCTTAATCGTCGGCTTGCTCACCTTGGTACCGATGTTCATTCACGCCATGCCGCGCCGTGGCCGATACATCGCCGCCTGGGTGGTGCTGTTCCCGATATTCACTTGGTTCATGCTTTATGGCGGCTTCTTCGGCCTGTCGGTGGTCGAAACACGCCAATGGGGCGGGCTGACGCTGACGCTGATCATCGCCGCAGTGGGTATCGCCGGAGCCTTGCCGCTCGGCATCTTGCTGGCGCTGGCTCGCCGCTCTCGCCTGCCGATTGTTCGCGTGCTGTCAGTGATTTTTATCGAGTTCTGGCGCGGCGTGCCGCTGATCACCGTGCTGTTTATGTCCTCGGTGATGCTGCCGCTGTTTATGCAGGAAGGGACCAACATCGACAAACTGGTGCGCGCGCTGGTTGGGGTGATTTTGTTCCAGTCGGCTTATGTCGCGGAAGTGGTGCGCGGCGGATTGCAGGCGCTGCCGAAGGGCCAGACCGAAGCCGCCGAGTCACTGGCGCTGGGGTATTGGAAAACTCAGGGGCTGGTGATTTTGCCGCAGGCCCTGAAGATGGTGATCCCCGGCCTGGTCAACACCATTATCGCGCTGTTTAAAGATACGAGTCTGGTGATCATCATCGGCCTGTTTGACCTGTTCAGCAGCGTGCAGCAAGCCACCGTCGATCCCGAGTGGCTCGGCATGTCGACCGAAGGCTATGTCTTCGCCGCCGCCGTTTACTGGATTTTCTGTTTCAGCATGTCGCGTTATAGCCAACATTTGGAAAGACGCTTTCACACCGGACGTTCCGCACACTGAGGTAAAACATGAGCGACCATCACACTATTGATGCTAAAAAAATGATGATCACCCTGGAAGACGTTAACAAGTGGTACGGACAGTTCCACGTGTTGAAAAACATCAACCTGCGCGTGAAGCCGGGCGAGCGCATCGTGCTATGCGGCCCGTCTGGCTCGGGGAAGTCCACCACCATCCGCTGCATTAATCATCTGGAGGAGCACCAGCAGGGCCGGATCGTCGTGGACGGCACCGAGTTAAACGACGATCCGCGCAATATCGAGCGCGTTCGTACCGAAGTCGGCATGGTTTTCCAACATTTCAACCTTTTCCCGCACCTGACGGTGTTGCAGAACTGCACGCTGGCGCCCTGCTGGGTGCGCAAGATGCCGAAGAAGGAAGCCGAAGAGCTGGCCATGCACTACCTGAAACGGGTACGCATTGCCGAGCACGCGCACAAGTTCCCCGGCCAGCTTTCCGGCGGGCAGCAGCAACGCGTCGCCATCGCCCGCTCCCTCTGCATGAAGCCGAAAATCATGCTGTTCGACGAACCGACTTCCGCACTGGATCCGGAAATGGTGAAAGAAGTGTTAGACACCATGATCGGACTCGCCGAGGAAGGCATGACCATGCTGTGCGTGACCCATGAGATGGGGTTCGCAAGAACCGTCGCGGACCGCGTGATCTTTATGGATCGCGGGGAGATCGTAGAAGAAGCCCCACCAATGGAGTTCTTCGCCGCACCGAAATCAGCAAGGACCAGGGAGTTTTTATCACAGGTGATTCATTAATTTAGGGCTAGTTGCTCCCTCCCCTATTTAGGGGAGGGCTGGGCTGGAGTATTTCTCACAAAGGAGCAAACCCGAACTACCACATCAAAATCCCAATTGCCGGCGCCATCACCACGGTGACAACCCCCGCCAGCATCATCACTAAGCTTGAAACCACGCCCTCTTCGGCGCCCATATCGTAGGCTTTGGCCGTGCCTGCGCCGTGGGATGACGCCCCGAGGCTCGCGCCTTTCGCTAACTTACTTTTCACCGCCAAACGCAGGAACATCATGTCGCCTATCGCCATACCGAAGACGCCGGTGATCACCACAAACAGCGCGACCAGATCCGGCTGCCCGCCCACCTGCTTCGCGGCGGCCAGGGCGAAAGGCGTGGTGATGGAGCGAACCGATAAACTGCGCTGAATCACCTCGGGCAGCGCAAACAGCCGGGCCAGCCAGACGGAGCTGAACACCGCGACCACCACCGCCGTCACCACGCCGGCAGAAAGCGACAGCCAGTGGCGGCGGATAATCGCCATATTCTCGTAGACTGGGACGGCAAAGGCGATGGTTGACGGGCCGAGTAGCCACAGCAGCCAGTGCGTCTCACCAATGTAGTCCTGCCAGCTCACGCGGGCGACCACCAGCAGCAGAACCAGCACCACCGGCGTGAACACCAGCGGCATTAATAAAAGAGTGCGGCGCTGGCGGTAAAGCTTCTTGTTGGCGTAATACAGCAACACGGTTACGACAAAACAGATGGCGCTAATAATAATGTCACTCACCGCGCACCTTCCGCTCCGCTAAACGCAGCTCCAGACGATAGATCCTGTCCACCACCAGCGACGTAATACCCAGCGTCAGAGTGGTGCTGACGGCGATCACCAAGAATATTTTCCAGCCCTCGACCATCAGCAGAGAGGTGTAATTTACCACTGCCACCACCGCAGGAACGAAGAACAGCAGCATTTCGGCCAGCAGCCAGCGGGAACCGGCTTTTACCCATTTCAGCGGCAAAATACCGGACATAATCAAGAGTAAAAGCATGAACATGCCAACGACGTTAGCTGGCAGAGGCAGATGCAACAAAGTCACCAGACGGTCCGCAACCAGATAGAGAGCCGCGTACAGCACCACCTGAATGGGGACCTGTAGACGACTTAAATAAGACGGCGCTCGAGTGCGCAACGCCAACAACATAGGAATAACCTCGGTGGGTTAAAAAGGGGAACGAAAGAAGTATACGTTGGCGGAAAACCGGTATAGAAATGAATTAAAATCATCGAAATCATTCCAAATCGGCATGTTTTGCCTTTCGCCGCAAACACGTCGATTAAGAGGATCATTATGGACGTGCGTACCCTGCGTTATTTTGTCGAAGTTGTTCGCCAACAGAGCTTTACCCGCGCGGCGGAAAAGCTGTTTGTCACTCAGCCAACCATCAGCAAGATGCTGCGCCATCTGGAGGAAGAGCTTGAATGTACACTGATTATTCGCGATGGCCGCCGCCTGAGATTGACCGACAGCGGACAGGCGCTGTATCAACGCGGACAGAACATATTGGAAGAGTTTCGCCAGCTGGAAAGCGAACTGGAGGATATCAGCACCCTCACCCGCGGGCAGTTGCGCATCGGCATCCCGCCGATGGTGGGTACCCAGATGGCCCCGCTGATTGGCGCGTTTCGCCAAAAATATCCCGGCATTGAGCTGATTATCTCCGAATTTGGCGGCCGCACGGTGCAGTCGGCGATTGTCTCCGGCGAACTGGATTTAGCCATGAACCTGCTGTCGATTGACGAAAGTCTTGGCCTCACTTCCATCCCGCTTTTTAGCTACCCCATGTGCGCCGTGGTGCCGCGCAGCGAGAAGTGGCTCAACCGCACTCGCCTGCCGATTTCTGAATTAGCCGATGAAAGCATTCTGATTTATAACGAAGATTTTGCGCTGCACGGCATGCTGATGGACAGCTTCGCGGCGCATGGATTCACGCCTAAAATTGCCACCCGCAGCGGCCAGTGGGACTTTCTGGCGGCGATGGTGCAGGCGGGAATGGGCGTGGCAATTCTGCCGGAGCCAATCTGCCGCCGTCTGGATTCAAGCCTGATGTGGATGCCTATCGAGCCGGAGATGCTGTGGAAACTAGAGCTGATTTGGCGGGAGGGAAGTTATATGTCGCACAGCACCCAGGCGTGGATTGCCATGTGTCGGGAGCACTTCAAGCAGCAGCAAAGAGACGCGCACGCCGGATAGCGTGCGCGTTGCGAGGCTTTACACCTCTTTTTCGACCAGCAGCGCCTCGAGCAAATCGAGGTCATGCAGCAGCTTTTGCAGCGTTTCATTGCTGATTTTCTGCGTCGCGCGCAGATGATATAGCTCCCCGCGCTCGGCGCGCAGCGCCGTGAGGCGGAAGCGGCGCTCGAGGTTTTCCAGCTTCAACGCCGTCTCAATATCATCTTTATTGAGCGTGCGTCGCCGCAGCGTACCAATCACCCGCGAGCTGATCTCTTTAAGCGTCTGCTCATCGATATTCTCTTCGGAATCCGCCGCCAGACGCTCTTCCATCTTATGCAGGCTTTCGATAGCCACTTCAGCGGCAATCGACTTCGCCATGCGCTCTTCTTCGCGATACGCCGTGCCATCGGCCACCACCACGCCTTTAAGCAGGAATGGCAACGCAATCACCCCCGCAATCAGCGAGAATAGGATGACGCCGGTGGCGAGGAACACCAACTGATAGCGCGATGGGAAGGCCGTGCCGTCGGATAAGAACAGCGGGATGGAGAGCACACCGGCCAGCGTAATGGCCCCGCGAACCCCGGCAAAGGAAGCTACCCACAGTTCACGCGTACTGTACGCGCCAAACAGCAACGGTTTCTTTTTCAGGAAGCGGTTACTGATGTTTTTCATCACCCACAGCCAGACAAAGCGCAGTAGCAGCAAGGCGAAGTAGATAATGCCGACGTCAGCAAACAAGTGCCAGGTGACGATAGACGGGTCATGGGTTGCCTGATCCAGCGAGTTCTCCAGAATGCCCGGCAATTGCAGGCCGAGCATGATGAACACCATGCCGTTGAACACAAACTCGAGCATCGCCCAGACGCTGTTGGCACGCAGGCGCATCGCCAGCGGCGCGTTACGGATGATGCCCGACTGGCTGATGGTCATACCGGCCGCCACCGCCGCCAGGATGCCCGACACGCCGATATGTTCGGCTATCAGGTAAGAGGCGAACGGCAATAACAGCAGGAAGACGATCTGCGTCGCCGGGTCATCACCACTCCAACGGCTCATGATGCGCAGTGATTTACTGTACAGCCACGTCACCGCCACACCGGCCATCAACCCGCCAATGGCCACCTTGAGGAACTCTACCGAGGCACCGCCGACGGTGAAGATCATGGTGCCCATCGCTACTGCGATAGCAAACTTCAGGGATACCAGACCGGACGCGTCGTTCATCAGCGCCTCACCTTCCAGCACGCCCATAATCGATTTCGGGATACGCCCCTTGCCGACAATGCCGCCCAGCGCCACGGCGTCCGTTGGCGACAGAACCGCAGCCAGCGCGAAAGCCGCCACCAGCGGGATATCCGGCACCATCATATAAATCAGATAACCAATGCCGACCACGGTGAGCAGAACCAGCACCAGCGCTAGCCCGAGGATCTCACGTCCGTGATGCAAAAACTCCCGCGTCGGAGTTTTCCAACCATCGGCAAACAGCAGTGGCGGGATGAACAGTACCAAGAACAGCTCAGGGTCGAAGTCTACGTGCAGGCCAAAATTCGGCCATGCCAGCAACGCCCCGACGGCTATCTGCATTAATGGAAGCGGGATTTGAAAAGGTAACATTCTGGTCACCACCCCGGAGAGCGATACCACCAGAATCAAAATGAGGATGGTAAAGAAGATTTCCATGCTTTCCTTAGACTCTTATTTTTATGACTTTCAATCAGGCGCGCCTGACACATACCTAAGGAATAGTAGATCAAAAACCGTTACGGTTTAAATCAGAGCGTGCTGAAAAGGGGTGTGGTTGGGGCCACACGCGCCCCTTTTAATGCATTTTTAATTTAAAAAACTAAATTCAAATTCAAATTCAAGGTCGTGGGCGTTGGCCCACACCGACTTAACTTCAAATTCAAAACCTTGGGTTGCCACCCAAACCGGCCTTAAGAGGCGCCTATCGCCGCGCCTCTTAAGAATCTCCGGCTCTTTACTGCGCGCTATCGCTCGTTGGATGGACGTGTTTCAGTCACTTCGGTTCTTCACCGCAAAATGTCGCCGCTTAGGCGGTGCCTTCGCTTCAGGCTTCGAGCCTAAGGTCTCGAACCGTTCGCTCAGCGCCATTTTTGACTGCGGTTTTGAGGCATTTCAACCGTGCCGTTTCAGTGGGTGCTGTTTTGCGCCTCCCTTGGTCGGTGTGGGCCGATGCCCACGACCTTGACCTTAAAAGGGCGTCAGATTTTCGCCCCCCAAAAATCTTAAATTGCCCATCCACCGGCATAGAACACCACCAGCGCCACGGCGATGATCACCGTGCCGATGTTCAGCTTGCGCCATTCGCCGGAGAAGATGCGGCCAATCACTAACGCGCTGAAACCTAACATAATACCGGTCACGATATTACAGGTCAGAACGATAAACACCGCGCACAGCAGGCCGGACATCGCATCGACGAAATCGGTGAAATCCAGTTTGGTGACGTTGCTTAACATCAACAGACCCACGTACATCAGCGCAGGGGCGGTAGCGTAGGCAGGAACCAGATACGACAGTGGAGAGAGGAACAGCATCAGCAAGAACAGCACGCCGACCACCGTGGCGGTCAGGCCGGTTTTACCGCCTGCGGCAGTACCGGCGGCGGATTCGATATACACCGCGGCTGGGGATGCACCTACCAAACCGGCAAACATGCTGCTGATGGAGTCAGAGGTCAGCGCTTTGCCGCCGCTGATGATCTGACCGTTTTTATCCAGCAAATTCGCCTGACCGGCTACCGCGCGGATAGTCCCGGTGGCGTCGAAGACTGCCGTCATCACCAATGCCAGCACGCTTGGCAGAACCGCCAGTTTCAGCGCGCCCATGATGTCGAGATTAAACAGCACCGAGTGGCCGCTAGCGTCTGACAAAGACGGCATGGCGAACAGTCCCTGATACTTCACCGCCGGGTCAAAAATCAGGCCGATGATAGAAATCACGATAATCACCAGTAGAATGCCGCCCGGCACGCGCAGTTTCTCTAAACCGAAAATCACCGCCAGGCCCAACAGCGTCATGATAACCGGGAAAGAGGTGAAAGCGCCGAGAGTCACCGGCAGGCCGTCGAGTGGGTTCTTGATCACCAAGCCGACACCGTTGGCGGCGATGAGCAGCAAGAACAGCCCGATACCAATCCCCGTGCCGTGCGCAACGCCCATCGGCAAATTGCGTAAAATCCACGAACGAATCCCGGTAACGGAAATGATGGTGAACAACACCCCCATCAGGAATACCGCGCCCAGTGCGACCGGCACGCTAATGTGCTGGCCCAGCACCAGACTGAAGGCGGTAAACGCAGTCAGGGAGATTGCGCAACCAATGGCTAAAGGCAAATTGGCCCACAGCCCCATCAGCAGAGAACCAAAGCCCGCCACCAAGCAAGTCGCGACAAACACGGCGCTCGGGGAGAAACCGGCTTTGCCCAGCATACTCGGAACCACGATGACGGAATAAACCATCGCCAAAAAGGTCGTCAGACCGGCAATGATTTCCTGACGAACGTTACTGCCACGCGCAGATATTTTAAAGAAAGCATCAAGCGAACCGGCAGGCGCAACGCCACTGCCCGTTTGATTGTGTTGACTAGCCATGTGCAACCCTCTGAAGTGTCTTGCTGAAATGCCTGCGTGGTCATTACGAAACCGTTTCGTCACGTTCGCTTCCCTAACCGCCGTAATGTGCTCGAAAACCTGCAAGATCGATGCGCAAAACCAAGGCAAACGTTTAACTCTCATCGCGTAAGGCGGAAATAAAAACCACGGGTACTGCAAAGCAAACGATTATCCAGCCATTAACCCCCTCTTTTCAACTCCCGTTCACGACATTTTATGGCGATTTGTTCAATAAAAAGCCAGATCGCCACAGAATTTGCGCAAACCGCCTATTTTGAATGGTTAGCAGGCTGTGCAACATGCCAAAACGGTGATGAAAAAATGGAAAATCAGGCAAGGCATTAGAAGAAAAGAAAATAGACCGCGCTATTTTGAAAGGGAGGAAAAAGGCCCAAGAGATAAAGAAATAAAACCGGAGAGGATTAATAGCTTAACAATATTCCTATTGCGTTATCAAAATTCAGACCCGCCGATTCGAAGATATTAAGCAACACTTATGTATTGCTGAAAATATAAATCGGCGTTGCTGAAAAATAGAGAACACTGGAATTTTGATTAGCTACCAATTTGGTAAGGGCCACCCTGCTCTAAGGCTTTTTGATAAGCTGGCCGCGCATGAATGGTAGAAAGCCAGGTATGCAATTTCGGATATTTATCTAATCCTCCGCGCGACACCATCGCTTCCACCGGGAAACTCATCTGCACGTCGGCGGCACTAAAGTCGCCGCCAGCAAACCATGTGTTTTCAGTCAGATGCTGTTCAAGATAGGCGCCATGAGTCGCCAGCTGCTTATCCAGATAGTTTTGCTGCACCCCTTTGCCGATGGCACCGGCAATCGGGCGGATCAGCCAAGGCATCGGCGGTTTGCCTAATCGTCCAAAAATCAGCTTCATCACCAAAATCGGCATCAGCGACCCTTCGGCATAGTGCATCCAATAGCGATACTGCTGGCGAGCGAAGTGATCGGTAGGTTTGAAATTCCCTTGTGCATCATAGGTTTCTTGCAGGTACTCCAAAATCGCCCCCGACTCAGCCAGCGTCAGGTCGTTATCCACCAGCACCGGCGATTTCCCCAAAGGATGCACTTTTTTCAGTGAGGCCGGGGCCAGCATGGTCTTTTCATCACGTTGATAACGCTGAATTTGATAAGGCAATTCTAGCTCTTCGAGCATCCAGAGTACTCTCTGGGACCGCGAGTTATTTAAATGGTGAACCGTGATCATGTTTATAACTCCAAACTGATTAGCCAAATTAATAGTTAACTATAGACCATCTGCTCGCTGGCGTATTTTATAAAGGCAAAGACCTTGTTCCTATTACGTTTACTTCTCACGAGTTTTGCAACTGAATTTATAAGGATTGAGCAATAAGCTTAAGTAAATTTAATAGAAAGGCGCTAATTCAATAGCCTTTATTATTATTTAATGCGATTATCCCGCGCCAAAATTAGCACCTAATATAGATATCCTATTGTGTGGAGTTTGCATGCTTTCCAGTAATTACAACGATGTCCTGATTCTGTTCTCCTTCATCGTTGCGATGCTCGCGTCTTACACCGCGCTCGACATGGCTGGACGAGTGGCAACGACACAAGGAAGAGCGTCGAAACTGTGGTTAGCGGGCGGCGCGCTGTCTATGGGGATTGGTATCTGGTCGATGCATTTTATCGGCATGTTGGCCTTTAGTTTGCCAGTGTCGATGGGCTATGACCCGCTTATCACCCTATTTTCGATGCTGATCGCCATCGTTTCTTCCGCGTTCGCCCTCTGGCTGGTGTGCCATGACCGGCTGCCGACCCAGAGCCTGCTGCTTGGCTCCCTGCTGATGGGCGGCGGCATTGTGGCGATGCACTACACCGGCATGGCGGCAATGCGCATGATGCCCGGCATAGATTACGATCTTCGCTGGGTGGCGCTGTCAGTGGTGGTCGCTGTGGTGGCTTCCGGTGCCGCGCTGTGGATGGCGTTTCACCTGCGCCAGCACTCGCCGAATGTCAAAATGCTGCGCGTCGGCGCGGCGATTGTCATGGGCACCGCGATTGTCGGCATGCACTATATCGGCATGGCCGCCGCCAATTTCCCTCACGATAGCCACAGCATGGCGGCAGTTTCCGGGGTGAATAATAACTGGCTGGCGCTGCTGGTGATTGTCGTCACCTTGGCCGTGCTCGCCATCACCCTGATTATTTCCGTGCTGGATGCGCGCCTGCAGGCGCGCACCTCGATTCTTGCTTCTTCTTTGGCGCAGGCCAACCGCGAGCTAACCCAGCTCGCCTTGCACGATAATCTAACGCGCTTGCCGAACCGCCTCCTGTTGGAAGACCGTCTAAGCCAGGCTTTCCAGAAAGCGGAGCGTACTCAATCCTCCTTCGCCCTGCTGTTTTTCGACCTCGACGGCTTTAAGGCGGTGAACGACGCTTTTGGCCACCACGTGGGGGATTTGCTGCTGATTGCCGTCACCGAGCGGCTACAGGCCCACCTGCGCGCCTCGGATACCTTGGCGCGCTTGGGTGGCGATGAATTCGTGCTGCTGATGGAAATCGGCGATCCCAACGACGCCGCGACGCTGGCCGACAAGCTCGGGCATCTGATTGCTAAACCTTTCCAGGTTTCGCGCTACGAGCTGCTGGTGTCAGTGAGTATTGGTATTGCGGTTTATCCGGGCGATGGCGAAAACGAGCGCGAGCTGATGCTCAACGCCGACGCGGCGATGTACCACACCAAAAATGCCGGGCGCAACGGCTACAACTTTTTCCAGCCGTCGATGAATGCCAATGCGCAAGACCAGCTGCAAATGCTCAACGATTTGCGCATGGCGGTGGAGCACGACGAGCTGCGCCTGCACTATCAGCCAAAATTTGTCGCGCCACACGGCCCGGTGACCGGCTTTGAGGCGTTGCTGCGCTGGGAGCGCCACGGCGTGATGCTCAGCCCGGACGTCTTCCTGCCGATGGCGGAGAAAACCGGCCTTATTATCTCAATTGGCGAATGGGTGATTAACGAAGCCTGTCGCCAGCTGCGCCAGTGGCACTTGGCGGGACATCGCACCTGGACCGTGGCGGTAAACCTCTCTGCCCTGCAATTTGAGCAGCCGAATCTGGTGGAAAAGGTGATTGCTACTGTGCAGAAGCATCAGATCCCGCCAGAGATGCTGACGCTGGAAGTGACTGAAACCACCGCGATGCGCAACCCCGACGCCAGCGTCGAGATCCTCGAGCAGCTCACGCGTTTTGGCGTCAAAGCCTCGATTGATGACTTTGGTACGGGCTACTCCAGCCTGCTCTACCTGAAACGCTTACCGGCCAGCGAACTGAAAATCGACGGCGCTTTTATTAATGATCTGATTGCGGGAAGCGAAGATGCCAGCATCGTGCAAGCTATCATCGCCCTCGGCCAGACGCTGAATCTGAAAGTGGTTGCCGAAGGTGTGGAAACCACCCAACAGCAAGATTTCCTCACCGAGCTAGGCTGTGATTCGTTGCAGGGATATTTGCTCGGCAGGCCAATGACGGTGGAGCAAATCGCCAATAACCCGGATTTAGAGTAGTGCGGTTTTGCTGTGGCTTTTGATTTGATCCCTCCCCTAATTAGGGGAGGAAGTAGAGCCAAAACTCAACTCACCGACACCTTCCTGCGGCGCTTATCCAAGTCCTTGATCAGCTTATTCACTTCGTCGTCGGCGAACATATCTTCCAGAGTACGGGTGAGTTTGCGCCGCCAGTTGGGGTATTCGTCACTGGTGCCGGGAATGTTGACCGGCTCGCCCATGTCCAGCCAGTCTTCGGGTTGCAGGCCCAACAGGGCGCAGGCGCTATCAGCGACATAACGCTGGAGGCCGCGATTGAGCGTCGGCGTCATGCTCATCACGTCTGCATTGTGACCAGTGCTTTTCGGCACGCAGCCATAATGATGCAACCCGTTGAGCAACCCCTGCCGGGCGCGACCGCGATCGGCGTACAGCTCGGTTAATACCTCTTCGTCGCGATACAGCCCCAACTTCTTGCCTAGCGCCAAATCATCCCCCTGCCAGTAACCGCGCAGCGTAGGAAGATCGTGGGTGGTGATGGTCGCCATCGCCTGCACCGGATAAGACTGCGGCGCGCGGAAGTTATTCTCCGCGTCACGCTCGAAGTACAACACCTTGTACGAGTAGACCCCGCCTTCGCGCAGCTTACTGACGATCTCCACCGGCACGGTGCCCAGATCTTCTCCTATCACCATGCAGCGGTGGCGCTGGCTTTCCAGTGCCAGAATCGCCAGCAGATCGTCCACCGGATACTGCACATAAGCACCGTTGTCGGCGGTTTCACCATAAGGGATCCACCACAGGCGCAGCAGGGTCATCACGTGATCGATGCGCAACGCGCCACAGCTGGTCATGTTGGCGCGCAGTAGATCGATAAAAGGCTGATAGGCGCGGCGCACCATGACGTGCGGATCCATCGGGCGCAGATCCCAGTTTTGCCCGAGCGGCCCAAGGATATCCGGCGGCGCGCCGACCGAGGCTTTCAGACAATAAACGTCGCGATCGCCCCAGGTTTCGGCTCCACCTTCCACCACGCCCACGGCTAAATCGCGATACAAACCAATCGGCATCTCCGCCTGCTGGCTGTCGTGGTAACAGCGGCCAAACTGATACTCCGCCAGCCACTGTAGCCACTGGTAGAAATCCACCTCGGACTCATACTGCTGGCAGAAGGCTTTGACGGCGGCACTCTGCGCGCTGCGGTACTTTTCCGGCCAGTGCGGCCAGCCTTGTGGCTGCTCGCCCTGCTTTGCCAGATGGCTATAAAGCGCGTCATAGGCCGCCTGCTGATAGAGGCTGTCGCCTCCCTCGCGGACAAATTTTCGATAGGCTTTTTGCAGCGGATCGGACGCGCTACGGGTGACAAAACGCTGATGCGCCAGCGACAGCCCGGTGAGCTTGAGCGGCACCACGCGGGCGTAATCCACCCATGCGCTGCGGCGAACTTCTTTAAGGATTTTCTGCGTTTGCGGCTCGCGCCACCACGCCTGCGCCGCCTCGCTGAGCTGGAAATCTTCCACCGCGTTGACGTCAATGTAAATCACGTTCAGCCAGCGCCGTGAAGACGGGCTGTATGGGCTGGCGGCGATGGGGTTGCCGGGATAAAGCGAGTGAATGGGGTTGAGGCCGACGAAAGCGCCGCCGCGTTTGCCCATCTCCTGCACCAGTTGGCGTAAATCGCCAAAGTCGCCAATGCCCCAGTTGTTCTCGGAACGCAGCGTGTAGAGTTGCACGCAGGCGCCCCACAGCTTTTTCCCCGCCAGCAGGGCATCGGGTTCATAGCAGCGTTTTGGCGCGACGATGATGCTGCACTCCCAGCTTTGCGCGTCCTGCGTCAGCGTCAACTGGTGGTAGCCGCTGGAAATGCGCCCCGGCAGGGCCAAGGTCATTTTGGCGCTGGTGCGCCCTTGCTGCACCGCGCCGCTTTCCAACTTCAACTGCCACTGAAACTCGCCTTCGCCGCCAATCGGCAGGGCTAAACGGCTGCCCTTAATAAACACTTTTACTACCGGCACGGGGGCTTCGACGGCGTGTGGAACGCCCGCGGCCCAGCCCATCGCCTCCAGCAAATCCCGTTTAGTAGCGGCAGCAATAGCCTGTTGTTTACCATGCGCATTGATATAACCGGCGGCGATCCCAGCCTCGATCGCCGCTTGTTCTAGCTGTTTGCTCTCCATTGCTGCTCCTTAGCGTTTCGCCTGCCAGATCCGTTGCTGATAATCGCGGATCGACCGGTCTGAACTGAACATGCCAACACGGGCCGTATTGAGTATAGTGCGCTTCGTCCACTCCGCCCGATCGCGGTACAACACGTCAACTCTCTGTTGTGCCTCACAATAATCAGCAAAATCCGCTAACACTAAGTAGGGATCGCCGCCTGACAGCAGGCTGTCGAGCATCGGGCTAAAGGCGGATTTATCCCCATGGCTGAACAAGCCGCTTTCCAGATCCTTCAATACGGCATCCAATAATGTGTCTTTTTTGCGCCATTGCAGCGGCGAATAGCCTTGAGCTTTTAGAGCTTTCACCTGATCGACGGTGTTGCCGAAAATAAAGATATTGTCTTCGCCAACCTGCTCGGCGATTTCCACCGTCGCGCCGTCCAGCGTGCCGACGGTCATCGCCCCATTAAGCGCCAGCTTCATGTTGCCAGTGCCGGAGGCTTCGGTGCCCGCCGTGGAGATCTGCTCGGAGACGTCGGCAGCCGGGATCATCAGCTCGGCGACCGAAACGCGATAATCGGGAATGAACACCACTTTAAGACGATCGCCGACGATCGGATCGTTATTGACCTTTTCCGCCACTTGGTTGATCGCATAGATGATGTTTTTCGCCAGATAGTAGCCCGGCGCGGCTTTCGCCCCGAACAGGAACACGCGCGGCACCATGTCGAGCTGCGGGTTTTCGCGCAATTGGCGGTACAAGGCCACGATATGCAGCAAGTTCAAATGCTGGCGCTTGTACTCGTGCAGGCGCTTAATCTGCACGTCAAAAATGGCGTCTGGGTTGAGGGTGATCCCCATACGCTGCTGCACATACTCCGCCAGCCGCACTTTGTTCTCGCGCTTAATCTGTTGATAACGTTGGGTGAATTTGGCATTTTCAGCGAATTTTTCCAGCCCGCGCAATGCATCAAGATCAGTGACCCACTCGGTTTTCAGGCTGTCATCAATCAGCGCCGACAACGCCGGATTACACTGTTTCAGCCAGCGGCGCGGCGTAATGCCGTTGGTCACGTTATGGAATTTTTGCGGCCACAGCTGGTGATACTCGGGGAACAGGTCTTTCACCACCAGATCCGAGTGCAGCGCCGCGACGCCGTTGACCGCAAAGCCGCTGACTACGCAGAGATTCGCCATGCGCACCTGCTTGTCCTGATGCACCGACAGCTTCTCCCACACGGCTTTGTTGCCCGGCCACTGCTTCTCCACCACCTTTTTAAAGCGCGCGTTAATCTGCTTAATCAGCGAGAAATGACGCGGCAGCAGGCTGCGCACCAGCTTCTCATCCCAGCGCTCCAGAGCTTCTGGCATCAAGGTGTGGTTGGTATAAGCGAAGGTCCGGCTGGTAATAGCCCAAGCCGCGTCCCACTCCATCTGGTGCTCGTCGAGCAGAATGCGCAACAGCTCGGGAATAGCGATGGTCGGATGGGTATCGTTAAGCTGAATTACTTCAAAATCAGGCAGTTCAGCAATTTTGCGTCCAAGGAAGTGGTGACGGCGCAAAATATCCCGCACCGAGCAGGCGCACTGGAAATACTGCTGCATAAGGCGCAGGCGTTTGCCCTGCTGATGATTGTCATTCGGGTAGAGCACTTTAGTCAGCTTGGCGGCATCAATGCCCTTTTGCTCGGCCTTGAGGAACTGCCCGTCGTTAAACAGCGTCAGGTCAAAAGGATGCACATCCGTCGCCTGCCACAGACGTAATGGCTGGGTAACGCCGTTGCGATAGCCCACCACCGGCAGGTCCCAGGCTTCGCCGCGCAGCGTGAACTCCGGCTGCCAGAGCTCCTGTCCTTGCTCATTCTTCACTAACTTACCGCCAAAGCCGACATCCACCGACAGGTGGCTGTTATGGCTGAACCACGGATAACTCTCGCGATGCCAATTGTCCGGCGCTTCTTGCTGCTTGCCTTCGCTAAAGGATTGGCGGAACAGGCCATATTGATAATTCAACCCGTAGCCGGTGGCCGACTGCCCCACGGTCGCCATCGAATCCAGAAAACAGGCCGCCAGACGCCCCAGCCCGCCATTGCCTAACGCGGGATCGGTTTCTTGCTCGAGGACATCGGCCAGTTCTACGCCCTGCGCTTTCAGCACGTCCCTGACGGTGTCGAACCAACCCAGATTAATCAAGTTGTTGGAGGTCAGACGGCCAATCAGAAACTCCATCGAAATATAATTTACGTGGCGCTGCTGCTGTTGAGTCTTGGCAGGCGTGGGCTGCGCGGCTAACTGCTCGGACAGCGCGCCGCTCAGCGCCTGCCACCACTGATGCGGCGTCATGTCTTGGGCACTCTGTAAACCAAAGCGCTGCCATTGGCGCGTCAGGGCGTGTTCAAACCGGGTTTTCTCTAATGTGGATGGCAACATAAGCTCCCTCTATGGGGTATTTGTAGAGTAGGTGTAGGGTAAAAAGCTGAAACAATAAGGCTATGCTGCAACCAAGTAGAAAGTGCAGCATCATCCCGTAAAGGATTAGACAGGGAGGAGGAAAAGGGCGTAGCGTAATCAGGATTTTTTCGGCCAAAAACAGGGGCCTAAACTGTGATCAAGAGCAACTAAACGACACGTAATTATGTAACAGCCTTGCAATACTTTCGGCATTGGCAGACCTTAGGAATAATATTAATTACGCGCTGTAAAATAAATAAACACACCTTTCATTTGCTTACAGTTCATAAGAATCTATAAAAATGCTGATCCCTTCGAAACTGAGTCGCCCGGTGCGACTGCAAAATACGGTGGTGCGCGATCGCCTATTAACCAAATTGGCGAGCGCACAGAATTACCGACTCGTTCTGGTTGCTTGCCCTGCTGGGTACGGCAAAACCACGCTTGTTGCCCACTGGGCCGCGGGTAAAAACGACCTCGGCTGGTATTCGCTTGATGAAAGCGACAACCAGCCCGAGCGTTTTGCCAGCTACCTGATCGCCGCAATTCAACAGGCGACCGGCGGCCACTGCGCCAAGAGCGAGGCACTCAGTCAGAAGCATCAATACGCCAGCCTGTCAGCCCTGTTTGCGCAGCTCTTTGTTGAGCTGTCTGATTGGCATCGACCTCTGTTACTGGTGATTGACGATTATCACCTGATTTCCAATGACGCCATTCACGAAGGCATGCGCTTCTTCCTGCGCCATCAGCCGGAAAACCTCACATTAATGGTGCTGTCACGCACCCTGCCGCAGCTTGGCATTGCCAATTTGCGCGTGCGCGACCAACTGCTGGAGCTGAATGCCGCACAGTTGGCTTTCAACCATTCCGAAGCCCAGCAGTTCTTTGATTGCCGTTTGGCCGACCCTATCGAGCAAGCCGACAGCAGCCGCCTGTGCGACGACGTGGCCGGATGGGCCACCGCGCTCCAGCTGATTGCCCTCTCCGCCCGCCAGTCGCACACTTCGACGGCCTCGGCCCAGCAGTCGGCCAAAAAACTTGCCGGGCTGAATGCCAGCCATCTATCCGAATATCTGGTGGATGAGGTTCTGGATCGCGTGGACGCGCCAACCCGCGACTTCCTGCTGCGCTGCTCTTTACTGCGCTCAATGAATGATTCGCTGATTGTGCAACTGACCGGCGCGGAAAACGGCCAGCACCGGCTGGAAGAGCTGGAGCGTCAGGGTCTATTCATTCACCGAATGGATGATTCCGGCGAATGGTTTAACTTCCACCCGCTGTTTGCCACTTTCCTGCGCCAGCGCTGCCAGTGGGAACTGGCGGCTGAACTCCCGGCTATCCACCGTTTGGCGGCCGAAGGTTGGCTGGCGCTGGGCTTCCCCGCCGAGGCCATTCACCACGCGTTGGGCGCCGAAGATACCGACATGCTGCGCGACATTCTGCTGCAACACGCCTGGGCGCTGTTCAACCAAAGCGAGCTGGTGCTGCTCGAAGAGTGTCTCAACGCCCTGCCTTATGAGCGGCTGATTCAAAACCCGAAACTGGCCTTGTTGCAGGCATGGTTAGCGCAGAGCCAGCACCGCTACAGCGAAGTAGAAATGCTGCTTGAGCGCGCCGAAAACGAGATGCAGGTCGAGCAAATCGAGATGGATAAAACCCTCAGCGCCGAATTTGACGCCCTGAGAGCGCAGGTCGCCATCAACGACGGCAAGCAGGATAAAGCCGAGAAGCTGGCGGCGCAGGCGCTGAAATATCTTCCCTATTCAAGCTATTACAGCCGCATTGTTGCCACCTCGGTGACCGGCGAGATCCAGCACTGCAAAGGCGATTTGACCCGCGCCCTGCCGCTGATGCAGCAAACCGAGCAAATCGCCCGCCGCCATGAGGCCTATCACTACGCGCTGTGGGCTTTGCTCCAGCAGAGTGAAATTCTGATCGCTCAGGGCTTCTTGCAGGCGGCTTACGAGACGCAGGATAAAGCCTTCGAACTGGTGCGCGAGCAGCATCTCGAACAGCTGCCGATGCACGAATTCTTACTGCGCCTGCGCTCACAGCTGCTGTGGTCGTGGGCGCGCCTCGACGATGCCGAAAGCGCCGCGCGCGAAGGGCTGGAAGTGCTGGCTAACTTCCAGCCGCAACAGCAGTTGCAATGTTTGGCGATGCTGGCGAAGTGCTCGCTGGCGCGCGGGCATCTCGACAATGCCCATCGCTATTTGCAGCGCTGCGAAGCCCTGTTGCAGAGCGGGCAGTATCACACTGACTGGCTGACCAACACTGATAAGCCGCGCGTTATTTACTGGCAGATGGTCGGGGATAAAAACGCGGCGCGCAGCTGGCTGAACCAGACCTCCAAACCGGGTATGGCGGATAACCACTTCCTGCAAGGCCAATGGCGCAACATTGCCCGGGTGCACATCCTGCTGGGTCAATATGAGGAAGCAGAAAAAATCATTGATGAGCTGAATGGTTACGCGCGCCAGCTGAAGCTGGTCAGTGACCTCAACCGCAATCTGATCCTCAGCAACCTGCTCTATTGGCACACCGATCGCAAAAATGAAGCCCAGCGCGTGCTGATTGAAGCGCTGGAATTAGCCAACCGCACGGGTTTTGTCAGCCACTTTGTTATCGAAGGCGAAATGATGGCGCAGCAGTTGCGCCAGCTTATCCAGTTAAATCTTCTGCCGGAGATGGAGCAGCGCCGGGCGCAGAAGGTGTTGCGCGACATTAACCAGCACCATCGCCACAAGTTCGCCCATTTCGACGAAGGCTTTGTCAGTAAATTACTGACCCATCCTCAGGTGCCGGAGCTGATTCGCACCAGCCCGCTGACCCAGCGCGAATGGCAAGTGCTCGGCCTTATCTACTCCGGCTACAGTAATGACCAGATTGCCGGCGAGCTGACCGTGGCTTCTACCACCATTAAAACTCACATTCGCAATCTGTATCAGAAGCTGGGGGTGACCCACCGTCAGGACGCCGTGCAGCATGCGCAACACCTGCTGCAAGTGATGGGTTACGGTGCCTGATGGCGCTCGACGCATTCCCTTTTCACTCGAAAACCGCCGCTAAGGGCGGTTTTTTTATGGCTCGATGACGAAGATCAAATCCTATATCGACTTTTTTTTGCGCATCGAATTAACCCTCGCTACAATGTGACGCAAATCACATTTTCATTTCTACGCCTCCTTGCTCCACCCCGGTATTCAGCCCCCCCGAGGACTGCCTTTGGATTGGTGCATTTCAGGTGCTTAATTCAGTTGAGGAATAGGTTCGATGGGTACGTTAACTGCAGGTTTCATGATGATGCGTTGGGAATTACTGAGCGCGTTTCTGATGTTTTGCACCAGCCAATTAAATATTCGCTGCCGCCAGTCCAGCCATAATGTCATGGCCTTCGTCTGTAGCGGGATTGGCCTGACCGTGACCTGTTTCTTCGTCATGAGCCTGATGGGTATTAGCTACAATGCCGAAGCCGTTGCGCAATTCTGGTCAGTCTCCAAAGACGTGTTCTTCGACGTCATGAGCAAAACGCCAACTGACATGCCGCTGTTGTAACGCCCCTCGCCCTATTTATTACTGTGCGCATATTCCTAAATAACGGAAATTGCGCGCTATCTCGTATCAGTATTTGCACATCAATTCCTAATTCAGCGTAAATTGCGAGCTGTGACGGCTCGCGGTCAATAAGTCGTTTTTGCAGAAAACTATTCATTGCTAATAATTGAGGCGACGTATTAGATTCTCACGCTATAGTTTTCTTATAATGATCATTACCTTGTTCGCGTTCTGGCTAGGGGCTGTCATTAACCTAAGCCGCATGTTTTTTGTCTGAAGGATATTCGATGAATACGCATCACCTGATTGGCGCGTTGGTGTTAATAGCAGGTTCTACCTCGTCGTTTGCTGAGCAAGCGTCGAGCATTCCCCAAAATCAGACAAAAGAGCGGGATGCCTTCGTCTCTCATCTGATGACCCAAATGACGCTGGACGAAAAAATCGGCCAGCTTAACTTAGTCAGCGTTGGTCCCGACTACCCGAAAGAAGCCATTATGGCTGACGTTCGCGCCGATAAAGTTGGCGGTATGTTCAATACCGTGACCAAACCTGACATTCGCCGCATTCAGGATCAGGTACAGCACAGCCGCCTGAAAATCCCGCTGTTCTACGCCTATGACGTGGTCCACGGCCAGCGCACCATCTTCCCTATCAGCCTTGGTCTTGCCGCCAGCTGGGACATGCAAGCCGTCGCCACCAGCGCGCGTATCTCTGCCATTGAAACCGCGGCCGATGGCCTGAACATGACCTTCTCACCGATGGTCGATATCACCCGCGATCCGCGCTGGGGCCGCGTCTCTGAAGGCTTTGGCGAAGACACCTACTTAACATCGCGCCTGGCCCACGAAATGGTCAGCGCCTATCAGAATAACGATCCGTCCGCCCCTGACAGCGTAATGGCCAACGTGAAGCATTTCGCGCTGTACGGCGCAGTAGAAGGCGGCCGCGAGTACAACACCGTGGACATGAGCCTGACGCGCATGTTCAACGACTACATGCCGCCGTATAAAGCCGCGCTTGATGCAGGCGCGGGCGGCGTGATGGTGGCGCTGAACTCGGTGAATGGCATTCCGGCGACCTCCAACCCGTGGCTGTTGCAGCAAGTTCTGCGCGACCAGTGGAAATTCAAAGGTTTAACCGTTAGCGATCACGGCGCTATCGGCGGCTTGGTCAAGCACGGCGTGGCCGAAGATGACCGTCAGGCCGCCGCCATGGCACTGAAGTCCGGTGTCGATATGGACATGGCCGACGACATGTACGGCAAGTACCTGAAAGGTTTGGTTGCCGACAAGATTGTTAGCGTCAAAGAGATTGACCGCGCGGTGCGTAACGTACTGAATGCTAAGTGGGATATGGGCCTGTTCATTGATCCGTACCGCCACCTTGGCCCGGCATCGAGTGACCCGGTTGATACCAACGCAGAAAGCCGTTTGCATCGCAAAGAGGCGCGTGAAGTGGCGCGTACCTCACTGGTATTGCTAAAAAACCAGAACGAAACCCTACCGTTGCAGAAGAAAGGCACCATCGCCCTGATTGGTACACTGGCCGACAGCCAGCGTGATGTCATGGGAAGCTGGTCCGCTGCCGGTAAAGCCAACCAGACCGTCACCGTGCTGCAAGGTATGAAAGACGCGATTGGCGACAAAGCCACCCTGCTGTATGCCCGTGGCGCCAACATCACCAACGATCAAAACATCGTCAACTTCCTAAACTCCTATGAGAAACAGGTGGTTAACGACCCGCGCCCAGCGCAGGAAATGATTGATGAAGCCGTGAAAACCGCCGAGAAAGCCGACGTCGTGGTTGCGGTAGTGGGGGAAGCTCAGGGCATGGCGCACGAAGCGTCCAGCCGCACTGAGTTGAACGTTCCGCAAAGCCAGCGCGACCTGCTTAAAGCGCTGAAAGCCACCGGCAAGCCGCTGGTGATCGTGCTGATGAATGGCCGTCCACTGACCCTGACGTGGGAAAATGACATTGCCGATGCCATGCTAGAAACCTGGTTCAGCGGCACAGAAGGCGGACACGCCATTGCAGACGTGCTGTTCGGCGACTACAACCCGTCGGGCAAACTGCCAATGACCTTCCCGCGCTCTGTTGGTCAAATCCCGTTATACAACAGCGAGTTGAATACTGGCCGACCACGGAATCCGCAGAGAGAAGATAAATACACCTCGCGCTACTTCGACATCACCAATGGCCCGCTCTTCCCGTTTGGTTATGGTTTGAGCTACACCCAGTTCAGCGTCTCTGATATTTCATTGTCTTCGACCACCATGAGTGCCACGCAGCCACTGACTGCCAGCGTGACGGTGAAAAACACCGGCAAACGCAGCGGCGCGACCGTGGTACAGCTCTATCTGCGTGACCTGACGGCCTCTATCAGCCGCCCGGTTAAAGAGCTCAAAAACTTCGAGAAAATAAATCTGGCGCCGGGTGAAGAAAAAGTCGTTACATTTGCGATCAATGAAAAAGATTTACGTTTCTTCAATGACAAGCTCAAATGGGCCTCTGAACCGGGCAAATTCAATGTATTCATTGGATTGGATTCGCAGGATGTGAAGCAAAGTAGCTTCCTGCTGAAATAACTGCCGCAGAGAAGGTGATGGCGCGCCGCGTGGAGCGCCATCGCTGGTAATAAAAATCATCTAAAATCAAGAGCGGGCCTCTGTTCTCAGGGCCCGCGCTTTTAATTGCACGTTGCTTAACATTGTCAGATCAGGTTGCTGGTGACACGGAGAAACTTTCATGAAAGACGCTCAAGATGACTCCATTTTATACCTGCATTTTGGTACACCGCGCCCCTACTGGCGGTTAAGTTCAGATAGCAACGCATTAGAACTCTCAGCGGAACAGGGCGTGACCAACGTCGCCGTTTCCCTCACCAGCCTGCAAGCCGCGCGCATTCGCGAACTGACGGGCATCACCTCTTGCTTCACCATTGACGTCGCGCTGTTCGGCGTGCCGATTTGTCTCTATTTGGTTGGCCGTAAGGTAGACAGCAACGTTTGGGCGGGCACCGCCTCTGATTTCGAAGATACCGCGTCCGTGGCGCACGACCTTGAAGTGGGGCTGACCTTCGCCGAACAGGTAGTGTCCGAAGCCAACTCGGTGATCGTGATTATCGATCAAGACGGCAAAGTGCATCGCTTCAACCGTCTGAGCGAAGAGTACACCGGCCTACGCGAGCAGGACGTGATTGGCCGCAGCGCCTACGACATGTTTATGTCGATGGAAGAAGGCATCGCCTCTCGCCAGAACATCACCGGCTTCTTTCAAAAAGAGCAGTCATACGAAGTAGAACGCTGGATTAACACGGTAAAAGGCCAGCGGCTGTTCTTATTCCGCAATAAATTTGTCCACAGCGGCAGCGGAAAACAGCAGAAATTCCTCATCTGCTCCGGCTCTGACATCACCGATGAGCGCATGGCGCAGGAACGGCTGCGGGTCTTAGCCAATACCGATCTCATCACTGGCCTTGCCAACCGCAACGCCCTGCAAGACCAGCTGAAAAGCGCGCTGGAACTGCGCGGTAACACCTCTATCGGACTGATTTATCTCGACTTAGATAACTTCAAAAAAGTGAATGACGCCTACGGACACATGTTTGGCGATCGCCTGCTCAAAGAGGTGGCTCACGCCATTCAGGGCTGTTTAGAAGACACCGAAACCCTGGCGCGACTGGGCGGTGACGAATTCATTATTCTTAGTACCCAAGCGTCGGTCGAAAAGCTGGAAGCCATCAGCCAACAGATCCTCGGCCGCCTCAAAGCCCCTTTCCGCATCGGGTTAATCGAAGTTTATACCGGCTGCTCAAGCGGCATCGCGGTCTGCCCGCAGCACGGAACAGATGCAGAAAGCCTGATCCGCAACGCTGATACGGCCATGTACGTGGCGAAAGAGGCGGGCAAAAACGCGCACTGCGTGTTCTCACCGGAGATGAACAAAAAAGTTTCCGAATACATGTGGCTCGACACCAACCTGAGAAAAGCCCTCGAGGAGCAACAGCTGAAGCTCTATTATCAGCCGAAAATCTCCAACAATGGCGAAGTAAAGAGTGTCGAAGCCCTGCTGCGCTGGCACTCGCCCGAGCGCGGCGTGATTCAGCCACAGAGCTTTATCTCCTACGCCGAAGAGTCCGGCCTGATTGCGCCGCTAGGCAAATGGGTTATCGAAACCGCGACCCAACAGGCAACCGAGTGGCAGAAGAAAGGGCTGAATTTGCGCGTGGCGGTGAATCTGTCAGGCCGCCAATTAAACAGCAGTTCGCTGGTGTCGGATTTTACCGAGGCGATGCAAAACGCCGGAATGACTCAATGCATGCTGGATTTTGAGCTGACCGAAAGCTGCCTGGTGGAAGATGAAAAATCGGCCGTCACCATGATCAATCAACTGCATAAGTTGGGCGCGGAAGTGCATCTGGACGATTTCGGCACCGGCTACTCTTCCCTGTCGCAGCTGGCGCGGATCCCGCTGGATTGCATCAAGCTGGATCAAAGCTTTGTACGCGGTATTAATCATAATTCAGTGTCGCAGGCGCTGGTCCGGGCTATCGTTGCCGTAGCAAGAACCCTGCAATTGACCGTTGTTGCCGAAGGGGTTGAAACCCATGAAGAAGAGCGGCTGATTGATGAAATTGGCGTAGATAGCAAACAGGGCTATCTGTTTGCCAAACCAATGCCCGCCGATGAGCTCGAGCACTGGCTTGTGCAGAAAGCAATTGCTTCACCCGGTAGTTTGAACAACGTTACGCGCTAGTCGTCAGTCACAGCGTCTGGCGGCGCTAACGACAATCATGAGCAGACTAGCCGGATTTACGCAGAGAAGCCGTATGGCGGTTTTGCAACATCACCAGACGCTCCATGTACGCCACATCTTTCTCCTCCAGCGTAAACGCTGAATCTACCCAATCTTCCGTGATATCCATCAACTCGGAGCGCGAAAGCTTTAGCACTCTCTGGCGCGCCCGCAGCATGGCCCGAATGCCGTTTAACTTTGGTCGCATCGTATCGATAAAAGTACGGGTTGCGAGAAAGCCTTCGCCGGGCTGGAACACCACATCCACCAGCCCCCGGCTTTCAAACCATTCCGCAGAGTGCGACTCGCCGGTTGAGATCAGCTCCTCCGCCAGACGCATTCCCGCTTTGCGTGAAACCAGCGAATAACCGCCCATGCCGGGGAACAGATTAAAGGCAATTTCTGGGAATCCCATCCGGGCGGTGTTTTGCGCTAAGACATAGTGGTGCGCCAGCGCGGCCTCAAAACCGCCACCCAGCGCCGATCCCTCAATCATCGACAGGCTGATGGCGCCTACGTCAAAGCCGCGCGCAGCGGCGTGTACACAGTCAATGCAGGCTCGCGCATAGGCGCGCAGTGCCTCACGCTTATTATTGAGAATGGACTCAACAAAAAAGCTTAAATCTCCTCCTACATTATACATATTAGGCACCAGCGATCCGGTTACCCAAAAATCAAAACGCAGACCCGAGGCTTTCGCCGCATAGGTCAGTTTCATAATGTCTTCAATTAAAGGCTGATTAAAACATGGGCGCGGGAAGGCTTTTAGCATCATCCACATCACATTTCGACCCTCTTCATAATAGGCCGCTATTTGTGATAAATGCCCAGCTTCGGTGAATGGACGGCATGCCGTATGGTCAATAAGATTCATAGTTTATATCCAGGTTGGAATGGTAGGTTGGGTGAAGCAGCACCAGCCTAGACCAGCCACCACCTGAACTGAATCGATTCGAAGCGCGACTATAAAAATAATCTTATTACTCTTAAATAATGTCTTTTATATAAACCGGTAGAAATTAAATAGGGGTAACCACGGTCTTATTTTTATTTCGTTGGGAAATTATTGGCACAGGGAATAAATGCTTTTTAATACTCTTCATAAGACAAAGCCTGCTAATAAATTAATCTCAATGCATAAGCGTCGATGGACATTATTTGTTGTTTTTCCGACATCGGATGATCTTTATGAAGTGCATCACATTCGGCACCACTCTCCTTTCCAATCTGGCGTTCTGCGGCTAAATTGACTCTTATCTCATCCGACCACTTAAGGGTCTGACTTATGACCGAACACAACGCGCCGTTTTATCCTCACCTGTTAGCCCCGCTGGATTTAGGCTTTACCCAGCTGAAAAACCGCGTGCTGATGGGGTCAATGCATACCGGGCTGGAAGAGTTGGAAGAGGGGCCGCAGCGCATGGCAGCTTTCTATGCCGAGCGTGCCGCCGCGGGCGTGGGCCTGATTGTCACCGGCGGCATCGCCCCCAACGCGCAAGGCGTGGTCTATCGCGGCGGCTCGGTGCTCAACCAGCAGCAGCAAATCGCCCATCACCAAGTTGTGACGGAGGCAGTTCATCAGGCTGGCGGGAAAATCGCCTTGCAGATCCTCCACGCCGGGCGTTACAGCTATCAGCCCAACCCCGTGGCACCATCGGCGTTGCAGGCGCCAATCAACCGTTTCTCCCCGCTGGCGCTGACTCACGAACAGATTGAAGAGACGATTGCCGACTTCGCCAAGTGCGCTGCGCTGGCGCAGCAGGCCGACTATGACGGCGTGGAAATCATGGGTTCAGAGGGTTATTTGATTAACCAGTTTTTGGCTGCGCGCACCAATCAGCGCAGCGACCAGTGGGGCGGCAACGCGCAAAACCGCATGCGTTTCGCCCTGGAGATAGTGCGTGCCGTGCGCCAGACCTGCGGGCCACACTTCATTATTATCTATCGCCTGTCGATGCTGGATTTAGTGGAAGAAGGCTCGAACTGGGAGGAGATAGAAGCCCTCGCCAAAGGCATTGAGCAGGCCGGTGCCAGCATCATCAACACCGGCATTGGCTGGCACGAGGCGCGGGTGCCGACCATCGCCACCATGGTGCCGCGCGCAGGGTTTAGCTGGGTGACGCGCAAGTTAATGGGCAAGGTGAACATTCCGCTGATCACCACCAACCGCATTAACGATCCGCAGGTGGCCGAAGAGCTATTGGCTAACGGCTGCGCGGATATGGTCTCCATGGCGCGCCCCTTCCTCGCCGACCCGGCCTTTGTGCAGAAAGCCGCGCAGGGCCGCGCAGATGAGATAAACACCTGTATTGGCTGCAATCAGGCCTGCCTGGACCAGATTTTTGTCGGCGAACTCACCTCCTGTCTGGTGAATCCGCGCGCCTGCCGCGAAACCGAAATGCCGCTGATCCCGGCCCAGCACGCCAAACGTCTGGCGGTGGTTGGCGCTGGCCCGGCGGGGCTTTCCTTCGCTATCACGGCCGCCAGTCGCGGGCATCAGGTCACCCTGTTCGACGCCAACAGTGAGATTGGTGGGCAGTTTAATATCGCCAAGCAAATTCCCGGCAAGGAGGAGTTTTACCAGACGCTGCGCTACTACTCGCGCCAGTTAGCTATTTTGCAGGTGACGCTGCGTCTGGGCGAAAAAGTGGATGCCAGCCAGCTCAATGGCTTCGATGAAATCGTTTTGGCGTGCGGCATACTTCCCCGTCTGCCCGAAATCCCGGGGATAGACCACCCGAGCGTGCTGACCTATCTCGACGTGCTCAGAGATAAAAAGCCGGTTGGCCGACGCGTCGCCATCATCGGCTCCGGCGGCATTGGTTTTGATACCGCCGAATATCTGGTGCAAAACGGCCCTTCGGCCAGTCTCGACAGCCGCGCTTTCAGCCACGAATGGGGCATCGATCAAAGCCTCACCCAACGCGGCGGATTGAGCGCCGACGGCCCGCAAGCCGAACCGGCGGCGCGGCAAATCGTGCTGCTGCAACGCAAAACCAGCAAAGTGGGAGCGAACTTGGGCAAAACCACCGGCTGGATCCACCGCGCCAGCCTGCTGCAACGCGGCGTGAAGATGTGGAGCGGCGTGACCTATCAACGCATTGATGACCAAGGTCTGCACATCGTGCGCGACGGCGCGGAGGAGTGTCTGGCGGTGGATAACATCATTATTTGCGCGGGTCAGGAGCCGCAGCGTGACTTGCAGGTTCCCCTTCTGGCAGCCGGGAAAATCGTGCATCTGATAGGTGGCGCAGAGATGGCCATGGAGCTAGACGCCCGCCGGGCGATTGATCAAGGAACTAGATTGGCGATGGCGATTTAAGTGCGAAAAAAAAGCCGCTTGCGGCGGCTTTTTAATCTACTGAAAGTCTGTTTTCAGACACCAGTATGCATTTTTACAACATTGCCAGTTGGAGAATGTCGCTGCCATTCATCAAGTGTTAATTTTGTCGCTTACCGACTGGACCAACACTAAAGTGCCTGCGCGAACCCACAACCCTCGCGAGTTGCTTCATATTTAAAGAGCCAAGGGCGTATGTTGGCTCTGAAAGAAGTCTACGGCAGCCATGGCTTAATTGCAAACCATCGTTCATAAATCACTCAACAAACAGACCCCTTGGTTACAAGCCACCTTGACCTCAAGCAGTGCATCTCGCGCATTCAAAAGCGTTGTTCCTGTCGAAAGTAAATCATCGCTTAAAATGACCGTTCCTCCCACTAAGGGCGCAAAATCGAAATGCGGATTTAGCTTAAGCGGACGGAAATATTCGCGGATATTGTTTTCGACTTTCTTCATTGAAAACAGAGTATTGGGTGGTACTTTCGCCAGTTCAGCTAATACTCGATTCACATCAGACTTATGTCTGCTTTTAGGAACAACATGGCGAGAATGGTAGTCCGCCAAGATCTCAGAGGCGGTTCTTTTGGAGAAAGCACTATTGATTAGAACTGCGCCAAGTTTTCGCGCTATACGCCGCGCAAACTGCTCAGCCACCCTTGAAGAGGACGGCATCGAGAGAACATAGGGATAGGACCAACCGTTGAGGGTTTTATCAACAATTGCTGAAAACGTTGGTTTGAATTCAAGCAGGCTGGCATAGCTCAATGTAAAACCATGCATATTCTTCAAACCGTAAATCAAAGGGTTACCATCGCGGCGGTCATCGCCTTGCTTAGTACGGGTATAGATACTGAAGATATCCAGTCGCGGGTTCTTCCCCACTTTGGATTTTTTGGGATTTAAATGGATGGCCGTGATGACACGGTGCTCATGAGTGGCATTAAAGGTGACATCCTTGTTTGCAGAAACATCAATTCCCACAACGTTCTCCTGAAACACCTTCTCAGTGCTTTCATCCTGAAATTCACCAAGAAGGCATTCTAAAAATTAAAAACCTACCCTCTAGCCGCCGACTTCACCGCGCGCAGAATAACGAATTTCTGATTGGTGGCGATGGTGGTGCAGTTGCCGAACAGGCGGCGCAGCTTCTGGTAGTAGTCCAGATGACGGTTACCGACGATGCGCAGCTCGCCGCCGGTTTGCAGGCAGCGCTTGGCGTCGCAGAACATGCGCCACGCGGTGTCATCGCTGATCACCGTACCCTGGTGGAATGGCGGGTTGCACAGCACGGCGTGCAGGCTTTCGCGCTCAACGCCGGCCAGCATGTTATTCACTTCAAACTGACAGCGGCTGATATCTTCCGGCAGGTTATTTTCGACATTCAGCTTGCTCGACTCCACCGCCATGTATGACTCATCGACAAACAGCATCTCTGCATCTGGATTCAGCGCCAGCGCGGTCATGCCGATCACGCCATTGCCACAGCCTAAATCAGCAATCCGCCCTTCAATGCCTTCCGGCAAATGTTGCATGAAGAAGCGCGCGCCAATATCCAGCCCGGTGCGCGAGAACACGTTGGCATGGTTGGTGATGCGAAATTCGCTGTCATCCAGCGCCCATTCGGTGGTAACAGGCTCGGCGGCTTGCGCAGGCAAAGTCGGCTGGCAGTGAATCAGGCGAGCCTTCTTCCACGCCAGCGTGGTTTTAGTCTGACCAAGAATCTTCTCGAACAGCTGTAGCGTGGAGGTGTGGATGTCACGCGCCTTGGCACCGGCGATAATCTGCGTGTCCGGCGTCACCACTTCGCGCAGGGCAATCAGCTGTTGCTCCAGCAGAGCCAAAGTTTTTGGTATCTTGATAACCACCAGGCCCGGATTAATAGGCAGTGGGACCAGACTGCTTTGCTGGGCGACGCGGCTTTCGTCGAAATGGTTCAAACGCAGGTTATGGCGCGTTGCCAGCTGACTCATGAAGGAGTCGCTGATGCTGGTCGGTTCGAACTGTTGCAGCGCGCAAGCCAGCGTGCCGAAAGCATCGTTAAAGATCAGGACAGGACGGCCATTGAGCGCGTCGGTGGTCAGGGTTTGCAGCAGATATTCGTCCGCAGCTTCCCATGCCTGCAACTGCGTCGCCGCCTCATCTTGCGGGTAACGTTCCAGTTCCAGTTGCAGCAGTTGATCACCTTGTTCGAGTTCGAATTGGCTCATTGGCCCTCCTCATTATTCAATTTGCGCTGTTTATCCCTTAAATTGGGCTATCAGTAAAATGTTTTTTCAGTTAAAAAGGCTTTATCTGCCGCCTTTGCGGCACTCTTTTTGGATCAATGAGAGCTAAAGCAAACAGTTATGCCTGAATTGACCTATCTACAAGGTTATCCCGAGTCGCTACAGGCTCAGGTACGCCAATTGATTGACCAGCAGCGTCTGGGGCAAGTTTTGCTGTCGCGCTATCCGCAACCGCACGAACTCACCACCGACAAGTCGCTGTATCAGTTTACGCTGGACCTCAAGAATCAATATTTGCGCAGCTCGTCGCCGCTGAGCAAAGTCGCCTATGACAATAAAATTCACGTCATGAAGCACGCGCTCGGCCTGCACACGGCCATTTCGCGGATTCAGGGCGGAAAGTTGAAGGCCAAGGCTGAGATCCGCGTGGCGACGGTATTCAAAACCGCGCCGGAAGCCTTTTTGAGAATGATCGTGGTGCACGAGTTAGCGCACCTTAAAGAGAAAGAGCACAATAAGGCATTTTATAGCCTTTGCTGTCATATGGCGCCCGACTACCATCAGCTAGAATTCGACACACGCATGTACCTGACGCATCTGGAGTTATTCGGGAAACTTTATCAGTGATACTGATGGTGCGTGTTTCTCAAAATACACCATACCTACCCAAAATCATTCGGATTGCATCAAGGCAAATAACGCCGAGGCGGTTCGAAGGATGAAGGGGATTGGAGCAACCATGATTCGTTTTGCAGTTATTGGAACTAACTGGATCACCCAGCGCTTTATCGATGCCGCTCATGAGAGTGGCAAAATGAAGCTCACTGCGATCTATTCCCGCACGCTCGAAGGTGCTAAAGCCTTTGGTCACGATTATCCGGTGGAGCACTATTTCGACTCGCTCGACGCCCTCGCCGCCTCGGACGAAATCGACGCGGTGTATATCGCCAGCCCGAATTCGATGCACTGCCAGCAATCTTTGCTGTTCCTGCGCCATAAAAAGCACGTGATTTGCGAAAAGCCGCTGTCGTCGAATCTACAACAGGCCGAAGAGATGATTGCCTGCGCCACCGAAAACAACGTGGTGCTGTTCGAAGCCTTTAAAACCGCCTATCTGCCGAATTTCCTGCATATGAAAGGCGCGCTAAATCGCATTGGTAAGCTGCGCAAAGCCATTTTCAACTACTGCCAATATTCGTCGCGCTACCCGCGTTATCTGGCGGGTGAGAACCCAAATACCTTCAATCCGGCCTTCTCCAATGGGTCGATTATGGACATTGGCTATTACTGTCTGGCGAGCACGGTTTCCCTGTTTGGCGAACCCCTTTCAGTTCAAGCCTCTGCCACTCTGCTGGAAAGCGGCGTCGATGGTCAGGGCACCGTGGTGCTGCAATATGCCGATGATTTCGAGGTGGTGATTAACCATTCGAAAATCGCTGACTCCCATCTTGCCAGTGAGATCCAAGGAGAAGAAGGCACCTTGCAGATGGAGAAAATCTCCGAATGCCAGACACTTAGCCTGACGCCTCGCGGCAGCCAAAAGTTAGATCTCACCCAACCACAGCACATCAACACCATGCTGTATGAGGCTGAAACTTTTGCGCTGCTGGTCGATAACCAGTTCGTAGGCCATCCGGGGCTGGAAGTTTCGCGTATTACCGCCAAGCTGCTCACCGAAATCCGCCGCCAGACCGGCGTGGTTTTCCCGGCAGATAAATAGACGACATGTGAGTGGGAGTTGAGATGAGCGCAGCCAATCTGAAGCCATTGCTGATTTTACAAACCGGCCACGCACCGGGGCCGATTCAGGACGTCCACGGCAATTTCCCGCAGATGTTCCTGCGTCAGGGGGACATCAATCCCCAGCAGCTGCAAATTGTCGATCTGCAGGCGGGCGAACGCCCCCTGCCGCCGGAAAACTACTGCGGCGCCATCATCACCGGCTCGCGCAGCATGGTGACTGAGCATCTGGACTGGAGCGAAGCCGCCGCCGACTGGGTGCGTCTGGCGATGCTGCAAGAGCTGCCGCTGTTTGGCGCTTGCTACGGGCATCAGCTGATGGCCTATGCATTGGGCGGCGAAGTGGATTATCTGGCGCAAGGTATTGAAGTCGGTACTTTGGACATCGAACTCACGCCGAGCGGCCATCTCGACCCGCTGTTGTCGCACCTGCCCGCTCGCTTCGCGGCAAACCTTATACATCTGCAAGCCGTGATCACCCCACCCGCCTGCGCCACGGTGCTGGCGCGCTCCTCCGTCGACCCACACCAGATCCTGCGTTACGGCCCGAACGCCATCAGCACGCAGTTCCATCCTGAATTCTCGGGTTCTGTGATGAAAACCTATCTGGAATGGCTGGACGCGCAGGCGTTTGAGGATAACGTCAACTATGCTGAGAAATTGCAGCAACTCAGTGACACGCCGCTGGCTCAGGGGCTATTGCTGTCGTTTGTTGCGGCGCTCGGCAAGCGTAATGCGCTAGCAGGCTAAATATTTCATAATGTGTCAGAATGTTTGACTTTAGACACGGGTTGGATTACTTTCTGCCATGCAAAGGGGAGTAACTTCTTCGTCGGATAATCGTCATTACGGTGTCTGGACCCGCGCTGTCACAGCGCACGTCTCAGCCACCCGGTTTCCGGGCAATCCAGCTATTTATTTCATTCAAAATATTCATCGAGTGAATAGCATCTATGTGAAGCATTTGAGTAGCAGGTACCCCTGCAGCTCGAAGGATAAAGCATAGTGGGTTGTAAGTGAGACCTTGCCGTCAGGCGAGGTTTGCTTATAGCTCAATAAGAGCGGCTAACGTCTTCTGACGTGGCC
This sequence comes from Ewingella sp. AOP9-I1-14, assembly GCF_052375995.1. Classification (NCBI taxonomy): domain Bacteria; kingdom Pseudomonadati; phylum Pseudomonadota; class Gammaproteobacteria; order Enterobacterales; family Yersiniaceae; genus Ewingella; species Ewingella sp. AOP9-I1-14. Next base: position 446,714 of record NZ_JBQSVA010000003.1, read on the forward strand.
GTTTTTTTTTGATGTTTTTTCGAGGATAACAGAATGATGAATTCCGTAGGCAACCCGATGCTCTGGGGCAGTTTTGCCGTCGTCGTGGTTATCATGCTCGCCGTGGATCTGTTCTTACAGGGACGCAAAGGCGCGCAGGTGATGACCATGAAAAGTGCCGCGATGTGGTCGCTGGTGTGGATTGGCCTGTCGCTGCTGTTTAACTACGGCTTCTGGTGGTACCTGAACGGCGAGTTTGGCCGCGAAGTGGCGGACAAACAGGCGCTGATGTTCCTCACCGGCTATCTGCTGGAAAAAGCGCTGGCGGTGGATAACGTCTTCGTCTGGCTGATTCTGTTCAGCTACTTCTCTGTTCCGGCAAACCTCCAGCGCCGCGTGCTGGTCTACGGCGTGCTGGGCGCGATTGTGCTGCGTACCGGGATGATTTTCGCGGGCAGCTGGTTAGTCGGTCAATTCAGTTGGATCCTCTACGTCTTCGGCGCATTCCTGCTGTTTACCGGCATCAAAATGGCGCTGGCAAAAGAGGATGATGGCGAGATTGGCGAGAAGCCGATGATCCGCTGGCTGCGCAGTAAAATGCGCATGACCGATGAGCTGCACGGCGAGAAATTCTTCGTGCGTCGCAACGGCCTGCTGTTCGCCACGCCGCTGCTGCTGGTGTTGATTATGGTGGAACTCAGCGACGTGATTTTCGCGGTAGACAGTATTCCGGCTATCTTTGCCGTGACCACTGACCCGTTCATTGTGCTGACCTCCAACCTGTTTGCCATCCTCGGCCTGCGCGCCATGTACTTCTTGCTGGCTGGCGTGGCGGAACGTTTCTCGATGCTGAAATACGGTCTGGCGGTGATTCTGATTTTCATCGGTATCAAGATGCTGCTGCTCGATGTGTTCCATATTCCGGTCGGCGTATCGCTTGGCGTGATCGCGACCATTTTGGTAACGACGCTGCTGATCAATACTTGGGTCAATCATCGAACTGACCGCGCAAAATTAGAAAAATAAGCGGGCATAGCTCGCAATATGAGAAGCCAAAACGGGCACCACGAAGTGCCCGTTATTTTTTAAGCTAGATTCTGCTAGGCCACCTCTCAGGATTGGGAAAGGTGCAACACTACAAGGAAAACAACATGCAAAAACAATCAACACCATCGCTGTTTCAACGTATCCTGCACGCAAGTTTGGTTAAACAAATCCTCTTCGGCCTGCTGGCTGGTATTGCTCTGGCGTGGCTTGCCCCGGCAGCTGCAACCTCCGTCGGGCTGCTCGGCAGTTTGTTCGTCGGCGCATTAAAAGCCGTCGCGCCGCTGCTGGTATTGGTACTGGTGACTGCCTCGATCATGAACCACCCGCTGGGCCGTAAAACCGTGCTTGGCCCTATCCTGTTTCTCTACCTTTTCGGGACTTTCTCGGCGGCGCTGATCGCCGTGGTGGTCAGTTTTATGTTCCCTTCGACGCTGGATCTGAAAATCGCCGATGTCGCCATCACCCCGCCGGGCGGTATTGTCGACGTGCTGAAAGGACTGATCATGAGCATCGTGTCGAACCCGTTCCGCGCACTGATTGATGCCAACTATATTGGCATTCTGGCTTGGGCCATTGGTCTGGGGCTGGCTATGCGCCACGCGGCTGACACCAGTAAGACGATGATTAGCGATGTGTCTGAAGCCGTGACGAAAATCGTTCGCGTGGTGATTCGCTTTGCGCCGCTGGGTATCTTTGGCTTGGTGGCAGAAACCCTCGCCACCAGCGGCTTTGGCGCGCTGTATGACTATGCGCACCTGCTAGTAGTGTTGGTGGGCTGTATGCTGCTGGTCGCTCTGGTCTTCAACCCGCTGATTGTGTTCGCAAAAACCCGTCGTAATCCTTATCCGCTGGTCTTCGCCTGCCTGCGCGAGAGCGGCGTCACCGCCTTCTTCACCCGCAGCTCGGCCGCCAACATTCCCGTGAACATGAACCTGTGCCGCAAAATGGGGTTGGATGAAGACACCTACTCCGTCTCTATTCCTCTTGGCGCAACCATCAACATGGCCGGTGCGGCAATCACTATCACTGTGCTGACGCTGGCGGCGGTCACCACGCTGGGTATTGAAGTGGATATCCTCACCGCGCTGCTGCTCAGCGTGATGGCGGCGGTCTGCGCCTGCGGTGCCTCCGGCGTGGCAGGCGGCTCGCTGCTGCTGATCCCCATGGCCTGTAGCCTGTTTGGCATTCCCAATGACATCGCCATGCAGGTGGTCGCCGTCGGCTTTATCATCGGCATCATTCAGGACTCGGCAGAAACCGCGCTGAACTCCTCCACCGACGTTATCTTTACTGCGGCGGCATGCCAGAAGGTGTGACACAATTTATGCGCTCATTATTCATTGAAGAAAATGAGCGCACTTCTTAAACAAATAGGGACATTTATATGAGAAGCATTAGTTGTAGCAAAGCGAAGAAAAACCTTTCAGCCATGATGACGCGAGTCACAACGGAACAGGCACCTCTTACCATAACGCACCAAAACTGCGCACCTTGTGTATTGATGCCCTTGGAACTTTTTGATTCTCATGAGGAAACGGCTTATTTATTGCAATCGACCGCCAATGCTAAACACCTTATGAATTCTATAGATGAACTTCGCGCCCAGTAGAAGATAGCCTTGTCCATATCGTCCCGTTGAATTCAGGTTTATAAATCTGTCGCAATGATGGATTATCGTTATGCTTCTAACTATATAACGGATAACTATCATGACGCTGTTCATTTCGCTCGCCACTTTTTCTGGCAAGAAAATCCTGACTGCCGCTGCCCTGCTTCTTAGCCTTACCGCCGTGCAAACCGCCAATGCCGCTGACGACTTCCGCGTGACCTACGCCGGTTCGATGGGCGTGGTGATGGACAAACACCTCGGGCCGACTTTTGCCGAGCAGAACCACGTCAATTATCAGGGTCAGGGCCAAGGGGCTTATGGCATGGCGAACCTGCTGGCGTCGAAGAAAGTGGTGGCAGACGTGTTTGTCTCAATCACCCCCGGCCCGATTGAAGTGCTGAAAAAAGCCGGTCTGGTGGACTCTGCCGTGCCGGTGGCGAGCACCAGCATGGTTATCGCCTATAACCCGAAAGGCAAATACGCCGAGGCTTTCAACGCCATTAAACAGCAGAAATCGGGCACCGCGCCGTGGTGGAAAGTGCTGCAAACGCCGGGCCTGAAATTTGGCCGTACCGACCCAACCACTGATCCACAGGGCCAGAACATTATCTTCACCATGATGCTGGCAGAGCGTTATTACCAGCAGCCGGGGCTGACCAAAACCGTGCTGGGTGACACTCTAAATCAGCAACAAATCTCCGGCGAAGGTGGATTATTAACCCGTCTGGAAGCCGGGCAAGTAGATGCTGCCTCGGGCTATGAAAGCGCCACGCGCTCGGCGGGCCTGCCTTACATCAGCCTGCCGGATGAGATCAACCTGAGCAATCCGCAGATGGAAACCCCGTGGTACAGCAAGGTGAGCTTCAACATCACTGACCCGCAGGGCAAGAGCAAAACCATTAAGACCGAGCCGCTGGTATTCTACGCCGCCGTGCTGAAAAACGCGCCGCACCCAGAGATGGCAAAAGCCTTTATCAGCTTCCTGCAAAGCGACAAAGGTCAGGCGCTGTTAGAGCAAAACGGTTACGGCAAGCCAAAAGGCGGAGCGCTGTAAGGTGCGTTTATTCTGGCTATCCGTGCCGTCGCTGGCGTTGCTGATGGTTCCTTTTGTCACGCTGGCGGTGCTCACCCCTTGGTCAGATTTCCACACCGCCTACGGTGACGGTCAGGCCGTCGCCGTCTCTCTCGGCCTGAGCATGGTGTCGATTCCGCTGATTATTGCCTTGGGATTGCCACTGGCGCTGTGGTTGGCGCGCACTCAGCATCGCTGGCGCAGTCTGGTGGAAGTCGCGGTGCTGGTGCCGTTGCTGACTCCGCCGCTGGCGATGGGCATTCTGCTTATCTCGGTTTACGGGCCTTATGGCTCGATTGGTGAAGTGCTGAATGCCGTCGGCGTGTCGCTGAACAACAATGCTCCGGCCTTTGTACTGGCGCAGGTTTACGGCGCGCTGCCCTACTTTGTGCTGTCGGCCAGAGTGGCTTTTGAAAATGTCCCGAGGGATATCGAAGAGGCCGGGCAAACGCTGGGCGCCTCGCCGCTGATGGTGTTCTGGCGGCTCACGCTGCCGGTCGCCGCGCGCGGTTTAGCCGCCGGGCTGGCGATTGCTTGGGTGCGAGTGATTGGTGAGTTCGGCATCGTGATGGTGTTCTGCTACTTCCCGCAGGGGATACCGGTGAAGCTGTTTATCAATCTGCAAAATGACGGCGTGGGGTCGATTTACCCGCTACTGTGGATTCTGCTGGCCACCACCCTGCCACTGCCTTTGTGGTGCTTGATGCGGGCAGGCAAGCCACGCCAAGAGCTGCCGCCCGAGCCTGCCTGATAATAAGATTGCGCCGCCGCGTGTTCCCGGCGGCACTTTCCCTTACTTCACGCCCTGCAGCAGTCTTTCCAGCGGATAGACCGCCGCGATCACCAACTCATCCTGAATCTGCGCCGCGCCGTCCAACTGGGCCTGCGCCTGCTGGCGCTCTTCTGCGGTGATACTCTGGCCTTTCTGGATTTTATCCAGCCATTGCAGCCCCAGCTCGGACAGCTTGCCGAGCTGCTCCGCCACCGGCTGTACCGGCTTCAGCACGTAGTTTTGCGCCAGAATAGGCTGAACCTGCGCGGTATTGGCCTGCCACAGCGTCAGTTGATTGCGAATGGCGGCGGCGGCCTGTGCGTCTTTGCTGTCAGCCAGCAGAGTTTTAACCTGATTATCCAACTCGCGCACCGCGTTGCTCTCCGCAGGGAGCGCGTCCACCAGGCGATTCAGTGGCTCAAACTGGGTGTAGTTTCCAGCCTTAAATTTCAGGTGCTGGCGAGTGTAATACTGCGCTGGCTCGAGGGCCGAGGAGAGGGTCAGCAGCGGCGTGATGTCGCTGCTATTGGCCAGACGGGTCATCAGGCGGGTGGTTTCGGCATGCTGCTGTAGCCCGACCGACACCGCCGACCAGGCATCCACTTTCGCCAAACGCTGATACATGTTGTTGACATCTTTCACATCCTCGGCGGACCACAGGCGTTCGGCAACCACAAAGCCGCGCGGCCACAGCTTCAGATCGAGAATCTGCGAGGTGATATTTTCCTGCCACAGCGCGGCTTCTCCGCCGAGAATGTTTTTCATTGCTTTGGCGTCTGGCACCACTGGCGGCGTGCCCTGCGGCGTTTCGCCAAGCTGGCTGCCGGTGGCCGGATAGCGCGCGTTGCCAATCAGGAAATAGCCGTCGAATTTGCCGTCTTTCAGGGTGAGCGCCGGGCGGGTGTCGCCCATCCACGTGTCTACCGCGAAGCTGACTTTGCCGTCATTCTGCCAAACGATATCGCGCACCGCACGGCGGGTTTTGCCTTTGAAATCAATGAATCCGCGCCAACCCTGCTTGCCTTCAATCAGGGTAAAGCTGCCGTCTACCGCGCTGCCTTTCAGGCGCGGCATGGAGAATGCCCAGCTCTGGGCTTTTTCACCCTCGGCGACGTTTTGCTCCACGCCAAGCGGCTGCGGCAGGATTTCATTGCGATAGTGGTAGGCCGAGCTTTGCGGCTGGTCGAGGTAGAAGCCGGTGGAAAGGATCCCCTGATACCCCTGCTGCGCGCTGGCCCCCAGCGAGTCCGGCCCCTGCCATGACTGGATCACAATGTCGTGCGGCAAGTCGGGGTGGAAAATCTCATCCCAGCCCACCATCTGGCGATGATGCTGATGCAAAATCTCCTGCAAACGCTTGTTGAACGCGGCCTGAAGTGCGTGGCTGTCGGCAATATTATGCTTCTTCATGTAAGCCTGAATCGCCGTGGAATTCACCCACTGGGTGTCTTTCACTTCATCGCCGCCAATATGCAAATAGGGGTCGGGGAAGATGGCGGTCAGCTCGCCGACGATGGTGTCGGCAAACTGGTAGACCTGCTCGTTAGACGGGTCGAGCGTCGGCTCATGCACGCCCCACTCGCGTTGCATCTGGTAAGGGCCGGGGGCGCTAATCAGCTCAGGATAGGCGACGGCAATCGCTGAGGCGTGGCCCGGCATATCGATTTCCGGCACCACGCGGATGCCCAGCGAAGTGGCGTAGGCCACCACCTCTTTCATTTCGGCCACGGTGTAAAACTCGCCGTCACTGGCTAACTGTTGCAACTTCGGATAGTGCTCTGAGGCGAAGCGCCAACCCTGATCGTCAGTCAGATGCCAGTGCAAAACGTTCAGCTTGGCGGCGGCCATCCCGTCGAGCTGGCGCTTAATGGTGCTTATCGGCAGGAAGTGCCGCGCGGAGTCCAGCAGCACGCCGCGCCACGCAAAGCGCGGGTTATCGTGAATTTTCACCAATGGCAGGAAAGTGTTTTCGCCGTCGTTTTGCAGCAATTGCAGCAGGGTTTCCATGCCGTGCAGCGCGCCAAATCGGCTGTTGGCGGTAATGGTCGCGCCCTGCGGCGTGACGTCAAGGTCATAGCTTTCGTCGCTGTCGGGCTTCGGCAGGGCGTCTACTTTATGTTTGATCACTACCTGAATTTTGCTCTGCTTGCCGTGAGTCGGCTGCGGCTGGAGCGTCCAGCCTGTCTGCTGTTCAATGCGTTCACGCCAACGCTGGGGGATCGCGCCGAGATTGTCTCCACTCACCGCCACCGACAGACTGTTGTCCACCACCCATTTCCCCGCCTGCGGGGCCACTTCAACCTGCTGCGGCCATGGCATAAGGGGCAAATTCCCGGCGGGAGCGGCCAAGGACGAGGAGCTGACAGCAAGGAGTAACGACGAGGCAAATAAGGAACGACGGAATGGCAATGGCATTGGCAAGATCCCTTAGAGGTAAAGCAGACTGACATAGCCTGCTGAATCGTAAAGGATTAACTATAGCCTTTGTGTAATAAAAAGGCGGTGATTGAGTTAACAATCACCGCCTTAATGTTAACAACTCACCGTTACTGCCAGCCGTAGCGGCGAACGAACCAGCCTTTCACTGTCTGAGTCAGCACCATGTAACCCGCCAGAATCAGGATCAGCCACGGGAAGTAGCTCAGCGGCAGGGCCTGCAATTGCAGGAATCCGGCGGCTGGCGTGTAGATCAGGCCGATGCCGGTAACAATCACCAACAGGGTCATCACGCACAGCGGCCACGAGGCGCGGCTCTGGATAAACGGCACTTTGCGGGTGCGGATCATATGCACAATCAGCGTCTGCGACAGCAAGCCTTCGATAAACCAGCCGGACTGGAACAGGGTCTGCATTTCCGGCGTGTTGGCCTTGAACACCCACCACATCAGGCTGAAGGTCAGAATGTCGAACACTGAACTGATCGGCCCGAAGAACACCATAAAGCGGCCAATATCCCCGGCGTTCCAGTTCTGCGGCTTGGCGAGCTGCTCTTCATCCACGTTATCAAACGGGATAGCCACCTGAGACACATCATAAATCAGGTTCTGAATTAACAGGTGCAGCGGTAACATTGGCAAGAACGGCAAGAAGGCGCTGGCAACCAGCACGCTGAAGACGTTACCGAAGTTGGAGCTGGCGGTCATCTTGATATATTTCAGCATGTTGGCGAAGGTCCTACGCCCTTCGGTCACGCCCTGCTCGAGCACCATCAGGCTCTTTTCCAGCAAGATGATGTCGGCCGCTTCTTTGGCGATATCCACCGCCGAGTCTACCGAAATGCCGATATCCGCCGCGCGCAGCGCCGGAGCATCATTGATGCCGTCACCCATAAAGCCCACCACGTGGCCTTTGTCGCGCAGCACGCGCACGATGCGTTCTTTGTGCATCGGGGTCAGTTTGGCGAACACCGTGGTGCTCTCCGCCGCCGCCAGCAGCTGGGCGTCATCCATGCTTTCGATATCGCTGCCAATCAGGATCTCATCCACTTTCAGCCCGACGTCTTTACAGACTTTACGTGCCACCAGCGGGTTGTCGCCGGTAAGAATTTTCACCGTCACGCCTTTGTTTTTTAAGGCTTTCAGCGCAGGCGCGGTGCTCTCTTTTGGTGGGTCAAGGAAGGCAATGTAACCGGCCAGAATCAGGCTGGATTCATCATTAATGCCGTAACCCTGGGTGCGCGATGGCATCACTTTGTGCGCCACGGCGACCACGCGTAGCCCCTGCTGGTTGAGGTCGTCGGTAATACGGCGAATACGCGCCAGCAGCACATCGGTCAGCGGCACAATCTCACCGTTGAGCTGCACTAAGGTGCAAATCGACAGCATCTCCTCCAGCGCGCCTTTGCAAATCAGGCGATGGCTGTCGGCATGGTCAGACACCACCACTGACATACGGCGGCGGTCGAAATCAAAGGGGATCTCATCGACTTTCAATGAGTTGAGCGCATTAGCGATATCACCGCGATCCAGCACCGCCACGTCGAGCAGGTTTTTCAGGCCGGTCTGATAGTGGCTGTTGAGCCACGCCAAGTGCAGCACTTCATCACTGGTGACGCCGAGCACATCGGTGTGGCGCTCGAGAACGATTTTATCCTGCGTCAGGGTGCCGGTTTTGTCGGTGCAGAGAATGTCCATGGCGCCAAAGTTCTGAATGGCGTCCAGACGCTTAACGATAACCTTCTGTTTTGAAAGCTTAACTGCCCCTTTCGCCAGCGTCGAAGTGACAATCATCGGCAGCATTTCTGGGGTCAGGCCCACGGCCACGGAGAGCGCAAACAGCGCCGCTTCCCACCAGTCGCCCTTGGTGTAGCCATTGATCACCAGCACGATAGGGGTCATCACCATCATGAAGCGAATCAGCAGCCAGCTGACCTTGCTGATCCCAGCCTGGAAGGCGTTCGGCTGCGTCTCTTCTTGCGTTACGCGCTCGGCCAGTTGGCCAAACCACGTTTCGCCGCCGGTGGCAATCACAATGGCCATTGCCGTGCCGCTGACCACGTTAGTACCCATGAAGCACAGGGTGTCTTGCTCCAACGGGTCGGTATTGGCGGGCATGCGGCTGTTGGCCTGCTTCTCGACCGGCAGGGACTCCCCGGTCAGCGCGGCTTGGCTGATAAACAGGTCTTTGGCCGACAGAATGCGCAGGTCGGCGGGGATCATGTCTCCGGCGGAAAGCTTAATCAGGTCGCCCGGCACCAGCTGGCTGATAGGCACTTCGCAGGTTTCACTGCGGCCAGTTTCAGCATCGCTACGCAGCACGGTGGCGGTGTTGCTGACCATGGCTTTCAGCGCGTCCGCCGCGCGGTTCGAGCGCGCTTCCTGAATGAAGTGCATCAAGGTGGAGATCAGCACCATCGCGCCAATCACCAAGGCCGCCGTCAGGTCGTCAGTGGCGTAAGAAACCAGCCCCAGCACGGTGAGCAGCAGGTTGAACGGGTTGCGATAGCAGTGCCACAGGTGCTGCCACCAAGGGGCGGGCTGCTGGTCGTCAGTCTGGTTGAAGCCCACGCGCTCGCGGATAGCCTCGACCTCGGGGCCGGTCAGCCCTTCAGGATGACTGCCAAATTGCAGATAGAGCTGATCTTCCGTCGCGCGGGCGCACTTCAGGCTATGATTGGCCATGCTGGCAGGGATTTCCTGCGTTTTGCCGCCGTGCACATTTTGTTGCAATGCATCACCCAGCAGGGGATCACGGCGAACCAGACGGCGTGGTAAGTTACGGCTTAGTGCATTTAGCAGCCGTTGAGTAATAGTTTTGAACATCGTTCGACCCTTTGTTGCGCCCAGAATCTAAAATTTAGGCATGGCAAAAGCAAAACCCGCCCCACTGCAACACGCAGGCGTGGCTAGCCCGTGCAGGGGATTGGATAAATTAAAATTGGGGGGACGAACGAAAATCGATCGCCACCGCTTACCTGTACAGCACTTTTTCAAGCGTTAGTGTCACGGTAAGCAGTAGCTAAAAAGCGGATGCTTACCGGATCACAACGGACCTACAGAATTGGGGTCGGGTCCCATTAGGTTTTCATCTCCGGTAAGGAACGTTTAGGAAAAGATACCCGTCCGGTATTACAATTCATCGGCTGAGCAAAACCATCAGCTCATCGGCAAATTGGTATACAGCGGTTATCAAACGCCCGCAGTTTACGCTGGTTAACTGCAACCAAACATAAACCTGATCAATCATTAGCGCTAAAATCATGCAAAATCGCCTGACCATTAATGACATTGCCCGCCTGAGCGGGGTCGGTAAATCTACCGTTTCACGCGTGCTAAACCATGAAGGCAACGTCAGCCCACGCACGCGCGAAAGGGTGCTGGCGGTGATTGAGCAGCATAATTTCAGCCCGTCGAAGTCGGCGCGGGCGATGCGCGGGTTCAGCGATAAGATTGTGGCGATCATCGTGTCGCGCCTTGATTCTCCCTCTGAGAATCAGGCAGTGCGCGCCATGCTGCCGCTATTTTACGAGCAGGGTTACGACCCTATTGTGATGGAAAGCCAGTTCAGCGCCGAACGGGTGCAAGAGCATTTGCAGGTGCTGAAGCAGAGAAATATCGACGGCGTGGTGCTGTTTGGCTTCTCCGGGTTAGAAGCCGCGATGCTGCAAGGCTGGCAGGACAATCTGGTGATGATGGCGCGCGAAATGCCGCAGTTTTCTTCGGTTTGCTATGACGACGCGGGCGCGGTGCGGCTGCTGATGGACACCCTGCTGGAGAAAGGCCATCGGCAGATAAGCTTTATCGGGGTTTCGCCGCAAGATACCACCACCGGCCAACTGCGTTTTCAGGCTTACCAAAGCTACTGCGCGGAACACGGCCTGACGCCGCATATGGCGCTGGGCAAACTGAACTATGAAAGCGGCTTCGAGCTGATTTCTCAAGTCTTGCTCCCTGAGACCGACGCGGTGATTTGCGCCTCCGACACCATTGCGCTCGGTGCACAGAAATACCTGCAAAAACAGAACGTTAGCGGCGTTCAGGTGTGCGGCATTGGTAACAACCCCCTGCTCCGCTTCCTCTTCCCTAATACCTTCTCGGTCGAGCTGGGTTATGGCAAGGGGGGCGAATCCGCTGCCCGCCAATTACTCACCCAACTCAGCCAAAAAACCGACTTAAGGCAAATTATTATTCCCGGCCAATTGGCCAGCTGAATACCTCACTTTGAGTCATGCAGAAAAATTGTGATCTACCGCTTAAAACCGGGAACGTTCCCAGACAAGTTCCCATAGGTTTGGCTATGCTAAAGGTCGAAATGTACCCTAACGACAATCACAATATCCCTAGCGTCCTTGGCTCCTCCTTAGCGTCAGGTACAAAGGGAACATAAGGTCAATCCATGAGCAAAGTAAATCAGCAAGCTGTTAATCGGCTAATAGAGCTGGTCGGCGGAAGCGAAAATATCGCCACGGTCACGCACTGTATTACCCGCCTGCGCTTCGTATTAAACAATCCAGAGAAAGCCGATCCGAAAGCCATTGAAGAGTTGCCAATGGTCAAAGGGTGTTTCACCAATGCCGGACAGTTCCAGGTGGTTATTGGTCCTGAAGTTGACGATTACTACAAAGCCCTGATCGCCAGCAGTGGTAAAGATGACACCGGCAAAGAGGCCGCCAAGGTGGCTGCCCGCCAGAACATGAGCTGGGTGGAGCGCGGCATTTCGCACTTCGCTGAGATCTTCTTCCCCCTGCTGCCCGCTCTTATCAGCGGCGGTTTGATTTTAGGTTTCCGCAACGTCATCGGTGATATCCCGATGAGCGGCGGTCAGACATTGGCCCAGATGCACCCGATGTGGAAAACCATCTACGACTTCCTGTGGTTGCTGGGTGAAGCCATCTTCATGTTCCTGCCAGTGGCGGTCTGTTGGTCCACGGTGAAGAAAATGGGCGGCACCGAGATCCTCGGTATCGTGCTGGGTATCACGCTGGTTTCCCCACAGCTGATGAACTCCTACAACCTCGGCCAGCAAATTCCTGAAGTGTGGAACTTCGGCTGGTTCACTATTGAGAAAGTGGGTTATCAGGCGCAGGTCATTCCTTCTATGCTGGCGGGTATGGCATTAGCCATTATCGAAAACGCCCTGAAGAAAATCGTGCCGAACTACCTCTATCTGGTGATCGTGCCAGTGGTGTCGCTGATCCTCGCCGTGTTCCTGGCCCACACCCTGATTGGTCCATTTGGCCGCATGATTGGTGATGGCGTGGCATGGGCGGTGAAAGCCGTGATGACCGGCAGCTTCGCGCCGATTGGCGCCGCCCTGTTTGGCTTCCTCTATGCACCTCTGGTTATCACCGGCGTGCACCAAACTACGTTGGCTATCGACATGCAGATGGTGCAGAGCACCGGCGGCACGCCAGTTTGGCCGCTGATTGCTATCTCCAACATCGCGCAGGCGGCGGCGGTAGTCGGCATCATTATTGCTTCTAAGAAACACAACGAGCGCGAAGTTTCAGTCCCGGCCGCCATCTCCGCCTTCCTCGGCGTAACCGAACCGGCGATGTACGGTATCAACCTGAAATACCGCTTCCCAATGCTCTGCGCGATGATTGGCTCCGCAGTGGCCTCCCTGATTTGTGGCCTGAGCGGCGTCACGGCTAACGGTATCGGCGTTGGCGGCCTGCCGGGCATTCTGTCCATTAAACCGCAGTTCTGGGGCGTATTCGCACTGGCAATGCTGGTCGCTACCGTCATTCCAATCATTCTGACGGTGCTGGTTTACAAGCGTAAAGCGCGTAAAGGCGAGCTGGCGATTGTTTAGTAAAAGATGACGCATTAAGAAAAGGATAAGACGATGAGCAGTGAATTGCCGTGGTGGAAAAACGGCGTGATTTACCAGATTTACCCGAAGAGTTTTCAGGACACCACCGGCAACGGCATGGGGGATATCAACGGTATCACCCGCCGTCTGGACTACCTGAAAACCCTCGGCGTTGATGCGCTGTGGATAACGCCAATGTACGTTTCTCCGCAGGTTGATAACGGCTACGACGTAGCCGACTACTGCGCTATCGACCCGGATTACGGTACGCTGGAAGATTTCGAAAATTTAACCACCGAAGCCCATCGCCGCGGGATCCGCATTGTTATGGATATGGTGTTTAACCACTCGTCGACCCATCACGAGTGGTTTAAACAGGCACAAGATCCCGCCAGTCCTTATCGCGATTACTACATCTGGCGCGATGCCGACAGCGCCGGAGGTCCACCAAATAACTGGCGTTCCAAGTTTGGCGGCGGCGCGTGGCAGTGGCACGAGGCGAGCGAGCAGTACTATCTGCATCTGTTCGCCAGCGAGCAGGCGGACCTTAACTGGGAGCACCCGCCGGTACGCGAAGCACTGAAAAAGATCTGCCAATTCTGGGCGGAAAAAGGGGTGGATGGCCTGCGTCTCGACGTGATCAACCTGATTTCCAAGCAGCAGGATTTCCCGTCCGACGACATCGGCGATGGCCGCCGTTTCTACACTGATGGCCCGCGTATTCACGAGTTCCTGCAAGAATTCAGCCGCGACGTCTTCAAGCCGCTGGGCCTGATGACCGTCGGCGAAATGTCGTCAACCAAGCTGGAGCACTGCCGCAAATACGCCGCCAACGATGGCAGCGAGCTGTCGATGACCTTCAACTTCCACCACCTGAAAGTGGACTATCCCAACGGTGAGAAGTGGACCAAGGCCGCGCCAGACTTCGTGCAGCTCAAGCAGATTTTCAATGAGTGGCAGCAAGGGATGCACGGCCACGCGTGGAATGCGCTGTTCTGGTGTAACCACGACCAGCCGCGCATCGTGAGCCGCTTTGGTGAAAACGGTAAGCTGCGCGTGCCTGCCGCCAAGATGCTGGCGATGGTGCTGCACGGCATGCAGGGCACACCTTACATCTATCAGGGTGAAGAGCTGGGGATGACCAATCCGGGCTACCAGCATCTTGAGCAATACCGCGATGTGGAAAGCCTGAACATGTTTGCTGAGCTGAAGGCCAGTGGCCGAAACGAGGCAGAACTGCTGGAGATTTTGGCCTCGAAATCCCGCGACAATGGCCGTACGCCGATGCAATGGGACGCCTCGGCCAATGCGGGCTTCACCACCGGCACACCGTGGATCACCCCGAGCGAGAATTACACCCACATCAACACCGAGCAGGCGCTGGCGGACACCGATTCGGTGTTTTACACCTATCAGTATCTGATTCGCCTGCGTAAAGAGCTGCCGGTGCTGACGCACGGTGATTATCAAGACCTGCTGCCAGATAACCCACACCTGTGGTGCTATCGTCGTACTTGGCACGGGGAGCAGCTAACGGTGATTGCTAACCTCAGCGGCGAGCAGCAGATCCTCAATATTGATAACCACCAGCAGGCACCTATTTTCAGCAACTATGCTGATGCGCCGGTCGCCAACTGCCTGCGACCGTACGAGTGCCTCTATCTGTTATAAAGCAGTAGCCCAGAGCCAGCGCGATTAAAGCTGGCTCTTCAGCAATGCCAGAGTGCGTTCAACATGATGAGGAACCTGTTCGTCAGTCATGTTGTTCGCGCCTTGGATCAGCAGCGGCTCCAACCAGTCCATACCAGTACGATTAGCCACAGCGTGGAACGGCAACAGCTGGTCTTTGGCAGGATAACGATTGTAACCCTCTGGCGTATAAGCCTTTTCATCACCACCTGTCGAAACAATCACCTGCAAAGTCTTACCCTGCAATGCCGTGCCGTTGGTACCGTAGGCGAAACCGTAGGTTAATACCGCGTCTTCCCACTCTTTCAAAATCGCCGGTGAGCTATACCAGAAAAACGGGAACATCATGACGATGTGCTGGTGGTTTTTCAGCAACTCGTGCTCACGCGCCACGTCGATTTTATAGTCTGGATATTCACGCATTAGTTCGTGCACGGTGATGCCCGGAACCTCGCGCAGCGCGGCAACCTGCGCCTTATTGATACGAGACTGGTCCGGCGTGCGGTGGGCGCTTAACACTAAAATCGATGACATTTTCACTTCCTCAATAGGTAATATGAGAGGCATCGCTCTGCCTGTTGAGGCTATCTTTTCATGTCCGTGCCCTGCCCTGTAGACCCTCAGCGGTCAATTCAGTTTAAACCTAAAGTATCAAGCAAGCCGACACCGCATTTTCTCTTATTGCAGGCAATTTGCAGGGAAATGTGACCTCGATAACTGCTTTAAAAGGAAGCAATTTTTACGCCATTTAACAGGCCGTTTTGGCCGTTTGCTCATTCTATAAACTTATGCGGGGAATCTTTGTTTTAGGTCAAGGGAAGGCGTATTTCAAGAATACAGAAATTCTTTATAGACTATATATTGTGGGCCGATTAAGAAAAACAACCCAACATATAGCGTTATGCACTATTCTCTGCTGTTAAGGCTCCAGGCCTTGAGCAGTGCGGCATTGCGCCAAAAGGAGTTAAATTGTGAAGGCTGACCTGTTGAAATCTGATCCCGTCAATACCCCCCACCAACTGCCGATCGTCATCAAACGGGACGGGTGCAAAGTGCCTTTCGATAGCAGCCTGATTTATCAAGCTGTCAGCCGCGCGGCGAGTGCTGCCAGTATCGATAACGCAGAGTATTGCCAACAGGTCGCCCGAGTGGTGAGTGAGGCGCTGCTGGATAAATCGCAGGTGGATATCAATGAGATCCAAGACGCGGTGGAAAACCAGCTGATGTCCGGCCCCTACAAAAAACTCGCCCGCGCCTATATTGAATATCGCCATGACCGCGATGTGACGCGCGAGCTGCGCGGCAGGCTGAATCAGGAGATTCGCGGGCTGGTCGAGCAAAGCAACGTGGCGCTGCTCAACGAGAATGCCAATAAAGACAGCAAAGTCATTCCCACCCAGCGCGACCTGCTGGCGGGCATTGTCGCCAAGCACTATGCCAAACAGCATATTTTGCCGCGTGACGTGGTTCTGGCTCACGAGCGCGGTGAAATTCACTATCACGACCTCGACTATTCGCCCTTCTTCCCAATGTTTAACTGCATGCTGATTGACCTAAAAGGCATGCTGACCCAGGGATTCAAAATGGGTAATGCGGAAATTGACACTCCTAAGTCAATTTCCACCGCAACGGCGGTCACGGCGCAGATTATCGCTCAGGTCGCCAGCCATATTTATGGCGGCACCACTATCAATCGCATCGATGAGATCCTCGCCCCCTTTGTGACCGAGAGTTTCAACAAACATAAAGCCGTGGCCGAAGAGTGGCAGGTGGCAGACTGTGAAGCCTTCGCCCGCAGCCGCACTGAGAAAGAGTGTTACGACGCCTTCCAGTCGCTGGAATATGAGGTGAATACACTGCACACCGCCAACGGCCAAACGCCCTTTGTCACCTTTGGCTTCGGGCTGGGTACCTCTTGGGAATCGCGCCTGATTCAGCAGTCAATCCTGCGTAATCGCATTGCCGGTCTGGGTAAAAACCGCAAAACCGCCGTGTTCCCCAAACTGGTGTTTGCTATCCGCGACGGCCTTAACCGCCAGCACGCCGATGCCAATTACGACATCAAGCAATTGGCGCTCGAGTGCGCCAGCAAGCGCATGTACCCGGACATTCTCAACTACGAGCAGGTGGTCAAAGTCACCGGCTCGTTCAAAACGCCAATGGGCTGCCGCAGCTTCCTCGGTGTCTATGAAGAGAACGGCGAGATGCAGCACGACGGGCGTAACAATATTGGCGTGATCAGCCTGAACCTGCCGCGCATCGCTCTTGAAGCGGGCCGCGACGAAACGGCCTTCTGGGCATTGCTCGACCAAAGACTGCTGCTGGCGAAAAAGGCCTTAATGACGCGCATTGCACGGCTGGACGGCATCAAAGCCCGCGTCGCGCCAATCCTCTATATGGAAGGGGCCTGCGGCGTCCGGCTGAAAGCTGACGACGACATCGCGCCCATCTTCAAAAATGGCCGCGCATCAATCTCGCTGGGTTATATCGGGGTGCATGAAACCATCAACGCGCTGTATGGCAACCAGACCCACGTTTTCGACGCCGTTCAGCTGCGCGAGAAGGCCATCGCCATCGTCAATCGCCTGAAAGAAGCCACCGAGGCGTGGAAAGAGGAAACCGGCTACGGTTTTAGCCTCTACAGTACGCCGAGCGAAAACCTGTGCGATCGCTTCTGCCGTTTGGACGCCGCCGAGTTCGGCCTGATCCCCGGCGTCACCGACAAGAGCTACTACACCAACAGCTTCCATCTCGATGTAGAGAAGAAGGTGAACCCTTATCAGAAGCTGGACTTTGAAGCGCCCTATCCGCCACTGAGCAACGGCGGTTTCATCTGCTATGGCGAATACCCGAACCTGCAACATAACCTGAAAGCGCTGGAAGATGTCTGGGACTATAGCTACTCGCGGGTGCCTTATTACGGTACCAACACGCCAATTGACGAGTGCTACGAATGCCACTTCACCGGCGAGTTCGACTGCACCAGCAAAGGCTTCACCTGCCCGAAATGTGGCAATCACGAGCCGTCACGCGTCTCGGTCACTCGCAGGGTTTGTGGCTATCTCGGCAGCCCCGACGCTCGCCCGTTCAACGCCGGTAAGCAGGAAGAGGTGAAACGCCGCGTCAAGCATTTAGGCAATGGGCAATTGGGCTAACGCTTTGAACTTCCATCAATATTACAGTGTGGACGTCGTCAACGGGCCGGGAACGCGCTGCGTGCTGTTCGTCTCCGGCTGCGTCCATGAATGTCGAGGGTGCTACAACAAAAGCACCTGGCGGCTGGACTCGGGCAAACCCTTCACCCAACAAGATGAAGATAAGATTATTGCCGACCTGCAAGACGAATTGATCCCGCGCCAAGGGCTGACGCTGTCCGGCGGCGACCCTTTGCATCCGCAAAATTTGTCGGCAGTACGCCATCTGCTAGAACGTGTTCAGGCCGAATGCCCCGGCAAAAACGTCTGGATGTGGACCGGCTACAAGCTTGATGAATTAACCGCCGACCAGCAGCAAGTGGTCGAGTTAATCAACGTGTTGGTGGACGGCAAATTTGTGCAAGAGCTGAAAGACCCCGCCCTTATCTGGCGCGGCAGCTCAAATCAGGTGATTCATTACTTGAGGTGAAGTGGTGAGGTAAATGAAGAGAGAGGAATCTCACTCCTCTCTCTTATTATTCAAATACCATTCAGTAGAAAATCAAAGGCATTTTTGACGTCGTAAATTTCTCCATCAAGCCTACTGACCCGCTCCCCAACCTCACACGAGTGTACGCCACCCAGCATGTGTGTCATGGCAACATAGGATTGATGTTCCACTCGTAGCAGTGGGCACAGCTTTTTGGGCGGAAAAGCAGCTAACTTAACCAGCGGAACTAAAGGGACCATCACGGTAGGGCTAATGCCCTCAACCAGAGGGTGCTGTATGTTCAGCAGAAAAGGATAAGCGGCCTTTCCTCCACCTTTATTCTCATAAACAGCGTACTGCTCCATCAAAAAGCCCGCTGGTAATCAGAGAAAGCGCCATTCTCTTCGGCATATCGTTTGACTGCCTCAAGGCCATGCTGATTTTCGCGCAACCAAATTTCGGCGGCGGTTTCGGGTAATACCGGCTTTTCGGCAGGCTGAAAATCCATATTATTTGCTTCAGACATACATATTCCTTATGTGAGAGAGACTTACCTTTTCCTATCGCTCATTGAGTGTAATTTGAACACTACTGTCCCGTAAACTCCCCTCTCACTTTCCTGCGAGCTGTCTTCCACTCTTCATTTATCTGCAACCCGCCATTCACCAAATTGTCACTTAGCTCGGCCATTCTGATGCCAACACCGAAACGAGGTTGGCACTATGAAAGCGTATTCCCCTCTCTTCATCGCTTCCCCGCCAGCTCAACTTTTTAGGTTTTGTCTGCTCGTTAAGACCGTGCGAGGTTTTCATTATGATGAACTTATCTAGACATCCGACCAGTTACCCCACGCGATATCAGCAAATTGCTGCCGAACTCGAACTCGAACTGCGCAACGGCTATCGCTGTGGCGACTATCTTCCTCCTGAGCAACAACTGGCCGACCGTTTTCAAGTCAATCGCCACACCCTGCGCCGCGCGGTGGATGAGCTGGTCGAGCGCGGCTGGCTGCAACGCCGTCAGGGGATTGGCACCCTGGTGCTGATGCGCCCTTACGATTACCCGCTGCACTCGCAGGCCCGTTTTAGTCAGAACCTGCTGGAGCAAGGCAGTCACCCCACCAGCGAAAGATTGTTAGCCGTGCTGCGACCTTGCACAGACCACGTCGCGACGGCCCTTTCGCGGCAAGAGGGCGACACGGTGATCCACCTGCGCACGCTGCGACGGGTGAACGGGGTGCCGGTCAGCGTTATCGACCACTACCTGCCGGATCTCGACTGGTGGCCTTCTCTGCAAAATTTCCACAATGGTTCACTGCACGACTTTATCCGTACTGAAATCAAACAGACTCTGACCCGCCGCACTACCCGCATTAACGCCCGCCGCGCACTGGCGAAAGAAAGCAAATTACTCGAAATCGTCCCGCAGGCCCCGCTGCTGTGCGTGCGAACTCTCAACACCTGTGACGGCAGTGGCAACGTGGCGGAATACTCCGTCGGGCTGACCCGCGCCGACATGATTGAATTGACAATGGAGCACTGAATGCACGCCCTCGAAAATCGCCAGCGCTGGATGTCAGTGCTGGCACACAGCCAGCCCGCCGAACTTCTGGCGCTGTGGCAACCGCTGAACCTCTCGCCAAAATTTGAACGCCTGCGCGCCGCAGAAACCGGCTTGACCCAATTGCAAGGCCGCATGGGTGGCACCGGAAAACGCTTTGTGATGGGTGATATGACCGTCACTCGCGCCGTGGTGCAGCTCGACTCCGGCGTTTATGGCTACAGCTATGTCGCCGGTCGCGACAAAGCCCATGCCGAACTGTGCGCCATTATCGACGCGCTTTTACAGGTAAACGGCATGGATGAGCTGTTGCACAAATCCCTGATCGCCCCGCTGGCCGCTACCCAACAAGAGCGCCGCGAACAGCGCGCCAGGGAAGTGGCCGCCAGCCGCGTCGATTTCTTCACCTTGGTTCGCGGAGAGTAATCCATGTCACTTGTTGCCAGCTTCCAAAATCCCGTCGCCGATGCGCAGTTTAGCTTTCGCCGCATCCTTAAAGCCCTCAGCGAGCCGGGAACCTGCGTCAAATTGCCTGCCGTTCCGGGCTTCGGCGCGCTCGGCTCTGCCAGCGCCTGCGTACTGTTAACCCTGATTGACCAAGACACGCCGCTGTGGATAAGCGCCGCGCTGAATGACGACATTCTGCGTAACAACCTGCGCTTCCACACTGGCGCGGTTCTGACCGAAGAGCCTTCCTCCGTCAGCTTCGCGCTGGCAGACCCGGCCCTCGACAGCGCCACCCTGCTGGCCTTCCCGTGCGGCGACGAAATGTCTCCAGAGCTTGCCACCAGCGTGATTGTGCAGCTCGAAGGTTTGAGCGGCGGCCCTGCGCTGCGCCTGACCGGGCCGGGCATTGAGTCCGAACGCGTGATCACCCCGCAATTGCCAGACGCGGTGCGCCAATACCTGCTTAACCGTCCGCACCGCTTCCCGCTGGGGCTGGATTTCATGTTTACCTGCGGTGACGAGCTGATTGCAGTGCCGCGCACCACCCGCGTGGAGGTTTGCTGATGTACGTAGCCGTTAAAGGGGGCGAAAAAGCCATTGCTGCCGCCCATCAACTTCTGGCGCACGAGCGCCGTGGCGACACCCGCGTTGATGAACTGGAATGCGCGCAAATCGAACAGCAGCTGGGTCTGGCGGTAGATCGCGTGATGAGCGAAGGCGGAATTTATGACCGCCAGCTGGCCGCGCTGGCTATCAAACAGTCGAGCGGTGACCTGGTCGAAGCGATTTTCCTGCTGCGCGCCTATCGCACCACTCTGCCACGCCTCGCCACCAGCCAGCCGCTGGACACCAGCGATATGCGCCTCGAACGCCGTATTTCTGCGGTGTATAAGGACTTGCCGGGCGGACAGGTACTTGGCCCGACGTACGATTACACCCACCGTTTGCTGGATTTCGCCCTGCTGGCCGAAGGCGAAGCGCCGTTCACGCCCATCGCCGACGAAACCCTGCCAGAGCAGTGCAGCCACGTGTTTGACCTGCTGACCGCGCAACAGTTGGCGGTGAAGGAAGAGGACGACGGCAGCGAGCCTGAAGACATCACCCGCACCCCGCCGTTTTACCCCGCTTCTCGCGCGGCTCGCCTGCAACAGCTGGTGCGCGGCGACGAGGGTTTCCTGCTCTCCCTGAGCTACTCCACCCAGCGTGGTTATGGCCGCACCCACCCCTTTGCTGGCGAAATTCGTACCGGATGGCTGACGGTGGAAATCGTGCCGGAAGAGCTGGGCTTTGCGATTGATATCGGCGAGATCCTGCTGACCGAATGCGAAATGGTGAACGGCTTTGTCACCCCGGACGACAAGCCGCCGCACTTCACCCGTGGCTACGGCTTGGTGTTTGGCCGCGCCGAGCGTAAGGCGATGTCGATGTCGCTGGTCGACCGCGCATTGCAGACCAAAGAGTACAACGAACTGGTGAACAGCCCGGCGCAGGACGAAGAGTTCGTGCTGTCCCATGCCGACAACGTCGAGGCCGCCGGTTTTGTTTCCCACCTCAAACTGCCGCACTACGTTGACTTCCAGGCCGAACTGGAACTGCTGAAACGCCTGCGCCAGCAGCATGATTCAACGACTTCACAGGACTCAGACCATGAAAAGCAGTGATAACCACGCCCCCATCATCGCTGGCTATAACCACGGCTATCTCGACGAACAGACCAAACGCATGATCCGTCGCGCCATTCTAAAAGCCGTGGCGATCCCCGGTTATCAGGTGCCGTTTGCCGGTCGCGAAATGCCAATGCCCTACGGCTGGGGCACCGGCGGTATTCAGATCACCGCCAGCATTATTGGTCAGCAAGACGTGCTGAAAGTCATCGATCAGGGCGCGGATGACACCACCAACGCCGTGTCGATTCGCAAGTTCTTCCAGAGCGTCGCCGGGGTGAAAACCACCGAGAAAACCGTTGATGCCTCGCTGATTCAGACCCGCCACCGCATCACGGAAACGCCGCTGACCGAAGATCAGGTGCTGATTTTCCAAGTGCCCATCCCTGAGCCGCTGCGCTTTATCGAGCCGCGCGAAACCGAGACGCGCAAGATGCACGCGCTGGAAGAGTACGGCGTGATGCAGGTGAAACTGTATGAGGACATCGCGCGCTTCGGCCATATCGCCACCACCTACGCCTACCCGGTCAAGGTGAACGATCGCTACGTGATGGACCCGTCGCCAATCCCGAAATTTGATAACCCGAAAATGCACATGATGCCGGCGCTGCAACTGTTTGGTGCCGGTCGCGAGAAACGCATTTACGCCCTGCCGCCGTTCACCAAGGTGGAAAGCCTCGACTTTGAGGACCACCCGTTCACCGTGCAGCAGTGGGACGAGCCTTGCGCTATCTGCGGCTCGCACCACAGCTATCTCGACGAAGTGGTGCTCGACGACCTCGGCAACCGGATGTTCGTGTGCTCAGACACCGACTTCTGCGCCCAGCAGGTCGAACTGAACAGCCAACAAACCCAGAATAAGGCGCAACACTGATGACCACTCCACGCCAACTCAACGCTGAACCTCTGCTGTCGGTCAACAACTTGACCCACCTGTATGCGCCGGGCAAAGGCTTCAGCGATGTCTCTTTTAATCTCTATCCGGGCGAAGTGCTGGGCATCGTGGGCGAATCTGGCTCCGGCAAAACCACGCTGTTGCAGTCAATCTCCGCCCGCCTCGCGCCGCAGCAGGGGCAGGTTATTTATAACAACGGCCAGCAGGCACCACAGTCGCTTTATGACATGCCGGAGAGCGACCGCCGTCGCCTGCTGCGCACCGACTGGGGCGTGGTGCATCAGCACCCGATGGACGGCCTGCGTCGTCAGGTTTCCGCTGGCGGTAATATCGGCGAGCGCCTGATGGCCATTGGTCAGCGTAACTACGGCGACATCCGCAAACAGGCCGCAAAGTGGCTGGAAGATGTGGAAATCCCGGTGTCGCGCCTTGACGACATGCCAACCACCTTCTCCGGCGGCATGCAGCAGCGCCTGCAAATCGCCCGCAATCTGGTGACGCACCCGCGCCTGGTGTTTATGGATGAGCCGACCGGCGGTCTGGATGTATCGGTACAGGCCCGCCTGCTCGACTTACTGCGCACCTTGGTGGTGGAGATGCAGCTCGCGGTGGTGATTGTGACCCACGATTTGGGCGTCGCGCGCCTACTGGCCAATCGTCTGCTGGTGATGAAGCAGGGTCAGGTGGTGGAAAGTGGCTTAACCGACCGCGTGCTCGACGATCCGCATCATCCTTATACGCAGTTACTCGTGTCTTCCGTGCTGTCTTAATAGGTGACCAAAAATGACGACAAAGCTCAGGGTCGAAAACCTCAGTAAAACCTTTGTATTACATAACCAGAACAGCGCACGGTTGCCGGTTTTTAATAACGCCAGTCTGCAAGTTGATGCCGGAGAGTGCGTGGTGCTTCACGGCCACTCCGGCAGCGGGAAATCCACCTTACTGCGTTCGCTCTACGGCAACTACCTGCCGGACAGCGGCCACATTTGGGTCGAGCATCAGGGCCAGTGGATCGACATGGTGGGCTCAGAAGCGCGGGAAATTCTCGCCGTGCGCCGCCACACTGTCGGCTGGGTGAGCCAGTTCCTGCGGGTTATTCCGCGCATTAGCGCCCTGAATCTGGTGATGCAGCCGCTGATTGAACTGGGCGTCGACAAAGCCGAAGCCGAAGATCGCGCCAGCCGCCTGCTCACTCACCTCAACGTGC
Organism: Ewingella sp. AOP9-I1-14; assembly: GCF_052375995.1. Classification (NCBI taxonomy): domain Bacteria; kingdom Pseudomonadati; phylum Pseudomonadota; class Gammaproteobacteria; order Enterobacterales; family Yersiniaceae; genus Ewingella; species Ewingella sp. AOP9-I1-14. The sequence goes on from NZ_JBQSVA010000003.1 coordinate 470,532, forward strand.
CGCAGCGCCTGTGGCACCTCGCACCGTCCACCTTCTCCGGTGGCGAACAGCAGCGCGTGAACATTGCGCGCGGTTTTATCGTCGACTACCCGATTTTACTGCTCGACGAACCCACCGCCTCACTGGATGCCACCAACCGCGCCGCGGTGGTGACCCTGATCCAGCAAGCCAAAGCTCGCGGAGCCGCCGTCGTAGGCATTTTCCACGATGAAGACGTGCGCGAGCGCGTCGCCGATAGACTCTATGCCATGACACCAGCGCCCTCTGCGGAGATCCCAGCATGATCATTAACAATGTCAATTTGGTCCTAGAAGATCAGGTAGTTAAAGGCTCGCTGGAAGTGCAGGACGGCGTCATTACCGCCTTCGCCGACACCAGCAGCCAACTGCCGCAGGCGATCGATGCCGAAGGCGGCTGGTTACTGCCGGGGCTTATCGAGCTGCATACCGACAACCTCGACAAGTTCTTCACCCCGCGCCCGAAAGTTGACTGGCCGGCCCACTCGGCGATGAGCAGCCACGACGCGCTGATGGTCGCCAGCGGCATTACTACCGTGCTCGACGCGGTGGCGGTGGGCGACGTGCGCGACGGCGGCCATCGTCTGGAAAATCTGCAAAAGATGATCGACGCCGTGGTCAACAGCGGCAAGGCGGGCCTGAACCGCGCCGAGCATCGCCTGCACCTGCGCTGCGAGCTGCCGCACGAAAGCACTCTGCCGCTGTTTGAGAAGCTGATGCACACCGAAGTGCTGTCGCTGGTCTCCCTGATGGACCACTCGCCGGGCCAGCGCCAGTTCGCCACGCCGCAAAAGTATCGCGAATACTATCAGGGCAAATACAACCTGAATGACGACCAGATGGAGGTGTTTCAGGAAGATCAAATCCAGAACTCCCTGCGCTGGGCCAAACCGAACCGCTACGCCATCGCCGAGCACTGCCGCAATCTGGGCATCGCGCTGGCCAGTCACGATGACGCCACCACCGCGCACGTCGAAGAGTCGCGCGCGCTGGGCAGCGTGATTGCCGAATTCCCGACCACTGAAGAGGCTGCGCGGGCCTCACACGCATGTGGCCTGCAAGTGTTGATGGGTGCGCCAAATATCGTTCGAGGCGGCTCGCATTCTGGCAATGTCGCCGCGCATCATCTGGCGTCACTAGGTATTCTCGACATCCTGTCTTCTGACTACTACCCGGCCAGCCTGCTCGACGCCGTGTTCCGTATCGCCAATGACGACAGCAACGACTTCACGCTGCCGCAGGCGGTTGGTCTGGTGACGCGTAACCCGGCCCGCGCGCTGAGTTTGCAAGACCGGGGCGTGATCGCTGAAGGAAAACGCGCCGATCTGGTGCTGGCTCGCACCCACGCCGACCACCACTATGTGAAGAACGTGTGGCGTCAGGGGATTCAGGTGTTTTGATAAAGGAATGATTGATGAGCCGACTCGTTTACTTGATGGGCGCATCGGGAGCAGGCAAGGATAGCCTGCTGGATGCCCTGCGCCACGACCTGCCACCCAATTTGATGGTGGCGCATCGCTACATTACTCGCCCTGCCAATGCTGGCTCGGAGAACCATATTGCTCTCAGCCAGCATGAGTTTTCCCAGCGAGCCGAGCGCGGCCTGTTTGCGCTGGAGTGGCAGGCTCACGGTTGCCATTACGCGGTCGGCATTGAGATAGACCACTGGATGCAGCAAGGCTGCAACGTGGTGATCAACGGCTCTCGTGCTTATCTGGAACAGGCGATGCAGCGCTACGGCCAGCGGCTGATCCCGGTCTGCTTGCAGGTGTCCGAAGACGTTTTGCGCCAGCGTTTAGAGCAGCGCGGGCGGGAAAACAGCGAGCAGATCCAGCATCGTTTGCAACGGGCGGCGCAGTACGCCAATCAGATGCCCGCCCATTGTCAGAGATTGGAAAACAACGGCCAGTTACAACAGACGCTGGCAGGACTGTTGCAGCTACTCGCTGCGCCTTCCACCGCGTTTCTCTACCCTATTTCTCCCCAGAAGGTTGAGCCATGAGTGATATTGTTGAAAACCCGCAAAACGCTGAAATCGACTTCTCACAGCCTAAAATTGGCGAAAACGTGGTGATGAATAAGTCCCGTGCCGGGCGCTACGTTCACATCTCCGATAACGCCATCTTTGAAGAATCCACTATCGACGACTACTCCTATACCGCCGGTAACAACCAGATTCATTACGCCACCATTGGCAAATTTGTCTCGATTGCCACCTATGTGCGCATCAATCCGGGCAACCATCCGACCTATAATCGCATTGCTCAGCACCACTTTACCTATCGCGCTTCGGCCTATGATTTGGGTGAAGATGACGTGAATTTCTTCGACTGGCGCCGCGAGCATCACGTCACCGTGGGCAATGATGTCTGGATCGGCCACAACGCGGTGATTATGCCCGGCGTGAAAGTGGGCAATGGCGCGGTGATCGGCACCTCCGCGGTGGTAACCAAAGACGTTGAGCCTTACTCCATCGTGGCGGGCGTGCCGGCGAAGAAGATTGGCATGCGCTTTAACGACAGCTTGATTGAGAAAATCGAGCGCAGCCAGTGGTGGAACTGGGATCACGAGACGCTAAGAGCGCGCATGCCTGATTTCCGCAACCTCGAAAGCTTTGTCGAAAAATACCTTTGAGTACTCCATTAAAGGATCCGTGCATGCAATTGACCTTTCTCGGCACCGGCGGAGCACAGCAGGTGCCCGTTTTTGGCTGCGACTGCGGCGTGTGTGAACAGGCGCGTAAAGACCCGGCGTTTCGCCGTCAGCCTTGCAGTGCAAAGTTGGAATATCAGGGGGGAGTGACGCTGATTGATGCAGGATTGCCGGAGTTAGCCCAACAGTTTGCGGCGGGCGAAATTCAGCGTTTTTGGCTTACACACTATCATATGGATCACGTTCAGGGGTTATTTCCGTTGCGCTGGGGTGTTGGAAATGCGATCCCGGTCTATGGTCCGCCGGATGAAAACGGCTGTGACGACCTGTTCAAACATCCGGGCATTCTGAATTTTCGGCCGCCGTTTCAACCCTTTGTCCCCCGTAATTTCGGCAATCTGCAACTGACGCCGCTGCCGCTCAATCATTCTAAAATCACCTTCGGCTATTTGATTAAAACCGAGCGGGCGACGCTGGCTTACCTCACCGATACCGCCGGTTTGCCGCTGGCGACGGCAAAATATCTGGAGGAGATCCCACTGGATGCCATGGTGCTGGATTGCAGCCACCCGCCGCGCGACATCCCCGACAAAAATCACAATGACGTTCATCAGGCGCTGGCGATCCATGAGCAGTTAAAACCGGGCAAAACCTATCTGACCCATATCAGCCACAAGCTGGATTTATGGCTCCAGAGCAACCCATTGCCGGAAAACGTCATCGCGGCGCGAGACGGGCAGACGCTGAGTTGGTAAATATCACGGGCTTTATTGACGGGCGATAGCGGCCAGCTGGTTGGACTCCAGCACGGTGATACCGCCCAGACCGGCATTGAATGCCTGTTGCTGCATCGCCTTCGCCACGTCGAGGGCATCGATGGCTTTCCATTTGCCGGGCAGCAGTTTGAATAGCGGCGCGCTGAGCTGTTCGAGTAAGCGCGGAGGCTGGCGCTGTCCCACCAGCAATGAGGGGCGAACCAGCGTCAGCAGTGGCCATTTCTGCGCAATCAGCGCCTGTTCAATCTCACCTTTAGTGCGGTTATAGATTAAACGTGAATGAGGGTTGGCACCGTTGGCACTGACCAGCAGGCAATGGCTGGCGCCGAGTTTACGCGCTGCGATGGCGCTGTTCACCACCATCTTGAATTCGATTTCGCGAAAAGCCGCCGCGCTTCCCGCCTGCTTGCGAGTAGTGCCTAAGCAGCAGAAAAAAAGGTCTATCGGCTCATCCAGGTCCGCCACCAGCGCGGGGATATCATCGCCGACGGGGTTGACCAGCTTACTCAGTGAGGCCAATGGTCGCCGCGTCGGGGCAACAATGCGACTCACACGTGAGTCTTGCTCAAGCAGGCAGAGCAGCTCCGCCCCCACCAGCCCGCTGGCCCCCAGCAAAAGTACTTTTGCCATGATATTTCCTTATGTCGATTCAGCCGCGTAGCGTTGTCTTTTCTGCGCGGGAGCGCCATCAGACATATCTTGTTACTGACTGATTATAAGCCAGATGGAGAAACAGACTCGGACGAATCCGGTTTGACCTCAGCCGTCATGGGGTCCAAGCTTTATACATCAAGACATTTTCCATTAAGCAACGGGAGACATGATGAGCAAGAAAATTGCAGTCCTAATCACTGACGAATTTGAAGACTCAGAATTCACCTCGCCAGCGGAAGCCTACAAGAAAGCCGGCCACCAAGTGATCACCATTGAGCATAAAGCCGGAAATGTCATTCATGGCAAGCAGGGCAAAGCCAAAGTCACCATTGATAAATCTATTGATGATGTCAAAGTCGCTGACTTCGACGCTCTGCTGCTGCCGGGCGGCCACTCGCCAGATACTCTGCGCGGCGACGATCGCTTCGTCGAGTTTACTCGCCAATTCGCCAAAAGCGGCAAGCCTATTTTCGCCATTTGCCACGGCCCACAGCTGCTGATTAACGCGGATGTCATTCGCGGACGCAAGCTGACTACAGTGAAACCGGTGGTGGTTGATGTGAAAAACGCCGGAGCCGAGTTCTTCGACAAAGAAGTGGTGGTCGATAACGACACGCTGGTCACAAGCCGCACGCCAGATGACTTACCTGCGTTTAACCGCGAGTCGCTTAGAGTGCTGGCGGCATAACTCAGCTAAATAGCCAAACTAATGCGATAGTTTGACTGAATAGTTTGAACCACAGGGCCGGGAAACCGGCCCTTTTGGTGTCTGCCAATCTAGCTTTCGCTACGCTGCCATCTCAACTTGGTGCCAAACCCGAGATTATTGTCGGTCATCTTGATTTCATTGAGTTTTAACGCCCAAACGGGGGCTTTCATCGTTGCCGCAATGGGGAACTGCTGGCAATAACGCTGGCGCGCCGCCTGCTCTTCATCACCAGAGAGAATCACCGCCTCGCCGCGATACTGAATGCCACGAATCAGCGCAATGCTCTCCGGCTGGGGTGCAATGGTGCCCACCACCTGCGGGTTTTTTGCCATCATCGCACCGTGTTGGGTTTTCAGCTCGGTCATGAAATAGAGCGTCATGATTTCCGTGTCCGCCACGTAAAAACAGTTGGCGCTCCACATCTCCCCATCTGCCAACGCGCACAGCGCCAGCACGTGATTGTCATCAAGAAAGGTGCTGATATGTTTTACATCGGTCGCGTCAGTCATGCACTGCCCCTCAAAATTAACTGCCGCCAGTTTAGCGCGCTATCGGCGCGATAAGGTAAACTTGCCGTTCAACTTCAATTCATAGCATCGCGTTGCCATTCAAAATGTCCGAGTCTGCCGAGCCATCACGCTGGTTTTTATACATGCTGCGCACGCCGTCCGGCATGCTTTACACCGGTATCACCACCGAAGTCGAACGCCGCCTGACCCAGCATCAGTCGGGTAAAGGCGCCAAAGCGCTGCGCGGTAAAGGCGAACTAGAATTAGTGTTCCACTGCGCCGCCGGAGATCGCTCACTGGCCTCAAAGCTTGAACTAAAAGTGAAGAAACTGACGAAAGCGCAGAAAGAGAAACTGGTGAAAGAACAGCCGGGGAGTTTGGAGAGTTATTTGGTCAAGTAAACAGTAAATTAGGAAGAGAAAAGCTTTTCTATCGACTTAGTCGGTAAGAAAAGAGAATGGGCATTATCGCCAGCAAGAGGGATGAAACCCAGTTTCTGGTAAAAGCCTTTTGCCTTCACATTCAGCGCATCAACAAACAGTGCGTGAACGCCAACGGCCTTAGAAGCTAAGTAAACCACCTTCATGGCGTGAGTTACCAGCGTGGTTCCCCACTCCTGCCCGTGCAGATCTTTATGAACCGCCAAACGGCCCAATGTAATGCTCGGGACATTTTCATAAGGCACTTTTCTTTTCTGAGTATTTGATGGCAGAGCAGCCTTCTCAAAGCAGCTGCCCGACAATGTGTAATAACCTAAGACCTTGGGTTTTGGCTCTTTGGTTATGAGCAGATAACCGCGCAAAATGCGATTTCTGTGTTGCCGCACAAGGTGCTCGGCCAGAAAAACGTTGAGAGATTCCTCTCCGCAGTCAAATGCCTCAAAATCATATTCGGCGTCTTCAACCAACATCCCTATTGTTAAATCGTCCACCTCTTACTCCATATTCTCGAGACGCTTGGCGGCTCGTTTCAATCTATCATTCAGTTCAGGTGGGTTGCTGAGGGCATCCATCACCAAATTCCACGACTCTTCGTTAAGGATGAGTCGCCGATGGTGTTCGATAACCTCGGCAGCACGTTTCGAGGCGCTGGCAACCATAAACTGCGTGATGGTCTGGTTGGACATTGCCGCAGCTTCTTCGATCGCGCTTTTATCAGCGTCGGATAATCTCAGATCGATGCGCTGTTTCTTCAAGGCTGACATGTGGTACTCCTAGACTGCTAACGCACAGACGGCAGCCATTCTCTTCTTTTGTGATTTTATAATTTGGAGAGATGCACGAAATGCATATCTGTACGGTTTTTTACCGTACAGATACTATAGAAGGAAGTGATTAATATTTCAACGGATACGTGCTTTTTATAAGCAGCCCGTCAGACTCAAAAACGATTAAACGCCGCCGGGAAAGTCACTTCGCCGTGGGCATCGTTGAGGGCGTCATCACTCAGGGTGTAGAGCTGGAAAGTGGCTTCCGTGCCTGACCAGCGGCAGTGCAGGTCGTGCTGGGCTGCGGGTTTGAAACCGAAACGACCATAGTAGGCGGGGTCGCCCAGCACCACCACGGCGGCGTAGCCGAACTCATTGAGTGAGTCCAAACCTTCGTACACCAGCTTTTCGCCAAAGCCCTGCCCGCGCAGTGATTCATCGACTGCCAACGGTGCCAGAGAGACCCAATTACGGTCTTCTCCTTTGATATCAACCGGGCTGAAAGCCACGTAGCCGACCACCTGACCTTCGTCATCGGTGGCAACCACGCCGAGGGTTAGCAAACCGTCTTCGCGCAGCTCTCTGACCAAGTCTGCTTCGTCGTCGCGCTTGAAAGCTTCGCGCAATAAACGGTCTATGCCGGCGGCATCAATCGGTATTTCGGTACGAATTAACATGTTTGCACTACCGGAGCGCCAGGCTCGCGGTCCTCTTGTAAACCTGCTTCAATGAAGTCTGCCAGGCGCATTAAGCCGCTTTTCAGCAGCAAAGGCATGCTGTCCAGATCGACGGCGTCCATCAGATTTTTGACGTACAGCCCGAGTTCCGTATCTCCTTCGATACGCAACCGGCGCTGGAAGAACAGCGTATCAGGGTCTTGCTTGCGCGCGGCGATCAGTACCAAATCGTTAGCATTGCCGCTAAAACTGACATCCGCCTCGCCCTGCTCGCTAATCACCAGCTTGCTATCTTCAACTGACATCAGCCAGCTTAGACCAAGATCGCTGACTTCGATTTTTAACCAGCGATCTTCGAGAAAATCCAAATCGCCCTCGGCCAGCGCCTGCCGGAATTGCCAGCTAAGTACCTGTTGCAAAACCTGCCGCTGTACGGCGAAAGGCGTGAATTTTACCGGCAAACTTAGTAATGACGGCCCCTGACGCACCATACGTGCTCGTAGTTTTTGCAACACTGGCACCACTCCTTTAAGTAACGTTGGACACTGATTTGCTCAAGAGATGGGCCCTATTTTGCCACATCGCCTATTCAGTACCGCGTCCTGCATCAATAAATACTGCAACAGAAAGAAAGCGCGCACAACCACCCTCGCCCCGAGTCGGCTCCAACCGGGTATAAACTGCCTCAAATCAAAATACTGCGCGTCCGCCTTCTCTAAAATAGGTCCCCAGTAAAATGCTCTCTGATGAAGGCTTTACGTCAGCGAGCCTCCCTCTTTCATTCTTACCGGCGCAGTTTTACCGGCTAAAGTCAGGAATAAACCATGGAGCTACTTTGCCCGGCGGGTAATTTGCCCGCGTTGAAAGCGGCCATTGATCAGGGTGCCGACGCGGTCTATATCGGCCTGAAAGACGATACCAATGCCCGCCATTTTGCCGGTCTGAACTTTACTGAGAAGAAATTGCAGGAGGCGGCAAATTACGTACATCGCCACCGCCGCAAGCTGCATATCGCCATTAACACCTTCGCCCACCCTGACGGCTTTGAGCGCTGGGAGCGCGCCGTCGACATGGCCGCGCAGCTGGGCGCCGACGCGCTGATCCTGGCCGATATCGCGATGCTCGATTATGCCGCCAAACGCTACCCGCAGGTTGAGCGCCACGTGTCGGTTCAGGCTTCGGCCACCAACGATGAAGCCATTAAATTTTATCAGCGCAATTTTGATGTTGCCCGCGTGGTGCTTCCCCGCGTGCTGTCGATGCATCAGGTCCGCCAGCTATCGCGTACCAGCGTTGTGCCGCTGGAGGTGTTCGCCTTTGGCAGCCTGTGCATCATGGCGGAAGGCCGCTGCTACCTCTCCTCCTATCTGACCGGCGAGTCGCCAAACACCGTGGGTGCCTGCTCTCCCGCGCGTTTTGTTCGCTGGCAGCAGACGGCACAGGGCATGGAGTCGCGCCTCAACAATGTGCTGATTGACCGCTATGACGAAGGCGAAAACGCCGGATATCCGACGCTGTGCAAGGGGCGCTATCTGGTGGACGGCGCGAAGTACCACGCGCTGGAAGAGCCCACCAGCCTGAATACGCTGGAGCTGCTGCCTGAGCTGTTTGCCGCCAATATCGCGTCGGTGAAAATCGAGGGGCGTCAGCGCAGCCCGGCCTATGTCAGCGAAGTGACCCGCGTCTGGCGCGCCGCTATCGATCGCTGCAAGGCCAATCCGCAGGCGTTCACCACGGATACCCAGTGGATGACGCAGCTGGGTTCTATTTCCGAAGGCACCCAAACCACGCTCGGTGCTTATCATCGCAAGTGGCAATAATGGCAGGGGGAACGATGAAATACTCTTTAGGCGCCATCCTTTATTACTGGCCGAAGCAGGACGTTGAGGCGTTTTATCAGGCCGCCGCCAGCAGCAGCGCCGATATCATCTATCTCGGCGAAAATGTCTGTACCAAACGCCGCGAGATGAAGGTCAATGACTGGCTGGAAATCGCCCGCCAGCTCGCCGCCAGCGGCAAACAGGTGGTGCTTTCAACCCTCGCCCTGCTGCAAGCGCCGTCGGAACTGAACGAGTTGAAACGCTACGTGGAAAACGGCGAGTTTCTGCTGGAAGCCAATGATTTTGGCGCGGTGAACATGGCGGCCGAGCGCAAACTGCCGTTTGTCGCCGGGCACGCGCTGAACTGCTACAACGCCGCCACTCTTAAGATTCTGCATCAACAGGGCATGACGCGCTGGTGCATGCCGGTGGAGCTTTCTCGCGACTGGCTGGTGAACTTGCTCAATCAGTGTCAGGACATGGGGATTGGCGGCAAGTTCGAGGTGGAAGTGCTTTCCTACGGCCACTTGCCGCTGGCCTACTCGGCGCGCTGCTTTACCGCGCGCTCGGAAGATCGGGCCAAGGATGATTGTGAAACCTGCTGCATCAAGTATCCGCAGGGCCGCAAAGTGCTGTCGCAGGAGAACCAGCAGGTGTTCGTGCTCAATGGCATTCAGACCCAAAGCGGCTATTGCTACAACCTCGGCAATGAGCAAACGTCAATGCAGGGCTTGGTGGATATCGTCAGGCTGTCGCCGGAAAGCCTGCAAACCTTGCAGGTGCTCGAGCAGTTCCGCCGCAATGAACAGGGGCTATCGGCGCTGGAGTTGCAGGATAAAGCCGACTGTAACGGCTACTGGCAGCGCGTCGCCGGGCTGGAATTAGTGCAATAAAGCCAAAACAGGCGCAGCGACTGCGCCTGTTCTCCACGCTTCATCCCTTAATCATTCTTTAGCGGTTTCTTGCGATGCAGCAGGCCACGCAGCCGCCCGCTGTCTCGCAAAATCCCCAAGCCAATACCCAAAATGGTATAAATCGCGCCGAGAAGCAGCAGCATCAGCATATCGCCGCCCACCTCTTTGAACGGCAGCCCCATCTGGTTGACCCCCGCAATCGCCTTGGTGGCCCAGGTGGACGGCAGCATGGATGACACGCCCCGCACCCAAGTCGGCATAGCCTGTAACGGCCAAATGGTCCCCGAAATGTAGAACACCGGCATGGTGATGAAAGAGAGCGTCAGGTAGATCATCTCCACGCTGCGCAGACATTCGGTCACCAGTTTACCCAGCCCGAGCACCGCCAGCAGGAACGGGAAGGTCAGCATGATGATTTCGGGTATGGTCGCCGTCTGCCGATACCCCAAGATCCAAGGCCAGAGTACAAACAGAACGATGGACAGGAACAGCCAGATGGGGATTAGCGCCGTCAGCCCGCCGAGGAAAACCGGGATGGCAGGCTTGCCGTCGGGCGCGCTATTGAGGGTGATATTCACCCGCACGCTGGCGATCAGCAAAGAGTGTTGCAACAACATCACCAGCAGGCCGGGGAAGATGATGGCCGCGAAGCTGATGCCGGGGTTAAACAGGTCCAGCGTCTGGCCGACGATTGGCGTCAGCAGCACATTGGCCTGCTCACTGTTGAAGCCGCTACGCATCAACAATTCGGTGTTGTACTGGGTCAAAATCGACTGGTAGGCCGCCACCACGTCCTGCTGGATCTGGCCGTTCGCCAGACGGTTGGTGGCATCGCCGTACACCGGGATCACCACGTCGCTGCCTGCGAGGATCTTTTTCTCCAGATCGACCGGCATGATGATCACCGCGAACAGTTTGCGCCACGCCAGATCCTTCTCGGCCTGATCCACGCTGTCATAGCTGTTCATCTTGATTTTCGAGGTAGCATCAAGTTGGCGGATAAGCATCCGGCTGGCCGTGCTGTGGTCCTGATCGACCACCGCCACCGGCAAATCCCACACCGTGCGATTGGCGTAAACCGTGCTCATCACGCACAGCGAAATCAGCAACATCATCCACATTGGCTTGTCGAGCATGCCGGTCAGGACTTTAACGAAGGTTTTCCAGTAAGTGGTAAGCCATTGGCGTAGCGTCATTTTCCTGGCTCCTGCTTCTTAAGGCGCAGGTACAATCGCTTATGCACCAGTAATCCAGTGATCAGCGGGTAAATCAGCAAAATGGCGCACACGCTGAAGATAGCGCTGGCTGGCACCTGCCGCAGGAAAATGTCAAACATCGCGTACAGGGCGTGGGTCAGCGGCTCAATATTCGAGATGATCCGCGCCACTAGTGGCATGGACAGCTCCGGCACCGCCATGCCCGAGAAAGTCAGCGCGATACTGACGAAAATCCCCATCAGGGTATAGGCGGTGATCGTGGTGCTGGTGAAGGTGAACAGCAGTAGCCCGATGCTTTGGGCGGCAATCACATAGAAGAAGCTAATCAACACCATAAACAGCGGATTGCCACTGACCCTCGCGTCAAAAAAACCCACCAGCATGGCGATTTCCACCAGCAACAGCGTGGTGAAACACAGGGTATAAGGCGCGAGTTTGCCCAACAGCGCAAAGGTAAAAGACGGCGCGCCCAGCAGGGACTGGCTGCGCGCCATCACGTAAATCATGCACGTCACGGTAAATAGCTGAATCAGGTGGATCATCGCCGCAAACTGCTGGTAGTAAATGTAGCTGCCGCTGGCGTTAAACAGGCTGCCATACAGCAGCTCCACGCTCGCCAGCGGCGGCATGGTTTTGCCCATTTCATTGGCCAGAATCGCCCGATATTGACTATTTAATTCAGTGATTAAACCGCTGAAGTCCTGCGTGGAGTAAAGCCCGGCGCCGTAAAACAGCGCGTTGTAATAGAGCACCACGCTTGGCTGTTTGCCTTCCAGCGCGTCGGCCTCAAAGTCAGGCGGAATGTAGAGCAAGGCGTAATCCTGCGCGGTGCGCAGCCGATGCTCAGCCTCCTGCAACCCACCGTCAAAAGTCTGCACGTGGGCGTGCGAACCGGCGTCCATCTTGCGGATCAGCGTTTTGGACAGCGTGCTGTGGTCGTTATCCACCACTGACACCGGCAGGTTCAGCAAGGTACCCTCGGAGAAGTTACTGCTGATCAGGATGAACAGCAGTAAAGGGAATATCCAACCCAGCCAGTGGATCACCGGCTTGCGAAAGGCGTCGCGCGTTTCGCGGTTGAACGAGCGAGAAAAACAGCGCCAGCCGGCTTTTACCCGGTACATTGCCACTACTCTTTCCAGTTCCACAGCGCGCTCATGCCTTGGCGCATGTTAGGCACTTTTTGCAGCGGATAGAGCCGAACTTCAAAGGTTTTCAGGTCAAAGTCGCCAGTGGCGCGGGTGGCGCGCTTGGTGGCGTAATCCCCCAGTGGCGCGATGTAACGCACCTCGGCTTCCACTTCTTGGTTATTGAGCGCGGGAACGCGAATTCTGATTTTGTCGCCTTTATGTATCCCGGCGAGGATGTCTTCACGCAGGTTGAAAACGAAATAGGCGTCCGGCAAGCGCAGCAGAGTGAGCAACGGGCTGGAAGCACTTTGCAGCTCCCCCACTTCCACCGGGATTGGCCCGACTTCGCCATCAACCGGCGCTTTGACCTGTAAGTCATCCGTTTGGGCTTTCACTTCCAGCAGGTCTTCTTCGGCCTGACGCAGTTGGGCGGCATAGCTTTGGCGTTGCTCGGCACGGTCGCCATTAACGCCTTCATCGAGGTTGGCTTTGGCGACTAATACTTGCTGATAAGCGCTGTCGCGCGCGCGGCGGGAATTCTCTAAATCTGATGCAGAAACATAGCCTTTGGAGGCCACTTTGGCATTACGATTGTACTCGTCGCGTGCATTGGTGTACTCAGTTTGCGCCTGTCCCAACGTCGCTTTCAGGTTGCGGATGCTCTCTTCGCGGGTGCCGTTAATCGACAATTCCAGCTGTGATTTGGCCTGATCGCGTGCCGCCTCCAGTGAGCGTAACTGCGCCATCAGTTCCGGACTGTCGAGAGACATCAGCAGCTGCCCGGCTTTCACATCATCGCCACGCTCAACGTAGCGTTCAATCACCCGGCCTTTGGCCTTAGACGCAACAATCACCTCCGGCGCGTCCACTTCTCCCTGCAATAATAAGTCCTGGTTGCCCGCGCGGAAAAGTACCGCCAGCGAAATGGCCACTGCTACTAACAGCAGGGTCAATAACATTCTCTTACTCATTGTTTTAGCTTCCTTTTTATTTGCCAGAGTGAAACTCAGCGCGAGAACCCTCGAGATTCGAGCATTGGCATTTCCATTTCCATCGAACGTCGTCCGTTGCTATTTGCGTCTTCAGGTCATGAAGAGGACGCATGATAGCGGGGTGCGGTCTGGTTTTTTTAACACGAAACAACATATTGGTTAAAATTATAAACTAAACCAAATACATTCACCCAAAGCCAAATACATAGAGCACAAATCAAGTATTCAGCCCAAATATATTCGGTAATACTGACCTGTATAATTAGCGGGCGATTGGCTTCGCCCTCAGCCCTCAACGAGTGAGCGACGACTATGTCTGAGAAATACACCGTTCCCCTTTCCGTGCTGGATTTAGCCCCCGTACCTCAAGGTTCAAGCCCTAAACAAGCCTTTCATTCTTCGCTGGAGTTAGCGCAACACGCTGAAAAGCTTGGCTATAAGCGTTACTGGATGGCCGAGCACCACAACATGATTGGTATCGCCAGTGCGGCGACCTCGGTACTGCTTGGCTTTATCGCTGGCGGCACCAAAACCATCCGTATAGGCTCCGGCGGCGTGATGCTGCCCAATCACTCACCCTTAGTGATTGCCGAGCAGTTCGGCACCTTGGCAACGCTCTATCCGGACCGTGTCGATCTGGGCCTGGGCCGTGCGCCGGGCACTGACCAGCGCACGATGATTGCGCTGCGCCGCCATATGTCTGGCGATGTGGATAATTTCCCGCGCGACGTGCAGGAGTTGCAGCACTACTTTGGCGATGTCCAGCCGGGCCAGCCTGTACAAGCCGTGCCGGGTCAGGGCCTGCACGTACCGCTGTGGCTACTGGGTTCCAGCCTGTATAGCGCACAACTGGCTGCAGCACTAGGTTTGCCGTTTGCCTTCGCCTCCCACTTCGCACCAGACATGCTGTATCAGGCGCTGGCGATTTATCGCAGCCAGTTCAAACCTTCCGAGCAGCTTGAAAAGCCGCATGCCATGGTGTGCATCAACGCCATCGCGGCCGATACTGATGAAGAAGCGCGCCGCATGTTCACCTCGAACCAGCAGCAGTTCATCAATCTGCGTCGCGGCAATCCGGGCAAACTGCCAGCGCCGGTGGATAACATTGAAAGTCTGTGGTCGGCGTCTGAACGCTTTGGCGTAGATCAGGCACTGCGCATGTCAGTGGTGGGGAATAAAGAGACTATCCGCACCGGCCTGCAAAATATCCTGCGCGAAACCGAAGCCGACGAATTGATGATTAATGGCCAGATTTTTGACCATCAGGCGCGCTTGCACTCTTTCGACATTGTTTCGCAGTTGCAGGGCGACCTGGTGAAAGAAGTGCGGATCGGCTAACGCCCTCTTCTTCCTTCCTATATTGCACGCATAAAAAAACCAGCCCGCAGGCTGGTTTTTGTTTATCTGACGTTTGCCGAAGCATAAGCCAAATTATGCGTCAGTAGTACGACGCGGAGCACGGCTTGGAGCGCGACGCTCACCGGCTGGTGCGCTGCCTTCACGACGTTCGCCATTGAAAGGACGGCCACGGCCACCTTCACGACGTTCACCGTTGAAAGGACGCGGAGCACCGTTACCACGACGCTCACCGCCTGCACCAGCAGGACGTTCACGACGTGCAGCCTGTGGCTGTGCATCACCCAGCAACTGCATGTTCATCGGCTTGTTCAGGATACGAGTGCGGGTAAAGTGAGACAGGATCTCGCCCGGCATGCCTTTCGGCAACTCGATCGTTGAATGCGAAGAGAACAGCTTGATGTTACCGATATAACGGCTGCTGATGTCGCCTTCGTTAGCGATAGCGCCAACGATGTGACGAACTTCAACACCGTCATCACGACCCACTTCGATACGGTACAGCTCCATTTCGCCAGCGTCACGACGCTCACGACGTGGACGATCGCCATCACGTGCAGGACGATCACCATCGCGAGATGGGCGTTCACGGCGGTCACCGCGATCATTACGATCGTCGAATTCACGGCGTGGCGGACGGCTTTTGAACACTGGATCAGCAGCAACGATCAGTGGACGTTCGCCCTGAGCCATTTTCAGCAGTGCTGCGGCCAGCGTTTCGATGTCCAGCTCTTCAGCGGGTTGCAGTTTAGCCAACAGCGCACGGTACATATCCAGATCGCTGCTTTCCAGCTGCTGCTGAACTTTAGCGGCGAACTTAGCCAGACGACGCTCACCCAGTACATCCGCAGTTGGAATTTCAACTTCTGGAATGGTCAGCTTCATTGTACGTTCGATGTTGCGCAGCAGGCGACGTTCGCGGTTCTCAACGAACAGCAGTGCGCGACCAGCACGACCAGCACGACCGGTACGGCCGATACGGTGAACGTAAGACTCAGAGTCCATCGGGATGTCGTAGTTAACAACCAGGCTGATACGTTCTACGTCAAGACCACGTGCTGCCACGTCGGTTGCGATCAGAATGTCCAGACGGCCATCTTTCAGACGCTCCAGAGTCTGCTCACGCAGAGCCTGGTTCATGTCACCGTTCAGCGCTGCGCTGCTGTAGCCACTGCGCTCCAGAGCTTCAGCCACTTCCAACGTAGCGTTTTTGGTACGCACGAAGATGATGGCTGCGTCGAAATCTTCAGCTTCCAGGAAACGAACCAGCGCTTCATTCTTACGCAGGCCATACACAGACCAGTAGCTCTGACTGATGTCTGGACGGGTAGTGATGCTTGACTGAATGCGCACTTCCTGTGGATCTTTCATGAAGCGACGAGTAATACGACGAATCGCTTCTGGCATGGTTGCAGAGAACAGCGCGGTCTGATGTTCAGCCGGGATCTGCGCCATGATAGTTTCAACGTCTTCGATGAAGCCCATACGCAGCATTTCATCGGCTTCGTCCAGTACCAGGCCGCTCAGGTTAGAGAGGTTCAGAGTACCGCGTTTCAAGTGGTCCAGCAGGCGACCTGGGGTACCCACAACAACTTGTGGCCCCTGACGCAGAGCGCGCAGCTGGACGTCATAGCGTTGGCCACCGTAAAGGGCAACAACGTTCACGCCATGCATGTGTTTAGAGAAGTCGGTCATTGCTTCAGCAACCTGAACTGCCAGTTCGCGAGTCGGTGCTAAAACAAGAATTTGTGGTGCTTTCAAAGAAGCATCAATGTTGTGCAGCAGTGGCAGAGAGAAGGCTGCAGTTTTGCCGGAACCGGTCTGAGCCATGCCCAGAACATCGCGGCCGTTCAACAGGTGAGGAATACACTCAGCCTGGATTGGTGATGGTTTTTCGTAGCCCAAATCGGTAAGGGCAGAAATGATTGGAGCGGACAGCCCCAGGTCAGCAAAAGAGGTTTCAAGCTCAGTAGTCATGTACACGTGCCTCATTAATAATGGCAGCCAGTCTACATAACTCGTCGAGAAAATTTTCTGTCATTTTCATTGAAAAGTGTGAACCGGCTCAAATTAGATTATAAAACGAACAAAGCAACCCTCGCCCGTTAAGGCGCTTAAAAATGGTTAAACCATGGTTAAGAAGGCTGATTGGTGTCGTCAGCTATTGCTGGTCCGATTCTGATAGGTCGTCTTGCTCTTGGCCTAATAGCGCCAATTCCAACAATGCATAGCGGTGCTCAACAAAATTATGAACGTTGTTAGCTACCGTCAGTTTGAACAGTGCCAAGGCGCTGTTCTTGTCCCCCAGACTTAGGTAATGCTTACCTAAATAGAAGTCAGTTTCACTGAGATGCTCAGCGAGCGAAGTGTTATCCGTTGCTTCCGCCTTTAGGCGTTCCATCAGCGTTTTTTCGCTGATCTTACCCAGGTAGAATTCGACGATATTCCATCCCCATTGCCCTCTGTCCGCTTTGTCGGAACGCTGTTGCAATGCTACGTCGGCATTCTTCGGATTGATTTCTCGCTCCGCAAGATAAAGCCATAACGAACGGAAGGGATCATTTGGATCGTCTCGATAAAACGCCTGCAGATCATCCTGCGCTAACGAGAATCGGCCACCGTAATACAGTGCGATACCTCGGTTCAAACGCGCGTAGTTGTAAGTTGGATCAAGCTCTAGTACAGAATCAAACGCTTCATAGGCAGCATCAAAATTGCCTGCCTGCGTTAGGTAAATCCCCAGGTAGTTGAAAACTTCTGGCATATCAGGACGAATAGACAGCGCTTGTGAAAAATCATTTCGCGCTAACGCTCTAAGTCCAAGGCTATCATACAGTACACCGCGCTCATATAACAGCTGTGCGCGTTCATCGTCTGTCAAAGCCCGGCTGGCAAGAATTTGTTCCATGCGCGCCAATATGACTTCCTGCTGCAACGTAGGCTGCAACGGAATCGCCAGAACTTCATTTTTACGCCAATCATGGTTGCTGCATCCTGCCAACATAAGTGCTGTCGCAACATAACACCAGCGCAAGAAAGGCTTCATTTCCACTCCCGAAGACAAACATTGGATTAACATCCTGTCATCCGCCTGCTTAACACAAGTGCATCCTGCGCTCATGATACGAGCAGCTCTCTGCCTTATAGACAGAGAGCTGTAAAACAAATGTTACAGATATTACTCAGCTGAAGGCTCTGCAGTTTCATCCGAGCTTGGCGTAGTCGCTTCTTTGATGCTCAAGCGAACGCGGCCCTGACGGTCA
The DNA here is from genome assembly GCF_052375995.1 of Ewingella sp. AOP9-I1-14. Lineage (NCBI taxonomy): Bacteria > Pseudomonadati > Pseudomonadota > Gammaproteobacteria > Enterobacterales > Yersiniaceae > Ewingella > Ewingella sp. AOP9-I1-14. Next base: position 488,425 of record NZ_JBQSVA010000003.1, read on the forward strand.
ACTTCCAGAACTTTAACTGGAACTTCTTGACCCATCTGCAGATAGTCAGTCACTTTCTCAACACGCTTATCAGCGATTTGTGAGATGTGGACCAGACCTTCTTTACCGCCACCGATAGCCACGAAGGCACCGAAATCTACGATACGGGTAACTTTACCTTGGTAGATACGGCCAACTTCGATTTCAGCAGTGATCTCTTCGATACGACGGATAGCGTATTTCGCTTTCTCACCGTCGGTCGCAGCGATTTTAACTGTACCATCATCTTCAATTTCAATGGTAGTGCCGGTTTCTTCAGTCAGCGCACGGATCACTGAACCACCTTTACCGATCACGTCCTTGATTTTATCTGGGCTGATCTTGATGGTGTGGATGCGTGGTGCGAACTGAGAAATATCACCGCGCGGCGTGCTGATAGCCTGTTCCATCACGCCCAGAATGTGCAGACGCGCACCCTTAGCCTGGTTCAGAGCAACCTGCATGATTTCGCGGGTAATACCTTCAATTTTGATGTCCATCTGCAGTGCGGTAATACCGTCACGGCTACCGGCCACTTTGAAGTCCATGTCGCCCAGGTGATCTTCGTCACCCAGAATGTCAGACAGAACCACAAAGTTTTCGTCTTCTTTAACCAGACCCATCGCGATACCAGCAACGGCCGCTTTGATTGGTACACCTGCGTCCATCAGTGCCAGAGAAGCGCCACAAACGGAAGCCATTGAAGAAGAACCGTTAGACTCGGTGATTTCAGAAACAACGCGCACGGTGTACGGGAAGTCTTCTGGTTTAGGCATCATCGCCAACACACCGCGTTTCGCCAGACGACCGTGACCAATTTCACGACGTTTTGGCGAGCCAACCATACCGGTTTCACCTACAGAGTATGGAGGGAAATTGTAGTGGAACAGGAAGCTATCTGTCTTCTCGCCCATCAACTCGTCAAGGTTCTGTGCATCACGGGCAGTACCCAGCGTTGCAGTAACCAGTGCCTGAGTTTCACCACGGGTGAACAGAGCAGAGCCGTGAGTACGAGGCAGAACGCCAGTACGCACGTCCAGACCACGGATCATGTCTTTTTCGCGACCGTCAATACGCGGCTCGCCACGCAGCACACGGCTACGAACGACGTTTTTCTCGATGCTGCCCAGCAGATCAGAGATTTCGCCAGCGTCCAGCGTCTCATCTTCAGCTTGCAGAGTCTGCATAACTTCAGCTTTGATGGTGTTGATCTGAGTGTAACGCTCTTGTTTCTCAGTGATCAGGTAAGCATCACCCAGACGAGCTTCGGACAGAGCAGCAACGCGTGCGTGCAGTTCTGCATTCACGACTTCTGGCTGCCAATCCCACTTCTCTTTACCCACTTCAGCAACTAAAGAGTTGATGTTGTCGATAACGATTTGTTGTTGTTCGTGACCGAACACGACTGCGCCCAGCATCTGATCTTCGCTCAATACTTCAGCTTCAGATTCAACCATCAGCACAGCGCCCTGAGTACCGGCAACCACCAAGTCCAGGCGGCTGGTTTTCAGTTCGTCAGCGGTTGGGTTCAGAACGTATTGGTCATTGATGTAACCAACGCGTGCAGCACCGATTGGGCCATTGAATGGAATACCAGACAGGCTCAGTGCAGCAGAAGCACCAATCATCGCAACGATATCTGGGTTCACCTGTGGGTTCAGAGAAACCACGGTAGCAATAACCTGAACTTCATTCAGGAAGCTATCTGGGAACAGTGGACGAATTGGACGGTCAATCAGACGTGAAGTCAGCGTTTCGCCTTCACTTGGGCGGCCTTCACGACGGAAGAAGCTACCCGGGATACGGCCAGCAGCGTAAGTACGCTCCTGATAGTTTACGGTCAGTGGGAAGAAGCTCTGACCTGGTTTTGCTTTCTTTTGGCCAACAACAGTAACGAATACTGCGGTGTCGTCCATGCTAACCATAACTGCGGCTGTCGCTTGACGAGCCATCATACCGGTTTCAAGCGTTACGGTATGTTGACCGTATTGGAATTTACGAATAGTCGGATTAAGCAATGTAATATCCTTTTTTGTGGCGCGCAGCTGTTATGACAGCAGTTCACGCCGATAAATATCCGAGCTTCTCACTACATTCTCGCGACTAATGACAATCCTTATATACCTGACAAAGTGGCAATAAAGTCTCTCATTAGCCGCGCGAAAACATCTGTAACGGAAGTTCATGTTCTTAAAAGTACTACAGAAACAACAGCCATACAGTAACCTGATTTGCTGTCGCTTCCTAGAATAAAGGGGCCTATAGGCCCCTTTACACTGAAACTCGCTTGATTAGCGACGCAGACCCAGACGCTCGATCAGGCTGGTGTAACGTGCTACATCTTTACGCTTCAGGTAGTCCAGCAGTTTACGACGCTGAGAAACCATACGCAGCAGACCACGACGGCTGTGGTGATCTTTTTTGTGCTCTGCAAAGTGACCTTGCAGATGGTTAATTTGAGCAGTCAGCAGAGCAACCTGAACTTCGGTAGAACCACTGTCGTTAGTGCCACGACCAAAGTCTGCAACGATTTGAGCTTTAGCTTCAACGCTTAGAGACATAATCATACTCCAAAATATTATAGATAATTAATACGGGTGCCGATCTCTAATTCAGCTACCCAATGCATAAGCTGCGCTATTCTACTCTTTGCATAATACGATCGCAAGGTGAGCAGAAAGGGCTTACTCGGTGTATTCAACCACCAAACGACGCGGCGCAATGCGGCCATCATCGTCAATTTCACCGACGCCAATGAACTTACGTTCTTCGCCTTCGGTGATGCGCACCATGCCTGACGTCGGGGCGCCGGAAGCCTGTACGGGTTGCCCCTGCTTCACGTATCCCGCCACAACTGGCAAAAGGTTTACTTCAGGGAAATCTTCACAGGCGCTGTCCATCGGCAATAATAGAGGGTCCAGTAACAGGCGCGGTTCAATGCCTTCGGCTTCCGCCTGAGCGATCAGCGCATGCAGCTGTTCCATCGTCACCATGCGTTCGAAAGGATAAGTCGCCACCTGCAAGCGACGCAGGTAAGTCACGTGCGCGCCACAGCCTAGCTTTTCACCCAAATCGTCAACGATAGTGCGGATATAAGTGCCTTTGGAACAGTGGATCTCAAGCTCAACCTCAAAGCCTTCCCAACGAATGAGCTTCAGTTCATACACGTTAATCGGGCGAGATTCGCGAGGGACTTCAATCCCCTGACGGGCGTACTCATAGAGCTTCTTCCCTTCGTATTTCAGTGCGGAATACATAGAAGGAATTTGCTGAGTTTTGCCGCGGAAGCTATCCAGTGCTTCATCCAACTGCTGTTGGTTAAAGGTGACATCGCGCTCGGAGATAATCTGACCTTCTGCATCAGAGGTATCCGTGCGCTGCCCCATGCGGGCAACAACGCGATAACGCTTGTCTGAGTCCAGAAGGAAACGCGAGAACTTGGTCGCTTCACCTAAGCAGAGTGGCAGCATACCGGTAGCCAGTGGGTCTAGCGCACCGGTATGGCCCGCACGGTTGGCGTTATACAGACGTTTTACTTTTTGCAGCGCGTCGTTAGAGGACAGACCAAGGGACTTATCCAATAACAGAACGCCGTGAATATCACGGCCGCGACGACGTGGGCGACTCATTGTTATTCCTCGTCATCACCTGCAGCAGAACGACGCTCAGCGTCATTCTTCACTACGTTCGTCACCAGGTTAGACATACGCATGCCTTCAACCAGTGAGTTGTCGTAAGCAAAGGTTAACTCTGGAACAACACGCAGACGCATGGCTTTACCAATCAACGTGCGGATGAAACCAGACGCGTCCTGCAAAGCTTTAATGCCATTCTTAACACGATCAGGGTCGTGATTGTCTGTCGTCAAAACATCTAAAAAGGTCACGAAGACTTTGGCATAGGCCAGATCACGAGACACTTCAACGCCAGAAACGGTCGCCATGCCTACGCGCGGGTCTTTGACTTCGCGCTGTAGGATGATGGCGATCTCTTTTTGCATCTCTTGGGAGACACGTTGGGTACGGCTAAATTCTTTTGCCATGATAAAACTCCTTCAGACAATCTCCAGACAAAGAGGGGGGCTCAAGGCCCCCCAACTGGATATAAGCGACGTCGCTAAGATTACGCGATGGTACGTTTGATCTCGATGATTTCGAATACTTCGATCACATCGCCAGTACGCACATCGTTGTAGTTCTTCACGCCGATACCACATTCCATGCCGTTACGAACTTCGGCAACGTCATCTTTGAAGCGGCGCAGGGATTCCAGCTCGCCTTCATAGATAACCACGTTGTCACGCAGTACACGGATTGGGTTGTTACGCTTAATCATACCTTCAGTAACCATACAGCCTGCGATTGCGCCAAATTTCGGTGACTTGAACACGTCACGAACTTCAGCCAGACCAATGATTTGCTGTTTGTATTCTGGCGCCAACATACCGCTCATCGCCTGCTTAACTTCGTCAATCAGGTTATAGATGACGGAGTAGTAACGCAGATCCAGACTTTCGCTTTCTACGACACGGCGAGCAGATGCATCGGCACGTACGTTGAAGCCAAGGATGATAGCGTTAGAAGCAGCAGCCAGCGTTGCGTCGGTTTCGGTGATACCACCTACGCCCATACCAACAATCTTAACTTTCACTTCGTCGGTAGACAGATTTTGCAGCGCGTCAGAAATCGCTTCACAAGAACCTTGTACGTCAGACTTCAGAACGATGTTCAGTTCAGAAACTTCGCCTTCGGTCATGTTCGCAAACATGTTTTCCAGTTTAGATTTCTGCTGGCGAGCCAGTTTAACTTCACGGAACTTACCTTGACGATACAGGGCAACTTCACGAGCTTTCTTCTCGTCACGTACAACAGTCACTTCGTCACCGGCAGCAGGAACGCTAGACAGACCCAGCACTTCCACAGGGATAGAAGGACCCGCAGACGAAATGTCACGGCCCAACTCATCACGCATTGCACGAACACGGCCGTATTCGAAGCCACACAGGATGATATCACCCTTGTTCAGCGTACCCTCTTGAACCAGAACAGTCGCCACTGGGCCACGGCCTTTATCCAGGAAGGATTCGATAACAACACCGCTTGCCATGCCGCTGCGAACTGCTTTCAGTTCCAGAACTTCGGCTTGCAACAGGATAGCGTCCAGCAGTTCGTCGATACCTGTACCTGCTTTCGCAGAAACGTGTACGAACTGAGACTCGCCGCCCCACTCTTCTGGCATAACGCCGTACTGAGACAGTTCGGTGCGAACGCGATCTGGATCCGCTTCTGGTTTATCAATTTTGTTTACTGCAACCACGATTGGCACGCCAGCGGCTTTCGCATGCTGAACAGCTTCGATGGTTTGTGGCATAACGCCATCATCTGCAGAAACAACCAGAACCACAATATCCGTTGCCTGAGCACCACGAGCACGCATTGAGGTAAATGCGGCGTGTCCTGGAGTATCCAGGAAGGTGATCATGCCGTTTTCAGTTTCAACGTGATAAGCACCGATGTGCTGGGTAATACCGCCGGCTTCGCCCGCTGCGACTTTCGTTGAACGAATGTAGTCAAGCAGAGAGGTTTTACCGTGGTCAACGTGGCCCATGATGGTCACAACTGGAGCACGTGGCTCAGCAGCTGCTGACGCACCTGTGTCACGGTCGCTCATCAGCGCTTCTTCCAGCTCGTTTTCACGACGCAGGATAACTTTATGGCCCATTTCTTCAGCAACCAGCTGAGCAGTTTCCTGATCGATAACCTGGTTGATGGTCGCCATCGCGCCCAGCTTCATCATCGTTTTGATGACCTGAGAGCCTTTAACAGCCATTTTGTTCGCCAGCTCAGCAACGGTGATGGTTTCACCCAGCACAACGTCACGGTTTACAGCAACAACTGGCTTATTGAAGCTCTGTTGCAGCGTGCTTGGCTTACGTTTGCCTTTACCATTACGACCTACAGCGCGCGCTTCTTCGCGGTCTGCTTTAGATTCAGACAGTTTATTGCCTTTCTTCTGCTTGGTCGCTTTGCCACCGCGAGTACGGCTGCGACGATCGCCTTCAACCTTGGCGTCATTTTCGTCTTCAGCTGCACGAGCGTGGGTAGAAGTGGTGACATGATAGTCAGCGGATTCGGATTCGCTTGGCGCAACAACTTCAGTCCAGACGCCAGAGTCAGCCATTTTACGGGCCTCTTCAGCAACGCGTTTCGCGTTTTCTTCGATCTTACGCTGGGCTTCTTCTTCCGTTTTGCGTTTCAGCTCTGCGGCTTCAGCTTCACGGCGTGCTTTATCTGCCTGAGCTGGTTTGGTTACTTCGTCGGTATGTTGATTTGTCACTTTGTCTTTTTCCGCTGCGTCGCGCTTAGCTTTTTCAGCGGCCTCACGTTTGGCTTGCTCTTCGGCGGCGCGCTTCGCTTTTTCTTGAGCTTCGCGCTGGGCTTGCTCTGCTGCTGCACGCTGTGCCTGTTCTTCCGCTTCACGCTTCGCCTGCTCTTCCGCTTCGGCCTGGGCTTGTTCAGCTTCGGTCATATCACGTTTTACATAAGTGCGTTTCTTGCGGACTTCGATTTGCACCGATTTACTCTTTCCGCCGGTGCTCGGAATGTTCAGTGTACTACGCGTTTTGCGTTGTAAGGTCAGTTTGTTTGGAGCACTACCGTTTCCACGGTTCAAGTGCGCCAATAATGTCTCTTTTTCTTGCTGGGTGACAGAGTCAGCTTCAGACTTGTCGATCCCTGCATCAGCAAATTGCTGTACCAGGCGATCAACCGGAGTTTGAATCTCTGCTGCCAGCGATTTTACGGTTACATCTGTCATGCTGTTCCTTCCTGCTACAGTTTATTACGCATTGTCGCCAAACCAGCAGATATTGCGCGCGGCCATGATAAGTTCACCAGCCTGTTCGTCACTAAGACCTTCAATATCCGCCAGATCGTCGACACCCTGCTCGGCAAGATCTTCCAGCGTACAAACCCCATGTGCAGCCAGTTTAAATGCCATGCTACGTTCCAGACCCGCCAGGTTCAGCAAATCTTCTGCAGGCTTATTGTCGCCGAGACTTTCTTCCTGAGCTAAAGCCAGTGTAGTTAATGCTTCTTTCGCACGTTCGCGCAGAGCATCTACCGTGTCTTCATCCAGGCCATCGATTTCTAGCAATTCTTTCATTGGCACATAGGCCAATTCTTCGAGCGTTGAGAAACCTTCTTCTACCAAGACAGTGGCGAAATCTTCGTCGATAGCCAGATATTTGGTGAAAGTTTCAATCGCGGCATGAGCCTCAGCCTGATGTTTGGCTTGCAGGTCATCCGCAGTCATAACGTTCAGTTCCCAACCGCTCAGTTGAGAGGCTAAACGTACGTTTTGGCCATTACGACCAATCGCCTGAGCCAGATTGCTGGCTTCAACAGCGACATCCATAGTGTGTTTGTCTTCGTCAACCACGATGGAAGCAACATCGGCAGGCGCCATAGCATTGATAACGAACTGGGCAGGGTTGTCGTCCCATAATACGATATCGATACGCTCGCCGCCTAATTCGCTAGACACGGCCTGCACGCGAGCACCGCGCATACCAACACATGCACCCACTGGGTCAATGCGTTTGTCGTTGGTTTTAACGGCAATTTTGGCACGAGAGCCTGGGTCACGAGCTGCTGCTTTAATTTCAATCAGCTCTTCACCAATTTCTGGTACTTCGATGCGGAACAGTTCAATCAGCATCTCGTTACGAGAACGGCTGACGAACAGCTGTGCGCCGCGTGCTTCTGGGCGGACGTCATACAGCACGCCACGAATACGGTCGCCAGAGCGGAAGTTTTCACGTGGCAGCATGTCTTCGCGCAGAATAACCGCTTCAGCATTGCTGCCTAAATCGAGAGCGATGCTATCACGGTTAACTTTCTTAACCACGCCAGTGACGATTTCGCCTTGCTGTTCGCGGAACTGCTCAACCACCATCGCACGTTCAGCTTCACGTACTTTTTGTACGATAACCTGTTTCGCGGTCTGAGTTGTAATACGGTCGAAGGTGACAGACTCAATCTGATCTTCGATGTAACCGCCTAATTCAATAGAAGGGTCTTCGTATTGGGCAGCTTCAAGGGTGATTTCACGCGTTGGTTGCGTAACTTCGTCAACAGCAACCCAACGGCGGAAGGTGTCAAAGTCACCAGTTTTACGATCGATGGTGACGCGGACTTCAATTTCTTGTTCGTACTTTTTCTTAGTCGCTGTCGATAACGCAGTTTCCAGCGCTTCAAAAATCTTCTCGCGCGGGAGTGATTTTTCATTAGAAACCGCTTCTACAACAGCCAGAATTTCTTTGTTCATCCTAGTTGCCTCATCCAAACTTTAAAAGTGGGGTACCAGGTTCGCTTTCTGGATATTGCTCAGCGCGAACACTTCATCTTTGCCTTCCACAGTAACCGTGATCATTTCGCCTTCGACAGCCTTAATAATTCCCTGCCATTTGCGACGGTTCTGCATAGCCATCCGCAGTACCAGACTCACCTCGTCACCGAGAAAACGTTGGTAATGTTCAGCGGTAAACATAGGGCGATCGAGACCGGGAGAGGAAACTTCCAGGTTGTATGCAACAGTGACGGGGTCTTCGACATCCAACACGGCGCTAACCTGGTGGCTGACATCAGCACAATTATCAACTGTGATCCCGTCTTCACTATCAATATAGATGCGTAGCGTCGATTGGCGAGCTCTTACGAACTCGATGCCTACCAGCTCGAAGCCCAATGCTTCAACCGGTGCTGAAATCATCTCTGTTAATTTTTGTTCTAATGTGGACAAGCCCACCCCCAAGACATAAAAAAAGGGCCTAATAGCCCAGTGATTCTGCTGCCAAATAACAAAAAACCCCGATAAATCGGGGCTTTATGAAACTGGACCCTGTTCGCCGAAAAGCGACTTCGGCGCAACTTTCGAAAGTGTTATTTCAAATTGAAACTACAGAACATGACAGGAGAAAACTGAAAGTCTATTTGAAATAAACACTTAGGGAAAGTGGTTGCGGGGGCCGGATTTGAACCGACGACCTTCGGGTTATGAGCCCGACGAGCTACCAGGCTGCTCCACCCCGCGTCCGAAAACGTGGCAAATACTACGCCGATAACCGCTTAAAAGCAAGTTATCACAAAGATTGGTACCGAGGACGGGACTTGAACCCGTAAGCCCATTCGGGCACTACCACCTCAAGGTAGCGTGTCTACCAATTCCACCACCTCGGCACTTATTTTTCACAATCGCTTCTACTGTCCAAGCATAAGCCATTGATTGAAAAGCTTACTTCCACTTCTTTATAAGAGCAATAACATTCAATCTACAGATTAATGAGGAACATCACTGTTAGGCGCTGCAGGAGCCGCTGGTGCAGTTGTCGTCTGCTCAGTTTTCGCTGGCTGACCTAAGTTCTCCCACTCACTACCTTGCTGGCCCTTATGGGTACTCATGTTGCCCAAGATCAAGCTAATAACGAAGAAAAGCGCCGCTAAAATAGCTGTCGTACGGGTCATGAAGTTACCGGAACCACTCGAACCGAACAATGTGCCAGAAGCACCTGCTCCGAAAGAGGCTCCCATATCAGCACCTTTACCTTGTTGCAGCATAACCATAGCCACCAGGCCGATTGCTACGAGAAGGAAAATCACCAGAAGAGCTTCGTACATAGTAGTACCTGTATCCTTGCGGGTTCACCGCATGCTAAATGCTTCTCACCAATTTAGTGGGTTTCAATGACCCACTGAAGCGGGTGTGAATACTAACCAAAGGTGTATGGGGACGCAAGGGCAATTTGACGAGGATTGTTCGTTTGCGGAAAAAAACGTCAAAAGCTGTCAAAGTCTTTGCGTCAGAAAAATTTCGGGCCTTTTTCATGCTCAAAAAAGGCCCAAATTATTTTAAGAATCAGTGCTATTACTCAATTATGGCTTTGACGCTTTTACGGCATCAGCAATTCGGTTAGCCAGCATTTCTACTAACGCGCCGTCTTCACCTTCCACCATAACGCGAATTAACGGCTCAGTACCTGATTTACGCAGTAATACTCGGCCCCGCCCTGCCAGCTGTTTTTCAACCTCAGCAGTAATGGTTTTCACTTCTTCAGTTTCCAGCGGGTCATGGGTACCCGCAAAGCGAACATTGACCAGCACCTGTGGCAGTAATTTCATGCCGCTGCACAGGTCATGCAGACTCATGTGGTTACGCGCCATGGCGGTCAGCACTTGCAGACCGGCCACAATACCGTCACCGGTGGTGGTTTTGTCTAACAGGATCACATGGCCTGAGTTTTCGGCGCCAATGCTCCAGCCCTTCTCTTTCATCTTCTCAAGAACGTAGCGGTCACCAACTTTGGCGCGAGTGAATGGAATACCTAGCTGTTTCAATGCCAGCTCAAGACCCATGTTGCTCATCAAGGTGCCCACCACGCCGCCTTTCAGCTGGCCCTGGCGCAGACCTTCGCGCGCAATGATATACATGATCTGGTCGCCATCGACCTTGTTGCCTTCATGGTCAACCATGATGATACGGTCGCCGTCGCCATCAAAGGCCAGACCGACATCGGCCTTTTCAGCCAGAACGCGCTCTTGCAGCAGACGAACATCCGTCGCGCCGCATTTTTCGTTGATATTCATCCCATCGGGTTCGCAGCCGATAGCGATCACTTTCGCGCCTAACTCGCGCATCACGCTTGGCGCAATGTGGTAGGTCGCGCCGTTTGCGCAGTCAACCACGATTTTCAGGCCATTCAGGCTCAGTTCGCTTGGGAATGTGCCTTTGCAGAATTCAATGTAGCGGCCAGCGGCATCCACAATGCGGCTGGCTTTACCCAGCTCTGCCGACTCAACGCAGGTCAGCGGCTTATCCATTTCCGCTTCAATGGCTTCTTCAACATCGTCAGGCAGCTTTGTACCGTCGATGGAGAAGAATTTGATGCCGTTGTCATAATAAGGGTTATGAGAGGCTGAAATGACGATACCTGCTTCCGCGCGGAAGGTGCGGGTCAAGTAAGCAACGGCCGGAGTTGGCATTGGGCCGGTGAAAGAGGCGGAAAGACCTGCGGCAGCAAGGCCGGCTTCGAGTGCTGATTCCAGCATATAGCCAGAAATGCGGGTATCTTTGCCAATAATGACTTTGCGCGAACCATGGCGGGCGAGGACTTTACCTGCGGCCCAGCCCAACTTTAATACGAAATCAGGCGTGATCGGGCTTTCGCCAACTTTGCCACGAATGCCATCTGTACCAAAGTATTTACGGTTGCTCATAATTTTTATTCTTCCCTTGCTGAAAGTGTTGCCTCAACGATACGCATCGCCTCGACGGTTTCTTTTACGTCATGCACTCTGATTATTTGCGCGCCCTGCATTGCAGCAATAACGGCGCAGGCAATACTTCCACTCACCCGATTTTCCGGGGACACATTGAGTAACTGCCCAATCATCGATTTTCTCGACATCCCAACCAGTAATGGCAACCCAAAATGGTGGAATTCAGCCAGCCTTGCGAGCAGCTGGTAGTTGTGGTTCAAATTCTTACCGAAACCGAAGCCTGGGTCGAGCAACAATTTATTTTTCGGAATACCCGCGCTCACACAACGCGCAATTTGTGCGGCGAAGTAGCTATCGATTTCACCAATCAGATCGTCATATTTCGGTGAATGTTGCATCGTTTTTGGCTGCCCCTGCATGTGCATCAGGCAGACAGGCAGGCCGCTCGCCGCAGCGGCTTCTAGGGCGCCAGGCTCTTGCAGAGAGCGAATATCATTGATGATGTGGGCGCCAGCGGCGGCTGACTCTCGGATAACCGCGGCTTTCGAGGTATCGACGGATATCCAAACTTCCATCCGGCGATAAATAGCTTCGACCACGGGGATGACGCGGGAAAGTTCTTCATCCTCGCTGACCTCTGCCGCGCCCGGACGAGTAGACTCGCCGCCGATATCGATTATCGTTGCGCCGGCATCAACCATGGCCTGAGCATGCTGCAGTGCCAAATCAATGCGGTTATGGCGACCACCGTCAGAGAAAGAATCTGGCGTAACGTTTAGGATCCCCATGACCTGAGGAAATCTGAGGTCTAACGAAACCCCTTGGGCGTTTAGCAGCATGCTGGTGTCCTATCGCTTCTGATAAATATTCTGTGTCGTCCGTACATTATGCATAAAAAAACCCCGGGCAAGCCCGAGGTTTTTATTCACAACGTCGACAATGGGACACAATTACCGGCTTATTTGCCGCTAAATTGTTCACACATCGTGTTGCCTGGATTCGGCGTACGCGGTTCGTCTACTGGCGTTGGTGCTTTAGGCGCGCCACCGTCATTGGAACTGTCGTTACCATTTTTCGCGCTAGACTCATCCCAGCCAGCTGGCGGGCGAACATCTTTGCGGTTCATCAGGTCATCAATTTGTGGCGCATCAATGGTTTCATATTTCATCAATGCATCTTTCATTGAATGCAGGATGTCCATGTTTTCCATCAACAGCTTACGGGCACGTTGGTAGTTGTGCTCAACCAGAGATTTCACTTCCTGATCGATGATACGGGCAGTTTCGTCAGACATGTGTTTGGCTTTCGCGACTGAGCGACCCAAGAACACTTCGCCTTCTTCTTCTGCGTACAGCAATGGACCCAATTTCTCAGAGAAGCCCCACTGGGTAACCATGTTACGCGCAATGGAGGTCGCCACTTTGATGTCGTTGGATGCACCGGTAGAGACTTTTTCTACACCGTAGATGATCTCTTCAGCAAGACGACCACCGTACAGGGTAGAGATCTGACTTTCGAGCTTCTGACGGCTGGCGCTAATCGCATCGCCTACTGGCAGGAAGAAGGTCACACCCAAAGCACGTCCACGAGGGATGATAGTGACTTTGTGTACTGGGTCATGCTCAGGAACCAGGCGACCAATGATGGCGTGGCCCGCTTCGTGATATGCCGTAGATTCTTTCTGCGCTTCGGTCATCACCATGGAGCGACGTTCCGCACCCATCATGATTTTGTCTTTGGCTTTCTCGAACTCAACCATAGAAACAACGCGTTTGTTGCCACGAGCAGAGAACAGAGCCGCTTCGTTAACCAAGTTGGCTAAGTCAGCACCAGAGAAGCCCGGCGTACCACGTGCAATCACAGATGCGTCAACATCTGGTGCCAGTGGCACACGACGCATGTGGACTTTCAGGATCTGCTCACGACCGCGAACATCTGGCAGGCCAACAACCACCTGACGGTCAAAACGACCTGGACGCAGCAACGCTGGGTCAAGTACGTCTGGACGGTTAGTTGCAGCAATAACGATAATGCCTTCGTTGCCTTCAAAGCCGTCCATTTCAACCAGCATCTGGTTCAACGTTTGTTCACGTTCGTCGTGACCACCGCCCAAACCAGCACCACGTTGGCGACCTACGGCGTCAATCTCATCGATGAAGATGATGCATGGCGCTGCTTTTTTCGCTTGTTCGAACATGTCGCGCACACGAGATGCACCCACACCCACGAACATTTCAACGAAGTCGGAACCGGAAATTGTGAAGAAAGGTACTTTTGCTTCACCGGCGATGGCTTTCGCCAGCAAGGTTTTACCGGTACCTGGAGGGCCGACCATCAACACGCCTTTTGGAATCTTACCGCCCAGTTTTTGGAAACGGCTTGGTTCGCGAAGGTAATCTACCAGTTCGCTAACCTCTTCCTTGGCTTCGTCACAACCAGCGACGTCAGCAAAAGTGGTTTTAATTTGGTCTTCCGTCAGCATGCGCGCCTTGCTCTTGCCAAAGGACATTGCCCCTTTGCCGCCGCCGCCCTGCATCTGCCGCATAAAGAATATCCAGACGCCAATCAACAACAGCATCGGGAACCATGAAATAAAGATAGAGGCCAGCAGGCTAGGTTGTTCTGGCGGTTCGCCAACAACTTTCACGTTTTTGCTCAGCAGCGTATCCAGCAATTTAGGGTCATCAACTGGGATGTAGGTCGTGTATTTGTTGCTATCTTTTTTAACAACGTCAATCTCACGTCCATTGATACGTGCTTCACGAATCTGGTCTTGGGTCAATTCGGACATGAAGGTAGAATAATCTACCCTACGGCCATTAGACTCGCTGGGCCCAAAGCTCTGAAATACAGACATCAATACAACCGCGATGACTAACCAGAGAATCAGGTTCTTCGCCATGTCACTCAAGGGATTAACCTCATATTACAACTGTGTTAACAAACAGCGTTAGGGTATTACAGTTTCCGCCCTGTCGCTACGATGTACACTTCACGCGAACGTGCACGAGAAGCGTCTGGCTTACGAATCTTCACCTTCGTAAAAAGGGAGCGAATTTCCCGTAGGTATTCATCAAAGCCATCTCCCTGGAACACCTTCACCAGGAAACCTCCACCTGGTGCCAATACATCACGACACATATCCAGCGCTAACTCAACCAGATACATCGATTTTGGAATATCGACTGCCGGAGTACCGCTCATATTCGGGGCCATATCGGACATGACCACCTGAACTTTGTTATCTCCCACTCTTTCCAACAGAGCTTTGAGAACTAATTCATCACGAAAGTCGCCCTGAAGAAAGTCGACTCCAACGATGGGATCCATAGGTAAAAGATCGCATGCGATAATGCGGCCTTTATGCCCGATTTGGGTGGCAGCAAATTGTGACCAACCACCCGGCGCAGCGCCCAAGTCAACCACGGTCATTCCTGGTTTGAACAGTTTGTCGCTTTGCTGTATCTCATCCAGTTTAAACCAGGCGCGGGAACGTAGGCCCTTTTTCTGTGCTTGTAACACATATTTATCGCTAAAGTGTTCCTGCAACCAGCGACTGGAACTTGCAGAACGCTTTTTATTAGACATTATTTATTAACCATTTAATTTTCCATTAACACTCATATAGAGCATTTGGAACAAGCTCTTAGCGTCATTACGTCGATAGCTAAAGCCACTCAAATCTTCGCGCCAAAGCAGTCCGATTTGGTGATAACCATGAGATGGCGGTAGAATGACCCGTTTTCAATCCCAACTTAAGCAAAAAAGACGATGAATCTTAACAATAAGCAAAAACAGTACCTGAAAGGTCTGGCACATCCACTCAAACCGGTTGTCATGCTAGGTAATAACGGCCTTACCGAAGGTGTGCTCGCAGAAATCGAACTGGCTCTGCAACACCACGAACTTATCAAAGTGAAAGTAGCCGCTGAAGAGCGTGAAACGAAGACCTTGATTGTTGACGCTATTGTGCGTGAAACCAAGGCGAGCAATGTGCAAGTCATCGGCAATATTCTGGTACTTTATCGCCCTTCGACTGAAGACCGCAAAATTATCTTACCGCGTTAATTGTTTAAGGTTTAACGAAAAACGCTGTAGATAAGTGGAACGGTGACACGTTATTACTTTCAATAAAAGGCCGCTCGCGGCCTTTTTACGTTAGTTTTCACTTCCCTGTGAAGTAATTCACGCGGGAAGTGAGCGTTTTGAATGGTCGCTGCGCCTGAAGAATGGCACTTTTTATTCAGGTTAGCTGAGGCAGATTAAAGGTATTCAACCTTCAGCACTTCATACTCGACATCCCCGCCCGGCGTACGGATCACCACGACGTCATCTTGTTCTTTGCCAATCAAACCACGAGCAATAGGCGAGTTAACAGAAATCAGATTTTGCTTAAAATCTGCTTCATCATCACCCACGATGCGGTATTTTTGCTCTTCCTCAGTATCAAGGTTCATCACGGATACCGTGGCACCAAAAATCACGCGACCCGTTGCCGGCATTTTGGTTACGTCGATCACCTGAGCATTGGAAAGCTTGGCTTCGATTTCCTGAATACGACCTTCACAGAAGCCCTGTTGTTCACGAGCGGCGTGGTATTCAGCATTCTCTTTCAAGTCGCCATGTTCACGTGCAGTGGCGATATCTGCAATGATCTTCGGGCGACGAACGCTCTTAAGATGATCAAGTTCTTCACGTAATCTTTCAGCGCCACGTAATGTCATCGGAATCGGTTTCATATATTAACTACCTCTAACTTGTCCTTTCGGTAAACACCGTCCTGATCGAATCAGGTAGAAATAAGTCAGTGCTCTTGACCGACTCTCTCTGGCTAAAAACAAAAAAAACCTAACCCGGAGTCAAAGACCCAAGTCAGGATTGGTTTTGCATTTTGATGCGTATTTTAACGTAGAGTTCCCTGAGGGTCATCGTTTACTTTCGCCCTCGTTGCACCCCACTTCGTAGCATCGTAGTATGGCGGCACGTCATTCCGCAGTTACCCAAGGCCCTTACTCAAAATAATGCGTTTTTTACAAATTGTCAGTGGATTAGCTTGCGCGTTTGTTTTGAACGCAAACGCAGCTCAGGTCGAAAATTACACCGAGTATCTGCCCGACGGTACAAACCTGGCGTTACTGGTACAGAAGATTGGAGCCACAACCCCTTCGATAGACTATCACGGGCAGCAGATGGCTTTGCCCGCCAGTACGATGAAAATTTTGACCGCGCTGGCAGCCTTGCTCCAGCTAGGCCCGGATTTCCGGTTTACGACCACATTCGAAACCAAAGGCACCGTCAGCGATGGTGTGCTGAAAGGCGATCTGGTCGCGCGTTTCGGTGGAGATCCCACCTTTAAGCGTCAGAATATTCGCAATATGGTGGCTGCATTACGCAAGCAGGGCATCAAACAAATCACTGGCGATGTGATCATCGACAGCTCAGTTTTCGCCAGCCATGACAAAGCGCCGGGCTGGCCGTGGAACGATATAACCCAGTGCTTCAGCGCGCCACCGGCGGCAGCGATTGTCGACCGAAACTGCTTCTCGGTTTCGCTCTACAGTGCGCCAAAACCTAATGATAACGCCTTCATTCGCGTCGCATCATACTATCCAGTCCACATGTTTAGCGAAGTGCGGACGCTGGCGAAAGGCTCTCCTGACGCGCAGTATTGCGAGCTGGACGTGGTGCCTGGCGAACTCAACCGTTACACGCTGACGGGCTGCCTGACCCAGCGCAGCGAACCTCTGCCTTTGGCCTTCGCCATTCAAGACGGAGCGAGCTATGCCGGTGCCATCATTAAAGATGAGCTGCAACAGGCTGAGATCCAAATCGACGGCACGCTGAAGCGCCAGACACAGCCGACGCCAGTGGGTACGGTTCTGGCCCAAACGCAGTCCGCGCCGCTGCACGATTTGCTGCACATCATGTTGAAGAAATCGGACAACATGATTGCTGATACCGTGTTCCGCACCATAGGACACCAGCGTTTTGGCGTGCCGGGCACGTGGCGTGCGGGCTCCGACGCCGTGCGTCAGATCCTTCGCCAGAAAGCCGGTATCGATTTAGGTAACTCTATTCAGGTAGATGGCTCTGGCCTGTCGCGCCACGACCTGTTGTCACCTGCGACCATGATGCAAGTGCTGCAATACATTGCTCAACACGATCAGGAGCTAAACTTCATATCAATGCTCCCTCTGGCGGGCCATGACGGTACATTGCAATATCGCGGCGGTTTGCACGAAGCGGGCGTGGATGGAAAAGTTTCTGCGAAGACCGGCTCACTGGCTGGCGTTTATAACCTCGCGGGCTTCATCACGACGGCCAGCGGCCAACGTATGGCCTTTGTGCAGTTCTTATCTGGCTATGCTGTTCCGCCGGAAGATCAGCGCACGCGTAGAGCACCGTTGGTTCGTTTTGAAAGCCGTCTCTATCGGGATGTATATCAAAATAACTGAGTTCTAAACGATGAAATTACTGATCGTTGAAGATGATGAACTCTTACGACAGGGCCTGGCATTGGCCCTCAGCGGAGAGAATTACGCTTGTGATTGCGCATCGACAGCGGCAGAGGCCCATGGCCTAATTCTGGCAAGCCAGTACAGCTTGGTGGTGTTAGACCTGGGCCTACCCGATCGCGATGGCGCCTCTCTCCTGCGCCAGTGGCGCCGGGAGCATATCTCCATCCCCGTGCTGATCCTCACCGCGCGCGATGCCCTTGAGGATCGCGTAGACGGCCTTGATGCCGGTGCAGATGATTATCTGATTAAACCTTTCGCGCTGGTCGAGCTATTGGCGCGGGTCAGAGCCTTAATCCGCCGCTATCAGGGGCAGAGCGATAATCAGGTTATCGTCGGCTACCTCAAAATTAACCTCTCCACCCAGCAAGTTTATAAAGATGGCGCTCCCGTCGAAGTGACGCCGAAAGAGTTCGCTATCCTTTCCCGGCTGATGATGCGGGCAGGCCAAACCGTGAATCGCGAACTTCTACAGCAAGATCTCTACACCTGGAATGACGATCTCGGCTCCAACACGCTGGAAGTGCATATGCACAACCTGCGCCGCAAATTAGGCAAAGAGGTTATCCGCACCATTCGCGGTAACGGCTATCGTTTAGAGGTCTCTGAATGAACAGCATGCGGCGTCGGCTGCTCGTCATGCTGGCGCTGATCTTGTTCGTCACTCAGCTCACCAGCGTATTTTGGCTTTGGCATGAGAGTCAGGAACAGATCAACCTGTTGGTCAACGACACGCTCTCTGCCAAGGTGCGCAATAGCCACGTTGAGAAAGAGATAGCCGAGGCGATTGCCTCGCTGATTGCCCCTTCCCTACTGATGATGGCCGTCACGCTGCTGCTCTCCTTCTGGGCTATAAGCTGGATCATTCGGCCACTTAACCAATTGCAGAATCGGCTGGAAACTCGCTCGGCGGACAACTTATCCCCCCTGCCGCTTAACAGTGAAATTAGCGAAATCGTCTCGGTCACTAAGGCGCTGAATCAGCTTTTTGCCCGGCTTTCCAACACCATTCAGCAAGAGCGGCTGTTTACCGCCGATGCCGCCCATGAGCTGCGCACGCCGCTGGCCGGAGTGCGTTTGCATCTCGAGCTGATGGAGCAGAAAGGTGTGGAAGGCAGCAAGACCTTGATTAGCCGCATCGATCAGCTGATGCTGACTATCGAGCAGCTACTGATGCTATCGCGGGCGGGGCAAAACTTCGCGAAGGGGCATTATGATCAGGTGGACTTGGTCGAGCACGTGGTGCTGCCGCTGCAGGAGGAGCTGGAGGAGATGCTCACCCTGCGCCAACAGTCTCTGCGCTACTCCCTGCCTGAGAAGCGGGTGATTCAGGGCGACGCCATCCTATTACGCCTGATGGTGCGCAATCTGGTGGAAAATGCCTTTAGGTATGGCCCGGAGGGTGGTGAGATAGCCTTGACCCTGCTGAGTGAGAATCAGGGCGCAGTGGTAAAAGTCGAAGATAACGGCCCGGGAATTGATGAACAGACAGCCAGTGAGCTGACTCAGGCTTTCAAACGCGTTGACCAGCGATACGGTGGCAGCGGGCTGGGGCTGAATATCATTGTGCGCATTGCCGCACTGCACGGCGGCAATCTGCAATTGAGCAATCGCAAAGATATACAAGGCCTTTGCGCCCAGTGCTGGCTGCCAGAAACCTTTATCGACAAATACTAAGCCCAGCCTGAACCTCCAATTTATGCATGAAAAAAGGCCGCTCTAGAGCGGCCTTTATCGACGTGTAAACAATCACTTAAACGCAGAATTAACGTTCGTAGATAATCTCTACGCCTTCGTCATCATCCTCGTCCCAGTCATCATCCCAGTCGTCATCTTCGGCTTCGACTTCAGCCAGTTGCTCACGGTGGTAATCATCCCACATGAATTCAACTTTCTCTGGCACGGCAGCCTCAACAGCCATGTGCTTAGGATTTTCATTGATGAACTTCATCACATCCCAGCACAGCGCGTTAACGCCTTCGCGATTGGCGGCAGAGATCAGATAGTAATCTCCTTCCCAACCCAAAGCATCGGCGATGGTTTTAGCACGAGCTTCAGCTTCTTCTTTCTCAATCAGATCAACTTTGTTGAACACCAACCAGCGCGGTTTTTCTGCCAATTTGGCATCATACTGCTGCAGTTCGTTGATGATAACTTTAGCGTTTTCAACCGGATCAGATTCATCGATTGGTGCGATATCAATAAGATGCAGCAGCACGCGGCAGCGCTCAAGGTGCTTCAGGAAGCGAATACCTAAACCTGCGCCTTCCGAAGCCCCTTCAATCAGACCTGGGATATCGGCAATCACGAAGCTCTGCTCGTTATCCATACGCACAACGCCCAAGCTTGGCACCAGCGTAGTAAATGGATAATCGGCAACTTTTGGTTTAGCGGCTGAGACAGAGCGAATGAAGGTTGATTTACCGGCGTTCGGCAGACCTAGCATGCCCACGTCAGCCAACAACATCAGTTCCAGAGAGATGTCGCGCATCTCACCCTTGGTACCCATCGTTTTTTGGCGAGGGGAACGGTTTACGGATGATTTGAAGCGGGTGTTACCGAGGCCGTGGAAACCGCCTTTGGCAACCATCTGCTGCTGGCCGTGGCGGGTCATGTCACCCAATACTTCGCCAGTGCCCTGATCCAGAATACGCGTACCGACCGGGACTTTGATGACGATGTCTTTGCCGCGTTTACCCGTACAATCGCTGCTCTGGCCATTGGTGCCGCGCTCTGCACGATAAGATTTCACAAAACGGAAATCGATCAGCGTGTTGAGGTTTTCATCTGCCAGCACATAGACGTCGCCGCCGTCGCCGCCGTCGCCGCCATCAGGGCCGCCACGAGGGATATATTTTTCACGACGGAAGCTGACACAACCGTTACCGCCATCACCTGCCACGACCAAAATTGTGGCTTCATCTACAAACTTCATGTGTACCGTCTCCGTAAATCATTCACCCGGCTGCTTAAGAGTCGCCACCAGGGTTTGTTCTGTCCGACCAGGCCACCAACGATGGCCAATTGCGGAAAACATCGCTCCCGCCACCACCACGAATGCTCCCAAATAACCAATTAGGTTAAGCACTGGTGCAGCAAACATATTAGGCCAGGCAAGTGCTAATAAATCTGAAAATAGCAGGGTAAACAATGGCGTCAGGGTAACAAATGCACTTACTTGTGCCGCCTGCCATCTCGCCATCGCTTCCGCTAATGCGCCATATCCTACTAACGTATTCGCGCCACAAAACAATAAACAGGCAAATTGCCAACTATTGAGCTGCGAGAGCATCGCCGGACTGGCCAGCGGGAGCAATGCGATAGAACATAAAGTGTACAGCAAAAACAAGATCTGAGGTGAGGCTAGCCGCCGCAATAAGACCTTCTGCGTAACGCCGTAAATAACCCAAACCGTTGCCGCACTTATCCCCAGCAATACACCCAGGGTGTAATCCGTGAGACGTGTGAAAATTTCAATCAGGCTGGTATTAAAGAACAGTACCAAGCCGAGTATCAGCATGCCCGCCCCAATCACTTGGGTTACGCGCATCTTCTCTTTCAAGATAATGACGCTGGCGAACATCATGCCGACGGGTGATAACTGCCCGATAACCTGCGACGCCGTAGGGCTGAGGTATTGCAGAGATGACCCAAATAAGACGAAATTGCCCAATAACCCACAGGTCGCGACTAACAATAAAATCAACCAGCGAGGACTTTTGAACATTTGCATCGGCGGCAATCTATGCCGTGACGCCAAAATACATCCCAGCACCACTGCGGCCAGAGAGAACCTAAACCAGACGACAGTGAAAGGGTCCATGACCACTAACACTTGCTTCATCGCTATAGGCAGCGAACCCCAGCACATTGCCGTGATCACCGCTAACAGAATCCCTATAGGCGCCTGCGATTTCGTGTCCATGTCCCTGCCATACTTAGGCGAACCAGAATGTAAAAAGCCCCGCAACGAATTGCGGGGCTTACATCTATTTTCTTAAGACTCGAGAAATTTATTCAGCTTCGATGCTGATAAATTTACGATTTTTCGGGCCTTTAACTTCGAACTTGACTTTACCGTCAGCCAAAGCAAACAGAGTGTGGTCTTTACCGCAACCCACGTTGTTACCAGCGTGGAATTTGGTGCCGCGCTGACGAACGATGATGCTGCCTGCCAGTACTGCTTCGCCGCCAAAGCGTTTTACGCCAAGACGTTTAGCTTCTGAATCGCGACCGTTGCGTGTGGAGCCGCCAGCCTTTTTGTGTGCCATTGTTCCGCTCTCCTAAACTTAAGCGCTAATGCCGGTGATTGTAACATCAGTGAACCACTGACGGTGGCCCTGTTGCTTACGGTAATGCTTACGACGACGGAATTTAACGATCTTAATTTTGTCGCCACGACCGTGAGCAATAACTTCAGCCTTGATCAAACCGCCAGAAACTAATGGCAGACCGATATTGATTTCTTCACCGTTAGCAATCATCAAAACTTGGTCGAACTCAACTGTTTCACCAGTTGCGATGTCCAATTTCTCAAGGCGAATAGTCTGCCCTTCGCTAACACGGTGTTGTTTACCACCACTTTGGAAAACCGCGTACATATAAAACTCCGCTTTCCGCGCACTCAACTTTGTATAGTCCAGAGGGCGCTATAAATATTCACAATAGGGCGCGAATTCTACGCAAAAAATCAGCATATGACAAGAGCACTTTCACGACAAAAGAAGAAAAAAAGCGCAGTTCACTAGATGGCATTTATCTCCATTGTTTTTCAAGTACAATCCCCTTTACAGTTAGCGCCATGTGCCAATGTGAGCCAGATCTCATTGCGGTGAAGAGTAACGCAGCCGAAAAAACACAATGAACCTAGAACAGATTATCGATCTCACCGAGCAGGACATGGCTGCGGTCAACGCAACCATTCTGGAACAGCTGAATTCTGATGTATCACTGATCAATCAGTTGGGCTATTACATCATTAGTGGCGGTGGTAAACGCATTCGCCCAATGATCGCCGTACTCACCGCGCGCGCGTTGGGCTATGAAGGCGACAAGCATGTGACCATCGCCGCCCTTATCGAGTTTATCCATACCGCGACGTTGCTACATGACGACGTGGTTGATGAATCTGATATGCGCCGTGGAAAAGCGACAGCCAATGCGGCCTTTGGCAATGCCGCCAGCGTGCTGGTTGGCGACTTTATCTATACCCGCGCTTTCCAGATGATGACGGATTTAGAGTCAATGCCGGTGCTGGCGCTGATGGCGAAAGCCGTCAACGTGATTGCCGAAGGTGAAGTTTTACAGCTGATGAACTGCAACGATCCTGACATTACGGAAGAGATCTATATGCAGGTTATCTACAGCAAAACGGCCCGCCTGTTCGAAGCGGCATCCCAGTCATCGGCCATGCTGGCCGGCGGCAACGACGAGCAAATTCAGGGTCTGCAAGACTATGGCCGCTATCTGGGCACGGCCTTCCAGTTGATCGACGACTTGCTGGATTATGATGCGAATGGCGAGACGCTGGGTAAAAACACCGGCGATGACCTGAACGAAGGCAAACCCACCCTGCCTCTGCTTCACGCCATGAAGCACGGCGATGCCGAGCAATCAGCCATGATCCGTGGTGCTATTGAGCAAGGAAACGGCCGCCATCTGCTGGAGCCGGTTCTGGCAGCGATGCACCAGTGGGGTTCTCTGGACTACACTCGCGCTCGCGCTGAAGAAGAAGCTGATAAGGCGATTCGCGCATTGCAGGTCTTGCCAGAATCGCCTTACCGTACGGCGCTGGAAGGCTTGGCGCATATTGCGGTAAGAAGAGATTTCTAATTCACGCCTCTTAAAACGGCTGTACCGCGATTCGGCTGCGGTACAGTTGTCATTTCACATGGCTTCAGACATCAGGCGTATAAGGCTTAGCGCTCAATCGATTTAACACCTCTGACATCCCTTCCCGCACAATGAATTTGATAATTAAATCCCGCTCATCTTCTTTTAACTGTTTGTAGCTCTCAATCCAAATCGCCAGAGGATCTTGATGAGCAGTGTAAACATATTCAGCGGACTGCTCTTTCATTTCCAGGCTATTCATCGCCTTAATCGGTAAAGTGCCAATGTGATATTCAACGGCGCGTCCCTGAACACCCCAACGACGGCGTTTTAACCATGCCTGACGCCGTGCCATACTGTGAATGCCCTGAGTTGAATTTGGCAGACCGTCGAAACCAATTAATTCCCTCGCTGAAAACCACTCTTTTTTCATAACGTTCCTTTTCATATTGTGCATTTGCACAAAAGAATGCTGTTATAACGCGCTGAGACCATGAAAATGTCCATAAATGGCCTGTTCTGCTTTCCGTTTAGCTTTAGATTTAATAAAAGCAGATAACTTATAGCACTACTTAATAGAAGTAATAAAGCTGATTAACTCACTTCAATAAGTAACAAAAGAAGCCCAGATATCGATTAATCTTTTTTATGAAAGTTAATAAATACACAATCAGTGTTTTTTGGAAAGTATTAAACAGTTAGTCAACAAACCAAACAAAATCATTAAACCCATATTTTTCATAGAGATAAAAACAAAAGTGATGAGCGAAAATCTTTTACAACCCTCACTCACTTGCCACCAAAGACCTCACGGCTGTCGATAATTAGTCAGACATCTTATTCATATATTTAAAGTAGCAAAAAAAGTCATTCATTTATCCTCCTAATAAATAGGCGATTTTGATTAACTTGCGCCATTAATTTAGAACAATTTGTATTACTCATTTGCGTTAGCAAGAATAAAGAGATATTTTCCCAAAAATGAAAAGCTTTTCAGAAACCAAGAACATCCATTTTTAAAGCTCATATTCTGGATCTTGATACCAAAAATCATATCAATATTACGACGATCAACTTGCCGATAATAAAAGGGAATACGTATGAAAGGACATAAAGAAAATTGGCATCAGGCAGACATTATTGCTGCATTACGCAAGAAAGGCACCACTCTGGCGGCAGTATCACGAGAGGCCGGTTTGAGTTCATCAACCCTAGCAAATGCATTATCGCGGCCGTGGCCTAAAGGAGAGCGTATTATTGCTGATGCAATAGGTATCCACCCTTCCCTCATTTGGCCGAACAGATATTTTGATCCTACGACCTCTAAAAGAATTGAGCGAAAAATCCGTTCCCCAAATAAAGCCTGAGGTTCTTGCAAACAACGCATAAAAAAACCGCCGGGGAGACCGGCGGTTGATTTGGCACTGCTTAGGCAGATATCACTTGTTGATGAACTGCTCACCTAACTCGATATCTTTACGCAGTACGTCGAGCATTGAATCCAGAGATTGCTGCTCGAATGCGCTCAGAGTACCCACGCTTTTCAGCTCGGCTACGCCGTTTTTACCCAACAGAATTGGCTGTGCGAAGAAGCGGGCGTGTTCGCCTTTACCTTCAACATATGCACATTCAACAATGTTGCTTTCGCCTTGCAGAGCACGAACCAGAGACAAACCGAAACGTGCCGCAGCCTGACCCATAGACAGGGTTGCAGATCCGCCACCGGCTTTCGCTTCAACCACTTCCGTACCCGCGTTCTGGATACGTTTAGTCAGATCAGCGACTTCACTTTCAGTGAAAGAGACGCCAGGGATCTGAGAAAGCAGTGGCAGGATAGTCACGCCTGAGTGGCCGCCGATCACAGGCACTTCGATGTCCTGAGGCTGTTTGCCTTTCAGTTCAGCCACGAAGGTGTTTGAACGGATAGCATCCAGCGTCGTCACGCCGAACAGTTTGTTTTTGTCGTAAACACCGGCTTTTTTCAGCACTTCTGCTGCGATCGCAACGGTGGTGTTCACTGGGTTGGTGATAATACCAATCAGTGCTTTCGGGCAGGTTTTAGCCACTTGCTCAATCAGGTTACGGACGATGCCCGCGTTCACGTTGAACAGGTCGGAACGGTCCATGCCCGGTTTACGAGCTACGCCCGCAGAGATCAGCACCACGTCAGCACCAACCAGTGCAGGCGTTGCATCTTCACCGCTGAAACCTTTGATTTTTACTGCTGTAGGGATGTGGCTGAGGTCAACTGCTACGCCCGGGGTAACGGGGGCAATGTCATACAGAGAGAGTTCTGAACCTGAAGGCAGTTGGGTCTTGAGTAGAAGGGCGAGGGCCTGGCCGATACCGCCAGCTGCACCGAGAACTGCAACTTTCATCCTATACTCCTTTATTATCATAAACTTAAAAAGCGCCGTGAATTCATCTAGGTAGTGACCATCATCCACTGCACTACTGCAACAATCTCTATACCTGAGATTGAGAAGCTACGCGGTAATTTTGGCTGTATGTCGGCTTTATTTAATATTATTTGCTTATGCATCAATGGCATAAATCAATGACATCATAAAAATAGCGTCACGAAACACGACAGGTTAACCGGCGGTTACATTACACCCGTTGATGGCATTAGGACAATATCAATTCCATAACAATTTAATAACTATGTCTTATGTCAACAATGCACAATTCCAGCATATTCATTACTAAATTCATCGCTGGATAAATGGGTATAACCAGACATTGCGCACAACTCAGGGTAATGAGTGATTATCTTTATTGCATAAAAATTCATATATATGCATAATCACCCGCACTATCGTTATGACCTTAGGGTGCAAAATGCGTAATCCTGCCAAACAGGAAGATCTAATTAAAGCCTTCAAAGCCTTATTGAAGGAAGAGAAGTTCAGTTCTCAAGGCGAAATCGTCCTTGCTTTGCAAGAGGACGGATTTGAGAACATCAACCAATCTAAAGTTTCTCGCATGCTGACCAAATTCGGTGCCGTACGCACCCGCAATGCGAAAATGGAGATGGTGTACTGCCTGCCGGCCGAGATTGGTGTCCCGACCACCACCAGCCCGTTAAAAAACCTGGTTCTGGATATCGACTATAACGATGCTGTTGTGGTGATCCGCACCAGCCCGGGTGCAGCGCAGCTTATTGCCCGCCTGCTGGACTCATTAGGCAAATCGGAAGGCATTCTTGGCACCATCGCCGGGGATGACACCATTTTCACCACGCCAGCCCGCGGGTTTAGCGTGAAACAGCTGTACGAAGCCATTCTCAGTCTGTTCGAACAAGAGCTTTAATCGCGCTCTTCCTCAGCGTAAAGCCACTCCATTATATGCGCAGGTGACCCGTGAAGTACTGAACGGTATCCTGCGAGCACCCTTTTCTACCTTCTTTTCTGGTTATTTATAAATTATTAACCCTTAAACCCACCTATCAGGTTGTTTTCCAACCGGCCTGACATGATGTCATCCTGTTAAATACGACCCTACCAGTCACACCATCTTCACATGCTGGTTTCAATAGTGTGAATCTCTGCAATATTCAGCACAAATAGCTCAAATGACATAACCCACTAATTTATCAAGACAATACCCTCAAAAGGTCAATTTTAAGCCGTTTTTTATTCTTTTCTGTTATTAAAAACACTACTAGCCCCCTTATAACCACACCAAAAACTATTAGCAAACTATTAATATTTCGGGTTACTAGATGTATACTCATTTCCGTGATGTGAATCACTGTTTGTTCGGACTACATAATAAAAGAGACGAGGTCAATCATGAAAGTAACAACTACTATCGCTGCATTCAGCATTCTCTCTGCACTGTCATTTGGCGCATTTGCAGCACAACCTGTCACACAAGATCAGGCAAAAAATCTGCAATCCGTCGGTATGGTTAGCGTCAGCGGCGTGGCCGGTGCTCCTACGGATATTCGTCAGGCACTATCTGATAAAGCCGATGAGCAAGGTGCAAAAGCCTTCCGCGTGATTGAAGTTCGCCAAGAAGGCAACTACCACGCAACGGCAGAGATTTACCAATAAGACGTTGAAGTCGCAGACGTTTTAGTAAGAGAAGTTTGAGTAAGGTAAATTATCTGGCCTAAGAAATAGAGGCCGAAGCATTAAAAAACGGATTTATCGCTGCAACGCACCAAGTTTCCAGAGCGCAAAAACGCCCTTCAATCTTGATAATACAGACCTGATGAATCCAAAACATGAATCGACGTTGCTATCAAATAACCTGCATCAACGTCATAAATATCAGGAAATTGTCATGAAAATCACTACTACTATCGCTGCACTTAGCCTGTTCTCTGCCATCTCATTTGGCGCTTCAGCTGCCAACTTGGTCACCAACGATCAGGCACAGAATTTACAACCTATGGGTACCATTAGCGTCAGCGGCGTTAACGGCGTACCTATGGATATCCGCCAGCAACTGTCTGACAAAGCCGACAGCAAAGGCGCGACCTCTTATCGTGTGATTGAGGCTTATAACGAAGGCGCATATCACGCGACGGCTGAACTCTATAAATAAGCTTTATTGAGCGAAGCGAGTCACCCTCATAAGTAGAAAAATTGTTGCATTGAAGTCCCGGTTTCAATAGCCACCCAGCGATAAGAATAAGCGCTGTTGAGGCTGGAAAGAGAGCTGACACTGCCACTGCCGTGCTCTTAACTTCCCGAGACCCTCGTCGTCCTGTCCGACGACACCCTTTGGCTCCCGTGTATTGCGGGAGCTTTTTTTTATCCTTTTTTCCGCGCCCCGCTGCCTTTCAGCCATAAAAAAACACAGCCGGAGCTGTGTTTAAGAAGGTTCCAACAGGCTGAAGCTTATTCCTGCTCGACCGCCACAGATTTCGCCGCCAGAGCATCCAGCAGTTTGGTGTGAATGCCGCCGAAGCCGCCGTTACTCATCACCAAAATGTGATCGCCCGGCTGCGCGGCTTTCACCACTAAATCGGCCAGCGAGTCGACATCCGCGCTCCAGTGAGCAGGCTGCACACAGTGCTCAGCAACTTCTGCTACTTGCCAAGGAATGTGCTGAGGCTGTAACAGGAAGACTTCATCGGCACGGCCCAGCGCTGGCGCCAGTTCATTCTTGCTCATGCCCATTTTCATGGTGTTAGAGCGCGGTTCGAGCACGGCCAAAATGCGCGCGGTACCGCCGACTTTACTGCGCAATGCAGCAAGGGTGGCCAGAATCGCCGTCGGATGGTGAGCAAAATCGTCATACACGCTCACGCCATAGGCTTCGCCGCGCAGTTCGAGACGGCGACGGGCGTTGATGAAATCGCCCAAAGCTTTGCAGGCATCTTCTGGCTTAACGCCGACGTGACGCGCCGCGGCGATCGCCATCAGGCCATTGTGCATGTTGTGTTCGCCAACCAGCGACCAGTGCACTTCGCCGACGCTCTCACCGTGCAGATAGACGGTGAAAGAACTGGCGTCCGGGGTCAGCTTCTTGGCATCCCAGGCGCAGGTTTCGGCTTCACCAACAAACTCCTGCTCACTCCAGCAGCCCATCGCCATCACTTGTTTCAGCGGTGTGTCATTGTCGGGTAGGATGATTTTCCCCTGACCCGGCACCAGACGAACCAAATGGTGGAACTGTTTCTGGATAGCTTTTAAGTCGTCGAAGATGTCAGCGTGGTCGAACTCAAGGTTGTTCAGCACCAGCGTGCGCGGGCTGTAGTGAACAAACTTGGAACGTTTGTCGAAGAACGCGCTGTCGTATTCGTCGGCTTCAATCACCATAAACGGACTGTTACCCAGACGTGCAGAGACGTCGAAGTTGCCCGGCACGCCGCCGATGACATAGCCCGGCTCGTAGCCGCAGGCTTCTAGGATCCACGCGACCATGCCAGCCGTGGTGGTTTTACCATGGGTGCCCGCAACGGCAATCACCCAGCGGCCCGGCAGCACGTGGTCGTGTAACCACTGTGGTCCAGAAACGTAAGGAATGCCCTGCTCCAGCACGGCTTCCACGCACGGGTTTCCACGCGTCATGGCGTTGCCGATGATAACCAGATCAGGACGAGGCTCGAGCTGCGCGGGGTCGTAACC
Organism: Ewingella sp. AOP9-I1-14; assembly: GCF_052375995.1. Lineage (NCBI taxonomy): Bacteria > Pseudomonadati > Pseudomonadota > Gammaproteobacteria > Enterobacterales > Yersiniaceae > Ewingella > Ewingella sp. AOP9-I1-14. The sequence goes on from NZ_JBQSVA010000003.1 coordinate 518,149, forward strand.
CTGGATCAGTTCAATACCCTGATTCTCCAGCAGCGTACTCATTGGTGGATAAACGTTGTTATCTGAACCGGTAACCTGATGCCCTTGTGCGCGTGCCAGCATTGCCAGCCCGCCCATAAAGGTGCCGCAAATCCCAAGAATATGAATGCGCATATGTTTTCCATTAATGCCTTTAAGTCAGCCGCTATTCTACCGCTCAGAATCCTCCAGAAGAAATGGATTTGCCTAGGATTCATCCATATATTTGGGCTAAACTGCTCGTGCTCATGTTAAGGTTTTATTAATAAACCGTTATCCATCCTAGATTTAGGGAATGCGTCATGAAAACGTTAGGCGAATTTATTGTTGAAAAGCAGCAGGATTTTCCCCATGCGACCGGCGAGCTGACCGCTCTCCTTTCAGCAATAAAACTCGGCGCAAAAATCATTCATAGGGACATCAACAAAGCCGGGCTGGTCGATATTCTCGGTACAAGTGGTGTAGAAAACGTGCAGGGCGAAGTTCAAATGAAACTCGACCTTTACGCCAATGAAAAGTTAAAAGCGGCGATGTTAGCGCGCGGCGAAATTGCCGGTATCGCGTCGGAAGAAGAAGATGAGATCGTCGTCTTTGAAGGGGAACGTGCTGAAAATGCAAAATACGTGATCCTGATGGACCCCCTTGATGGCTCCTCCAACATTGATGTTAACGTCTCTGTCGGCACCATCTTCTCTATTTACCGTCGTACCACTCCACTGGGCCAGCCGGTCACCGAAGCTGACTTCCTGCAACCGGGCAACCGTCAGGTCGCGGCAGGTTATGTGGTTTACGGCTCCTCCACCATGCTGGTTTACACCACGGGCGCGGGCGTTCATGCCTTCACCTATGACCCTTCACTCGGCGTCTTCTGCTTGTCTCATGAAAAAGTCCGTTTCCCAGCGAAGGGCAACATGTACTCTATTAACGAAGGCAACTACATCAGATTCCCGCTCGGCGTGAAGAAGTACATTAAGTACTGTCAGGAGCAGGACGAAGCCACAAATCGCCCTTACACCTCGCGCTATATCGGCTCTCTGGTAGCGGATTTCCACCGTAACCTGCTGAAAGGCGGCATTTATATCTATCCAAGCACCGCAAGTCACCCTACCGGTAAACTGCGCCTGCTGTATGAGTGCAACCCGATGGCGTTCCTTGCCGAGCAAGCCGGTGGTAAAGCCAGCGATGGTAAAAACCGTATTCTGGACATCATTCCGCAAAAGCTGCACGAGCGCGCACCTTTCTTCGTCGGCAACCGTTCAATGGTTGAAGATGCAGAACGCTTCATCGCTGAGTTCCCAGACGACGCTTACCCACAATAAGAACGCGTTATCTCTGTACATCACTTACATAAAAAAGGTTCGGCATGTGCCGAACCTTTTTATTTGCCCAAGCCATTAGTTTGGATTCGATTTATACCAAATCTTGCTGGCTGAGCTTAAACACCGACACGCTTTGCGCCAGTAACTGCGCCTGCTCTTCCAGCGAGCGCGTTGCCGCTGTCGCCTCTTCCACCAGCGCGGCGTTTTGCTGCGCCACCTGATCCATTTGGGTAATGGCGATATTCACCTGCTCGATACCGTGCGTCTGCTCGGTGGTGGCGATAGAAATCTCACGCATTAAGCTGGTAACACGGCGCACTTCGTTGGCAATCTCAGTCATGGTGCCGGCCGCCGATTTGACCATGGTTTCCCCTTCCGAGATGCGGCTTTCAGAGTCCACAATCAGCTCTTTGATCTCTTTTGCCGACTGCGCGCTGCGCTGCGCGAGACTGCGAACTTCGCCCGCCACCACGGCAAAACCGCGCCCCTGCTCACCGGCGCGAGCAGCTTCAACGGCGGCGTTCAGTGCCAGAATATTGGTCTGGAAGGCAATACCGTCAATCACCGTGATGATGTCGGTAATACGTTTCGAGCTGTCAGTGATGGCCCGCATTTTATCCATCACGTGATTCACCACCTGACTGCCTTTATCGGCAATGCTCGAGACACTCTGCGCCAGCTGATTCGCCTGCTCGGAGTTGGTGGCGTTCATACGCACCGTAGAGGTCAACTGCTCCATGCTGGCCGCCGTCTCTTCCAGCGAAGCCGCCGACTCTTCGGTGCGCTGCGCCAAATTCACGTTTCCGGCAGCCAGTTCGCGGGTGCCGACGTCAATCTGATTGCCCGCATCGCGCACTCGGCCAACGGAGGCCGCCAGCGAGTCTTGCATCTTCTTCATGGCACGCAGCAGACGGCCCATTTCGTTGCTACGCGAATCATCAATGTCATGGGTCAAATCGCCCGCCGCGATGAACTCCAGTTGGGCAATCGAGGTGCTCAGCGGATGCATGATGATTTTCTGCAACGCGAACCACGACAGCAGTGCGATAGAGATCGCAGCGATGCAGGCAACAATAATAATGGTCAGCTGGATGCGCGACTGGGCGCGAGCATGCTCAATGCGCTGCTGAGTGCTCTCCTGAGCGTAAATGCGGAAATCGCTCAGTGCCTTATCGTAGGCGTTGCTGTACGGCGTTATTTTGTTTTCTAACACGTCGTAATAGGCGTCGCTGCTTTGTGACTGAATCGCCGCCAGCGCGGGGAGCAAACCGTTGGCTTTATAAGCATCATAGGCGTCTTTCAAGGCCTTGGTCAGCGCACGCCCCTGCTCGTTGCCATCATCAATCCCCACAAACAGAGCCACTTTCTCATCGGCTTGTTTCAAATAGCCTGCCACTCGCCCCGCCGTGGCCTTCGAGTCATCCATCATGCCAATTTCCAACTGACGCACGGCCACGCTGCTTGCCACGCGAGCGCGCAGCGAGAAGCTGTAACTTTCCGCCAGCGAACCCAACTCTTCACCCTGCAACTGGTTAATTTGCTGTAACGAGGAGGCGCTCTGACGAATGGCGTTGGCTCCTAAGACGCTGACCAACAATAAAATCAGGGTCATTACCCCTAACAAGGCGATCAATCCTGCCTTTACGCTCAACTTATTCAACATGCTGTGTTATCCGGTGGTTTAGGAAATGGAGGAAAATGAAGAGAGGTAATCTGTCGATGCCGCAGACTTTTTTATGTCATTTGTTATCGACTATTTTGTGAAAATCTTGAGAAGAAACCGTAAAACAGGCAGTTAGGCGGTAAAGCGAGGACTCAGAAAACTTTCATGCCAAACAATAGGGATTAACAGCAGGGAAAAAGAGAGAAACACCAGAAATCCCTACTACGAAAAGGACAGGAAATCGTGACGGACTTGGCTATAATGTCCGCCACTCCAATTCCTGGTTCAATGAAGGAAACCAAAATGAGCTTAATCAATGTGCCGGCAGGCAAAGACTTGCCAGAAGATATCTACGTAGTTATCGAAATCCCAGCTAATGCTGATCCCATCAAATACGAAGTAGATAAAGATACCGGTGCACTGTTCGTGGATCGCTTCATGTCGACTGCGATGTTCTACCCATGCAACTACGGCTACATCAACCACACCCTGTCCCTTGATGGTGACCCGGTAGACGTGTTGGTCCCAACGCCGTACCCACTGCAACCAGGCTCAGTCATTCGCTGCCGTCCAGTTGGCGTGCTGAAAATGACCGACGAATCTGGCGAAGATGCCAAAGTTGTTGCAGTACCACACACCAAACTGAGCAAAGAGTACGATCACATTAAAGATGTGAACGACCTGCCAGAGCTGCTGCGCGGCCAGATCACCCACTTCTTCGAGCAGTACAAAGCGCTGGAAAAAGGCAAATGGGTTAAAGTTGACGGCTGGGCTGACGCTGCTGCCGCGAAGGAAGAGATCGTGACCTCTTTCGAACGCGCTAAAAACAAGTAATTGTTTGAGCTTTACGGTCGCCGAACGGCAGGCCGTATAAAAAGAAAAACACCGCCCATTGGACGGTGTTTTTTTTATGTCTCTCTCCCTGGTTTTAGAAGAGATGTGTTTGGTATCAACGGAACGACGACCTTGCTCAGCGTTCTTACTTCACATCTTCCGCACGCTTGAGCCAATCACCACCTTCAATACGCGGTACGCCTTCGAGCGAACGTATATAGAGGTAGATCCAGGCACTGCCGTACGGAGTGGAAATCAGCTCACGTTTATAATCTTTTGTATTACTTTTCAGTTCATCCAGTTCAGCCATAATGGATGACGTGATGCGGTAAACTTCACAATAGACTTTTCCATCCCCTGGAACGGCTGCCGGATAGTGCCCCAGATTATAGAGCGCGTAGCCTTCCAGCTCGTGGTCACCCAACCACTGAGCGTTCGTCATCCAATGACTGTTGCCTTGCTTGCGTCGTAAACTGCCATAAACAATTATTCGCATGTTTGGTTTCGTATAGTAAAAGTCACATGAGTTAAAACTCAAACTGATAAAGCAAATCCAATGCCTGATCGATACCCGAAACGGCTTCGAGGTAAAGTTTAGGCATCAAACGATAACGCAGAGTCAGCGTAGCCAGCGAGTCGAAGATACCGACACCGTATTTCACCTGAAGACCCGGTAAAACATAGCCACTGACCACCACCTGAGAGTTATCCCCCACGCCCTGCGTATCCAGCGCCAGATTGCTGACACCGAATGCTTCGCCGATTTTACCCACAAGTTTACCACTTTGCGCAACCCCCATACCGATAAGCATTGAGGTCATCGCGCCACTATCGGCACCAGAACTGTCCAAACCTTGGCCGCGAAGCAGGTAGGACAAGGCTTGTTCCTGCGACATCACCGGATCTGAGAATATTTCAAGTTTAGGCGAATCCGCCTCGCCCGTGACACGTAAACCGGCAATAACGTTATTTTCGGTCGAGTCTGGGTTACGAATCGCTTCCAGATTCAGCAGCGGCTGGTCGGCCGGGCCGGAGAAAAGCAGCTGGCCTTTACGCACAATCAGGTCCTGCCCGTAAGCGTGGAAACGACCGGAAGGAATATCAATCTGGCCGTTTAACCCCAGACCGTGTTTATCCTGCGCGACCTTGAGCGCCCCTTTCAGACGGGCTTTCAGGCCGAAGGCGTCGAGACGCACGTCATCGCCGATATTCACCATCAGATTGCTGTTGATGGGGATCGAGGTCGACGGCGCCGCAATCGGCTGGCGCTGGTCATTGAGCATCACTTCATCGGACGAGACGCCCACCGCGCTTTCCGGCAGCTCCTGCACGGTAATGCGCGCCCACGGGATATCCACCCGACCGTTGAGCGAGAACAGCTGCGGCGTGGCTTCAAACACCACGTCCGGCGAGACGTCCAGTCGCACCATCGGCGGCACGGAAACCCTCACCCGGTCGCCCTTGGCGGCAATTCTGGCGCGCCACGCGTTCAGCACGCTCCAGTCGGCGTTGCCGTTTAATGCCAGCTGGCCGTGGGCGGTGCGGATCACCCCATCCATCAGCGACGACATGCCGTTGAAGTTGATATTGAGATTGCCGCTGGTGACATCAAACGGCATGAATTCGGCGTCAAAGTCGATATCTGACAGCGCCAATCGGCCAAACACTTGCGGCTTCTGCGCGTTGCCGCCCAGACGCAGGTTGGCGTTGAGCAGGCCCGAGGCCTTCTCGCCATCGGCCAGAATCGGCTGGATCAGCGCCATCGAGATGCGATTGATATTCACCGTCCCGCTGAGATTGCGGCGGTTCTGCGGGTCGGCGATTTGCACGTTGCCATCGAACTGGCCGTTGTTGGTCAGCTTGATTAACCAGTCCAGCGTCGCGCGGCCGTTGTTCATGCCGGCATTTAGGTTCAGGGTGTCGAAGGCGATAGGCAGGGGGTTGCCACTCACCAGTTGCTGTACCTTCACGCCGTTACCCACCAGCGACACGCTGCCCTGCGGCAAGCCGCCGTCAGCTTTCCACGCCACGTTGGCTTTGCCGGTAAACACGCCACTCAGCTTGGTATCGTCGCCGAGGAAAGGCTTGAGCATCGCCAAATCAAAGCGATTGAGCTGCAAACTCGCCTGCCCGCTGGCTCCCGCCTCGATGGTTTTCGGCACGCAAAGGTCGGCATTAGGGTTCTGCCAGCAGTGCGGGCCGACGGTAACGCGCTGCTCTTTGTTGAAGTACTCCAGCGCAATCGAGCGATTCAAGCGCCACGCGCCCACTGGCGTATCAAACAGCGTGTTATTGATGTTGCCTTTCCACTGCTCTGTGGCGCGGTCGAAACTGCCGGTCAGGGCCAGTTGGCCAGAAACCGGTTTGCCTTCGACATTCAGTTTAAGCTGATGCTGCTTCTCATTACCTTTGGCATCTAGCGTCAGGTTGCTGATTTCCAAAGCATCTTGCTTAAGCTGCTGGACACGAACCGCGAGGTTGCCCTCAATCTGCTCCGCCGAGCTGACATCACCTTTGATGTCCACCCGGTTAATGGTCAGCGCCTGCCACTTGAGGCGGCTGGCGGTCAGGTCAGCCAGCAGCTTCGGCGCTTTCAAGTCGCCGCGCACCTGAATCATGCCTTTAGCGACGCCGCCCAGTCCCGGCAGCGCGCCGTCCAGATGCTGGGCGTCAATGTTGGCGTCCAGCGCCCATTTATCGCTGAGTGAGCCTTTCACATCAATGTTGTTACGGCCCAACTCAAGGTGCAGCTGAGGAATATCCCACTGGCCGTAGTTGTTGCCACGCAGATTCCCGCGCGCTTTCACCAGGTTCTGCTTAACGTTGCCATCCAGCTCCAGCGTCGGGATCTGCATCTGCCAGCTTCCGCCATACAGGCTGCCGCGCGTAGCGATTTTGCCCTGCAATTTGGCTGGCCAGTCAGGATACTGCTTGGCGGTGTTGATGCCATTCAGGGTCAGTAAGGCATTCCAGCTAATCGCCTTGCTCCAGTCCACAATGCCCGTCAGGTCAGTATTACCCTGCAGAGCGGCCAGGCGTAGCAGGGTCAGTTTGAACTGCTCGACGTTACCTTTGCCATCCACGGTCAAGGTGGCAGGAGGGATTTGGTCGCCGCTGAAGTCAGAGTGCAGAGAGAGCGCGTAATCCGTCGCTTTCCCCGAAAACTTCAGTTTGAAGCCTTTGACCTGATACTGCGGCGTGCCGGTCAGCGGCCATTGCAGCGCGTCACTGTTCAGGGTCAGATTAAGCGGCAGGCCCGCCTCGGCGAGCTGGGTTTGCAGCGCCAGCTGGGCGCGCACCGGGCCTGAGAGGTTAATGCCGAGATCCAGCTTATCGCGCAGACCTCCGCCCACCTTCAGCTTAATCTTCTCACCTTTGATTGGATCGACGTTCAGCGCGGTGTTCAGCGTCATGTCCACCGGCCAGTTGTTTTCCAGCGTCGCTTGGCCAACGCCGTCTAACGAGCCTTGCGGGGAACGAACTTGCAGCTGCTCGAGCTTCACAATCTGATTTTGCGAGCTGGCCTTGAGCGCGAAGCGGGTGATCAACACGTCGGTATCCCCCGTCAGGCGTAAATTGTCCGCCGTTAGTTGCTCGATATTCAGGTCCAGCGGCAGGCGGAAGTCAGGCAGTTCTGGCAGCAATGGCTTGGCAAACAGCTCTTGCAGCGTTTCACCCAGCGGCTTCTCTGGCGGGGCTTCAACAGGTTTTTCGGCCGGTTTGCCGGTGGCTTTCTCCACGGCTTTATCTTGCGCGGCTTGAACCACCTCTGGCAGAGGGTTAGCCGGGGTCTTCGGCAGGGCAATCAGCAGGCCGCCGATATGAGTCGGGGTCAGATGCAGCGAGCGATCCGTCCACTGCGCGCCAGTGCTGAATTCACCCAGCGAAATGGCGCGGTCGTCGAGGGTCACATTGACATTATTGAGCGTCAGCGCGCGCAGCGTAATTGGGTAAGGCGTGCTGAGGTTGGTCAGCGGCTCGCTGTTTTCAGGCTCGGCGGCGGGCTGGGACGGCGTCATTTCATTGGTTTTCACCGCCACGTCCACGTCGCTCAGGCCGATGGCGTTGACGCACAGCGCGCTGTTTTTAAAGCACGAGAGGTCGAGCGACAGGTGGAACTCGCCCGCTTTCACATCCACGCCCGGCATTTGGTAATGCAGGCCTTTCAACTGGAGGTTGCGCCAGCCGCCCTCAACGCTGTCGATCTTCAGGCCGGGGACAAAGCGCTGGGCGCTGTTGATAACCAGATGCAGGCCCGTCTGCGTGCCGATAAGAAACGCCACCGTGCCCAGCAGCAACAGCAGAACGATGAGGAAACCAATACAGATCTTTTTAAACAAACTCATAATTCTGGACCCAAACCGATGTAAAACTGCAATCCATGCTCATCTTTGTCCGCCACGGGCGCGGCAATGTCGAACTTGACTGGCCCAATGGGGGAAGCCCAGCGAACGCCCACACCCGCGCCGGTTTTCACATTGCTTTTGGCGATATCATTTACGGCTTCGCCGGAGTCAACAAACACCGCGCCCCACCACTTTCCGGTCACGTTGTATTGGTATTCGAGCGAGCCGGTCGCCAGTTTTGACGCACCGGTCAGCTTGCCGTCACTGTCTCTTGGCGACAGAGATTTGTATTTATAGCCGCGAATACTGCGGTCACCACCGGCGAAGAAGCGCAGGGATGGCGGCACGCGCTCGAAGTCGTTGGTTTCAATCCAGCCCAAATTCCCGCGCACCACGAAGCGATTTTTCTCCGCCAAGGTGCGGATCCAGACGTTTTGCGCCTGCACCACCGCGAAGTCGACGTCCGATCCCCAGGTGGTATCAGACACGTCGAGCGAATAGCGCTGGGAGTCGCCCCAGGTCGGCATCAAACCGCCGCGCTGGCGGGTGCGGTTGGCACTCACGCCCGGATAAATCAGCATGGTGGTGTTGGTGACATTACCTTGGGTAAAGTGGTCGAGGCTCCAGCGCAGGTTAACCGCGCGCTGCCAGCCGCTGCTCAGATCCCAGTAACGCGCCAGATTGACGGTGCTGGAGTCCGATTTGGTGTCGTTGAGGTCTTCACGCTTGAAGCCGCCCTGCACCAGATAATATTGCTCGAGAGGCGCTTTCAGCAGGGGGATTTTATAGCTCAGGTCCAGCGACTGCTCCGGGCCGGAGAGATTGATGGTGCTTTCAATGCTCTGGCCGCGATCGTTGACCCAAGGCTTCTTCCAGTTGGCTTTAATGCGCGGGCCGACGTCGGTGGAGTAACCGACACCGGTTTCTAAGGTGTTGCGGGTTCGTGGCGTCACCACGGCATTCAGCGGCAGCGTTTTGGTGGCTTTGGCGTCGCTAAAATCAGGCGCGACCACCACCGAGTTAAACCAGCCCGTCGCGGACAGACGGCGGTTCAACTCCGCCAGATCTGAGGAGCTGTAGTAGTCGCCCTGATGGAACGGCACCAGATTTTGCAGATACTCTTCGCGGATTTGCGAGCCTTGGAAATTCACTTGCCCAAAGTGATAGCGATCGCCGCTGTCGAATTGGATATCCCAGAACGCCTTGTGTTCATCTTCTATCACGCCGAGCTGGCTCTTGCGCATGTCCGCGTCAAAGTAGCCCTTACGCACGGCAGCGCCGGTCAGCGCGCTTTTGAAATTGTCATAGGTTCCGTGATTGAGGATGGTGCCCACGGCTGGGACGCGCGACTTCTTTAGCGCTTCAAACTCATCGTCCTTGCTCGCCTGGCCTTCAATCACCACGCTGGTCCCGGCGATTTTAACCGGAATGCCGGGCGTGACTTTGGCAATCAGCACCGGACGGCCCGGCGGCGGGGTCGCTCGATAGTCGAAATCGATAGTCGGTTGGTAATACCCCAGCGGCCTTAGGCCTTGCTGGATAGCCGCACTGACGCGCGCGCGGAAACGCCCGTCCGCCCCCACTTCGTCACTCTGAATTGAGGAGAGTCGGACACGGACGTTCTTTTGCAGGTCGCCTTCCAGACCTTCCAACTGCAAGCGCACTTTCGCCGCCATAGAGAGCGAGGGGGCCAGCAACAGACCTAACACAAAGAGTTTACGGTGGTAACGTGGCACAAGCGCTCCTGCTGATTTTACTATCCTGTTAAAATATCAGATGCCTGCCGGGGAATTAATGCCGAAAGTCGGCAGATTCGCCTCTTTAAAATCTAATTCACGTAGTTTAGTGCTAATTCCCTAAAAATCGTCAACGACAGAGCAACGTCTCCCGTATTGTGTGCAAAGTCGCAATCAGATACAACTAACAGCAAACTATTGACCGTAACAGGTTATTAAAGAAACAACTGGAGTCCGTTTTGGTTCAACAATCTGATAAAAATAGCTCTGACAAAACTCAACGGGTGAAGCAAGAAGACGCCTTAACCGGCCGCACCACGCCAATGCCCGTTGCGACCACTCACGCCGTGACCAGCCACTCCATGACTCACGTTCCAGATGAAATGAACGTGGCAATCTTCGCCATGGGCTGTTTCTGGGGCGTTGAGCGCCTGTTCTGGCAGCAAGAAGGGGTTTACAGCACGGCGGCAGGTTACACCGGCGGCTTCACCCCCAACCCGACCTACCGCGAAGTGTGCACCGGCCAGACCGACCATGCCGAAGCGGTGCGCGTGGTGTTCGATCCGGCCATCATCAGCTATGAAAAGCTGCTGCAAATTTTCTGGGAAAATCACGATCCGGCGCAGGGCATGCGTCAGGGTGGCGATATCGGCACTCAGTACCGCTCGGCGATTTACGTGCTTAGCGAAGCGCAGCAGGACGCTGCCCTGGCGAGCCTCCAGCGTTTCCAGGATGCTATGGACGCCGCCAACGACAAGCGCCACATCACCACGGAAATCAGCGAAGCGCTGCCTTTCTACTATGCCGAAGATGACCACCAGCAATACCTGTTCAAGAACCCAGAGGGTTATTGCGGGTTAGGCGGCATTGGCGTTTGTCTGCCACCGACGCGCTGATGATTTGCCAATTTGCCCGTGGCGCGGATGGCGAAAAGCCCCGCAGCACGGGCGATGCAGGAGAATTTTTAAGCGCTGGCGGCAATATCGCGGCTCCGCTATACTATGCGGGCCGCGAATGTGGCCCAATCAGAGTATTTCTAGCTGTTATCTTTGATTTTTTCGCCCTTGATGATTTTTCTTTTATACAGCAACCCAACGAGTACCCTTCCCTGCCGGTTTTAGGTCGGTGTTAAACGGATAGATTATGTTAAACAGTATCTTACTGATTCTTTTACTCATCGCGATCAGTGCCTTTTTCTCCCTGTCGGAGATATCGCTGGCCGCTTCTCGAAAAATTAAACTTAAACAGTTGGCAGACGAAGGAAACGTCAATGCCTCCCGCGTGATGAAATTGCAGGAAACCCCTGGCCTGTTCTTTACCGTGGTACAAATCGGCCTGAACGCCGTCGCCATCTTGGGTGGTATTGTCGGTGATGCGGCTTTCTCCCCTGCTTTCCAGACTTTCTTTATTCGCTTCATGTCGCCGGAATTGGCGGATCAAGTCAGCTTCATCTGTTCCTTCGTCCTGGTCACTAGCCTGTTTATTCTGTTTGCTGACCTCACGCCGAAGCGCATCGGTATGATTTCACCTGAGACGGTTGCCGTCCGTATAGTCAACCCGATGCGTTTCTGCCTCATGATTTGCCGCCCTATGGTCTGGTTCTTCAACGGCATGGCAAATATGATTTTCCGCCTGTTCAAACTGCCAATGGTGCGCAACGACGACATTACCTCCGACGACATTTACGCCGTGTTTGAAGCCGGTGCGTTGGCGGGCGTGCTGCGCAAGCAGGAGCACGAGCTGATTGAAAACGTGTTTGAGCTTGAATCTCGTACCGTGCCTTCTTCCATGACCTCCCGCGAAAGCGTGATCTACTTTGACCTGCGCGAGAGCGAAGACAGCATCAAACAGAAGATTGCCACCCATCCGCACTCGAAGTTTCTGGTGTGTGACGGTCATATCGATCAGGTCGTGGGCTATGTCGATTCCAAAGACCTGCTGAACCGCGTATTGGGCAATCAGAGCCTAATGTTGAGCAGCGGCGTGCAGATTCGCTCGGCGCTGATTGTGCCGGACACCCTGACCCTCTCCGAGGCGCTGGAAAGCTTCAAGGCCGCCGGGGAAGACTTCGCGGTTATCCTCAACGAATACGCGCTGGTCGTGGGCATCATCACCCTGAATGACGTGATGACCACCCTGATGGGCGATTTGGTCGGTCAGGGCATGGAAGAGCAGATTGTCGCCCGTGACGAGAATTCATGGCTTATCGAAGGCGGTACGCCAATCGAAGACGTGATGCGCGTGCTGCATATCGAAGAGTTCCCGCAGTCTGGCAACTATGAAACCATCGGCGGCTTCATGATGTTCATGCTGCGTAAAATCCCGAAACGCACCGATTTCGTCAAGTTCTCGGGCTACAAGTTTGAAGTGGTAGACATCGACAGCTACAAGATTGACCAGCTGCTGGTGACTCGCATCACTGACAAACCGGTCGCGCCTCTGCTGCCAAAAACGCCGCAAGAGATCAAAGATGAGAAAGCCGCGAACAAGCTGGCTGAGAAAAACGGCGACCACTAACCGTCGTTAGCCGCGCGCTAAATCCATCTCGAAAACGGAATCCGGAAACGTTCATCGCGTTTTCGGATTTTTTTATGCGGATTGATCGGCGCCACAAAGCCCACTAGGGTAAGTTTATCCCCCAGCTATGGAGCGCGCGGTTTGAGCAAAGCATCGAGCAATACAGAATCAGGGCTGATCGTGGCTGAAGACGGGACGCCTCGCTGCTTCTGGCAACCAAGCATGCCGGACTATCACGATAACGAATGGGGCCATCCGGTGGTGGATGACCAGCGGCTGTTTGAAAAAATCTGTCTCGAAGGCTTTCATTCGGGCATGTCGTGGAAGCTGATTTATAACAAGCGCGAGCATTTCCGCCGGGCTTTCAACGACTTCGACTTCCATCTTGTCGCGCAATTCGACCAGCAGGACGTTGAGCGCCTGATGCAAGACGCCAGCATTGTGCGTAACCGGGCGAAAATCCTCTCCACCATTAACAATGCCAAACGCGCGATTGAACTGGTGCAAGAAGCTGGCTCCCTGGCGGCGTGGATATGGCAGTTTGAGCCGTCGCCGCAGGAGCGGCCGGAAACCGTCAATCTGGCTTACTGGCATGAAAACACCACCAGCGCCGCCTCTCTCGCCATGTCCAAAGCCCTGAAAAAGCGCGGCTGGACCTTTGTCGGGCCAATCACCACCTATTCATTAATGCAGGCACTGGGGCTGGTGAACGATCATCTCGAAGGTTGTATTTGTCGTAAGGAAGTGGAGGCGCTGCGAGCAAAGCTGAAACGGCCGGTTTGAAGCGAAGGGGGAGTCAAGGATTGAAGAGAAACATAATGGCGCGTACAACAGAAAACTCGCTGTTGTGCGCGCCTGAGGGCCTTAGCCCATTTCGGCCTGAAGATGCATAACCTGACGGTTAACTTCAGACATCACACTAAAATGGCGCTTATCACGTACTTTCGGCAATAAAATTTTGCCATGGTCGAACTCAAATGCGCCGACATCTTTAATATACAAACGACCGCGGAACAACGTCTTAACATACTTGGCTACTTTCAACGGATTGTAGCGCTGGAAGATTCTCATTTTTCTACTTTCCTCCGATAAATCACTGCGTGCTCAGGCTCAGGTTAAAGCTGCGATGAAAGCCTGAATCGAATCATATTCGCAGTGAGTAGACATATAACATAGCAGGGAGTTCAGGTTCTGCCAGTATATTTAACTGCTTTTACCTACCTTGACAGTACGCTTTCAGAATAGTCCTTATGCCAACAGTATAACCCTTCAATCTATGTCATTTCTGTAAGCTATAACACACTGTTAACATCTCAACAGGACAGACCACTTAACAACTTCTATGATTGTCGGGTCGGTACGTTTTGTCGCCTTTTCTCTGGAGCCACTATGACTTTAAGAAGCTTGCTAATTATATCCTTAGTTATTTTTCCATTCTTCGCCTCAGCCCACAATTTGGTCATCGATAATCGCCTTCCAGCGGTCGGCGTGGACGAAAAAGGCGAACTCAATTACGTCAACGATGAGTTCAGCTACGCCCGCTGGAACAGTGCCAAGCTGCCGGGCAAGGTCCGCGTGGTGCAGCACATGGCCGGGCGCAGCAGCGCTAAAGAGCTGAATGCGCCGCTGGTCGATGCCATCAGGGCAGCCAATCTACCTCACGATCGTTACCAAACGACGACAATCGTGAATACTGATGACGCCATTATCGGCACCGGCATGTTTGTGCGAAAAAGCATCGAGGGCGGCAAGAAGGAGTTCCCATGGTCACAGGTGATTGTCGACAGCAACGGCGTGGTGAAAAAAGCATGGCAGCTGGAGCCGAAAAGCTCGGCCATCGTGGTGCTAGATAAGAATGGGATGATTAAATTTGCCAAAGATGGCGCGCTGACCCAGACCGAGGTCAAACAGGTGATTGATCTGCTGCATAAGCTGGTGAAGGAGTAATTGCCGGCAAGGAAGACTCGAACAGAAAAGCGCCCGTCGGCGCTTTTCTTTTTATGGCATCTTTTACTTCACTAGAATAATGAAACGCGGAAGCCCGGATTAAGGAATGACTCTTTCGGCGTATAGAGCAGGGTTTGCCCGGTCCAGTCTTTGACCACCGCGCCTGCGGCAATCGCCACGGCATGGCCTGCGCCGGTGTCCCAAATATTGGTTGGCCCAAAGCGCGGGTAGAGCTGCGCTGCGCCTTCCGCCACCAGACAGAATTTCAGCGAAGAGCCTACAGCCACGGTTTGGTGCTCGCCGAGCTGAGTCAGGTAATCCTGCAACTCCTGATCGTTGTCATAGTGCGAACGGCTTACCACCACCAGCGGCGGATGGGCTTCCTGTACGCGGATCTGGTTGCGCTCGCCCTTCTCTTCTTTCCACGCCTTACCCTCTGCCGCGCTGTACATCACGCCGGTCACCGGCACATACACCACGCCCAGCACCGGCTTGCCGTCTTCGATCAGCGCGATATTCACGGTGAACTCGCCATTGCGCTTGAGGAACTCTTTGGTGCCGTCCAGTGGATCGACCAGCCAATAGCGAGTCCAGCTCTGGCGCTCGCTCCAGCTCTGCGGGTCTTCTTCGGACAGCATCGGCGTCTGCGGATCAAGCGCCGCCAGACCTTGCTTAATCACGTTGTGAGCCGCGATATCCGCCGCCGTGACCGGAGAGTCATCCTTTTTCTGGCGGGCGTCTAACGGCTGCTCACCGTCATACACCGCCATGATAGCGTCACCCGCCTCGCGCGCCAGTTGGCAAATTTGCTCTAACATTGTCCACCTCAGTTGTTCTTTTCAAAACGCTAAGTCATGTAAGAAGCCTAGTTTTTTTTAGCCGGAATAGCTATCCCGTAATCTGCCCGTGTTAACAATTCCGCTGGGCAATACCTGTTACATCTCACAATTATTTATGACACCTGATTACATTCTCAGCGAATTTTGAGATATATATCCGACTTTTTGTTCACTGTTCTTCTTTTCTGGAGGCACTTCAATGCTTAAGCGTCATCTGACGTTATCCCTGCTGGCTTCGCTGGTTGCCGTCTCGGCCCACGCGTCACAGGTTGATCTTCGCATCATGGAAACCACCGACTTACACAGCAACATGATGGACTTCGACTACTACAAAGATAAGCCGACGGACAAATTCGGGCTGGTGCGCACCGCCAGCCTGATCCACGCGGCGCGCGGCGAAGTCACTAACTCCTTGCTGGTCGACAATGGCGACGTGATTCAGGGCAGCCCGCTGGGCGACTATATGGCGGCGAAGGGCTTGAACAAGGGCGACATACATCCCGTCTATAAAGCCATGAATACGCTGGACTACGTGGTCGGCAACTTGGGCAACCACGAGTTCAACTACGGGCTGGAGTACCTGCAAAAAGCCATTGCCGGGGCGAAATTCCCTTATGTGAATGCCAACGTCATCGACAGCAAAACCGGCAAGCCGCTGTTCACACCTTTCCTCATCACCGACAACACTGTCAAAGACCGCGATGGCAAAACGCACAACCTGCGCATTGGCTATATCGGCTTTGTGCCGCCGCAAATCATGGTGTGGGATAAGGCCAACCTGCAAGGCAAAGTGACCGTCGCCGACATCACCGAAACCGCCAAAAAATGGGTGCCAGAGATGCGCAAGCAAGGCGCCGATATTATCGTGGCCATCCCACATTCAGGCCTGTCCGGCGACCCCTACAAAACCATGGCAGAGAACTCGGTCTACTACTTAAGCCAGGTTAAGGGCATCGACGCTATCATGTTCGGCCACGCGCACGCCGTGTTCCCAAGTGAAGATTTCGCCAATATCAAAGGTGCGGACATCAAACAAGGCACCTTAAATGGCGTACCGGCCGTGATGCCGGGCATGTGGGGCGACCACCTCGGCGTGGTTGACATGGTGCTGAACAATAAAGACGGCAAGTGGAGCGTGGAAACGGCTCGCGCCGAAGCCCGGCCAATTTTCGACAAAGCCAGCAAGAAGTCGTTAGCGGCGGAAGACCCGGAGTTAGTGAAAGTGCTGGCCGACGACCACAAGGCCACCCGTGAGTTTGTCAGCAAGCCGGTGGGGAAATCTAACGACAACATGTACAGCTTCTTGTCGCTGATTCAGGATGACCCAACGGTGCAAATCGTCAACAACGCGCAGAAAGCCTATACCGAGCACTTTATTCAGGGCGATCCGGACCTAGCGAACCTGCCGGTGCTCTCCGCCGCCGCGCCGTTCAAAGCCGGTGGCCGCAAGAATGACCCGGCGAGCTTCGTCGAAGTCGAGAAAGGCAATCTGACCTTCCGCAATGCCTCAGACCTGTACCTTTACCCGAACACCCTGGTGGTGATGAAGGTCAGCGGGCAGGAAGTGAAAGACTGGCTGGAGTGCTCCGCCGGGCAGTTCAACCAAATCGACGTCCACAGCAGCAAACCGCAGTCGCTAATTAACTGGGACGGCTTCCGCACCTATAACTTCGACGTGATTGACGGGGTGAATTACCAGATAGACGTCACCCAGCCCGCGCGATATGACGGCGAGTGTACGCTTGTCAATAAAGATGCAGAGCGTATCAAGAACCTGACGTTCAACGGCAAGCCTATCGACCTGAAGGCCACCTTCTTGGTCGCCACCAACAACTACCGCGCCTATGGCGGTAAGTTCGCCGGAACGGGCGATAAGCACATCGCCTTCGCCTCGCCGGATGAAAACCGCTCCGTGGTAGCGGCCTATATCGGCGCTGAAACCCAGAAATCAGGGGCGGTCACGCCAACCGCGGACAACAACTGGCGTTTGGCGCCGATTGTCGCCAGCCAGCCTCTGGACATTCGCTTCGAAACGTCTCCAAGCGAAAAAGCGGCCGAATTCATCAAAACCCACGCGCAGTACCCGATGACTGCCAAGGGCGCGGATGACGTCGGTTTCGAGGTCTATCAGGTTGACCTGCAAACTCCGCTGAAAAAATAATCAAATCGTTTTGTGAACGCAAAAAAGGGCGCCGAGGCGCCCTTTCTTATCTCTGTAATCTGTCGCGATTACAGGATTTCCAGCAGCTCAACTTCGAAAGTCAGCGCGCTGAATGGCGGGATGGACGCGCCAGCACCGCGTTCGCCGTAAGCCAGCTCATGAGGGATATACAGCTCCCACTTAGAACCGACTGGCATCAGGGTCAGAGCTTCAATCCAGCCAGCGATAACGCCGTTAACCGGGAATTCAGCTGGCTCGCCGCGCTGAACGGAGCTATCGAACACGGTGCCGTCGATAAGCTTACCAGTGTAGTGAACGCGTACGCGATCCTGACGGCCTGGGATTGGGCCATCGCCTTGTTTGATCACAGAGAATTGCAGACCAGACTCGGTGCTGGTTACGCCTTCACGCTGAGCGTTGGCAGTCAGGAACTCTTGTCCTTCAACCGCCAGAGCTTCTTGACGTTGACGACGCACGGCGTCAGCGCGCTCGTGAACTTCACGCAGAGCACGGTGAACGACGTCAACAGGAACTGCTGGCGTATTCCCTTCCAGCGCATCGCGTAAGCCTGCCAGCAATGCGTCAGGCTCTAAACCTTGTAAACCTGATTCTTGCAATTGTTGACCAACTTGCAAGCCGATACCGTAGCTTGCCTGCGCTTCAACGCTTTCAAATGAAGGGGTTGTCATGAAGTTTCCTTAAATTCTTAAAAAGTCGAAAACGCAGCATAACAGTGTGCGGCTTTTGGGTAAAATTCTCTATGAAGTGGCATGACATCGGCCCGGCATTTTCCTAGATAGGACATGGTTTATTCCGCTAATTCTCTGCAAAGGCATCGTTTGCGTGCTATTTGTGCGTTGTTCCTTTCCGCATCAAGCAGTTAACCAGCTATACTTAGCGGGAAAATCCGACAGAATAATCGGGTATGATTTTTGTTCTGTTAAATCCAGAAGTCGTGCGTTTCAAGCGTAAGAAAGAGAGGTTGTCATGGGCCGAATCCCGCCCAGGAGAAGGAAAGCCATCCGTATGTATCAACCCATGTTGAGATCCTGGATTGCCATTATGAAAAGACCGATGCGTAACGCTACGCCGCAGTCTGAAAGCGATGAACAGCAAGAGCTGCCGCCGCAGAAGCCATCACTGGTGAGCAAAGCCAAGGCGCTGGCGCACAAAGTTTGGCATATGAGTGATAATTTTCACTGGATGTCGCCACTGCCTTACGCGCATCGCCGCTGGATCCTTATTAGCGCGCTGATCGTGGTGCTGGCGCTGTTATGGCCTTATTCACCGCCGAACACCTATGCCCCTTCTCAGCCGCAGCAGTCGACATCTATTCCGATGCAAGCTGACCTGCGAAATGACCAGGGGCGCACCACGCAGCGGGCTCAGCCGCAGCAGCAAGAGATTCAACCTCAACAGCAGGCGGCCACTGAGCCGCCTCAGCCTGTCGCTCAGGACAACTGGCAGAGCTACAGCGTGAAGCCGGGTCAAACCATGGCGCAGCTGTTCCGCGACAACAATCTGGCGGTCAACGATGTGTTCGCGATGGCGCAGGTGGAAGGCAGCCAAAAGCCGCTGAGTAATTTGAAGGCGGGACAGGAAGTGAAGATTCAGCGCAATGCGCAGGGCGCGGTGACGTCGCTACAAATCACCACCGAGCAGAACACGACGGTGCTCTTTACCCGTCAGGCGGATGGGACATATCAGCGCAGCCGTTAACTCGCGCTTTTCAATTTTGCTTTCTTTAAAAAGCAAAACGCCGGCACAAGGCCGGCGTCTCACAGGTTAACCTCAGCGTTATTACGCTTCAGCAACCACAACTACGTTCAGTTTAGCGAATACGTCGCTGTGTACCTGGAACTCAACTTCGTGTTCACCAGTGGTACGCAGAACGCCATTCGGCAAACGAACTTCGCTTTTAGCAACTTCAACGCCAGCAGCAGTAACGGCATCAGCGATATCGCGAGTACCGATAGAGCCGAACAGTTTACCTTCGTCGCCTGCTTTAGACGCGATGGTGACTGAACCCAGTTCGTTGATTTTAGTTGCGCGAGCTTCAGCAGCGCTCAGAACGTCAGCCAGTTTGGCTTCCAGATCTGCACGACGTGCTTCGAAGAACTCAACGTTTTTCTTGGTAGCAGGAACAGCTTTGCCCTGTGGTACCAGGAAGTTACGAGCATAGCCCGCTTTAACGTTAACTTGATCACCCAGGCTACCCAGGTTTGCTACTTTATCAAGCAGAATAACTTGCATTACCTTATCCTCTCAAAGTCGTTAATGGACAGTTGCCGATTACTGATGACGATCAGTGTATGGCAACAGAGAAAGGTAGCGAGCGCGCTTGATGCAACGAGCGAGCTGACGCTGGTATTTTGCACGAGTACCGGTAATACGGCTCGGGACAATTTTACCGCTTTCGGTAATGTAGTTTTTCAGCGTAGCGATGTCTTTGTAATCAATCTCTACAACGCCTTCCGCGGTGAAACGGCAGAACTTGCGACGACGGAAATAACGTGCCATTAGGCTAGTCTCCAGAATCTATCAAATCAATCTGCTCGGCATGTAACACCACTTTGTTCAGTCCATTGCGCCCTTGATGGCAACTAATGAATCCGGAAACAGTGAGTTGCGTGCCGACCGTTATACTGTGAGTTAATGCTTGTGACGCTTGTCCACTGACAACGATGGGCATTCTGCACCATGCTTGTCGGTTAAATCCGGCTTCCTCCTGCTGCGAGCGGTGCTCTAGCACAAACTGGCAGTGGGGTATCCCGGAAGGACTCACTTTACGAATGGGTGCCTTGCACACTGTGCCGGACAACACCAGACGATTCGCCGTCACGGCAATTACTCTTCAGAATCCCCAGCTTCAGAATCATCATTAGCTTCGGCGAAATCTTCACGACGCTCACGGCGCTCGTCTTTCGCTTTAACCATTGGTGAAGCTTCAGTTACCGCGTGTTTTGTACGCATAACCATGCTACGGATAACGGCGTCGTTGAAGCGGAAGTTAGTTTCCAGCTCATCGATCGCTTCCTGCGGAGCTTCAACGTTCAGCAGAACGTA
Source organism: Ewingella sp. AOP9-I1-14 (assembly GCF_052375995.1). Lineage (NCBI taxonomy): Bacteria > Pseudomonadati > Pseudomonadota > Gammaproteobacteria > Enterobacterales > Yersiniaceae > Ewingella > Ewingella sp. AOP9-I1-14. The sequence continues at coordinate 538,595 of NZ_JBQSVA010000003.1, forward strand.
GTGAGCTTTGTGCAGTTTGTTGATCGGGTAAGCCAGTTGACGGCGGCCCCAGTCTTCCAGACGGTGAATCTGACCAGCAGCGTTAGTGATTACTGCACTGTAACGCTCGATCATGCCCGGAACCTGTTCGCTTTGGTCAGGGTGAACCATAAAAACGATTTCGTAATGACGCATCGAATTGCTCCTTACGGATTATTCAGCCTCCTGTCAGGGTCAACCGCGGCCCATGGAAGCAAGGAACGTGTTTGTTGTGCGGTCGAAAAAATGACGCGCAATTATATGTACAGCCAGCGGGAAACTCAAGGAATAAGGCTGATTAATTCTCAGCCTTTGAAAATACGGGCATTAAAGCTGGCGCTCGAAGAAGGCAACCGTCTCATTGAGGGCATAAACGCTGACTTTATGCGTGGCGGCAGGCTCGGCAACAAAGGTCAGGTTCGATGCGTGTCCGCAGGCAATAATGTCTTGGCGCAGGCGCAGGCTGTCGGCAAAGGGCACCACGTCATCTTGCTCGCCGTGCCAGATAAACAGAGGTCTATCCGCTATCTGTGCCACTTTGTCACTGACGTCCCAACTCAGGAGCGGCGCATGATGCTGGCGGAAAGCCTCAAGCTGCTCGGCATCTTCCTGCTGATAATTGGGATAGAGCGTGGCAGATAACGTCGAGAAGTAGCCAGAGCCCATCAGGCATGCCGCCACTTTCACCCACGGGAAGCGCACCAGCGAGGCCAGCGTGGTCATGCCGCCCATCGACACGCCGCCTACCGCCAAACGCTCGGCATCCGCCAGGCCGCGGGCGACAAACGAATCCTTCAGCGTCTCAAGCTCATCAACATTATTTTGCAGAATGCGCCAGAAACTGGCGAGACGCTTCGGCTCATCGCCATCGACGCGCGCGCCGTGCAGCAGAGCATCCGGCAAAATCACGCGATACCCCGCTTTCGCCAGCGTGTAGCCAAAGTAGGAGTAAATTTCTTTTGAAGAGAGGAAACCGTGATAGAAGAAAATGGTGGGCAGCTGCGCATGGTACTGGCCGGAAGGAACGGCGTGGATCAGCTGAATGCCTTCCACCTCCTCTTGATACATCTCAACCATCTGATTCACTCCCTTAAATAATGGCGATAAGGCGAAAACCCTCGCAAGGCCTCTATTTTAGCCGCCTCAACAAAAGCTACCACTGGCTTTTTGGCATGATTTATAACCAAGAATAAAATCGCGAACTAAGTTAAATATAAATTTCCATGATTTAGATCAAATTTTAGTGAAACAAATCCTTACATTATGGAACTAATCATTTCCCAGCTTTAGCCGTTACTGCGCTATTCAAAAAATAAACGGAAATGACTATGAAAACGGCTAAGCCTTTCTTTTTTCGCAGTTGGAGTATTGGCGCAAAGCTCGCCAGCTGCGCTTCGGCACTGGTAGGGATCCTATTTATCATTATCACCCTTTCTCTGGCCCAATCGGCAGGTAAGCAGATCAACACGCTGGCGATACAGGCGATCAATGAACAGGTCACTGGCGTGGTCGATATGATTGAAATCTATAACAATAGTTTGAATGCGCAGGTCGACAGTTATACCCGCCTTTTCAGCCGATTCCTGCCCTCCGACTTTGAACTTGATAGCCAAAACCCTCTGAAAGTGGGCGACCAGCTGGCACCCACGCTAAAGGCTGGCGGTCAGGCGCTCAACCTGAATACGCAGTTACCTGACGATTTCCTCGAACGCACTGGCGCGATTTCCACCATTTTCGCCCGGCGCGGCAATGACTTCATTCGCATCACCACCTCGCTTAAAAAGCAGGACGGCAGTCGCGCCATGGGCACGCTGCTTGACCCGACCGCCCCGGCATATCGGCAAATCATGGCGGGCCAGTCCTTTAGCGGGCTGGCAACGCTGTTCGGTAAGCAATACATCACCAAGTATCAGCCGGTGCGCGATGCTCAGGGTGGCGTGATCGGCATTCTGTTTGTCGGGGTGGATATCACCAAACAATTTGCCGATATGCGCAGTAAGATTTTGGCTAAACGCATTGGCGCCAAAGGAGAATTCTTCGCGCTGAACAGCGCCGAAGGGAAAAATCTGGGTAACTATCTCATTGATGCACATCGCGAAGGCCAGCGCCCAGCGTGGCCGGAAGGCATACTGCAGAAAGTGATAAGCCAGCAGCACGGCGAGCAGGAGTATATCGACACCGAAACCCATCGTTCACAATTTATGGTGTACACCAGCATCCCCGAATGGCATTGGATTGTGGCGGGCACCACCGACAGAGACAGTCTGGTCGAAAAGGTCGATCAGACTCGCAACCAGTTCATTGTCATCAGCCTGCTGGCCCTCGCCGCCTTTGCCGTGCTGTTTGTCTGGCTAACCAAAAGAATGGTCAGCCAGCCGTTGAATCAGGTGGTGAAAATCGCCGAGCAGTACGCCAGTGGTAACTTGCTGGCCAGAGCGCAGACTCAGCGGATTGATGAAATTGGCGCGCTGATGAATGCTATCGACGGCATTGGCAACGGGCTGGAGAAAATCGTCGCGGAGGTTCGCCAAGTTTCGGTGGAAGTCAGCGAAAGCACCCAAAGTCTGGCTTCCAACGGCGGCAAGATAACTCAGCAGATTGGCACGCAGGCCAGCAGTCTGGAAGAAACCTCGGCCAGCATGGAGCAGATCACCGGCAATGTGCAGCACAACGCCGACAACGCCTCTCAGGCGGCACGACTGGTGCAGCAGACGGCAGAGGCCGCCACGGCGGGCGAAGGTGCCGTCAGGCAGTCCGCAGAGAGCATGGCGGCCATCGAGCACTCGTCGAAGCGCATTGCGGATATCACTACGGTCATCGAGAGCATTGCCTTCCAGACCAATATTCTGGCGCTGAACGCCGCCGTAGAAGCCGCCCGCGCGGGCGAACAGGGTCGCGGGTTTGCCGTGGTCGCCGCCGAAGTCCGCGCTCTGGCGCAGCGCAGCTCCAATGCGGTGAAAGAGATTGAGACGCTGGTCAACGACTCTTTGCAGAAGGTCGACGACGGCCAGCACAGCGCGCGTAAAACGCAGGCCACCATGAGCGATATCTTGCGGGGCATTCGTCAAGTGAGCGCCCTGATGCATGACATTGACGTGGCTTCTCACGAGCAGTCGGCGGGCATTTCCCAAGTCAATGTAGCGATTATGCAGATTGGCAAAGCCACGCAGGAAAACGCCATGCTGGTTGAGCATTCTCACCAGACCACCGAGTCGCTCAGCGAGCAGGGTGAGCACTTGTCGCGAGTTGTCAGCCTATTCAAAATAAGTTCCTAAAAGTGCGATCTCTGGCGAGGGGTGACGTAGCGCCTCTCGCCAGACTCCTCGGCGAAGGGCTACACTGAGGCTATCGCCGATATTTTGGACACTCCCATGAAAACGCCTCCCCTGATTGCCCTGTTTTTTGTTGTCGCCCTCGGCGGCTGTAGCAGCCTGACGCAAACCACGCCGGTTCCGCCACCGGCCCCCACGGCCAAGGCGCAGGAAATCACCCGCGCGCAAACGTCCACCCTGACCAAAATGGGCAGCATTACGGTGGAAGTGATCGGCAGCCCGATGGACGCCGAAGCCGCCGTGCAGCGCAAGGCGGATGCCCAAGGCGCGCGTTACTATGTGATCATGTTTAACAGCGAAACCATCGTGCCGGGCCGCTGGTATTCACAGGCTATTCTGTACCGCTAAACGCTACTCCGCCCCTATGGCGCGGTTAAGCAACTGCTGGCACAGGCGCTCTGAAAGCAGGCTTTCGCCGCGCTCGTCTAAGGTCATTTGGCACCAGGTATCGGCAATCGGCGGCGGGGAAAACTCCAACATCTGCGCGGCAGTAAACAGATTAAATAGCTGCGAAGTCAGCCAGCGCGCCTGCGCTTCATCGGGAGAACGCAGCCTTTGAAGCAACTGTCGTGCGGCGCGGTCAAACCAGCGATTCTGCCCGCGAGACTGATGTAAAAACTGCTGCACCAGCTCGCCGCTGTCGGGCACTTTCTTCAGGGTTCTCAGTACGTCAAGGCACATGATATTGCCCGAGCCTTCCCAAATGCTGTTGACCGGCATCTCGCGATACAGGCGCGGCAGCTCGTTCTCTTCGCAATACCCCACTCCACCCAGCGTCTCCATGGCTTCGGCCACAAAAGGCATACCCTGTCGGCATACTTCAAACTTGGCCGCAGGCGTCAGCAGGCGATACAGCACCTGCTCGCTAACACTCTCCGCCGCGCCGCTGGCGGCCGCCAGCCGCAGCAAAATTTGGGTTTGCCCTTCAAGGCGTAGCGCCATGCGGCTCACCACTTGGCGCATCATCGGCTGATCCACCAGCGACTTACCAAACGCCTGACGCTGGAAGACGTGGTAAAGCGAAACCGACAGCGCCCGGCGCATCATGCCGTGGCTGCCCAATGCGCAGTCGAAACGCGTCTGGCCGCCCATCTTGAGAATATGCCGCACGCCGTCGCCCTCCTCCCCCAACAGCCAGCCGGTGGCGTTTTGGAACTCCACCTCGCTGCTGGCGTTGGAGCGATTGCCCAGCTTGTCTTTCAGGCGCTCGATGCGCACGGCGTTGCGCTGCCCGTCAGGCAATACGCGAGGCAGGAAGAAGCACGACAGCCCGCCGTCGGCTTGGGCCAGCACCAAGTGAGCATCACTCTGCGGCACGGAGAAAAACCACTTATGCCCGACCAGCCGATACGCCTCGCCGGGGCCGCGCGAGGCCAGCGGCGTCGCCTTAGTGGTGTTGCTCAGCACGTCCGAGCCGCCCTGCTTTTCGGTCATCCCCATGCCAATCAGCACGCCCTTCTTCTGGTCGCCGGGCAGCAAATGAGGGTCATAGCGGTCAGAAAGCAGCGGCGTGAGCCACTGCTTGAACTCGGCGGGCAGGGTTTTCTTGAGCAGCGGGATCGCGCCAAAGGTCATGGTTATCGGGCAGAGCGTGCCCGCCTCCACCTGCGCGTGAAGCAGAAAACGCGCCGCGCGCGCCACCGAGGAGCCAATCCGCGCCTCATCCTCCCACGGTAGGTTATGCACGCGATTGGCAATCAATCCCTGCATCAGCAGGTGCCACGCGGGGTGAAAGCGCACCTCGTCCAGCCGCTCGCCGGTCGGGTCATAGCGCAAAAGCTCGGGCGGGTTAACATTGGCCAGTCGCCCAAGCTCCAGCGACTCGGCCGAACCCAGCTGTTGACCAAGGGAGGCCAGCACGTCGGCGTCCCAGCCGGCATGGTGTCGGCTTACCGCTTCGCGCAGAGGGGAGTCAGAAAGGAATAAATTGCTGTTGCTGAGCGGCTTCGGCTGATTAAAAACTCGATGGGTTTGCCAGTCCATAATGTTCTCCATGACTGTAAAAGGGCCACGTCGTGATGGGATCAAGTATGGTAAAAATCGGGGAATTAACCGGCGGGTAGATCACAAAGGCAGGAATGCAAAACGGGAGCCTGTTGGCTCCCGTTTAATTATCAAAGACTTAATCCGAGAGATTAGGCTTTAAGCGCGCGCTGGCGCACAGCTTCGAACAAGCAGACGCCAGTCGCCACTGACACGTTCAGAGAAGAGACAGAACCGGCCATTGGGATGCTGATCAGCTCGTCGCAGTGTTCGCGAGTCAGGCGGCGCATACCTTCGCCTTCAGCACCCATCACCAGCGCCATTGGGCCGGTCATTTTGCTCTGATACAGGTTGTGGTCGGCTTCACCGGCGGTGCCGACGATCCAGACATTGTGCTCCTGCAACACACGCAGGGTGCGTGCCAGGTTGGTCACGTTGATCAATGGCACGTTCTCTGCCGCGCCGCTGGCGACTTTCTTCGCCGTGGCGTTTAGCTTGGCAGAACGGTCACGAGGAACAATCACCGCGTGAACGCCCGCCGCGTCAGCGGTACGCAGGCAAGCACCCAGGTTGTGCGGGTCAGTCACGCCGTCCAGCACCAGCAGGAATGGGCTGTCGAGGCTTTCAAGCAGCGCAGGAAGATCATTCTCCTGATACTGACGCCCTTCGCGCACGCGGGCGATAATGCCCTGATGCACCGCACCTTCGGACTTCTCATCCAGCCATTGACGGTTTGCCACCTGAATCACAATGCCGCTGGCTTCCAGCTCATCGATCAAGGGTTTCAGGCGTTTGTCGTCACGGCCTTTCAGGATGAAAACTTCCAGAAAGCGCTGCGGATCGTTGTCGAGTAAGGCTTTAACGGAGTGAATACCGTAGATAATTTCGCTCATGATGCTCTTTAAAATAGACTTGCGGACAGCATGCTGTCCGCAATTAAACATTAAACAAGGTTGCGGGCGATTCTATCACCCGTCCGGCTAGCTGTCAGACTGCTTTTTCTTTGCACGCTTGGCTTTAGTGGCGGCGGCAATTTTCTGCGTTTTGTCAGAAGGCTTTTTGGCCTTCTTCGGCTTACCGTCTTTGCCCGTCGCCCCTTTAACAGCCCCTTTATCTACAGGGGCTACAGCGGCATCTTTCGCGGCTTTTTTCGAACGCGCGGGTTTGGCTGGCTTACCGTCTTCCTTGCGGAAAGCGCTGTCCGGCTCGAAATTCACCCCTTTCTTGCCCGTGCGGCGGCGACCGCCGTTGGCCGGGCCGGTTGGGCGCATGGCGCGTTCACCCGGTTTCTTCGCACGGTCGCGGGCAGTTTTACCTTCGCCACGCGGTTTGCGCGTGCTGGACACCAGAGCAAAGTCGATTTTGCGCTCGTCCATGTGCACAGCTTCAACGCGGATTTCGACGGTATCGCCCAAGCGATAAACCATGCCGGAGGACTCACCAATCAAACGCTGACCGATGTTGTCGTAACGGTAATAGTCATTATCCAGCGTGGAGACGTGCACCAGCCCATCGATGAACAGGTCGTTGAGGCGCACGAAGAAGCCGAAGCCGGTGACGCTGGCGATAATGCCGTTAAACACTTCGCCCACGTGGTCTTGCATGAAGTCACACTTCAGCCAATCGGCCACGTTACGCGTTGCTTCATCAGCGCGGCGCTCGGCCATCGAGCAGTGCTCGCCCAGTTGCAGCATGTCTTCGTAATCACTGTGCCAGCCGCCGGTTGGCGTCCAGCGCTCTTTCAGCGTGCCGTGCTCTTTCGCCAGCAGGTACTTAATCGCACGGTGCAGCGCCAGGTCAGGATAGCGACGAATTGGCGACGTGAAATGACCATAAGATTGCAGCGCCAGACCGAAGTGACCGCGGTTTTCCGGATCATAAATCGCCTGCTTCATTGAACGCAGCAGCATGGTTTGCAGCATTTCGCGGTCAGGGCGATCCGCCAGCTCATCCATGATTTGCGCGTAATCTTTCGGCTCAGGCTTCATGCCGCCGCCCATCACCAGGCCTAACTCGCCCAGCACGCTTTTCAGCGCGGAGATGTGGTCGTCGCTTGGACGGTCGTGGACGCGGAACAGCGCCGGCTCGTTGTGCTTCTCAACAAAGCGCGCGGCGGCGATGTTCGCCAAAATCATGCACTCTTCGATCAATTTGTGGGCATCGTTACGCACGGTCGGCTCGACGCGCTCGATACGGCGCTCAGCGTTGAAGATAAACTTGGCTTCTTCCGTTTCGAAGGCAATACCGCCACGCTCTGCACGCGCCTGATCCAGCACTTTATACATGGTGTGCAGCTCTTGCAGGTGTTTCACCAGCGGGCTGTACTGCTCGCGCAGCTCTTCGTCGCCGTCGATGATGCGCCAGACTTTGTTGTAGGTCAGGCGAGCATGGGAGCTCATCACCGCTTCATAGAATTTCGAGCCGGTCAGCTTGCCCTGCGCGGAGATGGTCATCTCGCAGACCATACACAGACGGTCAACCTGCGGGTTGAGCGAGCACAGGCCGTTGGACAGCACTTCCGGCAACATTGGCACAACCTGCGACGGGAAGTAGACAGAGGTCGCGCGGCTGCGCGCTTCGTCGTCCAGCGCGGTGCCGTGACGCACGTAATAGCTGACATCGGCGATAGCCACCCAGAGACGCCAACCGCCACCGCGTTTTTTCTCGCAGTATACGGCGTCATCGAAGTCGCGGGCGTCTTCCCCATCAATGGTGACCAGCGGCAATTTGCGTAAATCGACGCGGCCTTTTTTAGCCTCTTCCGGCACCTGCTCGCTCAGGCCTTCAACCTGCTTGAGCACCTGCGGCGGCCAGACGTGAGGGATTTCATGAGTACGCAGCGCGATATCCACCGCCATGCTGGTGCCCATTTTGTCGCCCAGCACTTCAACAATTTTCCCCACGGCTTTGGTGCGGCGCGTTGGGCGCTGGGTCAGCTCGACCACCACCATATAGCCCATGCGCGCGCCGTTAATGGCGTCGGCTGGGATCAGGATGTCGAAGCTTAAACGGCTGTCGTCCGGCACCACAAAGCCTGCACCGGCGTCGGTGAAGTAGCGGCCAACGATTTGGCTAGTTTTCGGTACCACCACGCGCACGATACGGGCTTCGCGACGACCTTTACGGTCAGTGCCGATAGGCTGCGCCAGCACCACGTCGCCGTGGATGCACATTTTCATCTGTTCGGCAGAGAGGTAAACGTCGTCCTTTTTCACGCCTTCGAGGCGCAAGAAGCCGTAACCATCGCGGTGGCCAATGACCGTGCCTTTCAGCAGGTCCAGGCGCTCTGGCAGTGCGTAACACTGGCGGCGAGTAAAGACTAGCTGGCCATCACGCTCCATGGCGCGCAGACGGCGGCGCAGTGCTTCCAGCGCTTCTTCGCCGGATAAATTCAGTTCATTGCCAAGCTCTTCGCGGCTGGCAGGGGTTTCACGTTTAGCGAGATGTTCAAGAATAAATTCACGACTTGGAATAGGTGATTCGTACTTCTCTGCTTCTCGTTCCAGGAATGGATCTTGTGACATAGCGGTTCCTCCGTTGTCATCAGCAGTTTGTTGAAACTCTTTCATTCAACAAGCAATAATTTGTAGAGCGATGAATTGTCTTTGACCATGTCAGCCAAAGTATATTGATTCAGCTCATCAAGAAAATGTTCTACAGCAGTGTGTAATACCTGCTTAAGTCGGCACGCTGGCGTGATGTGGCAGAAATCTTGGGCGCAGTTCACCAGCGTCAAAGGTTCAAGCTCACGCACTACGTCGCCAATAAGGATAGTTTCTGCTGGCTTACCCAGCTTAATCCCACCGTTCTTACCCCGCACGGCTGTGACCAATCCAGCCCGGCTTAACTGATTGATGATTTTCACCATATGGTTACGCGATACACCATAAACCTCGGTGACCTGTGAAATATTGGTCATCTGATCATCTGGCAGTGCCGCCATGTAAATCAGTGCCCGCAAACCATAATCAGTAAAACTCGTTAACTGCACACATACCTCTGGGTAGTAGTTTACCCGTTCTTTCTCTTTCGACGATGACAACAGGGTTAAGAAGATTATTTAAATTAGCGTGTTGATGATAAACCAGCGATGAAGTTCGCGGCTAATCATTTAGATAGTGGATGGTTTATGAGAAGTACACAAGCATAGGCGGGCAGAAAAACTTTACTCTATACAACAAAACCGGGCACAAGGCCCGGTTTGGATTTCATTGCGGCGTTAGCAGCAAACAGCCGGGCTGTTATGCGTCAAACGGGTCGCGCAGGATCATGGTTTCGCTACGATCCGGACCAGTCGAAATGATGTCGATTGGCACTTCAGTCAACTCTTCGATGCGTTTGATGTAGTCCAGCGCCGCCTGTGGCAGCTTGTCTACTTGCTTCACGCCGAAGGTGGTTTCTGTCCAGCCAGGCATGGTTTCGTAGATTGGCTCAATGCCTTCCCAGCCTTCTGCTGCCAGCGGGGTGGTGGTCATTTCGCGGCCATCTGGCATACGGTAACCGATGCACAGTTTGACTTCTTTCAGGCCATCCAGCACGTCCAGCTTGGTCAAGCAGAAGCCAGAGAGGGAGTTGATCTGCACAGCACGGCGAACAGCAACGATGTCCAACCAGCCACAACGACGGCTACGGCCAGTGGTTGCACCAAACTCGTTACCTTGCTTACGCAGGTATTCGCCAGTTTCATCGAACAGTTCAGTAGGGAACGGACCTGCACCCACGCGAGTGGAGTAGGCTTTAACGATACCCAGAACGTAATCAACGTAACGTGGACCAATACCAGAACCGGTAGCAACGCCGCCAGCCGTGGTGTTAGAAGAGGTCACGTATGGATAAGTACCGTGGTCGATGTCCAGCAAGGTGCCTTGTGCGCCTTCGAACATGATCAGGTCGCCACGCTTACGCGCGCCATCCAGCAGTTCAGACACGTCAACAACCATTCCGGTCAGGATGTCAGCGATAGCCATCACGTCGTCCAGAGTCTTCTGGTAATCAACGGCTTCTACTTTGTAGTAGTTCACTAACTGGAAGTTGTGATAATCGATGATTTCTTTCAGCTTGATCGCGAAAGTTTCTTTGTTGAAGAGATCACCTACGCGCAGACCGCGACGAGCAACTTTATCTTCATAAGCAGGGCCGATACCACGACCGGTGGTGCCGATAGCTTTATCGCCACGCGCTTTTTCGCGCGCCATGTCCAGAGCGACATGGTAAGGCAGGATCAGCGGGCAGGCTTCAGACAGTAACAGACGTTCGCGTACAGGGATGCCACGAGCTTCAAGCTGGCCCATTTCTTTCATTAAGGCGTCAGGCGCCAGTACAACACCGTTGCCGATGATGCTGGTGACGTTTTCACGCAAAATGCCAGAAGGAATTAAATGAAGAACGGTTTTTTCACCGTTAATAACCAGAGTATGACCAGCGTTGTGACCGCCCTGATAGCGCACAACATATTTAGCCCGTTCGGTCAGCAGGTCGACGACCTTGCCCTTCCCTTCGTCACCCCATTGAGTGCCGAGTACGACGACGTTCTTACCCATCTCAAGAATCACCAGGTTGCTTAAAAAAGGATTCTAACATCTCAATCCGCGGTTTCCAGCACTTTTAGTATACGATTGCGTGAAATTTTTCCATTTCCTGCTACGCGCCAAATGCAAAAGTGACGCAGGTTAGTCACAAATCTTTAGCCACCGGCCTGATTCCGCAACATGTAGTAAATAACGAAGCCGGCAACCACAAGAGCGCCGCCAAAACGCCGTAAAACGCTATCGGGCAACTGGGTCATAGATTGAATCATTTTTCGCCATCCTTTTGGGTAAAGCATCGGTCCTAACCCTTCCAGAACCAGAACTAACCCCAGCGCTAACCAAATGCTCGAATTCATTTTTGCTCTTTTCTCAGTGAATTTACTGGCTCATATAACACAAAAGGCCCCGTTAAGGGCCTTTTGATTATCAGCAAAACCTGATTATTTGGTTTTATCTGGAGACTTCATGAAGCGGAAGAAATCGTTGTCCGGGCTCATCACCATGACATCGTTACCGCTGCTGAAGCTCTCTTCGTAAGCACGCAGGCTACGAATGAAGGCGTAGAAGTCTGGATCCTGACTGAAGGCATCAGCAAACAGCTTAGCGGCTTCTGCATCACCCTCACCGCGAGTGATACGCGCAGTACGCTCAGCTTCGGCAACAGTACGGGTTCTCTCGTAGTCAGCCGTTGCGCGCAGTTTTTCAGCTTCTTCCAGACCTTGGGAGATGTGGCGCAATGCAACCGCGTTACGTTCAGCACGCATACGGTCGTAAATGGCGCTCGACACTTCCTGTGGCAGGTTGATCTGCTTCAGACGCACGTCGATAACTTGAATACCCAACGCAGCCATACTGTTTGGATTCACCGCAGGCTGTTCGCCGCTGGTTTCACGCTCAACGCGTTTAGCTACCGAGGCAATCGCATCATCAGCTTCGGTGGTCGCTTCAACTTCTTCAGCAGAACCGTTGTTCAGCGCGTCGCGAACGTCCAGCGTCAGACGGCCACGTGAGTCAGTCACGATGTCTTTCACATCTAAACGACCGATTTCAGAACGCAGACGGTCACTCAGTTTACGTTTCAGCAGCACTTCTGCCTGAGAGACGTCGCCGCCGCCCGTTGCCAGATAGTAACGGCTGAAATCGCTGATACGCCATTTCAGGTATGAGTCAACGATCAGGTCTTTCTTCTCGCTGGTCACGAAACGGTCAGCCTGGTTATCCATGGTCTGGATACGCGCGTCGAGGGTTTTCACCGACTCAACAAAAGGTACTTTAAAGTGCAGGCCTGGCTCATAAACCAAAGGTTTATTTTCGCTATCACGAAGAACCTTGCCGAAACGCAGCACGATACCGCGCTCGCCTTCCTGAACCACAAACAGTGAAGCATAAAGCGCCACCAGCACCACAACGACGATAAGTAAAAATGACTTACGCATTGTTATTCTCTCCCTACGCGAAGTGTATCGTCACGCTGTGCATCAGCACGGCGTTGGTCCATGACACTGCCAGACGAACGGGAACCGCTGTTATTGGCACTGCTGTTCACACTGTTCAGTGAACTTGAAGATCTAGGAGGCAGAAGCCCACCCTGATCACTTCCTTTTGATGCAGCTGCGTTGCCGCCGCGCATAATTTGGTCCAGAGGCAACATCATCAGATTGTTGCTCTTGTCGTTAACCAAGATTTTACGAGTATGGCTAAGGACGTTCTGCATGGTTTCGATATAAAGACGCTCGCGGGTAATTTCCGGCGCAGCTTTATATTCAGGCAGCAGCTTGGCGAAACGAGCCACTTCACCCTGTGCTTCCAGAACCGTACGGTCTTTATAGGCTTTAGCATCTTCCAGCTTACGCTGTGCTTCACCGTTTGCCTGAGGCTGGATCTGGTTAGCGTAGGCTTCTGCTTCACGAATAGACTGCTGCTCTTTCTCACGGGCGGCGATGGCGTTATCGAAAGCCGCTTTCACTTCTTCCGGTGGACGCGCGGTCTGGAAGTTGACGTCCTGAACCGTGATACCCATTTTGTATGGACGAATGGTTTCTTCCAATACGCGTTGGGTGTCGCTACGCACCGTGGTACGGCCTTCAGTCAGGATTTTATCCATCGTGTACTTACCGATAACGCCACGCAGTGCACTGTCAGTTGCCTGACTCAGGCTGTCGTCAGCATTCGCCACGCTGAACAGGTAAGCTTCCGGATCGGTAACGCGATACTGAACGTTCATCTCGACGCGCACGACGTTTTCGTCGGAGGTCAGCATGACGCCAGAGGCCGCCAATTCACGCACAGATTCGACGTTAACAGCACGAACCTGATCGATGAAGGTTGGTTTCCAGTTCAGACCAGGCTGGACCAGATGGCTAAACTTACCGAAACGCGTCACTACGCCGCGCTCCGCTTCTTTAATCGTGTAGAAACCGCTGGCGGCCCAGATAACGACCACGGCCACAACGGCGATACCGATAATACGACCGCTTAGGCTGTTTTGCGGACTAGAACCATTGCCGGTTCCATTGCCATTGCCCGAGCCTTTTCCACCGAAACCACCCAGCTTTTTGCTGAGTTTACGGAAGATATCATCGAGGTCAGGCGGGCCCTGTTCGCGGCCACCTTTGTTGTTATTACCACCAGAATTATTTCCACCAGAGTTGCCGCTATTGTTGCTGCTGCCCCAGGGGTCGCGGTCCTGTCCGTTATTACCGGGCTGATTCCACGCCATGTTATAGCTCCATTATTCTATGATTGGTGTTCTTCAGGCCAAATCAGACAGGTTCTGGTTGCGGACATAACCACTCAGTGCCTGTTCTTGTTTGCAGAGGCGATTCCAGTCAACAATGGGCATTCGCACCATAAGACCAATACTTCCATCCTCTTCAATCCATTCTTTTTCAATAGCCTGAAGCTGGTAAAAACGGCTACGAAGGCGGCCTGCCTCCGGTGGTAAACGCAATTCATGCTGCGCTATTTCACCAGAAAGACGCTCCGTCAATGCCTGAAATAACAACGGGATACCTTCACCGGTCACGGCTGAAAGCCAGACCCTGATCGGCAAATTCTCATCGTTGCGGTCGATACGCGGGACAAAGTCATCCAACATATCTATTTTATTCATCACTAACAGCACAGGGATATCATCTGCTTCAATCTCTGCTAGCACCGTATTCACCGCGTCGATATTTTCCTCAACGCGAATATCCGCTGCGTCTATCACATGCATTAGCAGAGTTGCCTGTCGGGTTTCCTGCAATGTCGCTTTAAAAGCGGCGACTAAATCATGGGGCAGGTGACGAATAAACCCTACGGTATCCGCCAGCACTGTTTCGCCGACATCTGCGACCGAAATGCGTCGAACTGTCGGGTCTAGCGTGGCGAACAACTGATCGGCCACAAACACGTCGGCCTCAGTAATACGGTTAAACAGCGTTGATTTGCCGGCGTTGGTATAACCGACGAGCGAAACAGTGGGGATATCGGCACGAATACGCGCCCGACGGCCTTGTTCACGCTGCTTGGCGACTTTCTCAAGTCGGCTGAGGATAAGCGTTATCCTGTCGCGTAATAAACGACGGTCGGTTTCGAGCTGGGTTTCACCCGGCCCACGAGCACCAATACCGCCACCTTGACGCTCAAGGTGTGTCCAGCCGCGAACCAATCGGGTAGCAATGTGGCGTAATTGCGCCAATTCTACTTGTAATTTACCTTCATGGGTTCGAGCACGCTGGGCAAAAATATCTAAAATTAGTCCGGTACGATCGACCACGCGACATTCGCACAGTGCTTCCAGGTTTCTCTCCTGGCCAGGTGTAAGTGCATGATCAAACAGGATAACAGACGCGCCAGTTGCTTTAACTGCGTCTGCAATTTCTTGGGCCTTTCCTTCACCGACAAAGTATTTAGGGTGTGGAGCCTTACGGCTACCTGTGACGACTTGTAACGCCTCAACACCTGCAGAAGATACCAGCGATTCGAATTCGCTCAGGTCTTCCGTGTCTTTGTCTCGCGAGAAATAGATATGAACCAGTACGGCCTGCTCACCGGCTTCATAACGGTCAAACAAGCTTGTGACCTCTCATTTGGGGAAAAACCGCCAGCCAGGGGCACATAAGCGTAATCGGAAGACTTATGAGCCCCATCGTGGTCAACCAGCTATGCGCCTTATTCAGCGTCATCGCTGTCCTGCTGCGGCTGTTGCGGCGCAGAAGAAGTACTACCTTGGTGATAATTACTGCCGCCACCACTGCTTGGATTATTACTATGGTGAGAAACCGGGCGGGAAGGCACCACGGTGGAGATAGCGTGTTTATACACCATCTGGCTTACCGTGTTCTTTAACAGAATGACAAACTGATCAAAAGACTCAATCTGGCCTTGCAGCTTAATACCATTCACCAAATAAATAGAAACCGGAACACGTTCACGACGCAATGCGTTCAGGAACGGATCTTGCAAAGATTGCCCCTTAGCCATTCTATCTTTTCCTTATTAGTTTGTTGTTCGTAACTTTGAGCCTATTGGCTCGAAAATAAAACACATCAAAAATTTGCGCGCTGAGTACTAATCAATTGTACACAATCACCCAACCTATGCACTAACAACCTGAATTACACGGCTTAAGGCTTCGTCTGGCTTTTCTGTGTCCAGCCATTCAACCCCCTCCCAGCCACGCAACCAAGTCATCTGACGTTTGGCTAGCTGTCGTGTCGCGCAAACACCACGATAAACCATTTCATCGTAGTCGGTTTCACCAGAAAGATATGACCACATCTGGCGATACCCCACACAACGAATGGAAGGCAAATCCGTATGCAAATCGCCACGAGCTTTCAGCGTTCTGACTTCGTCTTCAAAACCATTCAATAGCATCTGACTAAAGCGCTGTTCAATACGTTCATGTAACAATTCACGACGCGTTGGGGCAATCGCAAATTGATGCACGTGATAAGGCAGCGTTTCACCCGAAATTTTAGTCAGTTCGGTTAAAGTTTTACCCGAAATAAAAAAAACTTCCAGTGCTCTGGACAGTCTCTGTGGATCATTCGGATGAATTCGCAAAGCGGCAACCGGATCTATCTCGCGTAACTGCGCATGCAAAGACTCCCAACCTGACTCCGCCGCCTGCGCTTCAATGCGCTGGCGAACGTCAGCATCAGCCGGAGGTAATGGCGATAAGCCCTCTAATAATGCTTTGAAATACATCATGGTCCCGCCCACTAACAGCGGAATTTTGTTACGCGCGGTGATCTCGGCCATTTCGCGCAAAGCGTCTGCGCGGAAGTCAGCAGCAGAATAGGCTTCGCTCGGGTCGAGAATATCGATTAATCGATGCGGCGCGTGACTCAGTTCTTCCGCCGTCGGTTTCGCGGTGCCGACATCCATTCCCCGGTAAATCAGTGCTGAATCCACGCTGATAAGTTCGACGGGAAGATGCTCGAGTAAAGACATCGCGAGCGCTGTTTTGCCGGAAGCCGTTGGCCCCATAATAAAGATAGCTGGGGGTGCAGAATGTATATTCAAGTCAGTCATGCTTAAAAGCCGCCAGGGCGGGCTGTAAATCAACAGGTTGCAGGAGACCGGACGGAGGTGATTTCACCAATTGGGGGCAAAGTCGCTCGACATCCGTGAGTAATTGTATGGCCTGAGCAATGGTCCAGACTTCATGATCGCTACCAATATGGCGGGCAAACCACATGGCTACCGCATCAGAAGTCGCCTCCTGCTGAACAGCAAGGTAGCCTAACAGGTCAGGTATCAACTTTTGTAAATTTTGTTGGCGTAAAGGTAAAGGTACCGCGCGCAAGGTCACACGCTGGTGATCAACCCCCATCTCTATGCCGAATTTCTGCAGCAGGGCCTGATAGCGAGCAAGGGTGGCGCTCTCTTCTTTATTTATTTGCAGCTTCAAGGGGATAAGCAGTGGTTGTGGGCGTAAGCCCTCTTCCGTCGGCGTCAGCTGTGCCCTTTTCAACCAGCGTTCAGCAACCGGCAGTGATAACAATGCCAACTGCTTGCCCCGTTCGAGCAGGGCGTATTCCGGCGCGCAGACGGTCAGCACGCGCCCAAAGCTTTGGCTATGGGACTCCAGTGCAGGCTCGGCGGGCTGATTATGCGACACTTTAGGCTGAGCCGCTGGCGCAGGTTCGTTGGCGTGTAAGGCTTCGGCGGTGGTTTGCAACAAACGCTGGTACACCTCGCCCTGTGGCGGACTGTAAGTCGGTTTGTCTTCTTTAAATAGCTGCTCGCGCGGCTGGCTGACTCGCGACGTGGCCGGGAAGACATTCTCTCGAGGCGCTTTTGGCGCAGCATCACGCTTGGCGGCTGGCTGTGAGAAGTGATTGCCCCCCGCCGCCTGCCGGTTCTCCGGCTGCCAGCGCGGCAGTTCATCTTCCACGCCGTCTTCGTCTACGTTCGGCTGGGCGACTAATTCTGGCTTGGCCGCCTGCTGCAATACCGTCATCACAGCCTGATAGATAAAGTCATGTACCAGACGCGACTGGTGGAAACGTACTTCATGCTTGGCGGGGTGAACGTTGACGTCCACGTGATGAGGATCGACATCCAGATAGAGCACGTAAGCGGGCTGCTGATCGTCTTTCAACTGATCCTGATACGCCTGACGGATCGCGTGATTTATCAGGCGATCCTTCATCATGCGGTTATTCACATAACAATATTGCATGTCAGTCAGGCTGCGAGAGCCCGCCGGATCGGCAACCCAGCCGCGAATGCCTAAATCGCCGTGTTCCCATTTCACTTCCAGCGCGTGTTGGACAAAGGTCTGCGAGCAGATGCTTGCCAGACGGCGTGAAGATTGCGCCGGGTCTGTCACGGCGCGATATTGACGAATCAGCTTGCCGTTGTGGCTCAGGTTTATGGCGACGTCGAAACGCGCCAGCGCGATGCGGCGCACCACTTCATCAATATGGGTGAATTCGGTTTTTTCGGTGCGCATGAACTTGCGTCGGGCGGGCGTGTTGTAAAACAGGTCGAGCACTTCGACCGTCGAGCCTTGAGGGTGCGCGGCAGGTTTTACCGTCACCGCCATATCGCGCCCTTCGGCATAGGCCTGCCAGGCTTCTGGCTGCGCCGCCGTACGCGAGGTGAGCATCAGGCGCGATACCGAGCTAATACTGGCCAATGCTTCGCCGCGAAAACCTAAACTAATGATGGCTTCGAGGTCATCCAGACAGCTAATTTTACTGGTGGCGTGGCGCGCCAACGCCAGCGCCAACTCATCTTTACCAATGCCGCAGCCGTTGTCGCGAATGCGGATGAGCTTGGCACCGCCGCGATCGATATCAATATCGATGCGGGTAGCGCCCGCGTCCAGACTGTTCTCGACAAGCTCTTTCACTACCGAAGCCGGTCTTTCGACAACCTCACCAGCCGCAATCTGGTTAGCTAACTGCGGCGGCAGAACCTGAATCGGCATGGCAGCTCCTGTAAGCGACGTTACAACCCGTGACGCATGGCCGGGTTATGACTGCGGAATAGTTAATGTTTGGCCAAGCTGAACTTCGCCGGACTTCATGTGATTCGCCGTTTTGATGTCATTCATGCTGACACCGTACTTGGATGCTATAGCGGATAGCGTATCGCCGCGAGTCACTTTATGCTTTGCCGCTTTTTTCTTAACGGCAGCGGTTTTGGTACTGTTTGGCGAAACCGCCCTGGTGCCGGCAGGCACTTTCAGCCGCTGCCCGACCCAAACACCGTCTTTCTTCAATTTGTTCATATCACTCAAGGCTTTCGGCGTGGTGCCGTAGCGATTGGCGATGCCCGTTAAGGTTTCGCCGCGCTTAACCTGGTGAATCTGCGTTGCCCCGGCCGATGCCGCCGTGGCTTCAACCGGGCCAGGCTGGCTCATCGAGCTGTTAGCAGCCCTGTTGCCTGAATCAACCGCCGTTGCTGAGGCCAGCAACGGTCGGTTTTCGACCTTTGGGCCGGATTGCAACGGATGCGACAGGAAGTAATTACGCAGGCCGGAATAGATGGCCTGAGCAATTTTATCCTGATACGCGCTGCTTCCAAGCAGCCGCTCCTCATTCGCATTACTGATAAAGCCGGTTTCTACCAGCAGGGAAGGAATATCCGGCGAGCGCAATACGCCAAGGCTGGCGTGCTCTGGCTTGGCTTTGTGCAACTTGCCGACGTGGCGCAGCTGAAGCAAGACTTTAGAGGCGACGTCATAACCCACGCGTTGCGAATGGCCGAACTGTAAATCCAGCACTGCTTGGCTTAAGTAAGGGTCAGCCGCCGTATTTGCCAGCATGTCACCCGCGCCGCCTAACAGCTCGGACTGCTTCTCATGCTGTTCCAGCCAGTTACCCATTTCGCTATTTGCGCGGCGGTTAGACAGCACCCAGACGGATGCCCCTGTCGCGCTGCGGTTCGGCGCGGCGTCCGCGTGAATAGAAACCAGCACGTTAGCGCCTTTTTTACGCGCCACGTCCGAACGGCCCATGACAGAAATGAAGTAGTCGCCATCGCGGGTCATTGCCGGTTTGAACATCGGGTCGGCATTGAGCTTGGCTTCAAGCTTGCGCGCAATGGCAATAGTGACGTTTTTTTCTTTCAGGCCATTGCTGCCGATGGCGCCGGGATCTTGGCCGCCGTGTCCGGCGTCAATCGCCACAATCACCTGATTATCACTGGTGGTGCCGCGCGTACGCGGGGTCGGCGCGTTATCAGAAGCCGGGCCGCTGGTGACTGCCGTCAGCTTGTTGCCGTCGAACGGATTAGAGCCATTATTGTTCGCCGGAGCCGGAGCTGGCGCTCTGTTTGGCGAAGGCGTCGAGGTCACAGTATCAATAGGCGCCGCGCGCTTGGTTGGCGTTCCCGCCGCCGTCATGGTGAACACCACCTGATTCTGCTGGGTAACGGCGTTAGTGCGAACTTTTTGCGTTAATTCAAACACTAAACGCTGGCTCTGGGCGTCCTGTGCATTGCTCGAACGCACGCGCTTCACCAGATTCTGCCCATTAAAATTCAGCGGCAGACCTCTCATGACGCCGCTTTGCTTAACGTCTATCACCACGCGTTCTGGATTATGTAGTGGGAAAAAAGCGTAATCAGGCTTACCGTCAAAGGTGATGGTAATGGTCGATTGGGTTGACCCATTGGACACATTGATGTTTTTCATGCCAGCGGCCAAGGCTGGCGAAAGGGAAACGGTAGCAAAAAGCGCTAACGACGCTAAAAAAAGCGTTGTCCTGAGGAAGCATGTTTTGAGGCTCTGAGTCATCGCGTGCTCATCCTTGCTGTTGTACCAGATGCAATAAACTCAGACCTAAATCAGATACTGCGTTAATCGTTGCTTTGCGCTGATCACCCTGATATTCAAGGGTTAATTCAATGTCTGGGGCAGGTAAAACGCCAGCGCCCTGCTGCGGCCACTCGACCAAACAAATTGCGTCTTGCGCGAAGTAATCGCGGATCCCCATAAACTCGAGTTCTTCCGGGTCAGCCAGACGATACAAGTCAAAATGGTAGACCGCAATCGGCTCAAGCTGATAAGGCTCCACCAAAGTATAGGTTGGGCTTTTAACATTTCCATGATGACCAAGGGCTTGCAGGAACCCCCGGCTAAAGGTGGTTTTCCCGGCACCTAAATCACCAAACAGGTGAATAACCGTGGAACCCTTGCACGCATTGGCAAGGGTAGCACCTAATTTCAGCGTCGCCGCTTCGTCCGGCAGAGAGATAAATAATTGATTCATTAGGTAATATCTATTTTTTTAAGTCAGGATTAACTAACGGGGCAATTACCGTTAAAAGATCTGTCGCCAGCATACCGCGCGTTCCTTGCGAAAGGGCCAGTCTGTCGGCGGCGGCACCGTGAACCACCGTGCCCGCGCAGGTTGCCGTATACAGAGAAAGTTTTTGTGCCAGCAGGCCGCCAATGATGCCGGAGAGCACGTCACCCATCCCGCCGGTCGCCATACCCGCGTTACCGACATCGGCCAAGGCCAATGGCCCGCCGTCTTGGGAAATCAAACTGCCCGCGCCTTTTAAGACCACAACGCCGCCATAGCGTTCTGACAATTTACGCGCAGCAAGTAAGCGGTCACTTTCAATCTCTTTCACTGAACATCCGAGCAAACGGCTGGCTTCGCCGGGATGAGGCGTCAACACGCGATTTTGCCGTTTCTGCGGTGTGATTGCCAGTAAGTTAAGCGCATCAGCATCGAACAAGGCGGTTTTTTGGCTTTCCGTCACTTGTTTGAAGGCATTTTTGCCCCAGCTGTTCTGCCCCAACCCCGGCCCGAGCACCACCACGTCGGCCCACTCCAGACCTTCGGCCAGCGATTTTTCATTCAGCTCCTGCACCATCAGCTCTGGTCGGGCGGTAAGCAAGGGGCCAAGATGCTGTTTGTGAGTGAGTACTCGCACCATGCCAGCGCCTGCGCGCAGCGCGGCTTCGGCAGCCATTCTTATGGCCCCGGCAAAGCCAATATCGCCGCCGACCACCAGCAAATGGCCGTGATCGCCTTTGTGCGAACAAGGGCGTCGAGGGTGCAACCAGTCAGCAAGCTGGCTTGCGTCGAGCCGCTGCAATACCGGCGGATGGCCGCCCAGCCAGCTTTCCAGCCCGAGGGCGTCACAGTGCAGCTTGCCAACGTGGTCCCGCGCCTTGCCAGTCAATAAGCCCGGCTTCAGGGCGATAAAGCTAATCGTCACCTCGGCATTCACCGTCTCCCCTTCTGCCGCGCCGGTGGCGGCGTTCAGGCCAGAGGGAATATCCAGCGCCAGCACAGGCGCAGGGTGCTGATTAATAGCGGCGATTAATCCGTCATAGGGCGCGCGCGGGGCAGACGACAGCCCGGTCCCGAGCAGGCCATCAATAATCAAATCAATATCTTCCGGCCAACTGGCTTCAGCACTCAGCGTGTCCCCGCCCGCCTTCTGCCAACCTTGTTGCGCCATCTGAGCTTCTTCAGGCAGCGGCTTTTTGCCGTCCACCGCCAGCAGCGTCACCTGTAAACCCGCCGCCTTGGCAAGCCGGGCCATCTCATAGCCATCCCCGCCGTTGTTGCCATGCCCACACAGCACCAGCCAGTGTCTGGCAGCAGGAAACTCAGCGCGAGCCAGAGAAAAAGCCGCCGACGCCGCGCGTTGCATCAGTGTAAACAAAGAGATACCGGTTTCCCGCGCAGCCTGAGACTCGGCCTGCCGCAGCCAGTCTGCGGAAAAGACAGAATGTGGTAAACTCGCCGCGTTACGTTTTTCACTTTGGTTAGTCATGACACTCCCTCTCGATCTCATTCAGCTGTCCCAACTTATCAAGCAGTGGGGCCAATCTCTAGGCTTCCAGCAGGTCGGTATTTGCGATACCGATTTATCGGCTGAAGAACCGAAATTACAAG
This sequence comes from Ewingella sp. AOP9-I1-14, assembly GCF_052375995.1. Lineage (NCBI taxonomy): Bacteria > Pseudomonadati > Pseudomonadota > Gammaproteobacteria > Enterobacterales > Yersiniaceae > Ewingella > Ewingella sp. AOP9-I1-14. The sequence goes on from NZ_JBQSVA010000003.1 coordinate 560,819, forward strand.
CGTGGCTGGATAAACAATACCACGGTGAAATGGATTGGATGGCTCGCCACGGCATGCTGCGCGCCCGCCCGCACGAGCTTTTGCCCGGCACCTTGAGGGTGATCAGCGTGCGCATGAACTATTTGCCCGCCAAAGCCGCCTTCGCCAAAACCTTAAATAACCCCGAGCTGGGCTATGTCAGCCGCTATGCCCTTGGCCGCGACTATCACAAGGTTTTGCGCCAACGTCTGAAGAAGTTAGGCGAAAAAATCCAAGACTATTGCACGGAACATGCTGATTCAGCGGCAGTTGATGGCTCGGATCAGCATGGCACACAAATTTCGTTTCGGCCTTTTGTGGATTCTGCTCCCATCATGGAGCGTCCGCTGGCGGAGAAAGCCGGGCTTGGTTGGGTTGGTAAGCACTCACTGATATTGAATCGTGAAGCCGGGTCGTGGTTCTTCTTGGGCGAACTGCTGATTGATTTGCCGCTGCCGGTGGATAAGCCGCAGGAGGAGCAGTGTGGGCGCTGCGTGGCCTGCATGACGATTTGCCCGACGCAGGCGATTGTCGCGCCCTACACCGTGGACGCCCGCCGCTGCATTTCCTACCTCACCATCGAGCTAGAAGGTGCCATTCCGGAGGAATTTCGCCCCCTGATGGGTAATCGCATCTACGGCTGTGATGACTGCCAGCTGATTTGCCCATGGAATCGCTACTCGCAACTGACTGATGAAGATGACTTTAGCCCGCGCGCCGCGCTGCACGCGCCGGAGCTGATCGCCCTGTTCGGCTGGAATGAAGAGAAGTTTCTGCGCATCACCGAAGGTTCGCCGATCCGGCGCATTGGCCATCTGCGTTGGCTACGCAACATTTCAGTGGCACTGGGCAATGCGCCTTATGCAGAAAATGTGCTTTTGGCCCTGCAATCTCGCCAAGGGGAAAATAGCCTGCTTGATGAGCACATTGAGTGGGCTATCGCGCAGCAGCTGCAAAAACGGAGTGAAAACCAAGTCGAGGTGCAATCTTCGCAGAAGAAACGTCTGATTCGGGCGGTGGAAAAAGGCTTACCGCGCGACGCATAAGGCGGGATTTGAATTGTAATATTGTGAAGTTTTTAGCTGTGCATAAAAATAAAAATGCTTTGCCAATCAAGTGCAAAAAAAAGAGCAAGTGATCGTCATAACGTTTCTTCATATATTTATTCTGTTGTAAATCAGAGAGTTATTTTTTAACAAGAAATAGCGGTGCAAAAACGCACTGTGTGAAAACCAAACGAAATCTGTGGATAAGTCTGTTAAAGAAGTTACTACAAAGGATGTAAAGTGATGACGTAACGCGCCTGTAAGTGGCGTGGTGTCTGGCTTAGATATGAAGTGGATAATTTGGAGCGGGAAACGAGACTCGAACTCGCGACCCCGACCTTGGCAAGGTCGTGCTCTACCAACTGAGCTATTCCCGCATTGAGATACTTGACGTATCGCGCTGTTAACTGGTTTGTTGGAAAACCACAGCGTTACTTCTGAGAGATGAAACTTTTTGGAGCGGGAAACGAGACTCGAACTCGCGACCCCGACCTTGGCAAGGTCGTGCTCTACCAACTGAGCTATTCCCGCGTCGCATGGTGATGCTTTTACTAAGTAAATCTGAAACTTAAAATTTGGAGCGGGAAACGAGACTCGAACTCGCGACCCCGACCTTGGCAAGGTCGTGCTCTACCAACTGAGCTATTCCCGCTCTGCGCACTCAACGAAATTCTTCATCGGTACGGGGTGCGCATTATACGAGAAATCCTTTCCCTCGCAAGCCCCTGAAAGCAAAAAATCGCGTTTTTTGTTTAAGTGCCGATTAAAACAACAAACCGGCGATTTAATCGGCAAAACGGCGCAATATTCTCTCCATACTCTCGCAATGCTCTGTTAATCCGAAAGTAAAAATAATTTGCGCCGCTGAGCCAGACAATCTTAATTCTGGATGAAGTGCTCGCGGTAATAGGCTAACTCAGCCACCGACTCACGGATGTCATCCAGCGCCTGATGGGTATTTTGCTTTTTAAATCCGCTCAGAATCTCCGGCTTCCAGCGACGAGCCAGCTCTTTCAGCGTGCTGACATCCAGATAGCGATAGTGGAAGTAGGACTCCAGCTCAGGCATGTACTTGAACAGGAAGCGTCTGTCCTGCGCCACGCTGTTGCCGCAAATTGGCGATTTACCCTCTGGCACCCACTGGCGCAAGAATTCAATGGTCTTCAACTGCGCGGCGTTGTCATCAAAGGTACTGGCTTTCACGCGTTCAACTAGGCCACTGCCGGTGTGGGTGCGCACATTCCACTCGTCCATCAGCGCCAGTTGGGCATCTGACTGGTGAACCGCCATGACGGGACCTTCGGCCAAAATGTTCAGGTTCGCGTCAGTGACCAGCGTTGCTATCTCAATGATGCGATCGCGTTCAGGGTCAAGTCCGGTCATTTCCAGATCGATCCAGATTAAGTTGCTGTCATTTCCTGCCATGTTATTTCCTGTTACCTGCCTGACGCGGGTGCTGTTACACCAACAATCAGAAGTTTATGAGAGACGCCTCGAGTAACCGCCGGCCAGCAACGGTTAATAAATACAAAATAGCTGGTATCATAGACGTTTTGGTCGCAACGAGCGATTAAAGCCAGTCAAGTGAGGCGCAGTGACTAAGTCAAAACTGTCTAAAGGGCAACAACGTCGCGTACAGACTAACCACCAGCGTCGTCTGAATCAGACCGACAAACGGAAAGAGCTGGACGACTCCCTGCATGGCGAACCGCAAGACGGCGTGGTGATCAGCCGTTTCGGGATGCATGCGGACGTTGAAGCGGCCGACGGCAGCCAACATCGCTGCAATATCCGCCGTACCATTCGTTCTCTGGTAACTGGCGACCGCGTCGTATGGCGCGCTGGCGAGAATACCAGTGTTAAAGGCATCGTCGAAGCCGTGCATGAACGCACCTCGGTGCTAACCCGTCCTGATTTCTACGACGGCGTAAAACCTATTGCTGCCAACATCGATCAGATTGTGATCGTCTCCGCCATTCTGCCGGAGCTGTCGTTAAACATTATCGACCGTTATCTGGTCGCCTGTGAAACGGTGGAAGTTGAACCATTGATTGTGCTGAATAAAATTGACCTGCTTGATGATGAAGGTCGTAAATTTGTTCAGAGCATGATGGATATCTATCGTCGGATTAACTACCGCGTGCTTGAAGTGTCCAGCCAAACGGGTGAAGGCATGCCAGCCTTCGAAACGGCGCTGACCGACCGAATCAGCATCTTTGCCGGTCAGTCGGGCGTAGGTAAATCCAGCCTGCTCAACGCGCTGCTTCCGCCAGAAGAAAAACAGATTCTGGTTAACGAAGTGTCTGATAACTCAGGCCTTGGTCAGCACACCACTACCGCGGCGCGCCTGTACCACTTCCAGAAAGGCGGAGACGTTATCGACTCCCCGGGCGTGCGTGAATTTGGTCTGTGGCATCTGGCCCCAGAGCAGATCACCCAAGGCTTTGTGGAATTCCGCCCTTATATCGGCCACTGCAAGTTCCGCGACTGCAAACACGGCAGCGATCCGGGCTGTGCGATTCGCGACGCCGTAGACAAGGGTGAAATTGCCGAAGAGCGTTTCGACAACTACCACCGTATTCTGGAAAGTATGGCTGACGTAAAAACGCGTAAAAACTTCGATGCCTTGTGATGGGTAACGGGTTGAATTAACAACCTATTGAGTGTCTGGCGGCTTCTTGCCGTGTTGAAGACATGATTTACCCTAGTTACAATCCGCGCCATCAACATGTCGCATCATCAACATGTTATCGCCATGACCTGATGCGGCACTTTGCCGCATCGTCGTGATTAGCGGCTTATGGCTCTCTGGCGGACTCCGCTCACCTTGAGCAACCTGCCTATTTTTTTGCGTGCCGAATGAATCGGCGCGATGACATTACCCAAGAGGTTCCCCGTGCTGGACAGTATCAAAATCAAACTTCAATACTTACTTCCGAAACAAGGGCTGACCCGTCTTGCTGGCTGGGGCGCAGAAAAACGCGCTGCAACCCTGACTCATTGGGTTATCAAGGGCTTCGCACGTTTCTACAAAGTAGACATGAAAGAAGCCCAGAACCCAGACCTTAAATCCTATGCCACTTTCAACGAATTCTTTGTTCGCCCGCTGCGTGACGGCGCGCGCCCGGTCGTCAGTGGTTTGGATATGCTGGCACTGCCAGCCGACGGCGCAGTTAGCCAGTTGGGCGCCATTACCGACGGCAAACTGTTCCAAGCCAAAGGCCATTTCTACTCTCTGGAAGCTCTGCTAGCAGGCAATTACCAGTTGGCCGAGCAGTTCAAAGATGGCCACTTCGCCACCATCTATCTGGCCCCGCGCGACTATCACCGCGTGCATATGCCGTGCGACGGTACCCTGCGTGAAATGATTTACGTGCCGGGCGACTTGTTCTCCGTAAACCCCCTCACCGCCGCCAATGTGCCAAACTTGTTTGCACGTAACGAACGTGTGATTTGCCTGTTTGATACTGAATTCGGCCCAATGGTGCAGATTCTGGTCGGCGCCACCATTGTCGGCAGCATTGAAACCGTGTGGGCTGGCTGCGTGACGCCTCCGCGCGAAGGCATCATCAAGCGCTGGACTTACCCAGCGGCGGGCGAAGAAGGGGCGATCACGCTGGAAAAAGGCCAAGAAATGGGCCGTTTCAAGCTGGGTTCAACCGTGATCAACCTGTTTGCGCCGGGCAAGATCACCTTCGTGCCACAGCTCAGCAATGGCACCGTGACCCGCATGGGCGGCGCATTTGCCGAAGGCGTGCGTCTGACAGCGGCCGCTCAGCCAGAGCCGGTCGCCGACGTGATGGTTGAAGCCGTAGTCGAAAAAGAAGTGACCCAAGAAGTGGTTGCAGAAAGTGAAGAACCTCAACCAGCGGGTATGGCTCAGGCCGGTGTCACCAAGCCAGCCACGCCGCCGGAAGAGATCTAACACCGTTCTCAGCCCCATTTTAAAAGGAAATATCGAGTGCGCCTGATACCTGCGTTACTGATGAGTTTATTGCTGGCCCTGCCGTTAATGTCTAGCGCAGCGCCGACGGAAGATCAGCTCAAACAAGATCTGAAGCAGGCCGAATCCAATAAGGAAATGGCCAATCAGGCGCAGGTTGTTGAAGCCTTACAGAATGCCCTTAACTGGCTGAGCGAAGCGCGGGCCTCCACGGGTCGCGCCAACCAATACCAGAAAGTGATCGATGATTTCCCTAAATTAACTCAGAGCCTGCGCCAGGATTTGCAGGCTCAGGGTGATTCTCCCCTGCCCGTCGACAGCGATATGACGGCGGCACAGCTCGACCAGCAGATTTTGCAGGTCAGCAGCCAGCTTTTGGAAGAAGCGCGCCAGCTAAGGCAGGAGCAGGATCGCTCGCGGGACATCAGCGACTCATTAAGCCAAATTCCCCAGCAGCAATCTGAAGCCCGCAATGCGCTGGCCGACATTGAACAGCGTCTGCAATCCACGACCAGCGACGGCAACTCTTCGTCGCTGGCTCAGGCACAGCTTAGCGCCCTGCAAGCCGAATCAGCGGCGCGCAAAGCCAAAGTGGACGAGTTAGAACTGGCCCAGCTCTCGGCCAATAACCGCCAAGAGCTGTCGAGAATGCGCGCCGATTTATACAAAAAGCGCCATGACCGCCTCGACCAGCAGCTGCAAACCCTGCGCAACAATCTCAACAGCCAGCGCCAGCGCGAAGCCGAGCAGGCGCTGGAGAAAACCGAACAGCTGGCCGAGCAGAGCGGCGAGCTGCCTTCCTCCGTCACTAAGCAATTGCAGGCCAACCGCGAGCTGTCGCTGGCGCTCAACCAGCAAGCTCAGCGTATGGACCTCATTTCATCCCAGCAGCGTCAGGCGGCGACGCAGACGCTACAGGTGCGTCAGGCACTCAGCACCATCCGCGAACAGGCCCAGTGGCTTGGGCAATCCAATTTGCTGGGGGAAACGCTGCGGGCGCAGGTCGCCAAGCTGCCTGAAATGCCAAAACCTCAGCAACTTGACCGCGATATGGCCGAGCTGCGCGTTCAGCGTCTGCACTACGAAGACCTGTTAGACAAGCAGTCCAGCTTCAGTCAGGCGCTACAGGATGACGGTTCGAAGCTAACCTCGGCTCAACAGAAGATTCTGGATGCCCAGCTGCGCACCCAGCGCGACCTGCTCAACTCCCTGCTGTCAGGCTGTGATTCACAAATTCTTGAGCTGACCAAGCTGAAAGTGGCAAACGGCCAGCTGGTTGAAGCGCTGAATGATATCCACGAAGCCGCGCACCGCTATCTGTTTTGGGTCGCCGATGTCAGCCCCATTACCTTTGCTTACCCGCTGCAACTGGCGCACGACCTGACCCGCCTGCTGTCGCTGGATACCCTCTCCCAGCTGAGCAGCGCCTTTATGATGATGGTGACCAGCCGCGAGACGCTGATCCCCCTGTTTGCCGCGCTGATTCTGGTTATCGTCAGTATTAGCTCGCGCCGCCACTACTACGCGTTCCTTGAGCGCGCCAGCAGCCGCGTGGGCAAGGTGACCCAAGACCACTTCTCGCTGACGCTGCGCACCGTTTTCTGGTCGATTCTGGTCGCCCTGCCGCTGCCGGTGCTGTGGGCGGCGCTGGGTTTTGGCCTGCAAAGCGCCTGGCCCTACCCCATCGCGGTGGCGATTGGCGACGGCGTCACTGCCACCCTGCCAATCCTGTGGGCCTTTATGATCAGTGCCGCCTTGGCACACCCGCAGGGCTTGTTCATTACTCACTTTGGCTGGTCTCAGCGCGCTGTTTCGCGGGCCATGCGTTATTACATGATGTCCATCTGGCTCATCGTGCCGCTGATCATGGCGCAGATAACCTTCACCAATCTTAACGACCGCGAGTTTTCCAACACCCTTGGGCGGTTGTGCTTCGTCCTGCTCTGTCTGGCCCTCTATCTGGTGACCCATAGCCTGAAACGCGCCGGGATCCCGCTCTATCTGGACAAGAAAGGCAATGGCGAAAACGCCGTGAACAATGCCCTGTGGTGGATGCTGCTGGGCGCGCCGCTGCTTGCCGCCCTGTTCTCGCTGCTGGGCTATCTGACGACGGCGCAGGCGCTGCTGGCAAGGCTTGAAACCTCGGTGGCTATCTGGTTCGTGCTGCTGGTGATTTACCATATTATCCGCCGCTGGATGCTTATCCAGCGCCGACGCATCGCCTTTGAACGCGCCAAGCAGCGCCGCGCTGAGATGCTAAGCCAGCGCGCCCGTGGGGAAGAAGAGTCGCAGCAGTCGAGCAATGAAGGGGCAATTGAGATCGAGGAGCCGGTGGTGGATCTGGATGCGATCAGCGCCCAGTCGCTGCGTCTGGTGCGTTCGATCCTGACCATGATTGCCTTTGTGCTGGTGATCTTCCTCTGGTCGGAAATCCACTCGGCGTTCTCCTTCCTGGAAAACATCCACCTGTGGCAAGTCTCCTCGGTGGTGCAAGGGGTTGAGAGCATGCAGCCGATCACCCTCGGCGCAGTGCTGATCGCCATTCTGGTGCTGATCATTACCACCCAGTTGGTGCGTAACTTACCGGCCCTGCTCGAGTTGGCGCTGCTGCAACACTTGGATCTCACGCCGGGCACTGGCTACGCCATCCTGACCATCACCAAGTACGTGCTGCTGATCATCGGTGGCGTCAGCGCCTTCTCCCTACTCGGGATCGAGTGGGCCAAGCTCCAGTGGTTGATCGCCGCGCTGGGTGTGGGTTTGGGCTTTGGTCTACAAGAGATCTTCGCCAACTTCATCTCTGGCCTGATCATCTTGTTTGAGAAGCCGATCCGTATCGGCGACACCGTCACCATTCGCAACCTGACGGGCAGCGTCACCAAGATCAACACTCGTGCGACCACCATCGCGGACTGGGACCGCAAAGAGATTATCGTGCCTAACAAAGCCTTTATCACCGAGCAGTTCATCAACTGGTCGCTGTCTGACTCCGTTACCCGCGTGGTGCTGACCGTTCCGGCACCGGCGGAAGCCAACAGTGCGGAAGTCACTGAGATCTTGCTCAACGCCGCGCATCGCTGCCAGCTGGTACTGGATAACCCAGCGCCAGAAGTCTATCTGGTTGATTTGCAACAGGGGATTCAAATTTTCGAGCTGCGTATGCACGCCGCTGAAATGGCCCACCGTATGCCGCTGCGCCATGAGATCCACCAGCTGATTCTCGCTGGCTTCCACGAGCACGGCATCATTCTGCCATTCCCACCTTTCCAAGTGCGGATGGAGACGCTGCGTCGGGCGCAAAATGGCAGTAATGCCACTTTCACCACCTCGAGCGGCAACTCGATGACCAGCAACAGTTCACGCTCGCCGGGCGATTTGTAAGCCCGCCTTGATGCCACGAAAAAGGCCAGCAATCTGCATTGCTGGCCTTTTTTATTGCCTATCGGGAAGGATCGACGTTTTAGGCTCTCATCACCGGGAAGGCCAAAATTTCACTCAGGCTATCCGCGCCAAGTGCAATCATGATCAAACGGTCAACGCCCAGGGCCACGCCAGAGCACTCAGGCATGCCGTGCTGCAACGCGCCCAACAGATTATGGTCGATAGGCTGCACCGGCAGGCCACGGGCCGCGCGTTTGCGATTATCCTGCTCGAATCGCTGCTGCTGCTCGCGTCCGTCAGTCAACTCGCGGAAACCGTTCGCCAGCTCCACGCCTTTGTAATAGACCTCAAAACGCTCGGCTACGCGGTGATCTTCAGTGCTGATCTCAGCCAGAGAGGCCTGCGTCGCCGGGAAGTGATAGACAAAGGTCGGCTTGTCGCGGCCAATGTGCGGCTCCACGCCCATGGTGAACAGCAGCTGTAGCAAGGTGTCGCGGTCTTCTTCGGTATCGGCAATGTTGGATAAATCCAGTTTCGCCGCCGCTTCACGCAGTTGGGCCTTGTCGGCCGACAGCGGGTCGACGTCCAAATGGCGGGTGAAAGCCTGCTGATAGGAGAGTGTCTCAGCCGACTCGCAGTCCAGCACCTGCTGCAACAGGTCATCAACCTCGTTCATCAGGCGATACATGTCATAGCGCGGGCGATACCACTCCAGCATGGTGAACTCGGGGTTATGATGACGCCCGGCTTCCTCGTTGCGGAAGCTCTTGCCCATCTGATAGATAGGGCCACTGCCCGCCGCCAGCAGGCGCTTCATATGATATTCCGGGCTGGTCATCAGATAGAGCGTCATGCCATCGGCCGCGCCAGGGCCAACAAAGCGCGTCTCGAAAGGCACCAGATGAATATCCGTGACCGTCGCCTGGCTCATCGCCGGGGTTTCTACTTCTAATACGCCACGATCAGCGAAAAAACGTCGAATCTCGGCAATGATTGCCGCGCGCTTCAACAAATTGGCGATAGGAGCACTGGGTTGCCAGCTTGCTGTTTCGCTCATGGTGCTTAACTCCGAAGTTCAAAAGGGGGTGCAGTCTACCCGTATACACAGAGGCAAACAAATATCTCATTCTGTGTCATAAAACAGCAACAGAAGTTATAGAAAGCCAAAAATCAGCGTTCACATCAAATTTCAGCTACTCCTCTTTAGGTATAATTAAACCCACACAAATAATAAGAATATATAGCTCTGAGCCAGAGCCTGCATGCCATCAGAGTCAACAAGGCCATCATAAATGTTGGCTTTTCAACAGGCTAAGACGCCTGACACATGATGATAGTGGAGGAATGCAGTGCAAACCTTTAACGCCGACATTGTAATAGTAGGTGCAGGTGGCGCGGGTTTACGCGCAGCCATAGCTGCAGCAGAAGCCAATCCCAGCCTCAACATTGCGCTGATATCGAAAGTTTATCCAATGCGAAGCCACACAGTGGCTGCCGAAGGGGGCTCCGCCGCCGTAACTCAGGATCATGACAGCTTTGCCTATCACTTTCAGGATACCGTTTCCGGGGGTGACTGGCTGTGTGAGCAAGACGTCGTTGACCATTTCGTCCACCAATGCCCAGAGGAGATGGCCCAGCTCGAAATTTGGGGCTGCCCGTGGAGTCGCAAAGACGATGGCTCCATCAACGTGCGGCGCTTCGGCGGAATGAAAATAGAACGCACCTGGTTCGCTGCTGATAAAACCGGTTTCCATATCCTCCACACTCTGTTCCAAACCTCCCTAAAATATCCACAAATCAAACGCTTCGACGAACATTTCGTCCTCGACATCTTGGTCGACGATGGCCGGGTACACGGCGTGGTCGCTATCAATATGATGGAAGGCCAAAAGGTGCAAATTCGCGCCAACGCGGTGGTAATGGCCACCGGCGGCGCGGGCCGCGTATACCGCTATAACACCAACGGCGGCATTGTGACCGGCGACGGCATGGGCATGGCGCTGCGCCACGGCATCCCGCTGCGCGACATGGAGTTTGTGCAGTATCACCCGACCGGCCTGCCCGGCTCCGGCATTTTGATGACCGAAGGCTGTCGCGGCGAAGGCGGCATTCTTATCAACAAAGAGGGCTACCGCTACTTGCAGGACTACGGCATGGGGCCGGAAACGCCACTCGGCGAGCCGAAGAACAAATATATGGAACTCGGCCCGCGCGACAAGGTGTCTCAGGCCTTTTGGCATGAATGGCGAGCAGGAAGAACTGAGTCCACGCCGCGCGGTGACGTGGTTTATCTCGACCTGCGCCATCTGGGTGAGAAAAAACTGCGCGAACGCCTGCCGTTTATCTGTGAATTAGCCAAAGCCTATGTCGGCGTCGACCCGATCAACGAACCCATCCCGGTTCGCCCGACCGCGCACTACACCATGGGCGGCATTGAAACCAACGCCCAGTGCGAAACCCGCATCAAAGGGCTGTTTGCCGTCGGCGAATGCTCGTCGGTCGGCCTGCACGGCGCCAATCGCCTCGGCTCTAACTCTCTGGCGGAACTGGTGGTATTTGGCCGCATGGCGGGAGAACAAGCCGCGCTGCGCGCCACGGAGTCCGTTTCTATCGCCAACAGCGCCGCGCTGGATGCACAGGTGGCTGACATCGAAAACCGCCTACAGGCGCTGATGGCGCAGGAAGGCGATGAAAGCTGGGCGACAATCCGCGACGAAATGGGCATGTCGATGGAAGAAGGCTGCGGCATCTACCGCACGCCGGAATTAATGCAGAAAACCATCGATAAGCTGGCCGAGTTAAAGCAGCGCTACAAACGGATAAAAATCAAAGACACCTCAAGCGTGTTCAACACTGACCTGCTCTACACGCTGGAGCTGGGCTACGGCTTGGACGTGGCGGAATGCATGGCGCACTCGGCTTTCCACCGCAAAGAGTCGCGCGGGGCGCACCAGCGCCTTGACGAAGGCTGCACGCAGCGTGATGACGAGAACTTCCTCAAACACACGCTGGCCTTTTATCAGCCGGACGCCGCGCCGCGTCTCGAGTACGGCGATGTGAAAATCACTACGCTGCCACCGGCCAAGCGCGTTTACGGCGGTGAGTCAGACGCTCAGGATAAAAAAGATAAGGAGCAATCCCATGGCTGAAATGAAAAGCCGCAAGGTTGAGATCATGCGTTATAACCCGGAAACCGACAGCGCGCCGCATCCGGTGATTTATGACGTGCCTTTCGATGAAACCACCTCGCTGCTGGATGCCCTCGGCTACATTAAAGATCACCTTGCAGCCGACCTCTCCTATCGCTGGTCGTGCCGCATGGCTATCTGCGGCTCGTGCGGCATGATGGTCAATCGGGTGCCCAAGCTGGCCTGTAAAACCTTCCTGCGCGAATACCCGGAAGGCATGCAAATTGCCGCCTTGGGCAACTTCCCGATCGAGCGCGATTTGGTGGTCGACATGACCCATTTCATCGAAAGTCTGGAAGCCATCAAGCCCTATATCATCGGCAACTCGCGCGATGCCAGCCAAGGTCCGGGCAACCAAACGCCGGCCCAGATGGAGAAATATCACCAGTTCTCCGGCTGCATCAACTGTGGCCTGTGCTATGCCGCCTGCCCGCAGTTTGGCCTCAACCCTGAGTTCATCGGCCCGGCGGCGATCACGCTGGCGCATCGCTACAATCTGGACAATCGCGACCAAGGCAAGGCGCAGCGAATGCTGCAGCTCAACGGCCAAAACGGCGTCTGGAGCTGTACATTTGTCGGCTATTGCTCGGAAGTCTGCCCGAAACATGTCGACCCCGCCGCGGCTATCCAACAGGGCAAAGTGGAAAGCTCGAAAGACTTCATGATTGCGAGGCTCAGACCGCAATGAGGGAACAAAATATGCTGAATACGCCAAGTAAAAGAAAGCCTTACACGCCAGAGATGAAAGCCAACTGGTGGCAAAAGTCAGGGTTTTACCGTTTCTATATGCTGCGCGAAGGGACGGCGGTGCCTGCCGTTTGGTTTAGCCTGCTGCTGCTGGCGGGGGTTTTCTCATTGAAGCACGGCGCAGAGAGCTGGGCGACCTATGTGGCTTTCCTGCAACATCCGGTGGTACTGCTGATTAATCTGATTGCCCTGCTCGCGGCGCTTTTGCACACCAAAACCTGGTTCGAATTAGCGCCCAAGGCGTCAATAATTATCGTCAAAAACCAGAAGATGGGACCAGAGCCGATTATTGGGGCTTTTTGGGCTATCACCGGCATCGCGACAGTGGTGATTTTGACCCTCGCGCTACTTTATTAATGGGAGGAGATGATGAATAAAACTCTGCCAAAACGTTCTGACGAGCCGGTCTTTTGGGGGCTGTTCGGCGCGGGCGGTATGTGGAGCGCGATTTTTGCGCCGGTGATGATCCTATTGGTGTGCTTCCTGCTGCCTTTAGGCTTTTTCCCCGGCGACGCGCTGAGCTATCCGCGCGTCCTCGCCTTCGCGCAAAGCTGGATCGGCCGTCTGTTCCTGCTGCTGATGATCGTTCTGCCGCTGTGGTGCGGCTTGCACCGGATCCACCACGCGATGCATGATCTAAAAATTCACATCCCTGCCGGGAAATGGATTTTTTACGGTCTGGCGACCATTCTGAGCATTGTGACGCTGATCGTGCTGATTCGACTCTGATCTTATTAGGTTTTCCTCTTCACGGCCCGCCTTTCGGGCCGTTTATCCTCTCGAAGCATTATCCCTTTCTCGCATTTCTACCTACACTTAGCACAGGCATCTAAGGAAAGTAGGTTTATGAAAATCTGGTCAAAATTGAGCGTGTTAGCAACGGCAGTCATGTCGGTTGCCTGTAGCGTGACGCCGCCCGCCGACGTCAAAGTGGTCAACAATTTCGAGTTAACGCGTTATTTGGGGACCTGGTACGAAATTGCCCGGTTGGACCACAGTTTTGAAAGTGGTTTGGAGCAGGTCACGGCGAATTACAGCCTGCGTGACGATGGCGGCGTGAAGGTAATTAATCGCGGCTATAACATTAAAAAGCAGAAGTGGCAGCAGAGTGAAGGCAAAGGCTATTTCACCGGGCCAACCTCACGCGCGGCGCTTAAAGTCTCCTTCTTCGGCCCGTTCTATGGCGGTTACAACGTGATTGAGCTGGATAAAGATTACCAGTACGCGCTGGTCTGCGGCCCGAATAAGAGCTATCTGTGGATCTTGTCACGCACGCCGCAACTGAGTGATGGCGTCAGGGAGAAACTGCTCAATACCGCGCAGGAATATGGCTTTGACACGCACCAGCTTGTTTGGGTGAATCAGCCTTAAGAGAGAATACTGCCTGCTCATGAGATGCAGGCAGTATCTGCAAACTGCATTAGGAAGCGCTACGCGAGGTTACTGCGTGCTTTTTTGGATAGCCTGGCCGCCAGCAGAGATATCTTCGCCTACCCCACGAGTGGTGTTACAGGCCGTCAGAGCACTGGAGAGAACCAAAACAGACAAAAGGGTGAGAATACTTTTCTTCAGCATATAAATTTCCTTCCTATAAGAGAATGTAAAGTACGACCACTTAAGTGTAGTTAAAAAATAACAATGCGGGATTATGCGGGGAAATTTTCGGAAAGATTGAAACTTAAGGCTAAAAAGCCACAAGCCTGCGCGCAAGCTTTAGGTGTGTCGGGAGATAGCGCCACCCAGATGTTGAATATCTTCACCAAAACCATGCACGGTATTACAGCCCGCCAACAGGCCAAGCGCCATGACCGAAACCACGATAAACAATATTCTTTTCAACATTGCAGCCGTAATCCAATGAGGCAATTGATGCAAAGAAAGTCACGGCAGGGGTTAGCCTGCCGCAGCTTTCGCCAACGTTATGTCGCTATCGCTTACTTAACGCGGGAGACGTATTCGCCAGAGCGGGTGTCAACGCGGACAACTTCGCCAATCTGTACGAAGAGTGGAACCTTAACTACGGCGCCAGTGCTCAGGGTCGCAGGCTTACCGCCGGTACCCGCAGTATCACCTTTCAGACCTGGGTCAGTATCAGTGATTTCAGCTTCGATGAAGTTCGGTGGCTGAACGGCGATAGGACGACCGTCCCACAGAGTCACGATACATTCCGCGTTGTCTTGCAGCCATTTTGCCGCGTCAGCAACGGTTTTCTCTTCAACACCGTGCTGCTCGAAAGTCTCAGGGTGCATGAAGTGGAAGAACTCACCGTCGTTGTACAGGTAAGTCATGTTGGTATCTACAACGTCTGCACCTTCGCAAGAGTCGGTAGATTTGAAGGTTTTCTCAACACGAGAACCGGTCAGCAGGCGACGCATTTTAACGCGTGCGAAAGCCTGGCCTTTGCCTGGTTTTACGAATTCACTGGATTCGATCGCGTATGGTTCGCTTTCGAACATGATTTTAAGACCCGGACGGAAATCGTTGCTAGAATAAGTCGCCATAATGGCCCTCTAATTTTAAACTGGTATTAGCCAAAAAAATGGCAAACATTGTAACCCTAAACGCGCCATTTAGAGAAGATTGGTTGCATCAACTCGGCGATGTTATTACAGACCCGGATGAACTGCTTACTCTTCTGGCACTTAACAATAATGCTGAACTGCAAACAGGGCATGAAGCCCGTCGTTTGTTCCCGCTACGCGTTCCGCGCGCCTTTGTTGCACGCATGCAACCGGGCGATCCGCACGATCCTTTACTGCTGCAGGTACTGACCGCGCGCGAAGAGTTTATCGCCGCGCCGGGCTTCACCACGGACCCTCTGGATGAACAACGTAGTGTCGTCCCAGGGCTATTGCACAAGTACAGTAACCGCGCGCTATTGCTGGTGAAAGGCGGTTGCGCGGTGAATTGCCGCTACTGCTTCCGCCGCCATTTTCCTTATCAGGAAAACCAGGGAAATAAAGCCAACTGGGTTCAGGCGCTGGATTATATCCGCTCACACCCTGAACTCGATGAAATTATTTTCTCGGGTGGTGATCCTTTGATGGCAAAAGATCACGAACTTGACTGGTTGATCACAGAACTGGAAGCCATTGGCCACATTAAACGCCTGCGAATTCACACTCGTTTGCCGGTGGTTATCCCTGCGCGCATCACGCCAAGATTGTGCCAGCGCCTGAGCGAATCGCGCCTGCAAGTGCTGATGGTGACGCACATCAATCACGCTAATGAGATTGATGACGAGTTCCGCGCTGGCATTGCCGAGCTGAAAAAAGCCGGCGTGACCCTGCTTAACCAAAGCGTGCTGCTGCGTGGCGTCAATGATTGCGCTGATACGCTGGCGGCGTTGAGCAACGCGCTGTTCGACAGCGGCATCATGCCCTACTACATCCACGTGCTGGATAAGGTTCAGGGCGCGGCGCATTTCATGGTGGATGACGATGAAGCACGCGTCATCATGAAAGGGTTGATGAGCAAGGTATCGGGCTATATGGTGCCGAAGCTGACCCGCGAAATTGGCGGTGAGCCGAGCAAAACCATCTTAGACCTACGCCTCAAACAGTCCTGATTTCTTCTGACAGACCTGCTCAATCAAAAAGGGATGCCCATCATAGGCATCCCTTTTTATGCAATTTCTATTCAATGTCGTTACCAGGAAAGGGGTGACCCGTTATGGGCACTTATAAACCTGGCCGACCATTTTGCTGTCCACAGGAACGAAGCTGGAGACGAAACTTTGGGTTGGGCTGTTCGCGCCATAAATAGTGTTACCACCCATAGCAGCAGCTTTGTTACGCAGATCATTCGCAGCACCGCGCATTGAGCTACCGTCACCGCCGCTTCCTGATAACCAGTTGCTCTGCGTACCGGTAACATCGCCAATTAATTGGCATTCTTTACCCGGTTTGCTATCAGTAAACTTAACTTGCTGGCCCGCTGCATCCAGTTGATGAGTGGTACTGCAGCCGGCGAGCAGCATGGCAGCTGACAGGCCCAGTAACATTTTAATCCGCATCACTTTCCCCATTTGATATTGAAATCTCATAAAGCCTATCAGAGAACGCCGTGTTCTCTTAGGCATCCGTTGCCACGTTTGCGCAAGCTTCAACGCGTTACCTGAGGCAGAGATAGTGTAGAGTTTACACGCTAAACTCAGGAGACGATGAGAGTTATCTTACTGAAACGAAGAAAAAAGGGTCAAATAAAAAAACCCGGCCACCAAGGACCGGGTCTCTTTAACACACAAATTGCTTACGCAACCTGCATATGCAGCGAATGAACGCCGGGGGATGATTACATCATGCCGCCCATGCCGCCCATACCACCCATGCCGCCAGCGCCGCCCATATCGACTTTGTCGTCTTTAGGCAGGTCGGTGATCATGCACTCGGTGGTGATCATCAGGCCAGCAACTGAAGAGGCGAACTGCAGAGCAGAACGGGTCACTTTAGTTGGGTCCAGGATACCCATCGCGATCATGTCGCCGTACTGTTCGGTGTAAGCGTTGTAGCCGAAGCTGCCTTCGCCTGCTTTAACTTTGTTAGCTATGACAGAAGCTTCTTCGCCTGCGTTAACCACGATCTGACGCAGTGGAGCTTCCATCGCGCGCAGAGCAACGCGGATACCCACGTTCTGGTCGTCGTTGTCGCCTTTCAGGTCTGCCAGAGTGTGAGCAACGCGGATCAGCGCAACACCACCACCAGCAACCACGCCTTCTTCTACCGCAGCACGGGTCGCGTGCAGGGCATCTTCAACGCGGGCTTTCTTCTCTTTCATTTCAACTTCAGTCGCTGCGCCAACTTTCAGAACGGCTACGCCGCCAGCCAGTTTAGCCACACGCTCTTGCAGTTTTTCACGGTCGTAGTCAGAGGTCGCTTCTTCGATCTGCTGACGGATCTGAGAAACACGGCCCTGAATAGTAGCCTCTTCGCCAACACCGTCGATGATGATGGTGGTGTCTTTGTTGATAACAACACGCTTAGCCTGACCCATGTCTTCCAGCGTGGCTTTTTCCAGCTCCAGGCCGATCTCTTCAGAGATAACAGTACCGCCAGTCAGGGTTGCGATGTCTTGCAGCATAGCTTTACGACGGTCGCCGAAGCCTGGTGCTTTAACCGCAGCCACTTTCACGATACCGCGCATGGTGTTCACTACCAGAGTCGCCAGGGCTTCGCCTTCAACGTCTTCAGCAATGATCAGCAGTGGTTTACCGGCTTTAGCAACGGCTTCCAGCACTGGCAGCATTTCACGGATGTTAGAGATTTTCTTGTCAGCCAGCAGGATGAATGGGCTTTCAAGTTCAACAGAACCGGTTTCTGGCTTGTTGATGAAGTATGGAGACAGGTAACCGCGGTCGAATTGCATACCTTCAACAACGTCCAGCTCGTCTTGCAGGCCGGTACCTTCTTCAACGGTGATCACGCCTTCTTTACCGACTTTTTCCATCGCTTCAGCGATCAATTTACCTACGGTTTCGTCGGAGTTAGCGGAGATGGTACCTACCTGAGCGATGGCTTTAGAATCAGCACATGGCACAGACAGTTTTTTCAATTCTTCAACTGCGGCAACGACAGCTTTGTCGATACCACGTTTCAGGTCCATCGGGTTCATGCCAGCAGCAACAGCTTTCAGGCCTTCAGTGATGATGGATTGCGCCAGAACGGTTGCGGTAGTGGTACCGTCGCCCGCTGCATCGTTAGCTTTGGACGCAACTTCTTTCACCATTTGCGCACCCATGTTTTCGAACTTGTCTTCCAGTTCGATTTCACGAGCTACTGACACGCCATCTTTAGTGATGGTTGGTGCGCCGAAAGATTTGTCCAAAACTACGTTACGGCCTTTAGGGCCCAGGGTAACTTTAACTGCATCGGCAAGGATGTTTACGCCACGAAGCATTTTTACACGTGCGTCGTTACCGAATTTTACGTCTTTAGCTGCCATTGTTATTTACCTTAAATTCGTTCAGTTCAGAAAAAGTGGTAGAGACCGATTAGGCTTCTACGATTGCCAGAATGTCGCTTTCGGACATGATCAACACTTCTTCGTTGTCGATCTTCTCAGCTTTAACGCCGTAACCGTCGTTGAAAATAACGATGTCGCCAACTTTAACGTCCAGCGCTTTCACTTCACCATTTTCCAGGATGCGACCATGACCGACGGCCAGGATTTCACCGCGGGTAGATTTACCAGCAGCAGAGCCAGTCAGAACGATGCCGCCAGCGGATTTAGATTCTACTTCTTTACGCTTGACGATAACGCGGTCATGCAATGGACGAATTTTCATTGATAACTCTCCTGTGAGCGGGTCCATAACTATATTTAGGGTTGAATGCCTGACAGTCATCTGTCCGGCCTCGTGGTTTGTTTAATGGGGGCGTTACGCCGCCCTTCAAGGGGAAAAGCAAAAAAAATCGCGTTTTCTTTGTCAGTTTTCTTTGCCAGAAAAGTGCGCCTCGCTGGCGGCACTTCCTCCCCTTTCACAACAATAATTTAACATCCGAGGGCGCGGATATTAGCGGCCACGTCCATCGATGTCGTCATCTTTTTCTGGCGAAACAAGACGTTCAGTCTGCTCGTCGGTGCGTTTGAACTCGCCCTCGAAGGTGTTTCCGGTCGGCTGGCTCTTACCCCAGTTGCCGCCAGAACGCACAATATTAAGGTGCGGCATCAGTTTCAGCGTCAGGGATTTCTGCACCGGCGGCAGTAACAGCAGCAAGCCGAGGAAATCCGTGAAGAAGCCCGGAACCAGCAGCAAGAAGCCTGCCAAGACCAGAGACACGCTCTTGACCATCTCCGCCGCCGGGCTTTCACCCAGCGCCAATTTTTGCTGCAACTGCATGAAGGTTTTCATGCCCTGATTTTTCACCAGAGAGACACCCACACAGGAGGTGAAGACCACCAGCAACAGCGTCATGGCCACGCCAATAAAGGCAGCCACTTTGATAAATAAGGTTATTTCGATGTAAGCCAACAGAAATAACAACAGTAACGGTAACCAGCGCACCGCATTCTCCTTGTAATGAGGCTCCGGCTGGCCCTAAAGGCAACATGCCGAAACCATAAAAATGGGCCCGAGAGCGAACTAAATGATCGTTCCGCCTCGGGCTGTCTACACTGAGGTGGTAGCGGAGCAGCCTTTTTTCAACCTTCGCGACAGATTTAATTGAGCAGAGGAATGATTTGTGAGAGTTCTCACAGATACAGAAATAGATGCTCCGTAACAGTGCAGGAGAGTGATCTTAGTGCGTGCAATTCGCCAAGAGCAGCATATGATCGCCTTCGTACTACAAACAGCGGTTGATCGTTTTTAATTTCCCTCTGTTAGTAACATAATTTCAAACATCGCATAACGTGTTCAAGCACCAAAAAGAAGGTTCTCATGTCAAATACGATTCGTATCGAGGAAGATCTGCTGGGTACTCGCGAAGTTCCAGCTGAGGCTTATTATGGAATTCACACCCTGCGGGCGATTGAAAACTTCTATATCAGCAACACAAAAATCAGCGATGTGCCGGAGTTCGTCCGGGGCATGGTCATGGTGAAGAAAGCAGCCGCGCTTGCAAATAAAGAGCTGCACACGATCCCACGCCATATCGCCGACGTCATTATTCAGGCTTGTGATGAAGTGCTGAATAAAGGCAAGTGCATGGATCAGTTCCCGATTGACGTCTTCCAGGGCGGCGCGGGGACCTCGGTCAATATGAACACCAACGAAGTACTGGCTAACATTGGGCTGGAACTGATGGGCCACCAGAAAGGTGACTACCAGTACCTCAATCCAAACGATCACCTGAATAAGTGTCAGTCTACCAATGACGCCTATCCTACCGGCTTCCGTCTGGCCGTTTATGCTTCTCTGCTCAAACTGATCGACGCCATCGACCAGCTCGGTGACGGCTTCGAGCGTAAAGCCAAAGAATTCGAAAACATCATCAAGATGGGCCGTACTCAGCTACAAGACGCCGTGCCGATGACCCTCGGTCAAGAGTTCCACGCGTTCAACGTGCTGTTAAAAGAAGAGACCCGCAACCTGCTGCGCACCGGCGAATTGCTGTTGGAAGTGAACCTTGGCGCTACGGCAATCGGTACTCGCCTGAACACTCCTGAAGGCTACCAACAGCTGGCGGTGGAGAAACTGGCTGAAGTCAGTAACCTGCCTTGCATCCCGGCAGAAGACCTGATTGAAGCAACCTCCGACTGCGGCGCTTACGTGATGGTGCACAGCTCGCTGAAACGTCTGGCGGTTAAGCTTTCTAAAATCTGTAACGACTTGCGCCTGCTCTCTTCCGGCCCGCGCGCTGGCCTGAACGAAATCAACCTGCCTGAATTGCAGGCCGGTTCTTCAATCATGCCAGCCAAAGTTAACCCGGTGATCCCAGAAGTGGTCAATCAGGTGTGCTTCAAAGTTATCGGTAACGACGTGTGCGTGACCATGGCTGCCGAAGCAGGCCAGTTGCAGTTGAACGTGATGGAGCCAGTGATTGGCCAGGCGATGTTCGAATCCATCCATATTCTGACCAATGCCTGCTACAATCTGCTGGAAAAATGCATCAACGGCATTACAGCGAACAAAGAGGTTTGCGAGTTTTACGTCTTCAACTCTATCGGTATCGTGACTTACCTCAACCCGTTCATCGGCCACCACAATGGCGATATTGTCGGGAAGATTTGTGCCGAAACCGGTAAGAGCGTGCGCGAAGTCGTATTGGAACGCGGGCTGCTAACAGAGGCTGAACTGGACGACATCTTCTCTATTGAGAACCTGATGCACCCGGCCTACAAAGCCAAACGGTATACGGATGAAAACGAACAGTAACAGAGATAATCTTTAGCCTTAAGGCTCGTTGTTCTCACGAACAACGAGCCTTTTTACTTTGTGCATAACAACAATTACACAACATCTCATTTTCATTTTATTTCTATTTAGTTGGGAACAACGGACGGTCAAACATGTTAATCATCGAACTCATTATTGTACTGGCGGCGATATTTTTGGGCGCGCGGCTGGGCGGGATAGGCATTGGGTTTGCAGGAGGAATTGGCGTGCTGGCGCTGGCCCTCTGCGGCGTTAAACCCGGCAGCATCCCTTTTGACGTTATCTCCATCATCATGGCGGTGATCGCCGCGATCTCCACCATGCAGGTGGCAGGCGGCATGGACTATCTGGTGCAGCAAACTGAAAAACTGCTGCGACGCAACCCAAAGCACATCACCCTGCTCGCCCCTATCGTCACCTATTTCCTCACCCTGTTGGCCGGTACCGGCAACATCTCGCTCTCCGCGCTGCCGGTGATTGCCGAAGTCGCCAAAGAGCAGGGGATTAAACCTTGCCGCCCTCTCTCCACGGCGGTAGTTTCCGCGCAGATTGGCATCACGGCCTCGCCGATTTCGGCGGCGGTGGTGTATATGTCTTCAGTGATGGAAGGCCACGGCGTCAGCTATCTGCACCTGTTGATGGTGATGATCCCCTCCACCTTCGCGGCGGTGATTGTGATGTCGCTGCTGATTGGCTGGTTGTTCAACTCGAAGCTGTCTGATGACCCGGTTTACCTCAAGCGTTATGAAGAAGGTCTGGTGGAGCTGCGCGGTAACAACCGCAAAGCCATCAAGCCGCGCGCCAAACTCTCCGTGCTGCTGTTCCTGCTGGGCGTCTTCAGCGTGGTTGGCTACGCGGTGGTCAACAGCCCGAGCCTCGGCTGGGTTGAGAAACCGCTGATGAATACCACCAGCGCGATCCTTATTATCATGTTGAGCGTCGCGACCCTGACCACCCTGATTTGCCGCATTAACACCGATTCCATCCTTACCTCCGGTACTTTCAAGGCGGGCATGAGTGCCTGTATCTGTATCCTCGGCGTAGCTTGGTTGGGCGACACCTTCGTGCAGGCCAATCTGGGTTGGATTAAAGAGACTGCCGGCGAGCTGATTCAGTCCCATCCGTGGCTGTTGGCGGTGATTTTCTTCTTCTGCTCGGCACTGCTCTACTCGCAGGCGGCGACCGCCAAGGCCTTGATGCCACTGGCGCTGGCGCTGAACGTCACCCCGCTGACCGCCGTGGCCTCTTTTGCCGCCGTCTCCGGCCTGTTCATTCTGCCAACCTACCCGACCCTGGTCGCGGCGGTGCAAATGGACGACACCGGCACCACGCGCATCGGCCGCTTCGTCTTCAACCACCCGTTCTTCATCCCCGGCACCATCGGCGTTTTCCTGTCGGTACTCTTCGGGTTTGGCCTCGGCAGCATCATTCTCTAACAGTTTTTCACAGGGGCTTCGGCCCCTGTTCTCGCCCTCCCCGCGCCACTCTGACAAACCCTGACACTCCAAGGCTTTCTGCTCACCCTTTGTGCGGGCTATAATCAGCGTCTATTAACGCGCCGTGGCATGAAGCGACTCGCGCCCTCTTGCGATTTAACCAGCGGTCAATGCTGACCGTGATGAAGAGAAAGATAATCCGCATGGATCACCGCATTTTTCGCCTTTTCCTCCTGATTTGTAGCCTGTTCTTACTGCCGCTGCACGCCCAGGCCTCCCTGTTCAGCCAGCCTGCGAACCCGCAGTTCGTGCCGGTGGATCAGGCATTCGACTTCGACTTTCAGCAGCAGGGTCCCAACCTCAAGCTCAACTGGACGATCCGCGATGGCTACTATCTCTATCGCGATAAAATCGAGTTAGTCGGCGATCAGGCCCAGCTGGCGGCCTTTATCTTGCCGAAGGGGCTGGAGCATCACGACGAGTTCTTTGGCGATACCCAAGTTTATGAAAAACAGCTGAATCTTAGCGTACCGCTGCGTCAGGCGAGTGCTCAGGCATCGCTGAAAGTCAGCTATCAGGGCTGCGCGGTGGCGGGCTTCTGCTACCCGCCGGAAACTCGCATTATTCCACTGAGCGAAGTCAGCGGGCAGGCTGCTGACGCCGCCACGCCACCGCCAACACCAGAGAAACCGATTGAAGCCGCGCCGACGCCGCAGGTCACGCCGCTGCCCTTCTCGCCTCTTTGGGCCTTGCTGATTGGCATTGGTATCGCCTTTACCCCTTGCGTGCTGCCGATGTACCCACTGATTTCCGGCATTATTCTTGGCCGCCAGCGCCCGCAAAGCATGAAACGCATCTTCCTGCTGGCGCTGGTCTATGTGCAAGGCATGGCGCTGACCTATACCTTGCTCGGTATGGTGGTCGCCGCCGCCGGGCTTCAGTTCCAGGCCGCGCTGCAAAGCCCTTGGGTACTGATTGTGCTGTCTGCCGCCTTTATCCTGCTGGCCCTGTCGATGTTTGGCCTGTTCAGCCTGCAACTGCCTTCTTCGGTGCAGACTCGCCTCACCCTGTGGAGCAATGAACAAAAAGGCGGCTCGCTGGCAGGCGTCTTTATTATGGGCGCGCTGGCCGGGCTTATCTGCTCGCCGTGCACCACCGCGCCGCTGAGCGCCATCCTGCTGTATATCGCCCAGAGTGGAAACCTGTGGGCCGGTGCCGGAACGCTCTATCTTTATGCCTTGGGCATGGGTATCCCGCTGATTATCGTGACCCTGTTTGGTAATCGCCTGCTGCCGCGCAGCGGCCCGTGGATGCAGTATGTTAAAGAAGGTTTTGCCTTTGTGATCCTCGCCCTGCCGGTGTTCTTGCTAGAGAGAATCATCGGCGATGCGTGGGGGCTAAGATTGTGGAGTATGCTGGGAGTCGCCTTCTTCGGCTGGGCGCTCATTATCAGCCTGAAGAGTCAACGCGGGCTGGTGCGCGTCTTACAGTTGCTGCTGCTGGCGGCCCTACTGGTGGCGGGCCGACCTCTGCAAGACTGGGCGTTTCCTCCTCAGGGTGGCAGCGCGGAGCAGCAACACACGCTGGCATTCCACAAAATCAATAATGTGGATGAGCTGAATGCCGCGTTGCAGCAGGCTCAGGGCAAAAGAGTGATGCTGGATTTGTACGCCGACTGGTGCGTGGCTTGCAAAGAGTTTGAGAAATACACCTTTACCTCGCCAGAGGTGCAAAACGAGCTGAAAGACACGGTGTTACTGCAAGCCGATGTGACACAGAATAACCCGCAGCAGGTGGCGCTGCTCAAACGGCTGCAGGTGCTAGGTCTGCCCACCATTCTGTTCTTTGGCGCGGATGGCAAAGAGTTACCGCAGTCGCGGGTGACCGGCTTTATGAATGCAAACCAGTTCGTCGGCCATTTGCAGAAAACGCAGCCTTAAACGACACTAGGTTTTGAATTACGCGAATTGTGAGGAGGCAAACGTGCTACGTGAACAGGTCCTTGACCAAACACTTAATCTTTTGGAACAGCGCGGTTTAGCCACACTGTCATTGGAATCCGTTGCCGAATTGGTCAGCATTCCACTTAGCGATCTGCGACGTTTCTGGCCAGATGCCGAGGCGCTGCTGTACGACAGCCTGCGCCACCACGGCGAGCAGATTGATATTTGGCGTCGCCAGTTACTGCTGGATGAAACTCTCAGCGCGCCGCAAAAATTGCTGGCGCGCTACCAAGTGCTCGACGAGCAGGTGCGGCAAAATCGCTATCCGGGCTGCTTATTTATCGCTGCTTGCAGCTTCTATCCTGATAACGAATCCCCTATCCATCAGCTGGCTGAGAAGCAGAAACAGGCTTCTTACGACTACACCTTCGAGCTATTACAGGAGATGGGGTCTGACGATGCGCAGATGGTTGCCGAGCAGATGGAGCTGATCCTCGAAGGCTGCCTGAGCAAGCTGCTGGTTAAACGCCAGCTGCACGACGTCGCAGTGGCGCGTCGTTTAGCAGAAGATGTATTGAACGTGGCGCGCTGTCGGGAACATGGGGCTCTGGCTTAAATAGCCCCAGAAAATGGCTTGCTGCTCTCTTTTTTGACTGAAAAGCCAGCAAACAAACCGTTTTTATGATGTTTCTCGCATAAAGCCGTTGACGCCCACCGGCCAATACGGTTTAATGCGCCCCGTTGCCCGGATAGCTCAGTCGGTAGAGCAGGGGATTGAAAATCCCCGTGTCCTTGGTTCGATTCCGAGTCCGGGCACCATATTTAGAAGAACCCGCCTATGGCGGGTTTTTTGCTATTGAAGTTAGGACTCTCCAGCGAACGTCGTTCGATTATTCGTCTCATGCTGAGACTCACCCCTTCGGGGCCAGCGCAAGCGCTGTTCATCGGTGCTGACGCACCGCGGTCCGAGTCCGGGCACTATATTTAAAGAAACCAGCTTAATAGCTGGTTTTTTGCTATTTGGGGTTTGTGATCTTCCCACTCCCCCAACTATCCAGCCAAACCCGATATTGTTACATTGTCCTCTTCGAATTCATTTATCGAAGACAGTCTGAAAGACATCGCCACCGTCGAGCGCTCATTCGCCATGCTCAAGCTGAACGGCATTTTTGAGAAGGTAAGCGCCATTATCTTGGGCAAGCACGAGCTGTTTGATGATGCAGGCAGTGACCGTCAACCTTATGAGGTTTTGCGTGAAGTGCTGGCCGGGCAGCCCATACCTATCGTGGACGGTTTCGACTGCTGCCACACTCATCCAATGCTCACCCTGCCCCTCGGCGCAACGCTCTGCATCGATTTTGACCACTCATTGGTTTCCATCACCAGTCATTATTTATCCTAAATACCCAGTCAAAGTTAATTTAAGAATTAAAGCCTCTTCATCGCACGCAGGGGCTTGTTCTGCATATCATCACTTATCGTCATGTACTAAAATTCCTTAACTCATTTATAGGTGAATAACCGCAGGGTTATTACGTAATAAATATTCAAAAAGCAGAGCATTCTTACACCTTAAAACAATAATATTTAAGGATATGATTCTATTTTTTAAAATACTAGGTTTATACTGACCTAGTAAATCCAACATCAGTTAATCGTATGATTGGAAAATTTTGTGTCGCATTTTAATAAAAATATCGCCCACTAGCTTTTAGTAAAACCAGGATGTAGTGGCGAATAAAAGAGGGATGGGCATGATTTATCTAATTGAAAATAAAATACTATTTAACCCTGAAGACAATACTTTATCTTTGCAAAACGACCCAGAGAATCAAGTGAGTATTTCCAATCCTGCGCGCCGCGTTTTATTACTGCTTATCGAACAGCAGGGCATCGTTGTGCAACGTGACATTCTTTTCAAAAAGGTCTGGGATGATTACGGCCTTGTATCAAGTAATAATAATCTTAACCACTGCATTAGCAAATTACGCAAAGTGATTAATACACTGGGTCATACCGAAGATGTGATAATCACCGTGCCCAAGGTCGGTTTTTTATTAAAAAAGGAAATAACTATTTCTGCGATAGATGCTATAGGGGCTATTAACGATGCAGAAAAAGAAAATGATCAGGCCACTGGCGCACCGCCTACGGAAGTTGTCCAGGAGGCAGCAGTAACGGCTGCCGTGGAATATCCGCAGCACGTCATCATGCCTGGCGAAATCACTGATGAAAGCCTTGCAGTGCCGACTGTCATCGCCCCAACAACCATGCCAAACACCAAGGAAGGGAGGGATTTTACATTGCCGATTTTTTTCGCCTCGCTGTTCTCTCTGGCCGTCGCCCTTGGGTTGCTGCTCCAAGAGCACATCTATGACCCAAAAGAAAACCTACAGGTGGCAACTCTGGGCCAGTGCGCGCTCTATTCCACGACGCACTTGCCCTCAAATCAGCGTGCCGATTTTATTCAACGCGCCGAGGAATTTATTGCGCAAAAGAAACTGGTTTGCCAGCCTGGCAATATTTTCATCTTCCAAAGCGAGACATTGGTTTCGTTGATACGCTCGGGTTCAACGCGTGACTTTATGGCAGAGTGCCGGGTCGATGATAAAAATAATCCGACGGCATGCCTGAGCGTTTACAGTAATGATAGGACAAGTAATGACAAGAAATAAATTACGCTGGGTACTAAGGAAGTGCCACGCGGTTTACTGGTTGCCTCTTTTGTCGCTCATCTTTTTATGTCTGACGATTTATAAGCAGGTGGAAGCAAAACACTCCCGGGAAAATTTCCCCTATTCACAAGCCTGTCGTGGTGACTTTATGAGTGAAGTGCAATACGACGATCGGCGTATAAAATTGAATACTACGCTTTACTTTAGTTTCTTAAATAAGAATAAAATCTTAGTCTCGATGAGCGGCAATGTTTACGCATATGATAAAGAAGGTAAGTTAGTCGACAAAAGAATTTTACTGCGAAACATTTACTATAGTTATGTGCTGGAAAACAAAACATTACAAACCTACACATTGAAAAGCGATCGGGTAAATATTGATAGCGTGGACACCATGAATGAAGAGCTATCAAGACTGGTTCTCATGAATAGCTCTTATATTGTTGGCGATTCAGACACCCTGGTTTTAAAAAAATATGACGCCAATAGCATGTTAATCGAAACCACACAGTCGCCTTTTATCATGTGCGTCTTTGTGAAATAACCTGATAGTGGCGTTTTGACCTATTTATAGAGCAGATACAACGTACAGCCGCAGGCGTGCGCGTAGCGCGTTAGCGTCGTCATACTGGCTTGCGCAGGCCGTTTCTCAAGTCGGGTGATGGCCGGGGGCGTGATATCCAGACGCTTAGCCAACTCTGCTCGGCTTATCCCCGCTCGCTCCCGCATGCTTTGCAGCATGCCATAGATCCCATTCTCCGTTACCGCGTTAGGTGCATCACCGTGATCGACAGGTTCTTCGAGCGCTTGCGCCCGTAATTTAGCTGTTCTCAACATATCCGTGTACCCTTTCTGTCCGTTGTGAATCAGTAATAATTGATTTTCACCACCACAGAGGCGTCAAATTTACCGAGTTTCAATTCCCGGCCGGGGATAGCGCTGACTTTGGCCGTAAAGTTTTTCGTCACTTCATTGATGTTGTTTAATTCAGCAAAGTTGTCGTAGCGGTTAAAGACGATAGCTTCATCTTTGTCATTTAATAACGTCAGCTGCGCGCCATTCGCCAGGTCGATCGCATTATTGTTAATCAGCGGACTGGCCGTGGAAAACTCCGCCTGTAGAGAGAAGTTATCCAAACAGCCCTGTTTCACGGCTTTAATTGCAAACGGCAAGGTGATGCCTGAAGAGCGCGACAACTGAATACTTTGAATGGCGCCAAAATCCACCATTTGCGATTCGGGATAGACTTTCAAATCTGACCCACAGGCCAGAAAACGAATTCCCTGTAAGCCGGATAAGGTATATTTCACGTTCTTCGCACCGGCTGAATGGTTTATCCCCCGGCTGCCGTCGAGCTGAAATACGGTAAATTGGTCGGTGCCTTCATAATGTCCACTCGACGGAGGGTTCGCCGTCACTTTGATATATAAGCGGAAGCTGACATTAACCGTGACGTTCTGCCCTTTTTTAATCGGCGGGCTATTGGTGCTCAGGCGCTGTTCGTTCTGCTCCAGATCCTGACCGTTATAGCTCACACCGAGTAATAACCCTTGGCCCAACGATTGCGACTTAGGGTTAAAGTAGAAATGCACGACATCGATAATGCTGCCGAGAACATTGTCGCAGTAAGCCGTCATACTGATCTCATTAGATTCCCAAATCTTGGTTCCGGCCGGAACGTTGGAGGGAATGGCCAATGGACCAATGGCGATGGGCGGCATGTTGACCATGCCGGTCCCTTTTTCAACGCAGTCGAGCGCAAAGACGCTGCGCGAGCAAAGTAGCAGCACGATGAGTAGCCACTTCCTGCGAACTAATAAGCGATAAAGCGTTGGCATGGCTATTTCTTCTCCGGCTTGCTCAACATTTGGCAGCTGGCTGCGCTACAAGAGTACTGATTAACCTGTAAACCGCCGTAATCATCCATGTAGCCGATGCTGTATTTCGAGCTGACATACTGGCTGCCCGAGAGGGTTTCAGTGGCGAACGGTGCCAGCATCAGGCTATCGAAGCCGCGAAAACTCCCCGCGTTGTCTTTCCCCAAATAGCCAAGGGTGATGTAAAACGGTGTTGGGTTGCTGATGGTCAGGCCGTCAGCCGAAAGCTTGACGCCAATCTTCTCTTGCCATGCGCCTTTGGCCTGGCTCGCAATAGCAGCCGGGCGAAAAAACAGCTTAATGCGACTTTGAATCGCCACCTGCATCACGTTCGCCAGTTCGCTTTTCGGTGGCACTTCGCGCACATTGAAATAGAACAGCGATTCGCGATCTTTCGGCAGCGCCGCGGTTTCCGGCAACTGTAAAACACGGATTTGGCTTTTCTGCCCGGCATCAATGCGCTGCATCGGCGGCAGAGCCACCAGAGGTGAAGAGATCTTTTCACCTTTGGCATTCTCCAGCCAAACCTGCGCCAGATAAGGCAAATCCTTGCTTTGGTTTTCCAGCATGATGCTGACCGACTTCTCACCGGCGTTAAAAATAATCCGCGTGCGGTCGATATTGACGGCGGCGTTCGCTCCCTGAATTAGGGTTGTCGCCACTAATGCCGCAGTGGCTACACCCATCATGAACTTCTTCATTCGTCGTCCTTCCTCATTATCTCAATTCAACATTGCCTGCTGCGGCCTTGACCGATTGGCAAGGCAGCAGCAATTGACCATTTAAACTCGCAGAGTCCGCCGGGACCTGAATGCGGCACTGTTTGTCGTCGCCCCAATTCACCGTCAGGCTCTTCTCACCCGAGACACCGGCCAGATAAGCCAGCCCGTTATCACCAATCAACCCAGCTTCAAAGCCAGAGCTATCGTCGGTGACGGAGGCGCCCAGCGGCGGGAAACTGCCATCGGCCAGGCGGATAGTGGCCATCAGACGTTCACCCTTAATCGCGCGGATTTTGCGGAAACCAATCGCCCCTTCGGTGAGGGTTTTGCTCACCACCGAGCTATAAACCTCCACGTCGTCCGGCAGGTTGTTCACATCCACCCGAATGTCGGAGGTTTGATAGCTGGAGACGCCATTGACCACCGCGACGCCATAATCATTGGTTACAGACGCCCCGTCGCTGATAGGAATGCCCTTAACGCCGGTTGATAACATCATGCGCGGCTCACTCCCCGCGCTGCTCTGATGCAGGGCCGCGCCGTGACGCGTGGCGGTAAAGGAGCCATACCAGTTGCCACTGACCGAGCGATAGTCGTTATTCTTCACGCTGCCGTTAACCCCGAGCTGGCCGTAAGGCGACATATGCTGATAGTTGGCGCGGAAAATGCCGTCGCCTTTTTGCAAGTCAGGGCTGCTACCGCCCGCCCCGACGCGCCAGCTGTTTTTCGGGTCTTCGCTGTTGTAATAGGAAGCCGTCTGCGAGAAGCCGTTTTGCGAATCTTGTTGCGCGTCGTAGCTGATCTGCCGTCCACTGGAAAGCGGCAGGCTGAACGACAAAAACATCTGATTTTCATCGGTATATTGGTACTGCAACTTACTGGCTGACAGGGTGGCCGAAACGCCGGTAAAGCGCCCGATATCAAAAATCTTACTGACTGAAACGCTGTAGTTATTGCTCGGGCTGTCGTTCCAATAAATCTTGTGCGTCGCCGACAAGTAGAGGGTGATCGCAGGCCAGGGTAAGAATTGGTTGGCCGTCACCGTGTAGGTTTGCTTGTCGTCGCGCGAGTAGTGTTCGCCGTTGGTCTTGTCCAAATATTGGTTCAGCGACATAAAGCTCTTTTCCGAGAAGCGATACCCGGCGAAGGTGATCTGGCTGCCGGTGCTGTCAAAACGCTTCGAGTAGTTCACCCGATAGCTGTAGCCGCTCTGCTTGCCTTCAACCGGGACCGTGGCCGATGAGCGCGTCACGTCAAAAGAGATCGCGCCGAAGTCTTGCAGGTTTTGCCCTACCCCCAACGCCTGCGACTGGTAATTGCCGGTGGTGGAAATCAGGCCGCCATACAGCGAAAAGTTGTTCAGCGCGCCCCAGGACATTTCCCCGCTATAGAAACCCGGCTGCATCACCTTGTTATTACTGCCGGTCGTCGGTTTACCCATGGCGGTTTTGAAACGCACTTCTCCCTTACGCGTTAAAAACGGAATGGTGGCGGTGCTCACCTGATAAGTGGTGACGCTGCCGTTTTCCTCTTCAATCCGCACGTCTAGCGCCCCTTGCACGGCTTCGCTCAGGTCCTGAATCACGAACGGCCCCGGCGACACGTTGGTCTGGTAAATCACCCGGCCATTTTGACTGATGCTGACTTTGGCATTGGTCTTGGCAATCCCGGTCACCTGTGGCGCGTAGCCGCGCAGTGAAGGAGGCAACATGCGCTGGTCGCTATTTAGCGAGACGCCGAGAAAGCGGAATGAGTCGAAAATGTCCGAGTTAAAATAGGTTTCACCGGCATTGAAGCGCGCGCCAATCGACGGCAGCGCGCGATACAGATAACGCTGGGTCCAGTTGAACTGGCTGTTGCGCTGGCCGCCCGACGAACGAGTATTGTTGTACTGATAATCAGCACGGGCACGCCACGGCCCGACGTTAAAGCCCGCCGTACCGTAACTGCTCAAATTGGTGGAACTGCTGCCGTTCTGCGGCATGTATTTGCTGCCCAGCAGGTTGTAATCCAGAATGGCTCCGGCAACCCCCTCATCCCACTGCGAAGGCGGCACCCAGTTTTCATCGTGATAGGTCAACCACGCCTGAGGAATACTGACGTTGAGCGTCTGCTTCTCCTGATCGTAGCGAACGGTCACTTCTTCGCGCGTGTCGAGAGAAAGGCACTGGCCGTCGTGCCAGCTTTCCAATGATTTGCGAGCCGCGTCGGTCAGGTCAAACTTATCGACCAACTCGGGCGTCAGGCAGATTCGGCTATTCTTATTGTCGGCGTCGGGAATATATTTGATCAGGCTCTGTTCTGGCAGGGTTCGGCCATTCAGAACGATATCCAGCAAATATTCTCCAGGCGCAATGTAGTTGGCGACTTCAAAGCGTTTTAAATCGATATTATTTCTGTCCCCGGCGTCAATAAAGTTGGTATTGAACTCCACTGCCAGGCTGCTCATTGAAATAAAACATCCCGTCAAAGAACTCATAACGATGACAGTGAGCTTTTTTCTAATCGGTGTCTTATTAAAAATGACCAACATATAAAACCACTTTTATTTTTATAAAGCGTGTTCGGCTTAATTATATGAACAGTGAAATATAGCCAGCAGAAAGCCTTGCCAATAAAGGCACGATAAAAGGGGAGTAAACTCCCCTATTTATTAAGGCAGTCTTATTTGTAATTCAGGGCGTAAGTTGCCTGAGATACGATAGTACCGGTGGATACTGGCTGGTTGTTCGCTTCAACACGCGCAGCAAATACCAATTCGTTATTACCGGTCACTAAGTTGATGTCTTTAGAGGTATCACCCACTTTCAGCAAGTCGCCGTTTGAGTCGATAAGACGGATCGCAGCACCTTTAGCACTACCGGTGTTAGCCAGTAACTCGGACAGGCTGCTGTCTGGCGTACCCGCGAAAGATACTGCAACTTTAGACATAGCTGGGTACTGAACGTCGCCAGCGGTCTGTGCAGTCAGGTCACAATCTTGCAGGTGAATGGTGTAGTTAACGTTTTGTGAATACTTATTGCCGCTTTCCAGCACTTTATTCGCAACCTGGCCCATGTTCACGTTAATGTCTTCATCACCAGCTGCGATAGAGCATGGAGCGTTAATAACAGTACCGGTGAAATGAATACGACCAGAACCCTGATCGGCTCCCGTTGGTGCTACAGGCTCGTCAGCTGCAAAAGCTGAAGCAGAGATAACGGCAGACAGGGCAACGATGAGAGCTTTCTTTTTAGTAATAAACATATTGAGTCCTTGAGAAATAACGGTAGCAAAGAGAAATCTTGCTTACCGAAGAGAGCACCCCTCTCTTTTCCAGATCAATATACTGTTATTTGTGTTTTGTCGGAATAATAACTCGCAAAATGCTAATATTAAGGTTATTAATCTAAAATGTAGGACTTATAAGACTTTTCTGTAGGAAATTTCACTCTGAGGTTAAATTAATTAACATTATATTTCATGATGGTTTTGAGCTAATTAATATAAATTGTGAATGGATTAAGCTTTATTTAACAAAATAAAAACCTTTGTTTTAAATTGATATTACATCGCACCATTTTTCAGGCGAGGGAGACGCCGCGGCTTGGCTTAGGTCAACTTCGTGCAGATAGGCTAGGATCCATACAATTCTAAAATTTGATCGGCTCTACCTATCGTAATTTTTTAGTATGCGGCAAATATTGCTGCACGACATTTTCACGCTTTTCTTTCCTCTCCTCTTACTCATCTCACCTTACTCAATGTGAGCATCCTAGCAGCCTAATGACCACAATCTTGCTTGGGTTACTGAGGTTGCGTGATCCGCCCCCCAAAATCCGAACAAAGCCTCAAGGCAAACTACACTTAACCTTTGATTGACATATGATTAACAAATTAAAGGAGAAAAACCATGAGCCAAGTCCATAAGCACCCTATTCCTGCGTCAATCGCAGAACGTACTCTCATCACACCAGAGCAATATCATCAGTATTATCAACAATCTGTAGAAAATCCGGATGCATTCTGGGCTGAGCAGGGAAAAATTCTCGACTGGATCAAGCCATACAGCAAAGTTAAAAACACCTCGTTTGCGCCAGGCAACATTGATATCCGCTGGTTTGAAGATGGCACCCTTAATTTGTCGGCCAACTGCCTTGACCGCCATCTCGAGAAAAACGGCGACCGCACGGCCCTGATTTGGGAAGGCGATGACCCGAAAGCCGAAAGCAAACACGTCACTTACCAACAATTGCATCACGACGTCTGCCAGTTCGCTAACGTACTGAAAGGCCTCGGCGTGAAGAAAGGTGACGTGGTTGCCATCTATATGCCCATGGTGCCGGAAGCCGCCGTGGCGATGTTGGCCTGCGCGCGCATCGGCGCCGTCCACTCCGTTATCTTCGCCGGCTTCTCCCCAGAAGCCGTGGCGGGTCGCATTGTCGACTCCAACTCCAAAGTGGTGATCACCGCTGACGAAGGCTTACGCGCCGGGCGCACCATTCCCCTGAAGAAAAACGTCGATGACGCGTTAAAAAATCCGGCAGTTACCAGCGTCACTAACGTGGTGGTATTTAAACGCACGGGTAAAGAAGGCGAATGGAAACAGGGCCGCGATATTTGGTGGCATGACGCAATTAAAGATATTTCCGCTGATTGCCCGCCGGAAGAGATGAAAGCGGAAGATCCGTTATTTATTCTTTATACCTCGGGTTCAACCGGTAAACCTAAAGGCGTATTACATACGACTGGCGGTTATTTGGTTTATGCCGCGCTGACGTTTAAATATACTTTTGATTATCACGACGGCGATATTTATTGGTGTACCGCCGACGTCGGTTGGGTCACTGGCCACAGTTATTTACTTTATGGCCCATTAGCCTGCGGCGCTATTTCACTTATGTTCGAAGGCGTGCCTAATTACCCGGCGCCAAATCGCATGGCGCAGGTCATCGATAAACATAAAGTGAATATTTTATATACCGCACCAACGGCTATTCGCGCATTAATGGCGGAAGGTAATAAAGCCATTGAGGGAACCAGCCGCGATTCATTGCGCATTATGGGTTCAGTGGGTGAGCCGATTAACCCGGAAGCCTGGGAGTGGTATTACAAGACCATAGGTAACAGCAAATGCCCAATCGTCGACACCTGGTGGCAGACCGAAACCGGCGGCTTCATGATCACCCCGCTGCCCGGTGCGACCGAGCTGAAAGCGGGTTCGGCGACGCGTCCTTTCTTTGGCGTTAAGCCAGCCTTGGTGGATAACGAAGGTGTTCCGCAGGAAGGGGCATGCGAAGGGAACTTGGTCATTACTGATTCATGGCCGGGTCAGGCGAGAACGCTGTTTGGCGATCACGACCGTTTCGAACAAACTTACTTCTCAACCTTCAAAAATATGTATTTCAGCGGCGACGGCGCACGTCGTGACGAAGACGGTTATTACTGGATAACCGGCCGCGTCGATGACGTATTGAACATTTCCGGCCACCGTCTGGGGACCGCGGAGATTGAATCTGCGCTGGTTTCGCATCCGAAAATTGCCGAAGCCGCAGTGGTTGGCATTCCGCATAACATCAAAGGTCAGGCTATCTACGCCTACATTACCCTCAACCATGGTGAAGAACCCTCAGCAGAGCTGTATGCCGAAGTGCGTAACTGGGTACGCAAAGAAATCGGACCTATCGCCACGCCTGACATTCTTCACTGGACTGATTCCTTACCAAAAACTCGCTCAGGGAAAATTATGCGCCGCATTCTGCGCAAAATTGCCGCTGGCGATACCAGTAATTTGGGAGATACCTCTACCCTCGCCGATCCGGGTGTAGTCGATAAGCTGTTGGAAGAAAAACAATCAATGAAAGTGCCGTCGTAATTTTCACCGCCCTGGCGCGGTGAACTCTATCAATGCCTCACAGGAGTCACTGAGATGAATGATCTCATTTATCAAAGAGTTGTAAATAATCCACGCTTCAGGGAATTAGTAGAAAAACGCAGCCGCTTCGCGTGGCTGCTCTCTATTATCACGTTGGTGATGTACGTCAGTTTTATTTTCCTTATTGCCTTTGAACCCCAGTGGCTCGGCACGCCACTCTATGAAGGAGGAACTATCACTCGCGGTATCCCCATTGGGGTTGGGCTGATTGTCGCCTCCTTCGTGCTCACCGGTATTTATGTCTATCGCGCTAATGGCGAATTTGATCGCCTGACGGCAGAAATCATCCGCGAGGTGAACCCATGAACGCCCGTCGTTTAGGGGGATTATCGCTGGCGCTTCTGCTGGCATCACCATTCACCGCGCTGGCCGCAGAAGGTATTGCAGGGGAAGTCAAAAAGCAGCCTCTGAATATCGAAGCCATCGTGATGTTTGTCCTTTTCGTCGGCGCCACGCTGTATATCACCTATTGGGCCTCAAAGCGCACCCGCTCCCGACAGGATTACTATACCGCCGGCGGTAAAATCACCGGCTTCCAGAATGGGCTGGCCATCGCCGGTGACTTTATGTCGGCGGCATCATTCTTGGGCATTTCAGCGCTGGTTTATACTTCCGGCTACGACGGCTTGATCTACTCGATAGGCTTCCTGATTGGCTGGCCAATCATTCTATTTCTCATCGCGGAACGGCTTCGCAACTTGGGGAAATACACCTTCGCGGATGTCGCTTCCTATCGTTTAAAACAAAAGCCTATTCGAACTCTGTCAGCCTGCGGCTCGCTGGTGGTGGTCGCCCTGTATCTCATCGCGCAAATGGTGGGTGCCGGCAAACTGATACAGCTGCTCTTCGGGCTTAACTATCATGTCGCCGTGATTCTGGTCGGTATTCTGATGGTGCTTTACGTCTTGTTCGGCGGGATGTTAGCCACCACCTGGGTACAGATTATCAAAGCGATCCTACTGCTCGCCGGTGCCAGCTTTATGGCGATTATGGTGATGAAGTCGGTCAACTTTAACTTCAACACTCTCTTCCAGCAGGCGGTGGCGGTGCATCCAAAAGGGCTGGCAATCATGAGTCCGGGCGGGTTGGTCTCTGACCCTATATCCGCGCTATCGCTTGGATTGGCACTGATGTTTGGTACGGCCGGATTGCCACATATCCTGATGCGTTTCTTCACCGTCAACGATGCAAAAGAAGCGCGTAAAAGCGTGTTCTACGCCACGGGTTTTATAGGTTATTTCTACATTTTGACCTTCATTATCGGCTTCGGCGCTATTGTTCTCGTTAGCGCAAACCCAGCATTTAAAGATGCAACCGGCGCATTGTTGGGCGGCACCAACATGTCAGCGGTTCATCTTGCCGATGCCGTTGGCGGTAGCTTCTTCTTAGGATTCATCTCCGCCGTCGCCTTCGCAACAATCCTTGCAGTAGTGGCAGGGTTAACGCTAGCTGGCGCTTCAGCGGTATCTCACGATCTGTACGCCAGCGTAATAAAGGATGGTAAAGCCACTGAAAAGGATGAGCTGCGTGTCTCGAAGATCACGGTAATTATCCTCGGCATCGTCGCCATTTTGCTGGGTATTTTATTCGAGAAGCAGAACATTGCATTCATGGTCGGTCTGGCATTCTCTATCGCCGCCAGCTGTAACTTCCCAATTATCCTGCTCTCCATGTACTGGGCAAAACTGACGACTCGAGGAGCAATGATTGGGGGTTGGCTTGGTCTCTTAACCGCGGTGATTCTCATGATCCTCGGCCCAACGATATGGGTACAGATCTTAGGTCATGAGAAAGCCATCTATCCTTATGAATATCCTGCACTATTCTCAATGATTGTTGCCTTTGTGGGAACTTGGCTGTTTTCAATAACAGACAATTCACGCGAGGGGCAGCTGGAAAGAGAACGTTTCCATCCGCAGTTCGTGAGATCCCAAACCGGTATTGGCATCTCCCAAAGCTCCAACCATTAATCAGTAAGCCATAACGCAAGAAGCCCCTCGGCTCGTAAGAGCAGGGGGGCTTCTTTGTTTTGCACTTTGCCGTGTCCCATATAGCAAAAAACCCCGGCCTTTCGGCTGGGGTTTCTCACTTTATTTGATGCCTGGCAGGTGATGAACCACCGCGTGCTTCACCCTGCGGGCCGTTGCTGCGCAACGTTCAATAGGCAGCGCCTTTTGTCCTTCTCTCTTCTCG